>NZ_WNNK01000059.1 GCF_009724245.1 Pseudomonas spelaei | reverse complement strand
CACCGTCAGCGGGTTGGTGATGTTGGTCACTGCAACGCCGTTTTTGTCTACCAGGCTGGCGGTGTAAACAATATTGCCGCCTTCGCCGATGGTGGTGGTGGCGGTCAGGACCACATCGACCTTGTCGATGGTGTCGTTGATAACGGTGGTCGCACCGTCGCCCGCTACAACCAGCTTCTCGAAGTTGCCGCCAGTGGTGTCAGTGATCTTGACGGTTTGGGTGCTCTTGTCGATGAACACGTCATCGCCAGGGGCGGCCACGGTCACCGAGCCAACGGTCTCACCCTGCTTGATGGTGATGGTGGAACCGTTATCCAGCTTCAGCGTGACGTCGGTGCCCGCTTTGTTGGAAAGCGTGGCGGTGTAAGTAATCTGACCACCTTCGTTGACGGCATCAGGTGCGGTCAGCGTGACAGTGGTGGTGTTTTCAGTGCCCGGAGTATCGGTCACAGTGGTGGTGACAGGCGTGGTGCCTGGAACCAGATTTTCGTAATGCTCACCACCGGCTACCTTGGTGATGGCGGTGGTGACAGTCTGGTCGCCTTTGTACACATCATCAGGTGCCACAACCGAAACGGTGCCGCTCGATTGGTTCACACCAATGGTGATGGTTTGGCCGTTGTCCAAAGTCACCGTCAACGGATTGGTGATGTTCGTCACTGCCGCGCCGTTTTTATCCACAAGGCTGGCGGTGTAAACGATGTTGCCGCCTTCGCCCACGGTGGTGGTGGCGGTCAGGACCACATCGACCTTGTCGATGGTGTCGTTGATAACGGTGGTCGCACCGTCGCCCGCTACAACCAGCTTCTCGAAATTGCCGCCAGTGGTGTCGGTGATCTTGACGGTCTGGGTGCTCTTGTCGATGAACACGTCATCGCCAGGGGCGGCCACAGTGACCGTGCCTGCGGTTTCGCCGGCCTTGATGGTGATGGTGGAGCCGTTATCCAACTTCAGCGTGACGTCAGTGCCTGCTTTGTTGGAGAGCGTGGCGGTGTAAGTAATCTGACCACCTTCGTTGACGGCATCAGGTGCGGTCAGCGTGACAGTGGTGGTGTTTTCGGTACCCGGTGTGTCAGTCACGGTGGTGGTGACCGGTGTGGTCCCCGGAACCAGATTTTCGAAGTGCTCGCCGCCGGCTACCTTGGTGATAGCCGTGGTGACAGTCTGATCGCCTTTGTACACATCATCAGGTGCCACAACCGAAACGGTGCCGCTGGACTGGTTTACACCAATGGTGATGGTATGGCCGTTATCCAGCGTGACGGTCAACGGGTTGGTGATATTGGTCACCGCCGCGCCGTTTTTATCCACAAGGCTGGCGGTGTAAACGATCTGGCCGCCTTCGCCCACAGTAGTGGTCGCCGTCAGGACCACATCGACCTTGTCGATGGTGTCGTTGATGGTGGTAGTTGCGCCATCGCCTGCTACGACGAGCTTCTCAAAGTTGCCGCCAGCGGTGTCGGTGATCTTGACGGTCTGGGTGCTCTTGTCGATGAACACGTCATCGCCAGGGGCGGCCACAGTGACCGTGCCTGCGGTTTCGCCGGCCTTGATGGTGATGGTGGAGCCGTTATCCAGCTTCAGCGTGACGTCAGTGCCCGCTTTGTTGGAGAGCGTGGCGGTGTAGGTGATCTGCCCACCTTCGCTCACTTCCGACGGAGCCGTCAGGGTTACGGTGGTGGTGTTCTCGGTGCCCGGAGTATCCGTGACGGTGGTAGTGACTGGCGTGGTGCCTGGCACCAGATTTTCGTAATGTTCGCCACCGGTCACGCCTTTGATGGCGGTGGTGACGGTTTGATCGCCTTTGTACACATCGTCTGGCGCTACAACCGAAACCGTGCCGCTGGACTGGTTTACACCAATGGTGATGGTCTGGCCGTTATCCAGGGTGACGGTCAGCGGGTTGGTGATGTTGGTCACCGCATTACCCGCCTTGTCGACCAGGGACGCGGTGTAAACGATGTTGCCGCCTTCGCCCACGGTGGTGGTGGCGGTCAGGACCACATCGACCTTGTCGATGGTGTCGTTGATAACGGTGGTTGCACCGTCGCCCGCTACAACCAGCTTCTCGAAATTGCCGCCAGTGGTGTCAGTGATCTTGACGGTCTGGGTGCTCTTGTCGATGAACACGTCATCGCCCGGCGCCGCTACGGTCACCGAACCCACGGTTTCACCTTGTTTGATGGTGATGGTGGAACCGTTGTCGAGTTTCAGCGTGACGTCGGTGCCAGCCTTGTTGCTCAAGGTCGCGGTGTAGGTGATCTGGCCACCTTCATTGACGGCATCAGGTGCGGTCAGCGTGACGGTGGTGGTGTTATCGGTACCCGGAGTATCCGTGACGGTGGTGCTGACCGGCGTTGTGCCAGGTACCAGGTTCTCAAAGTGCTCGCCGCCGGCTACCTTGGTGATAGCCGTGGTGACAGTCTGGTCGCCTTTGTACACATCGTCTGGCGCTACAACCGAAACCGTGCCGCTCGACTGGTTC
>NZ_WNNK01000058.1 GCF_009724245.1 Pseudomonas spelaei | reverse complement strand
GCCGACGCCGGTGGCTTTGAAAATCTCGTCCTCGATCCGGTTATGGAAGAGCGTCGTGCGCAGTTGCAGGTTGTCGCCATTGGCGACGACGTTGGCAAAGTTGGTGATGTTGCCCACGGTGATCGCCGTGATGCGTTCCGGGTTGAGGTCGACGCTGGTGGCGGTGCGGTTGCCGAACCCCTGGACTTCGTATTGTTCGTCAATCACCGGCGCGCGCCAAGTCCTGCTCCAGTTGGCGAACATCGCCACGTTCGGCGTGACGGTCCAGAACGCTGCCAGGCGCGGTGACCAACCGGTGTAGGTGCGGTCGCTGTAGTCGTGGCCAACGCTTGGGACCGGGTTGTTGTAGTACGGCGCATCGTTGCCTTCGCCACGGTTGCGCACATGGTCATAGCGCAGGGAGGGCGTGATCGTCACGTCGCCCAGGGTCACTGCGTCCTGGACAAAGAAGCTGTTGGTGTCGACCTTGCCGCGGGGCATGAAGGCGGGCTGGAAGTGCCCGTAGTTATGCTTGGCGGTGTTGTAAGTGGAGCCCGGCATCCACATTTCGGTGTCGCGGTTGTGTTTGCGGACCTGCACCCCCGTGGTCACGGCATGTTCCAGTGGCCCGGTGGCAAACAGGCTGGTGTTGCGCAGTTCGAGAATCCGGTCTTTGTAGGCGGTGTCCATCTTCCGGCCGCCCGTGGCCAGGGAAAAGAGCGCATTGGCGTCGCGCTCGTCGGTCTGGTCGGTGTTGGATTCCGAGTAGCTGAGTTTCAGGTCCACCAGTGGATTGTCCATTGGCTGGTATTGGTACTTGGTCGACCAGGTGGTGTCGACGGTGTCGCGATTGGCCAGGAAGCCTTTCAGCGCGCCCTCATAACCATACCTGTTGATGTAGGCCTGGCTCGGCGGCGAGGGGTAGCTTGCGGCCGAAAACGGTGTCCAGCGCTGGCTGTGGGAACGGGAATAGGACAGACCGACGCTGTGTTCGTCGGTGAGGTGCATGTTGAGCTTGAATAGCTTGCCGTCCACATCCT
Organism: Pseudomonas spelaei; assembly: GCF_009724245.1. Lineage (GTDB taxonomy): Bacteria > Pseudomonadota > Gammaproteobacteria > Pseudomonadales > Pseudomonadaceae > Aquipseudomonas > Aquipseudomonas spelaei. The sequence continues at coordinate 2,012 of NZ_WNNK01000058.1, read as the reverse complement.
GGGCGCTATTGGGCAAGCGCTTGGGGTTGATCGGGTAGTTATTGCCAGGGTCGGGCAGCGTCGCGGCCAGCTTCATGTCGCCGCCGTCACGCTGGGTCAGATAGGCCAGTGCGTCGAAACGACCGTCATCGGTGCGGCCGTAGACGGCACCGCTATAGACCTGTTGATGGTCATTACTGGCGTAACTGTATTTGAGCATCGCGCCGGTATTGCGACCGTCCCTGAGCAGGTCGGGGGCATCCTTGGTGATCATATTGACCGTGCCGCCAAAACCGCCATTACCGGTGAAGGCCGAATGCGGGCCTTTCTCTACCTCGATACTTTTGATCAACTCGGGCTCGATGAACACGGTGCCTTGTTGATAGCGCTCGAAGCTACTCTTGGCCGCACCGTCGACGGTCAGTGGTACGTCCTCGGCATCCCCCAGGCCGCGAATGTTGATGGTCTGGCCGCCGGGTTTCATCGAGCCACCCATGCTGATGCCTGGCAGCGTCTGGAGCAGGCTGGGAATGTTGCTGGGCTGGTAGCGGTCGATATCGGCCTGGGTCAGGGTGGAGCGGCCGACCGTGGTGGAGTCCACTTGATTGCCGGTGCCGATCACACTCAAGGCGTCGAGTTGGACAGTGCCGCTGTTGGTGGTCTTGCCCTCGTCGGGACGCACGACGTAGGTGCTGCCGACCTTGATCAGGGTGAACTCACCGTTTTTCAGCAAGGTACGGATTGCCACTTCCGGGGTGTATTCGCCTTTGAGGGCGGGCGCCTGGACGTTTTTCAGCAGGGCTTCATCGAACAGCAACTGGATGTTCGCCTGTTGCGCCACCTGACTCAGGGATGTGGCCAGGGACTGGACGGGCAGTTGCAGGGTGAACGACTCGGCCTGGGCGTGCAGGCTGAAGGCCAGGCACGAAGCGATGAGTGTCGGTCGAAGAAGCAGGTGCTGGACGTGATAAGGCGCGCGAAACATGAAATCCCCCAAAGCGGCAAAAGTGCCAGAAAGGCATGCGTATCAAACGCAGACGGGAGGAAGACGCGGCAGGCAAAAAAATCCACACATGCGAATGAAAAATATTCTTAAGTGTGGAGTTGTGAACGCTACTTGCGGGCTTCGATCCTGACTTTTCCGTCGGCCAGGGCCACGGTTTTCACCGGCAGCAGGGCCGGTAGAGCGTTGAGCAGGGCGTCTGGATCATTCACGTCCAGGTTGCCCGATACCTTCAACTGCGCCACGGCGTTATCCACTTGAAAGCTGGCACCGGGGCGATACAGGCTCAACTCATCGATCAGGCTGGCCAGTTCGCGATTGCGAAATGACAGGTGCCCGCTGCGCCAGTCGGCAACCTCGCTGGCGTTGAGGGTTTGCTGTTGCAAGGTGCCCTTGGCGTAGTTGTAGGTGGCGCGTTGCTGTGCGCCGAGCAAGGTGGCTTGCGCCTTGGGGTCGGGATCGAATGCCACCTGGCCGTGGGCAACGCTGACCACCAGTTGCTGCTGGCTGCGCCGCACATCGAAACCGGTGCCCACCACTCGCACATTGGCCTCGCCCGCTTGTACGAACAGTGGCCGCTCCTTGTCGGCGGCCACCTCGATGTACAGTTGACCCTGGTCCAGGTGAACGGTGCGTTGATGGGCAGTGAAGTCCACCCGCAAACGCGTATTGGCATTGACAGCCCGCGCATGCGGGCTTCTCTTTGATGTACTCAGTATGGGCGCGATGTTGTGGGTGAAAGTCTCGCCGCAAGACGCCCTCTCAAACCGATTTGTTAAGTACAGCAGGCTGGGGGTATGGTTTTCCCGACTATGGCCTCCCATACAAATTTTGGACGTAAAAAACCCAGCCTTGAGAGCTGGGTTAATTCCGTATTGCCCTGCAATCCTAGCAAGGTTGCATCCATGCCCGGCCATGTGCAACGCGGGATTTGATTCTGCGTGCATCTGACGGAATGGGCAAGCAGCACTGAGGCGTAGGTGTACAAACAATGTCGCGAACGCAAAACACCCTGCGCTTGGCGGGGGGC
>NZ_WNNK01000057.1 GCF_009724245.1 Pseudomonas spelaei | reverse complement strand
TCATCGAAGCCCAGAAGGAGTTGATAGAGCGGTGTTGTTTGGCTCTATTAACGGTTCGATCTTCTCGGTCGAAAGCGGAGAAAAAGAGGTGTTGACAGCAGCGTGTAACGCTGTAGAATTCGCCTCCCGCTAACGAGAGATCGGAAGCGCAAGTGGTTGAAGTTACAAAGGAAACTTTGAAAACTTCTTAAAAAAACCGCTTGACAGCAACAGAGGCTGCTGTAGAATGCGCGCCTCGGTTGAGACGAAAGATCTTAACCAACCGCTCTTTAACAACTGAATCAAGCAATTCGTGTGGGTGCTTGTGGAGTCAGACTGATAGTCAACAAGATTATCAGCATCACAAGTTACTCCGCGAGAAATCAAAGATGTAACCAACGATTGCTGAGCCAAGTTTAGGGTTTCTTAAAAACCCAAAGATGTTTGAACTGAAGAGTTTGATCATGGCTCAGATTGAACGCTGGCGGCAGGCCTAACACATGCAAGTCGAGCGGTAGAGAGAAGCTTGCTTCTCTTGAGAGCGGCGGACGGGTGAGTAATGCCTAGGAATCTGCCTGGTAGTGGGGGATAACGTTCGGAAACGGACGCTAATACCGCATACGTCCTACGGGAGAAAGCAGGGGACCTTCGGGCCTTGCGCTATCAGATGAGCCTAGGTCGGATTAGCTAGTTGGTGAGGTAATGGCTCACCAAGGCTACGATCCGTAACTGGTCTGAGAGGATGATCAGTCACACTGGAACTGAGACACGGTCCAGACTCCTACGGGAGGCAGCAGTGGGGAATATTGGACAATGGGCGAAAGCCTGATCCAGCCATGCCGCGTGTGTGAAGAAGGTCTTCGGATTGTAAAGCACTTTAAGTTGGGAGGAAGGGCAGTAAATTAATACTTTGCTGTTTTGACGTTACCGACAGAATAAGCACCGGCTAACTCTGTGCCAGCAGCCGCGGTAATACAGAGGGTGCAAGCGTTAATCGGAATTACTGGGCGTAAAGCGCGCGTAGGTGGTTCGTTAAGTTGGATGTGAAATCCCCGGGCTCAACCTGGGAACTGCATTCAAAACTGACGAGCTAGAGTATGGTAGAGGGTGGTGGAATTTCCTGTGTAGCGGTGAAATGCGTAGATATAGGAAGGAACACCAGTGGCGAAGGCGACCACCTGGACTGATACTGACACTGAGGTGCGAAAGCGTGGGGAGCAAACAGGATTAGATACCCTGGTAGTCCACGCCGTAAACGATGTCAACTAGCCGTTGGGAGCCTTGAGCTCTTAGTGGCGCAGCTAACGCATTAAGTTGACCGCCTGGGGAGTACGGCCGCAAGGTTAAAACTCAAATGAATTGACGGGGGCCCGCACAAGCGGTGGAGCATGTGGTTTAATTCGAAGCAACGCGAAGAACCTTACCAGGCCTTGACATCCAATGAACTTTCTAGAGATAGATTGGTGCCTTCGGGAACATTGAGACAGGTGCTGCATGGCTGTCGTCAGCTCGTGTCGTGAGATGTTGGGTTAAGTCCCGTAACGAGCGCAACCCTTGTCCTTAGTTACCAGCACGTCATGGTGGGCACTCTAAGGAGACTGCCGGTGACAAACCGGAGGAAGGTGGGGATGACGTCAAGTCATCATGGCCCTTACGGCCTGGGCTACACACGTGCTACAATGGTCGGTACAGAGGGTTGCCAAGCCGCGAGGTGGAGCTAATCCCATAAAACCGATCGTAGTCCGGATCGCAGTCTGCAACTCGACTGCGTGAAGTCGGAATCGCTAGTAATCGCGAATCAGAATGTCGCGGTGAATACGTTCCCGGGCCTTGTACACACCGCCCGTCACACCATGGGAGTGGGTTGCACCAGAAGTAGCTAGTCTAACCTTCGGGAGGACGGTTACCACGGTGTGATTCATGACTGGGGTGAAGTCGTAACAAGGTAGCCGTAGGGGAACCTGCGGCTGGATCACCTCCTTAATCGACGACATCAGCTGCTCCATAAGTTCCCACACGAATTGCTTGATTCATTGAAGAAGACGATAAAGAAGCAGCCCGAAATTGGGTCTGTAGCTCAGTTGGTTAGAGCGCACCCCTGATAAGGGTGAGGTCGGCAGTTCGAATCTGCCCAGACCCACCAATTTTGTGTGGGAAACGCCTGTAGAAATACGGGGCCATAGCTCAGCTGGGAGAGCGCCTGCCTTGCACGCAGGAGGTCAACGGTTCGATCCCGTTTGGCTCCACCACTAACTGCTTCTGTCTTGAAAGCTTAGAAATGAGCATTCCATCGTAGTGATGGTGAATGTTGATTTCTAGTCTTTGATTAGATCGTTCTTTAAAAATTTGGGTATGTGATAGAAAGATAGACTGGATAACACTTTCACTGGTGTTTATTCAGGCTAAGGTAAAGTTTGTGAGTTGCTCTTAATTGAGTATGATCGAATTTTCGGCGAATGTTGTCTTCACAGTATAACCAGATTGCTTGGGGTTATATGGTCAAGTGAAGAAGCGCATACGGTGGATGCCTTGGCAGTCAGAGGCGATGAAAGACGTGGTAGCCTGCGAAAAGCTTCGGGGAGTCGGCAAACAGACTTTGATCCGGAGATGTCTGAATGGGGGAACCCAGCCATCATAAGATGGTTATCTTACGCTGAATACATAGGCGTAAGAGGCGAACCAGGGGAACTGAAACATCTAAGTACCCTGAGGAAAAGAAATCAACCGAGATTCCCTTAGTAGTGGCGAGCGAACGGGGACTAGCCCTTAAGTGGCTTTGAGATTAGCGGAACGCTCTGGAAAGTGCGGCCATAGTGGGTGATAGCCCTGTACGCGAAAATCTCTTAGTCATGAAATCGAGTAGGACGGAGCACGAGAAACTTTGTCTGAATATGGGGGGACCATCCTCCAAGGCTAAATACTACTGACTGACCGATAGTGAACTAGTACCGTGAGGGAAAGGCGAAAAGAACCCCGGAGAGGGGAGTGAAATAGATCCTGAAACCGTATGCGTACAAGCAGTGGGAGCCCACTTTGTTGGGTGACTGCGTACCTTTTGTATAATGGGTCAGCGACTTATTTTCAGTGGCGAGCTTAACCGAATAGGGGAGGCGTAGCGAAAGCGAGTCTTAATAGGGCGTCTAGTCGCTGGGAATAGACCCGAAACCGGGCGATCTATCCATGGGCAGGTTGAAGGTTGGGTAACACTAACTGGAGGACCGAACCGACTACCGTTGAAAAGTTAGCGGATGACCTGTGGATCGGAGTGAAAGGCTAATCAAGCTCGGAGATAGCTGGTTCTCCTCGAAAGCTATTTAGGTAGCGCCTCATGTATCACTGTAGGGGGTAGAGCACTGTTTCGGCTAGGGGGTCATCCCGACTTACCAAACCGATGCAAACTCCGAATACCTACAAGTGCCGAGCATGGGAGACACACGGCGGGTGCTAACGTCCGTCGTGAAAAGGGAAACAACCCAGACCGTCAGCTAAGGTCCCAAAGTTATGGTTAAGTGGGAAACGATGTGGGAAGGCTTAGACAGCTAGGAGGTTGGCTTAGAAGCAGCCACCCTTTAAAGAAAGCGTAATAGCTCACTAGTCGAGTCGGCCTGCGCGGAAGATGTAACGGGGCTCAAACCATACACCGAAGCTACGGGTATCACGTAAGTGATGCGGTAGAGGAGCGTTCTGTAAGCCTGTGAAGGTGAGTTGAGAAGCTTGCTGGAGGTATCAGAAGTGCGAATGCTGACATGAGTAACGACAATGGGTGTGAAAAACACCCACGCCGAAAGACCAAGGTTTCCTGCGCAACGTTAATCGACGCAGGGTTAGTCGGTCCCTAAGGCGAGGCTGAAAAGCGTAGTCGATGGAAAACAGGTTAATATTCCTGTACTTCTGGTTATTGCGATGGAGGGACGGAGAAGGCTAGGCCAGCTTGGCGTTGGTTGTCCAAGTTTAAGGTGGTAGGCTGGAATCTTAGGTAAATCCGGGATTCTAAGGCCGAGAGCTGATGACGAGTTACCTTTTAGGTAACGAAGTGGTTGATGCCATGCTTCCAAGAAAAGCTTCTAAGCTTCAGGTAACCAGGAACCGTACCCCAAACCGACACAGGTGGTTGGGTAGAGAATACCAAGGCGCTTGAGAGAACTCGGGTGAAGGAACTAGGCAAAATGGCACCGTAACTTCGGGAGAAGGTGCGCCGGTGAGGGTGAAGGACTTGCTCCGTAAGCTCATGCCGGTCGAAGATACCAGGCCGCTGCGACTGTTTATTAAAAACACAGCACTCTGCAAACACGAAAGTGGACGTATAGGGTGTGACGCCTGCCCGGTGCCGGAAGGTTAATTGATGGGGTTAGCTAACGCGAAGCTCTTGATCGAAGCCCCGGTAAACGGCGGCCGTAACTATAACGGTCCTAAGGTAGCGAAATTCCTTGTCGGGTAAGTTCCGACCTGCACGAATGGCGTAACGATGGCGGCGCTGTCTCCACCCGAGACTCAGTGAAATTGAAATCGCTGTGAAGATGCAGTGTATCCGCGGCTAGACGGAAAGACCCCGTGAACCTTTACTATAGCTTTGCACTGGACTTTGAATTTGCTTGTGTAGGATAGGTGGGAGGCTTTGAAGCGTGGACGCCAGTTCGCGTGGAGCCAACCTTGAAATACCACCCTGGCAACTTTGAGGTTCTAACTCAGGTCCGTTATCCGGATCGAGGACAGTGTATGGTGGGTAGTTTGACTGGGGCGGTCTCCTCCTAAAGAGTAACGGAGGAGTACGAAGGTGCGCTCAGACCGGTCGGAAATCGGTCGTAGAGTATAAAGGCAAAAGCGCGCTTGACTGCGAGACAGACACGTCGAGCAGGTACGAAAGTAGGTCTTAGTGATCCGGTGGTTCTGTATGGAAGGGCCATCGCTCAACGGATAAAAGGTACTCCGGGGATAACAGGCTGATACCGCCCAAGAGTTCATATCGACGGCGGTGTTTGGCACCTCGATGTCGGCTCATCACATCCTGGGGCTGAAGCCGGTCCCAAGGGTATGGCTGTTCGCCATTTAAAGTGGTACGCGAGCTGGGTTTAGAACGTCGTGAGACAGTTCGGTCCCTATCTGCCGTGGACGTTTGAGATTTGAGAGGGGCTGCTCCTAGTACGAGAGGACCGGAGTGGACGAACCTCTGGTGTTCCGGTTGTCACGCCAGTGGCATTGCCGGGTAGCTATGTTCGGAATAGATAACCGCTGAAAGCATCTAAGCGGGAAACTAGCCTCAAGATGAGATCTCACTGGGACCTTGAGTCCCCTGAAGGGCCGTCGAAGACTACGACGTTGATAGGTTGGGTGTGTAAGCGCTGTGAGGCGTTGAGCTAACCAATACTAATTGCCCGTGAGGCTTGACCATATAACACCCAAGCAATTTGACTACTCGAAAGAGCATCAGATTGCGGTGTGTGAAGACGCAATGAACCGAAAGTTCGACGCTCACAAAACACCGAAAGCTATCACGTACCCAATTTGCTGAAGCGAGGCCAACAGGTCACGACTCAGTACCCGAATTTCTTGACGACCATAGAGCATTGGAACCACCTGATCCCATCCCGAACTCAGTAGTGAAACGATGCATCGCCGATGGTAGTGTGGGGTTTCCCCATGTGAGAGTAGGTCATCGTCAAGATTAAA
>NZ_WNNK01000056.1 GCF_009724245.1 Pseudomonas spelaei | reverse complement strand
CAGCGTCGCACCATTGCGCAGTCGTAAGCGGGTCGAGGCGTTGTGCAACCGAATCACCCAACAGAACCAGGCCTTGGCTGCAACCAACCCGGACCGTGAAGGTGACGGGCAACTGGACAAGGTGCTGCAACACTGCCTGGCCCTGGCCGGGCATGACCATATGATCTGCATCGTCAGTGACTTTGCCGGTGCCAGTGACCGCACCCTGCAACTGATGCGACAGTTGTCAGCCCATAACGATGTGATTGCGCTGCAGGTTTACGACCCGTTGGCCCTGAACGTGCCTGAGCGTGGCCAACTGCTGGTCACCCAGGGCCAGTTGCAAGTGGAGCTGGCGGTGCATAAACATCAGGTGCGCCAACCCTTGGGAGACTTTCTCGGCGGGCGGCTCAAGGCGGTGGCCAGTTTGCTGCGCCGCAGCCAGGTGCCGCTGATGATGTTCAGCACCGCCCTGCCTGCCGCTGAACAACTGCGCAGCGAATTGGGCAAACACAATGGTGCACGCCGTTGAACGCCCACGTTCCCAGCATCGAACAACTCCAGGAGTTGGGCCTGCCCGCCCCTGTCAGTTACTGGCCGCAGACCTGGGGTTGGTACGCCATCCTGGGCCTGCTGGTATTGGCGTTGGTCGTGCTCGGGTTCAAAGCGTGGTTACGCTGGCGACGCAATGCCTACCGTCGAGAGGCATTGGTACAGCTCAATGCCCTTGAGGATTTGCGCGAACTGCCGGAACTGCTCAAACGTGTGGCCCTGTCGATGCCGCTGGCACCAGAAGAGCACCAGCGTGTGCCGACATTGAGCGGCAGCGGCTGGCAGGATTTCCTGCAACGCCATGGCGCAGTGGAGCTGCCCGAGGATTTCAGCCGGCAGTTGGCGAAGCTGGCTTACAGCCCCGCCGCATCGTTATCCAGCGTGCAACGTGAACAGCTGTTGGCCCAGTGCAAAGCCTGGGTGGAGCATCATCATGTGGCAGCTTGATTACCCCTGGCTGCTGCTCCTGCTGCCGTTGCCTTGGCTGGCCTACCGCTATTTGCCGGAATACCGCGAGGCCCGCAGCGCCGTACGCGTACCGTTTTTTGCCGCGATGAGCCAAGCCGTGGGCCAGGTACCTGCCACCCGTGGTACGCGGACCAATCACTTGCAGTTGCTGCTCAACCTGCTGGTCTGGGCGCTGCTGATGCTCGCCATCGCTCGCCCAGTGTGGGTGGAAAAACCCATCGAACGGCAACAACCGGTGCGCGACTTGATGCTCGCCATCGACATCTCCCAATCCATGGAGACCCAGGACTTTACCGACGCCAACGGCCAGAAGATCGACCGCCTGGCCGCCGTCAAACAGGTGGTCCACGGTTTTATCCAGCGCCGCAAAGACGATCGCCTCGGCCTGATTCTGTTTGGCAGCGGCGCCTACCCCCAAGCGCCCCTGACCCTGGACCACGCCAGCCTGTCGCTGCTGCTGGACGACAGCGGCATCGGCATGGCCGGGCCCAATACCGCGATTGGCGATGCCATCGGCCTGAGCCTGAAGCTGCTGGACCAGGCTCACGAACAAGAGAAAGTGCTGATCTTGCTCACCGACGGCAACGACACCAGCAGCGCCATCACCCCGGACCATGCGGCGAGCATGGCGGCCGCCAAAGGCGTGGTGATCCATACCATCGGCATTGGCGACCCGACAGCCGAGGGTGAAGCCCGGGTCAACCTGGGCGCTTTGCGACAAATCGCCGAAGCCACCGGCGGGCGTTATTTGCGTGCCGAAAACCGCGACACCCTGGACCAGGTCTACGCCACCCTGGACCGAATCACCCCGCATCAGGTCAAGACCCTGAGCCATCAGCCCAAGCGTGATCTGTTCTGGTTGCCGCTGAGTGCCGCCATTGGCCTGCTTGCGCTGTATCACGTGGTCGCGGCGCTCTGGCCTCACCTGAGACTTCGTCAACGGGAGGTCCGCGATGACGTTCAACCTCAGTGATTTCCACTTCCTGCGCCCGACCTGGCTGCTGCTGGCGCTGATCGGCCTGTTGTTGCCGCTGCTGTGGCGCCGCAGCCAGGACCTGCAACGGCGCCTGCGGAGCAATATCGCGCCGCACTTGTTGCCGCACCTGCTGCTGACCCCGGCCGACCCCCATTACCTGCGCCCGGTGCATCTGGTGAGCGCGTTGCTGGTACTCGGTGCGCTGGCCGCCGCCGGGCCGACCTGGGAACAGGACCGCCCAGACTTTCTGGAAAACCGCGCGCCGCTGATCATCGCCCTCGACCTGTCACCGTCCATGGACACCGCCGACGTACCGCCCACGCGCCTGAGCGCCGCCAAGCACATGCTGCAGGACTTGGTCCAACGCCGCAAAGGCGCGCGTACTGCGCTGATCGTCTACGCCGGCAGTGCCCATCTGGTGTTACCGCCCACTGATGATCCGGCGCTGCTGGACAGTTTTATCCAGGCCTTGGCCACCGACCTGATCAGCAAACCGGGCAAGGACGTGGCCGCAGTGATCGATCAAGCCAGGCGCCTGCTGGACGCAGAGCATACTCCCGGCACGTTGCTGTTGATCAGCGACGGCGCCGACGTTACGCAACTGCCCAGCCTGAAAAAACACCTGGCGGACAGCCCATTGCAAGTCCTCGTGCTGGCCGTCGGCAGTCAGTTCGACAGCGTCGCCTTGAAGCAGCTGGCCGCCGCCACTGACGCCCCTCTGGGCAGCCTGACCCTCAACGACGACGACCTGGACTGGATCGAACTGCACGCCCAACAGCACTTCCAGAACGCCGACGAACAACAGCGCCAGTTGCAATGGAAAGACGTCGGCTACTGGCTGTGCTGGCCGTTGCTGTTGTTGGCACTGTTCAGTGTACGCCGGGGCTGGAGCCTGAACTGGACGGCTGTATTGATGCTCGGGTTCTTCCTGCAACCGGCGCCGGCCCAGGCCAACGCCTTGGCTGACGCGTTCCTCACCCCTGACCAGCAAGGCCGCTGGGCCTTCGAGCACCATCATTACCCCGCCGCCGCCGCGCTGTTCAGCGACCCTTATTGGAAAGGCATCGCCGCCTACAACGCTGCTGACTACGACCTGGCGCTGACCAGCTTTACCCAGGTCAACACGGCGCAAGCGGCGTTCTACCGGGGCAATATCCATGTACGGCGTTTCAAGTTCGATGACGCCATCGCCGCCTACCAGCAGGCGTTACAGCAACAGCCACAATTCCCCGAAGCCAGCGCCAACCTGGCCCTGGCGCTGGCCTTGAAGAAAGACACCGAAAGCGCCTCGGACAACGCCCCCGAGGTCAAACCCGATGAGGTCAAGTTCGACAAAGCAGCGGGCAAGGGCCAGAGCAAAGCGATCCAGACGGAACAGGCCAGTAGCGATGCATTGTGGCTGCAGAACCTGACCACCTCGCCGGCGAACTTCTTGCGGCGCAAGTTCAGCTTGCAGGATCAACAACCATGAACACCACACCTGTAGCCGCTGCCCTTTGCACCTTATTGCTGGGGCTCTCTGTATGGGCGGCTGAGCCGCAGCTCAAGGTCCAGGCGCAGTTGGTGCCCGGCAGTAACGTGGTGGTTGGCGAGCAGTTGCAATTGCAGGTCGACGTCCTCACCGACACCTGGTTCACCGCCGCAGCCACCCTGCCCGCCCTGCAACTGCCCGGCGCACGGGTACAAGCTCCGGACGGTGAGTCCGAACACCTGAATCCGGTGATTGATGGCCAGACCTTCTACGGCATGCGCTACCGCTACCGGATCACTCCCGACGTGGCACAAAGCTTCAACGTGCCCGCGCTGACCATCAGCGCACAGCCGGGGCAAGCCAGCGCGCCGCTGAAAGCCCAGACCGTGCCACTGTCCTTTCAGGCAACCCGACCGCCGGGCTTCGCGGCGGGCGAAGTGGTACTGGTGGCGCAAGGGTTGCGTCTGACACAGGCGATTACCCCGTCCGCGACGCCCCTCAACGTGGGCGACAGCCTGACCCGCACCCTGACCCTGCAAGCCGACAACACGCCTGGCCTGTCACTGCCGGCGCCCCTCCAGGCAGAGGTCAAGGGCCTGCGTCGCTATCCCCAATCGCCGACCATCAGCAACCTCGATGACGGTCGCGGCAACATCAGCGGCGGCCAGCGTATTGATCGACAGGTGTACCGCGTCGAACACGTCGGCCACTACCAACTCCCCGCCATCCGCGTGAAATGGTGGGACAGCCGCAACCATCGCCTGCAAGTGGCACAACTGCCGGCCGTCAGCCTTCAAGCGTTGGCGACGAGCAGCTACACGCCGACCTTTTCCATTGCCCAGGACCTCAAGCAATTGGGCCAACACAGCCGTTGGCAACTGTCGCGTCACGGGATGTTCTGGGGTACCGCGCTGGTGGCCGTCGGCGTACTGGTCTATCTGGCACGGGTGCTGTGGCCTCGCGTTCCACCCCTTTGGCAACGCGGCGTCGGCGCATTGCGCCGGGTGTGTCGTCAACTACGCTTGCTACCACTGAACCCCCGTCACGAAAAGGATTTCCCATGACGTCGCTCCGTTATGCCTTGCCGCTGATGCTGCTGTTGGCCCTTCCCTCACTGGCGTTGGCCGTCGACCCGCTCCCCTCCTGGAACGAAGGCCCAAGCAAAAAGCAGATCATCGAGTTCGTTCAGGCGGTCACCGCTGGGAACTCGAAGGACTACGTCAAACCCGCCGAACGCATCGCCGTGTTCGACAACGACGGCACCCTGTGGAGTGAGCAACCGGCGTACTTTCAGGTGCTGTTCGCCTTCGATGAAATCAAGCGCCTCGCGCCCCAGCACCCGGAGTGGGCAACCACTCAACCGTTCAAGGCCGTATTGGAGAATGATCATCAAGCCCTGGCCCAGAGTGGCATGGAAGGTTTGCTGAAAATCATCGCAGCGACTCATACCGGGATCAGTACCGAGGCGTTTATTGAGAACGCGAAGAACTGGCTGATCCAGGCCCGTCATCCCAAAACCGGCAAACCCTACACCGAAATGATCTACCAGCCGATGCTGGAAATGCTCGACTACCTGCGCAGCCAGGACTTCAAGACCTACATCGTCTCCGGTGGTGACACCGCCTTTATGCGCGCGTTTGCCTTGGCGGTGTACGGGGTGCCGCCAGAACAGGTGATTGGCACCACGTTCGTCACCCAGTTCCAGATCAAGGACGGCGAGCCACAGATCCTGCGGACCGCCAAACTGGCCCACAACGACGACGGCCCGGGCAAACCGGAAAGCATCGACGGGATTATCGGCCAGCGGCCCATCCTCGCCTTCGGCAACTCCGATGGTGATCTGCAAATGCTGCAATGGACGGCGGCTGGCAAGGGCAAACGCTTCATGGGCCTGGTGCACCACACCGACGCAGAGCGCGAATGGGCCTATGACCGTGATTCCAGGATCGGGCGCCTGGACAAGGCGCTCGACCAGGCAAAAACACAGGGTTGGACGGTGGTGGATATGACGGCCGAATGGCGCCGGATCTACCCCTTCGAACCGGCTGTGCAAGTGCAGGTGCAATAAGAAAAGACGTAGCGATGGACTGTGATAAACGTTGGTCGCAGACAATGCGACCCCAGCTGACAAAGGAGCAAGTCATATGACTCGCAGATGCAAGTGGCTACCGAAGCTCGCCCTGGTGGCGGCCTCGGTCATGGGGTTCTCGGCCGTCGCCTTGGCCGCCGAAAAACCGAATATCCTGGTGATCTTCGGCGATGACATCGGGCAAACCAACATCAGTGCCTATTCGATGGGGGTGGTCGGCTACAAGACTCCAAACATCGACCGTATCGCCAAAGAAGGCATGATGTTCACTGACTATTACGCGGAGAACAGCTGCACCGCAGGACGCTCATCCTTCATCACCGGCCAGACGCCGTTGCGCACTGGTTTGTCGAAAGTCGGCGCGCCGGGAGCCTCGGTGGGGTTGCAAAAACGCGACATCACCATTGCCCAGGCACTCAAGTCCCTGGGTTATGCCACCGGCCAATTCGGCAAGAACCACCTGGGTGACAAAGACGAGTACTTGCCGACCAACCACGGCTTCGACGAGTTCTTCGGCAACCTCTATCACCTTAATGCCGAAGAAGAACCGGAGCGCCCTTATTGGCCCAAAGATGACGCCGAGTTCGTTAAAGCCAACTCGCCCAGAGGTGTGATCCACAGCTTCGCCGATGGCAAGATCGAAGACACTGGCGCCTTGACCACCAAGCGCATGGAAACCATCGACGACGAAACCACTGCCGCTGCCCAAGCGTTCATCAAGAAACAGGCCGAAGCCGACAAACCGTTCTTTGTCTGGATGAACACCACCCGCATGCATCTGTTTACTCACGTGCGTGAATCGATGAAAGGCCAGAGCGGCATGCCCGGCAACGATTACGCCGACGGAATGCTGGAGCACGACGGCGATGTGGGCAAACTCCTGCAAACCCTCGACGACCTGAAAATCGCCGACAACACAATCGTCGTCTACACCACTGACAACGGACCCAACCAGTTCTCCTGGCCGGATGCGGCGACCACACCGTTTCGCAACGAGAAGAACTCCAACTGGGAAGGCGCCTATCGCGTACCGGCAATGATCCGCTGGCCGGGCAAGATCAAGCCGGCCGAAGTTTCCAATGAAATGCTCTCAGGCATGGACTGGTTCCCGACGCTGTTGGCGGCCGCGGGGGATACCGAGGTCAAGGACAAGTTGCTCAAGGGCTGGGCCCCCGTGGCCGGCGGCGCCAACTTCAAGGTGCACCTGGATGGCTACAACCAACTGCCCTACCTGACCGGCCAACAACCCAAAGGTGCACGCAGCGAGTTCTATTACTTCAACGATGATGGGGTGCTGGTATCGATGCGCTTCGGCAACTGGAAAGCAGTGTTCTGCGAGCAGCGTGCGCCCGGTGGGTTCAAGGTCTGGAGCGAACCGTTCGTGTGCCTGAGGGTGCCGAAAATTCTCAACCTGAGAATGGACCCCTATGAGCGGGCCGACATCGTTTCCGACCAGTACTACGACTGGGCCACAAAAAACGTGTACCTGGTGGCGCAAGCGGTGACCAAATCGGCGAAGTTCCTCGAAACCTTTATTGAGTACCCACCCAGTCAGAAACCGGCCAGCTTCAGCGTCGACCAGATCCGCGCGGCGGTGGATGCGAAGATTGCCGAGAAAATGAAGGCGGCTCCGGCGCAATAACGCTCAGTGCAGTTCTTGTAGCCGCAGCCGAGGCACGAGGCTGCGGCTACAGGTTTTCACCGGCTTGAACAGTGTGCACTCCCGCAGGTTTATACAAGGCTATTCGTATGTCTTCACGCACCGCCAGCAAACCCGTTGCCCTGGCTGAAACCCAGGCCACTTCCAACATCCTGATCCCCGCCCTGCTGCTCTTCCTCTCCGGTGGCGCAGCCCTGGTGTATCAGGTGCTATGGATCAAGCAACTGTCGTTGGTCGTCGGTGTCGAGGTCTACGCCATCACCACCGGGATCAGTGGGTTTTTTGCAGGGCTGGCCTTGGGCGGCCTGGTATTTGGACGCTGGGCCGATCGTCTCGTCCGGCCGTTGGTGCTTTACGCTGTACTGGAGATTCTCGTGGCGGTGCTGGGGGTCAGCGCCACGCTGGCCTTGAGCATGGCTGCCAGCCCGTTTGCCTGGCTGGAGCAGCGCGTCGGGCTGTTGGCCTGGCTCCTGCCCTTCGCCCTGGTGGGCCTGCCTGCACTGCTGATGGGCGGCACGCTGCCGGTGCTGGTACGGGCGCTGAACGTCGATGCCAAGGGCCTGAGCCAGGCCGGTGGCCGGTTGTATGCCGCCAATACCGCCGGCGCGATTGTCGGGACCTTGCTTACTGCCTTTGTGCTGATCGCGACGCTTGGCGTGCGCGGCAGTGCCCTGGTGGCTGCCATGCTGAACCTGTTGGCCGCTGTCGGCGCCTTGTTGTACGTGCGTCATCGTGCGGTATCGGTTACCGCCCACTCCAAGGCTCAACCGGCACGCCTGGCACTGGTGCTATACGCCATCGCCGGTGGCGTGGCCCTGGGTTACGAAGTGGTCTGGTCGCAGTCCATCGTGCAATTCATGAGTACCCGCACCTACGCCTTTGCCGTGGTATTGGCCACCTACCTGACCGGGCTGTTTATCGGCAGTCAACTGATGGCCCGTCGGGTCGAGCGTATTCGTGATCCCTGGGGGGTGTTCGGCCTGTTGATCGCCGGCGCCGGGTTGGTGGCGCTGCTGGAAATCGCCCTGCTGGGCCACTGGCTGGTGCTGCTGCAAACCCAAGCCGAAGCGTTGGTACTGAGCCTGGGGGGCCGTGAGCTGCCGGGGATGAGCGCGCGCTTTGCGGTGGCAGCCCTGTGCATCGTGTTTGTACCGACCCTGCTGCTGGGGGCGGCGTTTCCGCTGGCGCTGCGGCTGAGTGTCGGCGGCGGTCATATCGGCCGGGACGTGGGCGCAGTGGTAGCGTTCAACACCCTGGGCGGGATTGTCGGGGTGATGCTCTGCGGCTTTGTGCTGATTCCGTGGCTGGGGCTGGTGCGCACCCTGGGCCTGCTGGCGGTGATTGCCGGTGCCGTGGGTTATGTCGCGGTACGCCGTGGCCACGGGGTAAAAAAAGGCCGGCGTCAGGCGGTGGTCGCCCTCGGGCTGCTGTCGTTGGCGGTGGCCCTGCTGACGCCTACGGATCGTCTCGCCAAACTGTTGCCTGGCGCACGCAATGCCAGCCTGGCGTTTTATCAGGAAGGACGTGGCGCCACCGTCGCCGTGGTGACACAAGGCCAGGGCGCCCGGACTTTTCACCGCCTGTATATCCAGGGCGTGTCCAACACCGGCGATGCCATGCCGTCGCTACGGTACATGCGAATCCAGGCGTTGTTGCCGTTGCTGATTCACAACGGCGAGCCACGCTCGGCCCTGGTGATCGGCTTTGGTACGGGCATCACCGCGGGTGCCCTGCTGCGTTATCCGGAGCTTGAACAACGGGTGGTGGCCGAGCTGTTGCCATCGGTGATCCAAGCCGCACCGCTGTTCAAGGGCAACTACAACGCCGCCAGCGATCCGGACGTGCAGGTGCGCTTGCAGGATGGTCGCCAGGAACTGCTGCGCAATCCTCAGGCCTATGACGTGATCACCCTGGAACCGCCACCACCCTCCGCTGCCGGGGTGGTCAATCTGTATTCCCGCGACTTTTACCAACTGACTGCCCGACGCCTGGAGAAACATGGCTTGTTGGCCCAATGGCTGCCGTTGCCGACGCAAAACATTGAGGACTCGCAGTCATTGGTGCGTAGCTTCCTTGACGTATTCCCTTACGCCACGCTGTGGACCAGCGAGTTCCACGAGATGTTGTTGGTGGGTTCCATGGAGCCTATCGAGCTGGACACGGCGCGCATTCGCCAGCGGTTTGAACAAGCATCCGTGAGCAGCGCCCTGGGCGAGGTGGGTATTGATTCGGCGGCGACCCTGCTGGCGACCTGGGTTACAGATCGCCAAGGACTGGAGCGTTTTGTTGCTGACGCGTTGCCGGTCACGGATGATCAGCCGCGTATCGAATATGCGCCTTGGGTGCGTAACAAGGAGATCAGTCGGGTCTTGCCGGCGCTGCTGGACTTGCGGGTGCCGGTGCCGTTGCTCAATGCCGATGCGGCGTTTTTGCGGACACTGGACAGTGAACAGCAGCGGCTGATGC
>NZ_WNNK01000055.1 GCF_009724245.1 Pseudomonas spelaei | reverse complement strand
GTATAGCAGGGACCAAGATCGCCTTATTAATGATCTACCCGAAAAATGAACAGCAAGACCTGACCCAGGCCAAATTCGCAGCGATGATCAATGTTCAGCTCGGCACGCTACGCAATTGGGAACAAGGCCGACGTGAGCCTACTGGTCCGGCGAAGGCGCTCTTAAGGGCGATCCACAACGGTCCTATACACGTGTTGAATGCACTTGCCATGTGAGCCGCAAAAGAATACGGACGCTCGCCTTTGGCCTGCAACTGTTGAAGGGCGGCAGGCTTTAATGGGATTACCCTGCCACTTCAGGCTTTAGTCGTGCAGCAACCCTGAACTGTATTCATTGAAACTGCTACCGATGGCACTACTGCCACCGAAGTTCGCCTTACTGGCGCTTCCGGTGACACGGTCGCCGAAGGATTGGCAGCCCTCGGCGGGGCAACTGCTGGTGCTCGTGCTCACACCGGAGCAAGCGCCCAGCAGCAGGGTGCCAGCGATCATCACGACTTTGAAGAGGTTCGAGATCATTTTTCAGTTCCCTGTGGGCTGGAAGCGTGGCGGTACCATTCTCTGACCCAATCCTAGACCTCAAAACCGCGCGCGATCATGAAATCTTTCCGGGTGACAGGAACGGTTCAGGTTGCCACTTTTTGATGCAGCCAGCGAGTTTGCCTATCAGGGCAAGTCCTGAGTGGGCGGCGGATCCCCAAGCCACCTGCGCGGGCCTGGACCGTTTTTCCCCGCGCGATCCCCCGGGTTGGTCATCTTGCAATGCTTAAGCGAAAGACACCCGCAACCAATGCAATGATCGAGCTCGATATACAGCCGCTGCAACTCCAGAATTCTCTCGGCAACACGCTGCTTCCACTCGCCCGACAGTCGCTGCCAGTCACCATCAGTGGCCAGGAAATGGGTTGGAATGCTGGCGAGCTGAACGCCTATCTCATCCAGTGAATAGCCAATCCGCTGGGCAAAGACAATAAACGCGACACGTCGCAGCGTTGAGCGCGGAAAGTAGCGGTGGCTGGCCTCATGCCGCTTCGATTCAATCAACCCTCGAGACTCATAAAACCGCAATGCGGATGCCGCAACACCGCTGCGACGGGCGATCTGACTGATGGACAGCAACGGGTCATTATCACTACCAGTAGAACGCATTGTCTCACTCCCGACGACTTGAATTGAAGTTGACTTCAACTTGTATTCTCGGCGCAAGGTCAATCAGACGGGAGGCAAAATGGGCATATCAATGGCTACGGTAGATACCACCAACGTTCAGCAGCGCGTGGACTGGATCGTGGTTTTGAATGTGGTGCTGGCAGGCATCGCCGCAGCCATGCATGTCGGCAAAGCAACCATCGCCCTGCCGTCCTTGCAACAGGAATTCGGCGGCTCACTCGCGTCGCTCAGCTGGATCATGTCGGTGTTCCCACTGATTGGCGTATTCGGTGGCATCGCCGCCGGCATGCTGGTCCGGCACTGGGGCGACCGGCGATTGCTCATCGCAGGCCTTGGCATCCTCGGTATCAGCAGCATTGCCGGCGCGCTGACTCACGATTTCGGATGGTTGCTCGTGAGCCGTTTCGCCGAAGGGGTAGGCTTTCTGACCGTGGTGGTCGCGGCGCCCGCCGTGCTCAACCGCACGACGCCGATAGCCAGACGCCCCATCGTGTTTGGACTGTGGAGCACCTTCATGGGAGGGGGTATTGCACTATCGATGCTCATTGGGCCGTCGCTCGGCAACTGGCGCAACGATTGGTACGTCAGCGCGGCACTGGTGCTAATGACTGCGGCGGCATTGCTCCTCACCACCCCCGCCGATGCAACGGTCTCACGCCAGGCGGCAACGCCCGTGTGGTCGCAGCTGCGCAGCGTACTGAGGGCACGCGCGACACTGACGCTTGCGCTGAGCTTCACTGCGTACAACCTGCAGTTTTTCGCGGTGATGACCTTCCTTCCGGTGTTCCTGATGCAACGCCTGGGTGTGCCCGTCGGTACCGCCGGCGTGATTAGCGCCGCGATCGTCGCCGCCAACATCGTCGGTAACCTGGCGGCCGGCCTGTTACTTTCCCGTGGCATCCGCGCGGGCACACTGATCGCTGTATCCGCTGTTCTCGTGGGAGTCGCGGGCGTGTGTATCTTTTATCCGCAGACGCCGGCCTCACTCGCCGTGGTGTTGTGCTTTGTGTTCTCGGCGATCGCTGGAGTATTACCGGCGACCATTCTCGCGACTGCATCGTCAACTGCACCCTCGCCGTCGCTCGCGCCGCTGAGTATTGGTTGGGTGATGCAGGGCAACTATCTTGGCCAGGTCATCGGGCCTGTTTTGATTGGCACCATTGTTGGCGCACTGGGCTGGTCAGGGGCGATGTTTCTGATGATGTTTGCAGCTGTGGTGGGAGTCGGGCTTGGTGTGTTGTTGCTACGCACATCAGTACGGACGGGCTAAAAGGTTGGTATTAGGCGCCCGTCCTCACCGGCCTATTCCTTGATCCCAATGTCCTCACATACCGCTCTACCGCAGGCACTCTCCCGCCGTTTCTCCGTCGACCCGATGATGGATTACGTGTATCTCTTCGTAATTCCCCGTACTGCTTACCAATGAGGACATTTGAGCCTGCCCTCGTAGCAATTTCCAAGCAACCTGTAGGTCACCAGTGATTGCATGGCATGGCTTCGCCAAGATTTTCGTCAACACGATCAAGCGCTAAGTCGCACATATGTTCAAACCCGAGCGAGAAACAGCACTACGCAACCTGACAATGGCCTGCGAGCGCTACAACGAGCAGTATCCACACAGGGCGCCGAAAGAGTTCACCCTCCTGTGAGGTCTTGGTGACTGGTTTGATAGGGTCCAATCCAACGGAGCAGACCCCACCCACACTTACTTAGAACTCCAACTTGCCGTATTCAGACCGCTGTTGCTCGCACTTCGTCAGCAGATCAACGAAAGCACGGACCTTTGCCGGCCGGAAGCGCGAGGCGGGAAAAACTGCATAGATGCCGCCTGAGGGCAGCCCCCATTGTGGCAAGACATTCATGAGGCGACCAGAAGCAAGATCCTTTGCAACCACGAAGTCGGGGAGCACAGACAACCCCAAGCCACAGCGGACGGCCGCATTCACAGCAGGCGTACTGTTTAAGAAAATGGACGCCCGCACGTTCACAGCCTGCTTGCTACCGTCTTCCAGGGAGAAACTCCAGCGCAAAGGGTTACGCAGAGCGGTATTGGCTACGAACGGCAGATGGGAAATGTCTTGAGGATTATTGACGTGCGCCAACTGAGGCGACATTACCGATGAAGCTACAAGCAGTTGCCGGAAAGAGCCGACTTTTCGCGCCTGTTGGGAGCTGTCAATCAACCAGCCAACACGAATAGATAACTCTATATTGCTGGACATGATATCCAAAACCCTATCGCTCAAATACATATCTACCTTGCACTCAGGGTGTTGCTTACTGAAAGCAGCAATAGTAGGCACGACTATATCGGTGCCATAGTTAACGGGCGCTGTAATACGCAGCGAGCCGGATAGCCCCGACGCCCCCCCGGATACATCCTCGAAAGCCTCCTCTATGTCACTCAGAATCACGACGCAACGCTGATAGAAGGTTTGCCCTGCTGCGGTAGTTTGCACCTTGCGCGTAGTGCGAACTAGCAGTGATGTTCGAAGCTCGTGCTCTAGTAGCGAGACCTGTTGGCTGACAACGGCTTTAGTAATGCCCATTCGCTCCGCTGCTCCCGTGAAAGAGCCGGTCTCCACCACAGCCACAAAATAGTCTAAGCGCTTGAAATTCCTCAAGTTATAACTCTCCTTAATTTGATTGTATATTTTTCGCAAACACAATGTATACCACCAACGCCTTTAAACGCCTGCAGAAACCCCCTAAATTCAAGTCGAATCAAAACCACTTAATATTTGCCGACCGAATATTAAACCGTCGAGTGACGAGCGCTTGCTTCGTAGCTGACGCACACCACTGTTCGTATACACACCAATACAAATAAGTGAGGTCAGGACATGTCAAAAGATACTAATCATGATATTTCGCTTTCCATCTTAAAAGAAATACTTAAGATCAGACGAGAAAACTCAGAGCACACACCTCACTTGGACGCCCAAGAGAAGCTTGAACAAATCAAAGCTATTCAGCTTCCAAGAATACTGTCCTTTGTCAACGCCAATCAGCCAATTGAGTTTATATTGCCAGCATTCCCTGCAAAGTCCCCAAGTCCAAAAAAAGTTCTGGGGTGTTTACCTGATATGGCTGAAAAAATATCACTCACATTTCTTAATGAGTTGTGCACGCGTATCACGAGACTATATAAGCCAGGAGCCAAACTAATAATTTGCTCAGACGGTCGAGTTTTTGGTGATCTGATTCGAGCTAGCGATGATAGAATTAGTGCTTATCAGGTGGGCATACGGCGCATCATTTCTGGCCTCACAACTAACCATCTAAGCTTGTTCAGTCTCGAAGACTTTATACCATTTGCCAAGCACGCTTCTAGTTTCGACAGCATACGACTACATCTAATTGATCAGTTTGCGGAACCTATAGAGGAGGTCAAACAGAAACTTCTTACAGAGGAGGGAGGCACACTCCTTTACCGCGCGGTTACTCGTTTTATGTTGGAAGACGGTTTGATACCAAGCGATAACAGGTCTAGAAGCATATTGCAGAAGGACGCTAAAAAGCGAGCGCTCGGCGTCATCCAGGTTAGCCGAGCATGGGCCGCACTTCTTGATAATCAATTTCCAGACGCTATTCGCCTCTCTATTCATCCTCAACCCGTGAATAGCTTAAAGATTGGTGTTCACATGATTCCAACGGTGGATAGTTGGCTGACGCCTTGGCATGGTGTCGCCGTTAAGATAGGGGGGAAATTTGAATTAATGAAACGTAGTGTGGCCGAAAGTCTAGGTGGACGCATCGTAATACTAGACCAGCAGCAA
Source organism: Pseudomonas spelaei (assembly GCF_009724245.1). Classification (GTDB taxonomy): domain Bacteria; phylum Pseudomonadota; class Gammaproteobacteria; order Pseudomonadales; family Pseudomonadaceae; genus Aquipseudomonas; species Aquipseudomonas spelaei. The sequence goes on along the minus strand of NZ_WNNK01000055.1, from coordinate 4,788 downwards.
AGTCATTATGAAATAGACCTACCCTAATCGTATAAACCAACTCAATAGCAATGGAAATGTTATGAACACTACCACCATGCATAACCCCCTGATCTTTGAGCCATTGATAGGCGAAACAGGCAAGCCCTGCTCGTTTGGGGTTTTAATAAAACCAGGGCGTCCAAACGTGCATATTAGTGAGCTGTCAGTTGAATGGCTGCGCTCATTAGTACTTAGTCATCAGTTAGTTGTACTGCGGGGATTCGACAATTTTGACAGCAGCGAAAGCCTGACCCTCTACTGTGCAACCTTTGGAGAGATCATGATGTGGCCATTCGGTGCCGTACTTGAACTGATCGAGCACGCTAATCCCATTGACCACATATTTTCAAATAGCTATGTGCCACTACACTGGGACGGAATGTATCTTGAGACGGTGCCTGAATTCCAGCTGTTTCAGTGCGTTCACGGTACCAGCGAAACACAGGGTGGACGCACTACATTTTCAAGTACTGTCGAAGCGCTACGTATCGTGACGCCAGAAGCCCGCGAGCTATGGCAGCGCGCGGTCGGGCGCTATCAGCGCACAGTCGAGCTTTATAGTAGTACGACGCAAGCACCTATTATCAACAGTCATCCGCATCGTGGGTTTCCCATTATGCGGTTTTGTGAACCACCAATCGAAAACGATGACTCCTTCATAAATCCCTCTGAGTATTCATTCGAGGGCATCAGTGTGAGCGAGAAAGAAACACTGCTCAACAGTCTTAAGCAGACGCTGCACGACCCACGCGCCTATTACGCACATCAATGGCAGAAGGGAGATTTCGCGCTGGCCGACAATTTATCGTTGCTTCATGGTCGCGAGAAGTACACCCACCAGACTGGACGCCACTTGCGTCGGGTGCACATCCATGGGCGTCCCCCAGTCACCAACGGCCATCTTGAGGTGCGTAAATGAATACGAAGAAGGTAGACGTTGTTGTCATTGGTGCCGGCCCTGTGGGGCTGCTGTGCGCGTACCTGGGGCGGTTGTGTGGTTTGGAAATGTTAATCATAGACAAATCGGACGCGCCCATAAAAGGTGGCAGGGCTGACGCCTTTAACGCACGCACGTTGCAACTACTAGAAATCGTCGATCTGTTTGGCTGCCTCTACTCTAAAGGAAGACCATGCAGCACACTTTCCATATGGTCTGAGGGGAAGTTTATCTCACGTCAGTCGACATGGTGGGATGAATTGGAAGGTTGTTTTCACAAGCATTTCATGATGCTCGGACAGACGCACTTTGAGCGATTACTAGACAAAAAGTTGAAAGATATTGATTCATCAGTACTCCGTAATACATCCGTCTGTGACATCAAGGTTACAAATGTTGGATGTACGACAACGCTGTCCACCCTTGAGACAGTTCAGTCAAAATTTGTGATTGGCGCCGATGGTTCACGCTCGTTCGTACGTAACCTCTTCAAGGTGCCATTCGAGGTGACCTATCCACAAATTATTTGGGCCGTGCTGGATGGCGTCGTTGATACAGATTTCGTAAAGGTGCCGGACATTATCATCTTTCAGGCCGAGACGTCCGACGTGGCGTGGATACCACGCGAAGCAGACCTGGATCGATTTTATGTTCAAATGGATACAAAAGAATTCACCATTGAGCAAGTAGTTGCGAAGATCAACCGGGCCATGTACCCGAAAACATTACGCTTCAAAAAAGTCATTTGGTTCTCGCAATTCTCGGTAAAGGAGTCTGTGGCTGAGCACTATGCTGTTGACGAGAAAGTTTTCTTCGCGGGCGACGCCTGCCACATTCACTCGGTAAATGGCGGTTTGGGTCTAAACACCGGCTTGGGGGATGCTTTCAACCTTATCTGGAGGATGAATATGGTCTTGAGACTTGGCGCATCTAGAAAGCTATTGAGTCTCTACGAACAAGAGCGGAAACCAGTTGCCTTGGGAGTGGTCAAGACTTCCGCAGAGTTGGTACGTTCAACCAAATACTCCAGAGACGGAACGCACGCGAAAGATTACACAAAAATAGTTGAAAAAAAATCGGGTTACATTACAGGCATGGGCGTCTGTTACGAAGAACATGAATATCACGGAAAACGCTTGTTAGACTTCATGGAGTTCAATAATGAAGAGCAAACATATACACGAATTTATTCGCTTCTTGACTATAAATCTTTCACCCTCCTGATTTTTGGCAACCTCAAAAAAACATTAGATCTACCTGCCTTTATAAAAACCATTCACATAAATTCAAGTACCGCCCCGTACACTGACAAGTTACTACTGGTTCGCCCTGACTCGTATATTGCGGCGGCGTCCTCTCTTACCGACACATCACCTATATCCGCCTATTTGGAGACACTGTTCCCCTCGAGTGAGGAGTAACCTATTCCTAATGCTTTTCGCATGTAGAAGGTATTCCATAAAACGACGATATATATTTCAATATCCTGTACAGACCTAAGCGTCTCGGCCGTTGAAATATACCTGCTTGAGGTGAGATCACACTTGGCTCCAGCTTATTCCAGAGGATATCGGGGTCAGACCCGATATCCGATCAAATGAAATATAAGTCCACACCGCGCTTCGATGCAGAGGCCTTTGCTGCAAGCCTTACCCCCATACCTGATAAACTCCCGCACTCAGTCCCATCCATTCAGATCCCCCAATGCCCCCAAATACCGCTTCCCCCCAATCCATCTCCCGCCGCTTCTCCGTCGCGCCCATGATGGATTGGACGGACCGTCACTGCCGTTTCTTCCTGCGCCTACTCTCCAAACACGCCCTGCTCTACACCGAAATGGTCACCACCGGCGCGATCCTCCACGGCGACCACGAACGTTTCCTGCGCCACAACGAAGCCGAGCACCCGCTGGCCTTGCAGTTGGGCGGCAGTGTGCCCGCCGACCTGGCGGCCTGCGCCCGCATGGCCCAGGACGCCGGTTACGACGAGGTAAACCTCAACGTCGGCTGCCCCAGCGACCGTGTGCAGAACAATATGATCGGCGCCTGCCTCATGGCGCACCCTGCCCTGGTGGCGGATTGTGTGAAGGCCATGCGCGATGCTGTTTCGATTCCGGTGACGGTGAAGCATCGCATTGGGATCAATGGCCGGGACAGCTACGCCGAGTTGTGTGATTTTGTCGGACAGGTGAAAGACGCGGGTTGCACCAGTTTTACCGTGCATGCGCGGATTGCGATTCTGGAGGGGTTGTCGCCGAAGGAGAATCGGGACATCCCACCGCTGCGTTATGACGTGGCGGCGCAGTTGAAGCAGGACTTTCCTGAACTTGAGATTATTCTCAACGGTGGGATCAAGACGCTTGAGCAGTGCGAGGAGCATTTGCAAGTGTTTGACGGGGTGATGTTGGGCCGGGAGGCTTATCACAATCCGTATGTACTGGCGGAGGTGGATCAGCGCTTGTTTGGGAGTTCGGCGCCGGTGATCAGTCGAGCTGAAGCGTTGGCGCAGTTGCGGCCTTATATAGCCGAGCATCTGGCGACGGGTGGGGCGATGCATCACATTACCCGGCATGTGCTAGGGCTTGGGACCGGGTTTCCAGGGGCGCGCAAGTTTCGGCAGTTGTTGTCGGTGGATATTCATAAGGCCAGTGATCCGTTGGCGTTGCTGGATCAAGCTGCGGGGTTGTTGGAGGGGCGGTAATCCTGTGGCGAGGGGCCTTGCATCAGTCAGGTTGAACCTGTTCCGCCTTTTGCCCTCCTATTTACCTGCAAGGCCCGCCTTTCAAACGGCTGTTTTCAGGTTATTGCCCTCGCAAACGATCGAACGCGTTTGCGCCCTTGAGCGACTGTCAGCGCTCGGGTAATGTCATCAGACCCACAGGACAGAGCACGCCCATGACTTCCAAGCTGGAACAACTTAAACAAATCACCACCGTCGTAGCCGATACCGGCGACTTTGAAGCTATCGCTCGCGTCAAGCCGGTGGACGCCACCACCAACCCGTCGCTGCTGCTCAAGGCGGCATCGATCCCGGCTTATGCCAAGCTGCTGGACGCGTGCGTTGCCGACTGCAACGGTGATGTCGGCCTGGCCAGCGATCGTTTTGCGGTCGCGGTCGGTCAAGAGATCCTGAAAGTGGTGCCTGGCCGCATTTCCACTGAAGTGGATGCCCGCCTGTCGTTCGATACCGATGCCGTGCTCAAGCGTGCGCATCGCCTGATCGACCTGTACGAAAAAGCCGGTATCGGCCGTGATCGCGTACTGATCAAGATCGCCTCCACCTGGGAAGGCATCCGTGCCGCCGAGATCCTGGAAAAAGAAGGTATCCAGACCAACCTGACGCTGCTGTTCTCCTTCGCCCAGGCCGTGGCCTGTGCCGAAGCGGGTGTGTTCCTGATTTCGCCGTTCGTGGGCCGTATCTACGACTGGTACAAGAAGGCCAACGGCAACGACTACACCGGCGCCGATGATCCGGGCGTGCAGTCGGTAACGCGCATCTACAACTACTACAAGGCCAATGGCTACAAGACCGTGGTCATGGGGGCGAGCTTCCGCAACCTGAGCCAGATCGAGCAGTTGGCCGGTTGTGACCGCCTGACCATCAGCCCGGACCTGCTGGAAAAGCTGGCCGCCGACAATGGCAAGCTGGAGCGTAAATTGGCGCCGGGCCATACGGGCGAGGCGCGTGTGCATTTGACCGAAGCGCAGTTCCGTTGGGAGTCCAACGAAGATGCGATGGCCACCGAAAAGCTGGCCGAGGGTATTCGTCAGTTTGCTCGCGACCAGGAAAAACTCGAAGCGCTGTTGACCGCCAAGCTCTAAAAACGGGCC
>NZ_WNNK01000054.1 GCF_009724245.1 Pseudomonas spelaei | reverse complement strand
GGTTGAGCATGGTCAATGCCAAGGCCAGCGAAGCGGTGGTGATCAAGGCCGGCCAGCTTGACGCCACGGGCGCGGTCTACGCCGGCACCCGTATCGATGTGCAAGCCACCTCGGGGTTGAGCAACCAGAAAAGCCTCGCCGCGCGCGATAGCATCACCCTGACCAGCAGTGGGCAGGTGATCAACAACGGCATCATCGAAGCAGGCGTCAATGCCGATGAAAGCCGCAATGCCAGCGGCGATGTCAGCCTGTCGGCGGCGAGCCTTAAAAATACTCAAAGCGTGGTTGCCAGTCGCACCCTGACGGTGACCGCCGCACAAACCCTGGATAACCAGGGCGGTACGTTGAGTGGTGCGAAAGCCGTAGTTAACGCAGGCCAAATCGATAACCGTGGTGGCCGCGTTCTCGGCACGGACTCGCTCAAGGTCAATGCCGCCGGCCTGGATAACCGCACGAATGGTTTGCTGCACAGTGACAACAGCGCCGATGTCACGGTGACGGCTGCGCTGGATAACCAGAGCGGTCGAGTGATAGGCCTCAAGGACCTGACGCTCAACGCCGGTCAACTGACCAACGACAATGGCCTGGTGGCCAGCCAGGAGCAGGCCCGTGTAACAGCCGGGCAGTTGAGTAACCGAGCGGGCGAAATATCCGCCAGCCAAACCACCGTTACCGCCACGACGCTGGATAACCGTTCCGGCAAACTGCTGGGCAGCAACCTCAACGTGACCGCCAGTGGCGCGATCGATAACCGCCTGGGAATTTTCTCCGCCACCAGCCTGCTGACGCTACAAGCCGCAAGCCTGGATAACAGCGATAAAGGCTCCGTCGCCAGCCAGGGCAATTTGACCGCGACCATCGCCGGGCTGCTCGACAATCACAATGAAGGCAACCTGATCAGCCAGGGCGCCCAGCAGGTCTCCGCCGGGCAACTGAACAACGCCCAGGCCGGGCTGGTGTCGAGTAAAACGACCCTGGCGCTGCACGGCGACACCCTGGCCAACCAGGGCGGTCTGGTGATCGCTGACGGGGCATTGACCCTGACCGGTGGCAGCGTCGACAACAGCCAAAAGGGCGTGATCAGCAGCAAGGCCGATACCCGTGTCGAATTGGCCAGCCTGAACAACAGCAGCGGCGGCCAACTGAGCAGCGATGGCCGGTTGACCCTCACCGCCAACCAACTCGAAAACGGCGCCGGTCGAATCAGTGCCAAGGGTGACCTGCAGGCGACGGTCGGCGTACTCAATCAACAAGCGGGTGAGTTAGTCAGCGAAGGTGCTCTGAACCTTACCGGCACCTCGGTGGACAACCGCAACGGCGGTCTCATCGCCGCCACCAACGGCGTGGACCTGCGCAGCCAGACCGTCCTCAACCAGCAAGGCGAGATATCCAGCCAGGCCAAAGTGCTGTTGGTGGCCGATCAACTGAACAACAACACCGGCAAGGTGATAGGTGACAGTGGCTTGAGCCTGACGGTGCAACGCCTGCTCAACCAGAGCAAAGGCCTGCTGGCGGGGCGCGAGAGCCTCGTGTTGAACGGCGGTCAACTGGATAACAGCCTGGGTGGCCGCATCACCAGCCAAAAAGACCTGAACATCAACCTGACCGGTGACCTGCTCAACCAGGGCCAGGGCACATTGCTCAGCGAAGGTACGTTGACGGTCAAGGCCGGCACGCTGGACAACAGCCAGGGCGGCATTCTGTCTGCCGCCAACGCCCTGTCGATCACGACTCAGGGCCAACTGAACAACCAGGCGGGAAAACTGCTGGCCGATGGCACGGCCACGCTGGTGAGTGCTGCGCTGAACAACAGCCAGGGCGGCGTGATCAGCGCCAAGCAACAGGTTGACGTGCGCACTGCCGGTCTGGACAACAGCCGGCAAGGCAGCATCAGCAGTGACGCCGGAATCACCCTCAATGCTGGGCAACTGGACAACAGCCAACAAGGTTCGATCTTTGCCAAGTCCACGGTCAAGGCAACCCTGACCGGGCTGGACCAACATGATCGTGGCGAGTTGGTCAGCAATACCCGCATCGACCTGGACTTGAGCCATGGGCAACTGATCAACCGCGACCACGGTCTGATTGCGACCCCAGGCCAATTGCTGTTGAACAACCTGGGCAGCGTCGACAACAGCCAGGGCGGCGAGATTTCCAGCACGCAATCGTTCCTGTTGGTGGCCGATGCGCTGAACAACCGGGGTGGCAAAGTCATCAGTGGCGACAGCCTGCAGGTGCGCGTCGCCAAGGCGCTGGATAACAGCGTCGAAGGTGTGTTGTCAGCGAAGAGCCTCTTGCAGGTGGATGCCGATAGCCTGGACAACCAGGCCGGTGGCGCACTCGCCAGCCGTGGTGCGCTGGACCTGAAGGTCACCGGCGTTCTGGACAACCATAACCAGGGGCTGATTTCCGCTGCCACCGCGCTGACTGCAACCTCAGGCTCATTGAACAACAGCGACAAGGGCCGTCTCTCGGCCGGTACGCTCCAGACCCTGAACACCGGCGCGCTGGATAACCACCAGGGCGGGCAACTGGTCAGCGATGGCAGCCTGACGGTGACCGCTGCCGATGTGGATAACCGCAGCGGTGTGATCGGCAGCCAGCAAGCCTTGAACCTGACCGTCGCCAACCTCGACAACCGTGCGGGCCTGATCAACAGCCAAAGCGATCTCACCTTGGCAGGCCAGCGTGTGGACTCAAGCCTGGACGGGGAAATCTCGTCCAAGGGCGACTTGAAACTCACCGTCCAGAAGCTGATTCAGCGCCAGGGCCGCTTGATCGGCGAGCGCGCCGTGACCCTCGACCTGCAAGGCGGTGATCTGGACAACAGCGCGGGTTTGATCAGCGCCAAAGGGCCGTTGACCTTCGCTCGCCTGGCCAACCTGACCAACCGTGAACAAGGCGAAATCTCCAGCCAGACGGCGTTCACCGTGGCGGCCAAGCGCATCGATAACGGTGATCGCGGGGTCATCCTCAGTGCCGATCAATTGCGCCTTGAAGCGGATGCAGTGGTCAACGCCGACAAGGGCTTGATCTCTGGCTGGAATGGCCTGACGGTCGTCGGCGGCCGCCTGGACAACAGCGCTGAAGGTACGTTGTCGAGCAAGAGCGGTACCTTGCAAACCACGCTCACCAGCGCGTTGGATAACCACGCAGCGGGTGCCCTGGTCAGCCAGGGCAAGCAAACCATCAGCGCGGCCAGCCTGAACAATGATCAAGGGATCATCTCAGGCCAGGCAGATGTTGGCCTCACCGTTGCCGGTCGCCTGGACAACAGCAACGGCGGGTTGATTTCCGCCGGTCAACACCTGGACTTCAACAATGCCCAGAGTGAAATCCTCAACCGTGGCGGCCAGATCAGCGCTGCCAACATCACCCTGATTGGCCAAAGCCTGGACAACAGCGCCGGTCAACTGATCAGCCAGGGCACCCTGGAAGGCACCCTCAGCGGTGCGCTGATCAACGCCAACAACGCCCGTCTGGCCAGTGGCGCCGCTTTGCTGCTGAACGCTTCAAGCCTGGATAACCGTGGCGGTCAATTGGTCAGCCAGGATCGACTCGACCTGACCCTCGCCAACGGCGATCTGGATAACCGCGACAAAGGCACCCTCGCCAGCCAGAAAGACCTGGTGATCAAGCTGCTGGCCGGTGACATCAACAACCAGCAAGACGGCCTGATCTTCAGCCAGAAGGGCAAGCTTGATCTTGCCGCTCGAGCGCTCAATAACCAGAAGGGCACGTTACAAAGCCAGGCCGACAACCTGCTACGCCTCAGTGGCGCCCTGAACAACCAGGGCGGCCGGGTCGACAGCCTCAATGGCAACCTCGACCTGCAAACGGCCAGTGTGACCAACACCGCCGGCGGTGTACTCAACAGCGGCAAGGGCTGGATCAAACTGGTCACTGGCTTGTTCGACAACGGTGGCGGTATCACCCAGGCGCAATCGCTGGATATCAACGCCAAGGGCGGGTTGCTCAACCAACTGGGGCACCTGTCGGCCCTGGGCGGTGAAAACCGCATCGTCACCAGCACCCTGAACAACCAGGGCGGCGGTGTGTACGCCGACACCTTGCTCAAGGTCACGGCCCAGGATTTCGATAACCAGGGCACGGCTGCCGACAACGGCGGCAAGGTCGGTGCGCGCACCATCGACTTCGGCCTGACGGGCACCCTGAGCAACCGCTTTGGCCTGATCGAAAGCGACGACACCCTGCGCCTCGCCGCGCAAACCATCAACAACGTGGGCGGTACCCTGCGGGCCATGGGCCGCACCGGTTCCACCCACATCAGCACATTGGGGCTGTTCGATAACCGCTTCGGTGCGTTGGAAAGTGCCAACGAAGACCTCAACCTGCAAGCTGCCAGCCTGGACAACAACGGCGGGCGCATCGTCCATACCGGCAGCGGCAAATTCGACCTGACCTCCGATCAAGTCACCCGTGCCGGCGGCAGCTTCGTCACCAACGGCCAACTGGACATCAAGGCTGCAAGCTGGACCAACAGCAGTGTGATCCAGGCCGGGCGCCTGAACCTCGACATCGGCCAGTTCACCCAGACCGCCAGTGGCCAGTTGCTGGGCGCACAAAGCCTGACCGGCATCGGCGACACCTGGACCAACGAAGGCCTGCTGGCCAGTGACGGCACCCTCAACCTCACGTTTACCGGTGGCTACAGCGGCAACGGTCGGGTCAGCAGCCTGGGCGGCATGACCCTCACCAGCGCCCGCATGGACCTGGGCGATAACGGGCGTATTGCCGGCGGTGCACTTACCCAGATCAACAGCACCACCCTGAACAACCGCGGACGCCTGACCGCCATCGGCGACCTGACGGTCAACGCCACCACGTTGAACAACTACGGCACCCTGGGCGGTGCCGAGAAGGTGCGCCTGAACGCCACCCATCTGCTCAACGACAAGGGCCTGATCTTCAGCGGCAACGACATGACGTTGCGCGTCAACGACTTCAGCAACCGCTATGGCGACGTCTACAGCCTGGGCGGCCTGGACATCGCCCGGGACGACGCCAGCGGGCGCAGCGCCCTGATCGAAAACGTCTCCGGCACCCTGGAAAGTACCGGCAATATGCGTTTGCTGGCCGACACCCTGAGCAACCGTCGCGACCAGTTCAGCACTGAAATGAAACTGGTGTCGGGCAGCTTTGATACCTATTACGACGATTTTTGTAAGGGCCGGGGTTGTGAAGTCCACTTCCGCTCGGTTGAACGCTACGAGGACGTTGTCACCGGCAGTTCCCCTACGGCGTTCATCTCATCGGGCGCAGGCCTGACGATTGCCGCGCAAACTGTCGACAACCTCTACAGCTCAATGTCGGCTGCGGGCAACATCCAGATCGATACCGGTGTACTGAACAACACAGGCGCGGCAGGTGGCGAAGATCGCCATTTCGACTCGGAGTTCTATACCCGTAACGACAGTGTGTACAACACGTTTATCAGCCGCAGGAACCAGTTCAACCTCTACAACAACCCCAACTCGGCCGACTACCGTCCCGGCGAAATGACCATCGCCAAGCTGAGGGACGGGATCGGTAACTTCTACAACGACTCCAGCTATGTAGTACCGACTACCGGGAGTGTGATTGCCCCCGCGGTTATTCAGGCGGCCGGTTCAGTCACCGTTAACGCCACCCAGCAAATCAACAACAGCGTGATCCGCCCCAACGCCACGGATATCGATACGCCGGCGCAAAACCGCAACACCAACTCCGACGTGTTTGCTTCCACGGTCAAACCGGCGATCACCGCGCAACTTCCGCCGGACCTGGCCCAGCGCCAGGTCAACCCGGTGACCTTGCCCGGCTTCAGTTTGCCGACCAGCCAGAACGGTTTATTCCGCCTCAGCGGCCAGGCCGCGAAGGGCGGCGCAGCGGGTCAAGCGGCCACCGGTACCGGTGACTTCACCGTGAGCGGGCGTGTGATCAGCGCCGCCGAGCGCGAGAAAACCCTCGACTACAGCGCCGTGCAAGAGCGCGGCTTCAGCCTCGACGGCCAGCCGGTCAGTGGCGCGGTCAACGGCCAGGGCCCGCGGGTCCTGGACAGCCGCGCACCTTCGGTCACCCGCGTGCAAGGGCTACCGGAAATCGCCCCGGTGGATAACAGCCACAAGTACCTGATTGAGACCAACCCGGCGCTCACCGACCTCAAGCAGTTCATGAGCTCCGACTACTTGCTGGGCAAACTGGGTTACAACCCCGATGACAGCTGGAAACGCCTGGGCGACGGCCTCTACGAGCAACGCCTGATCCGCGAAGCCGTGGTAGCGCGCACCGGCCAGCGTTACATCGACGGCATCGCCAGCGACGACGCGCTGTTCCGCTACCTGATGGACAACGCCATTTCCTACAAGGACTCGCTGAACCTGCAACTCGGCGTATCGCTGACCGCTGAACAAGTCGCGGCACTCACCCACGACATCGTCTGGATGGAAGAGGCCGAGGTCAACGGCCAGAAAGTCCTGACCCCTGTTTTATACCTGGCCCAGGCCAACAACCGCCTGGCGCCCAACGGCGCACTGATCCAGGGCCAGGACGTCAGCCTGATCACCGGCGGCGACCTGCACAACAGCGGCACCCTGCGGGCCACCAACAACCTGAGCATGGTGGCGGGCAACATCGACAACAGCGGCCTGATGCAAGCGGGCAACCGCCTGGAAATGCTCGCCACCGACTCGATCCGCAACAGCCGTGGCGGCATCGTCACCGGCCGCGACATCAGCGCCACTGCCTTGACCGGCGACATCATCAACGAGCGTACCGTCACCACCTTCAAGCGCGAAGGCGAGAAATTCCAACTGCGCGATGACGTGGTCAGCGATGCCTCGCGCTTCGAGGCCACCGACACCCTCAAGCTCAACGCCGGGCGTGACGTACTCAACCTCGGCAGCAACCTCAAGGCCGGCGGCAACGCCAGCGTGACCGCCGGGCGCGACGTAGTGATCGCCAGCCAGACCGAAGAAGACAGCGCCGCCTACCAGCGCCGCCGGGTTACGAGCACCGAACAAACCGTCCTGCAACACGGCTCCAGCGTGGACGTAGGCGGCAACCTGGTCATCGACGCCCGACGCGACATCGCCGTGGTCGCCAGCACCGTCAGCGCGGCGAAAGACCTGAGCGTCCGGGCCGGCGAAAACCTGACCCTGGCCGCCGCGGCCAACGAAGAACACGACTACTCCAAAGGCAAAAAAGGCCAGACCAAAACCACCACCCAACTGGACACGGTGACCCAACAAAGCGCCGAACTGAAAGCCGGTGGCGACCTGATCGCCATCGCCGGCACCGACCTGACCCTGGTCGCCAGCAAAATCAGCGCGGGCAACGAAGCCTACGTGCATGCCGATAACGAGTTGAACCTGCTGGCGGCACAAGACAGCAATTACTCGCTATACGACATGACCAAAAAAGGTGGCTGGGGCAGCAAGAAAACGCAGCGTGATGAAGTGACTGATGTGAAAAACATCGGCAGCGAAATCAAGACCGGTGGCGACCTGACGCTGGAGAGCGGTGGGGACCAGAAGTACCAGGCGGCGAAGCTCGACAGTGGCGGGGATATTGCGATTGTCAGTGGTGGGGCGGTGACGTTTGAGGCGGTTAAGGATCTGCGGCAGGAGAGTCATGAGAAGAGTGACAACAACGCTTTCTGGGTGTCCTCCAAAGGTAAGGGAAACACCGACGAGACCCTACGCCAGACTCAGATGATTGCCGAAGGCAATGTCGTGATCAAAGCCGTTGACGGTCTGAAAATCGACGTCAGGCAGGTTGATCAGCAAACGGTGAGTCAATCCATTGATGCGATGGTCAAGGCGGATCCTCAACTGGCCTGGATCAAGGACGCCGAGGCCCGGGGTGATGTTGATTGGAGGCAGGTCAAGGAAATCCATGACAGCTTCAAATACAGCAACTCGGGGCTTGGGCCAGCTTCGCAGATCATTATTGCGATTGTGATGGCGGCGGTGGTTGGGCCGATGGCTGCTGCCGCAGTAAACGGTGGCGTTGGTGGCGCAATAGTGGGTGCTGTAGCGGCCAACGCATCGACCAATGCCACCGTTAGTATGGTCAACAATCGGGGCAATCTTGGCGCTGTATTCAAGGACGTGACTTCTTCCGATGCGATGAAGGGGTACGTGATTTCTGGTGCTACAGCAGGCCTGACGGAGGCCTATTTTGGTGATTGGACTGGAACTCAAACAAACACACTCACCGGGAAAGTTACGACGCCGGGTCTACTGAACACTTGGAGCGGTGTCGGTCAATTCGCCGCCAACCAGACGTTGCAAAGCGGCACCTCCATGCTGCTGAGCAAGGCGCTGGGGCAGGGTGGTAGCGCCAGCGATGCACTGAAAAGCGCCCTGTTCAATACCTTGGCGGCAGCAAGCTTTAATCTCGTGGGGAATTTCACTCAGGGGAAATTGACCGATGGTTACCCTCCGAAAATCATTGTTCATGCGATGGTGGGTGGGTTGTTGGCAGAAGCGACCGGAGGGGACTTCAAAACTGGCGCCTTGGCGGCCGGTGTCAATGAAGCGGTCGTCGTTGAGCTGAACAAGCTGGTTAGGGGTAATGAAAACCTGCTGACCATGAGTTCGCAGATTGTCGGTGTACTAGCAGCAGCCGGGCAGACGGATGCTGATGCGGCGAAGCTGGAGAAGGGGGCTTGGGTTGCGAAGAATGCTACGCAGTACAACTACCTGGGCGAGCATCAAAAGGCTCAGAGAGCGAAAGAGCTGGCAGAAAGCGAAGATCCACTAGAAAAACTCAGGATCAATACGAAGTGGGAATTGATCGACGCGGGGCAGGACGCCAGTTTTGCGGGTGGGGCAGTGGTTGGGGTGCCGGAAGGGCTACTTGATACGGTCAAGGGCATCTTGGAAGTTGCCGTCAGCCCGAGAGAGACGTATCGGGCATTGAGATCCGTGCTTGAAAGCGGGGATGTGCTGGGTAATGTTTCGGACGCCATGAAGCAGTCCTACATCGAACGAATTGACAATCTGGAAGCGGAGTATGAAAGAGCCGGGGCGAGTGGATCGTTTAACGCAGGGCGTGAAACCGGGAAGCTGATAAGTGACGTGGTGGCGCTTGGGACGGGGGTTGGGGGAGCGCTAAAAAGCGGGGCCTTGCTCGTCGAAAAGGTCACTGCTAAGGTTGTTAAGGTGGAGTTGGCGGGTGCAAAAGCGGCAGGTGCAGCTGAAGTGCCGGCTACTTCTGCAATTGCGCGTGTTGGGCTGAGAGACGATCTGGCCACCCAAGCAGGGATTCCTCGAAATATTGCTGAATCGCCGTCGAGTATGTGGGGTAAATCGATTGATGATATCAAGCAATCGCTAACGCTTGATGGTGCGAGCGTTACGCCGAAAGCACCATTGGCTGGTACTTCAGGTAAAGCACAAGTCTTTAACGTTGAAGGGCACCCGACAATAAAAGAGGTAGAGTTCCATCCGGGCGGTGGAACCCACGGTGATAGTCCGTACTATAAGCTTGTTAGTACTGAGAAGGTTGGCAATAAAAATATAGAAATACGGGTAATTGATCCGTCGCCTGATTTTAGTCCGGGCACTATTACGCGTTATCAACAATACTATGATACCCAAGGAAATCGTCTGAAGTATGAGGGCGGTGAGTGGAAGGGCTGGAAGTGATCTATGAGAAATTTATTCCCTGATTTGTACTCTGACCTTGTTCCAGGTATGTCAGCAGCAGGATTCTCTTTAGGTGAATCGTTTTCCAATGTTAGCGAAAAAGTTGGAGTGGTTGACTGGTACGGTCCGGAAGTACCTGTTCGTGACATTCTACTTCAGAATAACTCTTGGGTCGGAGTTAAGAGAAAGATCGGTTTTGGAAGTGAGCTTTTATGTTCATATCGATTTATGAATGAGGCGGTCTCGCTATACTTCGAAAATAGCGGAAGGCTTTATAGAATTGCCGTAGGTGAAGGATATCGTGGAAATTTTAATAGTGTCTGCGTGGGGGATGATCTTCGGGTCTTAGAACGGGAGTTTGATGTTTTGTTTAATGATGCGGATGATGACTTTCTTCTTAAAAAAAGTGGAAATATATTGATGGGGATTAGTTTTGTTACAGACTACAGAGCCTCCTTAGAAGATGCGCCAGAGCAAGTTATCAAGTTTATATCAATACATGATTGGTCCCTTCGATAAAAATAGGGACGTAAAAGCACGTAAAATGGGACCGTAAAAGAGAAAATGAGAGAAAATGGGGTCAGACCA
>NZ_WNNK01000053.1 GCF_009724245.1 Pseudomonas spelaei | reverse complement strand
GGCTACAACATTCTGCATGGTGGGAAAGGTGATGACGTTATTTTCGGGGGTGACAAAAATGCTATTTATACGGGGGAAGGGCGGGACTCGGTGCAAACATACTCTGGAGGGAGTCGTGTATTCGGACAACATACAGACGACCTGAGCCAGCTCCATCCCTCTACGCTTTTTTACAACGTAACCCCCTCCAATGGCGGTCATAACGGGATCAAGATCCAGGGCTCTGCTGATTTCACCCAACGTGTAGAAGATGATCTGAATTTTTACAGAGGTTCGCCGACAGGGCAGAAGTCACTTGAGATAATAGATTCGCTTAAGGCGCCTGTCGCCGTCAGGGAAGGGTTGTATGGTAACTACTATCATTACTCGGACCCGGGTTTGGGCGTCAGAAACAACGAAGAGAATCGCCGGAAGGGCCTTGCGGATGGCTACATAAGAGACGGTATAGCGGGGGCTCCGGCGCAGACTCCAGTCGTGACGTATAACCGCTCGTTCATTACGCCGGGGCATCAACGGCCTCCGGTCGTTGTTCTTCATCATGAGCTTGCTCACGCGATCAACGGCGGAACTGGCACTTTTTTAGCGGGTGATACGATTCTAGGTCCCGGCCGCAACGGGCCTGTAACAGAGTCTAACGTGGAGCGCCAAGCGGTGGGACTCCCTACCAGCAGCGACCCTTTTGACTTCGATAATAATCCGTTGACTCCTCCCACTACCGCTAACCCATGGCCATATACCGAAAATTCGCTTCTCTACGAACTAGGTTTGCCACCGCGTCGCAAATACTCAGACTGATATCCTGCTTTGCGCTTCGAAGATCGATCAACCTGAGACCTGACGTCCTGGTCAGAAGCCCGTCGACAAACGACAGGTCCAGGTTGCGATGCTTGTGGCGGTACAGGCCATTGCCTCCACTGCGATGCGCGCAGTTATGCGCTGACCTTGAGCCCGATCAGCCCGCAAATAATCAACGCCACACTGGCCAGCCTGAACAACGCCATGGACTCCCCAAACAGGATAATCCCGGCGATCACCGTGCCCACTGCACCGACTCCGGTCCAGATGGCATAGGCGGTGCCCAGGGGCAGCTCTTTCATGGCCAACCCCAGCAGGCCGAGGCTGATAGCCATGGCAGTAATCGTCAGGGCGGTGGGTAGTGGTTTGCTGAAACCGTCGGTGTATTTCAGTCCGACGGCCCAGCCGACTTCAAACAGGCCAGCGAAAAACAGAATGATCCAGGACATGATGGTCTCCATCGATAGATGGGGTCGTCCCCGGGTTGAGCACTCGATTGAGCCGCGAGGTCGTCCTCGCGAAGGTGCGTAGAGTGCCGAAAACTGACTGAGTGATCAACACTCAATCGGCTCGCTGTTCCAGTAACTCACGATCTTCTTTCTCGCTCATCCGCCGGAAATAGGTCGACAGCAACGCCCCGGAAATATTGTGCCAGACGCTGAACAGCGCACTGGGTACCGCCGCCAACGGCGAGAAATGCGCACTGGCCAGCGCGGCACCCAACCCCGAGTTCTGCATGCCCACTTCCAGTGCCAGTGACTTGCGTTGCGCCAATGGCAGCTTGAACAGGCGCCCCGTGAAGTAGCCCAGCAGGTAACCGAAGCTGTTATGCAGCATCACTACCGCCATGATCAGCAGGCCCGACTCGGCAATCTTCGCCTGGCTCGCCGCAACCACGGCGGCGACGATAATCACGATGCTGACCACCGACACCAGCGGCAACACGTCCACGGCGTGGCGAACCCGATTCCCCAGCAGTCGTTGTGCTACTACCCCAAGCACAATGGGCAGCAGCACCACTTGCAGGATCGACCAGAACAACTCCATGAACGACACCGGCAACCAGGCCGAGGCCAGCAGCCAGATCAGCGCCGGGGTCAGTAATGGGGCAAGGAGGGTGGTGACGGCGGCGATGGCCACCGACAGTGCCAGGTCGCCACGGGCCAGCCAGGTCATCACGTTGGACGAGGTGCCGCTCGGGCAGCAACCCACCAGAATCACGCCGACGGCGATTTCCGGTGGCAGTTGGAAGGCCTGGCACAGCAACCAGGCCACGCCGGGCATGATTACAAAGTGCGCGACCACACCCAGGGCCACGCGCCACGGATGGCGGGCAACCTCGGCGAAATCTTCAAGTTTGAGGGTCAGCCCCATGCCGAACATCACCAGCCCCAACAGCGGGACGATGGCGCTTTTCAGGCCAATGAACCAGTTGGGTTGCCAGAACGCAACCACGGCAAAAATCAGCACCCAGTAGGCGAAGGTATTGCCGACGAAGCGGCTCAAGGCGGCGAGTGCGCGCATGGAGTTGGTCCTTGTTATTAAGAAAATGCGGGGTGCCGGACGACTGCAATCCTAATGTGCAAACCCAATCAAATGTGGGAGCTGGCTTGCCTGCGATGCAAACACCTTGGTTTATCAGAGACACCCAGGTGATGCTATCGCAGGCAAGCCAGCTCTCCCACTGACCGTGCCCGCTTTAGATCCCTTCTGGAGTCTCTTCACCGCCCAGCGCTTCAACCAGCGCCGGCAGGAAGTCACCAAACGTCAGCATCATCAGGGTAAAGCTGGCGTCCTGCTGGCCCAGGGCCTCATCACCGCCGTCCTGTTCCGCTTGATCCTGCAGCAGGTCTTCAAACTTCAGGCGCTTGACCACCATCTTGTCATCCAGCACGAAGGACAACTTGTCCTGCCACGCCAAAGACAGTTGGGTAACCACCTTGCCGGTGCTCAGGTGCAGCTGGATTTCTTCGCCGGTCAGGTCCTGGCGCTTGCAGCGCACGATGCCGCCGTCTTCGTGGGTGTCGCGCAGTTCGCATTCGTCGAGGACAAAGAAGTCATCGGCCGGTTTCTGCGTGGTGACCCAGTCGGTCAGGGTGGCGGTCGGAGCCATTTTCACGGTCAGTGGACGCACCGGCAGGGTGCCGATCACTTCACGCAGGGTGGACAGCAGATCTTCTGCACGCTTGGGGCTGGCCGAGTTGACCAGGATCAGGCCTTGTTTTGGTGCGATGGCGGCGAAGGTCGACGAACGGCGAATAAACGCGCGGGGCAGGAAGGCCTGGATGATTTCATCCTTGATCTGGTCGCGTTCCTTCTTATAGACCTTGCGCATTTGCTCGGCTTCGATCTCTTCGACCTTTTCCTTCACTGCGTCACGTACCACGCTCCCCGGCAGGATACGTTCTTCCTTGCGGGCGGCGATCAGCAGGAAGTCGCCGCTGACGTGCACCAGCGGTGCGTCTTCACCTTTACCGAACGGGGCGACGAAACCGTAAGTGGTCAACTCCTGGCTTGCACAAGGGCGCGCCAGTTTGGTGGCCAGTGCAGTTTCCAACGCCTCGGCATCAACAGGCAGATCTTGGGTCAGGCGATAGATAAGCAGGTTTTTGAACCACATGGGGTGAGTCTCTCCTTTATACAAAGGGGGGCATTATTCCCCTCGTAGCGCCATAGGCCAACCCCGCCTAAGCCATTGGAAGGCCTGAAAAAAATATTTAAGAAAGTGCTTGCCAGAGTGTAGGTCGCTCCGTAGAATGCGCGCCACACCGAACGTGAAGGGTGATTAGCTCAGCTGGGAGAGCATCTGCCTTACAAGCAGAGGGTCGGCGGTTCGATCCCGTCATCACCCACCATTCGCATTCAAGTGTTACGCGCAGCGGTAGTTCAGTCGGTTAGAATACCGGCCTGTCACGCCGGGGGTCGCGGGTTCGAGTCCCGTCCGCTGCGCCATATTCGGTAACCTGGAACGCTGAACGCCAGGTCGCCACACAAAGCCCGCTTAATCGCGGGCTTTTTGCTGTCTGGGGATTGGCAAAAAATCATCTGATGAAGTTTTTTTAAATAAATTGCATTTAAATCAACACATTAGGAATTTTTGGTATAGAATGCGCCCCGCACCGAACGTAAAGGGTGATTAGCTCAGCTGGGAGAGCATCTGCCTTACAAGCAGAGGGTCGGCGGTTCGATCCCGTCATCACCCACCATTACGTCCAACGCTACGCGCAGCGGTAGTTCAGTCGGTTAGAATACCGGCCTGTCACGCCGGGGGTCGCGGGTTCGAGTCCCGTCCGCTGCGCCATATTCGGTAACCTGGAACACTGAACGCCAGGTCACCACGCAAAGCCCGCTTAAACAGCGGGCTTTTTTGTGCCCCTCATTCAGAGCCCAACCAGCCGATACCCCACCTGCAACTCAGTAATGAAATGCTGTGGTTGTGCCGGGTCCGCTTCCAGCTTTTGCCGCAGATGCGCCATATGCACCCGCAAATAGTGGGCGCGCTCCACGTAATCCAGGCCCCACACTTCCAGCAATAACTGGCGATGGGTGAGCACCCGGCTTTGCCCGCGAATCATCGCGCAGAGCAAGCGGTACTCGATGGGCGTCAGGTGCACAGGTTGGCCCTGGCGCCATACCTCATGGGTCGCCAGGTCGATTTCAATCTCGCCAAATATCACCTTGCTGGTGGCCGCCACTGTGCCGGTTTGTCCATGCCGACGCAGTTGTGCACGGATGCGCGCCAGCAACTCGGGGACGCCGAAGGGCTTGGTCAAATAGTCATCGGCTCCGGCGTCCAGGGCGGCGACTTTTTCCTCTTCGCGATCCCGCGCCGACAACACCAGGATCGGCACCGCCAGCCAACCGCGCAACTCGCTGATCAACTGCTTACCATCACCGTCGGGCAGGCCCAGGTCGACGATCACCAGGTCTGGCTGACGGCTGGCCGCGTGGATCAGTGCGCGTTTGACGCTGTCGGCCTCGAACACCTGAAAGTCTTCATCCTGCAGGGCGATACCGACGAAGCGGCGGATATTGGCCTCGTCTTCAACTATCAGAATGCGTGCAATGCTCATAGGGATTCCATGGAGGGCGGGGTGCCCGCCGGTAAAGTGATGACAAAATGCATGCCTCGTTCGGCGCCAGGCAGCGCTTCAATACGCCCGCCGTGGGCCAGGACGATGCGTTTGGCCAGGGCCAACCCGAGGCCGATGCCGGTGACGGCGGATTCCTGCTGGCCGCGGGTGAACGGTTCGAACAGATTGGGAGGTGCGCCCCCCGGCCCGTTGTCGCTGATTTCCAGCAGGATGCTGCCCTCGACTTCGCGGGCGGCGACAGTGATTTGGGTGCCTTCGGGGGTGTACTTGGCGGCGTTGTCCAGCAGGTTGACCAGCACCCGTTCGATCAACAGGGCATCGACCTCTACCAACGGAAAATGCGCGGCAATCATGGTGCGTATGACGTGCCTGGCCAAAGGTTCACGCAACTGACGCAGGGCACTGCCGAGGATTTCTTCCAGGGAATGCCATTGCCGATTCAGGCGCACGCCACGTTCCTGCATTCTAGCCATATCCAATAGGTTTTCGATCAGCCGCTGCATTGAAGTCGCCTGTTCGTGAATGCCTTGCAGCAGCTCGGTCAGCGGGCCTGGCGGGGCGTGGGGCAGAGCGGTGTCGGCGGCGCCGATCAGCGTGGTCAACGGTGTGCGCAGGTCGTGGGAAATCGCCGCGAGCAAGGTGTTGCGCATCTTCTCGCCTTCCATCTGCACCAGCGTGCTTTGTGCCACTTCGACGAAATGCACGCGCTCCAGGGCAATCGCCAATTGGCTCATGCACGCCTCCAACAGACGGGCTTCTTCCGGCTCGTTCAGACGCTCGCTTTGCGCCAGTTCCAGCACCAATACGCCGCGCACACGCATCGGCGCTTTCAGCGGTAAATAGCGGCCTTTGGCGGCGGACAGCGTGCCGGTGCCTTGACCGGCCGGTTGGCCGTGGTCGTAGGTCCATTGGGCAATACTTTCGTCGATGGGCAGCACGCCTGCGCCGACGCTGTGCACACCGTCGGCGGCATCCGGCAATGCCAGGCCCACCCGTGCCTCGAACACACCGCTGAAGGTGCGCAGCGCCACTTCACCGATCTGCTCCACGGTCAGGGCTGCCGACAGGTCCCGGGCCAGCCGGGCCAATGAGGTTGCCCGTCGCTCCCGCGCTGCAGCGGTGCGCGCTTCATGGCGCAGGCGGGCGGTGAGTTGGCCAGTGATCAGCGCGATGCCGAGCATCAGCGCAAAGGTGAAAAAATACTGGGTGTCAGTGACGGTGAATGAATAGCGCGGCTGCACGAAGAAGAAGTCGAAACACAGCACCGCGAGCATCGCCGCCCACACGCCGGGGCCGCGTCCGTAGCGCAGGGCCACCAGCACCACGGTGAGCAGGAACAGCATGACCACGTTGGCCAGGTCGAACACTTGCAGCAGCAGTGCAGCGATGGCGCTGGCGGCGAAACAGGCAAGGCTGGCCCAGACGTAGGCCATGGCTCTGCCGGGTGCTGGCGTCGGTTTTTCAGTAACCGGTGGGCTGGCGGGTAACACGCCGTGGGCAATCACAATCTGATC
Organism: Pseudomonas spelaei; assembly: GCF_009724245.1. GTDB lineage: Bacteria > Pseudomonadota > Gammaproteobacteria > Pseudomonadales > Pseudomonadaceae > Aquipseudomonas > Aquipseudomonas spelaei. The sequence goes on along the minus strand of NZ_WNNK01000053.1, from coordinate 6,488 downwards.
GATTTGTGGATGATGCCGACTGATTCGGTCACTGACTGACTGATGCCAGAAACGCCACGTCTGGCGCGGGTGATGGCCGAGCACCAGGCGATTGGCATTGTGTTCTCGAGCGCAGGCCACCAGGGCTTCGGCCACCTCCATGCCGGGGAGGGTCGCGGTGTCGGCACCAAATTCGGCAGCCAGGGCCAGGCTCTTCATCGCCGTCAGATAGCGCCTGGCCCCACGTCCGTGGCGCTGGGCCGAGGCCACGTGGACCACGATCCAATCAGCTTCAAGTTTTTGCGCCAGACGTGCGGCTTCCCGCACCAGGCGCTCATCGCCGGCATCGCCCGCAATACCGACCAGCAAACGCTCCCGTGCTGGCCACAGGGCCTTGATCGAACGTTCGCGGCGATACATCCGCATTTGTGTGTCGACTCGGTCGGCCGTGCGGCGCAAGGCCAGTTCTCGCAAGGCCAACAGATTGCCCTTGCGGAAAAAATGCCGTGATGCCCGTTCGGCCTGAGGCCCCAGATACACCTTGCCGTCTTTCAAACGCTGCAACAAATCATCAGGGGGCAGATCGACCACCACTACTTCGTGGGCATTGTCGAACACATGATCGGGGACAGTTTCCCGCACACGAATGCCAATGATCCCACTGACAAGATCGTTAAGGCTTTCCAGGTGCTGGACGTTGAGGGTGGTCCACACGTCGATGCCGGCGCTGAGCAGTTCTTCCACGTCTTGCCAGCGTTTGGGATGACGCGAGCCGGGGACGTTGCTGTGGGCCAGTTCGTCCACCAACAGCACGCTGGGATGGCGAAGCAGGGCGGCGTCGAGGTCGAACTCGGTGAGGGCGAATGCACGGTGCAAGCGGTTGGCGCGAGGTAGTTGTTCCAGGCCGTCGAGCAACTCGGCGGTTTCCTGGCGGCCGTGGGTTTCTACCACGCCGGCCAGCACGTCGCGGCCCAGGCTGACTTCCCGTTGCGCCGCCGCGAGCATGGCGCAGGTCTTGCCCACGCCGGCGTTGGAGCCGAAGTAGATACGCAGTTTGCCGCGCAAGGCGGCTTGTTCTTCTTGCTGGAGCCGAGCCAGGAGGGCGTCGGGGTCGGGGCGGTCGTTATCTATGGCAAGCATTTTGTCCTCATTAATAGACACAAACCTGTAGCCGCTGCCGCAGGCTGCGATCGCCCGGGAACCGGGCGCAGGATCTTCAGATCACTGAAGGCCTTCGGCCTTATCGCAGCCTGGCGGCAGCGGCTACAGGGTGCGAGTCAAACCAAACCCAAACCGGTCAGCACCATGTCAATCAGCTTGATCCCGGCAAACGGCACCAGCACCCCGCCCACGCCATAGATCAGCAGGTTGCGATTGAGCAACGCCGCCGCGCCAATGGCCCGATAGGTCACGCCTCGCAGCGCCAACGGAATCAGCGCAACAATGATCAGTGCGTTGAAAATCACCGCGCTGAGAATCGCCGAGTTGGGACTGGTCAGGTGCATCACGTTCAATGCACCGAGTTGTGGATACGTCGCGACAAACGCTGCCGGGATGATCGCGAAGTACTTCGCCACATCATTTGCCACGCTGAAGGTGGTGAGCGCACCACGGGTCATCAGCATCTGTTTGCCGACCTCGACCACTTCAATCAACTTGGTCGGGTTGCTGTCGAGGTCGACCATATTGCCGGCCTCTTTCGCGGCCTGGGTGCCGCTGTTCATCGCCACCGCCACGTCGGCCTGGGCCAGCGCCGGGGCATCGTTGGTGCCGTCGCCGGTCATGGCCACCAGCTTGCCCTGGGCCTGGTAGTCGCGGATCAGTTGCAGCTTGTCTTCCGGGCGCGCCTCGGCGAGGAAGTCATCCACGCCCGCTTCTACCGCAATCGCTGCGGCGGTCAGGCGGTTGTCGCCGGTGATCATCACGGTCTTGATGCCCATGCGCCGCAGTTCGGCGAAACGCTCCTTGATCCCGCCTTTGACCACGTCCTTGAGTTCCACCACGCCCAACGCCTTGGCGCCATCGGACACCACCAGCGGCGTGCTGCCCCGTCGCGAGACTTCATCGACCTTGGCCTGCAAGGCCGCCGGAAAACTCCCGCCCAGCGCTTCGATATGACTGCGGATGGCATCCGCCGCGCCCTTGCGAATCGTCCGGCCTTCCGGCAGGTCGACACCGCTCATGCGGGTTTGCGCGGTGAAGTGCACGAAGCTTGCGCCGAGTGCGTTGATGTCCCGCGCGCGGATATCGAATTTCTGCTTGGCCAACACCACAATGCTGCGGCCTTCCGGGGTTTCGTCGGCCAGTGACGCGAGTTGCGCGGCATCGGCCAGCTCGGCTTCCTTGACGCCCGGCGCCGGCAGGAAACTGCTGGCCTGGCGATTGCCCAAAGTAATGGTGCCGGTCTTGTCGAGCAGCAACACGTCGATATCACCTGCTGCCTCGACCGCACGGCCGGAGGTGGCGATCACATTGGCCGACATCATCCGGCTCATGCCCGCCACGCCAATGGCCGAGAGCAGGCCGCCGATGGTGGTGGGAATCAGGCACACCAGCAACGCCACCAGCACTGTGGCACTGACCACGCTGCCGCTGCCGCTCATGGCCACGGCGAAGATCGAGTAAGGGCTCAGCGTCGCGATCACCAGCAGGAACAACAGCGTCAGGCCTACCAGCAAAATGGTCAGCGCGACTTCATTGGGCGTCTTCTGGCGCTTGGCCGATTCGACCATCGAGATCATGCGATCGAGAAACGACTCACCGGGGTTGACGCTGATGCGCACCACCAGCCAGTCCGACAGCACCCGGGTGCCACCGGTGACCGAGGAAAAGTCGCCGCCGGCTTCGCGAATCACCGGTGCCGATTCGCCGGTGATTGCACTTTCATCCACCGAAGCCACGCCTTCGATCACCACGCCGTCCAGCGGCACCAGGTCGCCGGCTTCGATCAGTACCACGTGGTCCTTACGTAGCATGGTCGCTTCGGTCGGCAGCCACGCGGCGCCATGCCGGGGTTGTTGCAGCAACTTGGCGAGGGTCTGGCGTTTCATGCTGCGCAAGCTTGCCGCCTGGGCGCGGCTGCGTCCTTCGGCCAGGGCTTCGGCGAAGTTGGCGAACAGCACGGTGAACCACAGCCACAGGGTGATGCTCAAGATAAAACCGCTGGGCGCTTCACCCTGGCCGCCGAGGGATTGGAACCACAGCAGCGTGGTGAGGATGCTGCCCAGGTACACCACGAACATCACCGGGTTTTTCCGCTGGGACTGGGGCAGCAGTTTTTTCAAGGCATCGACGCAGGCAGTGAGCACGATGCGCCGATCAAACAGGGGTAAACGAGCATTCTTGATCATGGGGAAATCTCTTACTCACTGGCCGCAATAGGGGGCTGACGCGAAGGCAGGCGGGCGTCCAGCGCGAGGTTGAGTTGCAGCACATTGACCCGTGGCTCGCCCAGCAGGCCGAAGGTGCGGGCGGCGGTGTGGTCGTTCAGCAGTGGCAGCAGTTCGGCTTCGGGAATCTGCCGCAGGCGAGCGACGCGTGCCAGTTGGAGGCGGGCGTTGGCAACCGAGATGTGCGGGTCCAGGCCCGAGGCTGAAGCGGTGACGGCGTCCACCGGTACCTGCGCATCGGCGGCCAACCCGTTGTCCTGCCGATAGGCCTGAACCCGGGCGGCCACTTGGTCCATTAGTTTCTGGCTGGTAGGGCCGAGGTTGCTGGCACCGCTGGAGCCGGCGTTGTAGGGCTGCGACACGCTTTTGCTCGGGTCTTGCGGGTCAGCGCCGAGGGTCATGCTGGGCCGTCCATGGAAATACTCAGGCTTGGTGAAGTCCTGGCCAATCAGTACAGAGCCCATCACCAGCCCATCGCGTTCAATCAGGCTGCCCTGCGCCTGGAACGGGAACAGCAGTTGCGCGACCAGGGTGGTGACGGCCGGGTACGCCAGGCCGGTCAACGCCATGAAAAACACCGCCGAGACCAGCACCGGGCGCAGCAGGCCCTTGAATATCGATTGAGTCGTCATCAACGTTTCCTTAGTTGTACGTCTGGCCGGACAGCAACTGCAGTTGCTCCACCAGCGGGCCGAGCGCGAGCGCCGGCAGGAAGGTCAGGCCACCGACCACCAGCACCACAAACACCACCAGCACCATGAATAGCGGGGTTGCGGTGGGGATGGTGCCGGCGCCGGCCGGTACGGTTTTTTTCATCGCCAGCGAACCGGCGACGGCCAGCATCGGCAGCATGGTGAAGAAGCGTCCGATCAACATCGCCAGGCCAATGGTGGTGTTGAAAAACGGCGTGTTGGCGTTCAGTCCGGCAAAGGCCGAACCGTTGTTGGCGGTGCCGGAGGTGTAGGCGTACAGCACCTCGCTGAAACCATGGGGGCCGAGGTTGTTGAGGCTGGCCATGGTGTCGGGCCAGAGGGCGGCGAGAGCGGTAAAGCCGAGGATGCTGATGGGGTGCGCCAGGACCGAAAGCATCACCAGTTTCATCTCCCGCGCCTCGATCTTTTTACCGAGGAATTCCGGACTGCGACCGATCATCATGCCCACCAGAAACACCGTCAGCAGTGCGTACTGGATCAGGTTGATAAAGCCCACGCCATCGCCACCGAATACGCAGTTGAGCATCATCTGCGCCAAGGGCACGAAGCCGCCCATAGGGGTCAACGAGTCATGCATTGCGTTGACCGAACCGGTGGTCGCTGCGGTGGTGGTCGCAATAAACAGACTGCTGTCGGCGATGCCGAAGCGCAGCTCCTTGCCTTCCATGTTGCCGCCGCTTTGTTCGATAGACAGCACCTGATTGGCGCCGGCCTGGGTCAGCAGCGGGTTGCCGTTCTGCTCCGAGCCGTAGACCAGCGTCAGGAAACCGATGAACATCACCAGGAACGTGCCGAAAAACACCCAGCCCTGACGGCGTTGCAGCAGCATGCTGCCGAAGGTGTAGGTCAGTGCCGAAGGGATCAGCAACATGCTGAGAATGTGCAGGGCGTTGGTCAGTGGCGTCGGGTTTTCGAACGGGTGCGCGGCGTTCATGCTGAAGAAACCGCCGCCGTTGGTGCCGATGTGTTTGATCGACTCAAAGCTCGCCACGGCGCCGACAATCAACTGTTGTTGTGCACCTTCCAGCGTTGTGACCAGCGCCTGGGAGGCGAAGGTTTGCGGCATGCCTTGCCAGACATACACCAGCGCCATGCCCACACACAGCGGCAACATTACGCGGTACAGGATGCGGGTGAAGTCGACCCAGAAGTTGCCGATATCTGCCGAGCTTGAGCGGCTCAAACCACGAATGAAACCAGCAGCGGCGACTACGCCGGAGGTGGCGCCGACAAACATCAGGAAGGTGATAACCGCCATCTGGCTGAAGTTCGACAGGCTGGTTTCGCCCGAGTACGCCTGCCAGTTGGTGTTGGTTATAAAGGACGCGGCGGTGTTGAACGCCAGGTCCGGTGTCTGCGCGGCGAGCCCGAGCGGGTTGATCGGCATGACGGCTTGCAGACGCAAGACCAGGTAGCCCAGGAGCATCATCGCTGCGTTCGACAGCAACAGCGCCGAACCGTAGCGAGCCCAGCCCATGGTTTCCTGTGGGTCGATGCCCAGCAGGCGATAGGTACAGCGTTCCGGCAGGGCGTGGCGGGTTCCGGTGAATACCCGGGTCAGCCACTTGCCCATGAGCACGGCGAGCCCGGTCATCAACCCCAGGACCAGCGCGAATTCCAGCAAAGTGCTTAACATGTCGAGGCTCCGTTCAAATCTTGCCCATGGCAACAATGGCCATGGCTGTCGCAACAAAAAACACCAGGGAGATGCCTACAAAGATCAGGTCGTACATGGCGGGCTCCCTAGAACTTTTCGGCGCGAATAAGGGCGTAGCCCAGATAAGCGAACAGCCCGACGGCGCATAAGCCGCTGGCGATATAGATGAACTTGAGTGTCAGCACGGTGGAACTCCCCTGGTTAATAAGCCGCGATTGCGGACGCGGGGAGGTTAAGGCGGTGGGCATCAAGCTTGGGCACTGATTGCGGGGGTTGGCATTAAGACGGTGTATAGAGAGGGTTGTGGTGGGGGAACGAAAAAAAGGGATAGCCCGGGGTCGGGGTATCCCTTGAAAGTTTGGGGTTCTGCTGATTTTTATGAGCCGCTTATTTGGCTTTCTTTTTCTTTGAAGTGCGGGTGGCGAGTTGCTCGAAACAGAAAGCGGCGGCGCCGAATATAGCGATCATTGAGAGGACGATCATGCCTAGGGTTGAACTTTCCACGATGGCTTCCTGCTGGGGTTAGTGGGCAGGAAGTTACGGTAGGTCCTGGGGGGGTGGTTGCTCAACAGGGACGACGTAATCGTTATGGGGATGGGGGGATTTATACGGGTTCTTTACGTGGCGGCCTGGTAGCCGACCAGGTTGTTTGGTTGTTTGGAGTACATATCCGTTGTTGCGGTCACGGCTGCTTATGGTTCCGCTCTTACAGCGGGTCACTTTTGGCAAACGCCCGGAATGCCGGCCCAG
>NZ_WNNK01000052.1 GCF_009724245.1 Pseudomonas spelaei | reverse complement strand
GCAGCCGTTACCGCAGCAACGGATATGTACTCAACAACCCCTCAACCCCCTCCCAAACCCTAAAATCATCACAATGCCCCACATTAAACCGCATAAAATCCCGCATCCCCCCCTCATACCCAAACAACGCCCCCGGCGCCAACACCATCCCGCGTTTCAACCCCGCCTCAGCCAGCCGCTCCCCATTCACCCCCGCCGGCAACCGCGCCCAGATAAACATCCCCCCCTCAAACCCCATGGGCAACTCACACCCACACCGGCGCAACCACTGCTCAACCCGCCCACCGGCCTCCAGCAACCGCTGAACCATACGCTTTCGATGCCTGGCATAACTCCCCTCACTGAGCAACCGATAGACAATCTGCTCAAACAACTCCGACGTAATCCCCCCACTCATCAACTTCATATTGGTCAAATTGGCCGCCAATTGCGGCGCCGCCACTACATAGCTGACCCGCACATTCGCGCTGAGGATCTTCGAGAACCCCGACAGATAAGTCACCTGTTCCAGCCCGGCAAGGGCGGCCAGGCGCGGCGGCGGGTTGGGGTGCAGGTCGCCGTAAAGGTCGTCCTCGACGATATGGCAACCGTATTGCCGAGTCAGTTGCAACAAGCGAAAGGCCTGCCCAGGGCTGAAGGAGTGCCCGGTGGGGTTGTGCAGCACGCCGGTGGTCAGGTACAGGCTGGGTCGCTGCTCGGCGAGTAATTGCTCCAGGGCGGCAAAGTCGAAGCCGTCTGGCCGCCGTGCGATGGTCACCACCTTGACCCCATGCAGCGCCAGGTTGGCGTGGAAGTTGAAATAGCACGGGGCGTCCAACAGCACCGTATCCCCAGGGCGAGCCAGCAGGCGCATTAGCATGTCCAGGCCTTGCAGCGTGTTGGGCGTGGTGATGATTTGCTCCACTGGCACCGACAGCCCTTCACCCTGGAGTTTCTGTTGCAAAGCCTGGCGCAAGGGCAGCAGGCCGGCCGGGGTGCCGAGGCTGGCGACGCGCAGGGACGGTGCGCGCACTGCGCTGCGCATGGCTTGGCGCAGGGCGTCGGAGTCGAGCCAGTCTTCCGGCAGATGGCCGCCGCCGGGGCGCAGGCCGCCGGGGGCGATTGCCAGGGGGCGGCGCAGCACGCTGAGCAGGTCCTGGGGCAGCAGATCCACCCAGGTGCTGGAGGATGGCTGGGCCAGGCGATTGGCGACAAAGTGCCCGCGGCCCTGGCTGGAGGTCAGCAGGTGGCGACCACGCAAGCGGTCCAGTGCCTCGTTCAGGGTGAATTTGCCGACCCCCAGTTGCTCGCCCAATTCGCGTACCGACGGCAGTTTGCTGCCAGCCGCCAACTCGCCGGTTTCGATGGCCTGGGTGAATGCGTCGACGATTTGCTGAACCTTGGGCGCACGGTCATGGAAGCGAATCTGTGGGATGGGCATGCTGGGTCCTGGGTTTGCCGCAGGCTTTACCGGTAAAGTCTGCACGAATACGCACGGAGTTTACCTGCCTCTGGCGGGCCGTGCAGTTTTAGACTGCACGGCATTCCTTCCTGCGGTGAAACCCATGGCCAGCGCCCTGACCCTGTCGTCCTTCCTGTATTTCCTGCTGTTGTGCACCACCCTGGCGTTCAGTCCTGGCCCCATGACGCTGTTGTTGCTCAGCCTGGGCCTCAAGGACGGCCTGCGGCGCTCCTTGCCGGCGCAGTTCGGGGCCAGTGTGTCGTACCTGATCTCGATCCTGATTTTTGCCGTGGGCTTTTCCGAGTTGATCAAGGGCTATCCATTGATCACCCAGGGCATTCAACTGGTGGGTGTGGCCTACATCCTTTATCTGGCCTACAAGCAATGGACCAGCAGCGGGGTGTCGATCGACACCGGTACCCAAGGCCAGGAAACCACTCGCAGCCTGTTCAGCAAAGGCCTGTTGACCGGGCTGTCGAACCCCAAGGCGATCATCCTGTTCAGTGCAGTGTTTCCTCAGTTCGCCGCCGTGGGCCAGGAAAGTGCAGCGCGTGATATCGCCATCCTCGGCCTGACGTTCCTGATGCTGCAGTTCGCCAGTGGCTGCCTGTATTGCTACTTCGGCCAGCGCATCAAGCATGTGCTGGAAGACCCGAAACGGCGGGTGCTGTTGCAGAAGGTCACGGCAGTATTACTGTTGGGGGTAGCGATGATGCTAGCGCGGGGCTTCTCCAGTTAGGTGCCTTGGCACGGGTGTTCCAGTCTCCGGGCAGTAGTGGCGATTTCTAGAGCAGCGGGCGCAACCGGGTCAGTTCGGTGCAGGAGAGTTGGTTGAAGTCGGTTTGACGATCAACAAATCGGTATTTGTCAGGTAGGGTGTGCAACGACTCCCAACAAAAACAAGGACCGGTTCATGACCTTCAACTTTCGCCGTACGGCTCTGGCCGCCACCCTGGCGTTTTCCTTCGGTTTCACGCTCCCGGCCTTCAGTGCCGAACCTCACAAACAGATCCAGGCTGATGCCGAGCAGTACAAGGCCGATGCCCTGAAACTGCTGGAACGCCTGGTGAATATTGATTCGGGCTCCGGCTACGAGCCGGGGCTGACCCAGGTCCGGGAGATTGCCGTCGACGAGTTGAAAAAGCTCGGTTTCAGCATCGAACTGGTGCCCGACGCCGCGGCTAAAAACAGCCATGTCATTGCCACCCTCAAGGGCACCGGCAAGGCGAAAATCCTGCTGATGGCCCACATGGACACCGTGTTCAAGGAAGGCTCGGCCGCCGAGCGACCGTTCCATATCAAGGACGGCCGCGCCTATGGTCCTGGGGTGATGGACGACAAGGGCGGAATCGTTGCCGGGATCTTCGCCTTGAAAGTCCTGCAAAACCAGGGCTTCAAGGACTACGCGCAGATTACCTTCCTGCTGGATGCCAGCGAGGAGACCGGTTCCGAAGCGGCCTCTGAACTGATCCGCAAAACCGCCAGGCTTAACGATGTGACCCTGAACCTGGAGCCGGGTCGTCCCGCCGATGGCCTGGTGGTCTGGCGTAAAGGCAGTGCCACCGCCGTGGTCGAGGTCAAGGGCAAGGCCGCCCACGCCGGTGTGGCTCCGGAGTTGGGGCGCAACGCAGCGATGGAAGCGGCCCATCAGATCCTGCAACTGAGCAAACTGGGGGATGCCGAGAAAAAAACCACCATCAACTTCACCGTGCTCAAGGCGGGTGACCGGGTCAACGTGATCCCGGACCAGGCCACCGCCAAGGCGGATGTGCGGGCAGCGGTGCCGGAAGAGTTTGATCGGATCGAGAAGGACCTGGCGCGGGTCTCGGCCAATAAACTGATTCCCGACACTGAAGTGACCACCAGCCTGCATCGCGGTTTGCCGCCGATGCCGCAGACGCCGGAGTCGGATAAGTTGGTGGCCATTGCTCAAGGGATCTACGGCGAGTTGGGACGCACATTGACCGTTGAAGGCAGCGGCGGGGCGGCTGATGCCAGCCTGTCGGCGGGCGTGGGTACGCCGACGCTGGATGGGTTCGGGATTGTCGGCGGCAATATTCATACACCGGAGGAATATGCCGAGGTAGAGAGTGTGGCGCCGCGGATCTATTTACTGAGCCGGATGATCATGGAGCTGTCCAAGCGCTGATTTGAACCTCAATCAACCGATCAAAATGTGGGAGCTGGCAAGCCAGCTCCCACAGGGGTTTTGCTGTGTCTTTGAAATCAGATGACGGCCACCACCTCCCGCGTCTTCTGCCGCCCCAACACCAGACTGCACAACGCCGGCAAGAACAGCAGCGTCAACACCGTCCCCACCAACACCCCGCCAATCAACACATACGCCAGTGACGACCAGAACACCGACAATGTCAGCGGAATAAACGCCAATGCCGCCGCCAACGCGGTCAAGATCACCGGCCTGGCCCGACGCACCGTCGCCTCGATAATCGCCTCGCGGATTGCCATGCCCTGGTCCTGGTTTTGCCGAATCTGGTCGGTAAAGATCAGCGTGTTGCGCATCAAGATCCCGCCAATCCCGATCAACCCTAAAATCGCATTGAAGCCAAACGGCTGGTTGAACAGCAGCAACGTCGGCACTGCGCCAATCAGGCCCAAGGGGGCCGTGGCAAAGACCATGAACATCACCCCGAACGAACGCACCTGAAACATGATCACCGTCAGGGTCAGCAGGATCATGATCGGGAACAGCGCCGCCAGGGCGACGTTGGCCTTGGCGCTTTCTTCCACCGGGCCGCCGATGTCGATGCGGTAACCGGCGGGCAGTTTGGCGATCAGCGGCTTGAGGTCGGTATACACGGCCATTTCCACATCCGGTGGCTGGGTGCCGTCGACGATATCAGCACGCACTTCCACAGTCGTCGCACGGTTGCGGCGCTTGAGGATCGGTTCTTCCATCACCGGTTGGAAATGCCCGACCTGGGCCAAAGGTACCGACACGCCAGCGCGGTTGGTCAGGGTCATATTGTCCAGGTTGCCCAGGTCTTCCCGCTGGCTGACTTGAGAACGGGCCACCACCGACACCGTGCGGTTACCTTCGCGCACTTCAGTAATCGGGTTGCCGCTGAGCAGGGCGTTGAGCTGGGATTTCACTTCGTCAGGGGTGAAGCCCAGCAGGCGCAGGCGGTCCTGATCCAGCACCAGGCGATAGCCGCTGGCGCGTTCGCCCCAGTCGAGGAAGCTGTCTTTGGTCAGCTTATTGGCCGCCACTATCTGGCGCACATTTTCGGACAGGCTGCGCAGCACATTCAGGTCCGGACCGGACACGCGAAACACCACGGGGAAGGGCACCGGTGGACCGAATACCAGTTGGGTGATCCGCACCCGCGCCGAGGGAAATTCCCCAGCGGCGATGCGTTCACGCATACGCAGTTTCAAGGCGTCCCGGGCATGCGCGTCTGGCGTTTGTACGATCAGCTTGGCGAAGGCCGGGTCCGGCAGCTCCGGGTTCAGCGACAGGAAAAACCGCGGCGCACCACCGCCGACATAGGTGTCGACCATCGTGGTTTGCGGCTCTTCCATCAGCGCCTTTTCCACCTGTGCCGCCACCGCCTCGGTGCTTTTGAAGGCACTGCCGGGCGGCATGTACACCTCAAGGATCAGCTCGGAGCGGTCGGAGTTGGGGAAGAATTGCTTCTTCACCACGCCCATGCCCAAGCCGCAGAGCACAAACGCCAACACCACCAATCCGGTCACCCACCAGCGCTTGCGTACGCAGGCTTCCACCAGGCTGCGCAGTTTCTGGTAATAACGGCCGGCATAAATTGCGTCGTGCCCGCCCGGCACCGGCTGTATTTGCGGTAGCAGCTTGACCCCCAGGTACGGGGTAAAGACCACTGCCACCAGCCACGATGAAATCAGCGCAAAGCCGACGATCCAGAAAATATTCCCGGCATATTCCCCGGCCCCCGAACGGGCAAACCCCACCGGCAGGAACCCGATAATGGTCACCAGGGTTCCGGTCAGCATGGGTGCGGCGGTAGAACGCCAGGCAAAGGTGGCGGCGTGGATACGATCAAAGCCTTCCTCCAGTTTCACCACCATCATCTCGATGGCGATAATCGCGTCATCCACCAGCAGCCCCAGGGAAATGATCAGCGCCCCGAGGGTAACGCGGTCGAATTCACGGCCGGTCATCAGCATGATCACAAACACAATCGACAGGGTCAGCGGCACCGCTGCAGCCACCACCAGCCCGACGCGAAAGCCCAGGGCCAACAGGCTGATGACCATCACCACTGCCAGGGCGACGAAAAATTTCAGCATGAATTCGTTGACCGCCAGGCTGATGTTTTTCGCCTGGTCGGAGACTTTGGCGAAGTTCACGCCCAGTGGCAGGTCGGCCTGGATTTTTGCTTCCTCGGCCTTGAGGCTCTTGTCCAACTCCAGACCGTTCCAGTGTTTCTCCATGACCACCCCAAGCATCAACGCCGGGTCACCCTGATGGCGAATGCGGTAGCTGGGCGGGTCTTCATAACCACGGCTGACGCTGGCGACATCGGCGATGCGCAGCACCTTGCCGTTGGCTTCCAGGGGCACGTTTTCGATCAGCGACAGGCTGTCGAAGGCACCCTCGATACGGATATACGCCCGGGCGCCTGCGGTTTCGACAAAGCCTGAAGGCGCCACGGCGTTTTGCGTGGCGAGGGCAGCAAAGATTTGTTCGGGCTTGATGCCCAGCGTGGCCAGGCGCTCATAGGAAAACTCGACGAAGATTCGCTGGGCCTGTTCGCCGAGGATATTGACCTTCTTCACCCCCGGCAGGTTGAGCAGACCCTGGCGCATGGCTTCGGCCATTTGCACCTGTTGCCGGTGGGGCAGGTGTTCGGCCTCCAGGGCGTACAACGCGAAATACACGTCCGAGTACTCGTCGTTGAAGAACGGACCGACCACGCCTTTGGGCAGTTTCGACGCTTCGTCGCTGAGTTTCTTGCGGGTCTGGTAGAACAGGTCCTGGATTTCACTGGGGCGCGTGGATTCCAGGTAGGTCATGCGCATCGAGACAAACCCGGGCTGGGCGATGGTCTCGACGCGGTCGTAGTAGTCCAGCTCTTGCAGGCGTTTTTCAAGACGGTCGGCCACCTGTTCCTGCATCTCCTGGGCCGTGGCGCCGGGCCAGGCCGCCGTGATGGTCATGACCTTGACGGTAAACAGCGGGTCTTCGGCGCGCCCCAGTTTGCCGAAGGCAAAAATCCCGGCGGCCAGGATCGCGATGATCAGGAACAACGTGACGGCGCGGTGTTTGACCGCCAGTTCAGAGAGGTTGATACCGCGCATATCAGTGGTCCTGCTTACGGTTGAGTGCCAGCACCTGGGCCGGTAGCAGGCGTACCGCGTCACCGTTGTGGAGCAGGTGTGCACCAAGGGCGACGACGATCTGGCCAGGGCTGACGCCGCTGTTCAGCAGGGCCTCTTCCTGGCCCAGGCTGGCGACGCTCACGGGGGCGAAGCTGACTTTGTCGTCATCGCCAATCAGCCACACACCGGTGCCGTTGCCGGCATCTTGCAGGGCGCCGATGGGTACGCGGGTCTGTTGCGTCTGGCCATTGCCTTGCAGGCGCACGGTGATGGTCGAGCCGAGGGCGAAACGGTCGACGGCGCCGTGCAGTACATAACGGGCGCGGTAGGTGCGAGTGGTCGGGTCGGCGCTGGCGGATAACTCGCGCAGGGTGGCGGTCACGACCTGGTCGGGTGCGCCGAAGGGGAAGGCCAGGGCTTTTTGCGAAGCCAGGTCGCGTTGGTTCTCCGGCAGATGGATGATGGCTTCCCGGGCACCATCGTGGGCCAGGCGGGCGACGATTTGCCCTTCGGCCACCACTTGCCCGCGATCCACGCGTACGTCGGTGATGATTCCGTCGCCATCGGCTTTGAGCACCGAGTAGGTGCGGCGGTTTTCGATCTGGCTGGCATCGGATTGTGCGGCGGAGAGCTCAGCTTCGGCGACCCGCAGGTTGGTGGCGGACTGGTCGAAAATCTGCCGCGACACGGCGCCGGTATTGGCCAGGCGCTGGTAGCGGTTTTCGTCGTCACGCCGTTGACGCAGTTGGGCCTGGGCGGCATTCACACGGTTTTTTGCCGAACGCAGGGCCAGTTCGAAGTCGCCGATATCCAGCACCAGCAAGGTATCGCCCCGGGCTACGCGCTGGCCGGGGTCGACCTTGCGCTCGATCACCTTGCCGCTGACCCGGAAGCCCAGGTCGCTTTCGGTACGTGCCGCCACCACGCCGGTGTAGGCGCTTTGCTGACTGCGGGCAGCCTCGACCTTGGCGGCGAGCACCGGCCGGGGCTGGGAGGCTTCTGCAACGGGGTCGGCCTTGCTGTTGCAGCCGCTGAGCAGGATCAACAGGGCCAAGGGTGGAAGAAGGCTTAAGCGATGAGAACGTGGATTCATGGGGGAGGCTCCGTGGGATTCACTCTGACCGTTCGGGGAAAAATTACGGACATAATTTTTTCCTATATTATGGTCGAAATATAAATTAATCCAGCCCCCCGGAAAGCCTCCCTGTCGAACTCCCCGACGCCTTCTCGCCGCTGGTCGTTGCGACTGGTGGCACTGACGGCATTGGGTGATGTCTCGACCCCATTGATTATTCCCGGCCTGATCAGGCCATATCGCTCTGGGAAAATTCCTCCCCGAGGAAATCAATCAACGTGCGCACTGACGGTAATAATCCTCGGCGTGAGGGGAAAATCGCATGGACGATCCCGGTCCTCGGCGACCAGCCGGGAATCAGGCTCACCAGGCGTCCCGCTGCAATGTCTTCACGCACCACCACACTGGGCAAATGCGCGATACCTACTCCGGCACAGGCTGCATGCCGCAGCGCCAGCAGATCATCGGTGACCATCCGCGGATAATGCCGGATGACCGCACTGGCGCCGTTCTCGCCAAACAACTCCCACTGATATTCCCGGTGTGGCGATCCCCAGTGCAGGCTCGGCAGGCCATTGAGGTCTGCCGGCGAAGGCGGGGTCGACAGCCGTGGCAGAAACTGCGGGCTGCCCACCAGGCACTGGGTGCTGTTGCCCAGCACCTTCATCACCAGGTCGGTGTTTTCCAGCGGCGGAAAGCGGATCCGCAGGGCGATGTCGAACCCCTCATAAATCACGTCCACTCGCCGGTTGGTGCTCTCGACATGCAACTCCACCAGCGGGTACTGCAGCATGTAGCGAGTGAGCATCGGCCCGACCCACGAGTTGAGCAGGGCGGTGGGGCAACTCAGGCGTACGATGCCCTGGGGTTCGGAGCGGTTGAGTTCGATAACTTCGGCGGCACTTTCGGCCTCCACACGCATTGCCAGGCATCGCTGGTAATAGGCCTGGCCGATTTCGGTGAGGGAGCAGTGGCGGCTGGTGCGATTGATCAGGCGCACGCCCAGGCGTTCTTCCAGTTCGCTGATGCGTCGGCTGAGCTTGGACTTGGGCATGTCCAGTGCTCGTCCGGCAGCGGCGAAACCACGGTGCTCGACCACCTGGGTGAAGTAGTAGAGGGTGTTGAGGTCTTCCACTATCGTTCTCCAAATAGAACGCTAAGGGTTATTTTTGCCGTCTAGCGCTGCAAAGGTAACGGATTTAAGGTGTATCCATGCACTGCTTTCACCCACTTGGAGACACGCCATGAAAAACATCATCGGTATCTACACCAGCCCACGAGGCCATTGGGTGGGCGACGGCTTCCCGGTTCGCACCCTGTTTTCCTACGACACCATGGGCAAGCACATCAGCCCGTTCCTGCTGCTGGACCATGCCGGTCCCGCTGACTTCACCCCGACTGAAAAGCGTCGTGGTGTTGGCCAACATCCGCATCGCGGCTTTGAAACCGTGACCATCGTCTACAAGGGCGAAGTCGAGCACCGGGACTCCACCGGCGCTGGCGGCACTATCGGCCCGGGCGACGTGCAGTGGATGACGGCTGCGAAGGGCATTTTGCATGAAGAGTTCCACTCCGAGGCATTCGCCCGCAGTGGCGGCGCCCTGGAAATGGTCCAGTTGTGGGTCAACCTGCCGGCCAAGGACAAAATGACCGACGCCGGGTACCAGACGATTCTCGACAGCGACATTCCATCGCTGCCCCTGGCCGATAACGCCGGCAGCCTGCGCCTGATCGCCGGTGAGTTTGCCGGTGTCAAAGGTCCGGCACGTACCTTCACGCCGATTGACGTGTGGGATGTGCGGCTCAACGCCGGCAAGGCCGTGACCCTGGACCTGCACGCAGGGCGCAATACCGCGCTGGTGGTGCTCAAAGGCACGGTGCAGATCAACGGTGTGGAATTGGCACGCGAAGGGCAACTGGTGTTGTTCGAGCGTGACGGCGACCAACTCAGCCTTGAGTCGAACAACGACGCCACGTTCCTGCTGCTCAGCGGCGAACCCATCGACGAGCCTATCGTCGGCCACGGTCCGTTCGTGATGAACACCGAGCAGGAAATCCACCAGGCCTTTGTCGACTTCCAGTCCGGCGAGTTCGGCCAGATGCACAGCTGATACACCCCCGCAACACCACCCATGGAACGCGACAGCCAGGCCGGTTTACCGGCCAAGGATGGCTGTTGCCCATAGAAAAGAGGAAAGCCCTATGACCCTTCACGCACCGGCCAACTTCAATGGCCACAAGCCAACCATCGATGCCAGCGATGCAGCGATGTTGTTGATCGACCATCAGAGCGGCCTGTTCCAGATCGTCAAGGACATGGACGTGCCGCAACTGCGCGCCAATGCCATTGCACTCGCGCGTGCGGCAACCCTGTTGAACATGCCCGTGATCACCACCGCCTCGGTGCCCCAGGGGCCAAACGGTCCGCTGATCCCGGAAATTCACCAAGCCGCGCCTCACGCTCAATACGTGGCTCGCAAAGGTGAAATCAATGCCTGGGACAATCCTGAGTTCCACGCCGCAGTCAAAGCCACCGGCAAGAAAACCCTGGTGATCGCCGGTACCCTGACCAGCGTGTGCCTGGCGTTTCCGTCCATCAGTGCGGTGTATGAAGGCTACAAGGTGTTTGCCGTGGTCGACGCCTCGGGCAATCACTCCAAGCTGGCCACTGACCTGACCATCGCCCGTCTGGCCCAGGCCGGTGTGGTACCCATCGACATCATGGCTACGCTGTCTGAGCTGCAAGGCAGTTGGAACCGCCCGGATGCCGAGCAATGGGCACAGGTCTACACCCAGGCCATGCCGCACTACCAACTGCTGATCGAAAGCTACATCAAGGCCCAGCAAGTGGCGAACGAACACGAAGTGCTGGACTCCCAGCGCTGAGTGCAACAGCGATACCGACATTCATTGATGAAAGAGGACTACTCATGAGCACTCCCTACAAGCGTCTCGACAAGGACAACGCCGCCGTTCTGTTGGTGGATCATCAAGCGGGCCTGCTGTCCCTGGTGCGTGACATCGACCCGGACAAGTTCAAAAACAACGTGCTGGCCCTGGCTAACCTGGCCAAGTACTTCAAGCTGCCCACCATCCTCACCACCAGTTTCGAAACCGGCCCCAACGGCCCGCTGGTGCCGGAACTCAAGGCCCTGTTCCCGGACGCGCCGTACATCGCCCGTCCAGGCCAGATCAATGCCTGGGACAACGAAGACTTCGTCAAGGCCATCAAGGCTACCGGCAAGAAGCAACTGATCATCGCCGGTGTGGTGACTGAGGTGTGCGTGGCCTTCCCGGCGCTGTCGGCCCTGGCGGAAGGGTTTGAGGTGTTTGTGGTAACGGATGCCTCCGGTACCTTCAACGAAATCACCCGTGACGCAGCCTGGGATCGCATGTCGGCCAACGGCGCGCAACTGATGAACTGGTTCGGCGTGGCGTGTGAGTTGCATCGCGACTGGCGCAACGATATCGAAGGCCTGGGTGCCTTGTTCTCCAACCATATCCCGGACTATCGCAACCTGTTCACCAGCTATAACGCGTTGACCGGCGCCAAGTAAAAACACGGATTCAATGTGGGCACGGCTTGTGTGGGAGCTGGCTTGCCTGCGATAGCATCGCCTCGGTATTACTCAAAGACCGAGTCGCTTGCATCGCAGGCAAGCCAGCTCCCACATGAACCGTGCCCACACTGATTTTGCGGCGTGCTCTGTTTCATGCGATCTTCATCCCATTCGCCCTGGAGTCGCCCGGATGCCCTCATTTATCGCTGATCACCCGATGTTCTGCGCCCTGGCGCTGATCCTGATCGATATGCTCCTGTGGCGACTGATCGCCACCAATGCCAGCAACTGGAAGCTGGCGGTGCGGCTGGTGATCTTTGCCGTGTTCAGCGCCTTGTTGTTCAACGAAGGCATGAACCCGATGCAGGTCGCGCCCTGGGCGGAGAACGTGCCGTTGCACCTGGCGGCCACGGCGTTGCAGATCGGTTGGTGGTTGTACGCCGCACGTACGCTTACGGTGTTGCTCGGCACGGTGATGATGCAGCGGGTCGGCCACGGCGGGCGGCTATTGCAAGACCTGATGGGTGCGGTGATCTTCCTGATTGCGGTCATCGCCGCCATGGCCTACGTGCTCGACCTGCCGGTCAAGGGCGTGTTGGCCACCTCCGGCGCCGTGGCGATCATCGTCGGCCTGGCGTTGCAAAGCACGTTGAGTGACGTGTTTTCCGGGATCGTTCTGAACACGACCAAGCCCTATCAAGTGGATGACTGGATCTCCATCGATGGCACCGAAGGCCGGGTCACCGACATCGACTGGCGCGCCACGCGGCTGCAAACCTCCCAGGGCAGCATGGCGGTGATTCCCAACTCGCTGGCGGCCAAGGCCAAGATCATCAACTTCTCGCGCCCCGCGGATATGTTCGGCCTGGCGGTGAGCGTGCAAGTCAGCCCCCATGCGCGACCGCAAGTGGTCATCGAGGCCCTGGAGAGGGCTATGCAAGGTTGCCGGCCACTGTTGGTCAAACCGGCACCCAGCGTCGCCTTCAAGGCCTCCGCCAGTGGCGGGGTGGAATATGAAATCAGTGGGTTCGTACCGGCCATGGGGCAGAAGCGCGAAGTGCGCAACCAGCTCTATGACCTGGCGTATCGGCATCTTGCGGCGGCGGGTGTGAGCCTGCTGTCGGCCACCGAGGGGGCGACACCGGCGGTCACATCACGGGCACGGGCATTGCTGGAAAGCTCGAATATCTTCTCCACCTTGCGTCAGGAGGAGAAGGAAACCTTCAGCCAGAACATGACCCTGCAAACTTTCCGTGCCGGCGAGATGATCTTGCCGGCCGGAGAGGTCAGCGATCATCTGTTTATTGTCGAGTCCGGTGTGGTTTCGGTGATCTTGAGCAAAGGTGGGCACAAGTTCGAGGCCGGGCGCATGGGGCCAGGGGAAGTCATCGGTGAGGGTGGGATCCTGTCTGACCAGTCGGTGCCGGCGGACTTCACGGCCAAGACCTACTGCACGCTGTATCGTATCGAGAAGGAATACCTCAAGCCTTGCCTGGATGCGCGCCATGACATTGGCGAGGCGATGAAAAACCTGCTGGATTTCCGTTTGCATGCGGCCCAGAACCTGACCCAGGAAGCGCCGGTAGTGCCGGTGAAAAAGGGGTTCTTGCAGTGGTTGCGAAGCCGAACCTGACGTTGGGGCATTGGCTACCTGTTCTTTTGCCGAATTGGCTATTTGTCCGGGGCAGGGGGGTGGATAAGCTGGGCATCAATTTCTACTGTCCTGGAGTATCACCATGCACACTCGTACTGACTTTTACACTGCTTCGCCTGATGCCATGAAAGCCATGCTGGCGCTGGAGGCGGCTGTCGGCAAGTTGTCGCTGGAGCTGCCGTTGCTGGAGCTGGTGCGCCTGCGGGTTTCGCAGATCAATGGGTGTGCGTTTTGTCTGGATATGCATACGGCTGATGCTCGCAAGGGCGGGGAGACGGAGCGTCGGTTGTATACGTTGTCGGCTTGGCGTGAGACGCCGTTCTTTACGCCGCGTGAGCAGGCGGCGTTGGCTTGGGCCGAGAGTTTGACGTTGATCAGTCAGACGCATGCTTCGGATGAGGATTATGCGCGGGTGGCTGCGGAGTTTAGTCCGAAAGAGCAGGTGGATTTGAGTGTGGCGATTGCTACGATCAATAGTTGGAATCGGTTGGCGATTGGGTTTCGCAAGATGCCCAAGTAATCAGGGTGACGTGGCGGCCTGGTAGCCGACCAGGGCTTTGGTTTGATGGAGTACATATCCGTTGCTGCGGTCACGGCTGCTTATGGTTCCGCTCTTACAGCGGGTCACTTTTGGCAAACGCCCCAAAAGTAACCAAAAGGTCTTGCCCCACCATTTGGCACCTCGCCTAGGCTCGGT
>NZ_WNNK01000051.1 GCF_009724245.1 Pseudomonas spelaei | reverse complement strand
CCGCGCCCACATTATTGATCAGTGGCGCTCTCCAGCATCCTGCAAGATAAGGTCCGCGCCCTTCTCCGCCACCATCAGCACCGCCGCATGGGTATTGCCCGACGTCACATTCGGGAAGATCGACGCATCGACAATCCGCAGCCCCTGCATCCCATGCACCTTCAAGCGCTTGTCCACCACCGACACTTGCGGGTCCGAGCCCATGGCGCAAGACCCGCACAGGTGGTAGATCGAGCCGCTGTTCTCACGGAAGTACTGCAGCATCTGCTCGTCACTTTCCACCGTCGCCCCCGGCAAGACTTCATCCACCGTAATACCCTTGAGTGCCGGCGCCTGCATGATCTTGCGCATCAGCCGGCTGCCCTGGATCACCTCGTCGATGTCCTTTTGCGTGCTCAGGTAATTAGGGTCGATCAACGCCGCCTCCCGCGGATTTTTCGAGGCGATGCGAATGGTCCCGCGGCTGGTAGGCCGGCACGGGTTGAAGCACAGCAGGAAGCCTGAATATGGCTCGGGCTTGAGGCTGGCCTTGTTGCTTTTCGGAATCTGGTACGACAGCGGGTTGAAGTACAACTGCAGGTTGGGATGCGCCTGCGCTTCGTTGCCGCGAAAGAACCCGCCCGCCTGGTTGACACTCATGGCCAGTGCACCTTTGCGCGTCAGCAGGTACTTGAGGCCCAGCTTCAGCTGGCCGAACAGCGAGCTGAGTTCGTCGTTCAGGGTCGGGATATTGGCCTTGTAGTAGTAGCTGACGCACAGGTGATCCTGCAGGTTCTGCCCCACCGCCGGCAGGTGTTTGACCAGCGGGATCTGCTGTTCGGCCAGCAACTGCTGGTCGCCGACACCCGACAGTTGCAGGATCTTCGGCGTATCCACGGCGCCGGCACACAGGATCACTTCCTTGCGCGCGCTGAAGGTGCGCACCACGCCGTGCTGGGTGACGGCAATGCCGGTGGCGCGCTGCTGCTCGTCGAACAGCACCCGGTCCACCAGCGCGTAGTGCTCCAGGGTCAGGTTCGGCCGGCTCAAGGCCGGATGCAGATGGGCAACGCTGCTGGAGCAACGCTCACCGTTACGGGTGTTGACGTCGTAGATACCTGCGCCTTCGAAGTTCGGCCCATTGAAGTCGTCGCTCTGGGCATAACCCAGTTGCTCGCAACCCTTGAGGAACACGTCGCAGATCGCGTGGGTCTGACCCTTCATGGGTGTGATGCTGATGGGGCCGCTGCCACCGTGGTACCGGGTGTCACCCAATGGGTGGTTCTCCAGTTTGCGAAAGTACGGCAGTACCTCGTCAAAGCCCCAGCCGTCGTTGCCATTGGCGGCCCAGTCATTGAAGTCATGGGCCTGGCCGCGCACGTAGATCATCGCGTTGATCGAGCCGGAACCACCCTGCACCTTGCCGCGCGGGGCATAGATCGCACGGTCGGCCAGTTGTTTTTGCGGCTGGCTGTAATACATCCAGTTGAAGGTCGGGTTGTAATACATCTTGGCGAAGCCGACCGGGATCTTGAACCACCAGGAGCTATCCTTGCCGCCGGCCTCCAGCAGCAACACCGAGTATTGCCCGCTGGCAGACAACCGGTTGGCGAGGATGCAACCTGCGGCGCCAGCGCCGGCGATGATGTAGTCGTAAGTCATGCACAGTTACCGCGTAAGTCGTTTTTACAGAACCCGCCCGGTGAAGAGCGGGACAGCTCATCAGCCCTTGGCGGGCGAAGTGTCTTTGACGTCTGCCGGAGTCGGCGCCATTTGCAGGTGCAGGCGTTCGCCGGTGTACGGGGAATGCCGGCGCACCACGTCCATGTTCAACTCCACACCAAGGCCCGGCTCGGTGGACGGGATGATGTAGCCGTCCTCCCACTGCAACGGTTTGGTCAGCACTTCGGCATGGAAGCCGCCCCAGGTCATGATGCTTTCCTGGATCAGGAAGTTCGGCGTGCAGGTGGCCAACTGGAAACTCGCCGCCGCACCAATCGGCCCGTTGTACAGATGCGGCGCGATTTGCGCGTAGTAGGCCTCGGCCATGCTCGCGATTTTTTTCGCCTCCAGCAGGCCGCCGCAGCGGGCGACATTCATCTGCAAGATCGATGCGCCGCCCGCTTGCAGCAGCTTGAAGAACTCGTACTTGGTGGTCAGGCGTTCGCCCGTGGCAATCGGGATGCTGGTCTTGGCGGCAACCTGGGCCATGGCCTCTTCCTGTCCCGGCGGCACCGGTTCTTCGAACCACAGCGGGTCGTATTTCTCCAGGCGCTTGGCCAGGCGAATCGCCGATGACGGCACCATCTGCCCGTGGGTGCCGAACAGCAGGTCGCACTTGTCCCCCACCGCTTCGCGGATCTTGCGGCAGAAGGTTTCGCAACGCTGCAGCACTTCGAGGGAAATCTGGTGGCCGGAGTACGCGGTGTAGGGACCGGCCGGGTCGAACTTCACGGCGGTGAAGCCCTTGTTCATGTTCTCGATGGCGCACTCGGCGGCCAGGTCCGGATCGTCGTAGTCGTACTCACCCTGGCTGTTGACCGGGTACAGGTAGGTATAGGAACGCAGGCGCTCGTTGACCTTGCCACCAAGCAACTCGTACACCGGCTTGTTGGCGGCCTTGCCGATGATGTCCCAGCAGGCCATTTCCAGGCCGCTGACCACGCCCATCATGGTCAGGTCCGGACGTTGGGTGAACCCACTGGAGTAGGCCTGGCGGAAAAAACGCTCGATATGGTGCGGGTCATGATTGAGCAGGTAGCGTTCAAACACGTCCTCGATGATCGGCAACATCGCCTTGGGGCCAAAAGTGGCGGCGTAGATCTCGCCGACGCCTTCAATGCCGCAATCGGTCTTGAGCTTGACGAACAGCCAGTACATGCCGCCGATGTGCGGTGGCGGTACGGCGACAATATGGGTTTCAAGGGCGACGATTTTCATCTCAGGCACCTGTCTGGTTGAATTTTTTACGATTGATTCGGGCGCGCAACGTCAGGGCCGCCAGGGTCCCGAGCACACCGATAAAGGCGATGTAGCCGAAATACAGGTTGTAGCCGACCTGGCCTGGGTACTTGTCCGTGAGGTAGCCGTTGATCAGCGGGATAAACGTATCCGGCAGGTAACCCACCACCGAGACGATGCCGATGGCCAGCCCGGTGATGCGCAGCGGGATGTTGCAGCTGTCAAGGATCGCCCAGTACAAACCACGAATGGCGTAAGTCATCAGGCCAATAAAGATCACCGTGCCGATCAGCAAACCCAGGCTGCCGATGGCCGGAAACACGATCAGGCCGACCATTGCCAGGGTCACCAAGACCAGCGCAACGATCAGCACCGAGATATTCGAAAACTTATCCCCCAGCCAGCCACCGCCAATCCCGCCGATGGGGCGCATCCACAGTTTGATGGTGGTGATGGTGCCGGCCATCACGGCGGTCATGCCGCTGCCTTGCAGGTAATCGGAGAAGCTGTAAGTGGCCCAGAACATGTGATAACCGCAAAACACGATGGCGGTCACCAACCAAAGCTCGGGGATTTTCACCAGGGTGGCCAGGTCGGTCAGCAGGTTGAACTTGCCCTTCTCCACCGCCGCCGTTTGCGCCATGGACTTGGGGTCCTTGAGCAGCACCAGCACACAGCCGATGGCGATACAGGTGAACGAGTACAGGTACACCACATGCTTGAAGCCTTCGGCTGCCGTCTGGCTGCGGGTCTGCGTGGCGTAAGCGAACAGCCCCAATGCGACGGTTGCCAACAAGGCTTCCACCAGACCACGACCGCCGTCGAGGATGCCGAAAAACCGGCCCTGCTCAGTGTGATGGGCAATCATCTTCACCCGCTTGAGCACCGAGGCCCAGAAGGTCAGGCCGGTGGTCAGGCCCCAGCAGCCGAAGATAATCATCAGGCCGGTCATGGATGGAACGGTGGAATACCACAGGCCCAACGCGCCGGTGGCCACCAGCGAGAAAAAGATCAGGAAACGTGGCGGCAGCCGATCTGCCAACCAACCGCTGGGCAAGTAACTCAACAGGAAGATCGTGCCCAGCATCGAGTACAGGTAACCCAACTCGCTGTGGTTGATCTGGAATACCTCGAGCATGGTGGTCTGGTAGACCTGGCGCAGGTAGAGGATCGGGTAGATCGCCCCGGCGGCCAGCACCAGCAACATCAACTGGAAGTAGCGACTGGCTTTGTCGCTGTGGGCCGCAGGCGCGGCGTCAAAACCCTGAACAGCAGGCGCAGGCTTGGACATAGTGTGGACCTCGGGCAGCCCGCTGAACGGGTGCCCTGATAATTGTTTTTATGGGGTGCAGCGTGAGGCTTTTTTTCGGGCGGCGGATCAGTACTTCATGACCACCAGTCGGGTCTGGGTGAACTCGAGCATGCCGTGCTTGCCGTCGTCGCCGCCCAGGCCCGAACGCTTCCAGCCGGCGTGATAACCCTGGTACGGGTCAGCCGGGGTGCGGTTGACGTACAACTCCCCGGCCTCGATGGCATTGGCGACTTTCATCGCCGTGCGGTAGTTCTCGGTGTAGAGCACCGACGACAGGCCGAACTGGTGGTCGTTGGCCAGGGCCAGGGCTTCGTCGATATCGCGGTACTTGAGCACCGGCAGCACCGGACCGAAGATTTCTTCCTGGATGATTTCCATGTCCTGGCGGCAACCGCTGAGCAGGGTTGGCGGATAGAAATGGCCTTTGCCTTCGGGCAGTACGCCGCCGGTTTCCAGGACAGCACCGTCCGCGATAGCGCGCTGGACCATGGCATGGATGTTCTGCCGGGAGCTGGCGTTGACCAATGGGCCCATCAGGGCGCCGTCTGTGGCGCGGTCGCCGATACTCACCGCACTGATCCTGGCCTTGAGCAGGGCCAGGAACCGGTCATGCACACTTTCCTGCACATACACCCGCTCAACGGATGTGCACACCTGGCCACAGTGGGTGGTCTTGGAGGCGATGATATCGCTGGCGGCTTTTTCCAGGTCGGCGTCGGCCTCGATGATGGCCGGGGTCTTGCCGCCGAGCTCCAGGGACGGCTTGGCGATGTTGACCTTGCAGTAATCAAGCACGATCCGCCCGGCGTTGACGCTGCCGGTCAGGGTAATCAGGCCCACCGCCTTGTGGGTGCAGACGCTGGCGGCGGTGGCGTGGTCCATGGTCAGGATATTGATCACCCCGGCCGGAATCCCGGACTTCACCACCGCCCGGGCGATGGCAAAGGCCGACAACGGCGTGTTGTTGCTCGGGCGCACCACCACCGTGTTGCCGGCAATCAGCGCCGGGGCGATCTTGCGCAGCAGGGTGTAGACCGGGTAGTTGAACGGGATCAGGCACGCCACCACACCAATCGCTTCGCGCTGCAGAAACAGGTTCTCGTCCGGGGTATCGCTGGGGATGATTTCGCCTTCGATACGCCGCGCCCATTCGGCGTGGTAGCGGGTGATCTGCGCCGCATAACGGGCTTCGTTGCTGGCCTCAGTGAGGCTTTTTCCGGACTCGCTGGCCAGGGCCGCACCGATAGTTTCGGCGTCGGCTTCAAGGGCGCCAGCCAAGGTTCGCAGGTGCTCTGCACGCTGGATGCTGGTGAGTTTGCCCCAGGTTTTCTGTGCAGCGGCGGCGGCATCAACGGCAGCGGTTGCCTCGTGCGCAGTGGCGGCCGAAACCTGGCCGATCAGCGCTTCAGTGGCGGGGTTATAGACCGCGATCAACGCGCTGCTGGCAGGTTCGACAAAGTGACCGTTGAAAAAATTGCGCTCGATTTGCATGTGCTTCGCCCATCGTTGTTTTTATCCGAGTGGCCAGCAGTCTTGTCATCGGGCCACGGTTGAACAAACGATTTATTGAGCCGGCAAACATTCGAAAAACGCAGATTAGTCCTTCACACGGCAGTAGACGGCTCCAATTGCCGCTGCGCCAACCAGATTTCTTCCTGCAGCCACTGGCTGAACACCTGCAACTGCGGCATCTGGGTCTGTTCCGGGCGCGTCACCAGCCAGTAGGACTGGTGCCCTTCCACATGCACATTGAGCACTTGGGTCAATTGCCCGCTGGCCAGTTCCGAGGCCACCATGTGCCAGTCGGCAATGGTGATGCCCAAGCCGTCGATGGCCGCCCGGATCGCCAGGTCCAGCAAGTCGAACTCGTAACCGCCCTGGGTATCGACACCGCTAATACGCGCGGCATCCAGCCAATGCTTCCAGGTCAAATAGCGCTGGTCCTCCTTAGCCAACACATGCAGCAAAGTCATGCGATTCAGATCAATGCCCTGCTCGCCCCCCCACTCCCGGGCATACAGAGTGGGCGCGCACACGGCGATATGGCGCTCCTGGATCAGCAGCGAACTGTCCAGCCCATCCCATTCGCCATCGCCAAAGCGAATCGCACAATCAAGAGTGCTGGTCTGCGCCAGGCTGTCCTGCAAGCGCGTGGTGATGCTCAGCTCCAACTCCGGGTGTTGCTCGCGCAAGCGCCCCAGGCGTGGCATCAGCCAACGGCTGGTGAAGGT
The DNA here is from genome assembly GCF_009724245.1 of Pseudomonas spelaei. Taxonomy (GTDB): domain Bacteria; phylum Pseudomonadota; class Gammaproteobacteria; order Pseudomonadales; family Pseudomonadaceae; genus Aquipseudomonas; species Aquipseudomonas spelaei. Next base: position 7,658 of record NZ_WNNK01000051.1, on the reverse strand, counting down.
CGGCGGCGCGTTGATGTGCAGGCGGTTGGAGTGGGTTTTCTGTTGGATGCTGCGCACCGTCAGTTCGATCTTGTCGAACGACTGGTGCAACGCTCGCAGCAGCACACGGCCCGCGCTGGTCAGCTCCAAGTGATGATGGCGACGCTCCAGCAGGTGCTCGCCCAACTGTTCCTCCAATTGACGAACCTGGCGACTGACCGCGCTCTGGGTCACGTTCAGCAGCTCGGCGGCGCGGGTAAAGCTACCGGTGCTGCCCGCCACTTCGAAAGCTTTGAGGGCGTTGAGACCGGGCATTTTGCGTTTCATGAAAAGCACTCGAAAGCGGCTGGCAAGGTATCAAGCATCCCATGAACGCCTGGGATTGTCCTACAACCATCGCGCAGTAACATGCATTTGATGAAGGTTAAGGCGCAGTTTTTATCGTTTGTCGATCCTGCGCCAGATGGCAAGACTGCCGGCATCTCTAATAAAAATAAACGAGAGTTGCCCCATGCCCTTCCCTGCTTCCCTGCGCCTGAAAACTTCCTGCGCCGCTCTGCTGTGCACCTTGGCGGCACCGGCCATGGCCATCCAGGTGACCGACAACCTCGACCTGGGCGGTGCCATTCGTGCGCGCTGGGACGTTGACCCGGACCGCGATATTCAGAAGTTCGGTCTCGACACCGTATTCCTCAACGCCAAGTACACCTCCGACACCTGGATCGGCGCTGCACAGTACCGCTTTTATGGGCGCTCCTATCCTTACCAGTACACCAAGAACTACGGTGATATCCGCTTCGCCCAACAAGCGTGGGTCGGCTACAAGTTCAACCCAAACCAGCAAGTCCAGGTGGGCCTGAACCAGGTGCCGTTCGGTTTGCAGCCGCTCTTCGGCAGCACCTTCTACGAAACCCTGGGCAATGTCATCGGCCTGGAAGACGTGCAACAAGTCGGCGCCAAGTACATCCAGCAAATCGGTGACTGGAATATCCAGGGCGGCTATTACCTGCGCCCGGCGTGGCAAGGCCAAGGCACCAGCCATGGCGTGACTTATTCCAGCGTGGTGTCCGAGGCCGACAGCTCGGTGGTCGACGGCAGCCATAACCAGGAACGCAACACCGTGGTACTGCGGGTGGCCAAGGCCTTGGAGCTGGGGGCGTGGAAATCCGAAGTGGGCCTCTCGGGCCTGACCTCTACCCTGGAGAACAAAGACACTGACGAAAATGGCCGGCGTAATGCAATAGCCGTGCATTACGCTGGCAAGAACGGCCCGTGGGGTGTGCAATTGCAGGCGGCGCGTCAGCAGATGTCACCGCGCAACCCTGGCACCTCGGAAGTGGTGACACTGGGCGGCTATGACGGCACCTACAACGTGGCCAGTCGCGGCAACCTGTATGTAGCGGACTTGAGCTACGACGTCGCCGGCAAGTACCTGTTCGACCAGATCAGTGGCGTGAAGCTGTATGCCAACTACAGCGCCTTCGACAAATCTGCCGATGAGTTCAAGACATCGCAGCGGCTGATCCTCGGGACGTCATTCTCCTTCAGCAAGCTGTGGATTGCCACGGAGTGGCTGATTGGCAAGAACGATCCGTATATTGGTGGCAGCAGTTACGCCCAGAGTTTGGGGGCTGGGGGGAGTGACCAGTGGGAGAATCAGTTGTATATGAACGTAGGGTATTATTTCTAAACGTCGTATTTTTCAACTGACCTCATTGCCACTTCGAAAACCTGGCGTTCTGTAGCCGCTGTCGAGGTACGAGGCTATGATGGGTGTCCGCAGGATCGACCTCGGGGGTCGCTTCGTCGGGATGCCGCACCAAACCCATCGCAGCCTCGTGCCTCGTCAGCGGCTACAGGGGGACGGGCCAGACACTATAAAAATAACAGGTGTGGAGCCCCATTCATGCGCCAACTGCCCTCCCTCAACATGCTTCGCGTCTTCGAAGAAGTCGCCCGCCACCGCAGTTTCAGCCAGGCCGCCCTCGGCCTGAACGTCACCCAGGGCGCTGTCAGCCGCCAGATCAAGCAGCTGGAAGACTACCTCGGCGTCGCCCTGTTCATACGCACCCCCAGGGGCCTGGAACTGACCGAGTCCGGCGCCGCGTTGTCACCCCATCTGGGGCAAGCCTTTGACCATATCGAGCGCGCCCTGCAATCCGTATGCGTCCCCAACCTGCGCCAACGCCTGCGCATCCTCGCACCGCCGACCTGGGCCACCCGTTGGCTGTCGGCGCACTTGCGTGAGTTTTGCCTGCGCTACCCGGATATCAGCCTCAGCGTGACCCAGCAAAACAGTCACGACAGCCTGGCAGAGATCGACTGCCAGATTCGCTTCGGCCTGACCGCCGCCAGCCACTGCGCCAGCCAACTGCTGGTGATGGAGCGACACATCGCCGTGGCCAGTCCGGAGTTGTTCAGCGCGGGTCAACCTCCCAACCTGCGGCAGTTCCCCTTGCTGCACATCCTGCACGACGGCAAACGCTTGAAGGTCTGGGAGAACTGGCTGGCGGCGACCGGCCGCGAAGGTATCGATGCGGACCAGGGCCTGGAATTCAGCACCCTGGACCAGGTAATCCACACCGCATTGGCCGGTGGTGGCCTGGCGGTGATCGACCGGCAGATGATCGAGCGCGAACTGGCCAATGGCAGCCTGTTGCCGATCACCCCGGTGGAGGTGATCGGCCCTTATGGCTATTGGCTGGATGTCGCAGGTGACAAGCAGGGGCTATCCAAGGTTCGGTTGTTTACGCAGTGGTTGAATCGGGTGAGCAACCCCTGAGGCGGGAGCATCGGCCTTGCACGCCTGACTCAACGTCAGCGCCTTGGTCTCCGGCGCCCAGGCCCAGGAAATGATCGCCCCAAACACCAGGATCGCCGCCAGAATGCCCATGGTCGGGCTCAAGCCAATCCCGGCCACACTCACCGGCAGCAGAAAGGTGCTGACCGCCGACCCCAGCCGGCTCACCGCCGTTGCCAAGCCAATACCACTGGCGCGTACTTCAGTAGGGAAACTCTCCGCCGGGAACACCCCGACCAGGTTGCTGACCGCTGATAGCACCAGGGTGAACACCCCAAACACCAACACCATCAACCACGCCATGCTGCCCGGCAAAACCGCCAGCAAAAACAGCGCCACGGCGAGGACAATGAACGAGTTGATCAGGAACCCGCGCCGCGAAAACTTCACGGTGCACCAGATGCCAATCAACGCACCGACGATCAGCAGCAGGTTAAGCATCAGCTCGGTGCCAAAGCCTTCCGCCAGGCCCATCTTCTGCAGAATCGAGGGCAGGAAGGTGTAAATAGCGAAATACGGCATGACAATGCACACAAAGAACAGGCAGTTGAACGCCGTACGCTTGCGGTATTCACGGCTGAACAACACGCCATAGCCTGAACGGGTTTGCGCCGACGGTTCTTCGTCGAGCACGACGTTTTCCCCCAGGTGCTTCTTGACGATGGCCCGGGCCTCGGCGATGCGCCCACGATTGACCAGCCAGCGTGGCGACTCGGGAGTACCGATGCGCGCAATCAGGATCAGGCCGGCGGGAATCGCCGACGACGCCAGCATCCAGCGCCAGGCATCATCCCCGAGGCTGAGCATCGCCGTACCGACGAAGGTGGCGGCGACATAACCAAAGGTCCAGATCACGCTGAACGAGCCCAGCAGCACGCCGCGATGCTTCTTCGGCGAGAACTCGGCGAGCATCGCGTGGCCGACGCTGAAGTCGCCGCCCAGGCCAATGCCAATCAGTACACGACAGAGAAACAGGCCCATGGCCGTTTCCGCATAGAACTGCATCACCGACGCCACGGTGATCAGCACAAAACTCACCAGGAAGATTTTCTGCCGACCCAGGATGTCGGATATCCAGCCAAAAAACAGACTGCCCAGAAACAGGCCGATCAACGCCGAAGCACCGATCAGCCCTTGCCAGAACGCGTCCAGTTGCATCTGCGGGCTGAGCAAGGTGAAGGCAATCCCGATCAGCCCCAGGATATAGCCGTCGGTGAAGTGTGCGCCGAAGGTCAAACCGGCAATTTTCAGGTGGAAGCGACCTATGGGCAGGTCGTCGATTTTGATCGATTGAGCGGACATGGTGTTCTCCATATTGTTGTTCTTGACGGAGTAACTGCGGGCAGCCCATTCCCTTGTGGGAGCGGGCTTGCCCGCGATAGCGGTGTGTCAGTCGCCGAATGTGCCAACTGGCACGCCTTCATCGCAGGCAAGCCAGCTCCCACATTGGATCGGTGTTGTCTTATAAACCGCCCATCAGCAGGTATTTGATCTCCAGGTAATCGTCCAGGCCGTACCTGGAACCTTCGCGGCCCAGCCCCGATTCCTTGATCCCGCCGAACGGCGCGACTTCGGTGGAGATGATCCCTTCGTTGATGCCCACCATGCCCGCTTCCAGGCCTTCGGCCATGCGCCAGACGCGGCCGATGTCGCGGCTGTAGAAGTAGGCCGACAAACCGAATGGCGTGTCATTGGCCCGTTGCAGCACTTCGGCTTCATCGCTGAAGCGGAAACAGGCAGCTACCGGGCCAAAGGTTTCTTCCTGGGCGATCAGCATCTCGCCGTTGGCTTCAGTCAGGATGGTCGGCTCAAAGAAGGTCCCGCCCAAGGCATGGCGACGGCCACCGCACAACAGTTTGGCGCCCTTCTCCAAGGCATCGCCGACATGGGCCTCGACCTTGGCCAGGGCTGCGGCGTTGATCAGCGGGCCTTGTTCGGTTTCGCCTTCCAGGGCACTGCCGACGCGCATGGCTGCCACCGCCGTCGCGAGCTTTTCGGTGAAGGCGTCATACACGCTGTCCTGGATAAAGAAGCGGTTGACGCACACGCAGGTCTGCCCGGTGTTGCGAAACTTCGATGCCATGGCACCTTTGACGGCCGCGTCGAGGTCAGCGTCGTCGAACACAATGAACGGTGCGTTGCCGCCCAGCTCCAGGGAGACTTTTTTCAGCGTGTCGGCGGCCTGGCGCATCAGCAGCTTGCCGGTGCGGGTCGAGCCGGTGAAAGACAGCTTGCGCACCACACTGGAGGCTTGCAATGCACCGCCAATGGCCACGGCGTCACCCGAGACGATGTTGAAGACACCAGCGGGAATCCCCGCCTGCTCGGCCAGCACCGCCAGGGCGAAAGCCGACAACGGCGTCTCTTCCGAGGGTTTGAGAATCATCGTGCAACCCGCCGCCAGCGCCGGGCCGACCTTGCGGGTGACCATGGCCAGCGGGAAGTTCCACGGCGTGATGGCCGCAACTACGCCGATGGCTTCCTTGGTGACGATAATGCGCGCATCCGCTTTGTGGCTGGGAATCACATCACCGTAGGCGCGCTTGGCCTCCTCGCCGAACCACTCCAGGAAGCTGGCGGCATACACCACTTCACCCATGGCTTCGGCCAGGGGTTTGCCTTGTTCCAGGCTGAGCAGGTTGGCCAGTTCTTTCTGGTTGCTCAGCATCAACTCGCTCCAGCGTTTCAGACGCTGGCTACGCTCCTTGGCCGTGAGTTTGCGCCAGGCCGGCAAGGCACGGTTGGCGGCGTCGATGGCCAGGTTGGTTGCTTCGGCACCGGCACGCTGCACCTCAGTAATCAGCTCCGCGTTGGCTGGATTAAGTACCGAGTACGTCGGGCCACCGGACGACCATTGGCCATCGATGAAATTGCCCTTGCGAATCAACGAGTTCATGCCACGGCCTCAATCTGATTAAAGCGGTCCAGGCCCGGACGGGCACTGCGCAAAATGCGCTTGCCGGCGGTGTAATCGTTGATCACATCGCATGGCGTGTAGTTGCGTTCCAGCTCATGCAGCTCTTCGCTATCCAGCCGCGTGTCGAGGGCTGCCAGGGCGCTGTCGAATTGCTCGGTGGTGTCGGCGCCCACCAGCATGCAGTCCACACCGGCATGGTTAGCCACCCAGGCCTGGGCGACCTGCGCGTTGGACACGCCTCGGGCACGGGCGACACGCTGCACCGAATGGGCAATGTCGAACGACGCCGGGTCGCTGTACATCTGCTGGGTGAAGAAGTCGGTCTGGTTGCGGTTCGACTGCACATCACCGGTGAGCAAGCCCCGAGCCAACGGGCTGAACACCGAGACACCCAGGCCCTGGTCGCGGCAGAACGGGATCATCTCGCGCTCTTCTTCGCGGTAGGCGCAGTTCAGTTGCAGCTGCATGTTGATCGGCTTGACCCAACCATTGCGCTCACACGCCATGAGGATCTTCGCCAATTGACCGGTAAGCATGGTCGACACGCCGATGTAGCGGGCCTTGCCGGAACGCACGATGTCGTTGAGCGCGCCCATGGTTTCTTCCACCGGGGTGTTCACGTCGAAGTAATGCAGCATGAACACATCGACGTAATCCATGCCCAGGCGCGACAGCGAGGCATCGATACTGTCCATGATGTGTTTGCGCGAATGGCCGCTGGCGTTGATACCGCTGCGGGTGCCGTAGCCGACCTTGGTGGTGACCACGATGTCTTCGCGACGGGCCAGGCGCTTGAGGATACGCCCCACCACTTCCTCGCCGACGCCGGCAGAGTAGAAGTCCGCCAGGTCGATGAAATTAACGCCGTTATCCAGGGCGTGGGCCACGATGGGTTCGCTTTGCTTCTCATCGAAGATCCACGGTTTCCAGTCCGGGGTGCCCATGTTCATGGTGCCCAGGCACAGGCGTGAGACTTGCAGGCCAGAGTTGCCCAAACGAATGTATTGCATGGGATTGTCCTCAGGCTTTTGGCGTGTAGAAAGGGTTACTGATATGTGCGACTACATCGGCCAATTGCGCGGTTGCAGGCAGGCCGGTCAGGGCGGCGCGGATGGCCGTGCGGCAGGCGTTGTAGTTGTTGTGGTAGACCGCATCCAGGTCATCGCAGGCCGGGTTGACCCAGTTGGCCGTGACGATCGCCCATTCGTCTTCGGCTTCGGGGGGCAAGGTGCCATCGAGCAAGGCTTCCAGTACTGCCTTGGCGATCCCGGCCTGGGACGCGCCCCAGGTGGCATTGCCATGCAGATCGCTACCGATGGCGGCTTTGTTGACATACAGGGTCATGGGCTTGACCGGGATATTCGGCTGGGCGATCACCATGAACGGGCAATGGCCCTGGCTCGGCGAGGCCAGGCTGTTGGCAAACGCCTGGCCGGCCGGACCGTTGCGCGGGCCGATCAGGATGTTGATGTGGGCAGCATTGACGCCGGGGCCTTCGAAGCCTTCGCCGATGTACAGGTCGAGTTCTTTCATATCGCAAACGCTCTTTTGTTATGAGGGAGCTGGTTGGCGATTTTTTAGCACTGGCGCTGGCGACGGCCGTAACCATTAAAAGTCATGGGGGTGTGAGTTTTTCTCATGGCCCTGCGACCACCGGTCCGGTCTTGTGCGTTGACCATCGTTGTTACACACCATATAGTGTGCCCATAAACACAAACCACCACTACATAGTGTGCAATATCGCTAATCACCGACCACACTATCAGCAGTATTTCAATGCCTTGAAGCCTGCAAACCGTACATTTTTCGCGCGCGGCCAGCCGCCGTCAGAACGAACCAGGAAGGAGTATTTCAATGCTGAGTTGGGATGAAGTCGACAAAGAAGACACCGGTGCAGCGGTGATCAAAGGCGCCAACGCCGGCCACGCCACCGAAGCCAACATGGACCGCCTCGACGGTGCA
>NZ_WNNK01000050.1 GCF_009724245.1 Pseudomonas spelaei | reverse complement strand
ATCTGAGCATGGCGCAAGCGGCGGCCAGCGGCGCGGTCAACATCAAGGCCGCAAGCCTCGACGCCCAGGGACCGGTCTACGCCGGCACGGCATTGGATGTGCAGACCCAAGGCGACCTGAACAGCCGGAAAACCCTCGCCGCCCGCGACAGCATCACCTTGACCAGCGGCGGCCAACTGACCAACAGCGGCATTATCGAGGCCGGGGTCAACGCGGATAACACCCGCAACGCCACAGGTGACCTGAACCTCACCGCGCAAACCGTTAACAACAACGCCAGCAGTCTGGTTGCCAGTCGCAACCTGACCGTCAACGCAGCACAAGCCCTGAACAACCAGGGCGGAACCTTGAGTGCCAAACAGGTCGCCAATATTAGCGCGGGCACCCTGGACAACCAGAACAAAGGCCGCGTGCTGAGCACGGGCAGCCTGACCTTGAATGCCAGCCAATTGCTCAACGCCCAGGGCGGGCTGGTGAACAGCAGTGGTCCATTGAGCGCGACGGTCGGGCAATTGAATAACCGCAGCGGCGAGGTGTCTAGCCTTGACACGGCCACGCTGAACATCGCTTCGCTGGACAACGTTGCCGGGCTGGTCACTGCGGGCAACGCCCTGAGCCTCACCGCCAGCGGCGCGGTCAATAACCTGAGCGGCAAACTCACCAGCCAAGGCACGCTGAACCTCAAGGCCGGTGCCGTGGATAACAGCGCCGCTGGCCGTATCGCCAGCAACCAGGGCCTGACCGCCAACGTTACCAGCCTGAACAACAATGCCGGCCAACTGACCAGCGTCGCATCGCTGACCCTGGACGTGAACAAGGGACAGTTGAACAACCAGAGCGGCTTGATCCGTGGTGCAACCCTGGCCCTGAACAACCTCGCCGACGTTGGCAACCAGAGCGGTGAAATTTCCAGCGCCCAGGGCTTTACTCTCGCGGCGAATAGCCTGGACAACACCAGCGGCAAATTGCTCAGCGATCAGGGCCTGACCCTGCGCCTGGACCAGGCACTGACCAACGTCAAAGGCCTGATTTCTGCCAACGGACTCGATGCCCGCGCGGCCAGTTTGAACAACAACAGCGGCACACTTACCAGCGACACTGGTCTGTTGCTGAACCTCGATGGTGCCTTGGCCAATACTCAAGGCGAGGTTTCCAGCGCAGGGACTAGTGAAGTGCACGTCGCCAGCCTGGATAACAGCGGCGGCAAGGTCACTGGCGATACCTCATTGAGCGTCGATGTACGTGGCGCGCTGAACAACCGCAAAGGCGTACTCGCTACCGGTCAGTCAGCATCGATCACTGCCGCGAGCCTGGACAACAGCAACACCGGCAAAGTGCTCAGTGACGGCAGCCTCACCACGCGTATCGCGGGCCTGCTGGACAATCAGAACAACGGTCTGCTCACCGCCAAAGGCGCGATGGATGTGCAGGCGGGCAGCCTCGATAACCGGGGCGGTAGTTTGAGTGGTAAAGGCTTGCTGACCTTGAATACGGCCAGTCTGGATAACCGTGGCGGTCAGGTCCACGCGGACAAGGACCTGCAACTCAACGCCGCTCAGTTGAATAACCAGGACAAAGGCCTGCTTATCGGGCAGGCAGCGGTCCATTACCTGGGCACGACCCTGAGTAATCAGGGCGGCTTGCTCAGTGGCGTGGGGCCGGTGCGTATAGACGCGGCGACCGTGGAAAACGCCGGCGGGCGCATCTCCAGTCAAGGCGATATCACCGCCAACGTCACCCAATTCAATCAGCAAAAAGGTGAGCTGGTTGCACAAGGCAATTTGAGCTTGACCGGCAGCACGCTGAATAACAGCAACGGCGGCCTGATCGGAGCGACTAAGGCGCTGACCCTCACCGTCGATGACATCAACAACCAGGCTGGGGAAATCTCCAGCGCGATAGACGTGAACCTGGCGGGTACCCGCCTGAATAACAGCAGTAACGGCAAGCTGCTGGCGGGCACCGACTTGGGACTTAAGGTGGCGCAAGTCATCAACCAGAGCGCAGGCCTGCTGTTCGGCAAAGGCCAGGTGACCCTGCAAGGTCAGAGCCTGGACAACAGCGGCGGCACGGTGTCCGGCCAGCAAGGCCTGACCCTGACCCACAGTGGTGATCTGAATAACACCGGCGGCTTGCTCACCAGTGAAGGCTCCATCACCGCCACAACGGCCGGGCTGAACAATACGTCGGGTAAGGTATCGAGTGCCGGTGCCATTGCGCTAACCGCTACCGGTGCGATGACTAACCAAAATGGCGCCGTGACCACCGACCAAGGCTTGATCCTTAACAGTGCCAGCCTGGGCAATAGCGGGGGCACGCTCAGTGCCAAGGGTGCGGTAAGCGTTACCACCGGTGCTTTTGACAATACCCAGGCCGGTCGCCTGATCAGCAATGACACCCTCACTTTGACTGCCGGCCAAGTCAGCAACGGCACGGACAGTCGTATTGCCAGCGACAAAAATCTGGTCGCCAGCGTGACGGGTTTTGATCAGCAGGGCGGGCAGCTTTTCAGCAAGACCTCACTGAGCCTGGACCTGAAAAACGGTCAACTGAACAACCAGCAAGGCCTGATCAACGCGCCGTTACTGATGTTGAAAAACCTCAACGGGGTCAACAACCAGAACGGCGAAATCTCCAGTGCCCAGGCGTTCACCCTGGCCAGCAAAAGCCTGGATAACAGCAGCGGCAAACTCATCAGCAACCAAGCGCTGACCCTGCGCGTTGAACAGGCCCTGAGCAACATCAAAGGCCTGGTTTCTGCAGCTGCGCTGCAGGTGCATAGCGCCAGCCTGGATAACAGCGGCGGTCTGCTCAGCAGTCGTGGCGAGTTAGGTCTCACGGTTGACGGTGCTTTCAAAAACCAAGGCGGCTCGGCGATTGGCGACGGCAACGCGCAACTGACGGCGGCCAGCCTGGACAACACCGACGGTCAGGTTTCCAGCAAAGGTGATCTCACGGCGAACGTCGCGACGCTCACCAACCAAAACGGCGCCCTGATCGCCCAAGGTGCGCTTGCCCTGACAGGCCAGACCCTAGATAACCGGCAAAAAGGCTTCGTGGGTGCGGCCCAAAAGACCGACGTCAACGTGGGCACGGTGGATAACCGTGGCGGTGAGATCTCCAGCAAAGCCGCCGTGCAGGTGACCGGTCAACGGCTGGATAACAGTGACGGCGGCCTGGTACTCGCCGCGACCGACTTGAAGCTGAACGTCAACAACGTCCTCAACCGTAACAAGGGCCAACTCAGCGGTCAGAGCGGTGTGAACCTGGAAGGCGCCAGTCTGGATAACAGCGGCGGCAGCCTTATCAGCCAGAAAGACCTTGGCCTTAAGCTCGGTGGCGAGCTGAACAACAGCCAAGGCAAGCTGAGCAGTGAAGGTCTGCTGACTGTTAACGCGGTGAGCCTGAACAACCGCCAAGGCAGCGTATCCAGTGCAGGGGCGTTAAACGTCACCACCCCAGGGGACGTGGATAACCAAGGCGGGGAACTGGTCACCGATGCGGGCCTCACCCTGAACAGCGCCAGCCTGGATAACAGCCAAAAAGGCACCCTCAGCAGCACTGCGGCCCTGAAAATCACCACCGGTGCATTCGACAACAGCCACGCCGGCAACGTCAGCACCAGCGACACCCTCGACATCACCGCCGGGCAATTGACCAACCAGGACGGTGGTCGCTTGACCAGCAACAAGGCCCTGACCGCGAAGGTCACCGGCTTGGATCAGCAGGGCGGAAAACTCTTCAGCAACACCTCGGTCGCGCTGGACCTGAACCACGGCCAGTTGAACAACCAGGGCGGTCTGATCAACGGCCCGCTGTTGATGTTGAAAAACCTCAAGGGCGTGAATAACCAGAGTGGTGAAATCTCCAGCGCCCAGGCGTTCACACTGGCCGCTGACAGCCTGGATAACACCAGCGGTAAATTACTCAGCAACCAGGACCTGACCCTGCGCATCAACCAGGCGTTGAGCAACGTCAAAGGCCTGATCGCCGCCCAGTCCGTCGACGGTCGTGCCGCCAGTCTGGACAACAGCGGCGGCACCCTGACCAGTCGTGGCGACACCGTGCTCAACATCGACGGCCAGCTCAACAACCAGAACCAAGGGCTGATCAACGCCGCCAATGCCCTGACCCTCAACAGCACCGGCCTGAACAACCAGGGCGGCTCTGTGCTGGGCAAGTCGATTGCCATCGATCTGGGCAGCGCTACTGGCGACCTGAACAACAACGCCGGCCTGATCACCACCGACGGCCAACTGACCATCAAGCACCTGCGTGACCTGAGCAACCAGGGCGGCGAAATCTCCACCGCGCAAAACCTCAACCTCAGTGGTCGCACCCTGGATAACAGCGCCGGCAAGCTGATCAGCAATAACCTGCTGACCTTGGGCGGCAATCAGTTGGTCAACCAGGGCGGCCTGATCTCCGGCTGGCAGGGTGTCAGCGTCAGCGGCGCCGACCTGGACAACCGCAACCAAGGCACCGTCTCCAGCCGTTATGGCAACGTCGACGCCACCCTGAGCAACAGCCTGCTTAACAGCGGCGCCGGTGCGCTGGTCAGCCAAAAAGCCCTGACCGTCAAAGCCGCCAGCCTCGACAACAGTGACAAAGGCATCCTCTCCAGTGCGGGCGGGCAAACCCTAACCGTCACCGGTTTACTTAATAACGCTCAAGGCGGATTGATCGACAGTGGCGCAGCCCTTGATCTGCAAGTGCAAACGCTCAATAACGCAGGCGGCACGGTCAATGCACAACAGGCACTCAGCCTGACCGGCGCTACCCTCGACAACAGCGCCGGCACCTTGATCGGCAACGGCACCGTAACCCTCGACCTGCTCGGCGCCCTGACCAACACCAACGGCAAGCTTGCCAGCGCCGGTGCGCTGCTGCTCAAACGCGCCAGTGAGGTTAGCAACCAGGGCGGCCAACTGGCCAGCCAAAGCCTGCTGACGCTCTTCGCGGGCAGCCTGGACAACCGCAATCGCGGCACCGTCGCCGCCAACGGCGCACTGGCCATCACCACCACTGGCGCCGTACAAAACAGCGGCGACGGCCTGATCTACAGCCAAAACGCCGACCTGCACCTCAAGGCCGCCAGCCTCGACAACGCCAAGGGCTCGATCCAAAGCCAGACCACCCTGAACCTCGACATCAGCGGCGACCTCGACAACCAGAGCGGCAAAGTCATCGCCCAGGCCGGTGATGTGGACATCAAAGCCGCGACCATCGACAACCGTGGCGGTACCCTGGCCAGCCTCAAAGGCGCCCTGCAAGCCAAAGCGCTGGGTGGCTTGTTGCGCAACGACTTTGACCTGAACAACAACCGCCAGGCCGGCATTATCCAGGCACAAAGCCTGATCCTGACCAGCGCCAGCCTCAACAACAACGGCGGGCGCATCGCGGCGCAAAGCGGCGACACCGTGGTCACCACCGGCGCCTTCGACAACCGCGACGGCGGCTTGTACGCCAAAGGTGCGGTCAAGGTCAGCGGCAGCAGTTTTGACAACAGCGGTGATGTGCGCGGGCAGGTTGCGGGCGGTGAGATCGACCTCGACCTCAGCGGTGCGTTGAACAACCAAAAAGGCATTATTGAAAGCGATAGCACCCTGAAAGTCGTTGCGGGCAGTGTGGATAACCAGGGCGGGCAACTGCGGGCTTTGGGGAAAAATGGCAAGACCGATTTTCAGATTGGTGGGTTGTTTGATAACCGTAGCGGCGCACTTGAAACTGCCAACAGCGACCTGACGCTGAACGCCGGCAGCTTCCAGAACGTGGGCGGCAGTGTCTTGCACGTAGGGGCTGGTACGTTTGATATCAGTACCGCCAACCTGACCAATGCGGGCGGTACCGTTATCACCCGTGGCGGCCTGACACTGACGGCTGACAACTGGACCAACAGCAGCGTGATCCAGGCAGGACGGTTGACGGTCAACGTCAACACCCTCAATCAGGCGGCCAGCGGCCAGTTGCTGGCGTCCAACAGCTTGGTAGGTAACGGCGGCAACTGGAGCAACGATGGGCTGATTGCCAGTGACGGCAGCCTGAGCCTCAACCTTGCAGGTACGTACTCAGGCAGTGGACGCGTCAGCAGCCTCGGAACACTGGGCCTGAGTGCCGCGCAAATGAACCTCAGTAGCGCCGCCACGCTCGCGGGCGGTGGCAATACGACGGTGTCTGTGACGGGGCAGTTGATCAATGCCGGGCGCATGACGTCGGCGACTGACCTTACTCTGGCCGCCGGTAGCATGAACAATACCGGGACCCTGGGCGCAGGTCAGAACCTGACGGTGACTGCCGGAACGTTACTCAACGACAAGGGGTTGATCTTCAGTGGCGCAGACATGCAGCTGCTCAGCCCGAGCTTCACCAACAGCTATGGCCAAGTCTACAGCTTGGGGAGTTTACTGATTGCCCGGGACAAAGACGGGACCAAAGCAGACCTGCTGGACAACCGTTCCGCAGGGATCGAAAGCGTGGGCAATCTGACCCTCGCCGCCACGACCATCAACAACACCATGGACGTGTTGCAGTACACCGAACATGAGAAAAGTGCCACGACGATCACTCGGCTATCGTGCGCACTGATACCCATATGGGGCTGCGACAATCGGGGCGGTGGGCGCTTCAACGGCCTTTGGGAGGTCTCAGAAACCGACCGCTTGCTGATCACGCTGCGGTCCGCAGCGGCCACGATCGATAGCGGTGCGGATCTGGTGATCAATGCCGGGGAACTGAACAACACGAGCAGCAGCATTAGCGCGGCCGGTAACCTGACGGCAAATGCCACGACGATCAACAACAAAGGGCTGCAGGCGCAAGAGATTAAATCCAGCCAGCAATACGTGAGTTACGTTGACCAGACAGGCGCAGCTGCTCAACTGGCAGCTATCTTCAATCAACGAAACAGCCCAACACCTTCGGCCACGGTCGAGGCGGACCTGAGCAACTTTCTGGCCTTGACCGGGCCACCACCCGTCACGCTGCCCAAGAGCTCAACCGTCACCAACATCGAGTCTCTGGATGCGATTATTCAGGCAGGGGGCGCAGTCACTCTCAACGCTGCCCAGAACATTAATAACAGCGTAGTTCGTCCCTACTATGCTTATGTTTCGGCAGGTAAAACCAAGACCGACACGGGCGCCGGCAGCGGCTACTCGACACCTATTTCCATCAATGCGCAACTCCCTGCGGATCTCGCCCAGCAACAAGTCAACCCGATAACGCTTCCCGGCTTTAGCCTGCCGACGGGGCAGAATGGTTTGTTTCGACTGAGCGGCCAAGGTGCTGCAACACCGACTCAACAAGGGCCACAAAGCTGGACCATGGGCAGCGCCGTTATCGGGACTGCCCAACGAGAACAAGCCGTGCCTAGTGGCGGCGGCAGGGCCGTGTTGGTGGGTGATGCAGCTCAAACCGCAGTGACCACGCAAGCTTCCGTGCACACCGCTGACCTAGCGGCCAATGTCTCCGGCAGCGCCACGGCCCTGAACGTGGCCCCGGTCGTAGATCCTGTTACGGGGGCCACACTGCCCGGCCGGTCAGACGTCGGCGGTGTCGCCTCGGCGACCCCGGTCGAGGGACAGGCCACATCGACCGGTTCGTTGACAGTCAACCGTGTGCAAGGGTTGCCTGACAGCAGCTACGTGTCCAATCCTCAAAAATACTTGATCGAAACCAACCTGGCCCTGACCGACCTCAAGCAATTCATGGGCTCGGACTATCTGCTGTCGAACCTGGGTTACAACCCGGATAACAGTTGGAAACGCCTGGGCGATGGTCTCTACGAGCAACGGCTGATCCAGCAAGCGGTAATCGCCCGCACCGGCCAACGCTTCATCGACGGCCAGACCAGCGACGCCGGTCTGTACAAGTACCTGATGGACAACGCCATCGCCAGCAAGCAACAACTGAACCTGGCAGTGGGCGTGAGCCTCACCGCTGAACAAGTCGCTGCCCTGACCCACGACATCGTGTGGATGGAAAGCGCCACGGTCGGCGGCCAACAAGTACTGGTGCCTGTTTTGTATCTGGCCCAGGCGAATAACCGTCTCGGCCCCAACGGTGCATTGATTGCGGGTAACGACGTCAACCTGATTGCCGGAGAGAACCTCAACAACGTCGGCACCCTGCGCGCCACCAACAACCTGTCGGCCACCGCCGGTGCCAACCTGGTCAACAGCGGCTTGATCGAGGCCGGTAATCGCCTGGACCTGTTGGCGGGTAATAACCTGATCAACAAGGCTGGCGGGATCATCTCCGGGCGCGATGTGAGCCTCACAGCGGTTAACGGCGACGTGATCAACGAACGCACGGTCACCACTCACGAGAGCAGCGGCGGGTCTTACACCCGAGAGATGCGGCAGGACTTTGTGGACAACGCTGCCCGCATCGAAGCGGCCAACAACCTGAGCGTACGCGCCGGTCGCGACGTCAACAGCGTTGGCGGCGTGATGAGTAGCGGTGCCGACATGACGATAGCGGCGGGGCGCGACGTGAACCTCATCGCCGCCGAACAACGCACTGGCCGTGGCACCACTGAGGCTCGCACTGGCAGCGTTAACCAACAGGGCTCTGTGATCGAAGCTGGCCGCGACTTCCGTGTGCAGGCGGGGCGTGACATCAGCGCTATCGCTAGCCAAATCGACGCCAAGCGCGACGTTGCCATGGCTGCTACGGGTGACCTGACCTTGGCTTCAGGCGTGGATGAGCAGCATTACTCGTACAACACCAAGACGGTCAAGATCCAGGAAGACCACGCCCAGCAAGTGTCCACCACGGTGAAGGCCGGTGGTGATGTGGCGCTGAGTGCCGGGAATGATTTGGCGTTGATTGCTAGCCGGGTGACGGCGGGGGATGAAGCGTATTTGGTAGCGGGCGGCAAGCTTGGCTTATTGGCTGCTCAAGACAGCGATTACTCGCTGTATGACATGAAGAAGAAAGGTAGTTGGGGGAGTAAAGAAACCCAGCGCGATGAAGTGACTCAGGTCACAAACATCGGCAGCCAGGTCACCAGTGGCGGCAATCAGACCCTGCAAAGTGGTGGTGATCAGCTGTACCAAGGCGCCACGCTCGACAGTGGCAAGGATATTGCGATTGTCAGCGGTGGGGCGGTGACGTTTGAGGCGGTTAAGGACCTGCATCAGGAGAGTCACGAAAAGAGCAAGAGTGATCTGGCATGGACCAGTGCCAAGGGTAAGGGGAGTACCGATGAGACGTTGCGTCAGACGGAAATAGTGGCGCAGGGGAAACTGGCCATTCAGGCGGTGGATGGGCTGAAGATCGATATCAAGAAAATCGACCAGCACTCCGTCAGCGAGACCATCGACGTCATGGTCAAAGCTGATCCGCAATTGGCTTGGCTGAAAGAGGCCGAGAAACGCGGGGATGTGGATTGGCGCAAAGTGCAGGAAATGCATGACTCGTTCAAGTACAGCCATTCCAGCCTTGGGCAGGGCGCGATGCTGGCGATCATTATTATTGTGACGGTGTTGACGGCGGGGGCAGGGAGTGCTCTGGCTGGAGGCGCCGCAGGTGCCACGGCGGGCTCTGGTACGGCCATGGCGGCTGGGGGCATATCGGCGACGACAGGCTCCTTTGTTGCTGCGGGTTGGGGCAATGTCATGGCGTCCACGGCATTGGCATCGGTTGCCAGCAAAAGTGCTGTCAGCTTTATCAATAACGGCGGCAACATTGGTGCAACGCTCAAAGATGTCACTTCTAGCAACGCCCTTAAAGGATATGCCACGGGAGCACTGACTGCGGGCTTCACGGCGGGAGTGTTGGATCCGGCATTTGGCGTAACAGGTGACAACGTCAATAAGATCACAAAAGGATTTGATCTTAGCTCAGCAACTGACATTGGCAGGTTTGCTGCCTATTCAGGTGCGCAAGGGCTGGCCCAGGCTGGTGTAGGTACAGCTTTACAAGGCGGTAGCTTTAACAAAAATCTAGGTAGCGCCCTCAATTCGCAATTGCAAAGCACATTGCAAGCAGTGGCTTTCAACGCCGTTGGCGACTACTCGAAAGACCAACAGTGGTCAGATTCAAGTGCACAGAAAGTCGCGCTGCATGCGCTGGTCGGTGGGCTGGTAAGCCAAGCGGGAGGGGGGAGCTTTGCCACTGGTGCTCTTGCTGCGGGAGCCAATGAGGCGCTAGTGACTACGTTGGCGAAAGCGGTGGAGCGCGAGCCAAGCTTACTGTTGGCGGCTTCGCAGTTGGTAGGTATTGCGGCAGCTGGGGCGACCGGTGGTGATGTGCAGAAAGGAGCTGAAATTGCGAAGAATGCAACGGCCTACAACTACCTGAATCATCATGAGGTTGATGATTTGGTGAAAGATTTGAAGGGATGTCGAGGGGCGGGAAATCCGGGTGCCTGTCGTGAAAGTGTGACAGCGCAATACGAGGGGATTAGCGACAAAAAAACCGGTATCACGTTGTTGAAGTGTGATGATCCTACGAGTTGTAACTCACAACGGCTTGATGTTGAGGGAGGCTCTGCGACGCTGGATAAGTATGACCAGAGTGGAGGGTTGAGTAAGGAAGAACAGTTGATCGTTCGTGGTTTCCAAGATAGGAACCAGGATGATACGCGGCTGGCTGTGCAGAAAACGATGCAGGGCGATCATGCTGAGATCGCGGGTATGGTACTCACAGGTGGGTTGGGAGCTGGCGTTAGAGCTGTTAAGGTAGGTGAGTCAGCAGGTGCTGCTGAAGTGGTGGGTGCAAAAGGCGCAGGTGAGGTTGCCTCTATAGGCGGAAAGACCTGTGTTTATAATTGCGTGGTTGATGGCGTGACTCGTTATGTTGGAATAACCGACGACGTAGTTAAGCGCGGTCAAGCTCACCTCAGACAAAAAGGCATCACGATTGACAGAATAGAGGGTTTACAGAACCTTTCACGTGCCGACGCACGGGCAGTCGAGCAAACACTGATCGATTACCATGGCCTTGGTAAAGATGGCGGCACGTTAATCAATAAGATTAACTCTATATCGTCTGTCAAAAACCCGACTAAGTATGAGCAGGGTTTGATTCGCGGCGCCGAGTTGCTGAAAAAAGCTGGATATGAAGGATTTTAAATGGCTAAGAAGGTAAAGCTGGGCGACATTTTGCAGGTATTAACCTCGCAGGGTGTCGCATATGCGCAAGTTACTCATAAGCATCCGGAATTTGGTTTTTTAATTCGTATTTTTCCCGGATTCCATAATGAACAACCAAAAGATTTTTCGGTTGTGGTTGATGGTGAACCACAGTTTTCCGCATTCTTTGTTGTTCAAAGTGCGGTAAATCAAGGCCTTCTATCCGTTGTGGCAAATGTTCCGGTTCCCGAAAGGTTACAAGTGTTTCCTACGTTCCGCTCCAGGAATGGCGGGCCGGGAGGCTCTATTTGGCTGTGGGATGGAAGCGAAGCACTTCGGCTGGAGAGAGATATTAGCTCGGAAGAGCTGAAGCATTCCACAAGAGGAATTATTAGTGCGCCATTGCTTGTTGAACGTATTGAAAAGAATTACAGAGCCGAGACCCATGAGATTTGGTGATCTGTAGAAAGTTTCCGGCTTGATCTTGTTTTACTGACACCGGCCATGCGCCGGTGTTGTTTTATCTACTTTAGCCTTTTCTCTTAGCTGCTCGCTTGGTTGTTACTACTGGTTCCCATAATCCGCGATGCCTGATACTTCAGAATCACCCATCCAAGCCAGATTGAGGCTGCAAGTATCCGCTGACAGCTTGTGCCGTAACCGTCTGGCCAACACGCCTTCCTGCGGAAAAGTATATGTGCCATGCGCTTTACCCCAGGGAACGCGCTGTGGCGTGCGAATCGGGGCCACGTTAGGATTGTGCTCTTTTTGGAGACGCTAATGTCGGCACCAGTTTTTGCAGCAGCCCAATGCGCCATTCGTGCTGGCGATATCAGTGCCAACCTGAAGCTGCACATGGATTTCATGCAGCACGCCCGCGAGCAGGGGGTGGGGTTATTACTCTTTCCCGAGTTATCGCTCACAGGATATGAACCAACCTTGGCTAAAGCCCTGGCGCAGGATAGAGATAGCCCACTTCTCTCCCCCTTGCGACACCTTGCGCGGGAAGCCTCCATGACTACGATAGTGGGTTTGCCGTTGCGCCTACCCAGTCATGACAAACCGCTGATTGCAGCTTTCATACTCCACCAAGATGGCTCGATTGGTGTCTATACCAAGCAGCATTTACACCCTGGCGAAGAGCAATTCTTTAGTGCGGGTAATGGGGGCGATTTGATGCTTATCGCAGACTTACCCATAGCCCTATCGGTGTGTGCTGATTTCAGTCACCCGGAACATTCATCACAAGCTGCAAAACAAGGCGCGCAGTTGTATGCCGCTAGTGTGCTCATCGGTGAAACCGGTTATTCACGCGATAGCTCTCTATTGCAGAACTGCTCGAAGCGTCATGGAATGGCCGTGCTCATGGCGAATCATGGCGGCCCGACCGGTGGGTGGGCTGCTGCTGGGCAGAGCGCATTTTGGAATGAGCAGGGTCGATGCGTTGCGTCCACGGACGGCGTGGGGAACCGATTGCTGATCGTCTCTAAACAGCCTCATGGGTGGCAAGGTTTCGAAGCTCCAGTATCCGTTACTTCCTAAATTCGGTGATGCGTTTGAACGCACCTACGCCACTAGGGGGCGACCACTTATGCGGCAGCAACTCGTCAATCTCACTCGCCCGCTGCGTCGGCAGTCGCGTGAGAACGTCCTTCAGATAGGCATACGGATCATGGTCATTCAGCCGTGCAGACTGGATCAAACTCATGATCGCCGCAGCCCGTTTTCCGCTGCGTAGTGACCCGGCGAAGAGCCAGTTCTTGCGTCCAAGAGCCCATGGCCGGATCTGGTTCTCCGCCCAATTATTATCAATGGGAACCGCCCCGTCATCGAGGTAGCGCGACAGCGCTGCCCAGCGTTTGAGGCTGTAATCGAGTGCTCTGCTGATAGCCGACCCTTCGGGCACAACATCACGCTGCGCGATCATCCAGGCATGCAACCTATCCATCACCGGTACGGCTTTTTCTTGCCGTATTCGGCGCCGTAAATTCGGCTCCAGGTCGCGCACTTCGCTCTCGACTTCGTACAACAGCTGGATGTAGCGCAGGGCCTGCTCGGCGATCTGGCTCTTGTTGGTTGCGTGCAACTCGAAGAACTTGCGCCGGGCATGGGCCATGCAGCCGATCTCGGTCACGCCGAGTTCGAAGCTGGCCTTGTAACCGCCAAAATCATCGCAGACCAACTTGCCTTTCCAGCCTTGCAGGAAGTTACGAGCATGCTCGCCAGCGCGGCTGGGGCTGAAGTCGTAGACGACAGCGGCTGTCTCGCAGAACTGGCTGGTGGCGTATGCCCAAACATAAGATCGGTGAGTTTTTTTCGAGCCTGGAGCAAGCATTTGCACGGGTGTTTCATCCGCGTGCATGACCAGTTGCCCGATCACTACGCCCCGCAAGGCATCGACCAGGGGCTGCAACTGCACGCCTGTCATGCCAACCCACTGAGCCAACGTGGAGCGTGGAATCGCCAAGCCAGCACGACCAAAAATCGATTCCTGACGGTAAAGCGGAAGATGGTCAGCGAACTTCGCAATCATGACGTGAGCAAGTAACCCGGCCGTCGGGATGCCCTTGTCGATGACCTGCGCCGGCACCGGCGCCTGGATCAGCGTTTCGCAGTCATCGCAAACCCACTTGCCACGAACATGGCGCTCAACGGTAAACACACCCGGCGTGTAGTCCAGCTTTTCACTGACATCCTCACCGATGCGCTTCAGTGCGCAGCCGCATGGGCAGTGAGTGTTGTCTGGTTCGTGATGGATCAACGTTCGCGGAAATTCTGCCGGCAATGCCGTGCGCTTGGGCTTTTGCTTTTCCTCGGTCGCCGCTGGTGCTATTTGCAACGCCTGAAGCTCAGCCTCAATCGCCGCGATATCAGTATCGATCAGGTCATCAAGCAGGCTGGCCTGATCAGGACTCATCTGCTCACTGCGCTTGGCAAACTTCAAACGCTTGAGCTGTGCGATCTCGTGGGTCAGCTTCTCGATCACCGTTTGATCGCGGTTGATCTTCTTGCCCATGATCTCGACTTGCGACAGCAATTGCGTAGCGAGTGCACGCAGTTGGTCGGGAGTCATTTGATCGAGATTGGGTGAAGAAGTCATGCCTTGGATTTTACCAAAGCAGACCGTCTGCGACAGCAAACCAAGATGCTAATTACAGTTTCTAAAGCATCGTGATTGCACCGCCAGCGCCAACCCGTTGCCAAGGCAGGCCAAGCACCAAGGCTTGAAGTTGCTCTGCATCCAACTGCAATTCACTGCCTTGCCGAACACCTGGCCAATGAAATTTACCTTGGTTCAAGCGACGTGCCGCCAGCCAGACACCAATCCCATCGTGTACCAGCACTTTGACCCGAGTCGCGCGGCGATTGGCAAACAGATAGGCGCAGTGCGGCTTCGCCGCACCGAACACCTCTATCACTCTGGCCAGAGCCGTTTCAGTACCGGCGCGCATGTCCATGGGCTCGGTGGCAAGCCAGATGGCGTCGATGCGGATCATCGCAAAAGGTCTCGAAGGAATGCGGTGCAGGCAGCAGCATTATCGGTTGGCCAGTTCACTTTGACGGTGCCGCGCGGGTGCAGAATCTCAATGCTGATATTCGTTGAGGATCCGTGGCCTGTTTCGTGCAGAGGCAACGGGATGAATGCAGGCTGGAACGCCGTGCTTTTCTGTACTTGCACCCGAATCCATTTGTGGACGAGGTTCGCGTTGAGGCTATGGCTGAGGGCAACGCTGGCAATCGAAGCGCCGGGTTGGACACATTCTTGAATGACCTGGGCCTTGAAGGATTTGGAATACGAACGGCGTGTCGGCTGCATGAAATACCCGCTTAAAAGGCTA
This sequence comes from Pseudomonas spelaei, assembly GCF_009724245.1. Taxonomy (GTDB): domain Bacteria; phylum Pseudomonadota; class Gammaproteobacteria; order Pseudomonadales; family Pseudomonadaceae; genus Aquipseudomonas; species Aquipseudomonas spelaei. The sequence goes on along the minus strand of NZ_WNNK01000050.1, from coordinate 69 downwards.
GAACTGGTGCCCACTTAAAATTAAGTGCACACCATGTCTTTGCTTTGCAGGGCTGGGTAGATGACTTTA
>NZ_WNNK01000004.1 GCF_009724245.1 Pseudomonas spelaei | reverse complement strand
TTCAACAAAAAAAAATGGCGCCCCGAAGGGCGCCATTCTTTTTTGACCTGAGAAGTCGCGTTATTTGCGCTTCATCGACAAGAAGAACTCGTCGTTGGTCTTGGTGGTTTTCAGCTTGTCGATCAGGAACTCGATGGCCGCTACTTCGTCCATCGGGTGCAGCAGCTTGCGCAGAATCCACATGCGCTGCAGTTCGTCATCGGCCGTCAGCAACTCTTCGCGGCGGGTGCCGGAACGGTTGATGTTGATCGCTGGGAACACACGTTTTTCAGCGATACGGCGATCCAAAGGCAACTCCATGTTGCCGGTACCTTTGAATTCTTCGTAAATCACTTCGTCCATCTTCGAACCGGTTTCAACCAGCGCGGTGGCGATGATGGTCAGCGAGCCGCCTTCTTCAATGTTCCGCGCGGCGCCAAAGAAACGTTTCGGTTTCTCCAGGGCGTGGGCATCGACACCACCGGTGAGGACCTTGCCGGAGCTCGGGATCACGGTGTTGTAGGCGCGAGCCAGACGGGTGATGGAGTCCAGCAGGATCACCACGTCTTTTTTGTGCTCGACCAGACGCTTGGCCTTCTCGATCACCATCTCGGCAACCTGCACGTGGCGGGTTGGTGGCTCATCGAACGTCGAGGCAACGACTTCGCCGCGCACAGTGCGCTGCATTTCGGTTACTTCTTCCGGACGCTCATCGATCAGCAATACGATCAGATGAACTTCAGGATTGTTACGGGCGATGTTCGCTGCGATGTTCTGCAGCATGATGGTCTTACCGGCTTTCGGCGGCGCAACGATCAGGCCGCGCTGGCCCTTGCCAATCGGGGCGCACAGGTCGATGACACGACCGGTCAAGTCTTCGGTGGAACCGTTACCGGCTTCCATCTTCATGCGCACGGTCGGGAACAGCGGCGTCAGGTTCTCGAAGAGAATCTTGTTTTTCGCGTTCTCGGGACGATCGAAGTTGATCGTGTCGACCTTGAGCAGGGCGAAATAACGCTCGCCTTCCTTCGGAGGGCGGATCTTGCCAACGATGGTGTCACCGGTGCGCAAGTTGAAGCGACGGATCTGGCTCGGCGAGACGTAGATATCGTCTGGGCCGGCGAGATAGGAGGCGTCTGCAGAGCGGAGAAAGCCGAAGCCGTCCTGGAGAATCTCCAGCACGCCATCACCGGAGATTTCCTCGCCGCTTTTCGCGTGCTTTTTCAGCAGGGAGAAAATCACGTCCTGCTTGCGCGAACGGGCCATATTTTCTATGCCCATCTGTTCGGCCAATTCGAGCAGTTCGGTAATCGGCTTTTGCTTGAGTTCAGTCAGATTCATATAGGAATGACGTAATCATTTATGGAGGGGGGAAATTAAGCTTTTGGCTTAATGAGGCCGCGCCGCAGAGAAGGCGACAGGATCGCGTACTAATCGAAAAGGAGTGCGTCGGCGACGGCTTGCAGGGGGCAATGGAGAAACCAGTGCGGGGCCGAATGTACCACCTGAGTTTCAGAGCGTCTAGCCCTGTTTCACGAAAAAGCCCCGCTATTTGCGGGGCTTTTTTGACGACGCTTAGATGTTGGCGTCGAGGAAAGCTTGCAGCTGGGACTTCGACAGTGCGCCGACCTTGGTGGCTTCGACGTTGCCGTTCTTGAACAGCATCAGCGTCGGGATACCACGCACGCCGTGCTTGGCCGGGGTTTCCTGGTTGTCGTCGATGTTCAGCTTGGCAATGGTCAACTTGCCTTCGTAGGTGGTAGCAATGTCGTCCAGAACCGGAGCGATCATTTTGCAAGGACCACACCATTCAGCCCAGTAGTCAACCAGCACCGGGCCTTGGGCCTTAAGTACTTCTGCCTCAAAGGTCGCGTCGGTGACGTGCTTGATAAGATCGTTGCTCATGGATGTCTCCGGGTTGTAAGCAAAAAAAACGTTGCCCATCATAGCCGCCCTTCCCTCGTTCAGGAAGCCGCCTCTGATTGACTCTTGCTATGGTGTTGCATGAGTTTGGGTATAGCCCAGATCAACGCATGACGGGAGTAATGAAGGCAATGCCCGTACGCAGCGCCGCGTTACGTACGTGTTCTTGCATGGTTTTCTGTGATGCGGCACTGGCGCGCCGCGCCAGGGCACGGAGGATCTTGCGGTGTTCCTGCCAGGTCTCCATGGCCCGCTCCGGTCGGATGAACGGTAGCTTCTGACTCTCCAGAAACACGTCGACGCTGGCACTGAGAATGCTGACCATCGCCTGATTTCCGCTGGCCAGCAGGATGCGCTGGTGGAATTCGAAGTCCAGCCGCGCCGCCGCCTCGAAGTCACTGGCCTTAAGTTCTTTGTGCATCGCCTCGACATTATCGTCAAGAAGATCCAACTCATCGGTGGTCAACGTCACCGCCGCCAACCCTGCCGCGAACCCTTCCAAGGCATAGCGCAGTTGAAAGATATCCAACGGTGTTGCTTGCGCAGCAAAAGGCCAGGCAAAGCCCGCAGGCTCATCCATCGCTTGCACGAACACGCCTTTTCCTGGCTGCACGCTGACCACGCCCAGCGCACTGAGCGAGGACAACGCTTCGCGTAACGAAGCACGACTCACGCCCAATTGCAGCGCCAGGTCGCGTTGGGACGGCAGCGCATCGCCCGGTCCGAAGCCCTCTTCGGCGATCAGTTTGCGGATAGCTTGCAACGCTAACTCCGGTACGGCCTGCGCGATGGAATTCATAAAAAACTCAAGGTTCCAGTCCACTGAGCGGCTAGTTGTAAAGCTATTCGCGGCACCCGGCAAGCCACGCTCCAAAGGAGCTCGCGGGATTTTTGTGGCGCTCGAAAAGAGTGCAAAAGCCAACGCAACTGTTCAGACCAGTAAGACCGCTACAGCCCAATAGATTGCGCCCTTTCAGGCGATTCACAGGGTGATGGCATGGGCTGTGCACTGGCAGAAACCAGAAAATTCCTTCGCCCATTTCGGAGAGTTGCCATGACCAAGCGTTGCAGCGCCCTGCTCACCGCCCTGTTTGCCAGCCTGATGCTGAGCCAGGCGCCCGCCCAGGCCAATGGCCTGGACGATATCGTCGCCCGTGGCACCCTCAAGGTCGCCGTGCCCCAGGATTTCCCTCCGTTCGGTTCGGTTGGCCCGGACATGAAGCCTCGCGGCCTGGACATCGACACTGCAAAACTGCTGGCTGACCAGCTCAAGGTCAAACTTGAACTGACGCCAGTCAACAGCACCAATCGCATCCCCTTCCTCACCACCGGCAAGGTCGATCTGGTGATTTCCAGCCTGGGCAAGAACGCCGAACGGGAGAAAGTCATCGATTTCTCCAAGGCCTATGCACCCTTCTACCTCGCCGTATTCGGCCCACCGGACGCACCTGTCAGCACCGTCGATGACCTCAAGGGCAAAACCATCAGCGTGACCCGTGGCGCTATCGAAGACATTGAGCTGACCGCCGTCGCGCCAAAAGAGGCCACGATCAAACGCTTCGAAGACAACAACTCGACCATCGCCGCTTACCTGGCCGGCCAGGTAGACCTGATTGCCAGCGGCAACGTGGTGATGGTCGCCATCAGCGAGCGCAGTCCCAAGCGTATACCGGCGCTGAAAGTGAAGCTCAAGGACTCGCCCGTCTACGTGGGCGTGAACAAGAACGAGCCGGCGCTGCTGGATAAGGTCAACCAGATCCTCGTCGCCGCCAAGGCTGACGGCAGCCTGGAAAAGAACGCGAAATTGTGGCTCAAAGAGCCGCTGCCGGCTGATCTCTGATTGCCGCAACGAGGGTTAGATATGGCCTATCAATTCGACTTTGTGCCGGTCCTGGCCAATACCGATCTGTTGCTGCGCGGTGCGCTGTTCACGCTTGAGCTGACCGCCATCGGTGCGGTACTGGGCGTGGCCCTGGGGATTGTCGGCGCAGTGGCGCGAGCGTGGAAAATCCAGCCGCTGTGCTGGATGTTCGGGGTGTATGTCGAGTTGATCCGCAACACGCCGTTTCTGGTGCAGTTGTTTTTCATCTTCTTCGGCTTGCCATCCCTCGGCGTGCAGATTTCCGAATGGCAGGCGGCGGTACTGGCGATGGTGATCAACCTGGGCGCCTACTCCACCGAGATTATTCGCGCCGGGATCCAGGCCATTCCTCGCGGACAATTGGAAGCGGCAGCGGCGCTGGCGATGACCCGCTTCGAAGCGTTCCGCCACGTAGTGCTGCTGCCGGCGCTGGGCAAGGTCTGGCCGGCCTTGAGCAGCCAGATCATCATCGTGATGCTCGGTTCGGCGGTCTGTTCACAGATCGCCACCGAAGAGCTGAGCTTTGCCGCCAACTTCATCCAGTCCCGCAATTTCCGCGCCTTCGAAACCTATGCCCTGACCACCCTGATTTACCTGTGCATGGCCTTGATGATCCGCCAGTTATTGAACTGGATCGGCCGGCGCTACATTCAGAGGAGCAGCCGATGAGTGACTTCTCCTTCTGGGACATCGTGAGCAACCTGCTGATCGGCCTGCAATGGACCTTGCTGCTGTCCCTGGTAGCGTTCATCGGTGGCGGCTTGGTGGGTTTGCTGGTGATGACCCTGCGCATCAGCACCAAGGCCTTCCCACGCAACCTCGCCCGTACCTGGATCGAGCTGTTCCAGGGCACGCCGCTGTTGATGCAATTGTTCCTGGTGTTCTTCGGTGTGGCGTTGCTGGGGGTGGATATCTCGCCCTGGCTGGCGGCGGCGATCGCCTTGACCCTGTTTACCAGCGCCTACCTGGCGGAGATCTGGCGCGGCTGCGTCGAGTCCATCGCCCATGGTCAATGGGAAGCCTCAGCGAGCCTGGCCCTCGACCCTTATGAACAATTGCGCTATGTGATCCTGCCCCAAGCCCTGCGTATTGCCGTAGCGCCCACCGTGGGTTTCTCGGTGCAGGTAGTCAAAGGCACCGCCGTGACCTCGATCATCGGCTTTACCGAACTGACCAAGACTGGCGGCATGCTCGCCAACGCGACCTTCGAACCCTTCATGGTCTATGGCTTGGTGGCGCTCGGTTACTTCCTGCTCTGCTACCCCTTGTCCCTCAGCGCGCGCTACCTGGAAAGGAGACTGCATGCCTCTGCTTAGAATTTCTGCCCTGCACAAATATTACGGCGATCACCACGTACTCAAGGGCATCGACCTGAGTGTCGAAGAAGGCCAGGTGGTGGCGATTATCGGCCGCAGCGGCTCGGGTAAATCCACCTTGCTGCGCACGCTCAACGGCCTGGAGTCGATCAACGACGGGGTGATCGAAGTCGACGGTGAATACCTCGATGCCGCCCGCGCCGACCTGCGCAGCCTGCGGCAGAAAGTCGGCATGGTGTTCCAGCAGTTCAACCTGTTCCCGCACCTGACGGTAGGCGAGAACGTCATGCTGGCGCCCCAGGTGGTGCAAAAAGTGCCCAAGGCCAAGGCCGCACAACTGGCGCGGCAGATGCTGGAGCGGGTTGGCCTGGGAGAGAAATTCGATGCTTTTCCTGATCGTTTGTCCGGTGGCCAGCAACAGCGGGTCGCCATCGCCCGGGCGCTCGCCATGTCGCCCAAGGTACTGCTGTGCGATGAAATCACCTCGGCCCTCGACCCGGAGCTGGTCAATGAAGTGCTCAGCGTGGTCCGGCAACTGGCCAGGGATGGCATGACCCTGGTCATGGTCACCCACGAGATGCGCTTTGCTCGGGAAGTGGGTGACAAGCTGGTGTTCATGCACCAGGGCAAAGTCCATGAAGTGGGCGATCCGAAAATCCTGTTTGCCCAACCGCAGACCGCCGAACTGGCCAACTTCATTGGCTCGGTGGAACAGCCAGGCTGACCAGCTCAAACCCTCCCTGGCCCTCGAGCAGTGTTTGATTGCGCACGGCAAGAGCAGCAGGCGCCAGCTCGACATCAATATCGACCTGGGCCGTCAACCGGCGCCCCGTCACCCTTGCCCCGGTGGCTCGTGCAACCAGCGTCTGGCCGGGCAATAGGCGGCCGCTTGCAGGTTCGCCCGGCAATTGCGCAACGGTCCACTCGACATCGCGCCCGTCGACCTGGGCCTGCTTGAGGCTCAGGGTAAAGCGCCCCTGCCGTCCGAACTGGAACCCGTGCCCATCCGCCGGCACACCGTTAAAACGCAATGCCATCACCGACGGATGAGTACAGACAACAGTCAGGTGCAGGGTGCGCTTGCCTAAAGACTGCCGACCAGACGCCCCCTCCATCCGCTCAGTACGGTGGATAACACCATAATCAACTCGAGGCTGGCTCAAAGACAGCCGACAGGTGTCGGCCTGCGCTTCATTCGCCATCAGTGCGGTAAAGCACAGCAGGGCCAGCCCCCACCGCCGACTTCCCGCAGGTTCACGGCGCATGGCAGACCGCCGAAGCGGTTTCGTAGAGTTTGTCATTGTTGGGCTCTTGCTCAGGGTTCAGTTGCAGCAGGCAGGTGGTTGAGTCCGGCAGTGAAACCTTCAAGGTTTGCAGCTCATTCGCATTTCTCAGGAAGAGCATCCCCTCACCCACCACGCTGGTCAGAAAAGTGTTGTCCTTGTCGAACACCGAGGCGCCCTGCGGCAATGGCCTGCCTTGTTCGTCATGCACCTCAAGTAACAGACGGCGAACTTTCACCACCTCAAAATCCACGTTGTTGAAAGAGCCCCGCCCGGCGGCGAGTACTTTGGCACCGTTCTTCAGGTCGATATGTTTGGGCAAGGACTGGGTCTGTACCTCAACACGGCTGCTGCTATAAGCCGGCAGCCCGGCAATCACCGCTTGCCCGCTGAAGTCAGTCCATACAGGGCCCAGCGGGGTCGCGACCTTGGTGGACCCGATATCGCCCACCGAAACGATACCGAAGGTGTCCTGAACAGCATAAGGTGAGAACGTCAGCCCGCGCGCATGGGCCACAACACCACCTTGAAGCTGCCCTGTGTAACTGGTACTCAACGAGTCACGGCTCACACCCAATCCGACACGGGTATAACGTGGCATCACGTCCACATGGCCCCGCACAGCTTGCTCACGCCCCTTCAGGTCGCGCTCGACACCCACCTCGTAGTTCACGTATTCATTAACCCGCTCACTGAGCAACGTGCCGGCGTCGAGCCTGTCACCCCGGCGACTGGCATAGGAAACAAGGCGACGGTCTTCGCCCAAGGGAATGCTGACCTGCAGCCGAATGGAAATACCCTCTTCCAACCGTTTATCGCGCTCCCTGCCGATAGATGTATCGTGACTGCGCCGCCGTGAACCACCCACCTGTGAGTCGGCGACCAACGCCACATCGGCGTGCCTGAATCCCTTGTTCCAGGAAGCAAATAAGTGCTCGACGGAGCGGCCGTCAAATTGCGAGCTGCGTGTGTAATTGAGGGAAAAGCCTCCCAGGATCGGATCTGCCCAGCTCAAGCCCGCCGTGTATTGACTCCTGAAACGTCCATCAAAATCGTCAACCCGCGACGACTGGCCGGCTTCAAGTACCTCGCGATAACCACGGGTCTGGGAGGCTGCGCTCAGGTTCATGTCCATGTCGGCAAATAGCGGGCTGCTCAAAGACAGCGTGCTGCGAGCCCCGGACACTTTGTCCCGGCTGTCACGGGACAGGTTATGACGCCCCCCCACGGCCACTCGCTGGAAAAAAACGCTGCTCAGGGCTCCGCCCGCTGCCTGATATTCATCGGTGCTCAACAGACCGAACCCCAGGGACGACGCCCGCCCCAGCCCCCAGGTCCCGCTGGCCATGGCCACTACCGGTTGCTCTTTGCTGTCGACCGATGACTCGCGCACCTTGCCCAGCGACAGGTAATAACCCGGTGTTACCGGAGCGGCCCCACGAAAGGAGGCGGCAGGCACGACAAAACTACGCCGTGCGCCGCGAACGTCAATGACGCTCACTTCAAGGTCGCTCGTGCCATTGAGCAACGGCAACCCTGTCAACCTGAATGGCCCCTCCGGCACCAGGGTGCTGTAGATCAACGCGGCGGCCTGACGCACTTCAATACGTGACTGGCTTTGGGCTAGCCCCTCGACGACCACGTCGTTGCTACCCGCAGGCATGCGTAACTGGCCGTCGGGGGAAAACTGGAGTCCGGATAACTGCAGCCCACCGAACACCGGGTTGTTGCTCGATATCTGGCCGACCTGAAAAGTCGACTGCAACGCGGCAATATCACGCTGTGCAAAAGCATGCACATGCTCGGTACTGGTTTTGCCATTGTCGGAAACATAGAACTGGCGACTGCGAACAATCCAGTCACCAAGGTTGAAGCCCGCCTCGGTGTAAGCCGACATATAGCGGCTGGAATCACCACGCGACTGAGTATCAAAACCCAGCACGTCGTAATTGAACAGGGCCGCCGCGCCGCCCCGGGAAAAACTGCCGGCCTCCCATTCGGGCTCACGTAACGACTGCGTAGGCACCACCAGCGTGACTTCATCGCTGCCCGGGCGCAGCCTCACCATCGTCGAGGGAAATTCACCGAGGAAGTCATGGCAGGCCTGGTCAGGCGTAATACCCTCACGAATGATTCCGGACGGCTTCAACAAGCCGGCTTTGTCCAGCAGTCCAGGGGTGAAACATAGCTGCCCCTGATAGTCGAAACGCGCATCTACCAGCCCCAACGGATTCCCGTTCACCCGCAGCCCCACCACATGGACACCCTCGCGAAAACGCGCCGCGCTGCGAAAGTATTCGGAAACCTGAGGGTCAATTCCATGTGCGGTTAACGCAGCAAGGTCAAAGCCCTCTCCTAGCTCAAGGGCAGAGACATAGCCTGGCAACCCCCACAGTGTCACAAGCCCCACGAAAACGTTTGAGCGGTAAGGCCTGAAGGCCGAAGCACCGGCGTTCAGAGCGTAGTGGGTGCGCGAGCACAGCTTCTTTGGTTTTTTCATAAGCCGATCAACGCGCATCGGCAATGACGGGGGCTCGGTAGCTATCGACCGAAAACCCATAAACCGTGGCCGGTTGAATCTCCACCGAGGCCAAATCTTTCAAAGGCCCGTCAACCGTTGCCGTCAGGACTTCACCCGGCAAGATGTAGGTTCGCGGCAATGTGGCCAGGTGCTTTTGCGGAAGCAGTTGCACGTCCAGCGCCAGACGCACGACGTAAGCGCTGTCATTGTGAACGGTCAGGCGTTCACCCTCGCGCTTCCATTTCAACAATTCCCAAGGCGTCTGGTGCCTGGGTAACCCTTGAGGGTGCAAGATCAGCGGCAGGTTCTGTCGAAGGGTAATGCCGATGGTCGCTCCGCCCGGAACACTCGCCTGGGGAATACCTTCGAACGAAATGCGCTTCAGACGCTGGGTCTTGAGTGGTACCTTCGAGGTGCTGATGAAACGGACAAGCTGTGTATCACCACCCTCTACCCGAGTAATGGGTGGCGTGACGATCAATAAAGGCTCCAGGTCCTCGGGGATATTTTCGACCACTGAGTGAAGTAATGCCGGGCCCGGGTCTGTATTCTTGATTGTGATTGTCGCCTCTGCGTCCTCTTCATAAAGAACAACAACGGTTGTTTCAGGCTGCATACCATCCGCCATGGCCATGGCGGACAAATAAAAATACAAACTTGCACACCACAACAGCGTCATATTTACTCTTGAACGACCACTCACCTGGTTTTCCCCGCAACATTATAAGTAAACAGTTAGAAAACGAACACGCGCCTATGACCAGCCGATAAGACATGAAAGTCCCCTGACAACTTCCACGTCACTATCGGCTGCTTTTCAGATATTTAGATGTAACTCAGTACTAGAGTGGCGCGCCCATCCAAAGTGACATCCCGGGTGAGGTCCAAATCCTGCGCCCTGTTGATCACTGCTTTTACTGCAATAACACCCGTCAATTGAGAGATCGAGGCAGGAGTAACCGTGACCCCGTTGCGCCATGAGTACTGGCTAGGTGTTTGGGCGACCTTGCCATCACTGTTCTGCCAGGCACCGGCGCTGACTCGCATGATCGGGTTCAGCACGACACCCGACGACCGGAGGTCCCTGAGGGTGACCGAGTAACCGCCGGTACGGCGGGTACCTACAGCTCCCAGGCCATAGTTTTGAGCTTCGGTGAAGCCGGTCCCCAATATTCCAGGTACCTTGCTGCCACCCTGTAGATCAGTAAGGGTCAAGCCGAACTTTGCGGGTGTGGTACCACAATTGACAACCAGCGAGGTCGTCCTCTCTTCGCGAGGATTGAAGGCCGTTTGGGACAGTTCCCCCGAACGGATTACGCCGTAGTCGATGATCCCGCCACCCCCCAGGCTCAGGTTGCATGCTGCCGGCGTGATCGTGCCCCTGACCACCAACTGCGCAACGGTCGTTGCCTGAGCACTGAGACTTGCTGCCAGGCAAATAACACCCATGGTCAAACCAAATATTTTTTTCATATTCACCTGTCATTAGAAAACTTCAGGCGTTTTTTATTACGAGCCAGGCCATTCCTCGTCCGACACAGATCATCCTTGAAATACAAAACTATAAATAAATAACACCACGGCGTAATTGCCGGGTGACAGTCTCTCTCCTCAGCGCACTTCAAAAGAATAAGACAACACTTCGGCCGACGTGAGACCTGTAAACAATAACTGTCCACTTAACCAAAGTCAGCAGTAGTCCCCAACAACAAACCTGCCAAAACTATTGAACTCCCTGCGTAGGCAAAATCATGAAGAATGATGAGCGCTAATGATTTTTAAATTGACTCGACACTCTACAGCTCAATTAACAGATGCTTGAAGAGTTCCCCTACATTTCCTTCAGAACTTGTTCACAGACAACGATAGAAAAATTCCCCAAGCACTACGCGTTGGCGTCAGCGGTTGATCGTGGCACGATGGCAAGGTTATCGACCGAGATCCCTTACCCATGCCGCAATCCCAAGCCAAGAATCTGTCCCTGATCGCCGCCATCGACCTGGGCTCCAACAGTTTTCACATGGTCGTGGCCAAGGCCCAGAACGGCGAGATCCGCATCCTTGAGCGGCTCGGCGAGAAAGTACAATTGGCTGCCGGGATCGACGACGAGCGCCAGCTCAATGAAGAGTCCATGCAGCGCGGGCTCGATTGCCTCAAGCGCTTCGCCCAGCTGATCAACGGCATGCCCCTGGGCGCTGTACGCATTGTCGGCACTAACGCCCTGCGTGAAGCCCGCAACCGTGGCGAGTTCATCCGCCGCGCCGAGGAAATCCTCGGGCACCCGGTGGAAGTCATCTCCGGCCGTGAAGAAGCGCGCCTGATCTACCTCGGCGTGTCCCACACCCTGGCCGACACCCCAGGCAAGCGCCTGGTGGCCGATATCGGCGGTGGCAGTACCGAGTTCATCATCGGCCAGCGTTTCGAGCCGCTGCTGCGCGAAAGCCTGCAAATGGGTTGCGTCAGCTATACCCAGCGCTATTTCAAGGACGGCAAGATCACTCCGGCCCGTTACGCCCAGGCATATACTGCGGCGCGGCTGGAGATCATGAGCATCGAGCACGCCCTGCACCGCCTGACCTGGGATGAAGCCATTGGCTCCTCGGGCACCATCCGCGCCATCGGCCTGGCCCTCAAGGCTGGCGGCCACGGTACCGGTGAGGTCAATGCGGAAGGGCTGGCCTGGCTCAAGCGCAAGCTGTTCAAGTTAGGAGACGCCGAGAAAATCGACTTCGACGGCATCAAGCCGGATCGCCGGGCAATATTCCCCGCTGGCCTGGCAATCCTCGAAGCGATCTTCGACGCCCTCGAATTGCAGCGCATGGATCACTGTGACGGCGCCCTGCGTGAAGGCGTGCTCTATGACCTGCTGGGTCGTCATCATCACGAAGACGTCCGTGAGCGCACCCTCAGCTCGCTGATGGAGCGCTACCACGTCGACCTGGAGCAGGCGGCACGGGTTGAGCGCAAGGCGCTGCATGCCTTTGATCAAGTGGCTGAAGACTGGGACCTGGAAGACGGTGTCTGGCGCGAGCTGTTGGGTTGGGCGGCCAAGGTCCATGAAGTGGGCCTGGACATCGCCCACTACCACTACCACAAGCACGGCGCCTACCTGATCGAGCACTCGGACCTGGCTGGTTTTTCCCGGGAAGACCAGCAAATGCTCGCGCTGCTGGTGCGCGGTCATCGACGCAATATCCCCAAGGATAAATTCGCCGAGTTTGGCGACGAAGGCATCAAGCTGATCCGCCTGTGCGCGCTGCTGCGCTTCGCGATCCTGTTCCACCACATTCGTGGCACCCAGGAAATGCCCCAGGTGACCCTGCGCGCCCATGGCCACAGCCTGGATGTGGTGTTCCCGAAGAACTGGCTGGATGAAAACCAACTGACCCAGGCGGACTTCGCCCAGGAAGCCGAGTGGCTGACGCGGGTTGGGTTCAGCCTGAACGTGCGCTGATACGGCCTGAAGGCCACCGACAAACAAATGTGGGAGCGGGCTTGCCCGCGATTACGGAGTGTCAGTCAACACATCAATTGGCTGACCCACCGCTATCGCGGGCAAGCCCGCTCCCACATTTTCTGGATCGTGCCAGTGCTTAGTTCACCGTCAGAATCGGGCTACCCAACCGCTCCAACAGCGTCGCCTGGGCGCTGCGCGGATTCTGGTTGCCGGTCGGCGTATTGCGCACGTAACGGCCGTCCGACTGCAGGCTCCAGCTGTGAGTGTTATCAGTGAGATAACTCTCCAGCTCCTTCTTGACCCGCATGATCAGCTTCTTGCCTTCCACCGGGAAGCAAGTCTCCACACGCTTGTCGAGGTTGCGCTCCATCCAGTCGGCACTGGAGAGGAACATCTGCTCTTCACCGCCATTGAGGAAGTAGAACACCCGTGTGTGTTCCAGGAAGCGGCCGATGATCGAACGCACATGGATGTTGTGCGAGACGCCGGCAATCCCCGGACGCAGGCAGCACATGCCACGCACCACCAGGTCGATACGCACCCCGGACTGGCTGGCCTTGTACAGCGCGCGGATGATCTTCGGGTCGGTCAGCGAGTTGAACTTGGCGATGATGTGCGCCGGCTTGCCCTCGAGGGCGAACTGAGTTTCCCGGGCAATCATGTCGAGCATGCCCTTCTTCAGGGTGAACGGCGCATGCAATAGCTTCTTCATGCGCAAGGTCTTGCCCATGCCGATCAACTGGCTGAACAGTTTTCCGACGTCTTCGCACAAAGCGTCGTCGGAGGTCAGCAGGCTGTAGTCGGTGTACAGCTTGGCGTTGCCGGCGTGGTAGTTGCCGGTGCCCAAGTGGGCGTAACGCACGATCTCACCGGCTTCACGGCGCAGGATCAGCATCATCTTGGCGTGGGTCTTGAATCCAACCACACCGTAAATCACCACCGCACCGGCCGCTTGCAGGCGGCTGGCCAGTTGCAGGTTTGACTCCTCATCGAAACGGGCGCGCAATTCAATCACCGCAGTGACCTCCTTGCCGTTACGAGCAGCATCTACCAGTGCATCAACGATTTCCGAGTTGGCGCCGCTGCGGTACAGGGTCTGGCGCACAGCCAGGACATGCGGGTCCTTGGCGGCCTGGCGCAGCAGGTCGACCACCGGGGTGAACGACTCGAACGGGTGCAGCAGCAAAATATCCTGCTTGCTGACCACGCTGAAGATGTTCTCGCTGTTTTGCAGCAGTTTCGGGATCTGCGGGGTAAACGGCGTGTATTGCAGCTCCGGGTGGCTGTCCAGGCCAGTGATGCTGAACAGGCGCGTCAGGTTCACCGGACCGTTGACCTGGTACAACTCCGTCTCGCCCAGGTTGAACTGCTTGAGCAGGTAGTCCGACAGGTGTTTAGGGCAGGTGTCTGCCACTTCCAGGCGCACGGCATCGCCGTAGCGCCGGGAGAACAGCTCGCCGCGCAGGGCGCGGGCCAAGTCTTCGACGTCTTCGGAGTCCAGCGCCAGGTCGGCGTTACGGGTCAGGCGGAACTGGTAGCAGCCCTTGACCTTCATGCCCTGGAACAGGTCATCGGCGTGGGCGTGGATCATCGACGAGAGGAATACATAGTTATCGCCAGCGCCCCCCACTTCTTCCGGTACCTTGATGATCCGTGGCAGCAGACGCGGTGCCGGAATGATCGCCAAGCCCGAATCGCGACCGAAGGCGTCGATGCCTTCCAGCTCGACGATGAAGTTCAGGCTCTTGTTCACCAGCAACGGAAACGGGTGCGTCGGGTCCAGACCGATGGGGGTGATGATCGGAGCGATCTCATCGCGGAAAAAGCGGCGCACCCACGTCTTGATCTTGGTGGTCCAGTGTCGGCGACGGATGAAACGAACCTGATGTTTTTCCAGCTCCGGCAACAGGATGTCGTTGAGGATCGCGTATTGGCGATCGACATGCCCGTGCACCAGCTCACTGATGCGCGCCAGGGCTTGATGCGGTTGCAAGCCATCGGCACCCGCCTGTTCACGGGCGAAGGTGATCTGTTTCTTGAGGCCGGCGACGCGAATCTCGAAGAACTCATCCAGGTTGCTGGAGAAGATCAGCAGGAACTTCAGCCGTTCCAGCAGCGGGTAGGACTCATCCAGCGCCTGTTCCAGCACGCGGATGTTGAATTGCAGTTGTGACAGCTCACGATGGATGTACAGGCTGCTGTCATCCAGGTTCGGGATCGCGATCACCGGTGCCACGGCGTGCACCTCCGCCGCTACGGCAGGCGGCGCGGGCTCCAGCTCCGGCGGAGTCTCGGTGACTTGTTCAACCACCGGGTGAGCGTCTTTTACTGCAACTTCTGAGAGTCCTTCGGTATTCATCGAGTGTTCCTGTGAGGGCTATTGTTGCTCTCTAAGCAATTGGGCGGCGCGGGCGGCAAAGTAAGTCAGGATGCCATCAGCTCCCGCGCGTTTAAAGGCAGTCAGGGATTCGAGGATCACCCCTTCACTCAACCAACCATTCTGGATCGCGGCCATGTGCATGGCGTACTCACCGCTTACCTGATAGACAAAGGTCGGTACCTTGAATTCCTCTTTGACCCGATAAAGGATGTCCAGGTACGGCATCCCAGGCTTGACCATCACCATGTCGGCGCCTTCAGCCAGGTCGGCGGCCACTTCGTGCAGGGCTTCATGGCTGTTGGCCGGGTCCATCTGGTACGAGGCTTTGTTGGCCTTGCCCAGGTTCAGCGCCGAGCCCACCGCATCGCGAAATGGCCCGTAATAGGCACTGGCGTACTTGGCTGAATAGGCCATGATCCGCACATTAACGTGGTCGGCCAGTTCCAGCGCCTCGCGGATCGCCTGGATGCGACCGTCCATCATGTCCGACGGCGCAACCACCTGGGCGCCCGCAGCAGCGTGGGACAAGGCCTGTTTGACCAGTGCATCCACGGTGATGTCGTTCTGAACATAGCCTGCCTCGTCGAGAATGCCATCCTGCCCGTGGGTGGTGAACGGGTCCAGCGCCACGTCAGTAATCACTCCCAGCTCCGGGAAGCGCTCGCGCAAAGCGCGGGTGGCGCGCTGGGCGATGCCATCCGGGTTCCAGGCTTCGGCGGCATCCAGGGATTTAAGCTCGGAGGGCGTGACCGGGAACAGCGCCACGGCCGGAATCCCCAACTCGACCCAGTTCGCCGCCTCGATCAGCAGCAGATCAATAGTCAACCGCTCCACACCCGGCATCGAGGCCACCGCTTCCCGACGATTTTCACCGTCCAGCACAAACACCGGCAGGATCAGATCATCCACCGTCAGGACGTTTTCACGAACCAGGCGGCGAGAAAAATCATCACGACGATTGCGGCGTAGACGGGTAGCGGGAAACAGTCGATTGGCGGGGGTAAAGCTCACGGCAGACTCCTGAGCCCGGCTTGACGGGCGAGCGTGACAGTTATAAGCGGCCATTATGACGAAGGAATTACAGTTGTGCTTATCCATGCGACCTGTAGTCGCATTCCTGGTTTTTGTAGGAATTGTTCACTTCGTGACACATCTCGATACTTTCATGAATGTTCACGAAGGCGTAGGCTGCGCGTTCATTTCGCCAGCACCCAGACAATGCTCCAACAATTTCTGCATGACTTTGGCTACTTTGCCCTCTTCCTAGGCACGTTCTTCGAAGGCGAAACCATTTTGGTCCTCGCAGGCTTCTTGGCGTTCCGCGGATACATGGATATCAACCTGGTGGTGGTCGTTGCCTTTTTTGGCAGCTACGCCGGCGACCAGCTGTGGTACTTCCTGGGGCGCAAGCATGGCCGCAAGCTCCTGGCCCGCAAACCGCGCTGGCAATTGATGGGTGATCGCGCCCTGGAACATATCCGCAAGCACCCGGATATCTGGGTACTGAGCTTCCGTTTTGTCTACGGTTTGCGCACGGTGATGCCAGTAGCCATTGGCTTGTCAGGCTATCCGCCAGGCCGCTATCTGTTGCTCAACGGTATTGGCGCGGCCATTTGGGCCGCCGCGCTGGGGGCTGCGGCCTACCATTTCGGCGCCGTGCTCGAAGGTATGCTGGGCAGCGTCAAGAAGTACGAGCTATGGGTGCTCGGCGCCCTGCTGGTGCTGGGCCTGGGCTTGTGGCTGCGTCGTCGCATCAAGAATGCCCGCTTGACGCGCCAGGCCTGTGCCGAGGCAAAGGCCCGGCTGGACGAGCAAAAGAAAGAACCTACGACGCCAGTCGAGTAAGCCGGTCTCTGCAACAGTAGAGGCCGATGAGGCTGAGCAGGCTATAGCTGAGAAGGCCCAGCCAGCCCAACGCGCTGGCAGGCCACAAACCGACCAGCGGCGCCAACCACACCAGTGGCACATTCAGCACCAGGCGCAAAAACTCGGCCTTCAACGCCCACGGGCGATTCTCCAGCGCCACTCCCAAAGCAAACAACCCCAGCGCCATCGCACTCCAACCCAGCACCAGGGCAGCGGTCGGCAGCCCTTCGCCAACATTCATCAAATAGCTGCCCAAGCCCACGTAAACGGCGAACTGTAGGGCGATGTAAATCTGCTGACGAGTGTCCAGTGGCACCTCGAATTTACGGAACTGGCTCAGGTCCGGCTTGGCCAGCGGGTACTTCGCCGCCACATCCGCCGGGCGCCAGCCCGTGCGCATGAACCAGATACGTAACTTATCCCACCAACGCTCAGTGCGCCGGGCATCACTCCACAACTGTGCATAAAACTGCAGGTTGGCCCACAACGGGTTCCAACTGGCCAGCGGCGTGGTCACGCCAAAGATCACCGGCTCATTTTCGTCTTCTTCCTGGAAGGAGCCAAACAGCCGGTCCCAAATAATGAACACCCCGCCGTAGTTGCGATCCATGTAGAGAGCGTTCTGTGCGTGGTGAGCCCGATGATTGGACGGTGTGACGAAAAACCACTCGAACCAGCCCAGCTTGGGCACATGCCGGGTATGGACCCAGAATTGATACAGCAGGTTGAGGGATGCAACGCTGATAAACACCACCAACGGCACACCGATCACCGCCAACGGCAGATAGAAGATCCAGCTCAGGAGAAACCCGGTGCTGGTCTGGCGCAAGGCAGTGGTGAGGTTGTAGTCCTCGCTCTGGTGATGCACCGAATGGGCGGCCCAGAGGATGTTGCGTTCATGGCCGCAGCGGTGCAGCCAGTAGTAGCAGAAGTCGTAGAAGACAAAGGCGAACACCCAGGTCCAGACACTCTGGGCCGACAATTCGATGATCGCCAGGTGCTTGAGGGCGAAGGCATAGGTCAATAGCCCGACGCCTTTGGTCAGCAACCCCGTGGTGGTGGAGAGCACGCCAGTGCTGAGGCTGTTGATGGCGTCTGCCACCCGGTAATTGCGCTCACCGCGCCAACGGTCGGCCAGCAACTCGACCACGATCAAGGCAATGAAAAACGGTACCGCGTAAGGGACGAAGTCCATGGGCAAGTCCGGTCAATTATTGTTACATCAAGATTAGGTGTAGTGGCTGGATATCCCATTGGCAATGAGTGACAAATAAGTAGACATTTAACGCCATGAATCAGGAGAAATGCCCATGAGCAAAAAAATTGCAGTGATCCTTTCCGGCTGTGGCGTGTATGACGGCGCAGAGATCCATGAAAGCGTGATCACCCTGCTGCGCCTGGACCAGCGTGGTGCTCAGGTCCAGTGTTTTGCCCCCAATATCGCGCAATTGCATGTGATCAATCACCTGACCGGCGAAGAAATGCCCGAGTCGCGCAACGTGCTAGTGGAGTCGGCGCGCATTGCTCGGGGTGAGGTGAAGGACATTCGTGAGGCCAACGCCGAGGATTTCGACGCGCTGATCGTGCCCGGAGGTTTTGGAGCGGCGAAGAACCTGTCGAACTTCGCCGTCGAAGGCGCCGGGTGCAGCGTCAACCCGCAGGTGCTGGAACTGGCGGAGGCCTTTGCCGAAGCGGGCAAACCCGTAGGGCTGATCTGCATCTCCCCGGCGCTGGCGGCAAAGATCTACGGCCCCGGCGTGACCTGCACCATTGGCAACGATGCCAACACGGCAGCAGCGATGGACAAGATGGGCGCGACCCACCGCGAATGCACAGTGGACGAGATTGTCGAAGACAAGGCCCGCAAGCTCGTGAGCACCCCCGCCTACATGCTGGGCAAAAACATCAGCGAAGTAGCATCGGGAATCAACAAACTGGTGGACCGGGTGTTGGAGCTGACCCACGAGAACGACTGACTGTAGCGAGGGAGCAAGCTCGCTACAGGGTCAGGCCTGGCGCATCAACCGGGTGAGGATACGGTCGAGTGAATTGGCAAACGCTTGCTTTTCCTTCTCGCCATGGGGCGGCGGGCCGCCACCCATCTGGCCCTGCTCCCGCAGGTCCGTGAACAGGTTACGCACCGCCAGCCGTTCACTCATGTTCTGCGGGCTGAACTCCTTGCCGCGAGGATCGAGGGCCGTCACACCGTTCTTCACCAGGCGATCGGCCAGCGGCACGTCGCTGCAAATCACCAGTTCGCCGGGCACAGCGTGCTCGACGAGATAATCATCTGCGGCGTCAGGGCCACTGGGCACCACGATCAGCTTCACGCACGAAAAGCTCGGCTTGATCTGGCTCTGCCCTGCCACCAGCACCACCTCGAATTGGCGCTTGAGGGCAAACTTCACCACCTGATCCTTGGCCGCCCGTGGGCAGGCGTCGGCATCGATCCAGACGCGCATGGTTATGCCGTCACTCGGCGTTTTTCAGCCAGTCGACTGCGACCATACAGCACCACAATCGCCAGAATCGCCAGGGCCTGGGCACTCAGCGAATAGGCGTCAGCGTGAATGCCCAGCCAATCGAAGTCGAAGAACGCCACTGGCCGGGTGCCGAAGATACCGGCTTCCTGCAACGCCTTGACGCCATGCCCGGCGAACACCACCGACAGCGCGCACAGCAGCGCCGCGTTGATACCGAAGAACAGTGCCAACGGCAACTTCGCCGAACCCCGCAGAATCACCCAAGCCAGGCCCACCAGCAGCACCAGCGCCGTGGCGCCACCGGCCAGGACCGCGTTGTGCCCGGCAGGACCGGCCTGCAGCCACAGGGTTTCGTAGAACAGGATCACTTCGAACAGCTCGCGATAGACCGAGAAGAACGCCAGTACTGCAAAGCCGAAGCGCCCACCGCCACCCACCAGACTGCTCTTGATGTAGTCCTGCCAGGCCGCCGCATGGCGCCGGTCATGCATCCACACACCGAGCCACAACACCATGACGCTGGCAAATAGCGCCGTGCAGCCTTCCAGCAATTCGCGCTGGGCGCCGCTGACATCAATCACATAGGCCGCCAAGGCCCAGGTCCCAAGACCAGCCAGCAGTGCCAGGCCCCAACCGACGTTAACGCTGCGCACCGCCGATTGCTGGCCGGTGTTACGCAGGAAGGCAAGGATCGCCGCCAGTACCAGAATCGCTTCCAGGCCTTCGCGCAGCAAAATCAACAAACCGGAAATATAGCTCAAGGACCAGCTCAGACCATCGCTGCCCAACAGCCCAGCCGACTCCTTGAGCTTGCCCTTGGCCACATCCAGGCGTTGTTCCACCTGCTCAACCGGCAAGCCATCCTGCAACGACTGCCGGTAAGCCATCAGGGCTTTTTCAGTGTCTTTGCGCACATTGGCGTCGACGTTGTCCAGGGAGCTCTCAACCAGCTCGAAGCCTTCCAGATAAGCCGCTACCGACAGGTCGTAGGCCTGTTCGTGATCACCATTGCGGAACGCGGCGAGGCTTTTGTCCAGGGTGGTCGCGGTGTAATCGAGCAGTTGCGCCGGGCCACGCTTGACCTGTGGCGGCTGCGCGCGTTGCGCGCGGAAGGTTGCAGCGGCATCGGGACCTTCAGCAGCCAGCACTTCGTTGGGCGTTTGGCGCGCCAGATCGGCCAGGTTGAAGGGCTTTTCGCTTTTTGCCGCAGCCGGGTTGGCGGTGAAGCCTGCGATATAGGTGGCGAGATCCCAACGCTGGCGATCGTCCAGTTGATCCGCGAAGGACGGCATGTCCGTGCCCTCGACGCCCAGCCCAAGGGTGTTGTAGATCGCGTAGAGGCTCAAGCGGTCCAGGCGCGCAGCGTCCCGCAGGTTCGCCGGTGGCGGCGTCAGGCCAACGCCTGCCGGGCCATCGCCGGCGCCGGCGTCACCGTGGCAAACCGAACAGTGCTGGGCATACAGCGGCGCACCACGCGTTGGGTCCGGAGTAATCGCCGGGGCCTGACTGACTTCATAGGCCACTGCCAACTTGGCACCCAGTTGCCGAGCCTGGTGAGCCACAGCTGCACCGTCCTCGTGGGCCTTCACGGCAGCCAGCAGCTCATCGACGCCTTTCACCAATTCTGCGCGCTCAGGTTTCTCTGGAAGCTCGGCCACCAGGCCCTGCAAGACCCCTAGAAACTCCACCTGCTCACGGTATTCGGAATCATCAATGACCTTGCCCGCGTCCACTGTCGGCGGGTAGTCGGCGCCAATGTAATCCAGCAAATGCAGCGCCTGTGGTGCGCCTTCTGCGGTGGCTGCCAGCAGGTTGAAGCTGCACGACATCAACGTCGGCAACAGCAGCCAAGCGAGGAAACGGGAGAGGCCAATCATGAATGAATCTCAAATGGAAATACGAAGTAACACATTGTCAAACGTTAAGGGGTTTGACTCAAGGCGTGATCGTCAAAAGTACAGGCAACACAAAACAAATGTGGGAGCGGGCTTGCTCGCGAAAGCGGTGGATCAGTCGATGAAGCTGTTGACTGAAACTCCGCTTTCGCGAGCAAGCACGCTCCCACATTTTGATCCGGTTTCTTCAGTTAGGCCAAAATCAGGCCGTTGCGCGGTGCAAACTGGCCAGGAAGCCTGCCGCGCCTACGAACAACCCGGCAAACGTGCGATTCATGCGCTTCTGCTGCTTGGGCGTGCGCAACAGCCGCAACACTTTCGACGCCAGGCCTGTGTAGCCGGCCATGACGATCATGTCCACGCAGATCATCGTCGCGCCCAGGATCACGTACTGGATCAACAGCGGCGCCTGGGGGTTCACGAACTGCGGCAATACCGCCAGCATGAACACCAGAGCTTTAGGGTTGCTGGCGTTGACGAGGAAGCCGCGAAAGATCATCGCCAAGGGTTTGCCGACGGGGCGAACCGCCGCGTTATCGGTCAAGTCGGCAGGCAACGCACGCCACTGCTTGATGGCCAGGTAAACCAGATAAGCCACACCGAACCATTTGATCGCATAGAACGCCGTGGACGATGCCGCGAGAATCGCGCCCAGGCCACCGGCGACCACGACAATTTGCAGCGCCAGGCCCAATTGCAGACCCAAGGCGTTCCAATAACCGCGCAGGAAACCGTATTGCAAACCGCTGGACATCGAGGCGATGGCACCGGCGCCTGGAGAGAGACTGATGATCCAACTGGCCAGGAAGAAGGCCAGCCATGTATCGAGTGCCATTGCACACCTCGGAGAAGAATTTGCTGCGGAGCCTTAAGCTAACTCCGCCGACCGAGGCCTGGCTATAGGTTTTTACAGGATGTGACCGCTACTTCTCGCCCGACCCGACAGGCAACACATCACTGCCCCTCCAACGTCGCACCGAGCGCTGGAAGAACAGGCTGTTAGGCACTTGCACCATCACGCTGCCAGTCCCCGCCTCTTCCACTTCAATCAGTGTGGTGTACAGCAGGTTGATCGCCACTACACGGCCTTTGACGCCCGGCTTGTCGACGGTGTCCACCAGCTCAACCACATCGCCCAGACGAAACGGTCCGACCGTGAAGATCAGAATCGCGCAGAGCAGGTTCGACAGCACCGACCACATGGCAAAAAACGCCACGGCCGCCACCGCGACAAACCCCGACAAGGCCGTCCACAACACCGTGGCGGAAACTCCCAGGCGCTCCAGCACAACGATCAACGCACTGCCCATGATCAGCCAGCGCAGACCTCCACGCAGTGGCATCAGCAACTGCGGCGGGAACGGGTAACGTTCCCCCAGGCGCTTCAGGCATTTGGCAACGAAGCGCTGGGCGAGGTAACCCGCCAGCAGGATCAGCAGTATTTGTATGCCGACCCATATGGGTTCGATCCATTGCGCCGGCAGCGGCAGTTGCAGCGCTTCCATCAGGACAGCGCCTCCAGCTCCGCTTGCAAGGATTCCAGCAACTCCAGGGCTTCCATCCAGGTTTCCTCCAGTTGTGCCTCGCGGACCTTGAGCTTAGCCTGTTCGGCCAACAGGTCCCGCAATTCATCCTTGCGCGCCGGCTCGTACACGGCACTGTCACCCAGGCTGGTTTCGATCTTCGCCAGCTTTTCGTGGACCTTGCCAAGCTCAGCTTCCAGCTTGTCGGCTTCACGCTTGTGAGGTGCCAGTTGCTGGCGCAATGCGGCAGCGGCCTGGCGCTGGGCTTTCTTGTCGGTTTTGTCCGGGTTGACCGGGGTGTTGCTGACCGGCGCGTTGCGCAGACGATAGTCCGACAGCCAACGGGCGTAGTCTTCCAGGTCGCCGTCGAATTCCTCGACCTTGCCGTCAGCTACCAGCAGGAAGTTATCGGTAGTGCTCTTGAGCAAGTGCCGATCGTGGGACACCACCAACACCGCACCGCTGAATTCCTGCAGGGCCATGGTCAGCGCCAGGCGCATTTCCAGGTCCAGGTGGTTGGTCGGTTCGTCGAGCAGCAGCAGGTTCGGCCGATCCCAGGCGATCAACGCCAGGGCCAGACGGGCCTTTTCGCCACCGGAGAAATTCAGCACCGGCTCGTCGATGCGCGCGCCACGGAAGTCGAAACCGCCAAGGAAGTCGCGCAAGGTCTGCTCGCGCTCGGTAGGTGCCAGGCGTTGCAAGTGCAGCAGCGGGCTGGCCTTGGCGTCGAGGGAGTCCAACTGATGCTGGGCGAAGTAGCCCACGACCAGGTTCTCGCCGCGTACCAGACGACCGGCCAGGGGTTGCAACTCGCCCGAGAGGTTTTTGATCAGGGTCGACTTACCGGCACCGTTTGGCCCCAGCAAACCGATCCGCGCGCCCGGTGTGAGCTGCAACTTGACCTTCTCGAGGATGGTCTTGTCGCCATAACCCAGGCGGGCATCGGACAGATCGAGCAACGGGCTTGAGATCTTCGCCGACTCACGGAACACAAAATCGAACGGTGAATCGACGTGGGCCGCCGACAGCTCTTCCATGCGCTCCAGTGCCTTGATCCGGCTCTGGGCCTGACGGGCCTTGGTGGCCTGGGCCTTGAACCGGGCAATGTAGCTTTCCATGTGCGCGCGTTGCGCCTGCTGCTTCTCGTAGGCTTGCTGTTGCTGGGCCAGACGCTCGGCGCGAGCACGCTCGAAGGCGCTGTAGCCACCGCGATAGAGGGTGATCTTTTTCTGTTCGACGTGGGCGATGTTATCAACCACGGCGTCGAGGAAATCCCGGTCGTGGGAAATCAGCAGCAAAGTGCCCGGGTAGCTTTTCAGGAAGTCTTCCAGCCACAGGATCGCATCGAGGTCCAAGTGGTTGGTCGGTTCATCGAGCAGCAACAGGTCCGAAGGACACATCAGCGCCTGGGCCAGGTTCAGGCGCATGCGCCAGCCACCGGAGAAGTCAGCGACCGGGCGGTCCATCTGTTCGTTGGTGAACCCCAGGCCCGCCAGCATTTTGCGGGCGCGGGCATCGGCGGTGTAGCCATCGGCGCTGTCGAGTTCCGAGTGCAGACGGGCTTGGGCGGCGCCGTCCTGGGCTTTCTCAGCCTCGGCCAGGTCGTGTTGCACCTGGCGCAGACGCAGGTCGCCATCGAGCACGTAGTCGATCGCAATGCGGTCCAGGGTGTCGATTTCCTGGCGCATATGAGCGATTCGCCAGTCGGCCGGCATCAAGCAATCCCCCGAGTCGGGGGTCAGCTCACCCAGCAGCAAGGCGAACAACGTGGATTTTCCGGCGCCGTTGGCACCGATCAGGCCGGCTTTGTGACCGGCGTGCAGGGTCAGCTCGGCGTCTTCAAGAAGACGTTGCGGGCCACGCTGTAATGTTAGGCTTTGAAGTCGGATCATAATGGCGGCGGAGTCTACCAGCTTCGTTGACCGCTGGCTTGGGTAGGAATATGTGCGCTGACCTGTGGAGCTTTGCCCTCTCGACTTATGCCCGCCCGGGTGTAGAGAACACTTGCCTGCGCTTGCAGGAGCAGGGGGCCGACGTGTGCCTGTTGCTCTGCGGGTTGTGGCTGGAGCAACGAGGTGTGGCGCTTGAACCGACGCGCTTGCTGGCACTGCGGCAGATTGCAGAACCCTGGCAGTCCGAAGTGGTAGAGCCGCTACGACAAGTGCGTAAGCAATGGCGGGCCATGGCGCAGCAGGACACCGAGTTGGGGGCATTACGGGAGCGGGTCAAAGCCCTGGAGCTGGAAGCCGAACGACAGCTGTTATCACGCCTGGAGACCCGGGCACTGGAATGGCCGACGGGTGAAGCAACGTATCAGGGTACGTGGCTTGAAGGACTGGCGGCCGAAGCCGCCAACCTTGACCGCGACGCGCTGCATCAGCTGCGCGTCGCGGTCACCGGCACTTAAGAAGCGCTGGTTGGGGTGGTGCTTGCAGCCGGTGCAGGGGTGCTGCTGACCGACGCGGTTGGCGCTGCAGTGCTGGCCGCAGGTGCTGCCGGGGTAGCCGGCTTGGCAGCCGGTGCCGCAGGTTTTGCAGCTGGAGCTTTGGCAACAGGCTTGGCCGCTGGTTTTGCGGCAGTTGGCTTGCCGGCTGGCTTTACAGCAGCAGGTTTAGCGGCTGGTTTGGCGGCAGGCTTCACAGCAGGTTTTGCCGCAACTGGTTTGGCAGCGGGTTTCGCGGCAGCCGTTTTAACAGCTGGTTTGGCGGCCGGCTTCACAGCAGGTTTCGCAGCGGCTGGCTTGGCGGCTGGTTTCGCAGCAGCGGTTTTAGCCGCCGGTTTCGCAGCAGGCTTTACAGCAGCTGGCTTGGCAGCGGGTTTCGCAGCAGCCGTTTTAACCGCTGGTTTGGCGGCCGGCTTGGCAGCAGGTTTTGCAGCAGGTTTCGCAGCGCCTAGCTTGGCGGCTGGTTTCGCAGCAGCGGTTTTAGCAGCCGGTTTCGCGGCAGGCTTCACAGCAGGTTTCGCAGCGCCTGGCTTGGCGGCTGGTTTCGCAGCAGCGGTCTTAGCCGCCGGTTTCGCAGCAGGCTTCACAGCAGGTTTCGCAGCGCCTGGCTTGGCGGCTGGTTTCGCAGCAGCGGTCTTAGCCGCCGGTTTCGCAGCAGGCTTCACAGCAGGTTTCGCAGCGCCTGGCTTGGCGGCTGGTTTCGCAGCAGCGGTTTTAGCAGCCGGTTTCACAGCAGGTTTAGCGGCTGGTTTAGCGGCGCTGGCAACGGCCCTTTTCACTGCCGGTTTGGCAGCCGGCTTCGCCGGTGCTTTGGTCGCAGGCTTGGCCGCAGCTTTTGCAGGCGCTTTGGCAGCCACTGCTTTGCTGGCTGGTTTTTTCGCCGCGCTTGCAGCAGCGGCTTTAACCGGAGCGCGAGTGTTCAGTACCTTACCAACGGCTTCTTTCACGCGACCAACGCCCTGAGCCAGTTTCAGACTCTCCTGAGCATCGCGCTTGAGTTGCAGAATGTAGGTGCGGGTTTCGGATTGACGATCCTTGAGGGCGTCGAGCAAGTCCTCAAGCTCTTTGACTGCGCCCTTGGCCTTGGCTTGTGCCTTGGCTTTACCAGCGCTTGCTGCGTCTTGCAGTTTGGTGCGGGATTTGTGCAGTTTTTCCTGAGCCTTGCCGCGTTGTTTTTCCAGCTTGGCGAGCAATTTCTCTGCATCAGCCAAGGCTTGGGAACAAGCGCTTTCCAAATGTTCGAGCAGGCTGCCCGATAGCTGTTGGAGCAAGTGCAATGGGGTATTTACAGGCTTCTGTTTGGCCGACATGGTTTACCTCCTGGCTGACGTGGGTGCGGCTCATACTAGCCCTCTGCTCTTACCGCCGCTAGGGCATGTTGACAGTATCGAATGCGTTGCGTTGCACTGCATGAAAATTCTTATCGATATAACGAAAAGCCACTCCAGTTTTTGCGCATTCACACTGGCATAATCCATCGCACTTTCGGCTGGAGAACACCCATGTCGCGTTACCTTTTTTTAGCCTTGGGTTTGTCGCTTTCAGTGGCCAATGCAGGCGAGCAATCCCCCTCCAAAGATAGCCACGACCTCGCCTACAGCCTGGGTGCAAGCCTGGGCGAGCGCCTGCGTCAGGAAGTCCCCAACCTGCAAATCCAGGCGTTGATCGACGGCCTCAAACAAGCCTACCAAGGCAAGCCACTGGCGTTGGACGATGCGCGCATCGAACAGATCCTGGCTCAACACGAAGCGCAGACCGCAACCGCTGACCCCGTCCCGCAAAGTGAAAAGGCCCTCGCCGCCGAGCAACAATTTTTATCCACGGAGAAAGCCAAGGGAGGCGTACGCGAATTGGCGGATGGGATATTGCTGAGCGAACTGGCTCCCGGTAACGGAAAAAAACCAGCGGCCAGTGATCGGGTTCAGGTGACGTATGTTGGGCGGCTGCCCGATGGGACGATCTTTGACCAGAGCAAACAACCGCAATGGTTTCGCCTGGACAGTGTGATCAGTGGTTGGCGCAGCGCGTTACAACAGATGCCGATCGGCGCGAAATGGCGCCTGGTGATTCCATCGGCCCAGGCCTATGGCGCAGACGGTGCAGGCGAGTTGATCCCACCCTACACGCCGCTGGTATTCGAGATCGAACTGCTTGGGGCGAGCAGCTAGCCAAACGAAAAACGGTGCGCAATGCGCACCGTTTTTTGTCTTGCCGCCAATCAGATTTCAGGCTTTTGCCGTCAACTCTTCCTTGTGAGCGTTGTGCAGCACTTCGATCAGACAGTCTTCCAGCTCGAAACGCTCGTGGAGCAGGCCGCCCAGCTCCTTGAACTTCGCCGCAACACACTCGCCCTTATCGCAAAGGTCGTTGAACGCCAGCAGCTTTTCGGTGATCACATCGATACGCGGGTAGATTGTCTCTGCCAGGTCCAGGCCACGCTGATCGTCGAAGGCCTCGGCTTCCTTGGTCAACTGCTCATAGACACCGAAGTGTCCCGCAGACACATAGTCAACCAGCACACCGCAGAACTCTTGCAATGGCTTGCGGTTCTCACCCAATGTCTCGGGCTTGGCGCCGAGAGCATCAAAGGCCCGAACCAGTTCGTGACGCGCCTTCAACCAACCATCGATCAGTTTGTGCACACCACCCCAGCGTTCCTGAGCATTCTGACAACTTTCCAGCATGATGATCTCTCTTCCCTATATGGGCGGTGCCGCCCTCTGCCCGCGCAACGCTTCAAGGATTAAAGCGGCCACCGGACAAAGCCGCATCGAGCAAGCGGTTTCGATAACGCGTGCGGGCCAGATTATGCCCGCACGACTATGGCTTCAAGGTACGCAGGAGAGAAAGTTCATACAAGTGTTTAATCCCGTCCTACATCCAGCGACCTCGAATCAGTGCTTCGCCAGGGGAAAACGCTGGCCGAACAACAGTCGCGAAAACTGTGCCGCTCCCAGGATCAACATCGCGACAAAGAACAGCAGACTCCATTCAGGCAAGCTCAGATCAAACAACGTCCAGTTGATCTCAACGCAGTCGACGCTGCCCTGAAACACTCGCGTCAAGGCCTCCCAGAACGACAGATTTTCGACCATGTGTTGCAGGCTAGGCCAGCAACTGGGCAACTGGTCCACCGGGATGTTCTGCAACAACACCTGGCGCACCGCAGTGATGGCTCCGAGCAATGCACAGCCCATGCTCATCGCCCCATATAAATAGATGCCGTGACGCTTAGGGCCGTGAACCACTGCAATCAGGTTGATCACCGTGAAGGCAGTCAAAAAAATCCGTTGTACCAGGCACAGGAAGCAAGGACGCAACAAGGCTCCATATTCAAGGTAAAAGGACGCGCCCAAAGTCAGCACACCAGCCATAAACGCCAGGAGGAACAGGGAGCGTGAGGGGGCCAAAGACATTGTTTATCCGCAACGCAAGAGATAGGTAGTTACGGTAGAGGAAAGGCCTTACCCCTTTCAATACGCGCCGGAGCAGACGATTCCGCGAGAACGTAGGGATATCCCGTCAGAACCTGGAGGATTGAACGAAAGCCTGTGTAGGAGTTTACCGGCAGAGCGTTTTATTCGCCTCTATCAGGCGGCACGGAAGGGTTGGACCAGACAATTCTGAACCAACCTTTTCATGGTTTCCTACGTCAAACCCGCGCCGGCACCGGGAGCGGAGAGGCCAGCAAGCGCTTGTCCAGAAGGCCCAGGCCCTCCTGGAACAATTGGTTACTGCGCTCGGTGTCTCCCAACTGCGCCAGTAAGCGGGCCAGTTCGGCGCAGGCCTCGGGATTACGTTGAACCTGCAAGCTGCTTTCCAGGTAGTCCCGTGCCTTGCCCCACAAGCTGTTTTGCAAGCTAAGACGACCCAACGTCAGCAACAGGCTAGCGTCACCCGGATGGTCCTTGAGCCAGCCTTCGGCAAACTTCAATTGCCGTGCCGGATCGCTGCCCTGCAGCAAGCCATACAGCCTGATCAAATGGCTGTCATACCCGCGCTTGATCGCGCCACGCAATACCTCCTCGGCTGTGGTGTCTGCACCCAACTGGCGCAGCTGCTCAGCGTAGGCCAATACCAGTGCAGGCTCCTGACGCTGAGCAGAAGTCAATTGTTGCCACGCCCGCTCAAGGGACTGCTGGCCGGCCTCGCCTTGCTCTTCACGTTGAGCGGCCAGGGTCAGGTTCTCGCCCCAGGCCCGACGCTCCAGATCCGCCAGCTCGGCGGCTGGCAACACCTTGTCCTTACGCAGCTCCGGCAACAACCGAATCACCGAGGACCAGTCTCCACGTTGTTGATGCAGCCGTTGCAACTGGCGCAATACCTGAACGTTATGCGGATGACGCTCGTGCATGGCTTGCAGTGTGACCAGAGCCGCTTCGGTATCGGCACGGTCCATCTGTAACTGTGCATGGCTCAGAGCCACTGCCAGTTCGGCCTGGGGCTGGCGCTCGAGCGCGCGCTCCAGCAAACCGTCAGCCTCTTCATAACGACCCTGCTCGTTAGCCGCACGGGCTGCGCCGAGGTAATACAGCAGCGGTTGGCGCTCTGCTTCGGCGGCGCGCTGCAAATGGCGTTCGGCACTTGCCCAGCGCCCCTCGGCAAGGTCCATCTGGCCCTGTTCGATAGCAATCTGTACCCGACGACTACGGTTGCGCCGCGACCATGGGTTGACCACACCGCCGGATGTCGTCACCAGGCTGAACAGCACCCTGACCAGGTAAATCGCCAGACCAATGACAAACAACACCACCAGGGTCGACCACAGCCCGGACTCGTAATGCAGCACATGGGGATAGGTAATCAGCACGTAGCCGGCGTGTTTCGAAATGCCCACGCCCAATGCCAGGGCAATCGCAATCGCCAGCACCAGGATCACGTAGAAACGCTTCATCGGCTTTACTCCTGGGTCGCCGGCGCGCCGGTGGAAGCCTTGGCTTCATCGGCAGACAGATGACGACGTTCAAGGTAAGCCTGCACGGCAGCCAGGCTTACAGCCAAGTCCGGCGTTACCACCGAGACGGCCTTGGGTTCCAGCTCGGCGATCCGGGCCAGCATGGCCTGGCTTTGCGGGTTGTTCTGGTTGAAGTTGCCCTGCAAGACACTGCGGGCCTCGCCCAGTGAACGGGTATACACCGCAGGCTCGCCATTGAGGGCAGCCCACTGTGCCTGTTCCAGCGCCAGGCTCAGGGCCAGGCGTACCTGGTTCAGGCCTTGGCCGGCAAGCAGTGGACGAATGTTGTCGTCCGGATTGAAGTCGATGCGGAAATAGCGGGAAATCTGCTCCCACCATTGGCTCCAGCGGTTTTCAGTGTCAGTGGTTGGACGGCCTGACTGAGGCGCATCCTGAAGCTGATACTCAGGCGAGATAGCGGCCAGTTGCACCACCTGATCGCGCAGGGCCGCCAGTTGCAGATACAACCCGGTACGATCCGGTTGCTCGACACTGCGCAATGCAGCGAGGCTCTTGGCCAACTGCTCGCGGGCTGCGTAGGAACCCGGATCGCTCTGTTCACGAAGGATTTCATCGGCCCCCTGAACCAAGGCCTGGGCACTGTTGATGTCCTGCAATGCAGACAAACGCAGACTGGCCAGGCGCAACAAATGTTCGGCTTCAGCCAGGCGCCAGTCTTTACGACTGGCACCCAGCACGGTTTCCAGTCGCTGGTTCAAGCGTTGCTGGTCACCCTGTAATTGCATCACCAGGCGGCGACGTTCTTCCAACTCATCGGCGCCTGGCAATTGTGCCAGGCGTGCGGCCAACTGTTGCTGGCTCTGCTTGAGGCTCTGGGATTGATCATCCAGGGTTTGCACCTGTCCCGACTGCTGCTGAGTGCTCGATTGCAGGGCCCGGACCTGCCAGATCCCCCAGCTACCGGCCGCAACACCCGCAGCACCGAGCAACAGGGCCACGATTGCCAGGCCATTGCCACGGCGTGGAGCAGTGACCGGTGTCTCAACAGGCGCATCAAGCGCGGGCTGAGCTTCATCTTTGGGCAAGGCTGTTTCGCTCACGTATCCATCCTTTGCGTATTAGAGAGTGGGCTCGGCAAAGCTGCGTAGCGCCACTAACAAAGCCGCGGCATTCGCGCCACGACAATCCACAACTTTACTTGCACCAGCAGCACGCGCCATCTCGGCGACTCGCGGGCTGGGCACGAACAGCGGCAACTGTGTTACCTGGGGCCAATCGGGGCCCGCCAAGGCTTGCAGATGTAAAAAACCCTGCCCACTGCTGACCACCAGGCCGTTCAAGCGTTCCACCTGAATGCGCTGCATCAACGTACCGGCGGCGTATGCCGGCAGGAAACGGCGATACAACTCCAGATAGTCGACACTAGCACCTAGATCGCGCAAGCGCTCAGCCAGCAGCTCTCGTCCGCCCTCGCCGCGCAGGATCAATACCCGCGCATTGGGTCGTGCAATAGCGTCGCGCAACTGGGGTAAATCAAGCAAGGCCTCGCTGTCGTCGCCGTCCGGCGGGTAGCTGACATCAAGGCCGTGCTCGGCCAGCACCTGCGCCGTCGCCGCCCCAACGCTGAACCATGGTTGAGATGGCGCTTGATCAAGCCGCTGCAGAGCAAACCGCGCGGCCGGCTTGCTCACCGTGATCACAGCGCAGTATCGATCCAGATGGCGGAAAACCGCTTGCTGCTCAGCGGTAGCCGGCAGTTCTTCGATTTCCAGTAATGGCAGGCTGCTGCTGAATATTGCGCTTTCGGACAGTGTCGCCGCCAAGGCCGCGGACTCTTCCGTTGGCCGGGTCAACAGCACACGCCAGCCTGTCACTGCGGGCCAGCCTCGCCGTAGACCGCTTGCAGGATGGCGCCGGCACCTTTCTCCAGCAGTTCCTCGGCCACCTTGATACCAAGGCTCGTAGCCTCGCTTTGCGGCCCGCGTATCTCTGCCGTCAGCAGCAACCCGCCACTCGGATCCCCCACCAGGCCACGCAGCCAAAGATTCTCGCCTTCCAGCACCGCATAGCAGGCGATCGGCACCTGGCAACCACCGTTAAGGTGTTTGTTCAGTGCACGTTCGGCGGTGACGCGAATTTCAGTGTCCGCATGATCGAGAGGTTTAAGCAGTGCATGGATTTCGCTGTCTGCCGTGCGGCATTCAATCCCGACGGCGCCCTGCCCACCGGCGGGCAAGCTGTCTTCGACGCTGATGGCCGAGGTAATGCGGTCTTCGAAACCCAGGCGGATCAAACCGGCCGCAGCCAGGATGATCGCGTCATACTCACCGGCATCCAGCTTGGCCAGACGGGTGTTGACGTTGCCCCGCAAAAAGCGGATTTGCAGGTCTGGGCGACGGGTCAGCAATTGGGCCTGGCGACGCAGGCTGGAGGTGCCGACGATGCTGCCCAGCGGCAATTCATCCAGGGAAGCATAGGTATTGGAAACAAACGCATCGCGCGGGTCTTCGCGCTCGCAGATGCAAAACAGGCCCAGGCCTTCAGGGAAGTCCATCGGCACGTCTTTCATCGAGTGCACGGCGATGTCGGCCTCGTTCTCCAACAGCGCGGTTTCCAGCTCCTTGACGAACAGGCCCTTGCCGCCGATTTTCGACAGCGGCGAGTCCAGCAGCTTGTCGCCGCGACTGACCATGGGCACCAGGGACACCTTGAGGCCGGGATGGGCCTGCTCAAGGCGTGCTTTGACGTATTCGGCCTGCCATAAGGCCAAGGCACTTTTACGGGTGGCGATGCGGATTTCGCGAGAGGACATGGATCAATCCGTACTGAATAGATACGGCAGATAATAACAGCTCAGGCAAATACGCTTTGATTTGAATCAGCAAGTGCGGGGCCTCCCTGGCCGCATCGCACCGGGATAGGGGATGTTGGAACCGTTGCAGCCCTTGGGCTAAAGCTGCTGCATCATCTTGCGTACACCGGCGACATGACGCCGACTGACGATCAAGGCATCGCCATTTAGCCCTTTCAAAAACAACTGAAAGTGCCCAAGCGGCGTGCGCTGCAGGCGCTCGATACGCTCTCGGGCTACCAGCGCATTGCGATGGATGCGCACGAAGCGGTCGCCAAACTCGTCTTCCAGAGCCTTGAGCGGCTCATCGAGCAGCACTTCACCGGCTTCGTGACGCAACGTCACGTACTTGTGATCGGCAATGAAGTAGACCACCTGGCTCAGTGGAATCAGTTCGATACCCTTGCGGGTCCGGGCGCTGATATGGCTGCGTGGCCCATTACCGCTTTGCGCCGCAGGCTGGGTCAGGGCTGCCAGTTGTATACGGTTGGGGCGTTCGGCCTTTTTCAGCGCCTTGAGCAGAGCGTCGGCGCTGACCGGCTTGACCAGGAAGCTGACACCACTGGCATGCAGGGCGTGCGAGGAAAACTCATCCTCGGCGGCGCACAGCACCAATGCGGGCGGCGACTCGCGCTCACTCAAGCGCGCGGCGACTTGTAAGCCGTCAAGGCCCGGCATGCGGATATCGAGCAGCACGAGATCCGGCTTCAGGCTGTCAATCAAGGCCAATGCCTCGTCGCCACTGGTGGCGCTCGGCTCCAAGACACTGTATCCCTCGAGTTCGCTGACCATACGGCTCAGTCGCTCGCGGGCTTGGGGTTCGTCATCAACGATCAGGACATTCATATTGCGCTGGATTCCTGCGTGAGTCTCGCACAAGGATAGCGTAGACAGGTGCGGTGACTTCCGTCACGGCGATCCACGCTAAGACTAGCGTGAGCGGCAAAAAGTGCCCCGAGAGTGGCACCAATATTTACCCGGACCTGTTCAATGCCGCCTGGAGTCCGATGCCGTCGGGCACCGTCGTAGGGTTTGCTGATACACAATACGAACACCCCCTCTCTTTATGGTTAGCCTGGAGTTCGACCTCACCGCCTGACATTGGTGCGCTGCACCACGGCCTTCACCTTCTGTCAGTACAACTACCTATCAGTGCAACTGTAGACGCTCACGAAGACGATATTGCTCAATCGTCAAATATCGTTTCAATAAACACCTCTTGTTTACCCCAAGGACCGACCGCATTAAACCCCCCGTTCAATCCTGGCTCCAGTCTCTTCCCGGACGAGGCAGACGGCAAGGCACTTAGCCACCCTCCAAACAAATAAAAATGCCGACACGCCGCAGCATCGCCTCCAAGGGCAACCCTGTTATTATCGGCGGCACACTTTCATGCCCTCTTTCAGCAGATCACGAGCGAATCCATGAGCACCGACAAGACCAACCAGTCCTGGGGCGGCCGCTTCAGTGAGCCCGTCGACGCCTTCGTCGCGCGCTTCACCGCCTCCGTCACCTTCGACCAGCGCCTCTATCGCCACGACATCATGGGCTCCATCGCCCACGCCACGATGCTGGCCAAGGTCGGCGTGCTGACCGACGCCGAGCGCGACAGCATCATCGACGGCCTGACCACCATCCGTGGTGAGATCGAAGCCGGTACCTTCGATTGGCGCGTCGACCTGGAAGACGTGCACATGAACATTGAGGCCCGCCTCACCGACCGCATCGGCGTGACCGGCAAAAAACTGCACACCGGTCGCAGCCGTAACGATCAGGTGGCCACCGATATCCGCCTGTGGCTGCGGGACGAAATCGACCTGATCCTGGCTGAAATCACCCGCCTGCAGAAAGGTCTGCTGGAGCAGGCCGAGCGTGAGTCGGGCACTATCATGCCCGGCTTCACTCACTTGCAGACTGCCCAGCCAGTGACCTTCGGCCACCACTTGCTGGCCTGGTTCGAAATGCTCAGCCGCGACTACGAGCGCCTGGTGGACTGCCGCAAGCGCGCCAACCGCATGCCTTTGGGCAGCGCCGCGCTGGCGGGCACCACCTACCCGATCGACCGCGAATACACCGCACAACTGCTGGGTTTCGACGCCGTTGGCGGCAACTCGCTGGATGGCGTGTCAGACCGTGACTTCGCCATCGAATTCTGCGCTGCGGCCAGCATCGCGATGATGCACTTGTCGCGTTTCTCCGAAGAGCTGGTGCTGTGGACCAGCGCGCAATTCCAGTTCATCGACCTGCCGGACCGTTTCTGCACCGGCAGCTCGATCATGCCGCAAAAGAAAAACCCCGACGTGCCAGAGCTGGTGCGCGGCAAGAGCGGCCGGGTATTCGGTGCGCTGATGGGCCTGCTGACCCTGATGAAAGGCCAGCCGCTGGCCTACAACAAGGACAATCAGGAAGACAAGGAACCACTGTTCGACGCCGCCGATACCCTGCGCGACTCGCTACGGGCCTTTGCCGACATGATCCCGGCGATCAAGCCCAAGCACGCCATCATGCGTGAAGCGGCCCTGCGTGGCTTCTCCACCGCCACCGACCTGGCCGATTACCTGGTACGCCGTGGCCTGCCGTTCCGTGATTGCCACGAAATCGTCGGTCACGCCGTGAAATACGGTGTGGACACCGGCAAGGACCTGGCGGAAATGAGCCTGGAAGAACTGCGTCGGTTCAGCGACCAGATCGAGCAGGACGTGTTTGCGGTGCTGACCCTGGAAGGTTCGGTGAATGCCCGTAACCATATCGGCGGTACTGCGCCGGCGCAGGTGAAGGCAGCCGTGGCCCGTGGCCAGGAATTGCTCGCCAGCCGCTAAAAGCATCGCAGGCAAGTCGAATCGTCGCACCGCAGCTCCCACAGGAATGTGGGAGCTGGCTTGCTCGCGAAGGCGTCATCACAGGCACCCAAGCTCTACTTCTTCACCGCAATCATCGCCATGAACGCCGGCATTGCCGCTTCCCTGTCCGCCGCCACTCGCTGGGCATTGGGCAACGCATGCAGGCGCTCCAGCAGTGCCTTGAGCGCTGGCAACTCAGCCAAGAGATCCAGGCCGAACAGCTTCTCACCCACGGCGCTGGCGAGGTTTACGCTGTACATGAAGTACAGATCCGCAATCGTGAAGCTGTCTCCCGCCACATAAGGCGCAAACTGTCCATGGCGCCCCAACGAAGCAATCCCCAGCAGCAACTCAGCCTTGGATTTTTCCTTGATCGCCTCCGGTACCGGCATGCCAAAGAACGCTTCGGCAAAACAGGCCCGAGCTGGCAGCTCGATATACAACTCGATCTCCCGGCACAACGCCAACACTTGCGCCCGCTGGAACGGGTCACCGGGTAATAGCGCAGGCCCCGACTGAGTCTGCTCGATGTACTCGAGGATCACGCTGGTTTCATTGATAAAGCCTTGCGCAACACCCAACACCGGCACCTTGCCACGGGGGCTTACAGCCAGAGCTTCAGGGGTTTGGCCGGCGTAGAAAGGCACCTCTTCGAAGGGCAGCCCTTTCTCCAGCAGCGCCAGCTTGACCATGTTGTAGTAGTTGCTGACCGAAAATCCATAAAGCTTGAGCATCACAAAGCCTCCAGGCCGTGTACGGGGTTGGCAGCACTTGTTATAGAACGTCCAGGCGCACCTGACCAGCAGCATCACCCGACTGAATGGAGGTAGACTGGCGCCCTTTCCTTCAGGAGCCTGCCATGAGCGAGCCAACCGATATCGACAACGACGAAGAAGAGTTCGCCGAGACCACCTTGATTGAAGCGATCGAAAACCAGATCGAAAGCGACAACCCGCCCGCCGCCAAAGCTACGTTCAACAAGCTGACCCTGGTGGGGTATGAGCGTGAAGATATCCTGCAGATGATGGCCCATGTGCTTGCCGTCGAGATTGATGCCCTGCTTGAGGAAGACCGCGCTTTCAATACCGAATGGTATGAAACGGCCTTGCGCGCACTGCCAGAATTGCCGCCTGAAAGATAATTGCGGCCAAACATTGATCCATGTGGGAGCTGGCTTGCCTGCGATGACGCCGGCGCGGCCAATATTACAGCCGCCTGACACACCGCTATCGCAGGCAAGCCAGCTCCCACCCTGGATCCTCGTGACCGCACCGTTTGCGTTCACCCTGCGCCATGTCAACACTCCACGACTTCCTGCTGGACAGCTCGCCCAAGTGCGTTCACCTTATGGCTGCTAACGCCTAAAAATTCCTAGAAAGTCTGGAGTCCTTATGTCGTATACCCCTGAGTTGGTTGCCGAACTGGAAATCCTTGCACTCTTCAACCTGGGCAGCTCCCAGGAAGGTCTGAAAGTTCATCAGACCGCCGCACCTTCTGCCATTGCCGCTGCCAGACGCCTGTTCGATAAAAAATTGATCGACCAGCCAGACGGGGGCTACCTGACCAGCCTTGGCCGGGACGCAGCAGAACAGGCCCAGGGCCTGCTGACCATTCTTACCATCAGCAATACCAAAGAAGCCGCCTGATACCACGCATCGCCCACGGGATCCTCTTTTCACGGATTCCGCGGGCATTCCTGCGCCTGCGATAAAATCCTGACGTCAAAAACAAATTCCGCTTAAACGTCCTACGCTACTGACTGTAAACTCCCACACGGCTGCCCACGTCGGGCCCTGCGAGCCACCGAGTTCCACATGACCCGCACCCATGAAATCCGCCCCGACCTGGACGAAGGCATCGACCGCAAGGTGCTGGCCCAGCTGCGTGCGCGGTTTCTGGCTCTGAATGAAGGACGTATCGCCCGGGCCATCGAGGGGCTGACCCCACGCCAACAGAGCGTGCTGACCCTGCTGCCGTTGTTTTTTCACGTCAACCACCCGTTGTTGCCTGGCTACGTTTCGGGCAGCACACCGGCCGGGCTGTCTAACTTCGAACCCGACGCTCCGGTGCTGGCCGAAGCCCAGCGCCTGACTCGTTCGTTCTCCTACAAAGCCCGCCACGGCAACCCCCCACGACCGATTCATGGCCTGTTTCTGATGGGCAGCCTGGGCACCCTGGCCCAAGCGGATCAAAGTGATATGGACGTGTGGGTCTGCCATGCCCCCGACCTGAGCGAGAGCGAACTGGCCGAACTGCGCAAAAAATGCCAGTTGCTGGAAGCCTGGGCCCTGACCATGGGTGCCGAAGCGCATTTTTTTCTGATTGAACCCACCCGGTTTGTCCTGGGCGAGCGCGACACCCAGCTCAGTTCCGACGACTGCGGCACCACCCAGCACTATCTGCTGCTGGACGAGTTCTATCGCACCGCCATCTGGCTGGCCGGGCGCACGCCGATCTGGTGGTTGGTTCCGGTCTACGAGGAAACCCGTTACGCCGAATTCACTCACGCGCTGATTTCCAAACGTTTTATTCCTGCCGATGAAACCCTCGACCTGGGCCACCTGGCCCACATCCCGCCCGGGGAATTTATCGGGGCAGGCCTGTGGCAGTTGTTCAAGGGCATCGAGTCCCCGTACAAGTCAGTACTCAAACTGCTGCTCACCGAGGTCTACGCCAGCGAACACCCGAACGTGCAATGCCTGAGCCTGCGCTTCAAGCGTGCGGTGTTCGCCAACCAAGTGGACCTGGATGAGCTGGACCCCTATATCGTGGTCTACCGACGTATCGAGGAACACCTCAACGCCCGTCACGAGCCGGAGCGCCTGGAACTGGTGCGACGCAGCCTGTACCTGAAGGTGAACCGCAAACTCAGCGCCGGCCAACGGTCGTCAGGCTGGCAACGCCTGCTGCTTGAGCGGCTGGCCAACGAGTGGGGCTGGGATCAACGACAACTGGCCCTCCTCGACAGCCGCAGCCAGTGGAAAGTCCGCCAGGTCGCTTCCGAACGCCGCGCCCTGGTCAACGAACTCAATTACAGCTATCGCTTCCTGACCCAGTTCGCCCGCACCGAACAGACCGTCAGCCTGATCAACAAACGCGACCTCAACGTACTCGGTCGGCGTTTGTACGCCGCTTTCGAACGCAAGGCCGGCAAGATCGAGTTCATCAATCCCGGGATTGCCCCAGATCTGGCGGAAGACACCCTGACCCTGGTCCACTCGCCCAATCGCAAGGAGCCGGGCCAACATCATTGGGGCCTGTACAACGGCAGCTTGAATGCCCTGGAATGGGAGCACTTCGCGCCGATCAAGCGCAGCCGCGACCTGCTGGAAATGCTCACCTGGTGCCACCGCAACGGCGTGATCGACAGCAGCACCCGCCTGGCCTTGCACCCAGGCACCAGCGATATGACCGAATTCGAGCTGTTCAACCTGCTGGGCAGCCTGCAACAGACCATCGCCCTACCCCTGGCGAGCGTCGACGAAGAACACCTGCTGCGCACGGCGGTGCCCAACGAAGTACTGCTGCTGGTCAATGTCGGCATCGACCCGCTCAAGCACCATCGTGACCTGAACATCCTGATGACCACCGAACGCACCGACTCCTTGAGTTATGCGGGCGTGCGGGAAAACCTGGTGTTGACCCTGGACCAGGTTACCGTCAACAGTTGGAACGAGGTGATGGTCAGCCGCTATGACGGCCCCCATGCACTGCTCGATTGCCTGCGGGACTACTTGAACCAACTGCCGCCCAATCAACTCCCAAGGCTACGGGTGCGCTGCTTCTGTCATAACCGCGCGCAATTCATTGCCCAGCGGGTGGAAGAAGTTTTCGATACCGCGCAAAACCTGCTGCTCGGCCAACTCAATCATCGCTACCTGCTTCAGGTGCAGCAGCACTATCACGTGATGGAATTGGCGCCGGGGCAAGTCAATCATGTGTCCTTGGCCAGCCAACAGGCATTGATCGGCTACCTCAGCGAGGAGTTGGCCAGCTACAGCCCGTTGCACCTGGACGCCATGGCCCTGGAAGACCATGACTTGGCGTTGCTGCTGCCCATGGGCCTGCCCAACTGTGTGCAGGTGTTCTACCGAATCAACGACGCCTTCGCCGAGCTGTACGTCCTCGACGAATTCAACGCCCTCTGGCAACAGCGCCTGCCGTTTCACGACGAGCAAAGCCTGCTGGTGCCGTTGCAACGCTTCCTGCAGTCGATCATCTACCGCCGCGACGCGCTGTCCACTCTGGACCCGCAACAACCGCTGGGTGCGGTGCAAACGTTGTACTACCAGCTATTGCCATCAGGCAGCGGCCGCGCGCGCCGGGCCGAACCGCGCTCCGCACCGCAGACCCTGGCCAACAAACCGTTTTATGACGTGCAGGCGATCATCGGCAAAGGCGCACCGGGTCAGGTGAGCATCACCTTGTACTGCAATCAGCGGGAGTTTTGCGAGTTGGAATTTGGCGACCAGCTATTTGCA
The DNA here is from genome assembly GCF_009724245.1 of Pseudomonas spelaei. Lineage (GTDB taxonomy): Bacteria > Pseudomonadota > Gammaproteobacteria > Pseudomonadales > Pseudomonadaceae > Aquipseudomonas > Aquipseudomonas spelaei. The sequence goes on along the minus strand of NZ_WNNK01000004.1, from coordinate 301,667 downwards.
GTGGTCGCTCAAGAGATCGTCGGGCAACGCCGGGAGACTGAACGTTACCGTTGCTACATCACCGACCTGGACCTGTCCGGCCTGCTCGGTGATGTTCAAAGCCCGAGCAATCTGTACCTGCGCTACAAGGCCGAGCTGGAGCAGGCGCTCAATCAGGCGCTGAACCAGATTTAGAGGGTGAAGGCGCCGCCGTCTTTGGGCTGGGCTTCGACACTGAGCAGTTCCAGCTTGAGGGTCTTGCCGCCAGGCGCCGGCCAATCAATGTGCTGACCGACTTGCAGGCCCAGCAACGCGCTGCCGACCGGGGCCAGGATCGAGATTTTGCCTTGATCGGCATTCGCGTCCTTGGGGTAAACCAGGGTCAGGTGATAGTCCTTGCCACTGCCTTGCTCACGGCAATGCACGCTGGAGTTCATGGTCACGACCGTTGCAGGCACCTCATCGTGGCCAACCACTTCTTCGGCGCGGTCAAGTTCGTGTTGCAGGGCTTCAACGCCCGGCGAGTCCTCGCCTACACGGTCAATCAGTTGCTCAAGACGCTGCACGTCGAGACGGGTGAGGATGATGGAAGGTGCGGTCATGATTCAGGCAGACTCCTTTTTTCTGCACAAAAAAGCAAAACCCCGCCAGGAAAAGGCGGGGTTCTCACGGACCTCGATGAGTTGAGGTGTACCCGGACACTACCACAGCGCAATAAATAAACAAGCCAGGGTCAGGAGCAGGCCTTGCGCTGCTCAGCCTGGGCGACGATCACCCGCCGCCGCTGATCGTCGGCAGAACGCCATTCGCGGATGTCTTCCACATGGCGGAAGCAGCCGAGGCAGACTTTCTGCTCATCCAGCCGACATAAACTGATACAAGGTGACGGCACCGCCGGGCTGACATTACTGAACAGCGGCTTGGGCGGGCGTACGGAAACGGGCTGTGTCACGATCAGATCTCGTCGAAGTCCAGCTCGACGCCGGCCTGTTCCTTGGTCAGGCGACCGAGCATTTCGCTCAGCAGCTCATCGCTCGTGTCGTGGGCCCAGCGATTTTCCTCTTCATCGTAGTCGAAGTGAAAACCACCGGAGCGCGCCGCCAGCCATAGCTGACGCAGAGGCTCCTGGCGGCTGAAAATCAGTTGGGTGCCGTTTTCGAATTTGACGCTCAGCACACCGGCCGAGTTCTCCAGGTCCACATCCAGACCGCTCTCGTCGAAAATATCCTCCAGCGCTTGCTGGGTCGCATCCACCAGGTCGTGAAAACGGGCTTCGGTCAAACTCATTGTGGGAACCTCGAAAAGTGTCTGGTCTCGCTCAAGCGCCGCACAATACGGACGCACCATCATGATTGCAAAGGATACTGATTTCATTACCCGCAGCCGCGTGAAATATCCTCAATTACCGTAAGCCTAATCGCGACAATCTCGGCAAAGCCCCGCCGGACGGGTATCCCGGCGCATAGGCAAGCTGGCGGGTGGTCGGTATACTCGGGCGCAATTAATGCATATTCAAGGATTTCGCCATGAAGCGCCTGATCTCGTCCCTTGCTGCGCTCGTCGCGGTCGCTTGCCTCGTTAGTGCCTGTGGTCAAAAGGGCCCGCTGTACCTGCCGGATGACAGCAAAGATCCAAATGAGCAGGCGCAATCGTCGCAAACCAAAGCGCACAAGAACGACACCTTCTAAGGGAACACCATGGACGCTTTTAACTACCGGGACGGCGAGCTGTTCGCGGAAGGTGTCGCGCTGTCCGCCATTGCCGAGCGCTTTGGCACCCCGACCTACGTGTACTCCCGTGCCCACATCGAAGCGCAATACCGCTCCTTTGCCGATGCGCTGGAAGGCACGCCAAGCCTGGTGTGCTACGCAGTAAAAGCCAACTCCAACCTGGGCGTGCTCAATGTCCTGGCGCGTCTGGGCGCCGGTTTCGACATCGTGTCCCGAGGCGAACTGGAGCGTGTGCTGGCAGCTGGCGGTAAAGCGGACAAGATCGTGTTCTCCGGCGTCGGCAAGACCCGCGAAGACATGCGCCGTGCGCTGGAAGTCGGCGTGCATTGCTTCAACGTCGAGTCCACCGACGAGCTGGAGCGCCTGCAAATCGTCGCGGCCGAGCTGGGTGTTCGCGCGCCGATCTCCCTGCGGGTCAACCCGGACGTCGATGCGGGCACTCACCCGTACATCTCCACCGGCCTCAAAGAAAACAAGTTCGGCATCGCTATCGCTGACGCCGAAGACGTCTACATCCGCGCCGCCCAGTTGCCGAACCTGGAAGTATTGGGTGTCGACTGCCATATCGGCTCGCAACTGACCAGCCTGCCACCGTTCCTCGATGCCCTCGACCGCCTGCTGGCGCTGATCGACCGTCTTGGCGAGTGCGGCATCTACCTGCACCACATCGACCTCGGTGGTGGTGTCGGTGTACGTTATCGCGATGAAGAGCCGCCACTGGTGAGCGATTACATCAAGGCCGTGCGCGAGCGTACCGAAGGCCGCGAACTGACGCTGATGTTCGAGCCAGGCCGCTATATCGTTGCCAATGCCGGCGTGTTGCTGACCCAGGTCGAGTACCTCAAGCACACCGAGCACAAGGATTTCGCCATCGTCGACGCGGCGATGAACGACCTGATCCGGCCAGCGCTGTACCAGGCCTGGATGAATGTCACTGCCGTGCGCCCGCGTGACGGTGCCGGCCGCGACTACGACATCGTCGGCCCGATCTGCGAGACCGGCGACTTCCTGGCCAAGGAACGTCAGTTGGCCCTGGAAGAAGGCGATCTGCTGGCCGTGCATTCAGCCGGTGCCTATGGGTTTGTCATGAGTTCCAACTACAACACCCGCGGTCGTACCGCCGAGGTGCTGGTGGACGGTGATCAAGCGTTTGAAGTGCGTCGCCGCGAGACGGTAGCCGAGTTGTATGCTGGCGAAAGCCTGCTGCCGGAGTAAGACCATGCTGCTGCGTTTTACCAAGATGCACGGGCTGGGCAATGATTTCATGGTCCTCGACCTGGTCAGCCAGCACGCGCATATCCTGCCCAAGCACGCCAAGCTGTGGGGCGACCGTCACACCGGTGTTGGCTTCGACCAATTGCTGCTGGTCGAAGCCCCAAGCAACCCGGAAGTGGATTTCCGTTACCGGATCTTCAACTCCGACGGCTCCGAAGTGGAACAGTGTGGCAACGGTGCCCGCTGCTTCGCCCGCTTTGTCCTGGACAAGCGCCTGACCGCCAAGCGGCAGATTCGTGTCGAGACCAAGAGCGGCATCATCGAGCTGGATATCCGCAGCGACGGCCAGATCAGCGTCAATATGGGCGCGCCTCGGCTGGTCCCGGCGGATATTCCGTTCCAGGCTGACGAGCAAGCGCTGAGCTACCCGGTGGAGGTAGACGGCAAGACTGTCGAACTGGCCGCCGTGTCCATGGGCAACCCCCATGCGGTGCTACGGGTCAACGACATCAACAACGCGCCGGTCCATGAACTGGGGCCGAAAATCGAACACCACCCGCGCTTTCCGGCACGGGTCAACGTCGGGTTTCTGCAGGTCATCGACCGTTCTCGTGCGCAGTTGCGCGTTTGGGAACGCGGTGCCGGGGAAACCCAGGCGTGCGGCACCGGTGCTTGCGCCGCGGCCGTGGCCGCGATCAGCCAGGGGTGGATGGATTCGCCGCTATTGATCGACCTGCCCGGCGGACGCCTGTCCATCGAGTGGGCAGGCCCGGGCCAACCGGTGATGATGACCGGCCCGGCCATGCGCGTATACGAAGGACAGGTCCGTCTATGAGAGAGCCAATCCAATGACCGATAAGCCCCAGGTGCCTACGCCAACGCCCGACGAATCCCCTTCCGAAAGCCTGGAGGCAGCGGCCGTCGCCGCTTACCTGGAGGCTAATCCGGACTTCTTCGTCGAGCATGAAGAACTGCTGCCGGCCATGCGCATCCCCCATCAGCGTGGTGACACCGTATCGCTGGTGGAGCGGCAGATGAAGATCCTGCGCGAGCGCAATATCGAAATGCGCCACCGGCTCTCGCAGTTGATGGACGTCGCTCGCGACAACGATCGCCTGTTCGACAAGACCCGTCGCCTGATCCTCAGCCTGATGGATGCCGCTACCCTGGAAGATGCGGTGATTGCGGTCGAAGACAGCCTGCGCCAGGACTTCCAGGTGCCCTTTGTCAGCCTGATCATGTTCAGTGACAAGCCCATGCCGGTAGGTCGCTGGGTCAGCGGCAGCGACGCACAAACCGCCATTGGCGGCCTGTTGTCCGAAGGCAAGACCATCAGCGGCACCTTGCGCGAGCATGAGCTGGACTTCCTGTTTGGCGAAGAACAGCGCAAGCAGATCGGTTCTACGGCCGTGGTCGCCCTCAGCCATCAAGGCCTGCACGGTGTCCTGGCCATCGCCAGCCGTGACCCGCAGCACTACAAGAGCTCGGTGGGTACGCTGTTTTTGGGCTACATCGCTGAAGTCCTGGGCCGCGTCCTGCCGCGCTTCACCACAGCCCTGCGCGCGGTACGCTAGCCATGGAACGACAACTGGACGCCTACTGCGCTCACCTGCGCAGCGAGCGCCAGGTGTCTCCTCATACGCTGGACGCCTATCGACGGGACCTGAACAAGGTCCTGGCGTTTTGCGAGAAGCAACAGATCGGCAGCTGGAAGGCCCTGGATATTCAGGGCCTGCGCAGCCTGATCGCCCGCCTGCACCAGCAAGGCCAATCCTCCCGCAGCCTGGCGCGCCTGCTGTCAGCGGTGCGTGGCCTTTATCACTACCTGAACCGCGAAGGCCTGTGCGACCACGACCCGGCCAACGGCTTGGCCCCGCCCAAGGGCGAGCGACGCCTGCCCAAGACCCTGGACACCGATCGCGCCCTGCAGCTGCTGGAAGGTGCGGTGGAGGACGATTTCCTGGCCCACCGCGACCAAGCCATCCTTGAGCTGTTCTATTCCTCGGGGCTGCGCCTGTCAGAACTGACCAGTCTCAACCTTGATCAACTGGACCTGGCGGATGGTCTGATACAGGTGCTCGGCAAAGGCAGCAAGACCCGCGTGTTGCCGGTCGGCAAAAAAGCCCGGGAAGCCTTGCAGGTATGGTTGCCGCTACGGGCCCTGAGCAATCCGTCGGATGACGCGGTGTTTGTCAGCCAGCAAGGCCGGCGCCTGGGGCCGCGGGCCATCCAATTGCGGGTCAAGGCCGCCGGTGCACGTGAGCTGGGGCAAAACCTGCATCCGCACATGCTCAGGCACTCCTTTGCGAGTCACTTACTGGAGTCCTCCCAGGACTTGCGAGCGGTGCAGGAATTGCTCGGTCACTCCGACATCAAGACCACCCAGATCTACACCCACCTGGACTTCCAGCACCTGGCGACGGTGTACGACAGCGCCCACCCACGGGCCAAACGCATCAAAGGCAGCGACTCATGAGTATCAAGCTGATCACCTTCGACCTGGACGATACGCTCTGGGATAACGTGCCTGTCATCATCAATGCCGAAGCGTCGATGCGCGAATGGCTGGCCACCCACGCGCCACAGGTGGGTGAGTTGCCGCTGGAGCAGTTTGCCAGCCTTCGTCAGCAAGTGCTGCAACGCCATCCCGAACTCAAGTACCGCATCAGCGTGTTGCGTCATCGAGTGCTGATGCACGCCTTTGAAGAGGCGGGCTACCCACAGCCAGAAGCCACGGAAATGGCCGATGTGTGCTTCGAAGCCTTTCTCCACGCCCGGCACCAGCTCACGATCTTTCCCGAAGCCGAACCCATGCTGCAAGCGCTGCGTCGCCGCTACCTGCTGGGCGTCATCACCAACGGCAATGCCGACGTGCAGCGCGTAGGCCTGGCAGACTATTTCCACTTTGCCCTGCGCGCCGAAGACATCGGCATCGCCAAGCCGGATGCACGGTTGTTTCAGGAAGCGCTGCAGCGCGGCGGAGTAGATGCCAGCGCGGCCGTGCACATTGGCGATCATCCAGGCGATGACATCGCCGGAGCCCAGCAGGCGGGGCTTCGGGCAGTATGGTTCAACCCGGCGGGCAAGGTCTGGGAGGCGGATAAGCGGCCAGATGCGGAGATTCGCAGCCTGACTGAGTTGCCGGGCCTACTTACTCGCTGGGAATAACACCAAACCCTTTGTGGGAGCTGGCTTGCCTGCGATGGCGGTGGGTCAGGCCGCACACCGCTAGCTGATACACCCCCATCGCAGGCAAGCCAGCTCCCACGCGGAATAACGACAACCCTGCCATTTTGTTTCACCCATGAAAAAGCCCGCAGCGACGGCGGGCTTTTTCAGCAAGCAAGTAACCGACCTTAGATAGGACGGCTGCCGTACTTGTTATCCGGCTTCTTCGGTGGATCTGCCACCACGTTGGCCTCGACTTCCTGCACTTTGCCGCCTTTAGCGAGGAATTCTTCCATCGCACGGGCCAGCGCATCGCGCTCTTTGTTCTTGGCTTCTACGCTCGGCAGTTCGTCAACCGAAACAGCGGCCTTGGCCTTGCCCTTGGCAGCCGGGGCCGGTGCATCATCGCCACCGTCGTCGTCAGCCACGTCTTCGGCAGCCGCCTCAAGACCTTCTTCAGCTTCGTCTTCGTCGCCTACTTCGAGGTCGTCGTTTTCCAGATCATCGTCGCTCATGTTCTACCTCATGACTTGCGAAAAGCAGATTAGTTATAGCCCAGCTTCGCCGTCTGTCGAAGGCCGCTGAGAAAAAATCAACATCCACCGGATAACCAGTGGCTTATGCCTCATCACCGTGCAAGGTGGCGAGGACTTTACGAGCACCGCCATGATCACGGTGCTCGCCCAGATAAACACCTTGCCAGGTCCCCATTGCCAAGCGGCCGGCCTTGACCGGCAAACTCAGCTGGCAGCCCAGGAGACTGGCCTTGAAGTGCGCCGGCAGATCATCGGGACCTTCGTCGTTGTGTTCATATCCCGCCGTGCCTTGCGGCACCAGCGCATTGAAAAAACGTTCGAAGTCACGACGAACCGCCGGATCGGCATTCTCGTTGATGGTCAACGAGGCCGAGGTGTGCTGCAGCCACAAATGCAACAGGCCCACCCGACAGGCCTTCAACTCAGGCAAGCCGGCGAGCAACTCGTCCGTCACCAGATGAAAGCCCCGGGGCTTGGCCCGCAGGGTAATCAGGGTCTGTTGCCACATACAGTTCTCCGCACATCGGCGCGCATTCTAGCGCGCTCAGGGAAAAAACAAAGTGCCGAATACGCCTACATGGCTGTAAGACATTCGCACACTGAAAAGTGCCTTGTGGATCCCATCACAAAGTCAGGAGAAAAACCCGTACACCTTTAACCGCAGACAAACGCCAGACAAAAAAATGCCCGGCAAGCCGGGCATCTTTTTTTCGCGTACTTACAAGTTGTAGCCGCGCTCGTTGTGTTGTGCCAGATCGAGGCCGACAGCCTCTTCCTCTTCGGTCACACGCAGACCCATGACCATGTCCAGCACCTTGAGGATGACGAAGGTCACAATCGCGGTGTAGATCACTGTAAAGCCAACACCTTTGGCCTGGATCCAGACCTGCGCCGCAACGTCAGTCACGGTGCCAAAGCCGCCCAGGGCCGGTGCTGCGAACACACCGGTGAGGATGGCGCCGACGATGCCGCCGATACCGTGCACGCCGAAGGCATCCAGGGAGTCGTCGTAACCCAGCTTGCGCTTGAGGCTGGTGGCGCAGAAGAAGCAGAGCACACCGGCAACCAAGCCGATCACCAAAGCACCCATCGGGCCGACGGTGCCAGCGGCTGGCGTGATTGCCACGAGGCCGGCGACCACACCCGAGGCGATCCCCAAGGCACTTGGCTTACCGTGGGTGATCCACTCGGCGAACATCCAGCCCAACGCCGCAGCAGCGGTGGCAATCTGGGTGACCAGCATCGCCATGCCCGCGGTGCCATTGGCCGCAGCAGCGGAGCCGGCGTTGAAGCCGAACCAGCCGACCCACAACATGGCCGCACCGACCAAAGTGTAACCAAGGTTGTGCGGCGCCATTGGCGTGGTCGGGAAGCCTTTACGCTTGCCGAGCACGATGCACGCTACCAAACCGGCAACACCGGCGTTGATGTGCACCACGGTGCCGCCTGCAAAGTCCAGCACGCCCCAGTCGCCCAGCAACGAACCCGGACCGCCCCACACCATGTGGGCAATCGGCGCGTAGACCAGGGTGAACCAGACAGCCATGAAGATCAGCATCGCGGAGAACTTCATCCGCTCGGCGAAGGCACCGACGATCAGCGCCGGAGTGATGATGGCGAAAGTCATCTGGAAGGTGACGAACACCGCTTCAGGGAACAGCGCCGCCGGGCCGGTGATGCTGGCCGGGGTCACACCCGAGAGGAACAGCTTGGACAAGCCGCCGACAAACGAGTTGAAGTTGACGACGCCTGCTTCCATACCGGTGGTATCGAACGCCATGCTGTAGCCGTAGACGAACCACAAGATGGTGATCAGGCCGGTGATGGCGAAGCACTGCATCATCACGGAAAGAATGTTTTTCGAACGAACCATGCCGCCGTAGAACAGCGCCAGGCCCGGAATGGTCATGAATAGCACCAGCGCGGTGGATGTCAACATCCACGCCGTGTCGCCGGAATTGAGGACTGGAGCCGCCACTTCGTCTGCCGCCATAGCCAGGCTGGGCATTACGATGGACAACAGGGCTCCTAGCCCTGCGAATTTGCGCAGAGTCATATTGTTTTCTCCTGGGGCGTTGGGGGTTTGGCGGCTTAGATTGCGTCGGTATCGGTTTCGCCGGTACGGATGCGAATAGCCTGTTCCAGATTGACCACGAAGATCTTGCCGTCACCGATCTTGCCGGTGTTGGCGGCCTTGGTTATCGCTTCGATAACCCGGTCAAGATCCTTGTCGTCAATGGCGACATCAATCTTCACCTTTGGCAGGAAATCGACCACGTATTCCGCGCCGCGATACAGCTCGGTATGACCCTTCTGCCGACCGAAGCCTTTGACCTCAGTAACGGTAATGCCCTGCACGCCGATCTCGGACAGTGACTCGCGTACATCGTCCAACTTGAACGGCTTGATGATGGCAGTGACTAGCTTCATGAAAACTCTCTCCCGAATTGGTGGACTTGCCCCAGGAAAACAAACCCGTCTCAAGTCTAAGCGCAGTGCCTGGCTTTGTAACGCTTCGTCGTCCTGACAAATGCCATTGCGACGCGAGCTAACCACTGGTGACGCAAGCTGTACTCCGGACCAAAGGCGCACTGCATTCGTCACAGCGACTGCATCAGTGCATGGGTCATGATCGTCTAAGCAGAAACCTTGCCAGCTCCGTAAAAATCACTGAAATCAATCCTTTGCCCACTCATGCCCACCTGTGGGGCTCAACAGCTGCAGCGATACGCACGAAAACAGTGCGCCGACGCCCGGCCTCATGCGCGAAAAGCGTGCGTCGCCCGCCCTGGAAAAGACTATAGAGGCTGCGTGATACACTGCTGGCCAACCGTTTTTCCGGAATATTTCCCATGCTCGCGCCCAAAGACCTCCTCGACGCCCTGAGTGGCCACGCCTCCCGCCTGTTCAGCGGCGACACCCCACTGCCCCGCAATGAAATCGAAAGCCAGTTCAAGGCACTGCTGCAAAGTGGCTTCAGCAAACTGGACCTGGTAAGCCGGGAAGAATTTGATAGCCAGATGGTGGTACTTGCACGCACTCGTGCGCGGTTGGAGAGCCTTGAAGCCAAGGTGGCGGAGCTGGAAGCGCGGTTGACCCCAACCGCCGAATAACCCATGGCATCACTCAATCAAACTGTGGGAGCTGGCTTGCCTGCGATGGCGGCGGGTCAGGCAGCACATCGCTAACGGGTAAACCGCTATCGCAGGCAAGCCAGCTCCCACATTTGCTCTGCATCGCCCTTCTGATACGTTCTGCAAAATCTCCCCCGTCGCGCTTCGCCCCGCCTCGACTACCCTTGAACAACCGCAGGAAGCGGCCCTTCATTCAAGGAACGAGCATGTCCCTCGCCATCGTCCATAGCCGCGCCCAGGTGGGCGTTGAAGCGCCTGCCGTCACCGTCGAGGTGCACATGGCCAACGGTTTGCCATCCCTGACGTTGGTGGGTTTGCCGGAAACAGCGGTCAAGGAAAGCAAGGACCGCGTGCGTAGTGCCATTCTCAATTCTGCGCTGCAATACCCCGCCCGCCGTATCACCCTCAACCTCGCGCCCGCCGACCTGCCCAAGGACGGCGGGCGCTTTGATCTGGCGATTGCCTTGGGGATTCTCGCGGCCAGTGTGCAGGTGCCGGCGCTGATGCTCGATGACGTGGAATGCCTTGGCGAACTGGCACTGTCCGGCGAAGTACGCGCGGTAAAAGGCGTGCTGCCCGCAGCGTTGGCCGCACGCAAGGCCGGGCGCACCTTGATAGTGCCCAGCGCCAATGCCGAGGAGGCGTGCCTCGCGTCAGGCCTGAAGGTGATCGCGGTGGACCATCTGCTGCAAGTGGTGGCGCACCTGAACGGGCAGGTGCCGATTGAGCCGTTTGTTTCCAGTGGGTTGATGTACCTGAACAAGCCCTACCCTGATCTGAGCGAAGTGCAAGGCCAACTGGCCGCCAAGCGAGCGCTGCTGATTGCGGCAGCAGGCGCCCACAACCTGCTGCTCAGCGGACCGCCTGGCACCGGGAAAACCTTGCTGGCCAGCCGTCTGCCGGGATTGCTGCCGCCCTTGAGCGAGCAGGAAGCGCTGGAGGTGGCAGCGATTCAGTCGGTGGTCAGCCTGGCGCCGTTGAGCCATTGGCCGCACCGGCCATTTCGCCAGCCGCACCATTCGGCCTCAGGACCGGCGTTGGTGGGTGGCGGCTCGAAACCACAGCCGGGAGAGATCACCCTCGCCCATCACGGCGTATTGTTTCTCGACGAACTGCCCGAGTTTGATCGCAAGGTGCTTGAGGTACTGCGCGAGCCGCTGGAGTCGGGCCATATCGTCATCTCCCGCGCCCGCGATCGAGTAAGTTTCCCGGCGCGCTTTCAACTGGTAGCGGCAATGAATCCTTGCCCTTGCGGCTACATGGGCGAGCCAAGCGGGCGCTGCCGTTGCACGCCGGAACAGATCCAGCGCTATCGCAATAAACTCTCGGGCCCCTTGCTGGACCGGATTGACCTGCACGTCACCGTTGCGCGGGAAAGCACCGCTCTGAACCCCGGCCCACAAACCGGCGACGACACCGCCAGCGCTTCTGTCCTCGTCGCCCAGGCCAGAGATTGCCAGCAACAGCGCCAGGGCTGCGCCAATGCCTTTCTCGACCTGCCGGGGCTACGCAAGCACTGCACGTTGTCGAAGGTCGATGAAGGCTGGCTGGAGACCGCCTGCGAGCGGTTGACCTTGTCGCTGCGGGCAGCGCATCGGTTGCTCAAGGTGGCGCGCACCCTGGCGGACCTCGAGCAAACAGAAGGCATCGCTCGCCACCATTTGGCAGAAGCGTTGCAGTACCGGCCAGCGGCAGTCGGCTAAAGATCCTTGGGCAAATCCAGAAGCAGCGTTGCTACCTCCATTACCTCATCCAGTACCGCTTCTGCCGATTCAGCGGACGGTTTGAGCAACAGGTCATCGACATACCCCATCGTGACGGCAAAGAGCTGACGGGCAGCGCGTGTGGGCGAGTCGCAACGGAATACCCCAGCACCAACACCGCGCTCGATCACCTCGGCGAGCATGGCTTGCCACTGGGCGTTGATCTCCAGATACGCCTGGGCCAATTCCGGGTCGTGCATCGCCTCGTCCCAGGCATCCAGCCACAACGCCCAACCGGCATCGGCGGCACCAGGCAGACAATCGTGCAAAAACCCCAGCAGCGCGTCGAGGGGCGGCGCGTCCGCCAAGGGCGCGCGCACTTCATCCAATTGCTCATTGGCAAACCGCACAAACGCTTCGCGGCGCAATTCTTTCCAGTCGCTGAAGTAGTGATAGACATGGCTGCGGGACAGCCCGGCGTGGTCTGCCAGGTCGCGGGTGGAAACATCGGCGAAACCCTTGCTGCGAAACAGCTCCAGGGCGGCGGCAATGATCTGGTCTTTACGGTCGATACGCGACATGAGGCTTTTCCTTCAGGCACCGGTAGATGAGCGGCACTTGCTTTTTGAGCGATCGCTCAAGGATACTTGAGCAGTCGCTCAATACTAGCGCCTATCACGCCCTCGGTGAACCCCATGTCATCCGCAACACCACAAATCCTGATCGAAGAAAGCAAGAAAATCGGCCAACAATCCGCCGGCCAGACGCTCAAGGCGATTGCCAAAGCCTACCCCGGCAAGCTGTTCTGCACGTTGTCGCTGGTGGCGCTGGAGAACGCACTGCTGCTGGCCTACCCGCTGTTTGCCGGGTTCGCGGTGGATTCAATTATCCGGGGTGACGCCACCAGCGCGCTGTTCTACGCCGCCGTGGTCATGGCGTTCTGGGTGGTCGGAGCCGCGCGACGGGCGCTGGACACCCGCACTTTCACACGGATCTATGCCGACCTTGCGGTGCCGGTGATTCTCAACCAACGCCTGCAGAACCACAGCACATCGAAGGCTGCGGCACGGGTGGTGCTGGCGCGGGAGTTTGTCGATTTCTTTGAAAAGCACGTGCCAATCATCGCCACGGCGTTGGTGTCGATTGTTGGTGCGGCGGTGATGTTGATCGTGATTGAGCCGTGGGTCGGCCTGGCGTGCCTGGCTGCACTGGTGCTGTGTGTCGCGTTATTGCCACGTTTTGCCCAACGCAATCAGGAGCTGCATGAGCGCCTGAATAATCGCCTGGAGAAAGAAATCGGCCTGGTGGAAAAGGTTGGCGCGCCGACCTTGCGGCGCCACTACCACGTGCTGTCACGCCTGCGGATCTGGCTGTCAGATCGCGAGGCCGTGGCGTACCTGCTTCTTGGCACGCTGGCGGCGCTGTTGTTTGTGGTTGCCATCAGCCAGTTGGCGCTGTCACCAGCGGTCAAGGCCGGTCACGTGTATGCGGTGATGACCTACCTGTGGACCTTCGTCACCAGCATGGACGAAGCGCCCGGGATGGTCGATCAACTGGCGCGCCTCAAGGACATTGGCAAGCGAGTGGATCCGGGGCTTGGCTCTCTGTAGCCGCTGCCGAGGTACGAGGCTGCGATGCGGGCCGCAGGACCGCCGCCCGATGACGGGCAAGACGGTATCTACAGGCGATGGCGTCAGGTGTGTAGGTATTTATGCCGCGATGGGGCCCATCAGCGAAACCGATCCACTTCCTGGCGCAAGCCTGCCGCCAAGGTCTCAAGCTCCTTGGCGGTAACGGCCAGGTTCGACACCACTTCCCGCTGCTCGCTGTTGGCCAGGGCAATGCTCTGCAGGTTGCTGCTGAGCAAGGTGGCCGTGCTGCTTTGTTCCTGAGTCGCCGTGGTAATTGCCGCAAACTGCTGGCCGGCCGAGCGGCTTTGTTCGTCGATCCGTGCCAGCGCCGACGCCACGTCAGCGTTGCGTGACAGGCCTTCCTGCATCAGCACGTTGCCCTGCTCCATGGTACTGATGGCATTGCCGGTTTCCTGCTGGATGCTCTGGATCATCCCGGAAATTTCGTCGGTAGCCTGACGGGTACGCGATGCCAAATTACGGACTTCATCCGCCACCACCGCAAAGCCACGACCCTGCTCACCCGCGCGGGCAGCCTCGATAGCAGCGTTGAGTGCCAACAGGTTGGTCTGGTCGGCAATCGAGGTGATTACGCCGACAATCCCGCCAATTTCCTGGGAACGCTGCCCCAAGGTATTGATCACCGCTGCCGTGCTGTTCAGCGCCGTGGCGATGTGCTCCAGGGACGACGACGCCTCTTGCATCGAGGTCCGCCCAATACGGGTTTGCTGGGCGTTGTCCTGGGCCAGGCGTTCGGTATTGCCCATGTTGTCGGCGATATTCAACGAGGTGGCGCTGAACTCCTCCACCGCGCCGGCCATGCTGGTGATCTCGCCGGATTGTTGCTCCATGCCTTCATACGCTCCGCCGGATAAACCCGACAACGCCTGGGCGCGGCTATTGACCTCTTCGGCCGCCTTGCGAATGTGCGAAACCATGGTCGACAGCGCTTCGCCCATCTGGTTGAAACTGCGGGCCAACTGACCGATTTCGTCATGGCTGGACACGTTCAGGCGTGCACTCAAGTCACCGGCGCCCAAGGCTTCGGCCTGGCGTACCAGATCCCCCAACGGCTGCAACTTGCTGCGCAATAACCAAACGGCGGCGCCCACCGCCAGCAACATCGCCAGCACACTGCCGATCACCAGGCGAATACCCACGGCCCAAGTGACGGCACGGATTTCAGCCTTCGGCATGCTGGCCACAACCGACCATGGACCGCCTTCGAAGGGCACCGAAACGCTATAGAAGTCTTCGTCCTTGTCACTCCAGAAACGCCCCTTACCCGGCGTCTTGGCCAAGTCGAGCATAACCGGAACCGATTGATCCAGCGCTTGCACACCTGCTGGCGGTACCAGCCAGTGTTGCTGCTCATCCAGCAATGCCAGGGAGCCGGTCTGGCCAATACGGAAGCGTTTGAGATTGTCGAACTGGGCATTCTGCGCATCGGTGTAGTCGAAGCCGATAAACAACACGGCAATCACCTTGCCACCGGCATCCCGCACCGGGCTGTACTGGGTCATGTAGGAGCGTTCGAACAAGACCGCCCGGCCCACGTAGCTCTGCCCGGCGAGCAAGCGCTGATACGCCGGATGCTGGTGGTCCAGAACCGTGCCAATGGCGCGGCTGCCATCCTGCTTGGTCAGCGAAGTACTGACACGGATAAAGTCCTCGCCACTGCGCACGAACACCGTCGCCACGCCGCCGGACATTTGCTTGAAGTTGTCGACTTCAGCGAAATTGTTATTGAGCACTTCAGTGCCCAGGTACAGGCCTGGAGTTTGCACACCGGCGACAGTCACTGGCTGGTCAGGACGCACACTCAGCCCGGCGCCGAAGCGCTTTTCAAACAGCCCGCTCAAGCGCTGGGTACTCTCGCGCAAGGTGCTGTGGAAGGTATTGAGTTGGTCAGCCAACAACCGCGCCTCGCTCGCCAGGTGTTCTTCCCGGGTGTCGAGGTTGGCGGAGTCCAGCGAGCGCAAGGCAAAAACGGTACTGCCGCTGATGACGACAGCCAGTATGACCGCTAAGGCAAGACCCAGTTGGGAGGCGATCCGGGCGCGAGGTTGAGACATGACAGCTCCTGGCCGAGGGACCGGATCATCCTGATCTCGTAGCGCGACTCGGCGAAATTTCTAGTAGGGGGCACGCTGAGCCGCTCCTGCATGGCGGCTCCGATACACCTACTTCGGCGGCCACCCGCAATACTTGAGCGATCCACAGGGGTATCACCCAAACGCATTGTTTGCGGGCGCTACATCGATTCAGTCGAGCCGCTCGACCTGGGGCAGTTCCATGGCCTGGACCTCGCTTTGAAGAAAGTCCGCCAGCCGGCGCAGGCGCTCACCACCGGGGCGGGTTTTCGGCCAGACCAGGTAATAATCTTCCCCGCTGGCGACCGCCGTGGGCCATGGCAGGCTCAGCCGCCCCTGGGCCACATCTTCGGCCACCATCAACAGATCACCCATCGACACGCCGTAACCCCGCGCGGCGGCGATCATGCCCAGCTCCAGCGTGTCGAACACCTGTCCGCCTTTGAGCGACACTTGTGACGACAGCCCCATGCGCTCCAGCCAGTTGCGCCAGTCGCGGCGGTCCGGCGTCGGGTGCAACAGTTCGGCGGACGCCAACCGCGCGGCATCCCAGGGGCCATCATTCAGCAGATTCGGCGCGCCCACCGGAATCAGCAGCTCCGGGAACAGATAGCTGGCCTCCCAGTCCGGCGGAAAATGGCCGTTGCTCAGCAACACCGCACAGTCGAAGGGTTCCTGATTGAAGTCCACTTCATCGATGCTCATCCAGGCACTGGTCAATTGCACTTCATTGCCCGGCTGCAAATGCCGGAACCGGCTGAGCCGTGCCAGCAACCAGCGCATGGTCAGGGTGGACGGTGCCTTCATGCGCAGGATGTCATCTTCGGCGTTCAAGGTATGGCAGGCGCGCTCCAGGGCGGCGAAACCTTCGCGCACACCGGGCAGCAGCAACCGCGCCGCTTCTGTGAGTTGCAAGGTGCGACCGCTGCGCTGGAACAGGCGACACGCAAAATGCTCTTCGAGGGTGCGAATGTGCCGGCTGACCGCACTTTGGGTGATCGACAACTCCTCCGCCGCCCGCGTGAAAGAGTTATGCCTGGAAGCCGCTTCAAACGCCCGCAAGGCGTAAAGCGGAGGAAGACGACGAGACATAAGGAAAGCTCCAACGACGTAATATCGAAACCCTACCAGAATCATTAAGGCATGAGTTTTAATCATGCAAACGATCGCTTTTATCCCTTTGTGTAAAGCACCCAGAGCGCCGAGAATCAACCCTTTCCCCACTCCCTGACTTTTTGAGCGTGATGATCATGCAGCATCCGGTACGTAGCGAACTCTGGGCCATTCTGCGGCTGGCAGGGCCGTTGATTGCCTCACAGTTGGCCCACATGCTGATGGTGCTGACTGACACCCTGATGATGGCCCGCCTGAGCCCCGAAGCCCTGGCCGGCGGTGGCCTGGGAGCGGCGAGCTATTCGTTCGTGTCGATTTTCTGCATCGGCGTGATTGCTGCCGTGGGCACGCTGGTCGCCATCCGCCAGGGTGCCGGCGACATCGAAGGCGCCACCCGGCTGACCCAGGCCGGACTGTGGCTGGCCTGGCTCATGGCGCTGGTAGCCGGCTTGCTGCTGTGGAACCTCAAACCGATACTGCTGATGTTCGGCCAGACCGAAACCAACGTGCATTCGGCCGGCCAGTTCCTGACGATCCTGCCGTTCGCCCTGCCCGGTTACCTGACGTTCATGGCCCTGCGCGGTTTCACCAGCGCCATCGGCAAGGCAACGCCAGTGATGGTCATCAGCCTGGGCGGCACCGTGCTCAATTACCTGCTCAACCACGCCTTGATCGAAGGCATGTTCGGCCTGCCGAAACTGGGGCTGATGGGCATTGGCCTGGTGACCGCCATTGTCGCCAACGGCATGGCCCTGGCGCTGATGTGGTACATCCGCCACAACCGCGCGTATGACGCTTACCCACTGCGCAAAGGCCTGTCGCGCCCCAACCGCCAGTACCTGCGGGAGCTGTGGCGCCTGGGCCTGCCGATCGGCGGCACCTACGCGGTGGAGGTCGGGCTGTTTGCCTTTGCCGCGCTGTGCATGGGCACCATGGGCAGCACGCAGTTGGCTGCGCACCAGATCGCCCTGCAAATCGTCTCGGTAGCGTTCATGGTGCCTGCAGGATTGTCGTATGCGATCACCATGCGGATCGGCCAGCATTACGGTGCCGGGCAATTGCTCGATGCGCGCATGGCCGGGCGGGTCGGGATTGTCTTTGGCGCGGTGGTAATGCTGGGATTTGCCATGGTGTTCTGGCTGCTGTCCAACGAATTGATCGGGCTGTTCCTCGACCATAACGACCCGGCCTTTCGCGACGTCATCAGCTTGGCAGTCAGTCTGCTGGCGGTGGCGGCCTGGTTCGAACTGTTCGACGGCGTGCAAACCATCGCCATGGGCTGTATCCGTGGGCTCAAGGACGCCAAGACCACGTTCCTGGTGGGATTGGGTTGCTATTGGTTGATCGGTGCGCCGTCGGCCTGGTTGATGGCTTTCACCTTGGGCGGGGGGCCGACCGGCGTGTGGTGGGGCCTGGCCCTGGGCCTGGCGTGCGCGGCGGTGAGCCTGACCTGGGCATTTGAAGTGAAGATGAAGCGGATGATTCGGCGCGAAGGTGTTGAGACTGACGCACAAGGCTCATTCCAGGCGGCACAGCCGGACTAGAACCCGACTGCCGCTGCCGAGGCACGAGGCTGCGATGCGGGGCGCAGGACCGCCCTAGGGGCCGCTACGCAGCCCATCGCAGCCTCGTACCTCGGCAGCGGCTACAGGGTTTTTGCAGGATTCAAAAGATGCGTAGATACCTATGGCTATCGCAGGCAAGCCAGCTCCCACATTTGATTGGGTTCACAAGGCCAAATCATTTAACCCAACAAGGCTTCCTGGCTACTGCCAAACGTCAGGTACTCCACCAGCTCCGCCAACGGCAACGGCTTGCTGATCAAGTACCCCTGGGCCTGATCGCAGCCGAACAACCTCAGCAGCGCCAACTGCTCAGGCGTTTCCACCCCCTCAGCCACCACCTCCAGGTTGAGGTTGTGGGCCAGGTTGATCATGGCGTGCACCAGCTTGCGGTTCTCTTCGCGCTCTTCCATGCCACCGACAAAGCTCTTGTCGATCTTCAGCAAGGCAATCGGCAGGCTGTTGAGGTGCACGAACGACGAAAATCCGGTGCCGAAGTCATCCAGGGAGAAGCGCACACCGAGGCGGCCTAGAGCGTCCATGGTCTGCTTGACCAAGTCGCTGCGGCGCATCACGGCGGTTTCTGTCAGTTCAAACTCCAGCCATTGCGCTTCCACACCGCGCTCGGCAATCAGCCGGCTGAGGGTGGTGAGCAACTGGCTGTCCTGGAACTGGCGGAACGACAGGTTGACCGCCATGTGCAGCGGTGCAAGCCCGCGTTCGCGCAAGGCTTGCATGTCCCGGAGCGCCCGGGAAATCACCCAGTAGCCCAGCGGCACGATCAAGCCACTCTGCTCAGCCAACGGCACGAACTCACTGGGCGGCAGCAACCCGCGCTCACCGTGACGCCAGCGCACCAAGGCTTCCAGGCCGACGATATGGCCGTCGTCCAGGTCCAGCCGTGGTTGGTAATGCAGTTCCAGCTCGTCGCGGCGCAACGCCCGGCGCAGCTCGCTTTCCAGGTCGGCGAGGCTACGGGCGTTGCGGTTGATGCGTTCGTTGAAGATGTGAAAGGTGCAGCCCTGGGTGCTTTTGGCTTGCTGCATGGCGATATGGGCGTGCCACATCAACGGGTCGGGACCCGCCTTGGCCCGGGCATGAGCCACGCCGAGGCTGCAACCGATCAGCAGGCTTTCACCGTCGACCCAATAAGGCTCGGCCATGGCCTCGGTGATGCGCTCGGCCATCCATTCGGCGCGCTGGGGTGCTCGGCGGGTGTCGATCAACAAGGCGAACTCGTCACTGCCCAGGCGCGCCAGTTGATCCCCTGCCTCAAGCTGGCTTTTAAGCCGCGAGACCACTTGCAGGATCAGCCGGTCGCCGGCCTGGTGACCGAGGGCGTCGTTGGCATGGCGGAAATTGTCCAGGTCCAGATGCCCGAGAGCCAGGCCCCGGCCCTCATTTTCAGCCAGGCGCGCGGCCAGCAAGGTCTGGAAACCCTGGCGATTGGCGATCCCGGTCAACGGGTCTTGTTCAGCCAGGCGCTGCAAGGTGTTTTCCAGCAACCCACGCTCGCGGACATGGCGCAAGCAGCGGCGCAATGTATCGATATCCAATGCATTGAAGATCAGCCAGTCGCTGACCCCCAGCGGTGACACCAGCGGTTCCTGTTCCAGCAGCAAGACAGTCGGCAGGCTGCAACGGCCGGGGCCGGGTTGAAGGCTGGGAATGGTCAACAACACCGCGCTGTGGTCGTCATCGAACAGACTGCTCACAGACTCCCAGTTTGGCGCACTGATCAGGACAGCAGCATCCCCCATCGGCACCAGGCACTCGCGCAATAACGCTGCCCACGTAGGCGTATCGGCCAGTAGCAGCAAACGCAAGGGTTCGACAGGCGTAGACAAGCTAGCTCCCTAGACTCTGCAAAATTTCGTTGGCGGCGGGCATTATGACGTGCGGCCTGACAATGACCAATGATATTGATTATCAGGTACGTGCAGTGCGGCTCTAGATCGAACAATAGACCCAAATACTGCGCACATCCTGCGGCAAAGTAACAAAACCGGCAAATTTAGATCGAGTGGTACGTCACACTGTCGTTCAGAGGCAGCAGAATCTTTCCAGCCTGTTAAAATGCCCGCCCTTTTGATCAATGACTCCCGAAATTTCGTATGTCCCGACTCAATCCCCGGCAGCAAGAAGCCGTGAACTACGTCGGCGGCCCTCTATTGGTGCTCGCCGGTGCTGGTTCCGGCAAGACCAGCGTGATCACCCGCAAGATCGCGCACCTGATCCAGAGCTGCGGCATCCGCGCCCAGTACATCGTCGCCATGACCTTTACCAACAAGGCGGCGCGGGAAATGAAAGAGCGCGTCGGCACCCTGCTCAAGGGTGGCGAAGGCCGCGGCCTCACTGTGTGTACCTTCCACAACCTGGGCCTGAACATCATCCGCAAGGAGCATGTGCGGCTGGGCTACAAGCCGGGCTTCTCGATCTTCGACGAGACCGACGTCAAGGCCTTGATGACCGACATCATGCAGAAGGAATACGCGGGCGACGACGGCGTCGATGAGATCAAGAACATGATCGGCGCCTGGAAAAACGACCTGATCCTGCCGCCCGAAGCCCTGGAAAACGCGCGCAACCCCAAGGAACAGACCGCCGCCATCGTCTACACCCACTATCAGCGCACGCTGAAAGCGTTCAACGCCGTGGACTTCGACGACCTGATCCTACTGCCGGTAAAACTGTTCCAGGAACACGCCGACATCCTCGAAAAGTGGCAGAACAAAGTCCGCTACCTGCTGGTGGACGAATACCAGGACACCAACGCCAGCCAGTATTTGCTGGTGAAGCTGCTGATCGGCACCCGCAACCAGTTCACCGTGGTAGGCGACGATGACCAGTCGATCTACGCCTGGCGCGGCGCCCGCCCGGAAAACCTGATGCTGCTCAAGGACGATTACCCGTCCCTGAAAGTGGTAATGCTGGAGCAGAACTACCGCTCCACCAGCCGTATCCTGCGTTGCGCCAACGTGCTGATCTCCAACAACCCCCATGAGTTTGAAAAACAACTGTGGAGCGAGATGGGCCACGGTGACGAGATCCGCGTGATCCGCTGCCGCAACGAAGACGCGGAAGCCGAGCGTGTAGCCGTCGAATTGCTGACGTTGCACCTGCGCACCGACCGGCCCTACAGCGACTTTGCGATCCTGTATCGCGGTAACTATCAGGCCAAGCTGATCGAGCTGAAGCTGCAACACCACCAGATTCCCTATCGTCTGTCGGGCGGCAACAGCTTTTTCGGACGCCAGGAAGTGAAAGACCTGATGGCCTACTTCCGGCTGATCGTGAACCCCGATGACGACAACGCCTTCCTGCGGGTGATCAACGTCCCACGCCGTGAAATCGGCTCGACGACCCTGGAAAAACTCGGTAACTACGCCACCGAACGCAAAATCTCGATGTACGCCGCCACCGATGAAATTGGCCTGGGCGAGCACCTGGACACCCGCTTCACCGATCGCCTGGCGCGCTTCAAGCGCTTCATGGACAAGGTGCGCGAACAGTGTTCCGGCGAAGACCCGATCAGCGCCCTGCGCAGCATGGTCATGGACATCGACTACGAGAACTGGCTACGCACCAACAGCTCCAGTGATAAAGCCGCCGATTACCGCATGGGCAACGTGTGGTTTCTGATCGAGGCGTTGAAAAACACCCTGGAGAAGGACGAAGAAGGCGAGATGACCGTCGAGGACGCCATCGGCAAGCTGGTCCTGCGGGACATGCTCGAACGCCAGCAGGAAGAGGAAGACGGCGCCGAAGGTGTGCAGATGATGACCTTGCACGCCTCCAAGGGCCTGGAATTTCCCTACGTGTTCATCATGGGCATGGAAGAGGAAATCCTCCCGCACCGCTCCAGCATCGAAGCCGATACCATCGAAGAAGAACGGCGCCTGGCCTACGTGGGCATTACCCGCGCACGTCAGACCCTGGCCTTCACCTTTGCCGCCAAGCGCAAGCAGTACGGCGAGATCATCGATTGTGCGCCCAGCCGGTTCCTCGATGAACTGCCGCCGGACGACCTGGCCTGGGAAGGCAACGACGACACACCGACCGAAGTCAAAGCCGTTCGCGGCAACACCGCTTTAGCGGATATACGCGCGATGTTAAAGCGCTAGAATCGACTACTTTTTAATCTACTTTCGGCGCCCGGGGCGCCAACAGAGGAAGCTTTCGTGGAAGCACTGCACAAGAAAATTCGCGAAGAAGGCATCGTGCTTTCCGATCACGTACTCAAGGTCGACGCCTTTCTGAACCACCAGATCGACCCGGCCCTGATGAAGCTGATAGGCGACGAATTCGCCGCGCTGTTCAAGGATTCGGGCATCACCAAGATCGTCACCATCGAAGCCTCGGGCATTGCGCCGGCGATCATGACCGGCCTGAACCTGGGCGTGCCGGTGATCTTCGCCCGCAAGCACCAGTCGCTGACCCTGACCGAAAACCTGCTGTCGGCGACGGTGTACTCCTTCACCAAGCAAACGGAAAGCACCGTGGCGATTTCCCCGCGCCACCTGACCAGCAGCGACCGCGTACTGATCATCGATGACTTCCTGGCCAACGGTAAGGCGTCCCAGGCACTGATCTCGATCATCAAGCAGGCTGGTGCAACCGTGGCCGGGCTGGGGATCGTGATCGAGAAGTCGTTCCAGGGTGGGCGTGCGGAGTTGGATTCCCAGGGTTATCGGGTTGAATCCCTGGCTCGGGTGAAGTCGTTGGCGGGTGGTGTTGTGACCTTTATCGAGTAATCGATCACCCCAGCAATCTTGAGCGGCCACGGTTAAAAATGTGGGAGCGGGCTTGCTCGCGAAAGCGGTGTATCAGTCACACATATATTGGCTGGTACTCCGCTTTCGCGAGCAAGCCCGCTCCCACATTTGATCTCCGGTGTTTGTTAGTGCGCGGTGGCCTGTAGGCCGGCGAGCAACAGCCGCTGATACAAATCCTCTTTCAACCCCTCCGGCTTCGCCAACCCCATCCGCTGTAAATGCTCGGGAAACGCCGCAGGCTCCGGTGCATCCAGCGCCGCCTTGCCCAGCTCGAAAATCTCCGTCAGCTTGAATTTGCTTTTGAGCCAGTTCAACGCCCGCAACAAATCCCGCTCTTCATCGGTGAAATCACAGCCCAGTGGATACTCCGGGAACAACCGTGGATGCCGCGCCTGGATCGCTTGCAAACGCTCCGGGGTATTGTCGGCAAAACGCGGACTCAGCCGGAAATCCTTCGGCAACTTGCCGGCTTTTTGCGCCTGCTCGATCAGATCACCCTGGAACCGTGAGTCGGTGATGTTCAGCAGCGCCTCGATGACCTTGGCATCAGTCTGCCCACGCAAATCGGCAATGCCATATTCCGTGATGACAATGTCTCGCAGATGCCGGGGAATGGTGCAGTGGCCGTACTCCCAGACGATGTTGGAGCTGACCTCCCCGGCCGACTCACGCCAACTGCGCAGGATCAGAATCGAGCGTGCACCCTCCAGGGCATGACCCTGGGCGACAAAATTGTATTGCCCACCTACACCGCTCAGCACCCGACCGTCTTCCAACTGGTCTGCTACGCCCGCGCCCAGCAGCGTCACGGTAAAGGCACTGTTGATAAAGCGTGCATCCAGGCGCTGCAGACGCTTGAGCTCTTCTTGCCCATACAGCTCATTGATGTAGCTGATGCGGGTCATGTTGAACTCAAGGAGCTTGCTCTGCGGCAAGTCCCGTAACCGCTCATAAAAGCTGCGCGGCCCCAGGAAAAAGCCACCATGTATCGAGATCCCATCAGGTTGTGCAGCTTCATCCAGGGTGCCGGCGTTGGCCCGCTTCTGGGTCGCGGCATCCGGATAAACCTTGCGCCGGACAATCCCCGCATCCGCCAGCACCAGCAAGCCGTTGACGAACATTTCGCTGCAGCCGTAAAGACCACGAACGAAAGGATCGACCCCACCCTCCCGGCTGATCAACGGCGCCCACTGGTACACATCCAGATCGCTGAGCAACTGGCGATACGCCTCGTTGTCGGCCTGACGCGCCAGCAATGCCGCAGTCAGCGCATCGCCCATCGAGCCGATACCGATCTGCAAGGTGCCGCCATCGCGCACCAGGGTGCTGGCGTGCAGGCCGATAAAGTGATCCTGGCATCCCACCGGCATGTTCGGCGTGGAAAACAGCGTGGTGTTGTCTTTCTCATCAATCAGGAAGTCGAACTCATTCATCCCCAGTTCGGCGTCACCGGGCATGTAGGGCAAATCGCCGTGGACCTGGCCCACCACCAAGATGGTTTCCCCGGCTTCGCGACGCTTGGCGATCATCGGCAACATGTCGAGGGTGATGTCGGGGTTGCAGCTCAGGCTCAGGCGGTCCGGGTGTTCGCTGCTGCTGGCTACCAATTGCGCCACCAGGTTCAAACCGGCGGCGTTGATATCCCGCGCCGCATGGCTGTAGTTGCTGCTGACATAGTCCTGCTGCGCCGGGGCGCTATTGAGCAGGCTGCCAGGCTGCATGAAAAACTGCTCGATACGAATGTTGGCCGGCAGGCTGTCCTTGTGCAGGTCGGCAAGAAAATCCAGCTCCGGATAGTCGCCGAAAACCCGTTCGATAAAGGGGCCGAGGAAGCGTTTCTGCAAACCGTCGCCCATGGTCGGACGGCCCAGGCTCAAGGCGGTATAGATCGTCAGCGCCCGGTCCGGAAGTTTGGCGATGCGCCGGTACAACGCATTGGCGAACAGGTTGGGCTTGCCCAGGCCCAGCGGCATGCCCATGTGAATATGCGCAGGCAACCGCGCCAGTACCTCATCGACCGCTTGCTCGATTGAACACAACTGCACCATCCGACCCTCCCGAACATTCCATGAATTGGGGTTGGACCGAGCTTGCCGGGTCTTGGCTGCAAAGAACAGCCTCCAGCGATAAATCGCGGGCACAAAAAAGCCGCTGGTCAGCGGCTTTTTTAGCGAAGATCGGCTTATTTCAAACCCGACATCTTCTCGATAGCGCCCTTGAGCTCGTCATCCGAGCAATCGGCACAGGTGCCTTTTGGCGGCATGGCGTTCAGGCCGGTGATGGCCTTGGCCAGCAGGCCGTCGAGGCCGCCCTGGTGGTCGGCGCGGTCTTTCCAGGCGGCGCTGTCACCAATTTTCGGTGCGCCCAACAGGCCGGTACCGTGGCAAGCGTTGCAGTGTTTGGCAATCACATCATCCGGCGTTTTCGCGCCGCCACCGCCGCCTGCGGCTACAGCGACTTCCATCCCCTTGCACTCTTCGCCCTGGACACAGACTTGGCCAACAGGCTCCAGGCGCTTGGCAATTTCATCATTGGTCGCAGCTTGAGCGCTGACAGCCCATAGGGCCAGTACGGTTGCTGGTGCAGCCAGCATTTTCATAATTAGGTTCACGCGTTCACCCTCAATGGTGGCTATTCACGCCTGCGGCCACGGTTTCGCAGGCGGCGAAAGTATAACGGTTAGCCCGCCCCGCTGAAACAACCCTATTGTCCAAGGGGAGATTCATCGCGGCGGAGTACTGCGTCGGGCACCTCTGCCATGCAGGCAGGACGCCTCTGTTCTTAAAAGTTCGCGGGTGTGGCTGCGCTGATTAGTCGCGCCGGCACGTCGAACGGATTGCGAAAACGGTGCGGCTTGGTGCTTTCAAAGTAGTAGCTATCGCCAGCTTCGAGCACAAAAATTTCAAGACCAACCACCAGCTCCAGTCGGCCTTCCACCAGGATCCCGGTCTCCTCACCTTCGTGGGTGAGCATTTCTTCACCGGTATCGGCGCCTGGTGGGTAGATCTCGTTGAGAAACGCAATCGCCCGGCTCGGATGCGCCCGACCCACCAGTTTCATGGTGACGGCGCCGTCGGAGATGTCGATCAGCTCATTGGCTTTATAGACGATCTGGGTCGGTTTTTCCTGGAGGATCTCCTCGGAAAAGAATTCGACCATGGACATGGGAATGCCGCCCAGCACCTTGCGCAAGGAGCTGATAGAGGGGCTGACGCTGTTTTTCTCGATCATCGAGATGGTGCTGTTGGTGACACCCGCACGCTTGGCAAGCTCGCGCTGGGAAAGACCTTTCAGTTTACGGATGGATTGCAGTCGTTCGCCGACGTCCAATGCAGGAGCCTCCTAGGATTCAGGTCGTAAAGAAATTGAGCGTTATCATGGCGACAGCGTTCAGTATTTACAACACTTGGACCTAAATCCTGAGCTGCTCTGTTCGTAACCGGCGGTTAAGCGCCGGAATAGAGCCGTGGCACCCGCCGCAGGTTGCAGAAAATCTGATAGGGAATGGTCTCGGCAGCGGTGGCAACATCACTGGCGAGGATGTTTTTGCCCCACAACTCGACGGTGGAACCAAGCCCGGCCTGAGGCAGGTCCGTCAGGTCGACACACAGCATGTCCATCGACACGCGCCCGAGCAATTGGCTGCGCTGCCCCTCCACCCGCACTGGCGTGCCGGTCGGCGCATGGCGCGGGTAGCCGTCGGCGTAACCCATGGCCACCACCCCGATGCGCATCGGTTTCGGCGTGACAAACCTGGCGCCGTAACCCACAGGCTCGCCCGCCGGCAGCTCGCGTACGCAGATGACTTTCGACTCCAGGGTCATCACCGGCTGCAAACGTGCGGCGATCGCCTGGTCTTCACCAAAAGGCGTGGCGCCGTACAGCATGATGCCCGGGCGAACCCAGTCGCTGGAGACATTCGGCCAGCCCATCACCGACGGCGAGTTGCGCAGGCTGACCTCGGCCGACAGGCCCTGACGGGCCGCTTCAAATACCGCCACTTGTTCATTGCTGCGAACACAATCGAGCTCGTCAGCGCGCGCGAAGTGGCTCATCAAGACAATCTTGGCCACTTTGCCGCTGGCCAGCAGGCGCTGGTAAGCCTCCTGGAAATCCTTGGGGTGCAGGCCGACCCGGTGCATGCCCGAGTCCAGCTTGAGCCAGACGGTCAGCGGTTTGCTCAGGCGGGCCTGTTCAATCGCCTCCAATTGCCACAGCGAATGCACCACACACCAGAAGTCATGTTCGATGATCAGCGGCAGCTCGTCGGCTTCGAAAAAACCTTCCAGCAACAGCACCGGCGCACGAATCCCGGCGGCCCGCAGCTCCAGCGCTTCCTCGATACAGGCCACGGCAAACCCATTGGCCTCGGCTTCCAGCGCCTGGGCAACACGCACAGCGCCATGGCCGTAGGCATCAGCCTTGATCACCGCGAGGGCCTTGGCCCCCGTGATTTCACGGGCCAGTTGGTAGTTGTGGCGCAGGGCTTGAAGGTCAATCAGGGCACGGGCAGGACGCATGGCGGCAGGCTTCTAGGCGGCAAGAGGAAGAAAAACCGGTACCGACCGACAGCGCCGGCACCGGGAGAGGGATGTGACTTAAGGCAGAGCGGCCACGACTGACAGTTCAACCAGGATTTCCGGTTCGCAGAGCTTCGCTTCAACCGTGGCACGGGCCGGGGCGACGCCTTTCGGCAGCCACTTGTCCCACACCGCGTTCATGCCGGCGAAATCGGCGTCGATGTCTTTCAGGTAGATCGTCACCGACAGCAGCTTGCTCTTGTCGGTACCGGCCAGATCCAGCAAACGCTCGATATTGCCGAGGGTTTCACGGGTCTGCTGTTCAATCCCGGCGCTCATGTCGTCGCCGACCTGCCCTGCCAAATACACGGTACCGCTGTGGACAACGATCTGGCTCATGCGCTCATTGGTGAGCTGGCGCTGGATTGACATGTTTTGCAGACTCCTGGTGGTTGCCATAACGGGAAATATCGAGGCCTTCGGCACTGATTTGCGGCGTTTTTTTCGCCATCAAGTCCGCCAGCAAGCGACCAGAACCACAGGCCATGGTCCAGCCGAGGGTGCCGTGGCCAGTGTTCAAGAACAGGTTTTTGAACGGGGTGGCACCCACAATCGGCGTGCCATCGGGCGTGGTAGGACGCAGGCCGGTCCAGAAACTGGCTTGGCTCAGGTCACCGCCCTGAGGATAAAGGTCGTTGACGATCATCTCCAGGGTTTCACGCCGACGTGGGTTCAGCGACAGGTCAAAACCGGCTATTTCAGCCATGCCGCCAACACGAATACGGTTGTCGAAACGGGTGATCGCCACCTTGTAGGTTTCGTCGAGAATGGTCGAAGTCGGGGCCATCGCCGGATTGGTGATCGGCACCGTCATCGAGTAACCCTTGAGCGGGTACACCGGTGCCTTGATCCCCAGCGGCTTGAGCAACTGCGGCGAGTAACTGCCCAGTGCCAGCACGTAGCGGTCGGCGGTTTCCAGCTTGCCGTCGACCCACACGCCGTTGATGCGATCACCGACGTAGTCCAGGCGCTGGATGTCCTGCTCGAAGCGGAATTCAACACCCAGTTGCCTGCACATTTCGGCAAGACGGGTGGTGAACATCTGACAGTCGCCGGTCTGGTCGTTCGGCAGGCGCAAAGCACCGGCGAGGATATCGGTAACGCTGGCCAGGGCCGGTTCGACACGGGCAATGCCGGCACGGTCCAGCAGTTCGAACGGCACGCCGGACTCTTTCAGTACTGCAATGTCCTTGGCCGCGCCGTCGAGCTGGGCCTGGGTACGAAACAGTTGAGTAGTCCCCAGGCTACGGCCTTCGTAGGCAATGCCGGTTTCGGCGCGTAATTCGTCGAGGCAGTCACGGCTGTACTCGGACAGGCGGACCATGCGCTCCTTGTTCACCGCGTAACGGTTGGCGGTGCAGTTACGCAACATCTGCGCCATCCACAGGTATTGGTCGATATCGGCAGTTGCCTTGATCGCCAGGGGCGCATGGCGCTGCAGCAGCCATTTGATGGCTTTGAGCGGAACGCCCGGCGCAGCCCATGGCGAGGCGTAACCGGGCGAGATTTGCCCGGCGTTGGCGAAGCTGGTCTCCATGGCGGCTGCCGGCTGACGGTCGACCACGACCACCTCGAAACCAGCTCGTGCCAAATAGTAGGCACTGGCCACGCCAATGACACCGCTACCCAAGACCAGAACGCGCATTTTATATCCTCATCACGGCTTGGCCGCTGACGTTTGTTGTTCAGTACACAGATACGCGCAGTATAAAAAGCAATCACCAGTGCATTTCACTATATAACTGCCTATATTTGGCGAGAATTCTCGGCAAAAACCCTTTTCACGGAGGCGCATCCCCTATGCGTACCAACACCCAGACCAAGCGGGAGCTGGACAAGATCGACCGCAACATCCTGCGCATCCTGCAAGCAGACGGGCGAATTTCCTTCACCGAGCTGGGGGAAAAGGTCGGGCTGTCGACCACACCATGCACCGAGCGGGTCCGGCGCCTGGAACGCGAAGGGATCATCATGGGCTACAACGCCCGGCTCAATCCACAGCACTTGAAGGGCAGCCTGCTGGTGTTTGTCGAGATCAGCCTCGATTACAAGTCCGGCGACACCTTTGAAGAGTTCCGACGGGCCGTGCTGAAACTGCCCCATGTGCTGGAGTGTCACTTGGTATCGGGGGATTTCGACTACCTCGTGAAGGCGCGGATTTCCGAGATGGCCTCATACCGCAAACTGCTGGGCGATATCCTGCTCAAACTGCCCCATGTGCGGGAGTCCAAGAGCTATATCGTGATGGAGGAGGTGAAGGAGAGCTTGAACCTGCCCATCCCGGATTAAGCCGCTGCCGAGGTACGAGGCTGCGATACGTGTCCGCAGGACCGCCCTCCAGGGTCGCTTCGCAACCCATCGCAGCCTCGGCTACAACGCGGGGGTGAGCTTCAGACCAGCACTTGGCGCGTGCTCGCCATGTACTCATGAATCTGTTTCTCGACCCGTGGGTGGATCAACTCCACCGGGCGGCGGCCGTTGGGGCATGGCAAGGTTGCAGTGGTACCGAACAGCCGGCAAATCAGCGGCCGCTCGTCATAGACAGTGCAACCGTTGGGCCCCAGGTGTACGCAGTTGAGTTCGTCCATGGCCGCTTCCTGCTCGGCAGCGGTCTTACGGGGCAGACGCGACATCTCCTCGGTTGAGGTAGTTACCGGCCCACAGCAGTCATGGCAACCGGGGACGCACTCAAACGAAGGAATCTGGCGGCGCAGCGCGTTGACTTTCTGACTGTTGCAACTCATCGAAACATATACCAAACCGCGAATAGGCGTGGATTCTGCCCTAAAAGCCCCCGCCGAGACAGCTCCGCCCGACCGCTGTATCCTGCGTCAAATTTTCCAAACACGGATGCTCTCCATGACCGCCAGCGCCCGGCACACCACCTCCTACTACGCTGCCAGCAGCCTGCCCCAGCCCGATTATCCGGTGCTGACAGGCGAAGTGATGGCCGATGTGTGCGTGGTCGGTGGCGGTTTTTCCGGGCTCAACACTGCACTGGAACTGGCCGAGCGCGGTTTCAGCGTCGTGCTGCTGGAAGCACGCAAGATCGGTTGGGGCGCCAGCGGGCGCAACGGCGGTCAGTTAATTCGCGGTGTCGGCCATGGTCTTGATCAGTTTGCCAATGTCATCGGCACCGACGGCGTACGGCAGATGAAACTGATGGGGCTTGAAGCGGTGGAGATCGTGCGCCAGCGAGTCGACCGCTCGCAGATCGCCTGCGACCTGACTTGGGGCTACTGCGACCTGGCGAACAAACCCCGTGACCTCGAAGGCCTCACCGCCGACGCCGAAGAGCTGCGCAGCCTGGGCTATCGCCATGAGCTGCGTCTGCTGGAAGCCTCGGACATGCGCAGCGTGATCGGTTCCGACCGGTACGTGGGCGGCATGATCGACATGGGCTCGGGGCACCTGCACCCGCTGAACCTGGCCCTGGGTGAAGCCGCCGCCGCCCAACAGTTGGGCGTCAAGCTGTTCGAGCACTCCGAAGTGCTGCGCATTGACTACGGGCCGGAGGTCAAAGTCCACACCGCCCAAGGCAGCGTGCGCGCCAAAACCCTGGTACTGGGTTGCAACGCGTACTTGAACGACCTCAACCCGCACCTGAGCGGCAAAGTGCTGCCCGCTGGCAGTTACATCATCGCCACCGAACCCTTGAGCGAAGCACAGGCCGCGGACCTGTTGCCGCAGAACATGGCGGTGTGTGATCAGCGGGTCACGGTGGATTACTTCCGGCTTTCAGCCGACCGGCGCCTACTGTTCGGCGGCGCCTGTCATTATTCCGGACGGGATCCTAAGGACATCGGCGCATACATGCGCCCAAAGATGCTGCAGGTATTCCCGCAATTGGCTGATGCGAAAATCGACTATCAATGGGGCGGGATGATCGGTATCGGTGCCAACCGCTTGCCCCAGATCGGCAGGCTGGCGGATCAACCGAATGTGTATTTCGCCCAGGCCTATGCCGGGCACGGGCTCAATGCGACCCACTTGGCGGGCAAGCTGCTGGCCGAAGCCATCAGCGGCCAGCAGGCCGGTCGCTTCGACCTGTTTGCCAAGGTGCCGCACATCACCTTCCCCGGCGGTAAGCATTTGCGCTCGCCGCTGTTGGCGTTGGGGATGCTCTGGCACCGGTTGAAAGAACTGATCTGAATCAGCCGCGCCAAAAGGGTTTCAGTCCTTCCTGGCGCGCCTGCTCGACACTCAGACCGATATCGCGCAACTGCTCCGGCGTCAGTTCCAGCAAAGCTTCGCGCGTGTGCCGGCGGTGCCAGAACAGGGCCCATCGGCTGAGTCCGGAAGGCGTATTACGCGCCGACATCAACCGCTCCTGCCCTGCCTCCAGTTCCTGACTGTGTAACGCCAGCCGCACATCGCTCAAACCGCTCATTGTCCTGCCCCTCATTTGCTTTTTGCCATGAGTGAACAGGATGAGCCAGTCGCAAAAACCATGACAGATTCAGCAGTCCTGTATTAAATCCATACAGATACTGCCTATCTGCCACTGAATCCTGTATTTTCAGTCTATCTGTACTGGTTCCTCGGGAGCGACCACCATGACTCTTTATGTAAACCTCGCCGAACTGTTGGGCACCCGCATCGAACAAGGCTTCTATCGCCCCGGCGACCGACTGCCTTCGGTGCGGGCCTTGAGTGTTGAACATGGAGTCAGCTTGAGCACCGTGCAACAGGCGTATCGCCTGCTGGAAGACAACGGCCTGGCAATGCCCAAGTCCAAGTCCGGCTACTTTGTGCCGGTAGGCCGCGAGTTGCCGGCACTGCCTGCGGTAGGCCGCCCAGCCCAGCGGCCGGTGGAAATTTCCCAGTGGGACCAGGTGCTGGAACTGATCCGCGCGGTGCCACGCAAAGACGTCATACAGTTGGGCCGGGGCATGCCGGATGTATTGTCACCGACCATGAAACCCCTGCTCCGCAGCCTGGCCCGGATCAGCCGACGCCAGGACATGCCGGGCCTGTATTACGACACCATCCTCGGCAGCCTCGAGTTGCGCGAACAGATTGCCCGCTTGATGCTGGACTCAGGCTGCCAGTTGGGCCCTCAGGAGCTGGTGATCACTACCGGCTGCCATGAAGCGCTGTCTGCCAGCATCCGCGCCATTTGCGAACCCGGCGACATCGTCGCCGTGGACTCGCCGAGCTTTCACGGCGCCATGCAGACCCTCAAGGGCCTGGGCATGAAAGCCCTGGAAATCCCCACCGACCCGTTGACCGGTATCAGCCTCGAAGCCCTTGAGCTGGCCCTGGAGCAGTGGCCGATCAAGGTCATCCAGTTGACCCCCAACTGCAACAACCCCTTGGGCTACATCATGCCGGAGTCGCGCAAACGTGCGCTGCTGACCCTGGCCCAGCGCTTTGACGTAGCGATCATCGAAGACGATGTGTATGGCGAACTGGCCTACAGCTACCCGCGACCTCGCACCCTCAAGTCCTTCGATGAAGATGGCCGCGTCCTGCTCTGCAGTTCGTTTTCGAAAACCCTGGCACCCGGCCTGCGGATCGGCTGGGTGGCCCCCGGCCGTTATCTAGAGCGGGTGCTGCACATGAAATACATCAGCACCGGCGCCACCGCCACCCAACCGCAGATCGCCATTGCCGAGTTTCTCAAGAGCGGGCACTTTGAACCCCATTTGCGGCGAATGCGTACTCAATACCAGCGCAATCGCGACTTGATGCTCGACTGGGTCAGCCGCTATTTCCCGGCTGGCACCCGGGCCAGCCGCCCTCAAGGCAGTTTCATGCTGTGGGTAGAGCTGCCGGAAAGCTTCGACACCCTGAAGCTCAACCGAGTACTGATCGACCAAGGCGTACAGATTGCCGTGGGCAGTATTTTCTCCGCCTCCGGCAAGTACCGTAACTGCTTGCGGATGAACTACGCTGCCAAGCCGACGCCACAGGTTGAGGAGGCCGTGCGCAAGGTCGGCGCAGCAGCCATCAAGCTGCTGGCCGAAACCGAACAGGGCCTTAACTGACCTTACGCAAGAAATACCCGTCATATGCCGACAACCGCCCAGCTTGGGAACCGACATCCTTGATGACCCAACGGCTTTTACCGCTTTTTCTGCTGGGCGTCTTGGGTCTGGGCGGCTGCGCCACCGTGGATGCACCGCGCACCCCAAGCGATGCCATTCCCGCCACGCAATCCGCCTTCGGCCGCTCGATTCAGGCCCAGGCCGCGCCTTATCAAGGGCGCTCCGGCTTTCGCCTGCTCCCCAACAGCAGCGAAGCCTTCATGGCCCGCGCCGAACTGATCCGCAACGCCCAGAGCAGCCTCGACTTGCAGTACTACATCGTCCATGACGGCATCAGCACGCGGATGCTCGTGGATGAACTGCTCAAGGCCGCCGACCGGGGCGTGCGCGTGCGCATCCTGCTGGACGACACGGCCAGCGACGGCCTGGACCAAATCATTGCCACCCTCGCCGCCCATCCGCAGATCCAGATTCGCCTGTTCAACCCTCTGCACCTGGGCCGCAGCACCGGGGTGACGCGCGCCATGGGTCGGCTGTTCAACCTGTCGCTGCAACACCGGCGCATGCATAACAAATTGTGGCTGGCGGACAACAGCGTGGCCATCGTCGGTGGGCGTAACCTGGGGGATGAGTATTTCGATGCCGAACCCAACCTGAACTTCACCGACATCGACATGCTCAGCGTCGGTCCGGTGGCCGAGCAGTTGGGGCATAGCTTCGATCAGTACTGGAACAGCGCCCTGAGCAAACCCATTGGCGACTTCATCTCCAACGCACCGTCGACAGCAGACTTGGCCACCGCCCGCCTGCGCCTGGCGGACTCTCTCGCCGAGTCCCGCCAGCAAAACCATGCCCTGTACAACCGCTTGAGGACCTACAAGACCCAGCCGCGCATGGACATCTGGCGCCGCGAGTTGATCTGGGCCTGGAACCAGGCACTGTGGGACGCGCCGAGCAAAGTCCTGGCCAAGGCCGATCCTGATCCACAGTTGCTGCTGACCACGCAGTTGGCGCCGGAACTGCAGGGCGTCGATCATGAACTGATGATGATTTCGGCCTACTTTGTGCCTGGGCAACCCGGCCTGGTGTACCTGACCGGTCGTGCCGACGCCGGGGTGTCGGTGAGCCTGCTGACCAACTCGCTGGAAGCCACTGACGTGCCGGCGGTCCATGGTGGTTACGCGCCCTATCGCAAGGCCCTGCTGGAACACGGGGTGAAGCTTTATGAATTGCGCCGCCAACCGGGAAAGGGCGGCGGCAGTGGCCCCCATCTGTTTCGCAGCGGCTTGTTGCATGGCTCCGATTCCAGCCTGCACAGCAAGGCGATGATTTTTGATCGTGAAAAATCGTTTATCGGCTCGTTCAACTTCGACCCCCGCTCAGTACTCTGGAACACCGAGGTCGGGGTGCTGGTGGACAGTCCGGAACTGGCCAAGCACGTACGCAACCTGGCGCTGGAAGGTATGGCACCAGAGTTGAGCTATCAGGCGAAACTGCAGGATGGCCAAGTGGCGTGGGTGACTGAAGATAACGGCCAGTTGCACACCCTGACCCGGGAACCGGGAACGTGGTGGCGCCGGTTCAATGCCTGGTTCGCCACCACCGTAGGCCTGGAACGCATGCTTTAGGCCGGTTGGGTTGCGCCAAATGCACCCTGGCGCAGCAACAGCACCACCAACCCCAACGCGCCCGCCGCCATCAATAACGGCAAGGCATGCCCGCTGATCCACTGGCTGCCCGCGCCGGCCGCCAGTGGTCCGATCAAGCAGCCAATTCCCCACAGTTGCGCAATATGGGCGTTGGCGCGCACCAGCGCATCGTCACGATAGCGCTCGCCGATCAGAATCAACGACAAGGTGAACAAGCCACCGGCACTGGCGCCGAACAGCACCCACACTGGCCAGATCAGCAGCGTATCCATCAGTACCGGAATCGCCAGGCTCGACGCCAGCAACAGCAGCGCACAGCCGAGAAACAGGGTGCGCCGGGGCAGGTAATCCGCCAGTGCACCGATAGGCAATTGCAACAGCGCATCACCCACCACCACGGTACTGACCATGGCGAGGGCAATCTCGGCGGTAAAGCCTTGCTGCAAGCAGTACACCGGCAGCAGCGTAAGAATCATCGCTTCGAAGGCCGCGAACAAGGCGACAGCCCAGGCAATCGCCGGCAAGCCTCGACAAAAATTCAGCAAGTCGCCAAAGGTTACGCTGAAGGATTCTGCGGTCGGCGCCCCTGAACGGCCCAGCAGCAAGATCGGCGAAAGGGTCAACAATCCCACACCGACCCAGATGCCCGCATCGTTATCAGTCCCCAGGACGCCCAACAGCAACGGCCCCGACAGTTGGCTCAAGGCATAACTGCTGCCGTACAGTGCCACCAGCCGACCGCGCCACCGCTCGATGACTAGCTGGTTGATCCAGCTCTCACCGAGGATAAACACGATGGTGAGAACCACGCCGATCAGCAACCGCAGCAACAGCCACAGCGGATAGCTAGGTAGTACCGCGAGCAAACCGATAGAGATCGCTCCGGCCCACAGGCACAAGCGCATCAGGTTCGCCGTGCCCAAGCGTGAAGCCAACCGGCTGGAGACCTTGGCGCCCAGCAATACGCCGAAGGCTGGCATGGCCGCCATTACGCCAATGGCAAAGCTGCCATAGCCCCAACTTTCCAGGCGCAGGGACACCAGCGGCATGCTCACGCCCAAGGCGAGGCCGACGCTCAGTACCGAGGCCAGGACGGCGAAGTAAGTCGCCCAACGCATTTCCACGCTCCTGTGGAGGATTATTTTGTAGACACCAGAAAACACTGTGGGAGCCGGGCTTGCCCGCGATGCAGGCACCTCGGTGTGTCAGTCACACCAAGGTGATGCTATCGCGGGCAAGCCCGCTCCCACAGGGATCGTGAGTGCTACTTACAACTTGATCCAGGTCGCCTTCAGCTCGGTGTACTTGTCGAACGCGTGCAGCGACTTGTCGCGACCGTTACCCGACTGCTTGAAACCGCCGAACGGCGCGGTCATGTCGCCGCCATCGTATTGGTTGACCCACACGCTACCAGCGCGCAGCGCCTTGGCGGTCAGGTGAGCCTTGGAGATATTCGATGTCCACACCGCAGCGGCAAGGCCGTATTGGGTGTCGTTGGCAATCTCGATGGCTTCTTCCACGCTGTCGAAGGCAATCACCGACAGTACTGGACCGAAGATTTCTTCCTGGGCGATCCGCATGGCGTTCGTCACACCGTCGAAAATCGTTGGCTCGACGTAGGTACCGCCCGTTTCCTGCAATATGCGTTTGCCACCGGCCACCAGCTTGGCGCCATCGCCATGCCCGGCTTCGATGTACGAGAGCACGGTGTTCATCTGCTGGGTATCCACCAAGGCGCCGACCGTAGTGGCCGGGTCCAGCGGGTTGCCTGGCTTCCAGCCCTTGAGAGCCTCGATCACCAGGGGCAGGAATTTGTCCTTGATCGAACGCTCCACCAGCAGGCGCGAGCCGGCGGTACAGACTTCGCCCTGGTTGAAGGCGATGGCGCCGGCGGCGGACTCGGCAGCCGCTTGCAGGTCCGGCGCATCGGCAAACACGATGTTCGGGCTCTTGCCGCCAGCTTCCAGCCAGACACGCTTCATGTTCGATTCGCCGGAACGGATCAGCAGTTGCTTGGCGATCTTGGTGGAGCCGGTGAACACCAGCGTATCGACGTCCATATGCACCGCCAAGGCGTTACCCACGGTGTGGCCGTAGCCCGGCAGCACGTTGAGTACACCTTTTGGAATACCGGCTTCAACCGCCAGGGCGGCGATACGGATGGCGGTCAGCGGCGATTTTTCAGACGGCTTGAGGATCACCGAGTTACCAGTGGACAGCGCCGGCCCGAGTTTCCAGCAGGCCATCATCAGCGGGAAGTTCCACGGCACGATGGCGCCGACCACGCCAACCGGCTCACGGGTCACCAGACCCAATTGGTCATGGGGGGTGGCGGCGACTTCGTCGTAGATCTTGTCGATGGCCTCGCCGCTCCAGCTCAGGGCTTGCGCCGCGCCGGGGATGTCGATGTTCAGGGAGTCACTGATGGGCTTGCCCATGTCCAGGGTTTCCAGCAACGCCAGCTCTTCGGCATTGGCCTTGAGCAGTGCGGCGAAACGGATCATGGTGGATTTGCGTTTGCTCGGCGCCAGGCGCGACCAGACGCCGGAATTAAAGGTGGCGCGAGCATTTTCAACGGCGCGCTGGGCGTCGGCGACGTCACAGCTGGCAACGGTGGTCAGCAGCCGGCCATCGACCGGGCTGACACATTCGAATGTCTCGCCGGAAACGGCAGCGGTGTATTCGCCATTGATGTAGGCGCGACCTTCGATCTTCAGATCCTTGGCGCGTTGTTCCCAGTCGGCACGGGTCAGGGTGGTCATGCGAGTGTCCTCCTCTTATTGAATACAAAGGGCCTGGTGAGTATCAGGTACCTTCACAGAATGCTTGCCCGGCCAGCCATCTGTTCGGCTCAAGGCACCCGCCACCCTAAACCAGCGGCCGGGGATGTTTCAATATATTTGACATAACTGTCGTAAACACCCTTGCGATGTTCATTTTAATAAACATAGACTTTGGCCATTCCAACCGCAGGCCAGACGGGACACGCTCATGAACATTCAGAATATCGTCGACTTCAGCCAGGCCAAGACCGAGCCTGATCGCTACCGTCCGGCCGCGGAAAAAATCCTCAAGGGCGACCCCGAACAAACCATTTACAACCACTACAACAGTCCATGTGGCCAGATGAGCGCCGGGGTCTGGGAAGGTGAGGTCGGGCAGTGGAAGGTCAACTACAGCGAGCATGAGTACTGTGAGATCGTCCAGGGCGTTTCGGTACTGCGCGATGCCGACGGCAATGCCAAGACGTTGCGCGCGGGTGATCGCTTCGTGATTCCAGCGGGCTTTACCGGCACCTGGGAGGTATTGGAGACGTGCCGCAAGATCTACGTAGTGTTTGAAGAGAAGGCCTGATTTATCTACCTCCCCGGCCCATCGACCCTGCGCGACTCTGTTGCGCTGCCTTGAGCCCAAGGCAGCGCAACAGATCAACACAGCAGGAGGCAGCATGACCCGGCTTACCGATGAACAGGTAATCGACGATTTTCAGCACATCATCGGCCAAACATACTCACAGGCCATACTTCACGAGGTGCAGCAGGAAAGTGGTCGCCCAGTGCGGGCTGGCCACTACGGCACCACCGACTATTGCCCGGAGCGGATCAACCTGGAAATGGATGATCAGGACGCCATAACAGGCATCACCTTTGGCTGACAGCCTTTACACCAGACAAAAAAAAGCCCGCATCGTGAGATACGGGCTTTTTTACAAGAAAGAAAACCAATTACTTGATTTTGCCTTCTTTGTAGATCACGTGCTTGCGAACGCGCGGGTCGAACATTTTCTTTTCGAGCTTGTCCGGGGTAGTACGCTTGTTCTTGTCGGTAGTGTAGAAGTGACCAGTACCGGCGCTAGAGATCATTCGAATCAATTCACGCATGATATAGCTCCTTAGATTGTGCCGGCGCGGCGCATTTCTGCGAGCACGACAGTGATGCCACGCTTGTCGATGATGCGCATGCCTTTGGCAGATACGCGCAGACGGACAAAACGTTTCTCTTCTTCAACCCAAAAGCGATGATGCTGCAGGTTCGGCAGGAAACGACGACGGGTTTTGTTGTTTGCGTGGGAAATGTTATTCCCAGTCACCGGACCCTTACCGGTAACTTGACAGACTCTCGACATGCCTCAGCCCTCTAAAACCACATGCCCAACCCGGCATGGGTTGGCCGCTTAATCTCTCAGTCATTTGGCGCCAGGCGCCGCGTTTCTTTAGGGTCTTACCGGCTACACCTACAAGCGAAGGAACCGGGCCCCTAGAAAAGAGCGCTGCTTTATACCAGAAAGACCCCACTGCAACAACAGGCCGTGTGTTTTTACCCACCTAAATCTTACCCATGAACGCCTGAGCCGTTGCCAGGATGGGCTGCTGTAGAAGCTGACCGCTCGTCGCACAGAATGATTTACAGCGCCTGCGCGTACCGCAAGGCGTCGGGCAAAACGACCTGAAGCGCCATCAAAACAGCATTTGAGCCAAAAGCACAGGCAAAAATGGGGTAGTCATTTATCAATCAGCCTACTACGGTAGGCGTTTTCCAGACTGCACTCGCAGATGGGCCTTCGATCTGCAAAGGAAACCGAATATGCGCCTCGCTGC
Organism: Pseudomonas spelaei; assembly: GCF_009724245.1. GTDB lineage: Bacteria > Pseudomonadota > Gammaproteobacteria > Pseudomonadales > Pseudomonadaceae > Aquipseudomonas > Aquipseudomonas spelaei. The sequence goes on along the minus strand of NZ_WNNK01000004.1, from coordinate 262,211 downwards.
CCTACCGCTATTGCTAGCCCCTCTTTTTATTGCCTCCCAGGCCCTGGCGGCCACCACTCTGAGTGTCTGCACCGAGGCCAGCCCCGAAGGGTTCGATGTGGTGCAATACAACTCGCTGACCACCACCAACGCCTCAGCGGACGTGCTGATGAACCGCCTGGTGGACTTTGATGCCGCCAGCGGCAAAGTGGTCCCGAGCCTGGCGGACAGTTGGGAAGTATCGCCCGACGGCCTGGCGTACACCTTCAAGCTGCACCCGGACGTGAAATTCCATCGCACCGAGTATTTCAGCCCAAGCCGCTCGCTGACCGCCGAAGACGTGCGTTTCAGCTTCGAGCGCATGCTGGACCCGGCCAACCCATGGCACCAGGTCGCCCAGAGCGGCTTCCCCCACGCACAATCCCTGCAATTGCCTGCTCTGATCAAGAAGATCGACGCGCTGGACCCACTGACCGTGCGCTTCACCCTGGATCATGCCGACTCCACCTTCCTGGCCACGCTGAGCATGGGTTTTGCCTCGATCTATCCGGCGGAATACGCCGATAAACTGCTCAAGGCCGGCACCCCGGAAAAACTCAACAGCCAACCCATCGGCACCGGGCCGTTCATCTTCGGGCGCTTCCAGAAAGACGCATCCATTCGCTACAAGGCCAACCCGGACTATTTCGCCGGCAAACCTGCTGTGGATAACTTGATCTTTGCGATTACCCCGGACGCCAACGTGCGACTGCAGAAGTTGCGCCGTGACGAATGCCAGATCGCCCTGTCACCCAAGCCGCTGGACATCAGGGCGGCCCAGCAGGACTCCACGCTCAAAGTGGAAAAAACGCCCGCCTTCATGACTGCATTTGTCGCCATCAACAGCCAGCATCCGCCGCTGGACAAGCCACAGGTGCGCCAGGCGATCAACCTGGTCTTCGACAAGGCCAGCTATGTCAAAGCCGTATTTGAAGACACCGCCGAACCCGCCAATGGCCCTTACCCGCCTAACACGTGGAGTTACGCCAAGGACTTGCCGGGTTACCCCCACGACGTCGCCAAGGCCAAGGCATTACTGGCGCAGGCCGGGCTCAAGGACGGTTTCAAGACCACTATCTGGACTCGCCCGTCGGGCAGCCTGCTGAACCCCAACCCCAGCCTGGGTGCGCAGTTGTTGCAGGCAGACCTCGCGCAAGTCGGCATCCAGGCGGAAATTCGCGTGATCGAATGGGGCGAACTGATCCGTCGCGCCAAGGCGGGCGAGCACGACTTGTTGTTCATGGGCTGGGCCGGCGACAACGGCGACCCGGATAACTTCCTGACCCCGCAGTTCTCCTGTGCAGCAGTGAAATCGGGCACCAACTTCGCCCGCTATTGCGACCCGGGCCTGGACAAGTTGATCAGTGCCGGCAAGACCACCAGCGAACAGGGTGTGCGCAGCAAGCTCTACCAGCAGGCCCAGACGCAAATCCAGCAACAGGCGCTGTGGCTGCCACTGGCACACCCGACGGCCTTTGCCCTGACGCGCAAGAATGTCGAGGGGTATCAGGTCAGCCCGTTTGGACGCCAGGATTACGCGAAGGTCAGTGTCAAGCCGTGACACCCCTTTGGGGCCGGTCCGCCGGCCCCTATATCCATCCGTACTCTGCCATCGATAACGGATCACCGTCCCCCACGATAATGTGATCCAACACCCGCACATCCACCACTTCCAGGGCTTTTTGCAGCAGCTTGGTCAATTTTCGATCAGCCATGCTCGGCTCGGCGCTGCCGGAGGGATGGTTGTGGCACAGAATCAGCGCGGCGGCGTTGTAGGCCAGTGCACGCTTGACCACTTGCCTGGGGTAGACCGTGGCGTTGTCGATAGTCCCTTGAAACAACGCCTCGAAACCCAGCACCCGATGCCTTGAGTCGAGGAACAGGCAGCCGAAGATCTCGTGGGGCTCATGGCGTAATAGCGCCTTGAGGTAATCACGCACGGCGACCGGGTTCTCCAGTACCGAGTCACTGCGCAGGCGCTCGGCCAAATGGCGCCGGCCCATTTCCAGTACCGCCTGGAGCTGGGCGAATTTTGCCGGGCCTAAACCCAGATGCTGACTGAAAACCACCTGCTTGGCCTCCAGCAGCGAGCGCAAGCTGCCAAATTGCGCCAGCAGGTGCCGCGCCAGGTCCACCGCACTTTTCCCGGACACCCCGGTCCGCAAGAAAATCGCCAACAGTTCGGCATCGGAAAGACTTGCCGCACCCAGCTCCAAAAGCTTCTCCCGTGGACGCTCCGCCACAGGCCAATCACGAATACTCATAGCACCTCCGTGTGCACGCGCACCGCTGTTGCGGCGCGGACGCTGTGTTATCTTAGGCCATCTTTTTGCGTGCGATTTCACCTGGGGAGGGGGCATCGCAACGCCATCACTGAACTGGAAAGGCAAGCCAATGCAGCGTCTGTATCGGAAACGCATCGTTCTCGGCGTCGGCGGCGGTATTGCCGCCTACAAGAGCGCAGAGCTGGTTCGCCGGCTCCTGGACCAAGGCGCGGAAGTGCGCGTGGTCATGACCCGTGGCGGCAGCGAGTTCATTACCCCGCTGACCATGCAAGCGCTGTCCGGCCACCCGGTTCACCTGGACCTGCTGGACCCGGCGGCCGAAGCTGCCATGGGCCATATCGAACTGGCCAAATGGGCCGACCTCGTCCTCATCGCCCCGGCCACCGCCGACCTGATCGCCCGCCTGGCACAGGGCATTGCCGACGACCTGCTGACCACCCTCGTGCTGGCCACTGACGCCACCGTCGCCATTGCCCCGGCCATGAACCAGGCCATGTGGCGCGATCCGGCCACCCAAGCCAACACTCAACTGCTGCAAAGCCGTGGCCTCAAGGTCTTCGGCCCGGCCTCCGGCAGCCAAGCCTGTGGCGATGTGGGCATGGGCCGCATGCTCGAAGCTACCGACCTCGCACTGTGTGCCGCCGAGTGCTTCCAGCACCTGGCCCTGACCGGCAAGCACGTATTGATCACCGCCGGCCCGACCCAGGAAAATATCGACCCGGTGCGCTACATCACCAACCATAGCTCAGGAAAAATGGGCTTTGCCCTGGCCGAAGCAGCGGTGGAGGCAGGCGCCCGTGTAACCCTGATCACCGGCCCGGTGCACCTGCCGACACCGGATCGAGTCACCCGCATCGACGTAGTCAGCGCCCGCGACATGCTCGCGGCCTGCGAAGCGGCGATTCCCTGCGACCTGTTTATCGCCTCGGCAGCGGTAGCGGACTACCGCCCGGAAGTCGTTGCACCACAGAAGCTCAAGAAAGACCCTACAAGCGGCGACGGCCTGCTCCTGCAAATGGTCCGCAACCCGGACATTCTGGCGACGATTGCCACGCGACCGGATCGTCCGTTCAGCGTCGGCTTCGCCGCAGAAACCGAGCACCTGCTGGACTACGCCGCGCGCAAATTGAAAGACAAAAACCTCGACTTGATCGTTGCCAATGATGTCGCCAACCCGAGCATCGGCTTCAACAGCGAGGAAAACGCCTGCAGCGTGATCGACCGCGACCTGCACGCCACCCTTTTCGCCCAGACCAGCAAGGGCAAGATTGCCCGCCAACTGATCTCTTTTATCGCCCAACGGCTGAACCAGGTTTAATTTCCATGCACGCTTTGCAAGCCAAGATCCTCGACCCTCGCATCGGCAACGAATTCCCGCTGCCGGCCTACGCCACGACAGGCTCCGCCGGCCTCGACCTGCGCGCCATGCTCAAGCAGGACACCGTTCTGGAGCCCGGCCAGACCTTGCTGATCCCTACCGGCCTGTCGATCTACATCGGTGATCCAGGCCTCGCCGCGCTGATCCTGCCACGCTCCGGCCTGGGTCATAAACACGGCATCGTCCTGGGCAACCTCGTTGGCCTGATCGACTCCGACTACCAAGGCGAGCTGATGGTCTCCTGCTGGAACCGTGGCCAGACCGCGTTCAACATCGCCGTCGGCGAGCGCATTGCTCAGTTGGTGCTGGTACCCGTAGTGCAGGCGCACTTCGAACTGGTCGAAGAGTTCGACGAAACCCAGCGCGGTGCTGGCGGTTTCGGACATTCCGGCAGCCACTGACTAAGCTGAATCAGGCTGGGTGCCTTGTCCGGCCTGACGCCACCGCATGGCGTTTCAGGAGGAAGAATACGCGGAACCGATCAGGAAAATTTCTCCAGCGAAATCAAGGTATTAAGCGGAAGACAGCATAGAGTTCAGGCGCCGATGGCACTTTTGCACCACGAACTCTATGCCAGAAACGCCGTCTTACCCTTCAGTTTGAGCCTGCCGGTCACCACTAAGGCCAGCCCTGCCCCTTATCAATGGAGTTTCCCCCGCCATGAGCAACGCAGCCAAAGTCGCACCGACATTTCCCGACAGCATTTTCCGCGCCTATGACATCCGTGGTGTCGTCCCCAAGACCCTGACTGCCGAAACCGCCTACTGGATCGGCCGCGCCATTGGCTCCCAGAGCCTGGCCCAGGGCGAGCCCAATGTTTCCGTTGGCCGCGATGGCCGCTTGTCGGGCCCCGAGCTGGTTGAGCGACTGATCCAGGGCCTGGCAGACAGTGGCTGCCACGTCAGCGACGTCGGCCTGGTGCCAACGCCTGCCCTGTACTACGCCGCCAATGTACTGGCCGGCAAGTCGGGCGTGATGCTCACCGGCAGCCACAACCCGTCGGACTACAACGGTTTCAAGATCGTCATCGCTGGCGACACCCTGGCCAACGAACAGATCCAGGCCTTGCACACTCGCCTGAAGACCAACGACCTGACCAGCGGCGCAGGCACCGTTACCAAAGTCGACATTCTTCAGCGCTACTCAGACAAGATTACCAGCGACATCAAACTCGCCCGCCGCCTGAAAGTGGTGGTGGACTGCGGCAACGGCGCGGCCGGGGTGATCGCCCCGCAGCTGCTCGAAGCCTTGAACTGTGAAGTGATCCCACTGTTCTGCGACGTCGACGGCCACTTCCCGAACCACCACCCGGACCCGGGCAAGCCCGAGAACCTGGTAGACCTGATCGCCAAGGTCGAGGAAGTCGGCGCCGATCTCGGCCTGGCCTTCGACGGCGACGGCGACCGTGTCGGCGTGGTGACCAATACCGGCAATATCGTGTTTCCGGACCGCCTGCTGATGCTGTTCGCCCGTGACGTAGTCGCCCGCAACCCTGGCGCCGAGATCATCTTCGACGTCAAATGCACCCGTCGCCTGACACCGCTGATCAAGGAATACGGCGGTCGTCCGCTAATGTGGAAGACCGGTCATTCGTTGATCAAAAAGAAAATGAAGGAAACCGGTGCCCTGTTGGCCGGCGAAATGAGCGGTCACGTGTTCTTCAAGGAGCGCTGGTACGGTTTTGACGACGGCATTTACAGCGCCGCCCGCCTGCTGGAGATCCTCAGCAAGGAAAAATCCACCGCCGAAGACCTGTTTGCCACCTTCCCGGATGATATTTCTACGCCAGAGATCAATATCCATGTGACCGAGGAGAGCAAATTCAGCATCATTGACGCCCTGCACGATGCGCAATGGGGCGAAGGCGCCAACCTGACCACCATTGATGGTGTGCGAGTCGATTACGCCAAAGGCTGGGGCCTGGTTCGCGCGTCCAACACCACACCGGTGCTGGTACTGCGTTTCGAGGCGGATACCGAGGCTGAGTTGCAGCGCATCAAGGACGTGTTCCACGCCCAGTTGAAACGTGTTGCCCCTGATCTCCAATTACCGTTCTGATTTTTTGCACCGGAGCCCTGAATGACCCTCGAACGCGAAGCCGCTGCCAATACTGCCAAGGTCCTTTCCGAAGCGTTGCCTTACATTCGACGCTACGTCGGCAAGACGCTGGTGATCAAGTACGGCGGCAATGCCATGGAAAGCGACGAGCTGAAAACCGGCTTTGCTCGCGATATCGTGTTGATGAAAGCCGTCGGGATCAACCCGGTGGTGGTGCACGGTGGCGGCCCGCAAATCGGTGACCTGCTCAAACGCCTGTCCATCGAGAGTCACTTCATCGACGGCATGCGCGTCACCGACGCGCAGACCATGGACGTGGTGGAAATGGTCCTCGGCGGCCAGGTGAACAAAGACATCGTCAACCTGATCAACCGTCACGGCGGGAGCGCCATCGGCCTGACCGGCAAAGATGCCGAACTGATCCGGGCGAAGAAGCTCACCGTGACCCGCAAGACCCCGGAGATGACCCAACCGGAAATCATCGACATCGGCCAGGTGGGCGAAGTGATCGGCATTAACACCGACTTGCTGAACCTGCTGGTCAAGGGTGATTTCATTCCGGTGATCGCGCCTATCGGTGTGGGCGCCAATGGCGAGTCCTATAACATCAACGCCGACCTGGTGGCCGGTAAGGTAGCCGAGGCGCTGAAGGCCGAAAAACTGATGCTGCTGACCAACATCGCCGGCTTGATGGACAAGGAAGGCAAGGTCCTGACCGGCCTGACCACCCAACAGGTCGACGACCTGATCGCCGACGGCACCATCTACGGCGGCATGCTGCCGAAGATCCGTTGTGCACTGGAAGCGGTGCAAGGCGGCGTCGGCAGTTCGCTGATCCTGGATGGTCGCGTGCCGAATGCGATCCTGCTGGAAATCTTCACTGATACGGGCGTGGGTACGCTGATCAGCAATCGCAAGCGTCCTTAAAGCGCTGAAAAACAAAAGGCCCCGCTCAATCAGATTGAGCGGGGCCTTTTGTTTGCACACGATCCAAATGTGGGAGCTGGCTTGCCTGCGATGACGGCAGCACATCCAACAAATATGTCGCCTGACCCACCGCTATCGCGGGCAAGCCCGCTCCCACATGAGTTTTCTAGACGCCGAATTGCTCGCGATATGCACGAACAGCTGGCAAATGCTGCTTGAGCTGCGGATCATCTTCCAGGAACTGCAACACCTGGTTCAGCGACACGATGCTCACCACCGGAATCCCGAAGTCACGCTCCACTTCCTGGATTGCCGACAACTCACCGTTGCCGCGCTCCTGGCGGTTCAACGCGATGAGCACGCCGGCAGCCTTGGCGCCGTCCTGGGAGGCGATGATCTGCATCACCTCGCGAATCGCCGTACCGGCGGTGATCACGTCGTCGATGATCAGCACATTGCCCTTGAGCGGGGCACCCACCAGGCTACCGCCTTCGCCATGGGCCTTGGCTTCCTTACGGTTGAAGCACCATGGCAGATCCTGACCATGATGCTCAGCCAGCGCTACGGCAGTCGCGGCGGCCAAAGGAATACCTTTGTAGGCCGGGCCAAACAGCACGTCGAAGGAAATACCGCTTTCAACGATGGCCGCTGCGTAGAAACGACCCAGTTGCGCCAAGGCAGAACCCGAGTTGAACAGGCCGGCGTTGAAGAAGTACGGGCTGGTGCGCCCCGACTTGAGAGTGAACTCACCGAAGCGCAAAACCCCGCGATCGATGGCAAAACGAATGAAATCGCGTTGATACGCCTGCATGAAAAAAGCCTCAGATACCACGGATTTAGCTAATTAGGTAGACGGCGTGTATCATACACGCACGCGATTTTTGGGGCCATTTATGCGGATCATCAGTGTGAACGTCAATGGTATTCAGGCGGCAGTCGAGCGTGGTTTGCTCAGTTGGCTGCAAGCACAGAATGCCGACGTCATCTGCCTGCAGGACACCCGCGCCTCCGCCTTTGAACTGGACGACCCAGCCTTCCAACTGGATGGCTACTTCCTTTATGCCTGTGATGCCGAAGTCCCTGCCCAAGGTGGCGTGGCTTTGTATTCGCGGTTGCAACCCAAGGCGGTCATCAGCGGCCTCGGCTTCGAGACAGCCGACCGCTACGGGCGCTACCTGCAAGCCGATTTCGACAAGGTCAGCATCGCGACCTTGCTGCTTCCATCAGGGCAGAACGGCGATGAAGACTTGAACCAGAAGTTCAAGCTAATGGACGATTTCGCCCGTTATCTGGATAAACAGCGACGCAAACGTCGCGAGTACATTTACTGTGGCTCGCTGTACGTGGCGCAACAGAAGCTGGATATCAAGAACTGGCGCGACAGCCAGCAATCCCCGGGCTTCCTGGCGCCAGAACGCGCCTGGATGGACGAGATTGTCGGCAACATGGGCTATGTAGATGCCCTGCGCGAAGTCAGCCGCGAAGGCGACCAGTACAGCTGGTGGCCAGACAACGAACAGGCTGAGATGCTCAACCTGGGTTGGCGTTTCGACTACCAGTTGCTGACCCCAGGCCTACGCCGGTTCGTGCGCAGTGCACGCCTGCCGCGCCAGCCGCGCTTCTCGCAACACGCGCCACTGATCGTGGACTACGACTGGACCTTGACCATCTAAGGTCGATTCCAGGATGCAAAAAAGCCGACATCGCTGTCGGCTTTTTTGTGGGTGCCTGCTGGAGCTATTTGACCAGCCGCCAGGTAAACGGGTACCGATAAGGTATGCCCTGATTGGCCTTGAGCCCACCGATAATGGTCAGCACCAAGGCTGCGATCAACACAAACGCCAGCAGCGCAAAGCCAATCAATACAAACATCAGCAGGTAGCAAATCGCCGATGCGATGGCCACGGTGATCTGGAAGTTCAGCGCTTCCTTGCCCTGATCGTCGATGAACGGGTCCATCTCACGCTTGACCTGCCACAGGATCAACGGCCCCAGCAGGTTGCCGAACGGAAACCACATCCCCAGAAACGCCGCGAAGTGACAGAGCATCGCCCACTGGCGAACTTCCTGGCTCGGCGTTGGCAATGGAAGTTGACTGTCACTCATGACGCTTCTCCTTGAGGCCGGCTTAGTCAGCCAGTGCAGCGGTCTGCAGTTCGAACAGTTCGGTCATGCCTTTCTGGGCCAAGGCCAGCATGGCGTTCAGCTCGTGCGGCTGGAACGGCGCGCCTTCGGCAGTGCCCTGGACTTCGATGAAACCACCGGAACTGGTCATGACCACGTTCAGGTCGGTCTCGGCGGCCGAGTCTTCAAGATAGTCCAGATCCAGCACTGGCTCACCCTGATACATACCCACCGAAACAGCAGCGATCATCTGCTTGAGTGGATCACCGGCTTTCAGGCCACCACGCTTCTTGATGACTTTCAAGGCATCGGCCAGAGCAACCATGGCACCGGTGATGGACGCGGTACGGGTGCCGCCGTCGGCCTGGATCACGTCGCAGTCAACGTACAGGGTCACGTCACCCAGCTTGGACATGTCCAGCGCTGCGCGCAGGGAACGACCGATCAGGCGCTGGATTTCCAGGGTACGGCCGCCTTGCTTGCCGCGGCTGGCTTCGCGCTGGTTACGCTCGCCGGTGGCGCGGGGCAGCATGCCGTATTCGGCGGTCAACCAACCTTGGCCCTGACCCTTGAGGAAACGCGGCACGCCATTTTCGACGCTGACGGTGCAGATAACCTTGGTATCGCCAAACTCGACCAGTACAGACCCCTCGGCGTGTTTGGTGTAGTTGCGGGTGATGCGGATCGAGCGGAGCTGATCGGCAGCGCGACCACTTGGACGTTTCATAGGGAACACCTGTACTGAGGACGAAAAACTGCCGAGCATTATAGAGCTGCCAGCCGCGCGTGGGCACTTCTAAAAAATCCAGTTACGAAGCAGCGCTCTGAACCGAACCTGCCACCCTTTGTCACGCCCACTGTTTGGGGGCGTACGCCTCGTTGCGCTACAATCCTGCGCCTTCGCAGCCTGTCGGCTTCAATCTATCCATCAGCCCGCCTGTTTGCGGGACTGCATCGCGAGGTACCTCCATGGTGCACAGCATGACCGCCTTCGCCCGCGTCGAAAAAGCAGGCGTCCAAGGCACCCTGAGCTGGGAGTTGCGCTCGGTCAACAGCCGCTATCTGGAACCCCACTTGCGCCTGCCGGAGTCCTTTCGCGATCTCGAAGGCGCGGTCCGTGAAGCGTTGCGCCAGGGCCTGTCCCGCGGCAAGCTGGAATGCACCCTGCGTTTTACCGAGGAAACCACCGGCAAGCCGTTGCAGGTTGACCGCGACCGCGCCGCGCAACTGGTGGCTGCTGCCGAAACCATCGCCAGCCTGATCAAGCAGCCTGCTGCGTTGAACCCCCTCGAAGTCCTGGCCTGGCCTGGCGTGCTGGTGGCCGATGCCACTGACCCGCAAGCCCTGAATGCCGAAGCCCTGGCGCTGTTCAATCAAGGTTTGAAGGAACTCAAGGCTGGCCGCGAGCGTGAAGGCGCCGAGCTGGCCCGCCTGATCAACGAACGCCTGACGTCCATCGAAGAAGATGTTGTCACCCTGCGCGAGCTGGTGCCGCAGATGCTGGCCACCCAGCGCCAGAAGGTCCTCGACCGCTTCGCCGACATGCAGGCCGAGCTGGATCCGGTGCGCCTGGAGCAGGAAATGGTCCTGCTGGCGCAAAAGAGCGACGTCGCCGAAGAGCTTGACCGCCTGAGCACCCACATCCTGGAAGTACGCCGCGTGCTCAAGTCCGCCGGTGCCGCCGGTCGGCGCCTCGATTTCCTGATGCAGGAACTCAACCGCGAAGCCAATACACTGGGCTCCAAGGCTTTCGACCCGCGCAGTACCACGGCGGCGGTCAACCTCAAAGTGTTGATCGAGCAGATGCGCGAACAAGTACAGAATATTGAGTAAGGCAACCCCCATGACCCACAGCACTGGCACCCTGTACATCATTTCCGCCCCCTCGGGCGCGGGCAAGAGCAGCCTGGTCAAGGCCCTGACCGACGCCGATCAGGAGATCCGCGTCTCGGTCTCCCACACCACCCGCGCCATGCGCCCCGGTGAAGTGAACGGCGTGAACTACCACTTCGTCGAACGCAACGAGTTCGTGAAGATGATCGAACACGGGGACTTCCTCGAGCGCGCCGAGGTGTTCGGCAATCTCTACGGCACCTCCCAAAGCCACCTGCAGCAGACCCTGGACGAAGGCCACGACCTGATCCTGGAAATCGACTGGCAGGGTGCCGAGCAAGTGCGTCAACTGATGCCCAAGGCTCGCTCGATCTTTATTCTGCCGCCGTCCCTTGAGGCCCTGCGCCAGCGCTTGAACAACCGTGGCCAGGACAGCGACGAAGTCATCGAAGGCCGCATGCGTGAAGCCGTCAGCGAAATGAGCCATTACGTCGACTACGACTACCTGATCATTAATGACGATTTTGCCCAGGCCCTGGACGATCTGAAGGCAATTTTCCGCGCCAATCAGCTCCAGCAGAAACGCCAGCAACAGCGTTTTGGCAAATTACTGGCCGAATTGCTCGGCTGACAGGCTCTTCCCAAAACCGCTGCAAGGGCTTTACATTGGCACTTGTAGCGCGGTTGAGGCAGGCCCTTGAAAATCAGCGCTTCCCTAAACGCTGGTGATTTTTTAAACTGTTCAGTCCGCTCGCCCAACCGGGCAGCGCGCATATTGCATTCGCTCCGAGGAATACCATGGCCCGCGTAACCGTTGAAGACTGCCTAGAACACGTGGATAACCGCTTTGAGCTGGTCATGCTCTCTACCAAGCGTGCCCGTCAACTGGCTACCGGCGGCAAAGAGCCCCTGGTCCAGTGGGAAAACGACAAGCCTACCGTTGTAGCCCTGCGTGAAATCGCTGAAGGCCTGATGAGCTACGAGTTCATCGCCAACGCCGAAATCGTTGAAGACGAACCGCTGTTTGCAGCGTTCGAGGACGAGTCCAACGAGGCCGTCTAAGCCTATGCCTGGTCGACGTAGCACGGCGCGGGGTCACAGCCCACGGCAGGAGTTAATACTTTGCCGAGCATAGACGCCCTCGCCGATCGCTTATCGACCTACCTCGGCCCAGACCAGGTCAACCTGGTCCGCCGAGCGTACTTCTACGCCGAACAAGCCCACGACGGCCAACGCCGCCGCAGTGGCGAGGCGTATGTCACGCATCCTCTTGCCGTGGCCAATATTCTTGCCGACATGCACATGGACCATCAGAGCCTGATGGCCGCGATGCTGCATGACGTGATCGAAGACACCGGCATTGCCAAGGAAGCGCTCAGTGCGCAATTTGGCGAAACCGTGGCCGAACTGGTCGACGGGGTCAGCAAACTGACCCAGATGAATTTCGAGACCAAGGCCGAAGCCCAGGCGGAAAACTTCCAGAAAATGGCCATGGCCATGGCCCGGGATATCCGGGTGATTCTGGTCAAGCTGGCCGACCGGCTGCACAACATGCGCACGCTGGAAGTGCTGTCCGGCGAAAAACGCCGGCGCATCGCCAAGGAAACCCTGGAAATCTATGCCCCCATTGCCAATCGGCTGGGCATGCATGCCATTCGTATCGAATTCGAAGACCTCGGCTTCAAGGCCATGCACCCGATGCGTTCCGCGCGCATCTACCAGGCGGTCAAGCGCGCCCGGGGCAATCGCAAGGAAATCGTCAACAAGATCGAAGAATCCCTGAGCCATTGCCTGGCGATCGATGAGATCGAAGGCGAGGTCAGCGGCCGGCAGAAACACATCTACGGCATCTATAAAAAGATGCGCGGTAAGCGCCGCGCCTTCAACGAAATCATGGACGTCTACGCGTTCCGGATCATCGTCGACAAGGTTGATACCTGCTACCGCGTGCTGGGCGCTGTACATAATTTGTACAAACCCCTGCCAGGACGTTTCAAGGATTACATCGCCATTCCCAAGGCCAACGGCTATCAGTCGCTGCATACCACACTGTTCGGTATGCACGGGGTCCCGATCGAGATCCAGATCCGTACCCGGGAAATGGAAGAGATGGCCAACAACGGCATCGCCGCCCATTGGCTGTACAAGTCCAGCGGCGACGAGCAGCCAAAAGGCACTCATGCCCGTGCCCGCCAGTGGGTCAAGGGCGTGCTGGAAATGCAGCAGCGTGCCGGCAACTCCCTGGAATTTATTGAAAGCGTGAAGATCGACCTGTTCCCGGACGAGGTCTATGTGTTCACGCCCAAAGGTCGGATCATGGAGCTGCCCAAAGGCTCCACGGCGGTCGACTTTGCCTACGCCGTGCACACCGACGTGGGCAACAGTTGCATCGCCTGCCGGATCAACCGCCGCTTGGCCCCACTGTCGGAACCGCTGCAAAGTGGTTCCACCGTGGAGATCGTCAGCGCACCGGGCGCACGCCCGAATCCGGCCTGGCTCAACTTCGTCGTCACCGGCAAGGCCCGCACCCACATTCGTCATGCCCTGAAGCTGCAACGCCGCTCCGAGTCCATCAGCCTGGGCGAACGCCTGCTGAACAAAGTACTCAACGGCTTCGACAGCGCCCTGGACTTGATCCCGGCCGAGCGCGTGCAGGCGATGCTCCACGAGTACCGCCAGGAAACCATCGAAGACTTGCTGGAAGACATCGGCCTGGGCAACCGCATGGCCTATGTCGTCGCCCGCCGCCTGCTGGGCGAAGGCGAACAACTGCCAAGCCCGGAAGGTCCCCTGGCGATTCGCGGCACCGAAGGCCTGGTGCTCAGCTACGCCAAGTGCTGCACACCGATTCCTGGCGACCCGATTGTCGGCCACCTGTCTGCGGGCAAAGGCATGGTGGTGCACCTGGACAACTGCCGCAATATCAGCGAAATCCGCCACAACCCGGAAAAATGCATCCAGCTGTCCTGGGCCAAGGATGTCACCGGCGAATTCAACGTCGAGCTGCGGGTTGAGCTGGAGCACCAGCGCGGCCTGATCGCCCTGCTGGCCAGCAGCGTCAACGCGGCCGACGGCAATATCGAGAAAATCAGCATGGACGAACGCGATGGTCGCATCAGCGTGGTCCAGCTGGTGGTCAGCGTGCACGACCGCGTGCACCTGGCCCGCGTAATCAAGAAACTGCGCGCATTGACCGGGGTCATCCGTATCACCCGCATGCGCGCCTAGCCCATCCATTACAAGGAGTCATTCATGACCAAGACTGTTATCACCAGCGACAAGGCACCAGCAGCAATCGGTACTTACTCCCAGGCGATCAAGGCGGGCAATACCGTCTACATGTCCGGCCAGATTCCACTGGACCCAAAAACCATGGAGTTGGTTGAAGGCTTCGAAGCACAAACCGTGCAGGTCTTCGAAAACCTGAAGTCCGTCGCCGAAGCCGCTGGCGGTTCGTTCAAGGACATCGTCAAGCTGAACATCTTCCTCACCGACCTTAGCCACTTCGCCAAGGTCAACGAGATCATGGGCAAGTACTTCCAACAGCCGTACCCAGCCCGTGCCGCCATCGGCGTTGCTGCCCTGCCAAAGGGCGCCCAGGTTGAGATGGACGCGATTCTGGTCATCGAGTAAAACACCCGGCGCGCCCTCTCTTCAAAAGGGTGCGCCGACTTCGTTTTAAAAGGATTCCGTAATGCGCAAAGCGCTCGTTGCTTCTTCGCTGCTCGCCCTGTTGCTCAGCGGCTGTGCCAGCAACCCTGCCGACCGTGACGTCAGCGGTACCTGGATCAATCAGGTCGCCATCGATGCAGCATCCAAGGGCGGCCCTTTGCGTGAAGCCCTGCAGGCCAATGGTCCGAACCTCGAATGGGAGGTCAACACCAAGGCCAACCAGGCGCGCTATTACAATGGTTTTGAACGTCCCGAAGGTACCTTGGTGGGCGAGAAGTCCGGTACCTGGAGCGTTGATTTCTACGGTAGCTCGACCACCGAACTCAAGCGCAACGGCAAACAATTGCTGCAAGCTGCCAACGACAACGAGCCGGAACAGCTTTTTGGCCGCCCCAAAGAACCCGCCCCCGAAGGCGCGCCATTGGGCGCCAACTTTGAACGGGCCCTGTACTCAGCCTATATGGGCGGCAGCTGGAAAATCGTCAACGGCAACGGTGAAGGCGCTACCGTGCAGTTCCAGGCCAACGGCCAGGTCTCCGGCCTGCCGGGCGCCGACCAGTACTCGCTGTGCCTGGCTGGCGACTGCGCGTCCATGAGCGGCGGCTACGACAGTATCTGGCTGCAACAAGGTGGCCAGGGCAACCCATGGATCTTTGCCCGCAAAGGCAAGCAACTGGAAATTTTCCAGGCGATCAATACCTCCCAGGCTGACGAGGTACCCTCGTTTACTCCCGGGCCACGGCAGTGGTTGTTGGAAAAACAGTGATACAGAACAAAGGAGCCTACGGGCTCCTTTTTCTTTAGTCTGCTCCATCGTTTCCCCCCTCATGCAGATTGCCACCATGCGTCTATCACTTGCCCTTAGCCTGCTCCTGCTGGGCGGCTGTACTCATACGCCGCAAACAACCGATATCAACGGGCTCTGGATAAATCAGGCAGCCATCGATTCCGCAGCCCAAGGCCGGCCCTTGCTGCGAGCCATTGATACACACGGCTTGAATCTGGAGTGGAACATCGACACCCATAGTGGCAAGGCGCAATTTAGCAACGCGTTCGAGCTGGGTGAAGGTCAATTGCTGCCAAAGGCAGCTGGTATATGGACCGTCGACTATAACGGCCACGGCACCGACGAACTTCAATCGGATGGCAGGCAGCTGATCCAACACACCACGAAAAATACCGCCGGCCAAGTGTTCAGCCGCCCCACCCAGCCCGCCGCCGCAGACGCGAAGTGGGGCACGACCTTCAGACAGGCGCTGAATTCAGCCTATATGGGCGGCCACTGGAAAATCCTTGAGGGCCAAGGCGTCGGCAACTTCGTAGAGTTCAGAGCAGATGGCAGCGTGTCAGGGTTGGCGAAAAATGACCGGTACGAGTTATGCCTGGGAGGAGATTGCGCCACTCAAGGCGCAGGCAATGACACCCTCTATTTGGGCACGGGTGACGTGGGAGACGGATGGATTTTCGTCCGCTACGGCAAACAACTGGAGATTCTCCAGGCGATCAACCAGTCTCAACCTGACGAAATCCCCCAACTCACACCAGGCCCACGCCAGTGGCTGCTGGAAAAACAGTGACGCAAAAATAAGGAATGGATATCCAGTAACCGAAGCAGATTCAGTGTGGGAGCTGGCTTGCCTGCGATGCAAACACCTCGATACTTCAGGTATACCGAGTTGATCCAATCGCAGGCAAGCCAGCTCCCACATTTGTTCTTCTCTGGCTTGAGCATTGCGTTCACTTAACTGACCAGCATTAGCCCGCAGGCTCCCTTTTCAGCCTTCAATTAACCCTCAAGAATCGCCGCGTACCCTTCGCGATAACTCGGATACCTCGGCACCCAGCCCAGTGCCTTGGCCCTGGCATTGCTGCACCGCTTGCTACCAGCCCGTCGTACGCTGGCGTCTGCTGCCCATTCAGTCACACCAAGGTATTCACGCAGCCAGTCCACCACCTCGGCCAGTGGCGCAGGCGCGTCGTCGACGCCAATGTAGCAGTTGTCCAGCGCACCACCCTGCTGCACATGTCGCAGCAGAAAGGCCAACAAGCCCGCCGCATCATCCGCGTGAATCCGGTTGCCATATAAAGGCGGATCAATCGCAACGCGATAGCCTTCCCGCACCTGGGTCGACAAGCGCTCACGACCCGGGCCATAGATACCCGTGAGACGTACTACGCTCGCGGGGATCCCACTATTGAGCGCAACTTGCTCGGCTTCCAGCATGACGTTGCCGGAGTAGCCACTGGCCTGAGTCTCAGAGGTTTCATCAACCCACTCCCCGTTCTGCTGCCCATAGACGCTGCTGCTGGAAACAAACAGAAGGTGTTCAGGCTCCTGACCATAGTCGCTCAACCAGCCGATTACATGCTGCAACCCCTGAACATAGGCCGCGCGGTAGCCTGCTTCGTCGTGATCGGTGGCGGTCGCGCAGTACACCAGATAATCCACGCCGCCCACCGGCCAGGTGTCAGGGCAGTCTTCGTTGAACAGATCGCCGGCAATCCCGATAACACCCTCCGGAAGGCGCGAGACATCACGCCGCAGGCCATGAACCTCCCAGCCCAAGGCCAGCAACTGGGTCGCCAGACGGCTACCGATATCGCCGCAGCCGGCAATCACAACAGAAGGCGCAGACATCACAAAACTCCATTCTTAAAGGCCAAGGTTAGCCTTCACAGGTGACCGACGGCCAGGAAATAGACAAATAAAGTAACTGTATTACTTTTGTTAACAAGAATTACTTGCAATAATAACCGCCCATTTGTCCTCGACCCGATGCGGTTTGGAAGGACAATCCCGTATTTTTTCTCTCAGGTCCGGCCAGCATGACACGCAATAAACTCCCCGCTTCGCCAACCAAGCCTCACAGCCCATCCCGCGCCTGGCGTGCGATTGCTGCGATGCTGTTCAGCGTTCTGCTGGCTCCGACCGCCGCATTCGCCGATAACACCGCTCCGGTTGCGCAACCCGCCGCCACCGCGCCGGCACCTGAGCACAATGCCGCCGCGCCCGTCGTCGCACCGGCCGCCACTGACCCGACCCAGGCCGTAGACGCAGCACCCGCCGATGAAACCGGCGTGGTGCTGGAAGAAGACAACACCCTGGGCATGGCCCACGACCTGTCACCTTGGGGCATGTACCAGAACGCTGACATCATCGTGAAGATCGTGATGATCGGCCTGGCCATCGCTTCGGTCATCACCTGGACCATTTGGATCGCCAAAGGCTTCGAGCTGCTGGGCGCCAAACGCCGCCTGCGCACCGAAATCGTCAATCTGAAAAAAGCCACCACCCTGAAAGAAGCCAGCGAAAGCGCGGCGAAGAAAGGCACCCTGGCCCACCTGCTGGTCCACGACGCACTGGAAGAAATGCGCCTGTCGGCCAACAGCCGCGAAAAAGAAGGCATCAAGGAGCGCGTCAGCTTCCGTCTTGAGCGCCTGGTCGCGGCCTGCGGTCGCAACATGAGTAATGGCACCGGCGTGCTCGCCACCATCGGTTCCACCGCGCCCTTCGTCGGCCTGTTCGGTACCGTGTGGGGCATCATGAACAGCTTCATCGGCATCGCCAAAACCCAGACCACCAACCTCGCTGTCGTCGCACCCGGCATTGCCGAAGCCCTGCTGGCAACCGCCCTGGGCCTGGTGGCCGCCATCCCTGCGGTGGTGATCTACAACGTCTTCGCCCGTTCGATCGCCGGCTACAAAGCCCAGGTGTCGGATGCCTCGGCTGAAGTCCTGTTGTTGGTCAGCCGTGACCTCGATCACCTGCCTACCGAGCGCAGCTCGCAACCGCACATGGTGAAAGTGGGGTAATCGGCCATGGGCCTACATTTGAATCAAGGCGACGACGAGCTCGTCGAGAACCACGAAATCAACGTCACGCCGTTTATCGACGTGATGCTGGTGCTGCTGATCATCTTCATGGTGGCAGCACCGCTGGCCACCGTAGACATCAAGGTTGATCTGCCCGCCTCCAGCGCGAAACCTGCGCCACGGCCGGAGAAACCGGTGTTCCTCAGCGTCAAGATGGACCAGCGCCTGTTCCTGGGCGAAGAGGAAGTCAAAGCCGAAACCCTGGGCGCAGTGCTCGACGCCAAGACCCAAGGCAAGAAAGACACGACGATCTTCTTCCAGGCCGACAAAGGCGTGGACTACGGTGACCTGATGAGCGTGATGGATGCCCTGCGGGCAGCCGGCTACCTCAAGGTAGGCCTGGTCGGACTTGAGACGGCAGCCAAGAAATGATCACGACGCGCCACAAACTGACGCGTTATGGCACCAGCCTCGCCGTCGTGCTGGGCGTCCACGCCGTCGCGATCATCATCGCGCTCCACTGGTCGGCACCCCACACGGTCCAACTGCCACCTGCGGCCATGGTCATCGACCTGGCACCGATGCCAGCACCACCACCTCCGGCTCCGCCGAAGGTGGTAACGCCGCCGCAACCGCCCGCTCCGGTGGAAGAACTGCCGTTGCCAAAACTGGCCGAAGCACCGAAACCGACGATCCAGGTGCCCAAGCCGGTCAAGCCCAAGCCAAAACCCGCACCCCCCAAGCCTGTGGAGAAAAAGCCCGAGCCACCGAAGGAGAAACCTTCCGAGGAGCCGCCGAGTGAAACCCCACAGAACGCACCGGTAGAGAAATCGGCCCAACCAACACCCGGCCCATCACCGCAGCAAGTGGCGGCCAAGGCGTCTTGGGAAGGTACGCTGTTGGCGCACCTGCAGAAGTACAAGAAGTACCCGCCAGGCGCCCAGGCGCGTGGCAAAGAAGGCTTGAACCGTTTGCGCTTCGTGGTCGACGCTGAAGGCAACGTGCTGTCCTATGAGCTGGTGGGCCGCTCCGGCAACGCCGACCTGGACCGCGCGACCCTGGACATGATTCGTCGTGCCCAGCCACTGCCCAAGCCACCGGCCGAGATGTTGAAAGGCGGTAGCATCGAGATCGTTGCACCGTTCGTTTACAACATCGAGAAACGTCGCCGCTGATCACCTCCGTGGGCACTCTCGGGTGCCCACGGCAGTTGCCCGCCTCCTGTGTTACCGCCCAACCTGAACCTGGATTGAACAGAGCCAAAACTGTCGCGATCTTCACTTGTAACATCTCGCAACAAAGCTAAATATGCGCGAATAGTTCTCATTAACGGACGTTCGGCATGCCCAACCTCGCCCGCCTGACTCTCGCCCTACTGGCGCTTCCCACTGCGGCACACGCCGATCAGTTGGTCACCCTGGTCATTCAGAACCACACCTTTACGCCCTCCAGCTTTTCGGTTCCTGCCGGCGAACGCTTTCGCATTCAACTCACCAGCCATGACGAAAGCGTCGATGAGTTCGAAAGCTATGACCTGAAATTCGAAAAAATCATCGTCCCCGGCAACACCGTGACGGTTTTCGCGGGTCCGCTGCACCCCGGCACCTACAGCTTTTTCGACGACTACCACCCGGACCAGGCCAAAGGCACGGTCACCGCCGTCGCGGCCAAGGAGTAAGCCATGCTGGCCTGCCTGTTGATCGTGTTTCGTGAAGTACTGGAAGCCGGGATTGTGGTCGGGATTGTCATGGCCGCCACCCAAGGCCTGGCCCGGCGTGGCTGGTACATCGGCGGTGGGATCGCTGCGGGGGTCTTCGGCGCTGGTATCCTGGCGTTGTTCGCCGGGGCCATCACTCAGGCCCTGGAAGGGTTCGGCCAGGAAATCTTCAACGCCGCCATTCTGATCGTGGCCGTATTCATGCTGGGCTGGCACAACCTGTGGATGGCCAGCCATGGCCGGGAGCTCGCGACACAACTGCGCAGCGCCGGCAATGCCGTCCTGCGCGGCGAAAAATCCCTGTGGGCCCTGGCCGTGGTGATCACCGTCGCCGTACTGCGCGAAGGCTCGGAAATTGTACTGTTCCTCTATGGCATTGCCGCCTCGACCCAGACCGACCCGCTGACAATGCTGGCCGGCGGCGTACTGGGAATCGCCACAGGTGCCGTGCTGTCCTGGTTGTTGTATCGCGGCCTGGTCGCCATCAGCCTCAAGCGCCTGTTCTCGATCACGTCCTGGATGATCGCCTTGCTTGCCGCCGGGATGGCTGGCCGAGCCGCCGCGATCCTGGCCGGTATCGACCTGATTCCCGCCTGGGGCTACCAGCTCTGGGACACCTCCTGGCTGGTGTCTGACGGCAGCCTCACCGGCAGAGCGCTACAGGCCATGGTTGGCTACACCGACCGGCCGCTGGGCGTCCAACTGGCGGCATGGCTGGCCACACTCATGCTGCTGGTGATGGGTAACCGTTTGATTCACGCACGCCCGGCTTCATCACGTTAACCCTCCCAGGAGTCTTGCCCATGAAACACCTGCCCACCGCACTGGCGCTGTTCGGCGCACTGGCCTTTTCCAGCCTGACCCAAGCCCGCGAATATCCGATTGGCGGCCCGGTCCAGGCCAACGACATGGAAATTGCTTCCTCTTATCTGGTCGGTATCGAGATGGCCCCCATGCCACCAGGCATGGTCATGAGCAAGGATTCCGTCCACCTGGAAACCGACGTCCATGCCACCGCCGATAACAAATACGGGCTGGCCAACGGTGAGTGGGTGCCTTACCTGACCATCACCTACTCACTGGTCAAGCAGGGCTCACCCAACTACAAGGAGATCGGCACCCTGCTGCCCATGGTCGCCAAAGACGGCGCCCACTATGCCAACAACGTGAAAATGGACGGCCCTGGCACCTACACCGTGGTGCTGCGTTATGAGAGCCCGCAGATCAAAGGCTTCTTCCATCACGTCGACAAGGAAACCGGTGTACCCGAATGGTGGGGGCCCTTCACCGAGACCTTCACCTTCAAATACCCTCAGAGCTGAAATCCCGGGCTCCGACACTCGATTACCCGGTGTCGTAACCCCCACACTGTCTGATAACGTGCGTCTATCGATTGCAGCCGGTATGCTTGGCCCGCAACCTCATGGACGCCCGCTATGACTCTTACAGAATTACGCTACATCGTTACCCTCGCCCAAGAGCAGCACTTCGGCCACGCGGCCGAGCGTTGCCACGTCAGCCAGCCGACGTTGTCGGTGGGTGTGAAGAAGCTTGAAGACGAACTCGGTGTGCTGATTTTCGAGCGCAGCAAAAGCGCCGTGCGCCTGACGCCGGTCGGCGAAGGCATCGTCGCCCAGGCCCAGAAGGTGCTGGAGCAAGCCCAAAGCATTCGCGAACTGGCCCAGGCCGGCAAGAACCAGCTGACCGCACCGCTGAAAGTCGGCGCTATCTACACTGTCGGCCCGTACCTGTTCCCGCATTTGATTCCGCAACTGCACCGCGTCGCGCCGCAGATGCCACTGTATATCGAAGAAAACTTCACCCACGTGCTGCGCGACAAACTGCGCAACGGCGAGCTGGACGCGATCATCATCGCCCTGCCGTTCAACGAGGCGGATGTGCTCACCCTGCCGCTCTACGATGAGCCGTTCTACGTGCTGATGCCGGCGTCCCACCCCTGGACGCAAAAAGACACCATCGACGCCGCCCTGCTCAACGACAAGAGTTTGCTGCTGCTCGGTGAAGGCCACTGCTTCCGCGACCAGGTCCTGGAAGCCTGCCCGACCCTGACCAAGGGCAACGACGGCGCCAAGCACACCACCGTGGAATCCAGCTCCCTGGAAACCATCCGCCATATGGTCGCGTCGGGACTGGGTATTTCGATCCTGCCGTTGTCAGCCGTGGACAGCCATCACTACGCTCCCGGCGTGATTGCCGTGCGCCCACTGACGCCACCGGTGCCGTTCCGTACCGTGGCGATTGCCTGGCGTGCCAGCTTCCCGCGTCCGAAAGCCATTGAAATCCTCGCCGACTCGATCCGCCTGTGTTCGGTGGCCAAGCCGCCTGCCGCGAGCTGAGTAACCGTATGACCGAGTTGTCGCAGGTGTCGGTGACGGCACTCAAGGGTGTCGGGGAAGCCATGGCCGAGAAATTGGCCAAGGTCGGCCTGGAGAACCTCCAGGACGTGCTGTTCCACCTGCCCCTGCGCTACCAGGATCGTACCCGCGTCGTGCCCATCGGCCAGTTGCGCCCCGGGCAGGATGCGGTAATCGAAGGCACCGTCAGCGGTGCCGATGTGGTGATGGGCAAGCGCCGCAGTTTGCTGGTGCGCCTGCAAGACGGTACCGGTGGCTTGAGCCTGCGCTTCTACCATTTCAGCAACGCACAAAAGGAAGGCCTCAAACGCGGCACCCGCGTGCGCTGCTACGGCGAAGCCCGGCCCGGTGCGTCGGGGCTGGAAATCTACCACCCCGAATACCGCGCCATCACCGGCGACGAACCACCCCCGGTAGACACCACCCTCACGCCGATCTACCCGCTGACCGAAGGCCTGACCCAACAGCGCCTGCGCCAGTTGTGCATGCAGACCCTGACGATGCTCGGCCCGAAAAGCCTGCCCGACTGGCTGCCTCAGGAGCTGGCACGGGATTACCAATTGGCGCCGCTGGACGACGCAATCCGTTACCTGCACCACCCACCGGCCGACGCTGATGTGGATGAGTTGGCCCTCGGTCATCACTGGGCCCAACATCGCCTGGCCTTCGAAGAACTGCTGACCCACCAACTGTCGCAACAACGCCTGCGGGAAAGCATGCGCTCCCTGCGTGCACCGGCGATGCCCAAGGCCAAGCGTTTGCCTGCGCAATACCTGGCCAACCTGGGTTTTGCACCGACTGGCGCACAGCAGCGGGTTGGCAATGAAATCGCCTACGACCTCAGCCAGAAAGAACCCATGCTGCGCCTGATTCAGGGTGACGTAGGCGCGGGCAAAACCGTGGTCGCTGCCCTCGCCGCGTTGCAAGCCCTGGAAGCCGGGTACCAAGTGGCGCTGATGGCGCCCACCGAGATTCTCGCCGAGCAGCACTTCATCACCTTCAAGCGCTGGCTCGAACCGTTGGGCCTGGAAGTGGCGTGGCTGGCCGGCAAGCTCAAGGGCAAGAACCGCGCAGCAGCGCTGGAACAGATTGCGGGCGGCGCACCTATGGTGGTCGGCACTCATGCCCTGTTCCAGGACGAAGTGCAGTTCAAGAACCTGGCCCTGGTGATCATCGACGAACAACACCGCTTCGGCGTGCAACAACGCCTGGCTCTGCGCCAGAAAGGCGTGGGCGGGCGCATGTGTCCGCACCAGTTGATCATGACCGCCACGCCGATCCCGCGCACGCTGGCCATGAGTGCCTACGCCGACCTCGACACTTCGATCCTCGACGAACTGCCGCCCGGTCGGACCCCGGTCAATACCGTGCTGGTGACCGACACCCGCCGTGTCGAAGTGATCGAACGCGTACGCGGCGCCTGCGCTGAGGGTCGCCAGGCCTATTGGGTATGCACGCTGATCGAAGAGTCTGAAGAGCTGACCTGTCAGGCCGCCGAGACCACCTATGAAGACCTCACCAGCGCCCTGGGCGAGCTCAAGGTGGGGCTGATCCATGGCCGCATGAAGCCCGCTGAAAAAGCGGCGGTGATGGCCGAATTCAAGGCCGGCAACCTGCAACTGTTGGTCGCCACCACGGTGATCGAAGTCGGCGTGGACGTGCCCAATGCCAGCCTGATGATCATCGAAAACCCCGAACGCCTGGGCCTGGCGCAACTGCACCAGTTGCGTGGTCGTGTTGGCCGGGGCAGCGCCGCCAGTCATTGCGTGTTGCTGTACCACCCACCGCTGTCGCAGATCGGTCGCCAGCGCCTGGGGATCATGCGCGAAACCAACGATGGTTTCGTGATCGCCGAAAAGGACCTCGAACTGCGCGGCCCTGGCGAAATGCTCGGCACCCGCCAGACCGGCCTGCTGCAATTCAAGGTCGCCGACCTGATGCGCGACGCCGACTTGCTACCGGCGGTGCGCGATGCCGCTCAAGCGTTGCTGGAGCGCTGGCCACAACACGTCAGCCCATTATTGGACCGCTGGCTGCGCCACGGCCAGCAATACGGCCAAGTCTGACAAACCCTGTAGCCGCTGCCGAGGTACGAGGCTGCGATGCGTGTCCGCAGGACCGCCCTCGGGGGTCGCTTCGCAACCCATCGCAGCCTCGTACCTCGGCAGCGGCTACAACAAGACGGGTGTCACAAACCCTACTTAGTCGACCCCCATATGTATCAAGCTGGTTATACTCCAAGGACTGTAGGAAATTGGATCCGGCCATGACAGAAGTTGCCCTCGCCACAGCGCCCCCGACCGTGCCCTCGGTCATTCGGACGCTGCTCGCAAAGCTCACCATCAGCTATACGGAAGTCGCCGAACGGCCTGGCTTGAACCCTGCACAAAAGGTGCAAGCGGTGCTGCTGGATGACGCGGTGGGCGCCCTCATGGTGCTGTTTCCCCAGAGCCAGTTGCTGGACCTCAATCGCCTCACCGAACTCACGGGTCGGCGTCTCACCGCCGTATCACCGGAACGCCTTGAACGCATGCTCGGCAAGCACAGTCTGAGCCTGTTGCCCGGCCTGCCACCGCTGACCAGTTCGCCCTGCCTGTACGAAGAAAGCCTGCTGCGCTCGCCCACCGTGTTGGTCCATTCGGGTGAAGCCGGCGTACTGCTGGAGATTGCCAGCGAAGACTTCAAGCGCATGCTGAGCAAGGCCAGCGCCGCCAACTTCGGCGAAGCGCTGAGCAGTATCCGGCCCAACTTCGACCGCCCGAATGACGACCGCGAGGAAATCACCCAGGCGATGCAGGCGTTTACCGCCCGCCGCATCCAGCAACGCCTGGAAGCGACCATCGAAATTCCGCCCCTGGCCGACACCGCGCAGAAGATTATCAAGCTGCGGGTCGACCCCAACGCCACCATCGACGACATCACCGGCGTAGTGGAGACCGACCCGGCCCTGGCCGCGCAAGTAGTGAGCTGGGCGGCTTCGCCCTACTACGCCTCCCCCGGCAAGATCCGCTCGGTGGAAGATGCCATTGTTCGCGTGCTGGGCTTTGATCTGGTGATCAACCTGGCGCTGGGCCTGGCGCTGGGCAAGACCCTGAGCCTGCCCAAGGACCACCCACAACAAGCCACGCCGTACTGGCAACAATCGATCTACACCGCGGCGGTAATCGAAGGCCTGACCCGCGCCATGCCGCGCGCCCAGCGCCCGGAAGCGGGCCTGACCTACCTGGCGGGCTTGCTGCACAACTTCGGCTACCTGTTGCTGGCCCACGTCTTCCCGCCGCATTTCTCACTGATCTGCCGGCACCTGGAGGTCAACCCGCACCTGTGCCACAGCTACGTTGAGCAACACCTGCTGGGCATCAGCCGCGAGCAGATTGGCGCCTGGTTGATGCGCTACTGGGACATGCCGGAAGAGCTGTCCACCGCGTTGCGCTTCCAGCACGACCCAAGCTATGACGGCGACTATGCCGAATACCCGAACCTGGTGTGCCTGGCCGTGCGCCTGTTACGCAACCGTGGCATCGGCTCCGGACCTGACGCCGAGATCCCCGACGAACTGCTGGAACGCCTGGGCCTGACCCGGGACAAGGCCGAAGATGCGGTGGGCAAGGTGTTGGATGCGGAAGTGTTGTTACGCGAATTGGCATCGCAGTTCAGCCAAGGCTAAACAACAAGCGTCTGTGGCGAGGGGGCTTGTCCCCTCGCCACAGAAAGCTCACTTGAGTTAGACCTTCGGCTTTTTCTTCGGCTTCAAATACTTGGTCAACCCCTGGAACCAGATCACCAGTGCCGGGTTGCCCTTGATCTGGATCGACTTGTCCTGAATCCCTGTCATGAACGCCAGTTGCTTGTTCTTCGCCTGCATCGTGGCGAAGCCGTAGGCGGCGTCTTTAAAGGCGATGGCGAACGCAGGCTCCGGGTGAACACCCGAGCGGCTGGTAATGCGCTGGTCTTTGACAATGAAGTGACGGGCAACCTTGCCGTCGAGGGTCTGCAGCTGGAACGCCAGGTCCTTGTCACCCAACTGTTGCTGGAAGGCAGGATTGCTGCGGCTGGCTTTGCCCATCATCAGGCCCAGCACCCAGAGGAGAAGACGAAATTTCATGCACACGGCCTCGGTGTAATTATTGAGTGGCCGCAGCAGTTTAACGATTTGCAAACAGAACGCCACCGATCTTGCGCATTAGCAGAAGATCGGCTGGCGTTTACCGCTTATAGCAACAACTTACCCTTAAACGTTAGGGCAAGGAACCGGTGCCCAGTCGCCCAGGTCAGGGTTTTTGCACATGCTGTTGACCTGCGTGGTACCGGCGCTGGCCACCTGCTTGCTTTCATCCTGCTTGATCTTGGCGGTCCGGATGGTTTTCTCGGTAGTCACCGCTTCGCTAGGAACGACTGGCAACACAGGCTTCTTCGCCGGCTTGACCGCTTTTTTGCCTTTGGTCGCAGTGACTGCTGGCGTGGTGTCGGCAGTCGCTACGGTCACCACGTCGGCACGCTGCACGCCCACCTGTTGCAGGTCTTTCTCGTAAGCCTGGGTGTAGTTGTTCAGGTCTTCGCTGGCCTTGCCGTTGACCGCAACAATCAGGTCATTGGACTCTTTCAGGCCGGAGACGATTTCCGCCAGGCGCTTACGGCCTTCGGTGTCGTTGACGGTCTTGGCCTTGCGGTCAGCCACCAGCTTGGTGAAAGCGCTCTGGTAGCACTGCTGCGATGCCTTGGCGTACGCGGTGCTGCGGTCGATGTCCGAAGCGCTTTTGTTGACGTCAGTGGCGTAGGAAGCAATACGCTGGTTGTCATCGGTGATCTGCTTCTGGCGCTCGGTGTAGTAACCGGCGGCACCACCGGCCAGGGCGCCGCCCGCGGCACCGATGGCGGCGTTACGGCCACGATTGTCGGAGTTGCCGGTCAAGGCACCCAGTAGTGCGCCACCCGCAGCACCAATGGCTGCACCGGTCACGACCGACTTGGTCATGTCCGAATCAGTGGCACGCAAGTGCTGCACCGGCTCGTAGCAGTTAGGGTAGTACTCGACCTTGGTGGTCGAGGCCACCTTGGAGGCGGGGGACGTGACGCAACCGGTCAATACAGTACTGAAGCCGGCGGCAATCAGCAGCAGATGACGCTTGGAAACCGAAGCAGAAGCTTTACGGGAGAAAAGCATAGTTGTGTACTCTTTTAAGTTTGACCAGCCCAGCACGGCCCACCGCCGCCTGAGTCCCTTCCAAGCTCGCTGTACAACCAACGGTCAAGACCGCTGACCGCTCGCTGCGAGCAATTCCTTCAATATCGTCGCCGGGTCGGCTCGCTGTTGTTTGCGATAGTTGCCGACATGACGAACGAATAACGTTGCGCGCGTTACCAGGCTTTTACCCAGCACTGGCTTGCGATCCAACTCTTCCTTGATCCTTTGAAACTGCGCCTGAATCACTGCATCGGTGTAGCGCGTGCCAGTCGCCAGGTTATCAATATAGATCGCTACCGCGCCGTCCAGCGCGCTGCGTCCATTGTCGATGGCCATGGTGAACAGTTTCGCGCTGGCCTCGTCCTTGGCGTCCACGGCCTGCTGACGACTTTTCTGCAGATTGGTCAGGCGGATGTTGTAGTTGTTGATGGTCTCGGCCACCAGGGCGGAGGACTGAATCAGGTTACCGGCGGCTTCCTCGCGCTGCTGGGCGATCAGCGAGACGTTGCGCTTGAGCTCTTCGTTGACCAGCCCCAACTCGGCTTGCAGGCGCGGATCGACGCTGGCGGCGATGATGCTGTCCAGACGCTTGGTCGGGTCCTGGGCGTCGTCGATGGCGTCGGTCAGTGAAGCCAGCCGGCCTTCTTTCTGCCACTGGGCGAACAGCTCCTTGTAGCGTGAACGGGGCGCCGACAACGCACCCATCGCCACGCGAAAACCGGTGGTCTCGTTACTTTGCTCGGTGCCATCGGCCGCGAACAACGGATACTCGCGGCGCATGCCGGTGAACAGCGTGCCCTCGCCTTCCAGGTAATTGCCGCCCTTGACCACAAAACCGCCATAGGTGCCTTGACGGCGTCCGGCGTGAACCAGTTGGAACGACTCCTGGACCATCTCGGCGGCGTTGCCGATCACATCAAACATCCCAATCGGATTCGGCAGCTTGGTGCCGATGGGCATCAGCCGGGCCGCCTGGCCGGTGCCACCGGCGACCTGGTTAAACACGGCCCAATCCGCCAGCGGGCCGTCGCTTTCGCTACCTTCGATACGTCGCGGGAAGAGTCGACCTTCCAAATCCTGACGGCTCACGGCCTGGCCACCACGCGCGGCAAACTCCCACTCCACTTCGGTTGGCAGCCGTACAAAGCCCAGCCCGCCATCTTCCACCGACGCACCACGACCGCTGACCGGCAGCAGCTCACGGTGATATTTCATCAGCCAGGCGCTGTACACCGCCGAGAAGCGCTCGGCCTCAAACCGCGACAGCTTGACCTTGGGCAAGCGCCCGGCCAGGCCGGTGGGCGCATCACAGGCCGGAGCCGGCTCGCCGCTGGCCAGCGACTGCGCCTGGGACATAACCTGGGCATATTGGCGGGCGGTGACTTCGTACTTGCCGATGAAGTACAGCATCGGCTTGAGCGGGGTCTTGGCGTCAGTCTTGGGCATCAGCGGCGCAATGACCTTGTTCCACTCGGTGGGTAAGTCCTTGATAGTGAACTGGCCGTTGATGAAGTCGCGGCGATAACCCGAGATAAACGACTGCTGATAGCCCGCCTCGCCCTCGCTGAACGGGTAGCCGAGGCTGATTTCGCGGTCATCCAGAGTGCCCTGGGCCAGGACGTAGACGTAGCGGAACACCATGTTGCCTTCGCACGGCAGCGGCAGGCTGACGTCATCCGCCAACGGCTTGGGGTTGTCCAGTTTATCGCTCGCTTCATCGGCCCAGGCCATCGAAGCCAGGCTCAGCGCCACAATGGCGCCCAGTAACTTATACATCTCTGATCCCTTCAGACGCCTGGATACGCGCCACTCGCCAACCGCCACACGCCGCCGCCACGGCGCTGATGCCAAGGATAGCCATCAGGGCCACGCCGTAATGCTGCGCCAGCAGGTGACTGGCGTACTCGCCCGGCACCTGCACGAATAATTGATTCAAGCCTGATTCGGCCAAGCCGTACAGCCCGGCGCTGATCACGGCCGCAAAACTCGCGCTGTACAGCGCCTGCAACACCACAAACAGCAACAGCCCGGCAGTGGAAAACCCCAACAGCCGCAGCACCGACAACTCCCGACGCTTGCGCGCCACCGACGCCAACGCGCCGGCGAAGATCGCCGCAAACGCTCCCGCCAGAGCCAGCCCGGCAATGATCCAGAACACGATCGACAGGTTGCGGCTCAGTGACTGCACCTGGGCGATGGTTTGGGCCTGGGTCGACACCAACAGGTTCTGCCCGGCAAAAAACACCCGCAACGGTTCGACATCCGTGAGACTTCTGGCATACAGACGGAACGCCGGGTACACCCGTTGCTCGCTCACGCCGACCACATCGCCTTCCCAGCCCAACGCCGGTACTGCGCGGCCATCCCGGTAATCTTCCGCCGCTTCCAACAACCCCAGGGGCGCAAACAAACCGTCCCGGGCGAACGCTTCCAGCGGCAATACATTCAGCACCTGAACCCGGGTGCGTTGCGCCTCGACACGACCTGCCACCTGACGGCCAAAACTGGCTTGCAGCCAATCACCGGCCTTGGCCCCGAGCTTCTCGGCAGCGGTGCGGCTGAGCACCACCTGGTCCAGGCCTTGAGGTATTGGCAAACCGACCAGCAGGGGATCCTTGGCGGCGGTCGGCAACATCTCCACCGTCACCAGTACCGAGCTGCCGACGGACAGATCCGCGGTCGCCGCAATCTGCCGGGTACGCGGCAAGGCAAACGCCACATCACTACGCTGACTGAGCTGCTCGACAAATGCGCCACTGAATCGACCACCGCCCAGGGGAATAATTTCCCGGGTGGCCGGGTCATTTTCCAAACGCTCGGTCAAACTGCTAACCAGTCCAAACTTCAGGCCAAATAACACCAGCAACGGTGCGATCACCGCCACCAATGCCAGCACCGAGCACGCCGACAGCCAGGTATCGTTGCGGTAATCCTGCCAGGCCAGGGAAGCCACCAGCGCGCCGCGCATCAGCAGGCCTCCCCAAGCGTGGCGGTGACACCGCCGTCGGCGTCACGCCGGCAACTGATGCGCCGCACCTGCAAACCACTGGCCCGGGCCAACGGCTCATCATGGGTAGCAACCACGCAACACGTGCGATGCCCTCGAGCCTGGGCCAACAGCGCCTGCATCACCCGTTCGGCGTTCAATGGATCGAGGGCAGCAGTGGGTTCATCCGCCAACAACAATTGCGGGCCGTGGGCCAGGGCGCGCGCGCAACTCACCCGCTGGCGTTGGCCCACGGACAAGGCCGCCGGCTTCTTGGTCAACTGATCGGTGATCTCCAATTGCTCGGCCAAACGCGTCACGCTGCCGTCATCTTTCAGGCCCAGCAGCTTGCGGGACAGCGCAATGTTGCTGCGCACATCCAGAAAGCCCAGCAGCCCGCCGGTTTGCAGCACATAGCCCAGGTGCCGGCTGCGCAAATCCGCCAGGACACTTTGCTGGTCGGCACGCCAAAGCCCGGCGATGTCGACGTTGTTGAAGGCAAACTGGCCCACCTGATCCGGCGCCAACACCAGCGCCAGCAAATCGAGCAACGTGCTTTTACCGCAGCCACTGGGGCCGACGATCGCCAATTGCTCTCCGGCACCCAGGCGCAGCGCCGGAATCACCAGGCTATAGCGCTGGCTGCCGACGCCCCGGCTCCTGTGCACCGCGTTCAGGTTCAGCATTACGGCAGCGTCGACAAGGGCACGCGGTACAACGCATCACCCGGTTCGGCATCGCCGAAACGGACCCAGTTGGCCACATCGTTGTGGAAGGTTTCGTAAAGGCGGATTTTCGAATCCAGCTCGTCGATAAAGTCTTCCTGCTCGGCCACGCTCAACGACAACCACAAGTCTTGGGTCATGTTCAGCGATTTGCTGCGGTACGGCAGGCCTTCCAGGTACTCGCCGAGAATACCGCCGTCCGCCAGGTTGCCGCCCTTGCGCAAGGCCGACGGGTCGCGGCTCATGTAAGCACTGGCGCTGGCGATTTCCTGGAAGAAGTCTTTCGGCGATGTTTGGGTTTTACGCGCCGCATCGACGATCAATTTCAGCGATTGCTGCAAGTCGTTCAGTTGCAGTTTGGTTAACATCACGCACACCTGGAACGCCGGCAGCGCCGGGTTGGTCAGGTCGCGGTCGGCGGTCCAGGCGCTGACCAGCTGAGGCGCCTGGCTCGCGGTCTTGCGGCCAAGGAAGTCCATGTGCATGGCATAGCCGACGGCAGCCGATTTGTCCGCCAGACTAGGCGCAGGTCCCAGCAACGGTACCGGCTGAGGTGTGTTGCTGCGCACCTGGTGCACGAGGTTGGCGAACACGCTGCCGATTTCGTCGACACGCTCACCCAGCTTATGGACATCGCCACCCGGCACCGGCGTGTACAAGTCGCCAATCTGCGGGTTGGCGTCGGCGGTCAGGGTACGGTATTGGGTTTCGGCACCAGCGTGGGTTTTCTTGCCGACGTCGGTGCGCAGGTGCAGGGCATAGATCTTGATTTGCTTGCCCAGGGCTGCCTGGCGCACTTCGGCTTCGTTCATTTGGGTGGTGGCGTATGGGTCGTTCTTGCGCAGCGCACCGGCGTCGGTGACCAGCAGGATCAGGCGTCCGCCATACCCGGACCAGTCCATGCCCTCTACCGCTTGCATCACCCCGGCAAATGCATCTTCGTTGAACGAGTGGCTGGACACCGTCGACGCCTTGACCTGCCGCGCCATGTCGAGGAAGCGTTGCGGGTCACGGCCCTGGTCGAGGGTGATCAAGGTCTTGGCCACGTATTCCAGGCCCGGGGTTTTCTTGATGCTGTTGCGAAAGCCGACCATGCCGAAGCTCACGCTATCCAGCTCGCCACGCTCGGCAATGCGTGTTTGCAACTCATGCACCACGTCACGAATCTGGTCGATGTAGGGCTGCATCGACACCGTCGTGTCCACCACCAACACCACGGCGGTGCGGAAGGAATCCGCGTTGGCGCTGATCACCGGCGTAGCGGCCTTGGCCACGGTTTGCGGTGTGCTGCCAGGGTCGATGGAGGCGACGTTGAGCAACTGCACTGGCTGGCCGTTCTCGTCGAGGCTCTCCTTGGAGTCGAAGATCGGCAGCAGGTAGAACTGGTTTTGCGGCACAGCGCTGGCAGCAGGCTCCAGGGCCAGCACCTGCTGATTGTCCTCACTGTTTTTCTGCACCTTGAGCAGCAGGTTTTTCGCGGCGCCAGGATCCGCCAAGAGCTTTTCCACTTCGCTGGATTGGCGCAGGAACATCACTGGCGCCCGGCCCGAACGTTCGGTGAATTTGAGCACCAGGCTCTGCTTCCAGTCACTGACTTGCGAGGCTGGCAACCAACCGTCACTGCGCCCGTCGGTGGCGGCGCCAATGCGCAACCACGCAATACCGCCGACGTCCTTGCGCTGGTAAACGTAAAGCACAGAAAACGCCGGCAAGGCCTTGCCCGCTGTACCGCCCGCGTCATTGGAAAGTTTGGCGCCTGGCTTACTGAGCACTCGCTGGAACAAGGTTTTCTTGCCCGCCATCAGCAACGGACGCTGACCGCCATCCACGTCGGCCAGCACCGGCTGAGTCAC
The DNA here is from genome assembly GCF_009724245.1 of Pseudomonas spelaei. Lineage (GTDB taxonomy): Bacteria > Pseudomonadota > Gammaproteobacteria > Pseudomonadales > Pseudomonadaceae > Aquipseudomonas > Aquipseudomonas spelaei. The sequence continues at coordinate 229,262 of NZ_WNNK01000004.1, read as the reverse complement.
AGCAGGCGGCGTCTTGACCACAGGTGTATTGACCGCAGGCGTCTTGGGTACCGACACCGTTGGTGGCGCGGCAGGCTTATCGCCGCTCAGCCACCAATAACTCACGCCACCAATGGCAAGCGCCACCGCCACCGCAACAGCCGCCAGCGCCAGCACGGGGCCGCGATTTTGCCCGGAGGCCGCAGAGTGCTGCGTTGGCGTGACCACCGGTTTACGCACCGGTTGAGGCTGGGCCTGGGGCTTCTCGGTGGGAATCTCGATGGACACCGGGGTCAGGCCCGCCAGGTCGCTACTCACCGGAATGGGCATGACGGCCGGCCGAATCAGCGTCGCCTCTACCGCGTCCTTGGGCAAATGATCCAATGCCAACAGCAACGCTGCCGCATCCGGAAAGCGTTCCGCCGGATCCTTGGCCAACAGCTTGCGCAATACACCCTGATAGCGGCCATGGTGCACCGGCAGTTCCGGCAACGGCTCGGTGAGGTGCGCCAACGCGGTGGAAAGTGCGTCAGTCCCGGTATAGGGCAACTTGCCCACCAGGATTTCGTACAACACCACGCCCAACGCGTACAGGTCGGCACGGCCATCGATGTCCTGGCCTCGCGCCTGTTCCGGGCTCATGTAGCTCGGGGTGCCAACGGCAAAACCGGCCTGAGTGAACTGGGTGCGATCATCCAGGGACTTGGCAATACCAAAGTCCGACAACACGGCAGTGCCATCCGCGCGAAAGAGGATGTTGGCCGGTTTGACGTCACGGTGTACCAGGCCCTGAGCGTGGGCATAGCCCAGTGCCGAGGCGATCTGGCGGATATAAACCAACCCCTGCTCCGGTGTCAGGCCAGAAGCGATGCGCTCCTTGAGCGTGCCGTTGGGCAAGTACTCCATGGCCATGTAATACAGTTCACCGACGTTGCCGATGTCATGGATGGTCACAGTGTGCGGATGGGACAGCCGCGCCAGGGTCTTGCCCTCGCGCAGGAAGCGTTCGCAGAAACTCGGGTCGGCGGCCAGCGCGGCCGCCATGATTTTCAACGCTACCTTGCGCTCCAGGGAACGTTGAGTGGCCAGGTAGACGCTGGCCATGGCGCCCTCACCGATCTCGCCTTCGATATCGAAGCCGGGAATGACGATGTTCATGACGACACCTTCACGACGATGGCCGTGATGTTGTCCGGCGCCCCACGGTTAAGCCCCAGATGCACCAGGCTGCGCACGATCTCGTCCGGCTCGTCATGACTCAGTACTTCGCGGATCTCATGGTCCTCGACGGTCTTGTTCAAACCATCGCTGCACAGCAGGTAACTGTCGCCGGGGTCGATCAGCAGGTCGACCGACGACAACTCCAACTGTGCCTCCACGCCAACCGCGCGGGTGACAATATTGGCCCGAGGATGCACGCGGGCATCGGCTTCGCTGAGCAGGCCACTGTCTTGCAGGTCCTGCACGTAGCTGTGGTCACGGGAGATGCTTTCCAGCACGCCGTCGCGCAGGCGATACAGGCGGCTGTCGCCCGCCCACAGGCACACACCACGCAAGCCACGGGTGGCGAGAAGCACCACGGTGCTGCCCATCATGGTCACACCGCGGTTGGCGGTTTCTTCGCGCACCGCACCATTGACCCGGATCAGCTCCGTGCGCAGCGTCGCTGCGTATTCATCCAGGGACCGACCCGCCGCAATACCCCGCAGACTGTCGACAATCAGGCTGCTGACGTAATCGCCCGCCGCATGCCCGCCCATGCCATCAGCGACTACCCACAGGCCGTTTTCCGGCAGGTCCAGACAAGCATCTTCATTGACCTGGCGGACCATGCCGACATGGCTCTTGCTTGCGGATCTAAAGGTGACGCCGTGAGTGGACCGCATCTACACAACACCTTCTTGTCCGAGCAAAAATTGCGCAAAATCGCCGGCAGCAGGCAGGCCCTGACACCGCATTAAACCAGCAGAAATTCGTTCCGAACCACGGCCCCACCACAGGCTGGCACCTTCGCAGGCCTGTTCCGCCAACACCGTCATGCGCGCTTGCGGATCGGTGGCGGGAAAACGTTGCAAACCGGCGAAGCGACTACCCAAAGTGCGCGGCTGGCACGCCGGAGTACCCAGGGCTTCGAGCCCGTCACTGAATCCTTCGAAACTGGCCTCGACATCCAGGGTACTCAGCAGCAACTCTTCCACCTGTTCAAACCAGGCATCCGGGCCGCCGATGACTGACGCAGGGTCCGTGTCGTGATCCAACAGCGCAGCGACCGTCAGCGGGAAATAGCGCCCAACCCGGTCGATACTCGGCATCACCACGCCTACGGCTGCGTCCGGCCCGCACACACCCGGCGCCAGCACAAAACGCCACAATGGGCTGACCAGGTACACGTTCAACCATTCGGCGCCAAGGCTGGTCTGGCTGGCGAGCAAACCCGAGGCCAGCCAACTGTCCCAGGGGCCGATAAAGCTTTGCGGCAAAGCACGACTGACAAAATCCCCGCGACTGGCCAACTTGCCGTAGAACCCCGCCGTCGTCATAGCCGCTCCGGCAGGCTGAACCCACTGAGCACGCGGCTCTTGAACGGGTTGAAGGCACTGTTGGCCCGCAACTCGTAGGAGATGCTCGCGCCATCAACCCGCAGCCGCAGGTTGAAGCGGTCCGGCGAGTTGCCAGCGGTCAGGTCCGACTGCTCCAGCAGGCGGAACCAGGCCCATGGGCCGTCCAGGGTGATACCGGAGCGGCCGGTGGCCGACGGCGGCATGATGGAAATTCGCACCACACCGATGCTGCCGGGGTTGGGCCACTGCATCGCAACCGGCCGGGCCGGGCCGTGGTCGTAGCTCAGTTGCTGGCCGTCGAGGTCCAGCAGGAACTGGGTGATGGTCGCGTCCATCGCCACCGGCTTGAGCTCGAAACGCACAATCGGCTGGGTGCCGCCGGAGCGGAAAAACGCATCACGAATGGTCGCTGCACGTTGAAAGGTTTGCAGTATCCCTGGCGAGATCCCCAGTTTCTGCGCGGCACCCGGCTGCCAGCGCCAGGTCTGTGCCGAGGTGTCGACATAAGGCTGCAGGTATTTGCGGAAGTAGTTATCCATCACCCCGCCCACGCCGAAGAACTGACCGAAGTCATCCAGCGTCGCGTCCCGGGCGCTGCCGGGGGACATCGGGTAACGCCCGGCCAGAGACTGGCGGTAGACGTTCACCACTTCACTGACCCAGGCCGCGTTCAGTTGATTGCGCACCCCGCCCATCATGCTGTTGGTGGTGGAGTTGACCACCGACTTGACCATGCCCTGTACCAGCGGCGGCTGGCGTTCAGCATTCAAGCTGACGCGGGTGGCCGCCGCAGCGGCCTGGTTCTTGGCTTCGCCGAGCAAGGCATCACCACTGGCACCGACCATGGCACTGACCTGCACATACAGCGCATTCATGTCGGCCAGCAGCCCATCGATGGCCGCCGGCTCACCTTCGTTCTTGGCAACGATGCTGTTGAGCTCGGCAAAGTGTGCAGTCACCGGATCATCGCTGGCAGCCGGTGCGTTGGTCACAGGCGACTCATCCTGACCCAGCAGGTTGCCCAGGCGCGTCTTGAGCTTGTCGACGCCACCTTCCACCGGCGCGCCCTTGGCGGCCAACAAGCGTTCTTCCTGTTGCAGGTCGGTTTCCTTGGCCACCGCCACCAGCAGCTTTTTCAGCGGTGAGGTGGGACCGGAAATCACCCGCAGCACGTCAGCTGCCTGGGCCACGCTGGTGATCGGCACAAAGTCGATGTCCGCCAGCAAGGCATCCCACTGGCGCTGATAGTCCTGGAAGTACAGGCGGCGCACGTCGGCGGCAAGGCTGACGACGTTCTGCTGATCGGCCTGCTCCTGGCCCAGCACCCATTGCTCTTCGGCCAGGGTACCGGTCTGGTTCAGGCTGCTGAGCAGGAACGCTTGGCGATAACCTTTGGCAGTGAAGAAACCGCTCAAAGGCTCACCCAGTGGCTTGCCACTCTTGCGACTGAACACCAGCGCGGCATCGCGGCCAGCCGCTTCGTTGATACGAAAGTCCGGGATACCGTCCGGCAGCTTCTGACGTTTGACCCGGTCGTACACGCGCTGGGCCACCGGCAGTTGTTGCAGTTGCCGACGCAAGTCGTCGATCAGGCGCGGGTCCAGGCGGGCGCTTGGCGGATGGCGTTCGAACAGCGACTGCAAGTGCCCGGTCAGTGCCTGGCGCTGATCGGCCGGCAGGTCACGCGGCAGGTTGCGATCCCAGTCCAGGGCGATCCAGGCCTTGATGAAGTCCGGATCGTAATGCTCGTTATCGGCGAGCATCAGGTAAGCCTTCAAGCCCTCGTAGAGGAAGTCGGAATTACCACCGCCATGCAGTTGCTCTTCGATACGCGTCACCAACCGTGGCGCGAACACCGCGATCAACAGCTTGCGGTAAACGCTACCGGACTCGGCTTCAAGCATGTCGCCCTGATACAGGCCCAAGCCTTCGGACCAGCTCGGTGAATCACCGGCGAGGTTCTTCACGGCATTGAGCAGCGGCAACACGGCAAGGACTTCCCGTTGCGCCGGGCTCAGGTTCTGCACGGTCTGGCCCAGGGGCGCGACCTTCTGATCCACCTGGGCGATGTACGCCTGATTGGCGCGGTAACTCACCCACCACAACGTACCCACCACCAACACCACGGCGACGGTGGCGGCCAGAACACCGCGGGCAATCCACTTGCGTCGACGCTCGACCTTGGGGTTGACCCCCACCAGGCCACGCTCGGCAAAGGCCACGGCGTTGAACAGTTTCTCGATGAAGTAACTGCGCCCGGTACCGCTCTGGCGCGCCAGGTGCTGGCGGTCCAGGTTCATGCTCTGGGCCATGGCGCCGATCAAACGGTCAATCGGGCTGCCTTCCTGAGTGCCGCTGGTGAAGTACACACCGCGCAGCAATACGCGCTCTTCAAAGGCATTGGGCTTGAACACACCTTCGAGGAAGCTTTGCAGGCAATCCTTCAACGCGCCGAACTGTTGCGGGAAGCCGTAGATCAGGTCACGTCGCGCCGGGTCACGCTCCTGTTGCAGGCGCTCCACTAACCGCTCGTTCAAGCGCTGCTCCAGGCCGGCGAATTCGCTTTGCAGATTCGCCAGGGGGCTGTCGCTGTTTTTGCCGTCGTCCAGGGCGAAGGTCATGCCCCAGACCTGAGCGCGCTCTTCCTTGCTCAGGTTATCGAAGAACTCCATGAAGCCCGGCACCAGGTCGAGCTTGGTCAGCATCAGGTAGATCGGGAAACGCACGCCCAATTGGGTGTACAGCTCCTGGATACGCAAACGGATCGCCGCCGCATGGGCAGCGCGCTCGGCGTCGCTGCCCAGCAGCAAATCAGAGAGGCTGATGGCGATGAACGCACCGTCAATCGGGCGCCGTGAGCGCTGCTTCTTCAGCAGGTCGAGAAAGCCCAGCCAGGCAGCTTTATCTACCGTGGAATTGCTGTCCTGGGTGGTGTAGCGGCCAGCGGTATCGAGCAACACGGCTTGATCGGTGAACCACCAATCGCAGTTGCGAGTACCACCGACGCCACGCACGGCACCGGCGCCCAGTTGTGCGGCCAGCGGGAAATGCAGGCCGGAGTTGACCAGCGCGGTGGTCTTGCCCGAACCCGGCGGGCCAATGATCACGTACCACGGCAGCTCGTAGAGATTGCGGCGTTCGTCACCGCCCAGCTTGGCCTTTTTCAACAGGACCAGTGCTTCGTCCATGCGCTGGCGCAAGGTGGCCAACTCTTCGGCGGTGGCAACGCTGGCCGGATCCGGAGGAGTTTCCGCTGCCAGGCTGCGCATCACTTCGGCGGCCTGACGGCGCGCCTGGATAATGCGGAACACCCGGTAGGCAATCCACACCGCGAACACCAGAATGATCAGCGCCCAGCGCCGCCCTTCCGGCACCAGGAATTCGAGCAACGGCCCGACAAACCAGATGATCAGGCTCAGGGCGATCAGGCCCAGCAACGGGATCACCCAGCGAATCACAAAACTGAAAAACGCCTTCACTCGACGCCCTCCGCCAATACGGTGATTTCAACCCGACGATTGCGGGCACGGCCTTCGGCTGTGGCGTTGGTCGCCACCGGCTCGGTGTCGCTGCGGCCCTCGGCACTGAAGCGGTCCGGCTGGCCAGTCTTGGCTGCCAGAATCTGCAGTACCGACTTGGCCCGAGCCTCCGACAGCGCCCAGTTGGATGGGAAACGCAGAGTGGCAATCGGACGGTTATCACTGTGGCCAGTGACCCGCACCTGGCCCTTGACCTTGCGGATGGCGTCAGCGATACGCAGCATCAGCGGCTGGAAATCGTCGACGATGCTGGAGCTGGCCGAAGCGAACAGTTCATCGCCACGAATGGTCACCACCGAACGGTCAACGGCATCTTCCACCGCCACACGACCGGCCTTGATGTCCTCAACGAGGAAGCCCGCCAGACGTGGTCGCTCGACGATTTTAGGCTGCACCACCGGCCGGTCGATGGCCTGCACCGGAATCTCACCCAGCGCATGAATATTCTTGAACACCGGCTCGGCATCCGACGCCAGCTTCATCCGCAAACCGAACAGCAACGCCAACAACAGCGCCACGCCGATGGCCACGGCGATCCAGGGCGGCATGAATTGCGCCAGGCGGTCACGCGCCACAGTGACGCCGCGCCAATGGGGCGACAACTCACGCTCATGTTCGCCACGGGCACTGCGGATCGCCGCAGCGGTGCGCTCGCGCAGGGCTTCCAGCTGGCTGCGACCGTCGTTCATCACCCGGTAGCGACCTTCGAACCCCAGGCACATGCACAGGTACAACAGCTCCAGCAGGTACAGGCGCTCCCGTGGACTTTGCAGGCAGTGATCCAGCAACTGGAAAACCTTCTCGCCGCCCCAGGCTTCGTTATGCACGGTGATCAACAGGCTTTGCTTGCCCCAGTCACTGGTACTGCCCCACGGCGTGCTCAGTACCGCTTCATCGAGGGCGGTACACAGCGCGTAACGGGCCAGCAGCACTTCGTTGCGGGCCACGCCAGCGGCTTCGGCGCGCTCTTCAAACTGGCGCAGGTAGGCCAGCAATTGCGCCCGCAGGCTCGACGGCGCCGGATGGGAAAGCGTGTTACGCAGCCGCGTCAGCAGGGCCAACAGCGGGCCGGCGGCGCTTTCCAGTGGGTTCAAGCCTTCTGCTTTACCCGTCAGGACGGGTGCGGCAGGCATCGAAAGCGGCGCAGCGGCCGCCGGTTCGGGGCGATTGGGCTCTGGCGCACGACCACCCGGACGCGGCATGAACTGGGTGCGGTCATCATCATTGGGATGCATCGCGGATTATCCTCGGATGGCCCAGAACGCCAGGTTCAACCCCGGGAACTGACCAGCAATGTGGAAGGCAAAACCACCGGAATTGCTCAACTGCTGCCAGTGCTCGCTGCCCCGGTCCAATTCGTAATAGGTGGAGCCGGCGTGGTACGGAATCTGCCGTGGCGCCACCGGCAACGGCAACAGGCTGATACCTGGCAACTGCAGGTTGACCAAGTCGCGGATGTGCTCCACCGAGCCGACTTTGCTCTGCTGAGCGAAGCGCCCGCGCAGGGTTTCGCCGGGGACGTCGGCACGTACCACCAGGATGAAGCTCGCGGTCTCGATCAGGGTCTTGTCGGCCAGCATCGCCACATGGACACCGTAGGCTTTCTCGACAATCGGAATCGGCGTGGCTTTGCTGTCGATCAACATCGACAGTGCTTCACGCAGGGCCTGCATCACGGGGGTGAAGCTCAGGGCCAGGTCGTCGTGCTGGTATTGCGGGTATTCCTGGGGACGGCGACCGGAGGTGGAGAATGTTGAGAACTCACCGGCCAGGCTTACCAGCTCGCTGAAGAAACGCTCCGGGTGCAGTGGGCTCAACTGGTTCAGGTGCTGGATCAGCGGCTGGGCACGGTTGACCAGTTGCAGCAGCATGAAATCGGCAATCTCCGAAGCACCACCGGCGCCCGACGCCACCACACGCCCGGCGAGGGCTTCGCCGCGCTGGTGCAGCAGGCCCAGCAGTTCGCTGCGAAACGCCGTCAGCGGTTTGCTGGCGACCACGTCCAACACCGGCGGGATGTAGCTGTCGTCAAGTACGAGGGCACGATCGGCACGTTTTTCCTTGACCCGCACCAGACCGATGGCGGCGTAGTCACTGACGCCATCCTGAGCGGTCAACAAACGCAAGGCACGGGAACCGACGGCCACCGGCGCACGGTTTTCGAATGGAGCGTTGTCGTCCCGCACCTCCCGCACCTGGCTGACGTAACGCGCGGCGCCAAGGACCTCACCTTCGTCGACCGTGTCGCGGGCCCCTGCGCGCTTGAGGGGCAACGCCAGGTAGATGAGGCCATCGCGCAAGTTGTCGTCAATATTCAGCGGGCTCGGCGCCAGGTCATCCTGGGGGATATTGAACGGCGTGCCGTCGGGCAACAGGCCGCGTGCCGAAACAATGGCCAGCTTGCCCTGGGCCAACAGGCCCTGGTCGAGCAGCAATTCGGAGAAGCCCCAGGCACCGGCCGACAATGGGCGGCTGCGAGCGTCAATCAGGTTTTCCAGGTAACGGTCATGCTGCTGGAAGTGCTGCGTTCCGATGAACATGCCTTCCGACCAGACCACGCGATTGTTCCAGGACATGGGGGCTCCGATTGCTTATTGGGCAGGGCTGGATGGGGAAACCACAACGTCGGCGCGCACGGCACGAACATCAAGGCTGATCTGGTATTCGGTGTACTCGCGCGGCGGGACAGTGAGCACGGTGCGCCACTGCGCGCGATCCAGCTCGCGATAACCCACCAGCAGGCCGATCTGACGGGTAGCCGGGTCCAGGTCACGCTTGATGCTCAGTTGCTGGCCGGGCTGGATCATTACTTCGTCCTGGTCCAGCAGGTCCAGCCCGAGGGTCGACTGGGCACGGTCAGCCAGGGCGAAGTAGTCGGAGCGGCTGAACGTCGCGGCGTTTTTCAGCTCGAAAATCCGTACCCGCACCGGTGCCGGCTGGCCGTTGGCACCGGGGTTGAGGCCAGCAATGGCATGGAAGTGCAGCTCAATGGCAGCGGTATCCGCTTCAGCCTCGACTGCTTCGGGTTTGACGGCATCCTTGGCACACGCCGTCAGCAGCAGCGCGGTGGCGGCTACGAGTAAAAACCTGGGAATCATCCTGCGTCCTCAATGACTACTTAGCTGTCCGTTGTTTCATTTTTTGTTATTCGATAACGCCACTCAAGGGCGACGCTGTCGTGCGCTGTGCTCTTCGTAGGCACGGCTGAATTCACGCCCGAACAAGTCCTGGAAATCCTCCTGGGCCTCTCGGGAAATATTGCTGTAGAGCTCAGTGAACTGCTGCCAATACTGGGCCTGGCGCGAACCATTGAAAATACCCGAGAGGCCACCGGGCTTACCCATACGCTCTTCCAGTTGTGTCGGTTCAAAGCGCGTAAGCAGGTGCTTGATGGCCGCCTCGACACCGGCCATCACCGCCAACTGGTGAGCACGCAGGTCGTTGAAACTGTCACGCACTGCCAGATCCGGCGCCATAAACGCCTGGTTGCCGTGACGCAGCAACAGCAGTAATGCTTCGTCGACATTGGGCGCGAATTTCAACGGGTTGTTTTCCACCGGTTGAATCATCGTCTGCTGTATGCGGAACTCGCCCTTGAGGCTGCTGCGGGCACGCAACACGTCGATCAGGCCCTCGACCATCAGCCGGTAGCTGCGACCGATACTTTCCATCTGCGCTTCGGCCTGGGCTTTGTCCAGGCGCAGTTGATCAATCCCAGCGCCGCGCAAGAAGGCTTGCAGCAGGTCGGGCTGGTTGCTGTCGACCACAGGTTGCGGGCGCTCGACGACGGGCGGTTCGATGACCGGCGGCGTTGATGGCGGTGGCGCTGGCGGTGTGGGTGGCGGCTCAGGCGTCGGAATCGATACCGGCGTGGGCGCACTGACCACAGGCGCTGGCCCATCACCCAATAGATCCCAGTCGTCGGGAATCACCGAACCCGAGGCGACAGGTGGTGCAGGCAATTCCACCACTGGCACCGGTGTAGGTGGGCGGAAGTCATGCTGCTGCGCCGGCACATGATCGGGCTGGGTGGCAGGCGGTACGGCGGTGGGTGTCAGGAAGTCGAACAGGTCCGGCAGCGTGTCCATCGACGACGCACCCTGGAATTGCGGCGCGATCACCGGGGTGGGCATCGGCGTGTTCACGACGGCGCCCTCGCGCCCCATCAGGGCCTCGAAGCTGTTCGACGAATCGCCAGCAAAGGGTTGGCTTTCAGTGACTTGCAGATTGAAATCGATACGCGCCTGGATTTCGTAATCACCGATGCGGATCAGCTCGCCATCTTCCAGCAGCTCGCTGCTACCTCGGCGCAAACGAATACCGGACTTGACCAACTCAACACCATTGGTGCTGTTGTCGGTTAAATAATAACGGCCATCTTTGTATTGAATAACGCAATGTTGCGCGGAAACCAGACGCTCAGGGTCGGGCAATACCCAGTCATTTTCAGAGCTGCGGCCAATTGCCATCACTCCCTGATCCATGGACTTTTCAGGGCATTGGCCAGGGGTAATCTTGTGATAACTAGTGATAGTCAAACACAGCGACATCATGCCTCCTTGCTGATACTTCGCGCACAGTCGACCCAAAGGGAGGTAACCCCTCGAGCTTCCCGACAGATGGTGCTAACCACCATCAAAAGCCTGTTTTATCAGCATGATCGCTGATCTTACTCGGCTCTTGTGACAAAAACCCTGTGTCAGTGCCTGCTTCGACCCAACGGTCGAGTAGGTTGTTAAGCACTGCACATCTGTCACACAGGGTGAATAGCTTACCTTGACAAGGCATAAGTACTACACCAAAAATGCACAACTTCTTGAATACCAATGATGGCACTTTAGAATCGAAGTGCTTATATACCAAGAAAGCATGCCGATTACGCGTGAGTATTACTTACGTAACTAAGGCATGAACTGCCCGCACGCACGCAGGCTGATAGGGAGATCGAACTCAGTGGATGTGCCTTTGCTGCTCGCCGCCGTTTCCGCGACTTCGCCATGTGGTGAAGACTTGGAATATGACGCGGCTTATTTGCAACTTGAGCGTGACGCTCAAGGCCAGCCTGAGCGCAGCATGGGCGACTCGATCCTGCCCGCTGAACCGCCGGAATGGCGCAGTATCCAGCAGCAAAGCCTGGACCTGCTGCAACGCAGCAAAGACCTGCGCATCACTCACTTCCTCCTGCAAAGCTCCCTGGCCCTGCAAGGCGTTACGGGACTGGCCACCGCCCTCACGCTGATCAACGAACTGCTACGCCAGTACTGGGCCGAACTGCATCCGCGCCTGGATGCCGATGACGACAACGACCCCACCGTTCGCATCAATGCCCTCGCTGGCTTGACGTCCGATGACACCATTCGTCTGTTGCGCGAAAGCATGCTTACCCGCTCACGGGCTTTCGGCCCCGTCAGCCTGCGCGCCGCCCTCAATGCCAGCGGCCTGCAAAGTTTCCCCGGTGAAAACCTCGGTGCCGAACAGTTGGCCGGCGCGTTCCTCGACAGCGATGCCGAGCAGTTGAACGCCACCCGTGCCGCCTTGAACGAAGCCCGCGCCGCCTGCGAAGCCATCGAGCAGCAGGTCAGCGACCAGGTCGGTTCGGCCCAGGGCGTAGACCTCGGCCCATTGAAGCACCCCCTCAAACAAGCCTTGCAGGTCCTGGCGCAATACGCGCCCCACGGCGAAGGCAGCAGCGATCCCGAAGCCGTCAGTGACGACAGCGCCGCCCCGGTCGAACACGCCGCTGCCCCCACTGCACCGCGCAACAACGGCGACATCGCCAACCGCGATGAAGTCTTGCGCAGCCTGGACCGCATCCTCGCGTACTACACCCGCCACGAGCCTTCCAGCCCGCTGCCGGTGCTGTTGAACCGGGCCAAGAATCTGGTGCACGCCGACTTCGCGGCCATCGTGCGCAACCTGATACCTGATGGGATGTCCCAATTTGAAAACCTGCGCGGACCAGACGGCGAATAAACGTCTGTACCGCGCAGTAACAACACCGTCGCTCAAGCGACCAGGAGCAGCAACGTGGCGAAGCAAAGTTCTCAGAAATTCATCGCGCGCAACCGTGCGCCTCGGGTGCAGATCGAGTACGACGTCGAGCTCTACGGCGCCGAGAAAAAGGTCCAGCTGCCCTTCGTCATGGGTGTCATGGCCGATCTCGCCGGCAAGCCGGCCGAGCCGCTGGCAGCCGTCGCCGACCGCAAGTTCCTTGAAGTGGACGTCGACAATTTCGACTCCCGCCTCAAGGCCATGCAGCCACGCGTCGCGTTCCACGTGCCCAACGAGCTGACAGGCGAAGGCAACCTGAGCCTGGACATCACCTTTGAAAGCATGGACGACTTCAGCCCGGCCGCTGTGGCCCGCAAGGTCGACTCGCTGAACAAGCTGCTCGAAGCCCGCACCCAACTGGCCAACCTGCTGACCTACATGGACGGCAAGACCGGCGCCGAAGAAATCATCATGAAGGCGATCAAGGACCCGGCATTGCTCCAGGCACTTGCCAGTGCACCGAAGCCCGCCGAGCCCAAGGCTTAATCAGGACGAATGATCATGACCGATACAGCCCGCGAAGGCGCCCAGAACCTCGGCGCTACCGAAGAGACCAGCGAGTTCGCTTCGCTGCTGCTGCAAGAATTCAAACCCAAGACCGAGCGCGCCCGTGAAGCGGTAGAAACCGCCGTGCGTACCCTGGCCGAGCAGGCCCTGGCGCAGACTGACCTGGTGTCCAACGACGCCATCAAGTCGATCGAATCGATCATCGCCGCCATCGACGCCAAGCTCACCGCCCAGGTCAACCAGGTCATTCACCACCCGGACTTCCAGCAACTGGAAAGCGCCTGGCGTGGCCTGCACTACCTGGTCAACAACACCGAAAGCGATGAGCAACTGAAGATTCGCGTGCTCAACATCTCCAAGCCGGAACTGCACAAGACCCTGAAGAAATTCAAGGGCACCGCGTGGGACCAGAGCCCGATCTTCAAGAAGATGTACGAAGAAGAATACGGTCAGTTCGGCGGCGAACCTTACGGTTGCCTGGTGGGCGACTACTACTTCGACCAGTCGCCTCCCGACGTAGAGCTGTTGGGCGAGCTGTCGAAAGTCTGCGCCGCCATGCACTCACCGTTCATTGCCGCCGCTTCGCCGACCGTGATGGGCATGGGCTCGTGGCAGGAACTGTCGAACCCGCGCGACCTGACCAAAATCTTCACCACCCCGGAATACGCCGGCTGGCGCTCGCTGCGTGAATCGGAAGACTCGCGCTACATCGGCCTGACCATGCCGCGTTTCCTGGCGCGCCTGCCATACGGCGCCAAGACCGACCCGGTGGAAGCCTTCGCCTTCGAAGAAAACACCGACGGCGCCGACAGCTCCAAGTACACCTGGGCCAACGCCGCGTACGCGATGGCAGTGAACATCAACCGTTCGTTCAAACACTACGGCTGGTGCTCGCGCATCCGCGGGGTGGAGTCCGGCGGTGAAGTGGAAAACCTGCCAGCCCACACGTTCCCGACCGATGACGGTGGCGTGGACATGAAGTGCCCGACCGAAATCGCCATCAGCGACCGCCGTGAAGCGGAACTGGCGAAGAACGGTTTCATGCCACTGCTGCACAAGAAAAACACCGACTTCGCCGCGTTCATCGGCGCCCAGTCGTTGCAGAAACCGGCCGAATACGACGACCCGGACGCCACCGCCAACGCCAACCTGGCCGCGCGCCTGCCGTACCTGTTCGCCACCTGCCGTTTCGCTCACTACTTGAAGTGCATCGTGCGCGACAAGATCGGTTCCTTCAAAGAGAAGGACGAAATGCAGCGTTGGTTGCAGGACTGGATCCTCAACTACGTCGACGGTGACCCGGCGCACTCCACCGAAACCACCAAGGCCCAGCACCCGTTGGCTGCCGCCGAAGTGATCGTGGAAGACGTCGAAGGCAACCCGGGGTATTACAACTCCAAGTTCTACCTGCGTCCTCACTATCAGCTCGAAGGGCTGACCGTGTCGCTGCGGCTGGTATCGAAGCTGCCTTCGGCCAAAGGCGCGTAAATAGCTGTTGATCTTGCTCTTTTGTGGGAGCCGGGCTTGCCCGCGATGGCATCACTGCAGTCTGGCTGACAGACCGCGCCGTCTGCATCGTGGGCAAGCCCGACTCCCACATAAAAACCAAATACCGTGGTAGAGACCACACAGGGAGATAACATGGCTGTTGATATTTTCATCAAGATCGGTGACATCAAGGGCGAGTCCATGGACAAGGCCCACAAGGACGAAATCGACGTCCTGAACTGGAGCTGGGGCATGTCCCAATCCGGCAACATGCACATGGGCGGTGGCGGTGGCGCGGGCAAGGTGAATATCCAGGACCTGTCGCTGACCAAGTACGTCGACAAGGCCTCGCCTAACCTGATGATGCACTGCGCCAGCGGCAAGCACATCGACAAGGTCACCCTGACCGTGCGCAAGGCCGGTGGTGAAAACCAGGTCGAGTACATGATCATCAACCTGGAAGAAGTGCTGGTCACCTCCCTGAGCACCGGCGGCTCGGGCAGCGATGATCGCCTGACCGAAAACGTCACCCTGAACTTCGCCCAGGTGCTCGTGGACTACCAGCCACAGAAAGCCGACGGCACCAAGGACGGCGGCGCGATCAAGTTTGGCTGGAACATCCGTTCCAACACCAAACGCTGATAGACCTTGTAGCCGCTGGCGTAGCCTGCGATCGAGGACGAAGTCCGCGCAAACATGTGCGGCCGCTTCACAACCGATCGCAGCCTCGTTCCTCGGCAGCGGCTACAGCCCATGTTCCTCTCGCAACCCGTCCGTGGAGCTGCTTTGGTGGTAACTGAAATCGCTTCCCGCGACCGTCTGCAACCGTCCCTGCTGGACCGGTTGACCGACGACGACCCGACCAATCCCAAGGAAAGCGCCGATAAACGCGTGCTGTCCCTGACCCAATTAAAAGCCTCGGTGCTGCGTGACTTGGCGTGGCTGCTCAACACCACTTCATTGCTCGATGCCGATGCGACGCTGCACACCCCCGCCGGGACCTCCGTGGTCAATTACGGCCTGCCGGCGCTGGCAGGTAACAGTGCGTCCAGCGTCGATGTCAGCGCCCTGGAAACCTTGATTTACCAGGCCATCGCCACCTTTGAACCGCGCATTCTGCGCAACACGTTGCGGGTACGCGCGCGGGTGGCTCACGGCGAGATGAACCACAACGCCTTGAGTTTCGAGATCGAAGGCGACCTGTGGGCGCAGCCGGTGCCGTTGCGCCTGTTGCTGCAAACCGACCTGGACCTGGAATCCGGCCATGTACGCGTGGTCAATGCCGACCAGCGGAGGCGCTCATGAATCCGCGCCTGCTGGAGCTGTATAACCAGGAATTGCACCATGTGCGCGAAAGCGCTGCGGAGTTCGCCAAGGAATACCCGAAGATCGCCAGTCGGCTGACCCTGTCCGGTATGGACTGCGCCGACCCGTACGTCGAACGCTTGCTGGAAGGCTTCGCCTACCTCACCGCACGGGTGCAGCTCAAACTCGACGCCGAGTACCCGACCTTCACCCATAACCTGTTGGAAATCGCTTACCCGCACTACCTGGCACCGACACCGTCGATGACCGTGGTGCAGTTGCAGGCCGATCCCGACGAAGGCTCCCTGGCCAGCGGCTTTGCGCTGCCCCGGGACACCGTATTGCGCGCCGCCCTGGGCCGCGAAACCCAGACGTGCTGCGAGTACCGCACCGCGCACCCGGTGACGTTGTGGCCGTTGCAGGTCAGCCAGGCCGAGTACTTCGGCAACCCTTCGGCCGTACTTGGGCGCCTGGCCGCGAGCGAGCCCAAGGCCAAAGCCGGCTTGCGCCTGACGTTGCGCACAGGCGCCGAGCTGCCGTTCAACAGCCTGGCCCTGGATAACCTGCCGCTGTACCTCAGCGGTGCCGACGAGCAACCGTTCCGCCTCTACGAACAATTGCTGGGTAACGCCTGCGCGGTATTTGCCCGCAAACCGGGTGGTGATTGGGTCGAGCGCCTGCCGCAGGATGCCCTGCGCTCCCGGGGTTTCGACGACGTCGATGCGGCGATGCCGGTGGTTCCGCGGGCCTTCCAGGGTTATCGGCTGCTGCAGGAATACTTCGCCCTGCCCCATCGTTTCCTGTTCGTTGAGTTCGCTGAACTGAGCCGCGCCATCAAGCGCTGTGACGGCCAGGAGCTGGAACTGATCGTGCTGTTCGACCGGCATGATCCGAGCCTGGAAGGCAGTGTCGGCGCCGCGCAGTTCGTGCCGTTCTGCACCCCGGCGATCAACCTGTTTCCCAAGCGGGTGGACCGGATTCACCTGTCCGAGCGCGTCAACGAACACCATGTGATCGCCGACCGCACCCGGCCGATGGATTTCGAGATTCATTCCCTGAGTGCCATCGCCGGCCACGGCACCGGGCCGGAGCAACCGTTCCTGCCGTTCTACGCGGTGCGCGATCCATCACGTTATGGTCGAGACCAGGCTTACTACACCGTACGCCGTGAGCCGCGTGTGCTGTCCAGCGACCAGCGTCGCAACGGGCCGCGCTCCACGTATGTGGGCAGCGAAACCTTCGTCAGTCTGGTCGACAGCCGGCAGGCGCCTTATGGTCATGACCTGCGCCAACTGGGCGTCACCGCACTGTGCACCAACCGCGATCTGCCGCTGTTCATGAGCGTGGGCAATGGCAAGACCGACTTCACCCTGGCCGACAGCGCTCCGGTGCTGGCGGTACGCTGCGTCGCAGGCCCCAGCCGCCCACGCGCCAGCCACGCCCACGATGCCAAGGCCTGGCGCCTGATCAGCCAGTTGTCGCTCAACTACCTGTCCCTCAGCGAACAAGGCCAGGGCGCCGCTGCGCTGCGCGAATTGCTGCGCCTGTACGGCGACAGCAACGACGCCGCGCTGCAATTGCAGATCGAAGGCTTGCGCGAGGTCAGCAGCAAGGCCGTGACCCGCCGCCTGCCGATGCCCGGGCCGATCGTGTTTGGGCGCGGGCTGGAAATCACCCTGGAATTTGATGAAAACGCGTTCCGCGGTACCGGCGTGTTTCTGCTCGGTGCGGTGTTTGAACGGTTCCTGGCACGCTACGTGTCGATCAACAGTTTTACCGAGACGGTGATCCGTACCACCGAACGCGGCGAGATCATGCGATGGAAAGCCAAGCCCGGACGCCGTCCGACCCTGTGAACACGCTGTCGGCGATGCATCAGGAGCCCTGGGAATATGACTTCTTCCAGGCGCTGCGTCGTATCGAGTGCGAATCGCCGGACCTGCCGCGCCTGGGCCACTCCCTGCGCCTGGCGGATGATCCCCTGCGCCTCGGGCAGCAAGCCGACTGCACGTTCGCCCCCGCCACGCTGGCATCGGTCGAGCCTGGTTTCGACGGCAAGCCGGCGCGGCTGGAACAGTTCTTCTTCGGCCTCGGCGGCCCCAACGGCCCGTTGCCGCTGCACATCACCGAATACGTACGCGAACGCCAGCGCAACAACGCCGACAGCACCAGCAAGCGCTTCCTGGATGTGTTCCACCACCGCCTGCTGAGCCTGTTTTACCGGGCGTGGGCCGAGGCGCGGCCGACGGTCAGCCACGATCGTCCAGACGATGATTACTGGTCGGCACGCCTGGCAGCGTTGAGCGGCCGGGGCATGCCAAGCCTGCGGGAACAGGGGCTGATTCCCGACACCGCGAAGCTGCATTACAGCGGCCACCTGTCGGCGCAGACCCGCTACCCGGACGGTTTGAAAGCGATCCTCAGCGAGTATTTCGGCCTGCCGGTGGAGATCGAAGAGTACGTCGGCCAATGGCTGGAGTTGCCCGAACGCAGCCGTGTCAGTGTCAACGCCAACCAGTTGGGCGTGGACTTTTGCCTGGGCAGCCACGTGTGGGATCGCCAGCATAAATTCCGCATCCGCCTGGGGCCGCTCAGGCTCGATGACTACATGGGCATGCTGCCCGGCAGCCAGCCGTTCAACGAGCTGGTGGCCTGGGTGGCCGAGTACCTGGGCCATGAACTGGACTGGGATTTAAACCTGATTCTTCAACAACCGGAAGTTCCGGCATTGCAGCTCAATGGCCAGTTCCGCCTGGGTTTCAACACCTGGCTTGGCCAACCCGAGCACGACGCCAACGACCTAATCCTGGCCCGGCATTACGCCGAGCTGGCCAACACCTCAAGGAATCCAGAGCATGGGTGAAATCAGTCGCGCCGCCTTGTTCGGCAAACTCAACAGCGTGGCCTACAAGGCCATCGAAGCCGCCACCGTCTTCTGCAAACTGCGGGGCAACCCGTATGTGGAACTGGCTCACTGGTTTCACCAGTTGCTGCAACTGCAGGACTCGGACCTGCACCGCATCATCCGCCAGTTCAATATCGAGCCGGCACGCCTGGCCCGTGACCTGACCGAAGCCCTGGACCGCCTGCCTCGCGGCTCGACGTCGATCACCGACTTGTCGTCCCATGTGGAAGAAGCCGTGGAGCGCGGCTGGGTCTACGGCAGCCTGATGTTTGGCGAAAGCCAGGTGCGCACCGGTTACCTGGTGCTGGGCATTCTCAAGACCCCGAGCCTGCGCCATGCGCTGCTGGGCTTGTCGTCGGAGTTCGACAAGATCAAGCCCGAAGCCTTGAGTGAGCGCTTTGACGAGTACGTCGGCGATTCGCCGGAGAACGCCCTCACCGCCAGCGACGGTTTCAATGCCGGCGCCGTACCGGGTGAAGCCAGCGGCGCGATGGCGCCAAGCGCGATGGGCAAGCAGGAAGCCCTCAAGCGCTTTACCGTCGACCTGACGGAGCAAGCCCGCAGCGGCAAGCTCGACCCTATCGTCGGCCGTGACGAAGAGATCCGCCAACTGGTGGACATCCTGATGCGTCGTCGCCAGAACAACCCGATCCTCACCGGTGAAGCCGGTGTCGGTAAAACCGCCGTGGTGGAAGGGTTCGCCCTGCGCATCGTCGCCGGCGACGTACCGCCGGCGTTGAAAGACGTAGAACTGCGCAGCCTCGATGTCGGCCTGCTGCAAGCCGGCGCGAGCATGAAAGGCGAGTTTGAACAGCGCCTGCGCCAGGTCATCGAAGACGTCCAGGCCTCGCCGAAACCGATCATCCTGTTTATCGACGAAGCCCATACCTTGGTGGGTGCCGGTGGTGCTGCCGGGACCGGCGATGCGGCCAACCTGCTCAAGCCGGCCTTGGCCCGTGGCACCTTGCGTACCGTGGCCGCCACCACCTGGGCCGAGTACAAGAAACACATCGAAAAGGACCCGGCCCTGACTCGCCGCTTCCAGGTGGTACAAGTCGCCGAGCCATCGGAAGACAAAGCACTGCTGATGATGCGCGGCGTGGCCTCGACCATGGAAAAACACCACCAGGTGCAGATCCTCGACGAAGCCCTTGAAGCCTCGGTGAAGCTGTCCCACCGCTACATTCCCGCCCGCCAGTTGCCGGACAAATCCGTAAGCCTGCTGGACACCGCGTGCGCCCGTGTCGCCATCAGCCTGCATGCGGTGCCAGCAGAAGTCGACGACAGCCGCCGCCGTATCGAGGCGCTGGAAACCGAGCTGCAAATCATCGCCCGCGAACATGCTATCGGCATCGCCATCGGCACGCGCCAAACCAACAGTGAGGCCTTGCTGACGGCCGAGCGTGAGCGCCTGGCAACTCTGGAAAGCCGCTGGAGCGAAGAAAAAACCCTGGTGGACGAACTGCTCGCCACCCGCGCTACCCTGCGGGATAAAGTCGGCGTGGTAGACAGCGATGCCGGTACCGACGACAGCCACGCCTTGCGTGAAAAACTCGTGGACCTGCAACAGCGCCTGACGACCCTGCAAGGTGAAACTCCGTTGATCCTGCCGACCGTGGATTACCAGGCCGTGGCCTCGGTGGTCGCCGACTGGACCGGCATCCCGGTAGGCCGCATGGCCCGCAATGAACTGGAGACGGTGCTCAACCTCGACCAGCACCTGAAGAAGCGCATCATCGGCCAGGACCACGCGCTGCAGATGATCGCCAAGCGCATCCAGACTTCCCGCGCCGGCCTCGACAACCCGAGCAAGCCTATCGGCGTGTTCATGCTGGCCGGCACCTCCGGCGTGGGCAAGACCGAAACCGCCCTGGCCCTGGCCGAAGCCATGTACGGCGGCGAGCAGAACGTCATCACCATCAACATGAGCGAGTTCCAGGAAGCCCACACCGTGTCGACCCTCAAGGGCGCACCACCGGGCTACATCGGTTACGGCGAAGGCGGCGTGCTGACCGAAGCCGTGCGGCGCAAACCGTATAGCGTGGTGCTGTTGGACGAGGTGGAAAAAGCCCACCCGGACGTGCACGAGATCTTCTTCCAGGTGTTCGACAAAGGCGTGATGGAAGACGGCGAAGGCCGGGTGATCGACTTCAAGAATACCTTGATCCTGCTCACCACCAACGCCGGTACCGAGCTGATTTCCCGGGTCTGCAAAGACCCGGCGAACATCCCGGAACCCGAGGAAATCGCCAAGGCCCTGCGCCAGCCGCTGCTGGAGATTTTCCCGCCAGCGTTACTGGGCCGCCTGGTGACCATTCCGTACTACCCGCTGAGCGACGAGATGCTCAAGGCGATCACTCGCCTGCAACTCAACCGCATCAAAAAGCGCGTGGAGAACACTCACAAAGTGGCCTTCGACTACGACGACTACGTGGTCGACCTGATCGTGTCCCGCTGCACCGAAACCGAAAGCGGTGGGCGGATGATCGACACCATCCTCACCAACAGCCTGTTGCCGGACATGAGCCGCGAGTTCCTCACCCGCATGCTGGAAGGCAAGGCGTTGGCGGGGGTGCGGATCAGCAGCCGGGATAACGAATTGCACTACGACTTCAGCGACGCGGCCTGACCTGACGGAACACGGTCACTGTGGGAGCTGGCTTGCCTGCGATAGCGGTCTGACATTCAGCATTGATGTTGACTGACACACCGCTATCGCAGGCAAGCCAGCTCCCACATTTGATCCGGTTCCGCCAGCCAGTGATGACGACACTTACGGGTTTACCGATGCTATTCAACCAAGCTTCACGCCTGGCCAAGATCACCAGCCCCTTGGGGCCGGATGTGTTGATGCTCAATGAAATGGGCGGTGGCGAAGAGCTAGGAAGGCTTTTCAACTTCGAGTTGCAGTTGACTTCGCTCGACGCCGCCATCGACCTCAACCAGTTGCTCGGCAAGCCCATGTGCCTGAGCCTGCAACTGGCGGACGGTGGCGAGCGCTTTTTCCATGGCCTCGTTGCCCGCTGCAGCCAGAACATCGACCAGGGTCAGTTCGCCAGTTACCAGGTCACCTTACGCCCGTGGTTGTGGCTGCTCAGTCGCACCTCCGATTGCCGCATTTTCCAGAACCTGACCATCCCGCAGATCATCAAGCAGGTGTTCCGTGACCTCGGCTTTTCCGACTTCGAAGACGCCCTGAGCCGACCGTATCGCGAGTGGGAATACTGCGTGCAGTACCGCGAGACCAGCTTCGAGTTCGTCAGCCGGTTGATGGAACAGGAAGGTATCTACTACTTCTTCCGCCATGAGCAGGACCGCCATGTGCTGGTGCTGGCCGATGCCTATGGCGCCCATACCGGCGTGGTCGGCTACGGCTCCGTGCCCTACTACCCCAAGGACGAGCAGCAGCGCGAACGCGACCATATGCACAACTGGCACCTGGCGCACGAAGTGCAGCCCGGCTCGCTGGAACTCAACGACTATGACTTCCAGCGCCCCAGCGCCAGCATCGACGTGCGCTCGGCCATGCCACGCCCGCATACCGCCGGCGACTACCCGCTGTACGATTACCCCGGCACGTATGTAAAGAGCGAAGACGGCGAACACTACGCCCGTACCCGTATCGAAGCCCTGCAAACCCTGCACGAACAAGTGGAGTTCAGCGGCAACGCCCGAGGCTTGGGTTCCGGCAACCTGTTCAGCCTCACCGGCTTCAGTCGCAAGGACCAGAACCGCGAATACCTGATCGTCGGCGCCCGTTATTACATCGCCCAGGAAAGCATGGAAAGCGGTGGTGGTGCGCCCTCGGCGCAGTTCGAAAGCAGCTTGACCTGTATCGGTGCGCAGCAAAGCTTCCGTCCCCTGGCCAACACCCACCGCCCAATTGTCAAAGGCCCGCAAACCGCGTTGGTGGTAGGCCCCAAGGGCGAGGAAATCTGGACCGACCAGTACGGCCGGGTGAAAGTGCATTTCTATTGGGACCGCCACGACCAGTCCAACGAAAACAGCTCATGCTGGATTCGAGTGTCGCAATCCTGGGCCGGAAAAAACTGGGGTTCGATGCAAATTCCACGGATCGGCCAGGAGGTGATTGTCAGCTTCCTTGAAGGTGACCCTGACCGGCCAATCATCACAGGACGGGTCTACAACGCCGAGCAGACGGTACCTTACGACCTGCCGCAAAACGCGACCCAGAGCGGGATGAAAAGCCGCTCCAGCAAAGGCGGCACGCCGGCGAACTTCAATGAAATCCGCATGGAGGACAAGAAGGGACTGGAGCAGTTGTATATCCACGCCGAGCGCAATCAGGACATCGTGGTTGAGGTGGATGAGAGCCATTCGGTAGGGCATGACCGCAACAAAAGCATCGGCCATAACGAGACCGTCACCATCGGCAATAACCGCGTGCGCATCGTCAAGCAGGAAGACATCCTCGCGGTGGGCCAGAGAAAGACCGACAGCATCAGCCAGAGCTACGTCATTGAAGTGGGTGAAAACCTGCGACTGGTGTGCGGTAAAAGTATCCTGGAGCTGAACGCCAGCGGGCAAATCAACCTCAGCGGCGTGCAAATCAGCTTCTATGCCAGCGGCGACGCCGAGTTCAATACCGGTGGCGTCCTGCACCTGAACAACGGCGGCGGCCCGGGCGCCACACCCGATGGCCAGGGTTCCAAAGCCAGCATTGATGCCAACGTGAAAGCCGCGTTCCCAGCGCCTAAAAGTTCCTGACGAGACCCGTTTGCCATGACGTACCGAATCAACGAATTCCAGTTTCAACTGCCGGCCGGCGAGCTGCAGGATGCGACGATCAATATCCTCAAGTTCCCCGAGCTGGGTACCTCCTTGATCGTCAGCCGCAGCTTGCTGGCCGAGGGGGAAACCTTGCAGAGCAACTTCGATGACCAGCTCAAGCGCCTGGAGAAACAGGTGCAGGACTTGCGCTTCCAGCCCGGCGTTCCGGTGCACCTGGGGGCCTCTCAAGAGGTGGAAGGCATCGAGTTGCGCAGCCAGTTCAACAAGGGCAACGACAAGGTGTTCCAGTACCAGCTGGCCCTGGTGTTACCGGGCACTCGCAAGATGCTCGCCTTGAGTTATGTGAAGGCGGACACGTTGGGGGATGCCGAAGCGGCGCACTGGGCGACGATCAAAAGCTCGCTGTTGTTCGACGTTCCTCAGTGATGAGCGCCCTGCATGTCTGACGCGCTTTGGGCGGCACGCCTGGGCGATGGGTTGTCCCACACCTCGGTCATGGCTGACATTCTCGGCGGTGTGCTGGAGGTAGCCGCCAACGTAGCAATTACCGCACTGGCGACAGCCGCGGTCGTGGCGGCTACCGGTATCACGGTCGCCACCGGTGGGCTCGGTGCGTGTGTGCTGGGGGCTGTCATCGGCGTGATCGTCGGCATTGCCATGAGCAAGACCGGCGCCGACAAAGGCTTGAGCGATATGTGCGAGGGTATCGGCAATGCGCTGTTCCCTCCCGTCGTCATGGCCACGATCCTCAGCGGGTCCACTGACACACTGATCAACTCAATACCCGCCGCTCGTGCGGCCGGCGCCGTGCCGTCCCATGTCGCCCCCTCGGGCACCGAAGCCGAAGCCGAGCCGCCAGAACAAAGCGAAGAGCCCGGCTACCTGGACATGGCCAAGGGGTTCTTCTCGCAGATGTGGCGCCCCACCGTCGCCACCCCGGCTCCCGGTGCAGTGCCCAAGCCGCTGGACCTGGTGACCTGCATGAAGCACCCGCCAATGCCGCCGCAGTTTCTCGCCGAAGGCTCGGAGAAGGTCACGGTCAATGGCCAGCCCGCAGTGCGTAGCGGCGACCGTAGCACCTGCGACGCAACGGTGGTGTCGTCGGGGCTGATTTCGCCGAACGTGACCATCGGCGGCGGTTCAGTGGTGGTGCGCGAGATTCGCAGCGGCAAGACTCCGGGCGTGGGCCTGGCCATCACCGCCTTGATGATGCTCAAGGGCGGCAAGGGCAAGTTCCTCAGTAATCTGCCCTGCATGTTGCTGGCAGGCGTCAATTCGTTTGTGGTCAGCCAGGCCATGGGCGCCTTGGCCAATGCCGCCATGGGCTCGTCCAACCCGGTGCATGCCAGCACCGGGGCCAAGGTCCTCGGCGGCCCCGAAGAGCTGGATTTTGCCCTGCCCGGCATCATGCCTATCGATTGGCAACGCTTCTACAACAGCCGGGACGAACGCCGTAATGGCCTGTTCGGTGCTGGCTGGAGCCTGTCGTATGAGGTCAGCGTGCAACTGTTGCCTCACCCGGAGGGTGGTGAGCATTTGTTGTACATCGACGAACAAGGTCGGCGTATCGACATGGGCTCGATCCCCTTGGGCGGCGCAGTATTCAGCGCAGGTGAGGGGCTCAGCGTACGACGCCACCTGAGCGGTCAGTTGTTGATCGAGAGTGCGGACGGCCTGTACCGGCTGTTCGACCCGGCGCCACAGGACACCTCGTTACTGCGCCTAAGCCAATTGGGTGATCGCAACGACAACCGCATCTACCTCGACTATGACGACGACGGCCGGCTGTTGCACCTGCGGGACACCTTTGATCGGGTCAAGGTTGAACTGACGTACGACGCCACCTGGCCGCGCCGTGTCAGCCAGATCGAGCGGCTGTACCCCGACCAGCAGCGCGAAGTGCTGATGCATTACGCCTACGACAGCCGCGGCGACCTGGCGTCTGTGCGCCAGTCCGACGGGCAGGTGAAGCGCCGGTTTGTGTATGACGCCGGGCAGCGCATGGTCGAGCATCAATTGCCCACGGGCTTGCGCTGTTTCTATCAGTGGGCCTTGGTGGACGATCGTGAATGGCGCGTCGTCCGGCACTGGACAGACGCCGGAGACGCCTACCAGTTCGACTATGAGCTGGACGCCGGCATCACCCGCATCACCGACGGCCTGGAACGCGTCAGCGTCCGCCGCTGGGACCACCAACGGCAGATCATCGAGTCGACCGATGTACTGGGACGTACCTGGGCCTTCGAATGGAATGATGAAAGCCAACTGCTGGGCGCGACCGACCCCAAAGGCGGGCAATATCAGTTCAACTACGACGAAGCCGGTAATCTGAGCGAGACACTCGACCCGTTGGGGCGCAGCGAATCGACCTTGTGGCTGGAACACTGGGCGCTGCCGCTGGCGGAAACCGATGCCGCCGGCCACGCCTGGCAATACCGTTATGACCCGCGTGGCAATTGCATCAGCGAAACTGACCCGCTGGGTAACGTCACCGCCTATCGCCATGATGCCCACGGCCAAGTCCTGGAAATCATCGATGCCAGTGGCAAGAGCAAGACCCTGCGCTGGACGCCGCTCGGCCAGTTGAGCGAGCACACCGACTGTTCAGGCCTGACTACCCGTTTGAGTTACTGCAAGCGTGGCCTGCTGCTCACCAGCACCGACGCCCTCGGCGAGCGTACTGCGTTCAGTTATGACGATCAGGGTCGACTCACCAGCAAGCAGTTGCCCGATGGGCGCAGCGAACACTATCAGCGCGATGCCAGCGGCCAGGTGATCGGCTATAGCGACCCCGCCGGCCATAGCACTCACTTCCAGCACTCGCTGAGCGGCCAGTTGCGCCAACGCACCGACGCCCACGGCCGTCGCGTGGAATTGAACCACGACGCCTATGGCCGCCTGCAAAGCCTGACCAACGAGAACGGTGAACGCTACCGATTCGACTGGGACGCCGGCGACCGGCTGACCCTGGAACATCGCCTGGACGGCAGCCTCAAGCGCTACGCCTATGACCCGCTGGACAACGTCACCCGGGTAGAGACGATTGCGCCACCCGGCAGCACCGAGACCACCATTGCCCATGACCTGGAGCGGGACGCGGCGGGTCGACTGGTTGCGAAGAACACCCTGGATGGACGCACCGAGTATCACTACGACGAATTGGATCAGGTCACGGCCATCACCTTTACCGGGCATGACGGCGAGCAGCAAAGCCTGGGCTTTGGTTATGACGTCCTGGGCCAACTGATCCTCGAACAGAGCGCCGCCGGCAGCCTGGAGCACTACTACGATGAGTTGGGCAATCTGGCCCAGACCCGGCTTCCCGACGGCCGCTGGATCAATCGCCTGCGTTACGGCAGTGGGCACTTGCACCAGATCAACCTGGATGGCCAGGTCGTCAGTGACTTCGAGCGTGATCGCTTGCATCGCGAGGTCCTGCGCACCCAAGGGCATATCAGCACGCGCAGCGAATACGATCGCAGCGGTCGGCTGCGTGCCCGTCAGCGTCGGCAACAGGACCAGTCGGTGCTGCTGCCGGCGACGCAAACCCGCTTCGGTTATGACGCCAGCGATCAGTTGGTCGAGCGCTTTGACAGCCAGCCTGGCGCGGCGCACCGCCAACTGCTGCATTACGACGCCACGGGCCGCATTCTCGCCAGCCAGGACAGCCTTCAGGGCCAGCGGGAAGCCTTCGCTTACGACCCCGCCGCCAATTTGCTGGATGCCCTCGGGCAAGTGCCCCACAACCAGTTATTGACCTATCAGGACAAACGCTACCGCTACGACGGTTTTGGCCGAATGGTCGAAAAGCGCAGCACCCGACGCGGCACCCAACGCTTCAGCTACGACGCCGAACAGCGGCTGGCGCACGTGCACAATGACGACGGCTCCGTGGTCAAAATGGCCTATGACCCGCTGGGCCGACGCATCGCCAAAACCACCTTCGACCGCAACGGCGTTCAGCAGAGCCAGACCCGCTTCACTTGGGATGCATTGCAGCTGTTGCAGGAACACCACAACCAGCAAACCAGCCTCTACATCTATGCCGATGAGGGCTATGAGCCGCTGGCCCGGGTTGATGGCCTGGGTGAGCAGCAAAAGGTCCGCTACTACCACAACGACCTCAACGGCCTGCCCGAGCAACTCACGGAGAGCGACGGCCATACAGTGTGGAAGGCTCGCTACCAAGTCTGGGGCAACACCGTCGAGGAAGTGCGCGAGCCCTATTACATCGAAGAGCAGAACCTGCGCTTTCAGGGCCAATACCTGGACCGGGAAACGGGCCTGCACTACAACACCCTGCGTTTTTATGACCCGGATATCGGGCGCTTCACCACGCCCGATCCCATCGGCCTGGCCGGCGGCCTGAACCTCTATCAATACGCACCGAACCCACTGAGCTGGATTGACCCACTGGGCCTGATGAAGTGTTCAAGCCCGCCCAAGGGCCGCAAAGTCAGCCGCACAGTTTATCGTTTCGAGGAACCCGGGCGTATCGGTACGACCTGGCAGGCACACAAATGGAACGTGGACTCCACCCACCGCTACACCACCCAGGGTGTGGGCGGCGTCTATGGTGCAAACTCGCGCAAGACCGCACTGGGCGAGGTCACTCACTGGAAGGTCGACCTGTCCAAGCGAGTACTGGTCAGCAAGAAAGTGCAGCTCAACAATGTCCTGGACCTGACCCGGCCCGATGTCCGTAAGCAAATGGGCGTCAGCCTTAAAAGCATCACCGGCTCGAAGTACACCGAGACCCATCAGATCGGCAACTGGGCCAAGGCCAACGGCTATGATGGGATCCTGGCGCCGTCGGCGCGCAACCCGACCGGCAGCAACTTGATCTCCTTTGCAGGTTTTTGAACATGGAACGACTGGAAGACGAATACCCCGGCGATGCCGCCTGGCAAAGCTCGGTTAACTTGTACGAGGAAGACTACCTCGACGACGACGCCCGCACGCTGGCGCAGGCTTTGGGCGGCCACCTCGATCTGGCGGTGATACTTCGGGGCAAAAGAGGGCTTGAAGAGGGCCTGTGGTGGATTGAACAAAAGGTCCCGGCGCTGAACAACATAACGCCGCTGGACTGCCTGGCAGATCCGACACTGGTCAAGCGCCTGAGGACGGCACTGATGCGTATGCCTTAGCAATCACGGAATGGGCAAGACTATGGAAAGTAAAATGCACTTGATGGACCTGGCACATGTCTGACGCTCTCTGGGCCGCCCGCATGGGCGATGCGCTGGCCCACACGTCGATGATGGCCGACATCCTCGGCGGCGTGCTGGAGGTGGCGGCCAATATCGCGATCACTGCCGTGGCGACCTTCGCCGTGGTCGCCGCTACCGGCATTACCGTTGCCACCGGTGGGCTCGGGTGTTTCCTGCTAGGCGCGGTGGTGGGCACGATTGTCGGCCTCCTCATGAGCAAGAGTGGGGCCGACAAGGGCTTGACCCATTTATGCGAGAGTTTCAGCAACGCCCTGTTTCCGCCCACGGTGCAGGCGAACATTCTCACTGGCTCCACCAACACACTCACCAACAACATTCCTGCTGCTCGAGCTGCCGGGGCGATTACGTCGCATGTTGCGCCGGCCGGCACCGAGCTGGAACAAACCAAGCCTGAAGCAGAAGCCAGTTACCTGGACATGGCCGAGAGTTTCTTCTCCCAGATGTGGCGCCCCACCGTCGCGACTCCCGCACCCGGCGCCGTGCCCAAGCCGCTGGACTTGGTCGTCTGCATGAAGCATCCGCCGATGCCGCCGCAGTTTCTTGCTGAGGGTTCGGAAAAGGTCACGATCAACGGCCAACCCGCCGTGCGCAGCGGCGACCGCAGTACCTGCGATGCGACGGTGGTGTCGTCCGGGCTGATTTCATCGAACGTGACCATTGGTGGCGGTTCGGTGGTGGTGCGTGAGATTCGCAGCGGCAAGACACCGGGCGTCGGGCTGGCGGTCACGGCGCTGTTGATGCTCAAGGGTGGCAAGGGCAAGTTCTTCAGCAAACTGCCTTGCATGCTGATCGGCGGGGCGACCTCGATGGCCGTCAGCAGCGCGATGGGGGCGCTGGCCAACGCCGCCATGGGTTCGTCGAACCCAGTACATGCCGCGACCGGGGCCAAGGTGCTGGGTGGCGACGATGAGTTGGATTTCGTGCTGCCTGGCATCTTGCCGATTGACTGGCAACGCTTCTACAACAGCCGCGACGAGCGCCGCAACGGGTTGTTCGGCGCGGGTTGGAGCGTCGCCTACGAAGTGTGCGTCGAAATCCTGCCTCATCCCGAGGGCGGTGAGACACTGATCTATACCGATGAACAGGGCCGGCGTATCGACATGGGATCGATTCCCCTGGGCGGCGCGGTGTTCAGCGCCGGTGAAGGGCTCTCCGTGCGGCGGCACCTCAACGGGCAGTTGCTGATTGAAAGTGATGATGGACTTTACCGCCTGTTCGAACCCATTGCGGCCAATGCAACCCTGCTGCGACTGATCCAGCTCGGTGACCGCAACGACAACCGCATCCATATCGATTACGACGAGACCGGACGCCTGGCGCGCCTGCGCGATACGTTCGATCTGGTGCAAATCGAACTGATCCGCGACCCTGAGCATGTCACTCGCATTGAACGTCTGTATCCCGACCAACGCCGTGAAGTGCTCGTCAGCTATGGCTACGACGCCATCGGTAATCTGGCTGAGGTGCGCGATACCACTGGCCAAGTGCAGCGGCGTTTCGCTTACGATGCCGGGCGCCGAATGGTGGAACATCAGTTGCCCTCCGGGTTGCGGTGTTTCTATGAATGGGCCCTGATTGAAGACTTGGAATGGCGCGTGGTTCGGCACTGGACCGATGAAGGCGACACCTACCGATTCGACTATGACCTGCAAGCCGGTACCACAGGCATCAGTGACGGTTTGCAGCGCGTCAGCACGCGGCACTGGAACACTCAGCACCAGATCACTCAATACCGCGACAACCTCGGACAGACCTGGCTGTTTGACTGGAACGACGAACGCCAATTGCTCAGCGCCACTGACCCACAAGGCGGGCGCTATGAATACAGCTACGATGAGGCCGGCAACCAGATCGGTGAAACCGACCCGCTGAGTCGCAGCAATTCGACGTTGTGGCTGGAACACTGGGCATTGCCGCTGGTGGAAACCGACGCGGCCGACAACAGTTGGCAGTATCGCTACGATCAGCGCGGCAATTGCATCGCCGAAACCGATCCTCTGGGTTACGCCACCCGCTACCGCTACGACGCGCACGGCCAGGTCGTGGAAATCATCGACGCCACCGGCAAAAGCAAAAAGCTGCGCTGGAACCCGTTCGGGCAACTGGTCGAGCACATTGATTGTTCCGGTTACCCGACACGCTTCAGCTACGACGAGCGGGGCTATTTGCAGGTCATCATCGATGCCCTCGGCGAACGCACTCAATTTCGCTACGACGCCCAGGGACGCCTGCTCAGCAGCCAGCTGCCGGACGGGCGCACCGAGCAGTATCAGCGCGATGTCAGCGGCCAATTGGTGGGTTACACCGACCCGGCCGGGCATACCACGCTCTACCAGCACAACCGTCGCGGCCAGGTACGCCAGCGCACCGACGCCCATGGTCGGCAGGTGCAGTTCGCGTATGACAGCTACGGACGGCTACAAGCGCTGGTCAATGAAAACGGTGAACGCTATCGATTTGCGTGGGATGCCGCGGATCGGCTAGCAGAACAGCAAGACCTCGACGGGAGCGCCAAGCACTATACCTACGACCTGCTGGATAACGTCACGGCGGTGACTGCCGCACCAGCGCCTCACGGCAACGGCCTGGCCCTGGTCCCCGAGACGCCACCCGTCCCTATCGTGCATCGACTGGAACGCGACGCGGTCGGCCGATTGGTTGCCAAAACTACCGACGATGGCCGCACCGACTACACCTACGACCCGCTGGACCAGCTCACGGCCGTCACCTTCACCGATCTACTGGGCAATGCCCAAACCTTGGGCTTCGCCTACGACGCCCTCGGCCAGTTGCTTGTCGAACAGAGTGCTGCTGGCAACCTGCAACACCACTACGATGAACTCGGTAATCTGATTCAAACCCGATTACCCGACGGCCGCTGGCTCAATCGCCTGTACTACGGCAGTGGCCACCTGCACCAGATCAACCTCGACGGCCACGTCATCAGCGACTTCGAGCGCGATCGCCTGCACCGCGAAGTGCTGCGCACCCAGGGGCAAATCAGCACCCGCAGCGAATACGACCGCAGCGGCCGCCTGCGCTCACGCCAACGCCGTCATGCCGGCCAGCCATCGCTGATGCCGGCGACAGTGCAAAAACAGTTCGAGTACGACCCCGCCGACAACCTGATCGGCAAACTCGACCAGCAACCCGCCGCACAGCACCGCCAACTGCTGCACTACGACGCCACCGGCCGCATCATCGCCAGCCAGGACAGCCTGCACGGGCAGCGCGAAACCTTTGCCTACGACGCCGCCGCCAACCTGCTGGACGGTCCACAGCCCAGCGCTGGGCGGGTGGTGCACAACAAATTGCTGACCTATCAGGACAAGCGTTACCGCTACGACGCGTTTGGCCGAATGATCGAAAAACGTAGCGCCGTGCGGGGCGTGCAACGCTTCGCCTACGATGCCGAAAGCCGACTGGTTGAAGTGCACAGTGAAAACGGCAGCGTCGTCAGGATGACCTATGACCCGCTCGGCCGACGGATCGAAAAAAACGAACACGGCAGCGATGGCTATCCACTGGGCGAAACCCGGTTCACCTGGGACGGCCTGCGCCTGTTGCAGGAACACAAACACCGTCAGACCAGCCTGTATGTTTACGAAGACGAAGGCTACGACCCCCTCGCCCGCGTCGATGGCTGCGGGCCGCTGCAAAAAATCCGCTACTACCACAACGACCTCAACGGCCTGCCGGAACAACTGACCGAAGCTGACGGGCACAACCTCTGGAGGGCGACTTATCGGGTGTGGGGCAACACGTTGGAGGAGGTGCGCGAGCCTTATTACATTGAAGAACAGAACCTGCGGTTTCAGGGGCAATACTTGGACCGTGAAACAGGACTGCATTACAACACTTTCCGCTTTTATGATCCCGATGTGGGTCGGTTCACCACACCGGACCCTATTGGTCTTGAGGGCGGATTCAACCTGTACCAATATTCGCCGAACCCGTTCACGTGGATTGATCCATGGGGCTTGAAAACCTGCTACCACAAAAGAACAAAGAGCCAGATCAAGAAGATTCGCGCCAACTTTGATAAGAAGGGCGGCGCCAAACAGAAGTTTTTAAAAAAGATGGCCAAAGATCCCAAGGCAGTCCAAGAGTATGGTCAGACCGGGGTCGACCGAATGAAAAAAGGTCAGGTTCCGGAAGGCTTCGATGTGCATCATAAAAAGCCGATTTTCAGGGGTGGCAACAACAGGCAAAGTAACCTTGTACTCATGGACAAGGCTTACCATAAGTCCGAGAGCAAGGCCCTACACTGGTATCCTGAAGGGGAAAATCCGTATGGACTCAATTAAAAATGCGCAGTGCAAAGTCTGCAGTCAGACGTTCGAGCTAGATGCGCAACAGCAAGCCTTCATCGCTCCATTAGTTGCGAAGGGCCAAAAATTCATAATGATCAAATGTCCTTGCTGTGGGTCATCGACTCAATACGTCAAGGTTGCCGAGAATGCCAGTGCCGAGGATCAGAGCAAAAATTATCGATGCCCGATCACTCAATGCTCAGGATGGGTCGACCTGATAGATAACCAACCACCACCATTCTGGGGTTGCGGCGAATGCGGCAGCGTTTGGTATGAGGAAAAAAACCTGCAAAAAGAAATTACCAACATTATTGCCCTCCACCCTTACAGGGGGGGCAGCTACAAAAAGGTTAACGGTAGATGGCTACCGGCCGATCTGAGTTCAGAGCCCGCGAATTACGAAGAACTCGTCAGGAAAGAGCCGGCTGATGACCATGATGAGTTGGTACGAGGCTGATCGTTTCAGGCCGTAAGAACGGACGTCCGATTGGATTTCCTCATAAAAAATGGGCACCCGACCCAGTCGGCGTGCCCATTTTTTATTCTAAGACGCCTCCCTTCGAGACGGTGCTGCCTGTTACGGGTTGACGCTGTCTTTGAGCGACTTGCCCGGCTTGAACGCAACGGTGTTGCTCGCCTTGATTTTTACCGGCTCGCCGGTTTGTGGGTTCTTGCCGGTGCGGGCGCCGCGGTGGCGTTGCAGGAAGGTGCCAAAGCCAACCAGGGTGACGCTGTCCTTGCGATGCAGGGCGCCAGTGATTTCTTCGAGAACGGCGTTGAGTACGCGGTTGGCCTGTTCTTTGGTCAGGTCTGCTTTTTCAGCAATAGCGGCTGCGAGTTCTGGTTTACGCATAAATGAAGCCTCTTTGACGGTTTTTTGTTGTTATGTCCGTGCTGCTCATCTTGGAGCAGCGCCCAAGGCGCCGCAGGCTCTACTCTGCGGCAGACGGGAGTGAGGATGGCATGCCATCGGAACCTGCGCCAGTCTCGCGGCGACCTTTCTATGCTCAAAACAAGGGTTATTCCGACAGAACGACCGGTATTTACGCCAGCAACGGCGGAAGTTCTTTGTTCAGGGCCAGTTTTTCCATGACGGCCGCACCGGTCAGCGCATAACCCAACAGGCGCCCACTGGCATCGCGGCACAAAGCCTTGATGTCGGCGCCCTGCCCTTCGACGCTCCAGACCCCTTCGGTGCCCCGTGGCGGTGGCGAGACCACCAGCGGGCAGACCGGGGTTTTCACAGTGACCGGCATAGGCCCGTAGTTGACCGCCGTGGTATTGCCCGCGAGGGTCTGGGCCAGCGCGCGCGCGCAGCTCATCAGCGGCATGACGTACAACAAATTCAAGCCATCGACCTCGGCGCAGTCGCCCAGGGCGTAGATATTAGCGTGGGAGGTCTTGAGGTGGCGGTCGACCATGATCCCGCGGTTGATCTGCAAGCCGGCGGCGGCGGCCAGGTCCACGCGCGGACGCAAACCAATGGCCGAGACCACCAAGTCACACTGAATCACTTCGCCATCAGACAGGTGCGCTTCCAGACCGTCAGCGGTACGTTGCAGGCGGTTGAGCACAGGCCCCAGGTGGAAACGCGCGCCGAGGCTTTCCAGCCCAGCCTGGACCGCAGCGGCCGCCGCCGGGTGCAGCAGGGTCGGCATGACTTGCTCGCAAGGTGCCACCAGGTCGATTTCGTAGCCGCCGAGGATCAGATCGTTGGCAAACTCACAGCCAATCAGCCCGGCACCCAGCAGCAGGACTCGGCGTTTACCGGCCGCTGCCGCACGAAAGCGGGCGTAGTCTTCCAGGTCGTTGATCGGGAAAATCAGCTCAGAAGCGTCGCCCTGCACCGGCACGCGCACGGTTTCCGCGCCCCAGGCGAGGACCAGGTC
This sequence comes from Pseudomonas spelaei, assembly GCF_009724245.1. GTDB lineage: Bacteria > Pseudomonadota > Gammaproteobacteria > Pseudomonadales > Pseudomonadaceae > Aquipseudomonas > Aquipseudomonas spelaei. The sequence goes on along the minus strand of NZ_WNNK01000004.1, from coordinate 194,742 downwards.
ACGGTAGACCACCGCTTCTTCACCGATCCACAGGCGCTTGTGGCCCGGGTCGATGCCGCTGATACGAGTATGAGTACGCACCTCGGCCTTGAGTTGCTCGGCCATGGCACCGGGCTCAGCCATGCTCAGGCCATCGGCTTCCTTGTTCTTGCCAAAGCCGGTGGAGAGCATGGGCTTGGAGTAGGAGCGGCCGTCATCTGCGGTGATCAGCAACAGCGGGGTTTCGCTATCAAGCTTGCGAAACTCCCGGGCCAGGTTGTAACCGGCCAACCCGGTGCCGACAATCACGACAGGTGCGCTCATTCCTTTCTCCTTGTAGTACGTTTCTTAAAATCGTTTCTTTAATTCAAAGAATTAACCGATCTCGATCATTTCGAAATCCATTTTGCCGACGCCGCAGTCCGGGCACAGCCAGTCTTCGGGGACATCCTGCCACAGGGTACCCGGAGCGATGCCGTCATCCGGCCAGCCGTCCTTCTCGTCATAGATCAGGCCACAGACTACACATTGCCACTTCTTCATTACTTGCTTCCTCAAGGTCCAGGCTTTACTGGCCGACAGTCGATAGATCCAGCGTTGCCGTACGGCTCAGGGCGTTTTGTACTGATCGGGGCGCGCAGATGCAAGCATGATCGACGCCTGGAGCAGGTATGCCCCGGCAAAAGTCCGGGTCACCATGGTAAGCTCGCCGCCTCTTTTGCTGCCAATAATGACTCACTGTGCCGCACTCAAACGCCGCTTCCGTTGCTTGCCGATGGCTGACCCAGAGCCTCCTGAGCCCCCTGCCTGCGCCGCTGACCCTCGACTGGCTGTTCGATGACGGCTCGCTGACACGGCGCCTGACGCGCCTGTCCAATGACGGCTTCAGCGTGACGCCGCTGGTGGAAGGCTGGCAGCCGCTGCGTAACGATGAATGTGCCGCCCTGGGCTTGCCGCCGGCCAGTATTGGCTGGGTTCGCGAGGTGTATTTGCGCGGTCACGGCCAGGCCTGGGTGTTTGCCCGCAGCGTGGCGGCCCGTAGCGCGTTGCAGGGCGACGGCTTGCATATGGATGAGCTAGGCAGCCGCTCGCTGGGAGAACTACTGTTCTGCGACCAGGCGTTTACACGCCGGGCCATCGAGGTTTGCCGCTACCCACAGGAATGGCTGCCAACCGCCGCGCAAGCCGATGAACTGTGGGCGCGCCGCTCGCGGTTTGATCGCGGGTCGCTGAGCGTGCTGGTGGCTGAAGTTTTCCTGCCGAGCCTGTGGCAGGCCGTGCACGAACATCCGGAGAATGGTTGATGTATCAGCGTCTGCTCAAATCCCTGAATCACCTGAATCCGCGGGCCTGGGACTTTATCCAGTTGACCCGCATGGACAAACCCATCGGCATCTATCTGCTGCTGTGGCCGACGCTCTGGGCACTGTGGATTGCCGGCAAGGGTTCGCCGTCCCTGGCTAACATCGTGATTTTTGTCCTGGGCGTAACGCTGACCCGCGCTGCCGGTTGCGTCATTAATGACTGGGCTGACCGCAAGGTCGACGGCCATGTGAAGCGCACCGCGCAGCGCCCGTTGGCCAGCGGCAAGATCAGTTCGAAAGAGGCCCTGGTGTTCTTTGCGGTATTGATGTTGATCAGCTTCCTGCTGGTACTGCTGACCAACTCCATGACCATCTGGCTGTCGCTGGGCGGTCTGGCATTGGCGGTCAGCTACCCGTTCATGAAGCGCTACACCTACTACCCGCAGGTGGTATTGGGAGCAGCATTCTCCTGGGGCATGCCGATGGCGTTCACCGCCGAAACCAACAGCCTGCCGGCCACCGCCTGGCTGCTGTACATCGCCAACCTGCTGTGGACGGTGGCCTACGACACCTACTACGCGATGACCGATCGTGACGACGACTTGAAAATCGGCGTGAAATCCACCGCGATTCTATTTGGTGACGCCGATCGGGTGATCATTCTGACCTTGCAGGGCCTGACACTGGTTTGCCTGCTGCTGGCAGGCACGCGCTTTGAGCTGGGAGGCTGGTTCCACCTTGGGCTGCTCGCGGCGGCCGGGTGTTTCGCCTGGGAGTTCTGGTACACCCGGGACAGGGATCGGCTTAAATGCTTCAAGGCGTTTTTGCACAACCACTGGGCGGGGTTGGCGATTTTTGTCGGGATTGTGGCGGACTACGGGTTTCGCTGACTCCATTCTGTAGCCGCTGCCGCCAGGCTGCGGCTACAGGGCTGGTTTACGGTTTGGCCATCTTCCACGCCCCATCCATTTTGCCTTCGCCGGTCATGTCACCGGCCTTTTTGTCCATGACGAAGGTGTAGAGCGGTTTGCCGTCATAGGCCCATTGGCTCTTCTCATCATCGCGAGTAATCACGGTCCACTTGCCCATAGGCTTGTCGGTCGAAGCGGCCATCAACGGTGGCCAGTTGGTAGCACACTTGTCGTTGCACATGGATTTGCCGCCTGCATCCTTGGCAAAGGTGTAGAGGGTCATGCCGGCGTGATCCACCAGCATCCCGTCCTTGGTCATCGCAGGATCTGCCGCGAATGCCAGGGTCGGCAGCGCCAAGGCGGCCGTTACCAGCAGGGCTTTCCAGGAAAACGTACTGTGAGTCATCGGAACCTTCCTTTTGTGGTTGTCAGGATTCGGACCCAAAGCGTAGTCCAGGAAGGCGCCGATTGCCCAAGGCACTAAAATACTGTCACACGACTGCAATAATTCCGTTATCTAATGCGGCGCAAGACAGTTAAATGACAAGGGGACTTAGCATGGTTGGCAGGAGCATTCTGATCGTTGACGACGAAGCGCCTATTCGCGAAATGATCGCCGTTGCGTTGGAAATGGCCGGCTATGACTGCCTGGAGGCGGAGAACTCCCAGCAGGCCCACGCCATTATCGTCGACCGCAAGCCGGACCTGATCCTGCTGGACTGGATGCTGCCCGGCACCTCCGGCATCGAACTCGCCCGCCGTCTCAAGCGCGACGAGCTGACCGGGGACATCCCGATCATCATGCTCACCGCCAAGGGCGAAGAAGACAACAAGATTCAGGGCCTGGAAGTCGGCGCCGATGACTACATCACCAAGCCATTTTCCCCACGGGAGCTGGTAGCCCGTCTGAAAGCCGTACTGCGCCGTGCCGGACCGACTGATGGCGAAGCGCCTATCGAAGTCGGTGGCCTGCTGCTGGACCCGATCAGCCACCGCGTGACCATCGACGGCAAGCCGGCCGAGATGGGCCCTACCGAATATCGCTTGCTGCAGTTCTTCATGACCCACCAGGAACGTGCCTACACCCGCGGCCAGTTGCTCGATCAGGTCTGGGGCGGCAACGTGTATGTCGAAGAGCGTACCGTTGACGTACATATCCGCCGCCTGCGCAAAGCCTTGGGCGATGCCTACGAAAGTCTGGTACAAACCGTGCGCGGCACCGGTTATCGGTTCTCCACCAAAGGCTGAGCCTGCCCCACCCTGCCCGAACAGCTGACAAGGACGCGTGTTTAAGTGAATCAAAACTGGCATGGCACCCTGATCCGCCACATGCTCCTGTTGATTACCGGCTGTCTGTTGGTGGGCCTGATCAGCGGTTACTACGGCTGGAGCCTGGCCATCGGCCTGGGCGTCTACCTGGGCTGGACCCTCAAGCAACTGCTGCGTCTGCACGAATGGCTACGCCAGCACCAACCCGACGAAGCACCACCCGACGGCTACGGCCTGTGGGGCGAGGTGTTCGACAGCATCTATCACCTGCAACGCCGCGACCAACGGGTACGCGGCCGCCTGCAAGCGGTGATCGACCGTGTCCAGGAGTCGACTGCCGCGCTGAAAGACGCGGTGATCATGCTCGACAGCGACGGTAACCTGGAGTGGTGGAACCGCGCAGCCGAAACCTTGCTGGGCCTCAAGACACCTCAGGACAGCGGCCAGCCCGTGACCAACCTGGTGCGCCATCCGCGCTTCAAGGAATATTTCGAGCAGGACAACTTCGAAGAAGCCCTGGAAATTCCGTCACCGACCAATGACCGGGTGCGCATCCAGCTGTACCTGACGCGCTATGGCAACAACGAGCATTTGATGCTGGTACGCGACGTCACCCGCATCCATCAGTTGGAACAGATGCGCAAAGACTTTGTGGCCAACGTCTCCCATGAATTACGCACGCCGCTGACGGTGATTTGCGGCTACCTGGAGACACTGCTGGATAACGTCGAAGAGGTGAACCCGCGTTGGACCCGTGCCCTGCAGCAAATGCAGCAGCAAGGTGGACGCATGCAGACCCTGCTCAACGACCTGCTGTTGCTGGCCAAGCTGGAAGCCACCGATTACCCCTCTGACAACCAGCCCGTGCCGGTTCAAAGCCTGTTGCAGACCATCAAGAACGACGCCCAGGCCCTGTCCGGGCAACGCGAGCAAAGCATTTCCCTGGAGGCCGACCCATCGATCCTGCTCAAAGGCAGCGAGGGCGAATTACGCAGCGCTTTTTCCAACCTGGTGTTCAACGCAGTGAAGTACACCCAGGACAAAGGCACCATCCGCATCCGTTGGTGGGCCGACGACCAAGGCGCGCACCTGAGCGTTCAGGACTCCGGCATCGGTATCGACAGCAAGCACCTGCCACGCCTGACCGAACGCTTCTACCGAGTCGACTCCAGCCGCAACTCCAACACCGGCGGTACTGGCCTGGGGCTGGCGATCGTCAAGCATGTGCTGCTGCGTCATCGTGCACGCCTTGAGATCAGCAGTGTGCTGGGGCATGGCAGTACCTTCACCTGCCATTTTCCGCCGGCACAGATGACACGCTCAAGGGCACTTGGCAGCGATAAGTAACCGAAAATAGCAACGATCCAATGTGGGAGCTGGCTTGCCACACTGGATTTGCATGGCTCCAGGCAGCAGTTTCCAGGCTCCGCCCGGCAGCCGCTACTAGGCAAGCGCCCCATCAGCCGCTACATTGGCTGACTTGCGCCTGCCCTTCAGGCCCGCCTGCTAATCCTTTTTGAATACACGGAACCCGCAAAACCCCATCATGGACCCTTCCCCTGGTATCACCCTCGCGACACTCTTCGCCGACTTCGGCATGATTCTTTTTGCACTGATCCTGGTACTGCTCAACGGATTCTTCGTTGCGGCGGAATTTGCCATGGTCAAACTGCGCGCCACGCGGGTCGAGAGCATCGCCCACAAGAACGGTTGGCGCGGACAGATCCTGCGCACCGTGCACAGTCAGCTCGACGCCTACCTGTCGGCCTGCCAGCTGGGTATCACCCTCGCCTCCCTGGGCCTGGGTTGGGTGGGTGAGCCGGCCTTTGCGCATATCCTGGAGCCGCTGCTGGGCGCCATTGGCGTCGAATCGGTGGAAGTGATCAGGGGCGTGTCGTTCTTTGCCGCCTTCTTCGTGATTTCCTACCTGCACATCGTGGTCGGTGAACTGGCGCCCAAATCCTGGGCGATTCGCAAACCCGAGTTGCTGTCGCTGTGGACCGCCGTGCCGCTGTACCTGTTCTACTGGGCAATGTACCCGGCGATCTACCTGCTCAACGCCAGCGCCAACGCCATTTTGCGTATCGCCGGCCAAGGCGAGCCTGGCCCACACCATGAACACCATTACAGCCGCGAAGAACTGAAACTGATCCTGCACTCCAGCCGTGGCCAGGACCCGAGCGACCAAGGCATGCGCGTGCTTGCCTCCGCCGTGGAAATGGGCGAGCTGGAAGTGGTGGACTGGGCCAACTCCCGGGAAGACCTGGTGACCCTGGACTTCAACGCCCCGCTCAAGGAAATCCTCGCGCTGTTCCGCCGCCATAAATTCAGCCGTTACCCGGTGTATGACGCCGTGCGCAACGAGTTTGTCGGCCTGCTGCACATCAAGGACCTGCTGCTGGAACTGGCGGCCCTGGACCACATTCCCGAGTCGTTCAACCTGGCCGAGTTGACCCGCCCACTGGAGCGCGTGTCCCGGCACATGCCGTTGTCGCAACTGCTGGAACAGTTCCGCAAAGGTGGTGCACATTTCGCCCTGGTGGAGGAAGCAGACGGCAAGGTCATCGGCTACCTGACCATGGAGGATGTGCTGGAAGTACTGGTGGGAGACATCCAGGACGAACACCGCAAGGCCGAGCGCGGCATCCTCGCCTACCAACCTGGCAAGTTGCTGGTGCGCGGCGATACGCCTCTGTTCAAAGTCGAACGCCTGCTGGGCATCGACCTGGACCACATCGAAGCCGAAACCCTCGCCGGCCTGATCTACGAAACCCTGAAACGGGTGCCTGAAGAGGAAGAAGTGCTGGAAGTTGAAGGCCTGCGCATCATCATCAAGAAGATGAAGGGCCCGAAGATCGTGCTGGCCAAGGTGATGATGCTCGACTGACCCGTCAGTTGCCCAACGCAAAGTTGGGCAACGCCCCTACCGGTTGATTGAATTCGTAGGGAATCGACGCCAGCCCCAATTCCGTAGCGCGCTGCACCACAAAATGCAGATGCGGCCCGCTGCTGTTGCCGGTATTGCCCGACAGCGCCAGCGGGCTGCCCACCACCACGCGCTGCCCTTGCCTGACGCTGACCGAGCCTTGCTTGAGGTGCAGGTACACGCCCTGGGTGCCGTCATCATGCTGCACCCGCACGAAATTGCCCGACGGGTCGCTTCCGCGTCCGGCCTGGTTATTCTCGGTTTTCACCACCACCCCACCGCGCGCGGCAATGATTGGCGTACCTTCAGGCATGGCGATGTCCATGGCGTAGCGGCTTTTGAGGTCAGTGTGGCTGAAGGTGCCGTTTGGTCCCTGGGTCAGACGGAACGGTCCACCGCGCCAGGGAAAGGGATAGCGATAGATTTTGACCACACCGACAGGGTTTTTTGGCTGCTGAATATCGCGCACCTGACGCTTCACCTGTTCGACGACCCGATCCTGAAACACAAACGCCTGCGCCCCCGGCGTGTGCCGGTCGCTGAAGACAACGACGCCGTCAGCGTCGACGGATTTGTAGAGGGTCATGGCCGTTGCCGAGGTAGCGACCGTAAATACTCCACAGAAAAGTAGCGCGCGCACGAACATGAGCTAAGCCTGCCAGGAACGACTGAATGGCAGGCTAGCAAGGGATCATGACAATGCAGTGTGGGCTTTAGGCCGGCAGCGGCGCGAAACAAATATCCACGTCCATGTGGGCCGCAGCAGAAAGGTTGACCAAGGCATCCAGTGAGAACTTGTCGATCTTGCCGTTCAGCACGTCATTGAGGCGAGGCTGACTGATATGAAGCCGCTGGGCCGCGTCTTTCTGGGAGAGCTCCCAACTGCGAATGGTTTTGCAGAGTTCCAAGAGCAGCTTGGAGCGCAAACGCATGTTCGCCGCTTGCTGGGGAGTGTCTTCCAGGGCGTCCCAGACGCTACTGAAACGCTCGGTTTGAAACTTTTGGTCTGTCATGGGCTTAACCTAACTCCTGCAGTCTGGCGCGAGCCAGTTCGATATCCCGCGTTTCGGTTTTTTGTGTGGCTTTGCGCAACGCATGCAGCACGTAAATGGCTTCAGGCCGGTTGACCACATAAAACACCCGAAACGCTCCTGACTCGTCGAAAACCCTGATCTCATGGACACCCCGCCCGATGGTTTTCATCGGCTTACAGTCAAAAGGCTGCTCGCCCTGTTGTAAGAGATCCAATTGAAAACCGGCAGCTCTTCGCGCATCGAGCGGGAACGACTTGAGATCCTTGAGCGAGCTTCCCACAAACACCACGTCCTTGTGCCTTGGCATCCACTTCTCCTTTTCTGGAAAGGAAAAGCGTAATAGACGATTCAGCCAAAGGCAGTGGCGGTGTGTTTCAAGGCGTAGCGAACACTCAGTAGCGCCAACGCACTATCGAAAGACTATATCCAAACCAATATAAATCAAGCCAGAGACCGAGAATCAGACAACTGGTCGATTTACGGCATTGGCAGGGAGATCAGGCGCCCGGCACAAAATGCTTCTGGGCCGTCCCACGCGCAATCAGCCGCGAGATGTAATCCAGCTTCTGCGCATCCTGATCGATAAAACGGAAGGTCAGTTGCAGCCAGTCGCTATCAGGCTTGGGTTCGTAGGCGACGATGGCGTGCAGGTAGCCGTTGAGACGCGCGGTTTCGGCATTCTCGCCTTGTTCAAGATCGAGTACAGCGCTTTCCAGCACCTGAGGCAGGACTTCACCTCGGCGCACCACCAGCAGCGCTTCCTTGATGCTCAGGGCCTTGATCACACACTGCTGGGTGCCACTGGACAGGCGCAACTGACCCTGGCCACGACCGCTGGCAGGCGATGCTGCAGCGGGTGCCTGCACAGGTGGGCTATTGAGCAGGCCTTTGCTGGGAACCGCGACGGGAGCAGGCTTGACCGCTTCGGGTTTGCCGCCGGTCAAGGCGCTCAGCGAGTCGTTGCCGAAAGCCGAGTTCATTTTGGTCGGAGCGCTGGCGATCAGCGCGTCCAGGCGGCCGATCTTGTGCAGGGCCTGCTTGACCTTGTTCAGCAACTGCTCGTTGGTGAAGGGTTTGCTGACGTAGCCGGAGACCCCGGCCTGGATCGCCTGAACCACGTTTTCCTTGTCGCCACGGCTGGTGACCATGACAAACGGCATGGCCTTGAGATGAGGCTGCTCACGGCACCAGGTCAACAGTTCCAGGCCGGACATTTCCGGCATTTCCCAGTCACACAGCACCATGTCAAAGGTTTCGCGCATCAGGATGGCCTGGGCCTTTTTGCCGTTCACCGCATCTTCGATCTTGATGCCAGGGAAGTAATTGCGCAGGCACTTCTTCACCAGATCGCGAATAAACGAGGCGTCATCCACCACCAACACACTGACTTTACTCATCGACCCTTCATCCTTTAAAAACCCCGGCAAGCATAACGCTTCGCTGATGGCATTTCGCCAAAACTCTTCAGTCACGCCGGGACTCTACTGGTGTCCGCGGCGCAAAACTCATACGCCACAAACGAAAACGCCCGGCCTGAGGCCGGGCGTTTATTTCTCGGGCAATCTTACTTATCGTCAGATTCACCCGGAACATTAGAGATTTGATCAACGGTGCCTTCCACTTCGGCCTTCATGCGCTTGAGGCCCATGTGGCGTACATCGGTACCGCGCACCAGGTAGATCACCAACTCGGAGATGTTGCGGGCGTGGTCGCCAATACGCTCCAGGGAACGCAGGACCCAGATGATGTTCAACACCCGCGAGATCGAGCGCGGGTCTTCCATCATGTAAGTCGCCAGTTCCCGCAGGGCGGTCTTGTATTCGCGGTCGATGACCTTGTCGTACTGGGCTACCGACAACGCCAGCTCGGCGTCGAAGCGAGCAAACGCGTCCAGAGCATCGCGGACCATGTTGCGCACCTGGTCACCGATGTGGCGCACTTCAACGTAACCGCGCGGCGCTTCGCCCTCTTCGCACAGCAGGATGGCGCGGCGGGCAATTTTGGTGGCTTCGTCGCCAATGCGCTCCAGGTCGATCACCGACTTGGAGATGCTAATGATCAAACGCAGGTCAGACGCGGCCGGTTGCCGACGAGCGAGGATGCGCAGGCATTCCTCGTCGATATTGCGTTCCATCTGATTGATCTGGTCATCGATCTCGCGCACCTGCTGGGCCAGGCCGGAGTCGGCCTCAATCAGCGCCGTGACGGCGTCGTTGACTTGCTTCTCCACCAGCCCGCCCATGGCCAGGAGGTGGCTGCGCACTTCCTCAAGCTCGGCGTTGAACTGCGCGGAGATGTGATGGGTAAGACCTTCTTTGCTAATCATGTTGGCGTCCTTGGAGCGTCCGGTAAGGTGCGGTCGACCGCAGCATCAGTTCAGTGAAACCACAGCCCCTAGCCGTAACGACCAGTGATGTAGTCTTCAGTCTGCTTCTTCGCCGGATTAGTGAACAGGGTATCGGTATCGCCGAACTCCACCAGCTTGCCCATGTACATGAACGCGGTGTAGTCGGAGACCCGCGCGGCCTGTTGCATGTTGTGGGTCACGATGACGATGGTGAACTTGGATTTCAGCTCGTAGATCAGCTCTTCGACTTTCAGGGTAGAGATCGGGTCGAGTGCCGAGCAGGGTTCATCGAGCAAGAGCACTTCCGGCTCCACAGCGATGGTGCGAGCAATCACCAGACGTTGCTGCTGGCCGCCGGACAGACCCAGTGCCGACTCGTGCAGGCGGTCCTTGACCTCATCCCACAACGCCGCGCCCTTGAGTGCCCACTCCACGGCCTCGTCGAGGATGCGCTTCTTGTTGATGCCCTGTATGCGCAAGCCATAAACCACGTTTTCGTAGATGGTCTTGGGAAACGGGTTGGGCTTCTGGAACACCATGCCGACCCGGCGACGCAGCTCGGCCACGTCTTCGCCCTTGCGGTAGATGTTGGTGCCGTAGAGGTTGATCGCGCCTTCCACACGGCAGCCGTCCACCAGATCGTTCATCCGGTTGAAGGTGCGCAGCAGCGTGGACTTACCACAGCCGGACGGGCCAATGAAGGCGGTCACACGCTGCTTGGGAATGTTCATGCTGACGTCGTACAGCGCCTGCTTGTCACCGTAGAACAGGCTCAGGCCCGGGACTTCGATGGCCACGGTTTCCTGGGCCAGGCTCAGGCTCTGCTTGTCGCGACCCAGGGCAGACATGTTGATGCCGTGGGTGTGGGTTTCGTGTTGCATGGGATGCTCCCTGTGCTACCAATTCGTTTCGTTGAACCGCCGGGGCGGCTTACTCAAAATCCGTGTCTAACGCCGATCCCTGTGGGAGCTGGCTTGCCTGCGATGCGGGCGGCGCGGTGTTTCAGTAACAACGCGGTGATGCCATCGCAGGCAAGCCAGCTCCCACATTTGTCCGCGTCCACATAAAAATCAGCTATCCAGCGCCTTGTACTTCTCGCGCAGGTGGTTACGAATCCACACCGCCGACAGGTTGAGCGTGGCGATCACCAGCACCAGCAACAGCGCGGTGGCGTACACCAGCGGCCGTGCGGCTTCGACGTTAGGGCTCTGGAAGCCGACGTCATAAATATGGAAGCCCAGGTGCATGATCTTCTGGTCCAGGTGCAGGTACGGGTAGTTGCCGTCCACTGGCAGCGACGGCGCCAGTTTCACCACACCCACCAGCATCAGCGGCGCCACTTCACCAGCGGCGCGGGCCACGGCGAGGATCATGCCGGTCATCATCGCCGGGCTGGCCATCGGCAGGACGATCTTCCACAGCGTTTCCGCCTTGGTCGCGCCCAGTGCCAGGGAGCCTTCACGCACGGTACGAGGAATCCGTGCCAGGCCTTCTTCAGTAGCCACGATCACCACCGGTACGGCCAGCAACGCCAGGGTCAGGGACGCCCAGAGCAGACCCGGAGTGCCGAAGGTCGGTGCCGGCAAGGCTTCGGAGAAGAACAAGCGGTCCACCGAACCACCCAGCACGTAGACGAAGAAACCCAGGCCAAACACGCCGTAAACGATGGCCGGGACGCCCGCCAGGTTATTCACCGCGATACGGATGATCCGGGTCAGGGTGTTCTGCTTGGCGTACTCACGCAGGTACACCGCCGCCAGCACGCCGAACGGGGTCACGATCATCGCCATGATCAGGGTCATCATCACGGTGCCGAAGATCGCCGGGAAGATCCCGCCCTCGGTGTTGGCTTCCCGTGGGTCGTCGCTGAGGAATTCCCAGACCTTGCTGAAGTAGAAGCCGACCTTGGTCATGTAACCCATGGCGTTCGGTTGGTAGGCGTGCACCACCTTGCCGATGCTGATCTCCAGCTCTTTACCGTTGGCATCACGAGCGGTCAGGCTGTCGCGGTTGAACTGGGTGTGCAGGTCAGACAAACGTGCTTCGATGTCCTTGTAGCGGTTGTTCAGCTCGGCGCGGCCACTGTCCATGTCGGCTTGTGCGGTGGCGTCCAGCTTGCCTTCCAGCTCCAGCTTGCGGCCGTGCAGGCGGATGCGTTCCAAACCGGCGTTGATCGCACCGATATCGGATTTTTCAAGGGTCTTGAGCTGAGCCGCGAGCTTGTTGACGCGGTCCACACGGGCTTGCAGTTCTGGCCAGGCGGCAGCGCCTTCGGCGATCACCTTGCCGTCCTGTTTGACGTTGACCAGGGTGCCGTAGAAGTTACCCCACTCACGACGCTCGATCGTCATCAGCTCTGCAGGCTTGGTCTGGTTGGTCAACCACTCACCGACGATCCAGGTGAAGTCATTGCCGTTCAAGTCGCGGTTACCGACCTTGATCAGCTCGCGGGTCATGAATTCCGGACCTTGATCCGGCACCGGCAAGCCAGCACTTTTCAGGCGCTCACGGGGCACTTCTTCTTTCTGTACCACTTCGCCGATGACGATATGGTTGGCTTGGCCCGGTACGTCGTAGCTGGCCTGGATCAGGTCCGCCGGCCAGAAGTGGCCCAGGCCACGCACCGCAATCACGGCCAGCAAACCAATGGTCATGATGACCGCGATGGACACCGCGCCACCGCTGATCCAGACGCCGGGGGCGCCGCTCTTGAACCATCCATTCAGGGAGTTCTGTTTCACAGACTTCTACCTTTCTTAAAGCGACGAGTATTTCTTGCGCAGACGCTGACGAATCAGCTCGGCGAGGGTGTTCATGATGAAGGTGAACAACAGCAGCACCAGCGCCGAGAGGAACAGCACGCGGTAGTGGCTGCCGCCGACTTCCGACTCGGGCATTTCCACCGCAACGTTGGCCGCAAGCGTGCGCAGGCCTTCGAACAGGTTCATTTCCATCACCGGGGTGTTGCCGGTAGCCATCAGCACGATCATGGTTTCGCCGACCGCACGACCCATGCCGATCATCAGTGCCGAGAAAATCCCCGGGCTGGCGGTCAGGATCACCACGCGAGTCATGGTCTGCCATGGTGTGGCACCGAGGGCCAGGGAACCCAGGGTCAGGCCGCGTGGCACGCTGAACACGGCGTCTTCGGCGATGGAGTAGATGTTCGGGATTACCGCAAAACCCATGGCCAGACCTACGACCAGAGCGTTGCGCTGGTCGTAGGTAATCCCTAAGTCGTGGGAGATCCACATCCGCATGTCGCCGCCGAAGAACCAGGTTTCCAGGTACGGGCTCATGTACAGCGAGAGCCAGCCCACAAACAGGATGACCGGGATCAGGATCGCGCTTTCCCAACCGTCAGGAACCCGCAGGCGGATGGATTCAGGCAGGCGGCTGAAGACGAAGCCGGCCACCAGGATGCCAATCGGCAACAGCATCAGCAGACTGAATATCCCCGGTAGATGCCCTTCGACATACGGCGCCAGGAACAGGCCGGCGAAGAAGCCGAGAATCACCGTCGGCATCGCTTCCATCAGTTCGATCACCGGCTTGACCTTACGGCGCAGGCTCGGCGCCATGAAGTAGGCGGTGTAGATGGCAGCAGCAACGGCCAGCGGTGCGGCCAGCAGCATGGCGTAGAACGCAGCCTTGAGCGTACCGAAGGTCAGGGGCGCGAGGCTCATCTTGGGTTCGAAGTCGGTGTTGGCGGCGGTCGATTGCCAGACGTATTTAGGCTCGTCGTAGTTTTCGTACCAGACCTTGCTCCACAACGCGCTCCAGGACACTTCCGGGTGCGGGTTGTCGAGCAGCAGCGGTTGCAGCTTGCCGCCCGCTTCGACGATCACACGGTTGGCCCGTGGCGACAGACCGAACACACCCTGGCCGTCGACTACCGGGTCCACCAGCAGCGTGCGGTGGGCGGTGCTGTGGAACACGCCGAGCTTGCCGGAAGCGTCGAGGGCAACGAAGCCTTTGCGACGTTCTTCGGCGGTGATTTCGATGACAGGCGTGGTGCCCATCTGGAAGGTGCGGATCTGCTTCAGGCGTTGCTCGCCGTCCGGGTCACGGGCCATGAACCACTGGGCCAGGCCACCTTTGGAGTCACCAACGATCAGCGAGATACCGCCCACCAGTTGGGTACTGGCAGTCACTTCGGCACCAGCGTCTTCCAGCAGTTTGTAGCGACCGTTGAGGCTGTTGTCCCGCAGGCTGAACACATCGGCCAAAGCGCGACCGTTGATCACGTACAGCCATTGCTGGCGCGGGTCGACGAAGATGGCTTTGACCGGCTCAGTCATTTGCGGCAGCTCAATGCGCTTCTGCTCGCTGGTGACTTCACCGGTCATCATGTTTTCTTCGCGACTCACCGACAGCACGTTCAAGTGCGAACCGGCGGAGCCCGCCACCACCAGCGACGAATCCGTGGCGTTGAGGGCTACGTGCTCCAGCGGACGACCTTGCTCGTCGAGGACGATAGGCGTTTCGCCGTAAGGATATTCGACCGCAGGTGTGATGGTCTTCTTGCCGTCCGGGTAGGACACTTTGTAGGTGTGGCGGAACACCAGGGACTGGCCGTTGGACAGGCCGAGGATCACCAGCGGGCTGCCAGGCTGGTCTTCACCGATGGAAACGACGCTGGTACCGGCCGGGAGTGGCAGGTTGACGCGCTTAAGCTCAGCTCCCGTATCAACATCAAAGAACAGCGCCTGGCCCTTGTCGGAAACCCGCATGGCCACCTGGTTCTGCTCTTCCAGGGAGATCATCAGCGGCTTGCCGGCGTCCTGTATCCAGGCAGGGCTCAGGGCCTCTTCCTTGGTCAGGCTGGCACCCTGGAACAGCGGCGCAACCACGTAGGCGAGGAAGAAGAAGATCAAGGTGATCGCGCCCAGGACGGCGAGGCCGCCAATCAGGACATACCAACGGGTCAGGCGATCCTTGAGCGCGCGGATGCGGCGCTTGCGTTGCAGCTCAGGCGTATTGAAATCAATGCGCTTGGGGGGAGAAGTCGTCGTCATGGTGGAATTGGCCAGATCATTCATGCGCACACCCTAGCGATCCTGTATGACAGAAAGATGACAAAGCAGTGACGCAAAAAATCCGCCGCGTAGCAGAGCTGGCAGCGGACTGAAAAATTGAGGGTGAGGTCCAGGTCTTGCAGACCTCACCTGGGCCGTGAACCTGGACAACGCCCAGGCTCACGGCAGCTTTACTGGAGGCTTATTTGCCACCTTCTTTCAGACCCAGGTCAGCCAGTGCCTTGGCGGCAACTTTGGCTGGCAGTGGGATATAGCCGTCTTTCACTACAACTTCCTGGCCCTGTTTGGACAGGACCAGCTTCACGAACTCAGCTTCCAGCGGAGCCAGAGGCTTGTTCGGGGCTTTGTTGACGTAAACGTAGAGGAAGCGCGACAGCGGGTATTTGCCGTTCAGGGCGTTTTCTTCGCTGTCTTCGATGAAGTCAGTGCTGCCTTTCTTGGCCAGGGCCACGGTCTTCACGCTAGCGGTCTTGTAGCCGATGCCCGAGTAACCGATGCCGTTCAGCGAAGAGCTGATGGACTGCACGACCGAAGCCGAGCCTGGTTGTTCGTTCACGTTTGGCTTGTAGTCGCCTTTGCACAGGGCTTCTTCTTTGAAGTAGCCGTAGGTGCCGGATACCGAGTTACGACCGAACAGTTGCACTGGCTTGTTGGCCAGGTCGCCGGTCACGCCCAGGTCACCCCAGGTTTTCACTTCAGCTTTGGCGCCGCACAGACGAGTCGAGGAGAAGATCGCGTCGACTTGTTCCATGGTCAGGTGCTGGATCGGGTTGTCCTTGTGCACGAACACGGCCAGGGCATCCACGGCAACCGGGATAGCGGTTGGCTTGTAGCCGTACTTCTGCTCGAAGGCAGCCAGTTCGGTGTCCTTCATCTTGCGGCTCATCGGGCCCAGGTTGGAGGTGCCTTCAGTCAGCGCAGGTGGCGCAGTGGCGGAGCCCGCAGCCTGAATCTGGATATTGACGTTCGGGTATTCCTTTTTGTAACCCTCTGCCCACAAGGTCATCAGGTTTGCCAGGGTATCGGAACCAACGCTGGACAAGTTGCCCGACACACCCGTGGTCTTCACGTAAGCCGGAATTGCCGGGTCAACACCAGCGGCCACCGCGTGGGCAGTCGCAACGCCAGCAGCGACAAAAGTCATTGCCGCCATCAAACGCTTCAGTTTCATGCCTTACTCCTAGCAGATAGGGATAGTTGGATCGGGGCCAAGTATCGGTAGGCCGTGTGAACACTCTATGTCCGGAATGTGACAATTAGATGAAAGGCCAGTATTCGAGAAGAACACTGGCCCTTGGGGGAAATACCCGGAAATGCGGGGCGAGGCGGGAGGTGAAGAGGTAGGTACAGGGGCTAGGAAATACTCTGTAATGGTTAACGGGCTGCGCCTGGCGACGCAGCCTTCAGGCGAAGGCCGTTAGCGTCCGCGCTTCCACAAATAGCCACCCACCAGCATCCCCATCGTGCAGATCACTGCAACGTAGTACGCGGGCCCCATCGGGCTTTCCTTCATCAGCAGCGACACCGCCAAGGGCGTCAGGCCGCCAAACACGGCGTAGGCGACGTTGTAGGAAAACGACAACCCGCTAAACCGCACCACCGGCGGGAAGGCCTTGACCATGACATAGGGCACCACGCCAACCACACCGACAAACAGGCCCGTCAGGGTGTACAGCGGGAACAGCCAGTCCGGGTGATCGAGCAGGCTGTGGTAGAGCGTCCAGGACGTTGCCAGCAGCAGCGCACAACCGGCGATCAGCACGCGGCCTGCGCCGAAGCGGTCCGCCAGGGCGCCGGAAGCGATGCAACCGAGGCTCAAGGTCACGATCGCCAGGCTGTTGGCCTGCAGCGACACGGTGGGGCTGAAGTGGTAGACGGTCTGCAGCACGGTCGGAGTCATCAGGATGACCACCACGATGCCAGCGGAGAGCAGCCAGGTCAGCAGCATCGACAGCACGATGGCGCCACGGTGGTCACGCAGCACCGCGCGCAACGGCAGCTCCGCAGCCAGTGTCTTGCGTTGCTGCATCTCGGCGAAGATCGGCGTTTCATGCAACCAGCGGCGCAGGTACACCGAGAACAGGCCGAATACGCCACCCAGCAGGAACGGAATACGCCAGGCGTAATCCGAAACCTGCTCCGGGCTATAGATCGTGTTGATGGCGGTAGCCACCAGCGACCCCAGCAAAATCCCGGCGGTCAGGCCGCTGGTCAGGGTGCCGCAGGCATAGCCGATGTGCCGAGGCGGCACATGTTCGGAGACAAACACCCACGCACCCGGTACCTCACCCCCAATTGCCGCGCCCTGGATGACCCGCATCAGCAGCAACAGGATCGGCGCCCACAGGCCGATCTGCGCATAGGTCGGCAGCAGGCCCATGATCAGGGTCGGTACGGCCATCATGAAGATGCTCAGGGTGAACATCTTCTTGCGGCCCAGCAGGTCGCCGAAGTGCGCCATGACGATGCCGCCCAGCGGACGCGCGAGATAACCGGCGGCGAAAATGCCGAAGGTCTGCATCAAGCGCAGCCATTCGGGCATGTCGGCGGGGAAAAACAGCTTTCCGACTACCGTGGCGAAAAATACGAAGATGATGAAGTCGTAGAACTCCAGCGCCCCGCCCAAGGCAGACAGCGACAGGGTTTTGTAGTCGTTGCGGGTCAGCGGGCGCGAAGGTTGCGCGCTGCTTGCGGGCACGGAGGACATGGCAAGGCTTCTCTTATTAGTAGTCAGAACGGCAAGCCCGCAGACGCTGGCAACGCGTGCGGCGGGTTCGGCAAGATAACAAATCGCCTGGAAAAGCACAGCGCTGAGCTGTTAACAGTTCCCAGGGGTGAAATATTTTCGAGATCTGCGCCCTATCGGCAGCGCAGAAGAACAGTTGCGGGAAAAAGCCGCAATACAGCCGCTATTTACCGACCAAATGAGTGTCTGGAGGTCGTCGTGGCGCCGACGGCTCGATATACTCGGCCACTGCAAGCGCCAGACCCGCATCCTTGAGGGGCTGCTGTGCCAAAACGCCGTTGGGTGGTTCCAGCCGGTTTGGCAGAGTTTCCCTTTAGTACGCCTTACGAGAAACGTGTAAAACGGAGTATGTTTGTGCTGAAACGTTTTTCCAACAGTCGGCTATCCACTTGAAACACCCATGAAGCGTCACGGGTCAGAGGCACCCCCGGCATGATCGAACTCGAACAAGAAGATCCTATCCCGCAAGGCGATCTCGCCCTGCAAATTACCGCACTGCCGCGTGAAACCAATGGTTTCGGCGATATCTTCGGCGGCTGGCTGGTGGCCCAGATGGACCTCGCGGGCACGGCCATGGCCAGCAAAGTGGCAGGTGGCCGCGTCGCGACCGTCGCCATTGACCGCATGGCGTTCCTGGTGCCGGTAGCCGTAGGCGCACAGCTGTCCTTCTACACCCAGGCCCTGGAAATCGGCCGCAGCTCGATCCAGATGATGGTCGAAGTGTGGAGCGACGACCCGCTGTCCAGTGAATGGCGCAAGGTCACCGAGGCGGTATTTGTGTTCGTCGCGATTGATGGCAGTGGCCGCACCCGATCGGTTCCGTCGCGAGCGCGTTAAACCTCGCGGCGGTTTGACGGTCCATAGCCCCATTGTCTGTGATTGAGAGAGCCCCTATGTCTGCGCCTGACGTCGAAATCGTGAAACTGGATGAGCTGACCTGTTGGCGCATCCGCCACGAAGGAGCCGAATTGGTGATCGCCCAACAAGGCGCCCACCTTGTCAGCTACCAGCGTGCCGGCGAAAAGCCGCTGATCTGGCCCAACGACAACGCGGTATTCAAGACAGGCAAAGGCATCCGCACCGGCGTGCCAATATGCTGGCCGTGGTTTGGGGTTTTTGACCGTAACCCGCAAAGCGTGAAAGCCATGCGTCACAGTGACAAGCCGGCCGGGGCCCACGGTTTCGTGCGCACCGCTGACTGGACACTGGAGAAAACCGCCCCGCTTGCCAATGCCTTGCAGTTGGACTTTGCACTCACGGTCCCGCAGGGCGGTTTTCCGGAATGGCCCCATCAGGTCGACCTGAAGATGACCCTCCTGCTGGACGATCAGTTGCATATCCAGTTGACCAGCCATAACCGTGGCACCGACACCGTGACCCTCAGCCAGGCGTTGCACAGTTACTTCGCGGTCAGCGACGTGCGCAATGTGCAGGTCGAAGGCCTCGATGGGTTGGAGTACATCGACACGGCGGATGACTGGAAGACCAACAAACAATCCGGTCTCCTGCACTTCAGCGGTGAGACCGACCGCATCTATCTCGACACGCCGGCGCAGTTGAACGTTGTCGATAAAGACTGGCAGCGCCGCATCCAGCTCACCAGCACCGGCTCACACTCGACGGTGATCTGGAACCCCTGGACCGAGCGTGCCAAGGCCTTCAGCGATATGGCTGACGATGGCTGGCAGGGCATGCTGTGCATCGAGACGGCGAATGTACTGGGCGATGTGGTGAGCTTGGCGCCAGGTGAAAGCCATACCTTGGGCGTGAGCATCAGCGGTATCGCCCTGTAAAAACCCGATCACCTGTGGGAGCTGGCTTGCCTGCGATAGCGTCACCTCGGCATCACTGAAACACCGAGTCGCCCGCATCGCAGGCAAGCCAGCTCCCACCTGAGTCATGTACCGTTCTTATAGGTCAGACTCCTTCACCGCCCGCACTTTCCCTGCATCCAGCGCATACGCCGCATCAGCCAGGTCATTGTTGACCGTCTCCACCTTCAACGTCCCTGTCACCCACAGCGGCGTGTAGATGTCATCCAGCTTCAAGCCTTTGGGATACCGCACCAGCACCAATTGGTTAGGCGGCGGTGGCGGCACGTGGATGCAGGCACCTGGGTAAGGCACCAGGAAGAACAGCGTGCTGCGGCCCTTGGCGTCGGTCTCCAATGGTACCGGGTAGCCACCAATGCGGATGTTCTTGCCGTTCATGGCCGCCACAGTCTTGGTGGAATACATCACCGCCGGCAACCCCTTGCTCTGCTTCAAACCACCCTTTGCAGTAAAGGTGCCCTGGGCTTCCGGGGAGTTGTGGTCGATTTCCGGCATTTGTTCGAGGGCTTTCTGGTCCGACTTGGGCATCAGTTCGAGCCAGTCGGTTTCCGGCAGTTCGCCGGCATGGGCCAGGCCAGTGCCCAGCAAGAGGAGAGTCAACAAGAGACGGCGCATGGAGGAGCTCGGCAAGGAAACAATGACGAGCATTCTAGCCCTCTGCGCCTGCGCAGCGCAGAGGACTCAACGCTAAATTACTTCTTTTTCAGCAGCCCGTAGATCACCAACAGGACCACGGCACCTACCAGCGCGCCGATAAAACCTGCACCTTGACCCGCCTGGTAGATACCCAGCGCCTGGCCACCATATGTGGCCACCAGGGAGCCGGCGATGCCCAGCAGGATGGTCATGATCCAACCCATGCTGTCGTCACCTGGCTTCAGGAAACGCGCCAGCAGGCCGACGATCAAGCCGATAAAGATGGTTCCAATAATACCCATGGCATTTCCCTCTGAATGAATTTAGCTAGAGCCTAGTCAGACTTTGGCATCCTGCAATCAGAGGATGGCGGTTACCAATGGTTCCCGCCAGCGTTTGAGTTATTGCTCGGCGATCAGCGCTTCGACTTTGAGGATCTGTTGTTCCAGGGTCGCGCGATCTGCGCAGCGCAGGTTCGCATGGCCGACCTTGCGCCCGACCTTGAAGGCCTTGCCGTAGTGGTGCAGATGGCAGTCATCGATAGCAACGACCTTTTCCACTGGCGGGACGACACCGATGAAGTTGAGCATGGCGCTCTCGCCAACCTTCGCCGTCGACCCCAACGGCAAGCCCGCTACCGCCCGCAGGTGGTTTTCGAACTGGCTGCACTCGGCTCCTTCGGTGGTCCAGTGCCCGGAGTTGTGCACACGCGGAGCGATTTCGTTGGCCTTGAGGCCGCCGTCGACTTCAAAGAACTCGAACGCCATTACGCCGACGTAATCCAACTGCTTCAACACCCGGCTGGAATAGTCTTCGGCCAGGGCTTGCAGCGGGTGATCGGTACTGGCCACGGACAACTTGAGGATGCCGCTGTCATGGGTGTTGTGCACCAACGGGTAGAAACGGGTTTCGCCATCACGCGCGCGTACGGCGATCAGCGAAACTTCACCGGTGAATGGCACGAAGCCTTCCAGCAGGCAAGCGACGCTGCCCAGCTCGGCGAAAGTGCCGACCACATCGGCGGCGGTACGCAGGACTTTCTGGCCCTTGCCGTCATAACCCAACGTGCGGGTCTTCAACACAGCTGGCAGGCCGATGGCCGCGACTGCAGCGTCCAGGTCCGCCTGGGACTGGATGTCGGCGAACGCGGGCGTTGGAATACCCAGGTCCTTGAACATGCTTTTTTCGAACCAGCGATCACGAGCGATGCGCAGGGCTTCGGCGCTCGGGTACACCGGGACGAACTGCGACAGGAAGGCCACGGTTTCAGCCGGGACGCTTTCGAACTCGAACGTCACCAGGTCGACTTCATCGGCCAGTTGGCGCAGGTGATCCGGGTCGCTGTAGTCAGCCCGCAGGTGTTCACCCAGCGCCGCAGCGCAGGCATCCGGCGCCGGATCCAGGAAAGCGAAGTTCATCCCCAGCGGGGTACCCGCCAGAGCCAGCATGCGGCCCAACTGGCCGCCACCGATTACACCGATTTTCATCAATCAACAACCTCAGGCGATGCGTGGGTCTGGATTGTCCAGGACGCTGTCTGTCTGCTCAGCACGAAATTTTTTCAGCACCGCATGGAACTGCGGATGCTTGGCGCCCAGGATGCTGGCGGACAACAACGCTGCGTTGATCGCGCCGGCCTTGCCAATCGCCAGGGTGGCCACCGGAATACCGGCGGGCATCTGCACGATGGACAACAGCGAATCCACGCCCGAGAGCATTGACGACTGCACCGGCACGCCGAGTACCGGCAGGTGGGTCTTGGCCGCACACATGCCCGGCAAGTGCGCCGCACCACCGGCACCGGCGATGATGACTTCGATGCCACGGGACTCAGCTTCATCGGCATACTGGAACAGCAAATCCGGCGTGCGGTGGGCGGAAACCACCTTCACTTCGTAGGGAATGCCGAGCTTTTCCAGCATATCGGCGGTGTGGCTAAGGGTGGACCAATCGGACTTGGAGCCCATGATCACGCCAACCAATGCACTCATCGTCGTGCCTCTTCTCTCTGGGCGCCCGCAGGCGCGTCAAAAAACAACAAGCCACGCGGGAAATCCGGCGTGGCTTGGTGTACGAATTAAGGCCGGTTGGACCGGCCGAAGGCCGCGCAGTATACCGTAATACAGCGGAGAAACAGCCCCTTGGGCGACCATCTGTCTTACGGGGCAAACCGGCGGTTTTATTGACCCTGAGGTCAGCGAACACACCACTGATAAATCATGGGAACTGGATCAAGGTGGGAGCTGGCTTGCCTGCGATAGCATCACCTCAATCAGGCTGATGTACCGAGGTGTCTGCATCGCAGGCAAGCCAGCTCCCACACTTGATTGTTGTCGCCCTCAGGTGTTTTGCGCTGCACCGCCTTCCAACTTGCGCCACAACAACCGCACATTCGCCTTGCGCACCAATGCACAGCGATACAAGCGAATCTCCAACGGCACATGCCATTGCGGCCCGCCACACACCACCAGCTCGCCCCGCGCCAACTCGGCACGCACGCTCAACTGCGGCACCCAGGCGATTCCCAAGCCTTCCAGGGCCATGCTTTTCAGGCTGTCAGCCATCGCCGTTTCGTAAACCGTGGTGAAACGCAGAGCCCGTTGACGCAACAGCAGGTTCACCGAACGCCCAAGAAACGCCCCGGCGCTATAGGCCAATAGCGGCACGCTGCCCTCGCCCTCTAGATCGAACAACGGTTTGCCATGCGCATCCGCGGCGCACACCGGGAGCATTTCGGTATTGCCCAGGTGCAGCGACGGGAAGATCTCCGGGTCCATCTGCATCGCGGCATCCGGGTCGTAGAATGCCAACATCAGGTCACAACCGCCTTCACGCAGTGCATGCACAGCGTCACCGACGTTGGTGGCGACCAGCCGCGTGGCAATGTTCAGGCCTTCGTTACGCAGTTGGGCGATCCAGCGCGGGAAAAAGCCCAATGCCAAGGAGTGTGCGGCCGCCACCTGCATGACTTCGCCTTGCCCGCCTTCCAGATGATGCAAGTGGCGCAGCACTTCACCGAGCTGTTCGACCACGGTGCGCGCCGTCACCAGGAACAACTGCCCCGCTGCCGTCAGTTCGACGGGCGTACGCGAACGGTTGACCAGCGTCAGCCCCAGCGCGGCTTCAAGGCTGCGGATCCTGCGGCTGAACGCCGGCTGGGTGACGAAGCGCCGCTCCGCCGCCTGGGAGAAGCTGCGGGTGGCAGCCAAGGCGCTAAAGTCTTCCAGCCATTTGCTTTCAAGGTTCATCAGGTCCTCCCAGGGTATGCACCATTTTGGCACACACGCCCGCCATGGTAATCGGGTCACACCAACATTATGCCGTTTGTGCATAGGCCAGTGCTTAACAGCATTGGCCCTAAAACTTCTGCAAGCCTAGCATTCGCAGCGTTCCGGCCAGTTCCGGGTCCATATCGAGATGATTTCCGTCATGTCCTCCGCTGCATCATTCCGCACAGAAAAAGACCTGCTTGGCGTACTCGAAGTACCCGCCCAAGCGTATTACGGCATCCAGACCCTGCGAGCGGTGAATAACTTCCGTCTCTCCGGCGTTCCGATTTCGCATTACCCGAAATTGGTGGTCGGCCTGGCAATGGTCAAACAAGCCGCCGCTGACGCCAACCGCGAGTTGGGCCAGCTCAGCGAAGCCAAGCACGCTGCCATCAGCGAAGCCTGTGCCCGTCTGATCCGCGGCGATTTCCACGAAGAGTTCGTGGTGGACATGATTCAAGGCGGCGCTGGCACTTCAACCAACATGAATGCCAACGAAGTCATCGCCAACATCGCGTTGGAGGCCATGGGCCACAACAAGGGCGAATACCAGTACCTGCACCCGAACAACGACGTGAACATGGCGCAGTCGACCAACGACGCCTACCCGACCGCGATCCGCCTGGGTCTGCTGCTGGGCCACGACGCATTGCTGGCCAGCCTCGACAGCCTGATCCAGTCGTTCGCCGCCAAGGGTGAAGAATTCAACCACGTCCTGAAAATGGGCCGTACCCAGTTGCAAGACGCCGTGCCGATGACCCTCGGCCAGGAATTCCGCGCCTTCGCCACCACCCTGGGTGAAGACTTGGCCCGCCTGAAGACTCTGGCGCCGGAACTGCTGACCGAAGTCAACCTGGGTGGCACCGCCATCGGTACCGGCATCAACGCCGACCCGCGTTATCAGGCCCTGGCCGTTTCGCGCCTGGCCACCATCAGCGGCCAGCCGCTGGTACCGGCTGCCGACCTGATTGAAGCGACCTCCGACATGGGCGCCTTCGTGCTGTTCTCCGGCATGCTCAAGCGCACCGCAGTGAAGTTGTCGAAGATCTGCAACGACCTGCGCCTGTTGTCCAGCGGACCACGTACCGGCATCAACGAAATCAACCTGCCAGCGCGTCAGCCAGGCAGCTCGATCATGCCCGGCAAGGTCAACCCAGTGATCCCGGAAGCGGTTAACCAGGT
Organism: Pseudomonas spelaei; assembly: GCF_009724245.1. Lineage (GTDB taxonomy): Bacteria > Pseudomonadota > Gammaproteobacteria > Pseudomonadales > Pseudomonadaceae > Aquipseudomonas > Aquipseudomonas spelaei. Next base: position 170,268 of record NZ_WNNK01000004.1, on the reverse strand, counting down.
CGCGTTCCAGATCATCGGTAACGATTTGGCACTGACCATTGCTGCCGAAGGCGGCCAATTGCAACTGAACGTGATGGAACCGCTGATCGCTTTCAAGATCTTCGACTCGATCCGCCTGCTGCAACGGGCCATGGACATGCTGCGCGAGCACTGCATCGTCGGCATTACCGCCAACGAAGCCCGCTGCCGCGAGTTGGTGGAACACTCCATTGGCCTGGTCACCGCGCTGAACCCGTACATCGGCTATGAAAACGCCACCCGTATCGCCCGTATCGCTCTTGAAAGCGGCCGTGGCGTGCTGGAACTGGTGCGCGAAGAAGGCTTGCTCGACGACGCCATGCTCGACGACATCCTGCGCCCGGAAAACATGATTGCCCCGCGTCTGGTGCCTTTGAAGGCCTAAGCGCTGTTGCACCGCTCACCAGGTTGAGGGACTAGACACCTCTCACCTTTTGAGGGCTTGGAGAACCATTCTCCAGGCCCTTTTTTTTGCCTGAAATACGATCAAACGAACACCGAAAATCCCTGTAGCTGCTCTCGTACCTCGGCAGCGGCTACAGAAAATCAGGTCCCCAAGCAATTGTGTAGATACCTATGCTCATCGCGGGCAAGCCCGGCTCCCACAGGGGATGTGCCGCTCCCGAGGCATTTTGGTGAAACCTTTAATCGGTGCGGGAAGACGTAAGGCTCTCGCCTAGGTATAGTGCCGCCCCTCTTCGCGTCAGCGGTCGTCGGTAACGAGGCCCTGTGAAACGCGAAACCGCATGAATAACAACACCCGCAAAAGGATTGGGGTCGACCGTCGCGCACTGCCTGGTGCATTGCGGCGTGTTGAGCCGTCCTGCGTTTGCCATTAGAAAAATCAGCGAGGAATACTCCATGCTTGAAGTCATCAACGACTTCCTCTCAGGGAAAGTACTGATCGTGCTCATTGTCGGGCTCGGTGGTTACTTCACGATCCGCTCGCGTTTCGTTCAGCTGCGTCACTTTTTCCACATGTTCGCGGTGTTCCGCGACAGCCTGAAAAGCAGTGCCGGCCAACTCAGCTCATTCCAGGCGCTGATGCTCAGCCTGGCCGGCCGTGTAGGTGCCGGTAACATCGCCGGTGTCGGCATTGCCGTGACCCTGGGTGGCCCGGGCGCCGTGTTCTGGATGTGGGTCACCGCACTGGTGGGCATGTCCTCAAGTTTTATCGAGTGCTCCCTCGGCCAGCTCTACAAACGCACCGACGCTGAAGGCACCTACCGTGGCGGCCCGGCCTATTACATCCAGCACGGCCTGCACAAACGTTGGCTGGGCATGGTGATGGCATTCCTGCTGCTGGTAACGTTCGGCTTCGCCTTCAACGGCCTGCAAGCCCATGCCGTGACCCACTCGCTGAACAACGCCTTTGGCCTCGACACCACCTACACCGGCCTGGCCCTGGCGGTATTGCTGGGCCTGGTGTTTATCGGCGGGATCAAGCGTATCGCTTCGATCGCCGACCTGCTGGTGCCGGTCAAGACCCTGGTCTACATCGCCGTGACGGTCTACGTGATCGTGCTGCAATTCGACCAGGTCCCGGGCATGCTGATGACCATCGTCAAGAGCGCCTTCGGTCTCGACCAAGCCTTCGGCGGCCTGGTAGGCAGCGCGATCATCATGGGCGTGAAACGCGGCGTATTCGCCAACGAAGCCGGCCTGGGCAGCGCGCCTAACGTGGCGGCCGTGGCCTCGGTGGAACACCCGATTGCCCAAGGTGTGGTGCAAGCGTTCAGCGTGTTCCTCGATACCTTCATCATCTGCACCTGCACCGCATTGCTGATCCTGCTCTCGGGCTTCTACACCCCGGGCTTCGAAGGCGACGGCATTGCCCTGACCCAGAACTCCCTGGCGGCAGTCGTCGGGGAATGGGGCCGGATGTTCATCTCGGTGGCCCTGGCGTTGTTCGTGTTCACCTCGATCATGTACAACTACTACCTCGGCGAGAGCAACCTGCGCTTCCTGGTGGGCAACAATCGCAAGGTCTTGATGGGTTATCGCGCACTGGTACTGGTGCTGATCTTCTGGGGTTCCATCGAGAACCTCGGCACCGTATTCGCTTTTGCCGATATCACCATGACCATGCTCGCGTTCGTCAACCTGTTCGCCCTGGCGTTCCTGTTCAAGATCGCCATGCGCATCCTGAATGACTACGACAACCAGCGTGCTGCGGGCATCAAGACCCCGGTGTTCGATTCCAGCCAGTTCCCAGACCTGGACCTGGACCGCACCGCCTGGCCAGCCAATCCGGTGAAGCCAGAACCCGCTGCCAAGGCAACGGCTGAACTGAACGCTCAAGCGCAACGCTAAGCAGATGACACGCCGTGTGGCCTTGGGCATGCTCTTGGCCACGCGGCGTTTTTCGTTCAGGAGATTTTCAGATGACCCAACCCGCCCAAGACGTCATGGTGCTCTACACCGGTGGCACCATCGGCATGCAGTCCAGCGCCAACGGTCTGGCCCCCGCCTCAGGCTTTGAAGCGCGGATGAGCGATCACCTCGCCAGCCAGCCGCAGCTCAGCGTACCCACCTGGCGCTTTCGCGAGATGGCGCCGCTGATCGACAGCGCCAACATGACCCCCGCTTACTGGCAGCGTTTGCGCATTGCCGTGATCGAAGCGGTGGACGCCGGCTGCGACGCCGTACTGATCCTGCACGGCACCGACACCCTGGCCTACAGCGCCGCTGCCATGAGCTTCCAACTGCTGGGCCTGCCGGCACCGGTGCTGTTCACCGGCTCCATGCTGCCGGCCGGCGTACCCGACAGCGATGCCTGGGAAAACGTCAGCGGTGCCCTCGTGGCGCTGGGCGAAGGCCTGGCGCCAGGCGTGCAACTGTATTTCCATGGCGAGCTGATGGCGCCGACCCGCTGCGCGAAGATTCGCAGCTTTGGCCGCCACCCGTTCGCCGCGTTGCAGCGCAATGGCGGTGTGGCCAAGGCTGACTCAGTGCCTGCGGCGCTGAATTATCGTCATGACAAAGGGCTCGCCAACGTCGGCGTACTGCCGCTGGTACCGGGCATCGCCGCCGCGCAACTCGAGGGTCTGATCAACAGCGGCATTCAGGCGCTGGTGCTGGAATGCTTCGGCAGCGGTACCGGGCCGAGCGATAACCCGGAGTTCCTCGCCAGCCTCAAGCGGGCTCAGGAGCTGGGCATCGTGGTCGTGGCAATCACCCAATGCCATGAAGGCGGCGTGGAGCTGGACGTGTATGAAGCCGGCAGCCGCTTGCGGGGTGTTGGCGTGCTGTCGGGTGGCGGCATGACCCGTGAAGCAGCGTTCGGCAAACTCAATGCGTTGATCGGCGCCGGGCTCGCGACTCAAGAGATTCGCCGACTGGTCGAGCTGGACCTGTGCGGCGAGCTCAACTGATCGACGGCATATAACTTGCTCGCTTCCAGCCAACCCTTGGCTGGAAGCCCCCATGCTTCACTCGCACCTCACCACCCTCAACGCCGTCTCCTTGATACTCGATACCTTCAAGACCGAAGGCGTCGCCAGCGAGGTGTTGCTGGCCGGTAGCGGCATCTGCGGCGCCGACCTGAGCCGTGCCGACACCTGCATCACCACCAACCAGGAGATGCGCGTCTGCACCAATGCCGTGGCCTTGCGCCGGGACATCGGCCTGGAACTGGGCCAACGCATGCATGTGTCGTCCTACGGCATGCTCGGCTATGCGCTGCTGACCAGTGCCACCTTCGGTGACGCTTTGCGCCTGGCTCTGCGCTACCCCGCGCTGCTGGGAACACTTTTTGAGCTGAGCCTGGAGGAAGACGGCCAGCGAATCTGGTTCACTGCCAGCGATTACCGGGAAAACCCGGCGCTGACCGAGTTCAATGTCGAGTTCTGCCTGGTTTCGCTGAAAGTCATCTGTGACGATTTACTGGGCCACCCCCTGCCCTTACTCGGTGCCCGTTTTGAGCACTCAGCCCCCGACTACCGCGCGCGTTATGCCGAACGCTTCGACTGCCCGTTGCAGTTTGAAGCCACCGCCAATGCCTTCGCCTTCGACCGGTATTGGCTCGATCAACCCTTGCCGTTGGCCGACGCCATCACCCACCGCGCCATGGCCGAACGCTGCCGCAAACAGAACACCGAATTCACCGGCCGCCAGGCCTGGCTGGGCCGGGTGCGCCTGTTGCTGGCGGCGCAATTGAGCGCCGCACCAGGCATCGATGGATTGGCCGAACAGATGAACTGTTCACCGCGCACCTTGCGCCGGCACCTGCATGACCTGGGTTGCAGCTACCAGGAACTGCTGGACGAACTACGCTTCGAGCGGGCCAAGCAGTTGCTGGGGGAGGATGAACTGCCGATCTATCGCATTGCCGAGCAGTTGGGCTTCAGTGAAACCGCAAGCTTCAGGCATGCCTTCGTACGCTGGAGCGGCGTGGCGCCAAGCCAGTTCAGGCTGTGATGCGCCACAGCTGGGCACGGCTGCTTCATTGAAGAGCGAATAACGGACACATACTTTGGCCATATTTATCCCCTTTTGGCCGCTCCTGCCGTTCTCCAAAGCCCCGCGCACCGCAACACTGCAAGGCATCCCAATCAACCTGCGCAGAACAACAATATGCTGACGATCTACTCGGACGATCATCATCTGCACCACGGCCGTTGCGAATTGATGGACGGGCAGTTGATGCCCTGCTTCGAAATGCCCTCCCGCGCCGACCATGTGCTGCAACGGGTCAAGGATCGCGAGCTGGGTCCCGTGCAAGACCCTCAGGACTTTGGCCTGGCACCGCTGCAACGCATCCACAGCCGCGACTACCTGGATTTCTTCAAAGGCGCCTGGCAACGCTGGACCGAGTTCGGCCAGGACGGTGACCTGCTGCCGTACACCTGGCCCGCCAGAACCTTGCGCCGCGTAATACCCACCAGCCTGCATGGTCAACTGGGCTATTACAGCTTCGACGGCGGCGCACCGATCACCGCCGGCACATGGCAAGCGGCCTACAGCGCGGCCCAAGTAGCGCTGACCGCCCAACAAGCCATCCAACAAGGCGCCCACAGCGCCTTTGCTTTGTGCCGGCCACCGGGACACCACGCCGCCGGCGACTTGATGGGCGGTTATTGCTACCTCAATAACGCCGCCATCGCCGCCCAGGCGTTTCTCGATCAGGGCCACACAAAGGTCGCGATCCTCGATGTCGATTACCACCACGGCAACGGCACCCAGTCGATTTTCTATGAGCGTAGCGACGTGCTCTTCACCTCGATCCACGGGCACCCGGAAGCGGAGTTTCCGTTTTTTCTGGGCTATGCCGATGAGCTCGGTGACGGCGCAGGTGAAGGCTTCAACTTCAACTATCCACTGCCAGCAGGTTCCGGCTGGGACAGCTGGAGTGCTGCGTTGGAAGAAGCCTGCAAGGAAATCGAGCGCTACGGCGCCGACATCATCGTTGTCTCCCTGGGTGTGGACACGTTCAAGGACGATCCGATCTCGCAGTTCAAACTCGACAGCCCGGATTACCTGGCCATGGGCCGGCGTATCGCGCGCCTGGGCAAGCCGACGCTGTTCGTGATGGAGGGTGGTTACGCCGTGGAAGAAATCGGCATCAACGCCGTGAACGTACTCGAAGGCTTTGAACACGAGGGGTCACCACAATGAACATGCTCAAGTCTCTGGTCCTGTGTACCGCGCTCATTGGCGGCGTCACCCACGCGGAAGAAAAAACCCTGCGGGTCTACAACTGGTTCGACTACATCACCCCCAAGGCCCTGGAAGATTTCAAGGCCCAGAACCCCGCGATCAAACTGGTCTACGACATCTTCGACACCAACGAAGCCCTGGAAGCCAAGCTGCTCACCGGCAACTCCGGGTATGACGTGGTGGTGCCGTCCAATGTGTTCCTGGCCAAGCAGATCGAGGCGGGTGTGTTCCAGCCCCTGGACCGCAGCCAGTTGCCGAATTGGAACCACCTGGACCCCAAGCTGATGAAGCTGATCGAAGCCAACGACCCGGGCAATAAATTCGCCGTGCCTTACATGTACGGCACGATCCTCATCGGCTTCAACCCAGACAAAGTCAAGGCAGCCCTGGGCGACAATGCACCGGTGGACAGCTGGGACCTGATCTTCAAGGAAGAGAACATCAGCAAGCTCAAACAGTGTGGCGTGGCCCTGCTGGATTCGCCGTCGGAAATCCTGCCGCTGGCCTTGCAGCACCTGGGCCTGGACCCCAACAGCAGCAACCCCAAGGACTATGAAAAAGCCGAAGCGTTGCTGATGAAGATCCGCCCCTACATCACCTACTTCCACTCCTCCAAATACATGGCCGATATCGCCAACGGTGACATCTGCGTGGCCGTCGGTTACTCCGGCAGCTTCTCCCAGGCCGCCAACCGCGCCAAGGAAGCCAAGAACGGCGTGATCGTCGACATGCGCCTGCCCAAAGAGGGTGCGCCGATCTGGTTCGACATGCTCGCCATTCCCAAGGGCGCGAAAAACCCGCAGGACGCCTACACCTTCATCAACTATTTGCTGCAACCGCCAGTCATTGCACCCATCAGCGATTTCGTCGGCTATCCCAACCCGAACAAGGACGCTACCGGGCTGGTTGACCCGACGATTCGCAACAACCCCAACCTGTACCCGACCGAGGCGGCGATGGCCACGCTCTACACCCTGAAACCCTTGGGTCGTGAGGCCGAACGTGCCAGGACCCGCGCCTGGACCAAGATCAAGTCCGGGACCTGAGCCCTCTATCAGCCGGGACAGACATGCCTGCCCCGGCCTATCTAACTACCACCTGCCACACCGCACGCATCGTTAGCTTTTTGCCTCGCAACGGTACCGCTCACCGGTATCGATCACTGCAAGGAAATGACTATGAGCGCAACCCCGTCAACACCGGACGCCACTCCACTCACACGCCCTCTGCTGGAAAAAGCCCTCCTCACTCGCCTGAGCTACGCAGGGCCAACCCTCCACGAAGTCGCCTCGAACCTGCTGCGCGCAGAATTGAAGACCCTCTACCCCGATCTGGACATCGACCCCGACAACACCATGATTGCTACCCCGGCGTGGGACTTCATTGATAACGAGTTGATCTGCAGCCACATCCAGTACGTCTCCTTGAGCCGGACCCTGGTCGGCCAGATCCTGGACGAAACTGTCGCCAACTTCCTGGAAGGGGAACACTTTCTTGCACGACAACCTTTGTCCGACAACCCTGTACACCTGGAAGTCAGCATCGAAAAGATCGCGCAACTGCTCAATGATTTAGCACCCGTATTTTTCTTCGCGTTCAAGGAGCAGCAACTGGCCTTCTGGAACGCCACCGGTGCCAAACTGCCGCGCTGGCAAGAGCTTTCCGACGGCCTTCGCAGAGCACTGAATGTGCAGGAAGTCGAGGCGTGGGATGCCGATCATTGCGCCATTGCCCAAGCGGTATCAACATTCCCCGACAAGCAGGAGCGTATAGCCCGGCGACCAGAGATGGCAGACATCCAAGCCTGCCTGGTCGACATCGATACCCCAAACGAAACGGTACTTAAACACCTGTCACTGGCAGGTATCGCGGTTCTGCAGGGCCGCTACAAACAACGCGACATCCTGCTGATGTACACCGTCGAATTCGGGTATGACGCATTCAGCTCGCTCAAAGCACTGGGTGACGCGATACGCCCATTACTTGAGCCACTGAACGCTTCAGAACCGCTGTCGTGGCGGCTGGTCGAGCCAGAAGGCAATTTCTTCGACCATATGGCCTGGGCCTTGATCAGCACTCAGCTCAAGAAAATCGAATCACTCAATATCGTCGACCCGCCGACGCCCTCCCCCCGGGAAAACGCCGTTACCCCCCCTTCAACCGATGAATTCAGTGATCGGGAAACAACCCGACTGACGCAACTTGAAGACGCGATACCTGACTGGCTGCTCCAGGCCTCGACACATGAATTGAGCGACTACAGCCAATACCTGATTGAACTCAGCACGCTGCGTAATCAGACACCGGATAACCTGTTCAGCATTCCCCCGATCAAAGCCTTCGCCCAGAAGAAGATGCGTGAGGCCATCATTGCCGACAAGGCCAAGGAGGGCGCCGGCAAGCTGCCGCTCGATGAACTGCAAATCACCCTGACGGAAAGCTTCACGGCGGGTGTATTTACCCTGCCCAATCCTTTCGAACGGCATATCCAGACCCTTGGCGAATATGGCCTCACCAACTCGCCACCCTACCTGGCCAGTGTGAGCTTCAAACATGGGCAAACCGTTCCCGACTGGCTCACCGTTGATTATCTGACTGGCATTGCAGAACACGTCAACATCGGCAAGATTTACCCCGAATTGATCAAAAGCAAGCTGGTCGATGACCTAGCCGAAGCTACCCGACAAAAGCAATTCCATAGCCGCCAATTGCGTTCGATGCTGGCGCTGTTGGCACTGGAATGCAAAGTCAAACAACAGGGCAATGTGAACGCGCAAGGTTATCGCTACATCACCGAACTGATTCAGCCAACACCCGGCAACCGACAACCTGTCGTTATCAGGCCGCTGTCGATGCGCCCCCAGGGTCGGCTCAGCAGCACCAGCGATAACATTCTCAATATGTTTATCATTGGCCCCTACAACCCGGAGGACGGGCCGTGCCTGCTCTATCGCCCCTTGCTGGATAACCCGCTGCTGCAGTTCCAGTCATTCCAGAACATGCTCTATGCCATGCACCAACCGGGCGAACTTCGCGATTCGATACTGGCGTGGCTGCCTGGCCGGGCGCTGAGTTTCAACTATTCCCAATACATCTTCCCGATCGGTCTGCCTTCACCCTGGCTAACGGTGCAATCGTTGTCTGAGCCCTTGAGCCTGCACGAATGGACGGGACCCGTCGTGTTCTCCAGCACTGAACTGACGGGCGATATTTTTGGTGCCCTCTTTGACGCCAACACCAAGGCCATGATCGAACTGGCAGACCGCCAAGCGCTGTCCAACGCCGAGAGACGGTGGGCCTTGCTCGCAGACAGTGGCTGGGCCATTTTCAACGTGGCCTCGAACTTTCTGAACGGGTCCGCAGGTGTAGCGGTATGGGCCTGGCAAATCATCAGCGACATCCAACAAACGGTGGATGCCCACAATCAAGGCAACGACCTGATCCAATGGACGAGCTTGGGCGATGTATTGATGGCGCTGGCAATCATGGTTGCCCATCAAGCTCATCATCATCGCCAGGCAGGCCCCAAACGGCCCACTCATTTCAGGCCCGTGTTCACAGACGGTGAAACGTCGACTGCGATGCAAAACCGCCCCATGGCGGTCGCCCACGGCTCATTGCCCCACAGTCAATACGCAACCCTCGCGACCGGTGGTTCGGTGCCGCGTCGAACACCTGAGCAATTGAATACCTATCTGGACAGTCTCAAAGTAGAGGCGCCAAACCTGCCGGACAACGCGATAACACTCACAGCCCCACCCGCCTCACCCACGGCGCCACTGCACGAGTTACAGAACACTCATTACGCGCAGGTAGACAAACGCTGGTTTGAGGTGGTGGCTGATGAAGATGAAAACATTCTGGTACTCGACCCCCAACATCCCTCCAGGGAAGGTCCTCGCCTGAGTCATGGGCCAACAGGCTCTTGGCGCGTCGATACCAGCTTGCGCTTGCTCGGTAGCGGTGTAAGCCTGAAAAGCCAACTGAAAGCCAGTCGCTTGGCCAAGGCGCAACGCCAGCAAGTATTGGAACAACAATTGGCAAAGCTCAAGGCACGAGAAACGCCTTTGAAGAGTGAGATGCGTCAGTCGTATCAAGACCTTCTTCAGGCAGCAAACACACCGCAGTATCAGTTAAAACTCCAAGGTAGCCTGACCAAGACCGAAGCGCTCAGTACGTTTTATCAAGAAACGCTGGCCGAGTTCAAAGAGTGGCGAGAAATGGGGGGCACTGCCGGCTACGCGCAGGAACTGCTCAGACTCAGTGCTGAATATCACAGGTATCTCAGCCAATGGATATCGCTCAAGCAAACTGACTATTCAGAGGTCATGACACGTGTCGAGAGCGCCTTGAAATCCGATCCGGGCCCTTCTCGACAGCTACTTCTGGACGATATAAACCATAGCGTCCAGATGAGTCATGAAATACAAACCAGGCTGGCGCTCTTGAACCAGGCCAAGGACGAGTTGGCCAGCCTTGGCTCAGCAGGCGTCATCGAGGCGGCGCGGTTACAAGCATCGGCCCCCCGGTTTACTCAATGGGACTTGAAAACCAACGAAATCGCCATGGCCTACGAGCCATGCCTGCGTGAGCAGGCCGCTCTGAACATGGAAGAGGCGCGCGCGATGGTCGCTTATGTGGTGCACCGCGCGGGATTGGCCAGCAAGTTCATGGCACAGATGATACGGGGCGTAGATGTTATTCCCGAGGGAGAGGATGCGATCGAGTATCTGCTTGAAATCGTTGACGACTACACCAGCGTCAGCCAGCGTATCGATGAGTTGCCCAGAGACTATCCAGAGCTGGTTGAGCCAGTACCATTGATGCGACTGAAAACACTCGTCCACGAGTTTCAGCGCTTGACCCAAAGCAAGCTCGATGGCCTGCTTTTACAAGAGACCGCTGCCGCCCTGCCTGCCCAGAGAGTAGCCAATACAGGCTTTTCCAGGTCGTTTCCGAAACTCCGCATCACCAAGGCCCGTCGCCGAGATCAACCTAAAAAAGCCCCCCATACGCCCAAACAAGAACCTCTGGAACTTATCCAGCCCTGGGTCATTCACCCTTCCATCAGCCACGGCGACTATGCCCAAACCATCAGTACCGCGATGGACCTGAACATAGACACCAATGCCTTTATCAAACGTACGCAAAAGGACGCCCTCAAACCCAAGCGAGTACCTGCGGACATGCAGGATATTTTCGACCAACAAGCTCTCAAGCTGGAACAGGCTGCCACAGCGGTCGAAACGCTCAATGCGGATGCATCCAACGCCGGAAAACTCGCCCCGGTGGCCAGCCTGCCCATGGAGCTGCGTGAGGGCGCCGCCCGGCTACGCCGTGAAGGCATCAATACCCGGGCGAAAATCCTCAAGACCCGTAAACCCCGCCAGGCCTATTTTCAGTGGTTGCTCGACAATGATCTGGTCCGGATCACCCGCAACGATGCCGGCAGAATCAAGACCCAACAGCAGGATTACTTCCAGGAGTACGTGATTCTCGACACGGCCAACAAGGATCAACCCCTGTGGCTGGCCCACTTCCACTACCCGAGCCTCAAGACCCCAGCCTACAAATTCACGGCGGCTCATCTCAAAATTGCCGATCAACATCTGCTCCAGTTCACCCCCGCACTCCAGGACGAGTTGAACAACCGTACCCCCCAGGATAACCAAGTGCGCAAACTCAGTGATCCACTGATGCAGTCGGTATTCCTGAAGCTCGAACGCCCTCAACCTTGACCAGACGGTGCGCTAGCGGCTCTGCCACGCCTTGCGCAACCGCACCAGCGCATCGGCGATGGCCGCCTCAGGCACGGCAGCAAAACCCAGTACCAGGCCGGCGCGCTGGTCGGGTGGGGTGCTGGAGTCAGGCAACCAATAGCTGCTCAAGCCATTGACCTCGACATCCGCCGCGCGGGCCTGGGCCAGTAATTCACCTTCACGGGCCAGGCTATCCACCCGCACGGTGAGGTGCAGTCCTGCCGCGACGCCGGGCAGGCTACCCACGCCTGGCACGTCGGTAGGCCAGCCGGCCAGCATGACATTACGCCGACTCAAGGCCGCGCGGCGCATGCGGCGGATGTGCCGCTGGAAATGGCCCGTCGCCATGAACTCGGCCATCACCGCCTGGGTGCTGACTTCCGAATGCCGCACATCCACGGCACGGCGCCGGGAGAACGCGTCCACCAAGCCCTCCGGCAATACCAGATAGCCCAGGCGCAATGCGGGAAACGCGACTTTGCCGAAGGTGCCGACATACAGCACCCGCCCACTGCGATCGAGCGCCGCCAACGGGGCCAGGGGCGCGCCGCTGTAGCGATACTCACCGTCGTAGTCGTCCTCAATGATCCAGCCGCCGCTACGTTCGGCCCAGGCCAGCAACTCCAGGCGACGAGCCAAGCTCATGACCACCCCCATCGGGTATTGATGGGAAGGTGTGACGTAGGCCAGGCGACAATCACTGAGAGCATTCAGCGCGGTGCAGTCGATGCCTTCACCGTCCACCGCCACGCCGTGGAGTTTCGCACCCGCAATTGCGAATGCATGCCCGGCTGCCCGATAGCCGGGATTCTCAATCGCCACCGTGTCCCCAGGCGCCACCAGCAGCTGTGCACAAAGGCTTATTCCCTGTTGTGCGCCACTGGTGATCACTATTTGCTCAGCCGCGCATTGCATACCTCGAGAACTGCGCAGGTAGGCAGCAATCAGCCCACGCAGTCGTTCATCTCCCGCCGGGTCGCCATAACACAGTTGCTGCAGGTCCGGCTTGCGCCAGAAGGCCGCATTCAGCTTGGCCCAGACGTCAAACGGGAACAGGTCGAACGCCGGTACACCCACGCGAAAAGCTCGTGGAGGCCCAGTGGGCGGCAGCGGCAAATGGTTGTTTTCCAGACGTCCCAATGCCGGACTGTGGATAACTTTACTGGATGAAATACCAGGTAAATTGACCTGTTTTGTGGATAAGGCTGGGGATAAGCCTGTTGAAAACCCTGTGGATAGTTTTGTGGATAGTTTTTTTGCCGGACTTTCGTTTGAAGGCAACTGCGCCACATAGGTCCCATCGCCGACCCGCCCTTCTATAAAGCCTTCGGCGTATAGCTGATCGTAGGCCCGTACCACGCTGTTGCGGGAAATCGACAAGGCCGTCGCCAGATCCCGGCTGGCCGGTAACCGCGTTCCGCTGACCAGCCGCCCATCCAACACTCGCTGACGCAGCGCCTGGTAGAGCTGGCGGGTGAGCCCCTGGCGTCGGTCCAGTTCAATACCGGCAGGGTTGAACGACAGCGGTGGCTCTAACGGGGGCATGGCAGGCGCTCTGTAAATTGGACCTATGAAATGGACCAAAGATGGCTCTTACAACGAACCATTAGCCTGCCTAGGATGCAAGCATTCGCCAAGGAAAATATTCATGTACACACCGCGCGCCTTTGCCCTCGATGATTTGCCTGAACTGCAGCAACTGATCCAGCACACGCGCCTGGCGCAGGTGGTGACCTTCGGCGAGCAAGGCCTGCAAGCCAGCCACCTGCCGCTGCTGCTCAACCCCGATGAAGGTCCCAATGGCACCCTCTACGGGCATTTGGCCAAGGCCAATCGCCAGTGGCAAGACCTGCAAAACGGCAGCGAGGCCCTGGTGATTTTTGCCGGTGCAGAGGCGTACATCAGCCCATCGTTTTACCCCGCCAAGGTGGAACACGGCAAAGTGGTGCCTACCTGGAATTACCTCGCGGTCCATGCCTACGGCCAGGCCGAGGTGTTCACCGACGCCGAACGCCTCCTCACGCTGGTCAGCGCCCTGACCGATCGCCACGAATCCGCCCGGGACCAGCCGTGGAAAGTCAGCGATGCACCGACGGACTACATCGACGGCATGCTCAAGGCCATCGTCGGCTTCGCCCTGCCGATCCAGCGCCTGGAAGGCAAACGCAAGCTCAGCCAGAACCGCAGCGCAGCAGACATCGCCGGCGTGCGCGAAGGGCTGGCCGCAAGTTCGGACCTGCGCGACCAGACCCTCGCCCGATTCATCCCCAAGGAACCAACATGAGCCAGATCGAAATCCGCCAGGTAGAAGCCGCCGACCACGCCGCTTGGTTGCCCCTGTGGCAAGCGTATCTGCGCTTCTACAACACCGAACTGCCAGACGCGGTCAGCGCCAGCACCTGGCAACGTCTGATCGACCCCAGCGAGCCGACTCATTCGGCCCTCGCCTGGCAGGACGGCAAGGCCGTGGGCATGGTCAACTTCATCTACCATCGCTCCAATTGGAGCATCGAGAACTCCTGCTACCTGCAGGACTTGCTGGTGGACCCCGCTCAACGGGGTACCGGTGTGGGTCGTAAACTGATCGAATTCGTCTACACCACCGCCAAGGTGGATGGCTGCTGCAAGGTCCATTGGCTGACCCACGAGACCAACGCCACCGCTATTCAACTCTATGAACGCATCGCCGAACGCCCTGGTTTCATCCAGTTTCGCAAAGGCCTTTAAGGAGCACCGCATGTCGACATCACTGGCAGACTGGAAAGGCGTTCCGGCGCCGACGGTCAAACTGATCGAAGGCCGCTTTATCCGCCTGGAGAACCTCGACCCGGCCCGCCACGGCGATGGGTTGTGGCAAGCCCTCGCAGGCCCGGGCGCCGACCCCAAGTTGTGGGACTATTTGCCCTACGGCCCCTTCGAGCGCAGCGCCTTCGATGCCTGGCTGCTCAACCACGCGGCCAACAGCGACCCGTACTTCTTCAGCGTCATTGACCGCGCCAGCGGCGAGGTGCAGGGCATCCTCAGTCTGATGTCCATCGTCCCGGCCCAGGGCCGTATCGAAATCGGTCACGTCACCTTCGGCGCACCCATGCAACGCTCGCCGAAAAGCACCGAGGCCGTGTACTTGCTGGCCAAGCATTCATTTGAACAGGGCTACCGCCGCCTGGAATGGAAGTGCAACAACGGCAACGCCCGCTCCAAGTATGCAGCCGAGCGCCTGGGCTTCAGTTTTGAAGGGGTGTTCCGCCAGCACATGGTAGTCAAGGGGCAGAACCGGGACACGGCGTGGTTTTCAATTCTGGATTCGGAATGGCCGGCGATTGGGGCGGGGTTTGAGGTGTGGTTGTCGGATGAAAATCAGGCGGGTGGCAGGCAGATGAAGACGCTGTTGGAGTGCCGGGCCTGAGTCATTGATCGTTCCCGCAGCATGGGAACGATCATCCTAAACAGATCTGGTGGCAATTTTTCTTAGAACGTCACCATTTCCGGGTAGATCCGCCGAACCTTCATCACTCCCATTTGCAGCCCAAATGGGCGGAATACGGCATTCAACGATTTCAACGTCGGATTCCCTTGTCCGTGTTCGATATGCACCAACGTACGAACTGAAATTTTGCACATTTTGGCGAATTGGCTTTGATGCAAGCCGGTGGCCTCCACGCGCAAACGACGCACCGCTTCTCCTATCTCCAAAGTTCCTTGGGCAAACTCTCGCTCGATGCTCTCTATCAATTGAGCACGGTCGTCGACTGAAAGTGTCATTTCAAACCCCAGCTATTCAAGTGCTGATCAAGGCCGCGCAACTTAATGCCTGGATGGTTCAAAGTAACGTCCGGCAATCCGTTTTCAGCCAGAACGTCCGGCAGTGCCCGCAAGTGCTCGGCGTCTTGTCGAAGCCGCTCAAAAGCTTGTTCAGGGTCAATGAATGGTGAAAGAACATCACAGACGCCACGCCAGTCGATATCACCTGCCACCTCCAGAGAACGCGGCCATTTCGTCGTGCGGGTAATACCCTCGTCATCCATGACCATAGGCGCCAGGTCATAAATAGGCGCCAGGCGTAGGCTGTCGGCACCTCGAATGATCGACGTATTACGCCCATGATTGTCTGAGTTGCCCAAGATTTTGTTCAGCAAGTCACGACGCAGATAGTCTGCAATCAAATCGCTCACTTGGGAGCCCTGGTTGGCCTGTTTCCATTTGTCGACCAGTGCACGCACCACGTCAAAGTGCCACATGGCACTGCCGGGTGCCGTGTTACCTGCCAATGAGTAAATTGACTCGACCGCAAAACGCTCGACCCCTTGGGTGCTGACATTACGGTCAAAACGGTGCATCCATAAACTGGGCTTTATCCCTTCGCCATCCTCCAACACCAATCCCTCGGCCACGACAGTATCGATGCCTAGTTCCTGTAGCGCCTTGTAGTAGTGGAATTCGCTTCTGAGAATGTCTTGGTCTCTCTGCAAACCTTTATTGCGAGCAAACTTGATAAACCAGTGCTGGCTGACCTGCTCATCGCCCAATACCGCGTCGGGGTACAGGAGCCCTTCATGGTTTTGAGCTAACAATAATTTCGGAGCCTCGCCACCCGCGCCAGTGGCACCACCAATCGCGGCACCTTCTTCGTAGGCGTACTCAAGAAAACGGTTGTCGCGCTCAACCACATCCTTGCGTGCAAATCCAATGGCTGGCCGCCCCTCTTCTGCCTGCACAGACTCCTTGATACGCATATGGCCAATAGGCGCCTGCGTGCTACGTGCCAGCAGAAACAGATCAGCGCCAATATGATCCGGTTTTTGCCGCCCAATGCGATCCATAAGGAAACGCTTTGCAGCGCCCGCAGGCGCAATGTCATAGAGAAAGGCCGGCGCTTGCCCCCGCGTCTCCTGCTCCCAATTCAATGGCACCTGGGTGCTGACCGCGTTGGCAAATATAGTTTCAAACCGCTCGTAATGACTGTTCAGGTAACCAGAGTCATAGGAAAACCGGCAAGGGCTGGCAAACCCATTTTGCGGCTCAGCAAAATCGAGGATCATCGCGTCCTGCCAATGGCCCTTATCGAAAATCTGAAGTGTCAGCCTGAAAGAGGTATCCATCCGCAATTTAATGCACCTGCAAGGCAGTAGAGGTTAATTCATTTGCAATATAGTGCATAAATTCAACCAGCGCAGACCTAAAAGCGCAATAAAATGCGTATCCGCGAAAAATGAAGCACTATAGACGCAACAAAATGCACACCTCTCTTTGCCTTACCACCCTGCTACCCTCGATGTCGGCTACAGCGGTGAAATCGGCAGTAACAATCGTAATCATTGCCTGATCAGGCAATGGCAGATGCGTTTTTAATCGCGCCAGACTAGAGACACCTCCCGCAAGCGAGGAGTAAAAGCCCTGACAGTTATTGCCGCTACGCCTCGCTAAATTCCCCGACCTCATACATTAGAGGTTGGGACAGCATGCCTTTCACATCACAGCGACTCGTACTCGCCATTACCCTTGCGCTGGGCGCTACCAGCATTCAATACGCCCAGGCACGGGGAGACATGGAGCCGGACAGCGAGTGGATTACCCAAAACCCCGTTGACGGCACAAAGGAGCAACACCACCCCGCGCTCCCCGAGCCTACCACCGACTTCTACTTCGCCGACCACGCGACCTCCCGCAACGGCCTGCGCGCGGCCCACGTATTGGACTCTGCCGTCGATGCCCTGCTGGATTCGGACGAGTTGACCGACTGGGATAGATACGAACTCGAGAATATCGGGCAGTACCTGGGAGGCCTGGGGCCGGGCCGGATCGGTGCCGTCCTTGAGCAACTGGCAGCCAGTCAGAATGCCAACCTGGGTACTGCAACCCAAAAAGGCATGGAGCAGATAAACAGCGGATTGCTGCTTGCCATGCGCCAATTGCCCGACAGCCCAGGCGAGTCCGGCGGGCGTCTCTGGGTCCAGGGCCTGAACAACGGTGGCCGCCTTGACGGCCAGCATGGCAGTGCCGGCTTGCAGCAAGACACCAAAGGCATGGTGATCGGTGCCGACTGGGCCGTGACCCATGATTGGCGAGCAGGATTAATGGGCGGTAAATCTGCCAGCAACTTTGACGCCAAGCGCTTTCACGCCGAACTGGATAGCTGGCACCTGGGCGCTTACGCCGTGCGCCAGGATGGTCCCCTGGCGCTTCGCCTAGGGGCGATCTACAGCAACCATGACGGTCAGAACAAACGGAACGTCGACATTGAGTTCTTCGACTATCGGGAGCAACTCAAGGGCAAGTACAACGCCCAAAGCCAAAACGCCTTCGCCGAGCTGGGTTACCAAATGAGCAAAGGTGACTTCAGCGCCGAGCCTTTCGCCAGCATTGGCTACCAACGCTATCACCGCGACAGTTTCAAGGAAAAAGGTGGCCGGACGGCCCTGAACGTCGGCGAGCAGACCCAACAAAACCTCAGCAGCACCTTCGGTATCCACCTGGCCAGCCTTTACCGGCTGGATAACCAAATGAGCCTGAAGCCACATCTGAGCACCCGCTGGAAACACTTGTACGGCAACGTCGACAGCAAGGTTCGGCAGTCTTCCACCCAGGCAGACAAAAAGGGCTTCAACAGCGACTTCACTATCGAAGGCACTGCCCTGGACCGCGACAGCCTGGCCCTGCAAGCTGGCCTGGACCTTGGCTTGTCCGCCGACCAGACCGTAGGACTGGCCTACACCAGCGAATTTGGCAGCCATAGCCGTAACCAAGGCATCATGGGTCAATGGGCCATGGCCTTCTGACGCAGCTGAATGGCAGGCAAAAAAAGGGGGCACATGCCCCCCCGAGGATTAAACGGTAGTCTCGAAGGCTGTATTTCAGCCTTCGATTTCGATCAGGATTTCGCCAGGGTTGACCCGGTCGCCCTTGGCCACATGAACGGCAGTAACCTTGCCAGCGATAGCGGCCTGGACTTCAGTCTCCATCTTCATGGCTTCAGTGATCAGCACAGCCTGGCCGGCTTTCACCACGTCGCCTTCCTTGACCAGCACGTCGACGATATTGCCCGGCATCGCGGTGCTGACATGGCCCGGCTCGCTGGCGTGCTTGCGCTTGCTGCCGCCACTGCTGACAAACTCGTTGAGCGGTTCGAACACCACTTCTTCCGGCATGCCGTCGATGGACAGGTAGAAGTGACGCTTGCCTTCAGCCTTGACGCCCACACCCGTGATGTCGACGCGGTAGCTTTCGCCGTGTACGTCAATGACAAATTCGGTCGGCACACCTTCGCCACCGGCACGGGCTACACCGCCGGCTTCCGGGATCGGCAACAGTACTTCCGGCGTCAGGGTGCCGGCGTCGCGCTCTTCAAGGAATTTGCGCCCGATGTCCGGGAACATCGCGTAGGTGAGCACGTCTTCTTCGGACTTTGCCAATGCGCCAATTTCGCCACGCAGCTTGGTCATTTCCGGCTTGAGCAAGTCGGCCGGACGGACGTCGATCACCTCTTCGCTACCGATGGCCTGACGCCGCAGTTTTTCATTCACCACGCCCGGAGCCTTGCCGTAGCCGCCTTGCAGGTAGAGCTTCACTTCGTTGGTGATGGTCTTGTAGCGCTCACCAGCCAACACGTTGAAGAACGCCTGAGTACCAACGATCTGCGAAGTCGGCGTCACCAGTGGCGGGAAGCCAAGGTCTTCACGCACCCGTGGGATCTCGGCCAGCACTTCGCTCATGCGGTTCAGCGCACCCTGCTCTTTCAACTGGTTGGCCAGGTTGGAAATCATCCCGCCCGGTACCTGGTTGACTTGCACACGGGTGTCGACGGCGGTGAATTCGCTTTCAAACTGGTGGTACTTCTTGCGCACGGCGTAGAAGTACAGGCCGATTTCCTGCAGCAGCTCCAGGTTCAGACCGGTGTCGAATTCGCTGCCTTTAAGCGCTGCGACCATCGATTCAGTGCCCGGGTGGCTGGTGCCCCAGGCGAAGCTGGAGATAGCAGTGTCGATATGATCGGCGCCGTTTTCGATGGCCTTGAGTTGGCACATCGCGGCCAAACCAGCTGTATCGTGCGAATGGATGAACACCGGCAGGGCCTGCTCGGCTTTCAGTGCCTTGACCAGTTCGCCGGTGGCGTACGGGGTCAGCAGACCGGCCATGTCCTTGATCGCCACCGAGTCGCAACCCATGGCTTCCATTTGCTTGGCCTGGGCCACAAAGGCCTCAATGGTGTGCACCGGGCTGGTGGTGTAGGCGATGGTGCCCTGGGCGTGCTTACCGGCAGCTTTCACCGCTTCGATGGCCACGCGCAGGTTACGCACGTCGTTCATGGCATCAAAGATGCGGAACACGTCGATACCGTTGACCGCCGCCTTGGCAACGAACGCTTTGACCACGTCATCGCTGTAGTGGCGGTAGCCCAGCAGGTTCTGGCCACGCAGGAGCATTTGCAGGCGTGTGTCAGGCAATGCCGCACGCAGTTTGCGCAGGCGCTCCCACGGGTCTTCTTTCAAAAACCGTACGCAGGCGTCGAAGGTCGCGCCGCCCCAGACTTCCAGCGACCAGTAACCGACTTTGTCGAGCTTGTCGCAGATCGGCAGCATGTCGTCGGTGCGCATGCGGGTCGCCAGCAACGATTGGTGAGCGTCGCGCAGGATGGTGTCGGTGACAAAGATTCTTTTAGAAACAGGGGGCTTGCTCATTCTTATATTCCTCACAGGCCTGCGTGGGCGGCGATGGCGGCGGCGATGGCCAGGGCCAGCTCTTCGGGTTTGCGCTTGATCGAGTAGTTGGTCAGCTCAGGGTGGCTTTCCACAAAACTGGTGTTGAACTGGCCGCTACGGAATTCCGGATTACGCAGGATTTCCTGGTAATAAGCGGCGGTGGTCTTCACGCCTTGCAGGCGCATGTCGTCCAAGGCACGCAGGCCGCGATCCATGGCTTCTTCCCAGGTCAACGCCCACACCACCAGCTTCAGGCACATGGAGTCGTAGTAAGGCGGAATGGTGTAGCCGGTGTAGATCGCCGTGTCGGTACGCACGCCGGGACCGCCGGGCGCGTAGTAACGAGTGATCTTGCCGAAGCTTGGGAGGAAGTTGTTCTTCGGATCTTCAGCGTTGATCCGGAACTGCAACGCAAAACCCCGGTGCTGGATATCTTCCTGTTTGACCGACAACGGCAGGCCGGACGCGATGCGGATTTGCTCGCGGACAATGTCGATACCGGTGATTTCTTCGGTGATGGTGTGTTCCACCTGCACCCGGGTGTTCATCTCCATGAAGTACACCTCGCCTTCGGCGAGCAGGAACTCCACGGTACCGGCGTTCTCGTAGCCCACGGCCTTGGCGGCACGCACCGACAGATCACCGATGTAGGCGCGCTGTTCCGGCGTCAGTTGCGGGCTGGGAGCGATCTCGATGAGCTTCTGGTTGCGGCGCTGGATCGAGCAGTCGCGCTCGAACAGGTGCACCACGTTGCCAAAACTGTCACCGAGGATCTGCGCTTCGATGTGCTTGGGATTAACGATGCACTTTTCCAGGAACACTTCCGCCGAACCGAACGCCTTGGTGGCTTCGGAAATCACCCGAGGGAAGGCCTGTTCAAGTTCTTCACGGCTGTTGCAACGACGAATGCCGCGACCGCCGCCACCCGAGGTGGCCTTGAGCATCACCGGGTAACCAATGCGGTCGCCTTCGGTCAGGGCTTCGGCGATATCCGCGACGTTGCCTTCGGTGCCGGGGGTGACCGGCACGCCAGCCTTGATCATGCTGCGGCGGGCTTCGGTCTTGTCGCCCATGCGGCGGATGACTTCCGCCGAGGGGCCAATGAATTTGATTCCACGCTCAACGCAAATATCCGCCAGCTCGGCGTTTTCCGAGAGGAAGCCGTAGCCAGGGTGCAACGCATCGCAACCGGTTTCCACCGCCAGGTTCACCAGCTTGCGCGGGTTCAGGTAGCCGGCCAGGGGCTCGGCACCGATGCTGTGGGCCTCATCGGCACGCTTGACGTGCAGGGCGTGGCGGTCGGCGTCGGAATAGACCGCGACCGAGCGAATGCCCATCTCGGCGCAGGCACGCACGATTCGTACGGCAATCTCACCACGGTTGGCGATCAGGATCTTTTTTATCACTTGGAAATTCCCTTGAGCCGATTGCTGCGTTCTTCGACCTGCTGGACCCGGGTCGGCGCGTGACCAAATGTTTCAAGCCAGTCGCGTGACACACACTATGCCCCGCGAAGGATTAACAAAAATCAATAATTATTGGGTCGTGTATAAGTAAAGACTTATAGTTGGCGCGACGACGGTCGTCAGGGGTGATTGAATAATGCGTAAGTCATTGATGCGTATGACATTGCGTCAGTTGCAGATTTTCAATGAAGTCTGTGATTTGCGTTCCTACAGCCGTGCGGCCGAGGAAATGTCACTCACACAACCGGCCGTTAGCCTACAAATTCGCCAGCTGGAAGAGCTGATCGGCCAACCGCTGTTCGATTATGTCGGCAAAAAACTCTACATGACGGAAGCGGCTGAAGCCCTGCAAAAAGCCAGCCGGGACATTTTCGGGCGCCTGGAAAACCTCGATATGCAGCTCTCGGACATGCAGGGCTCCTTGCAGGGGCAACTGAAGCTGGCGGTGGAGTCCAGCGCCAAGTATTTCGTGCCGCACCTGTTTGCCGCGTTCAAGCGCCAACACCCAGAGGTCAATCTACACCTGACGGTGGTCAACCGTGCCCAGGTGATTCGCCGGCTGTCCGACAACCGCGATGACCTGGTGATCATGTCCATGGTGCCCCAGGACATGGGCTTGGAGTTCCTGCCATTTCTCAACAATCCGATTGTCGCGGTAGCGCCGCCCGACCATCCGCTGAATCATCAAGGACCGTTGCGCCTGCAAGACCTTGAACCGTACACGCTGCTGCTGCGCGAGCCAGGTTCCGGAACCCGGATGGCCTGCGAGGAGTACTTCAAGGAGAAACGCGTGCACTTCACTCAGACGGTGGAGGTGGCTTCCGCCGAAGCTCAGCGTGAATGCGTGGTCGCCGGATTGGGCGTGGCCCTGTTGACGCGCCACGCCCTGAACCTGGAGCTGGCCACCGGCGGGCTCAAGGAGTTACCGGTGGAAGAACTGCCGCTGTACCGCAGTTGGTGCCTGGTGCAGGCCAAGGCCAAGCGTCTGTCACCGGTGGCCCATGCATTCCTGGGCTTTATCCGCAGCGAGCGGGTGCAGATCAGCGCCCTGGCTGAACGCTTCGCAGGGCGGCCACTGGTGCTTGCCAGTGCAATTCAGGATAGTCGGTGATGCTCTGGAGCAATTGACGCTGTTCGCAACGGTCTTCAATTGCACGACGGAACGCCATGCGGCGCTGGTCTTCCTGTTGGCGACGAGTCTTGACGGTGCTGTTGCTGTCTTCGTATTGCCGGGCCATTTTGAGTCTCCCAATGCGAGTACGGGGAGCTCAGGATGGGCGCAGGGGATGACGGTTTGGCGGCGCGGGGATGACAAGCTGATGAATATTCTGGATATGACGCAATTCAAAATGTGGGAGCGGGCTTGCTCGCGAAAGCGATGTGTCAGGCGCTGAAGTGTTTACTGATAGACCGCTTTCGCGAGCAAGCCCGCTCCCACATTTTTTGACCGCGCATGACCTTTAGTCGTCGAGGGCTTTGACGGACTTGGGCGACAGACGAAGGCTACGCAAGCTGCGCTTGACGCTCTTGAGGTGGTTGACCAGGCT
Organism: Pseudomonas spelaei; assembly: GCF_009724245.1. Lineage (GTDB taxonomy): Bacteria > Pseudomonadota > Gammaproteobacteria > Pseudomonadales > Pseudomonadaceae > Aquipseudomonas > Aquipseudomonas spelaei. The sequence continues at coordinate 147,124 of NZ_WNNK01000004.1, read as the reverse complement.
CGGACCACGGGCCATGGCCACGCCCATTGCCAGCACGTCGATCACCACCAGGTGGGCGATACGCGAGGTCAGCGGCGTGTAGATTTCCGTGTCTTCATGCACATCGATCGCCAGGTTGACCGTCGACAATTCCGCCAATGGCGTCTGGCTCGGGCACAAGGTAATCAGCGACGCGCCGCTTTCACGCACCAGATTGGCGGTGATCAGCAGGTCTTTGGAACGACCGGACTGGGAAATACAGATCGCCACGTCGGTGGGCTTCAAGGTCACCGCCGACATCGCCTGCATGTGTGGGTCGCTATAAGCCGCCGCCGTCAGCAACAAGCGGAAAAACTTGTGCTGGGCATCCGCCGCCACCGCACCCGAAGCGCCAAAGCCATAAAACTCCACGCGCTGGGCCTGGGACATGGCCGTCACGGCTTTCTGCAATTCCACCGGGTCGAGCTTTTCCCGCACTTCCATGAGGGTGTGCAGGGTCGTGTCGAAGATTTTCAGGCTGTAGTCAGCGACGGAGTCGTCTTCATGAATGGCGAACTGCCCAAAACTCGCACCGGCCGCCAGGCTTTGGGCCAACTTGAGTTTCAAGTCCTGGAACCCGGAGCAACCGATAGCACGGCAGAAGCGCACGATGGTGGGCTCACTGATACCCACGCTGTGGGCCAGGTCGGCCATCGAGCTGTGCATCACAGCCGCAGGATCAAGCAGCACGTGATCGGCAACCTTGAGTTCCGATTTGCGTAACAGGTGGCGTGACTGGGCGATATGTTGCAACAGGTTCAAAGGGCTGGACTCTTGTTATTGGCTGACGCCAGGGATGTAGCAAGCTTGTAGTTATACTACAAGAATTGTTGGTTTGCCCGTTCGATGCATCACTTAATCGCCCTGCTGCCCCCTATTTTCGCGGACACGCTGTATGTAGCCATTGGGGCAACCCGCGTTCGGTTACGGAAAATCCGCATTTTTTCGTAACAAATCCGCCAAGCCATCGGCCTCCATTGGCCGACTGATCAAATAACCCTGTACCTCATCGCATTGCTCGGCCCGCAGGAAATCCAGCTGCTGCTGATCCTCCACACCCTCGGCCACCACCTTGAGCGCCAGCCCATGGGCCATGGCGATGATCGCCCGGGTAATCGCCGCGTCTTCACGGCCCTGGCCCAGACCACGGATGAAGGTTTGGTCGATCTTCACGTAGTCCACCGGGATGCGCTTGAGGTAACTGAGGGACGAGTAGCCAGTACCAAAGTCGTCGATGGCCAGTTTCACCCCCAGGTCCCGCAGTTGCTGGAAGGTAGAGATGATGTGCTCGACACTGTCGAGCAACTGGCTTTCCGTCAATTCCAGCTCCAGGTACCGCGGCTCCAGGCCAGTTTCTTCGAGCACCTGGCGCACCAAACTGACCAGCTTGCCCTGGCGCAACTGGTGCACCGACAGGTTCACCGACACCCGAATCGGCGCCAGCCCTTGGCGCTGCCACTCGCACGCCTGCCAACACGCCTGGCGCAGGACAAACTCGCCCAACGGCACGATCAACCCGGTTTCTTCGGCCAGGCCAATAAAATCCCCCGGCGGCACCCGGCCCCATTGCGGATGATCCCAGCGCACCAATGCTTCGGCGGCGTTCATCTTGCCCGTGGCCAGGCACAACTTGGGCTGGTAATAGACGTTGAGCTGACGCTCCTCGATGGCCTTGCGCAACTGGTTCTCCAACTGCAAACGTTCCAAGGTGCTGGCCTGCAGGCTATCGGTATAGAACTGGAAGTTATTGCCTCCCAAGTGCTTGGCGTGTTGCATGGCCATGTTCGACTGGCTGACCAGCGCAGAAATTTCCCGCGCATTGTCCGGCAACAGACTGACGCCGATTGAGGCGCTGACCACCAGTTCATGCCCCTCTACCGTCATTGGCACCCGCAACTTGGCCAGCAGACGGGTCGCCACCCGCGCGAGGCTCGATAAGCTGCCATAGGCATCAAACAGCACGGCAAATTCATCTCCGGAGAGACGGGCAATGGTGTCGGCTTCCGGCAAGGCATTAATCAGGCGCCGGGCCATTTTCTGCAACAGCTGGTCGGCCACTTCATGACCGAAGCTGTCATTGAGCAGCTTGAAGCGATCCAGGTTGATGTGCAGCAAGGCCAGGCTACGGCCGCCCTGGCGTACTCGCTGATGGGCTTCACGCAGCCGCTCATGGAACAGAGAGCGATTGGCGAGGCCGGTCAATTCGTCGTAATGAGTGAGGTAGCGCATGCGCTCTTCAGATTCGCGTCGAGCGGAGAGATCGGCAAAAAATCCCACGATATGACTGACATTTCCCCGAACATCGCGCACGACATTCAGTTGTAGCCATTGCGGATAGAGCTCGCCGTTTTTGCGCGCCTCCACCAGCTCGCCTTGCCAGGTACCATGGCTTTGCAGGGCTTGGCGGATCACCGGAAAGTGGCGCCGGGCATCGCGACTGCTGGGCAGTTCCACGACGTTGCGCCCCAGCATGTCGTCGATATCAAAACCGGTCACACGGCTGAATGCCTGGTTCACCGCAAGCAGCGCATAGTCCGGATCAAGGATCACAATACCTTCGCTGGCGGCCTCGAACACCGTAGACGCCAACCGTTGCTGCTCTTCTATGGCTTTACCGGCGCTGATATCGCGCCGAGTACCCAGCATCCGCGTGACTCGCCCGTTGGCCGCATGCTCCACGGCGCGGCCCCGGTCCTGGATCCAGACCCAGTGCCCATCGCCATGGCGCACCCGGTATTCCACCAGATAGTCATCGCTGCGGCCTTTCAGATGTTCCACCAGGGCACGCTTGAGTACAGGCAGGTCATCAGGATGCAGGCGCGGCTTGAGGTGGCTGAGCATCGCCGTGACGTACTCCGGCTCCAGGCCGAACAGTTCTTTGAGTTGGGTATGGTGAACCTCGTCGGTTTGCAGGTTCCAGTCCCACAGGCCCAGTTCGCTGGCTTGTAACGCCATGGCCAGACGGGCTTCGCTTTTGCGCAGGGCCAGGCTGGTAGCGCCCAGTTCCTGGCTACGCTGTTCGACGCGCTGTTGCAGGCCAATCTGCGCCTCACGCAATTCCCGTTCGACCTGACGCCGTTGTTCCACCTCGCGAACCAGCTCCTGATTCAACTGTTCGCTGCGGTGCCGGGCTTGCTGCAAGTGCTCGATCAATGCCTGATTCTGGAAGCGCCGCAACAATCCGCGCTGAGTCAGACGGTTGACCTGCCACGCCACCACGCTCAGGGAAGCCAGCAAAATCAGGCACAAACAACCCCAACCTTGCTGCTGCGGGTCACCGCTCCAGAACAGATAAACAATGGCGGGCACCAAACAAGGCAAGGCAAACGACAGGAACGCCAGCAGGCTCACGGCATAGGCGACGCTGGCAGACAGCGTCGCCGCACCGATCAAGCCGAACACCCACGCCTGTTGAGCGAAGCTGTCCACCGGCCCCAGGGCAATGGCTGCACTGGTCAACGTCAAACCGCTCATCGCCGACCCCAGCATGAACATGCGGCGCCAGATCGGCTGCGCCTGGCGGCTCGGCATCGCGGCATCGAACGCGGCCACCTGAATCACCCGCAAGGCCACCAGCGCCAGCAACCACACCAGCCAAACGCTGACCAGCAGATAGCGCTGCGGGCTCCAGAGCAACCAGGCGCAGACCAGACCGTTGAGCAACATCAATAAGGTAGGCAACAGCGAGCCTTGGTACAGCAGGCGCGTGCGCTCGACCGCCATCTCCATGGCGTAGTGTTTGCGAATAACCTGCGCCGGCGCCACTGCGGGCCCAGACAGGTCAGAGCTAAGGGTCATAGGCAATGTTCTTATAATGGTGAGCCCGAAACGTGGACGGAGCATACACAAGCAAACGTGCAGACCAAACAGCTGCGGACCATAAAAATGGATCGCCAAATGGGCGCAAACCTTGGAGCCAGAGGGGCTGAGCGAGGCGGGGCGCGGGTTGTGGGGGATGACCAGCCAGTCATCCTTGGGCGCAGATTGTTGGTTTTCCTTCGACCACCGGGCATTGGGATTTGCCCCCCTTCCCCCGGCACCCTAGAATGCGCCGATGCGCGATGATCTCTCTCTTTTGCTGAACTCCCTCAACGATGCCCAACGCCAGGCCGTAGCAGCCTCCGTCGGCCGTCAGTTGGTCCTGGCCGGTGCTGGCTCCGGTAAAACCCGAGTGCTGGTGCACCGTATCGCCTGGTTGATCCAGGTTGAAAACGCCTCACCTCATTCCATCCTGTCGGTGACCTTCACCAACAAGGCCGCTGCCGAGATGCGCCATCGCATCGAGCAGCTGATGGGCATCAGCCCGGCCGGCATGTGGGTCGGCACCTTCCACGGCCTGGCGCACCGCCTGCTGCGGGCCCATTGGCAGGAGGCAGGGCTGAGCCAGACGTTCCAGATTCTCGACAGCGACGACCAGCAACGCTTGGTCAAGCGGGTGATCCGCGAGCTGGGCCTGGACGAACAGCGCTGGCCGGCCCGTCAGGCCCAGTGGTTCATCAACGGCCAGAAAGACGAAGGCCTGCGCCCACAACACATCCAGGCCAGCGGCGACCTGTTCCTGGCCACCATGCGCAGCATCTATGAAGCCTACGAAGTGGCCTGCCAGCGTGCCGGCGTCATCGACTTCTCCGAACTGCTGCTGCGCGCCCTCGACCTGTGGCGCGACAACCCAGGCCTGTTGGCGCATTACCAGAAGCGCTTCCGCCATATCCTCGTGGACGAGTTCCAGGACACCAACGCCGTGCAGTACGCCTGGTTGCGCCTGCTGGCCAAAGGCGGCGACAGCCTGATGGTGGTGGGCGACGACGATCAGTCAATCTACGGCTGGCGCGGCGCGAAAATCGAGAACATCTACCAGTACTCCGACGACTTCCCGGACGCCGAAACCATTCGCCTGGAGCAGAACTATCGCTCCACCGCCGGGATTCTCAAGGCCGCCAACGCCTTGATCGCCAACAACACCGGGCGCATGGGCAAAGAACTGTGGACCGACGGCGGCGAAGGCGAAGCGATCAACCTCTACGCGGCCTTCAACGAGCACGACGAAGCGCGCTACGTGGTGGAAACCATCGAAAGCGCCCTGAAAACCGGCCTGGCCCGCAGCGATATTGCCATTCTGTACCGCTCCAACGCCCAATCCCGGGTGCTGGAAGAAGCCTTGCTGCGCGAGCGCATTCCTTACCGCATCTACGGCGGCCAGCGCTTCTTCGAGCGGGCGGAAATCAAGAACGCCATGGCCTACCTGCGCTTGCTGGAAGGCCGTGGCAACGATGCGGCGCTGGAGCGGGTGATCAATATCCCGGCCCGTGGCATCGGCGAGAAAACTGTCGAAGCCATCCGCGATCACGCGCGCCACAGCGACGTGTCGATGTGGGAAGCCATGCGCCTGCTGATCGCCAACAAGGGCCTGACCGGCCGTGCGGCTGGTGCCTTGGGGGTGTTTGTCGAGTTGATCGAGAACCTGGCCGCCAAGTGCATGGAAATGCCCCTGCACTTGATGACCCAGACCGTGATCGAACAATCCGGCCTGATCGCTTACCACGAAGCGGAAAAGGGTGAGAAAGGCCAGGCTCGGGTAGAAAACCTTGAGGAACTGGTCAGCGCCGCCCGTGCGTTTGAAAACAGCGAAGAAGATGCTGAGCTGTCGCCGCTGGCCGCCTTCCTGGGGCACGCGTCGCTGGAGGCCGGTGATACCCAGGCCGACGAGCACGAAGACAGCGTTCAACTGATGACCCTGCACAGCGCCAAGGGCCTGGAATTCCCCTACGTGTTCCTGGTGGGTATGGAAGAAGGCCTGTTCCCTCACAAGATGAGCCTGGAAGAACCGGGTCGCCTGGAAGAGGAACGCCGCCTGGCCTATGTCGGCATCACCCGGGCCATGCACAACCTGGTGATGACCTACGCCGAAACCCGTCGCCTGTACGGCAGCGAGACCTACAACAAGGTATCGCGCTTCGTACGTGAAGTGCCGAAGGGGCTGATTCAGGAAGTACGATTGTCCAACAGCGTCAGCCGGCCCTTCGGCGGTGGCCAGCAGCAGAACTCCAGCAGTATGTTTGCCGGTTCGGAAATTCCCGAGACACCGTTCAGCCTTGGTCAACAGGTCAAGCATGCGATCTTCGGCGAAGGCGTGATCCTCAACTTCGAAGGCGCTGGCGCCCAGGCCCGGGTACAGGTGAACTTCGCCGAGGGCAGCAAGTGGCTGATGATGGGTTATGCCAAGTTGGAAGCGATTTAAAGTCCCGCCGCACATGAAGGTATATGGCCCGCCCTTGTTTTTACGGGAGACGGGCCAATATCTGTAATACGTCCTACAGACCATTCTGATTCGGTCTTACGCAAAAGCCCGAAACATTATGTCGCTAGCCACTGTCACGACACCTGTGCAACATGGCGCGCGTGCAATCCACAAATGGGAATTCCCTTTATGAAACGTTTTCTTAGCATCGCCATGGCGTTGTGCATCGGCCTGACGATGAGCCTCGACGCCAACGCCAAGCGCTTCGGTGGCGGCAAAAGCATGGGTTCGGCGCCGAGCCACCAGACCAGCCAAATGGCCCCATCCGCCGGTGGTATGGGCGGCGCTGCTGCTACCGCCGGTGCTGCTGGTGCCGCGGGCGCTGCTGCCAAGGCTGGCGGTGCTTCGCGCTGGTTGGGCCCTCTGGCCGGTATCGCTGCCGGCGGCCTGCTCGCTTCCATGTTCATGGGCGGCGGCTTCCAGGGCATGCAGATCTTCGACATCCTGATCATGGCGGTCATCGGCTTTGTGATCTTCCGCTTCATCGCCGCCCGTCGACGCAAGCAGCAGGAGCACATGGCTCCGGCTGGCGCGCCGATGCAGCGTGAAGTGTTCGAGCAAAAGCCTGCCATGGGTTCGATTTTCGGTGGCTCGGCCGCACCTGCTGCCGCCCGTCCGGTGATCAATGCACCTGCCTGGTTCAACGAAGAGCGTTTCGTTGAAGCGGCACGCAACCACTTCCAGTCCCTGCAGCAACACTGGGACGCCAACGAAATGGACAAGATCGCCGAGTTCGTGACCCCGCAACTGCTCGAGTTCCTCAAGCGCGAACGCGCTGACCTCGGCGAAGGCTTCCAGTCGACCTACATCGACGACCTGCGCGTACAACTTGAAGGTGTGGATGACCGCGCCGACAAGACCATCGCCACCCTGACGTTCAGCGGCGTGTCGAAAACCTCGCGTTTCGACCAGGGCGAAGTGTTCAGCGAAAGCTGGAACATGGAGCGTCCGCAGGGCGAGAACCAGCCTTGGCTGGTGGCCGGTATCCGCCAGAACGGCTGATCCCCACGCGCTTTGAGCATGCAGTAACAAAAACCCCGGACTTGTCCGGGGTTTTCTATTTCACGGTTGCACTTATAGCGAGCTACTGTATAAAACGCCCCTATAAACCGCGCCATCTAGCAAGAGGATCCCGGCCGTGGAAGAAGTCATCGAACAATTGCGTGAAGCCAACGAACCGGTTCCGGTTCCTCTGGAGCTGCCTGATGAAGACCAGATTGTGGAAATCGAGGAACAACTGTTCATCGATATTCCGTTTGTCTTCCGGGAATTTCTGCTGACCGTCAGCGACGTGGTCTACGGCAGCCTGGAGCCGGTGACCGTCACCGACCCACAATCCCACACCTACCTGCCAGACGTTGCCGCCAACGCCTGGGATGCCGGTGTCGATCGCAGCATGATCCCTATCTGCCAGAACGGCGACGACTACTACTGCGTCGAAGAAGACGGCACTGTGGTGCTGTGGTCCGGCGAAGAAGAGCTCGTCACCGAAGAAACCTGGGAATCCGTGTGGCACTGGGCGCGGGACGTCTGGCTGGAAAGCTGAGACCCGCACCTCGCCTATCAGTGCTCCGGCGTGTCCTTATGGTTATCCAGGGTTTCCAGCAAGGCCACCTGCATCCGCGTATGCACGCGGATGAACCAGCGCCAGAGCACGGCGGCCACCGCGGCCGCCACTACGGCGATCAGCACGAGCAACTTGTTGGTCGGTAAAATACTGGCCGACAAGGCTGCCAATAGCAGGAAAATCACCAACAGCGAGAGCAACGGGATCACTTCGGCGATCACGCGACGCACGCGTTGGGTATGACGCCCGGCCATTTCCGGCTTGACGCTCATCTCTGCCAGCAACATCGACAGCGCCTTGAGTTTGCGGTACGCCGCGATCAGGAACGGCAGCGACAACAACAGCGCCCCACCCCAGATCAACGCCTTCTGCCAGCTCGGATCGCTGATCCAGCCTTCCAGATAACTGCCAATGCGCACCGCGAAAAAGCTGCCGGCAAAGAAGATCGCGATCACCAGTGCCAGATTCACCCCGACCTGCAAAATGATCTTGCGGATCATCGACGCCAGCATTGCGCCTTCGCCCTGAGGCTGAATACTGCGCAACCACTCGCCATACATCCCGAATACCCGGCTCATGCGCTTGGGCATCACCGCCGCGATCTTCAACGATAGCGGGTCGGCGCCGCGAATCAGGTAAGGCGTGAGCAGCGTGGTGATGGCCGACACGGCCACCGCCACCGGATAGAGGAAGTCGCTGGTCACCTGCAATGTCATTCCGAGCGCGGCGATGATGAATGAAAATTCGCCGATCTGTGACAGCCCCATCCCTACCCGCAACGACGTACGGCCATCATTACCGGCAATAAATGCCCCCAGGCCGCAGGACAACATCTTGCCCAGCACCACCGCCACGGTAATCACCGCGATCGGCCAGGCGTATTGCAGCAGGATTTGCGGGTCGATCATCAAGCCGATGGCCACGAAGAAGATCGCGCTGAACATGTCGCGAACCGGTTCGATCAAGCGCTCAATCTTCAGCAACTGCCGGGACTCGGCCATGATCGCGCCGATCAGGAATGCGCCTAGCACCATGCTGTATTCCAGCTTGACCACCAGCAGGCAGAAGCCAAAACACAGGCCCAGCACGGTGATTAGCAGCATCTCGTTGCTTTCAAACTTGGCGACATATTCCAACAGCCGTGGCACCAGCAAAATGCCGATGACCAAGGCGACGATCATGAACAACGACAGCTTTCCGACGGTAGAGAATACCTCGCCGGAGCTGACCGTACCGCTGACGGCAATGCTCGACAGCAGGGCGATGATGCCGATGCCGAGGATGTCTTCGACGATCAGCACGCCGAAGATCAACTGGGCAAAGCGTTGGTTCTTCATCTTCAGGTCATTGAGCGCCTTGACGATGATGGTGGTTGAGGAAATCGCCAGGATCGCGCCGAGGAACAGCGAGTCCATGGTATTCCAGTCGAACCAGCGGCCGATTTCGTAGCCGATCCAGATCATCAGGATGATTTCCAGGAAGGCGGCGATAAAGGCGGTGGCGCCAACCTTGAACAGCTTGCGCAGGCTGAACTCCAGGCCCAGGCAGAACATCAGGAAGATCACCCCCAGTTCGGCCAGGGTCTTGATGGTGTCTTCGTCGTGGATCAGGCCGAACGGTGGAGTGTGAGGGCCGATGATGAAGCCGGCGACGATGTACCCCAGGACCACCGGTTGCTTGAGGCGGTGAAACAGGATGGTAACCACCCCAGCCACTAACATGATCACGGCCAGGTCCTGGATAAAGCTGATGGCGTGCATGGCGAGGGGCTCCTTGAGGGGACTGGCGCTTTTGTTCGCTTCCGTGCAACGGTCGTAATAAGCGGAAGGAAAAGTCTGCCTTGATCGTAAGAAAGGCCCTTGAACTGGGCTTTTGAAGGGTAACACCGCGACTTCCGGCAGAAAGCCGGTGCAATATATGGAAACAGATCGCTCCAGGCGTGACGGCAAGCCGCATGACGGCGTCCCGTTAGGAATGGCTCTGCAAAGATTTCAGCACCCGCAGAGGTGCCCCCCACCCAATGCCTACAACCGTGAGTGTGCTATGGAACCCGGAAACGCCCAACTGTCGATGACGGTACTGATGACCCCTGACATGGCCAACTTCTCAGGCAATGTCCACGGCGGCACTTTGCTCAAGTACCTCGACGAAGTTGCCTACGCCTGCGCCAGCCGTTACGCCGGGCGCTATGTAGTCACCTTGTCGGTGGACCAGGTGATTTTTCGCGAGCCGATTCATGTCGGTGAGCTGGTGACCTTCCTGGCCTCGGTCAACTACACCGGCAACACCTCGATGGAAGTGGGGATCAAGGTGGTCACCGAGAACATTCGCGAGCGCTCGGTGCGCCATACCAATAGCTGCTTCTTCACCATGGTGGCGGTGGACGATCAACGCAAACCGGCGGCCGTGCCGCCGCTGCAACCGCAGAACAGTGAGGACGAGCGCCGGTTTGTACAGGCTCAGCAACGCCGGCAGATTCGCCAGGAACTGGAGAAGCGCTACCGGGAAATCAAGGCAGACGCACCCTGATTCCAGACTGTGAACCTTATCAAGTGTGGAAGCTGGCTTGCCTGCGATTGCATCACTGCGGCGTGACTGACACACCGAGGTGCCTGCATCGCGGGCAAGCCCGGCTCCCACACAAGCCCGATCACATTCGAGTTGCGTTTCTACAGACCGATCGGCGTTGCTTCAAAGCGGACTCGCGGGTGCGCGATCCGGTCCTGAGCACGCACCAGCTCCAACTCGTAGCTGGCACAGGCCTGAGTTTCCAGCAGCACTTCATGCACCGCCGCAGCGGTGAACTCGAACGCTGCCAGCAGGCTGTCGCCCAACAACACTCGCGCCAGGAACAGGCCTGAAGTCAGGTCCCCCACCCCCACCGGCTGGCGAGGGAATGCCAGCAATGGCCGACGCAAGTGCCAGCTGCCATCGGCAGTCACCAGCAGCATCTCGAAGCCGTCCGGCAGCTTGCCGGGGTAATCTAGGTGTTTGACCAGCACCGCCTTTGGCCCACGGGCCAGCAATGCGCGAGCCATGCCCAGGCAATCGAACAGTGACTGCGGCTTGCGCCCGGCAAAGCTGTCCAGCTCCAGTTGGTTAGGGCACAGGAAGTCCGCCATGGCAGCCGCCTCTTCCAGCAGAAAATCGCTGACTTCCTGGGGCACGATGCAGCCTTTTTCCGCGTGGCCCATTACCGGGTCGCACAAGTACAAGGCCTTGGGGTTGATCGCCTTGATCCGCGCCACGCCAGTAAGGATTGCCCGGCCCTGGGCCGCGCTGCCCAGGTAGCCCGACAGTACCGCATCACAGTTGCCCAGCTCGCCAATGGCCGCGATGCCTTCCACCAGTGCAGGAATTTGCTGCGGCGCCAACACTTCTCCCGCCCACTGACCATACTGAGTGTGGTTGGAGAACTGCACCGTATTGAGCGGCCAGACATTCACCCCGACCCGCTGCATAGGGAACACGGCGGCGCTGTTTCCGGCGTGGCCAAAGACCACATGGGACTGGATCGCAAGTAGATGAGGGGTACGTTTCATGCGGGAAATGTCCGTAAAGCCGTTGAAATTCTGGCCGCGCAGTATGCGACTAAACGCAGCCTGTACGACAGACCGAAGACACAGTTAAGCTGGCCATACTTTGTTGGAGTTCATCGAATGCTGACCCTGGGAAATATCTTCGTGCTGATGCTACTGGCGACCGGCGCCGCCTGGCTGTGGCACAACCACGGCCTGCGGGAGCGGGCGCTGGAACGGGTCAAGCAGCATTGCGCCAAGCTCGACATCGAGCTGCTGGACGGTGCCGTGGCGCTCAAACGCATCGGTTTTGTGAAAGATGCCAGCGGTCGCAAGCGGCTGGCACGGATTTATAACTTCGAGTTTACTGTGACCGGCGAAGCGCGCCACCCTGGGACTATCACGCAGTTTGGCGCCCACAGCGCACAAATCGAACTGGCGCCCTACCCGTTCGAGATCAAGACACCGTTGCCCAGTGCCGAGGTGATTGAGCTAAGCCAATGGCGTCAGGAGCACGGCAAAAGCCGTCACTGACGGCAATCCGCCAAGGCTCGCTGCAGTTCGGCAACGTCTTGAGCATCACTGAAAATCAGTTCGATGCGTGAATCCCGACGCCATTCACTAGGTTGCCAAGTGAAGGTGGTGTTATCCACAGCGTTAGCCGAGAGCCAATCGTGCGGGCTGTGGATAACCAGTTTGGCCCGCTTCCAGCTCAGGGATTGCAGCCAATGCTGCAGGCGTTGCGGGTCAAATTGCTGACTCGGGTGCCAGCGCCAGCCAATACTCCAGTCACCTTCCTGCGCCTGACTCAAACAAATCGGCAACGTCGGATCACTCCAGATCGCCGGTATCTGCGCCAAGCCTTTGGGCACCTCAAACTTATCCACAACCCCGCCCGCCTGAGCGGCCACACCTGGTAACTGGGCCAAGGGCAGTTGTGCCTGGCGCGTCCAGTAGACCGGGCAGGCAGGCAGTTGCCCTTCAATTGCCAAGCGTTGCACTGCGTCCAGAGACTCATCCTTGTTCAATACCAGCAACCCGGCACTGGCCAGCGCTTCCCGTTGCGCATCCGGCAGTGGCTTACCGGCCGCCAGCGCCTGGGCGTCCAGTACCAGCACACAAGGTTGAACAGCCAGAACTTCTTGCCAGGGTGCTTCGCGCAGTTGCTTGAGCAGTTGAGCCGGATGGCCCAGTCCGGAGGGCTCGATAAACAACCGGTCTGGCTTGGCCTTACGCAACAAACGGCCCAGTCCTACCTGGAACGGCGCACCGTTGACGCAACACAAGCAGCCGCCCGCCACTTCGCCCAGGGCGATCCCGTCGTCATCACGAGCCAGCAGTGCGGCGTCCAGGCCAATCTGCCCGAACTCATTGATCAGCACCGCCCACCGCTCGTTGGCCGGGCGCTGGGCCAGCAGGTGTCTGATCAGGCTGGTCTTGCCGGCGCCCAAGGGACCAGCAATCACATGGGTGGGAATGTTCTGCAGCATGGAGGACATCATTCAGGCCGTGTAGAGAGATTTGATCCTACCCGGTTACGCCAACCAATCCAGCGTCAGAATCAGCCGCCGTTCGTTGGCGTTCAGTTGCGGCGACCGGTGGATCAGGCCAAAACCTTCATTGCCGTGCCATTTTTCGCCCTTGAGCAAGGCCACTTCACCGCAATGGATTTGCTCGATTCCGTCTTCGGGCTCTGCATTGGCCTGGCTCAGGTGTCGACGCTCCATCCTACCTTCCCGCAGCCATTGGCTGCCGATACCGGCATAGGTGGTGATCAACCGCACCGGCACATGATCCACATGGAAACGTGGACACATGGCCTTATCCAACAGGCGCAAGCGCACGCCGATGCGCCTGGCGCCGAGCAGGCAGGCAAAGGCGCTGACCAACCACGACACATCGGCGATAAAGCCTTCATAGCCTTCAAGATCACTGCAACTGGAGGCCAGCCCCAGTAAGTTCGGCTCTGCATCCTCGCCGCTCAACTCAATGACCCGCGACTCAGCCAAAGGCTCGTTCAACGAAATCAGCAGCTCGCCAAACTCGGCAATGTGCAGGGGCAACTGGCGCTGCCATAGCGCCAGATTAACGCCGTCTTTCAGGATATCGGTGAGCACCACCGGGGTTTCACCGATGGTCTGGCGGATCACCGGACGCAGTTTCAGGGTCGGTGCCAGCATCAGGCCGCTGCCTCCTCAAACCAAGGACCAAAAGGGTCCGCCAGCAAGCGCCAACCCTCGACGCCCACGGCCATTTCGTCGTCGGTCAACAAGCAATCATCAAGCTCGGCAGTGAGCTTGGCGAAATCGATGTTCTGCCCGATAAACACCAATTCCTGACGGCAATCGCCGGTGCTGGGTTGCCAGTTACCCATGATCGCCGCGACATTTTCTTCGTCCTGCGGCCACTGGCTCTTCGGCACAAAACGCCACCAGCGTCCGGCAAAGCCATGACGCATCAAGCCACCGGCCTGGGACCAACTGCCAGCGTCCTGGTGCTTGCTGGCCAGCCAGAAAAACCCTTTGGAGCGCAGCAACTTGCCGTTGACCCATGGACGATCAATGAAGTCGAAAAAACGCTGGGGGTGGAACGGGCGGCGTGCGCGATAAGCGGTAGAAGCGATACCGTATTCTTCGCTCTCCGGCACATGCTCGCCGCGCAATTCCTGCAGCCAGCCCGGTGCCTGGGCTGCACGCTCGAAGTCGAAACGGCCGGTGTTGAGGATCTTGGCCAGCGGCACTTCACCCATGACCATGGGGATGATTTCTGCCTGGGAATTGAGGCGTTCGAGGATCGCCATCAGCTCCTGACGCTCATCGCGGCTGATCAGATCGATCTTGCTGATAAGGATCACGTCAGCGAACTCGATCTGCTCGATCAGCAAGTCGGTGATGGAGCGTTCGTCCTCTTCACCGAGGGTTTCGCCGCGCGACGCCAGGCTTTGCGCAGCCTGATAGTCGAGCAGGAAATTCATGCCATCCACCACGGTGACCATGGTGTCGAGGCGCGCGATGTCCGCCAGGCTCTGGTCGTTTTCATCGCGAAAGGTGAAGGTTTCAGCCACCGGCAGCGGCTCGGAAATACCGGTGGACTCGATCAACAGGTAATCGAACCGACCGTCCCTGGCGAGCTTTCCGACTTCTTCGAGCAAGTCTTCACGCAAGGTGCAGCAGATGCAGCCGTTGCTCATCTCCACCAGCTTTTCTTCGGAGCGGTTGAGGGTAACGTCGCGCTGGACCTCGCTGCCATCAATATTGATTTCGCTCATGTCATTAACAATCACCGCCACCCGCAGGTTTTCGCGATTGCGCAGAACATAGTTGAGCAGCGTGCTTTTACCGGCGCCGAGAAAGCCGGACAGCACAGTAACGGGGAGACGATTGGGCATCAGGTAGTCCTCATCAGGTTGGCCGGTCAAATCGCCCGTCGATGGCGTTCGCGCAGCTCTTCACGTTCTTTGGCTTCGATACACAGGGTGGCCGTAGGCCGTAGCAACAGGCGCTGTAGGCCAATGGCCTCGCCGGTTTCACGGCACCAGCCGTACTCACCGCGGGCCAGGTTTTCCAGGGCGTCATCGATCTTGTCCAGGAGCTTTTTCTCGCGCTCCAGCAGGCGTAATTGCCACTGGCGTTGCTCTTCGGCGCTGCCGACGTCGGCGGGGTCGCTGCTGGGTTCTTGCTCACGCAGCACCATGAATTCGGCATCGATGCGCGCTTGCAGCTCATCGCGCTGGGCCAGCAATAGCTCGCGAAAGAAACCTTGCTGGGCTTCATTCATGTAATCGTTGGGCGATTGGGCGAGGAGGTCTTGTTCAGTCATGGGCAGGGTTCACGGGTCAGGCTTTATTTGATGTTATAGTATAACAATACAAATAAGCCAATCCTCGCTTGCTCCCCGCGACGAAGGGCGCAATGCTTGAGCCCATCAATCCCCGGGAACGCCTATGAAATACCTGTTGTGCGGCCTGTTGCTGGTAGCTGCAACCCACGCCAGCGCCCAGGCGCCGAGCCTACTGGCCACCTGCACGCGCAGCGCCAACCTGTTGTCATGTGTGGATGCCGAGGGCAACGCCTATAGCGTCGCCACCGCCGGCAGCACCACGTATTTGCGGGGTTTCGAGGTGATCGGCAAACGCTATTGGGCGCAGACCAACAGCCGCTATGGGCAACTGACGTTCTTTACCGGGTTGGCATCCGATGGTGAGGCGTGGGTCGGCTACACGAGGCGCGTGGGCTGGACCACCATCAACCGGTTTTCCAGTTCCGGAGGGGCCAGTGCCAAATTCACGTGCAGCCGAATGACCGGCTGTTAAACCTGACCTTTCTTCTGCTCCTGGGCCCAGGCCATGTAGCTGTTGACCGGTGGATTCTTCTGGAAGTAACGCTGTAAACCTTCAAACAAACCGTCTGCCACCGCTTGCTGATGGCGCGCCGTGACCAGCCGCTGACTGTCGCGAGCGTTGGAAATGAAGCCGGTTTCCACAAGTATCGACGGCACGTCCGGTGACTTGAGCACTGCGAATCCTGCCTGTTCCACACGCTTTTGATGCAGCGTGGTAATCCCCGCCAAACTGCCCAGCACCGTGCCACCCAGTTGCAGGCTGGCGGCGATGGTCGCATTCATCGACATGTCGAGAATCACCCCGGCCAACATCGGGTCCTTGTCCTTGAGATTGAGCAAGCTGGTCGCGCCCAGCAGGTCGGCGCCGTTTTCCCGTTGTGCCATGAAGCGAGCGGTGGCAGACGTCGCGCCGCCTTCAGACAAGGCGTAAACCGATGCACCAGAGGCAGTGAGCCGTGGCGCCGCATCGGCGTGTACCGAGATGAACATGTCGGCCTTGTGCTTGCGAGCAATGTCTACCCGTTTGCGCAGCGGCACAAAAAAGTCGTCGTTGCGCACCAGTTTCACGTCAAAACCCTTCTCACGCTTTAAACGTTTGGCCAGCAATTGGGCGATCGACAACACCACATCTTTTTCCCGCTCGCCCTTGGAGCCAATGGCGCCTGGGTCCTTGCCACCGTGGCCGGGATCGACCACCACGATGATGTCGCGCTTGGGGTGTGCCTTGTCCGTCGGTACCACCGCCAATGGCGCCGCAGCGGCGGCGATCTGTAGAGGCGCCTTCGTGGCACGGGTCAAATCCAGTACCAGGCGATGGCCCTGGCCATCCTGCGGCGGCAACAAAAAACTGTTGAGCTGCATCGGCGCGGCGAGATCCAGGACGATCCGCGTATCGCCCTGACCGAAATGCCCGGATCGAATCGAGGTAATGCCGCTGTTGGCTAACGCCAGTTGACTGAAATCGCCACTCAGCTTCGAGCCAGAGAGGTCGATGATCAACCGCTCCGGCGCGGTCAGGGAAAAAGTCTTGTACTGCACCGGCCCGCTGAGATCGAACACCAGCCGCAACTTGTCATCCGAACGCCATAGGCGGGCATTGCGAATCTGCGTGGCCGAAACGCCGAAGGGCAAGGTGAACACTGCGCTGGCCAGCAGCAGGTTGAGGAGTTGACGTCTGTGCATGGCATATACCGCAAATGGGGGAGCGTCCGTACTCGACATGACTGAATAAAAGACTGAAGTAGAAAAACCATCGTCGACTCAATCGTTATAATATAACATGTCTTTTTATTTCAAACGATGGACCTGTTCATGAATGCGCTGACTCTGCCGGACATCGCCGCGCAGGCTTCCCGCCAAGCCTTGCCGCTCGAATGGGTAGGCATGTGCGGCATTGCCCTTCCCATCCTGATTGACGGCCAGCACCTGAGTGCCAAGGCCGATGCAGGTGTCAGCCTGGACGACGGCGAGGCACGCGGCATTCATATGTCGCGGCTGTACCTGGCGCTGGAAATGCTTGAACAAGAAAGCCTGACACCTGCCCTGTTACGCCAAGTGTTACAGCGCTTCCTCGACAGCCATGAGGGTTTGTCCCACAACGCCTACCTGCGGATTCACACGGATTTGCTGCTCAAGCGACCCGCTCTGGTCAGTCCACTGGCCGGCTGGAAGACCTATCCGGTGAGCATCGAAGCGCGCCTGGAAAACCAGATGTTCCACGTGGAACTAAAAATTGACGTTACCTACTCCTCAACTTGCCCCTGCTCTGCCGCCCTCGCCAGGCAGTTGATTCAGCAGCAATTTATCGAAGACTTCGCCAACACGTCGTTACAGCATGAACACGTCCTGACCTGGCTCGGCAGCGCAAACGGCATCGTCGCCACGCCCCACAGCCAGCGCAGCAGTGCGCAGCTACAGATCCATTTGCAAGACAACCAACAGACGCTGCCACTGACAGAACTGATCAACAACGCCGAAGCAGCCCTCGGCACCGCCGTGCAAACCGCCGTGAAACGCGCGGACGAACAAGCCTTCGCCTTGGCCAACGGCCAGAACCTGATGTTCTGCGAAGACGCCGCCCGACGCCTTAACCTCGCCTTGAAACGCTCGGATGCAGTCAAAGCCTTCCACCTGAAAGTGATCCACGCCGAAAGCCTGCACGCGCACGATGCCGTGGCTGAAAGCCGCTGGACGAGGCTCTCCGAATGATTACCTGCAAAGCACTGCGCTGGGGCGCTCCCGGCCAACCGCTGACGCCTGCCGTGGATTTCGAACTGGCCCAAGGCAGCCTCACCGGCGTGATCGGCGCCAACGGTTCCGGTAAAAGCAGCCTGCTGAAAGTCATCGCCGGTTTGCAAAAGCCTCTTGCCGGGAAAGTCATCCTGGATGTTCCACGACGCGGCAGCCTGTCGTTCCTACCCCAGCAACAACACCTGGATCGCCAGTTCCCCATCAGCCTGCAAGAGCTCGTGGCCGCAGGCTTCTGGGGCAGCAAACAAACACCGCAACAACGCAGCCAACGCCTGCAAGCGGTACTGGAAGACTGGTGCCTGAGCGGCTTGGAGCACCGCCCGTTGATGGCCCTTTCCGGCGGCGAACTGCAACGTGCCTTGCTCGCCCGCATGAGCCTGGCGGAGGCGCCAGTGCTGTTGCTCGACGAACCCCACGCCGCCCTCGACGAACAAGGCCAAATCCTGCTGTGGAAACACATCCATGCCTGGCATGCCGAGGGCCGCACGCTGGTCGTGGTGTGCCATGACCTGAGTGCTGTGCGCCAACATGTTCCCCAGGCGCTGTTGATTAAAAGCAGTGGTTGCATGCTGGCGCCCAGCAAAGAACTGATCCTCCAGCAACCGCAAACGCAGGTGGCCTGATGCACTTCACCGCCCACCTGTGGCTGCCCTTCCACGACTTTGTGTTCATGCGCCGAGCCTTGCTTGGCGGCTTGGTCCTGGCCTGCAGCACAGCGCCACTCGGGGTGTTTCTGATCCTGCGCCGCATGAGCCTGATCGGTGACGCCGTGGCCCACGGCATCTTGCCCGGCGCGGCGCTAGGCTTCTGGTTCGCCGGCCTCAGCCTGCCCGCGCTGACCATCGGCGGCCTCGGCGCCGGCCTGAGCATGGCCGGCCTCGCGGCGTGGATAACCCGTCGAACAGGACTGAAGGAAGACGCCAGCCTCGCCGCCATCTACCCAATTTCTCTGGCCAGCGGCGTGCTGATCCTCGGCATCGCCGGTAAACGCCTGGACCTGCTGCACCTGCTGTTCGGCTCGGCCCTGGCGGTAGATGGCCCGACCCTCACCGGCATGCTCTGGGTTTCTGGTTTCAGCCTGATCGCCATGGCGCTGATCTACAAACCACTCTTGCTGGACACCCTCGACCCACTGTTCCTGCAAACCGTCAGCCGTCTCGGCCCACTGGCCCATGGCGTGTTCCTGACCCTGGTGGTGCTGAATCTGGTGATCGGCTTCCAGGCGATCGGCGCCTTGATGGTGGTGGGCTTGATGATGTTGCCAGCCATTGCTTCACGCTTCTGGAGCCGGCGCCTGCCGGTATTGATCGCGGTATCGGCGGTGCTGGGATGCCTGTCGGTGTGGCTTGGTTTGTTGCTGTCGTTCTACTACTCGCTGCCCAGCGGCCCGGCGATTGTGCTGGTGGCTGGTGGCTTGTACCTGCTGTCCGTGGTCTTCGGTCCGGTGCACGGCTTGCTGCGCCGCCCGCCTTTGCTTACATCCCAATGAGGTGTTTCCCGATGCGCGCTCTACTCATGCTATTCAGTGTCTTGCTGGCGCTGTCGTTCGCGACTGCCCAGGCGGCCGACAAGCTTCAGGTGGTCACCAGCTTCAGCATCCTCAACGACATGACCCACCAGATCGGTGGCGATCATATTCAGATCAGTAACATGGTCGGCCCCGACGCCGACGCCCACACGTATGAACCCACACCCGACGACGCCAAGGCCCTGCTCAAGGCCCGGCTGATCATCAAGAACGGCCTCGGTTTCGAGCCATGGCTGGATCGCCTGGTCACCAGCACCGAGACCAAAGCCACCGTGGTCACCGCCAGCAAAGGCGTGATCGCTCGCACCATGGAGGAAGACGGCGACACCATCCCCGACCCTCACGCCTGGCATAACCTGGCCAACGCCGAAATTTATGTGAGTAACATCACCAAGGCACTGATCGCGGCCGACTCGGCCAACAAGGCCGACTACCAGCACAACAGCCAGGTCTACCTGAAAGAGATCTACCGCCTGCTCGCCCTGGCCAAGGACAAGTTCGGTTCGCTGCCACCGGGCAACCGTCGCATCGTCACCTCCCATGACGCCTTCGGTTACTTGGGCCAGGCCTACGGCATCGACTTCATGGCCCCTCAAGGTTTGTCCACCGAACGTGAGCCGTCGGCCGCCGAAGTTGCCGCGCTGATCACTCAGATCCGCAACGACCACGTCAAAGCCGTGTTCATGGAAAACATCAAGGACTCGCGCCTACTCAAACAGATTGCCGACGAAAGTGGCGCCCACATCGGCGGCACGCTGTACTCCGATGCCTTGGCGGCAGAAGGTCCGGCCAGCACCTTTACCGGGCTGTTCGAATACAACCTCAACACCTTGTACGCAGCCTTGAGCAAGCCATGACCCTGAGCATGCTCGATCTGGAAGAGGCTGCCTTGGGCAGCCGCTTTCCGCTCGATTCGGTGCTCGATGCCCTGCCGTGGAACAGCGATGGCCTGATTGCCGCCATCGCCCAGCAACACGGTAGCGGCGAAGTATTGATGCTGGCCTGGATGAACCGCCAAGCCTTCAATGAAACCCTGGCCACCGGACAAGTTTGCTACTGGTCGCGCTCGCGCCAGCAACTGTGGCGCAAGGGTGAAACCTCCGGTCATCGCCAGCAATTGGTGGAGGCGCGCCTGGACTGCGATGGCGATGCGGTACTGCTGATCGTCAACCAGCAAGGCCCGGCCTGTCATACCGGTCGACCCTCCTGCTTCTACAACGCCATTGCTGGCGGCGAAGTGCACATCATCACCGCGCCTCTCAAGGAACCTGCCGCATGATCCGCAAAAACCCTTCCGGCGATCTGCCCATCATTGCCGAATCGGCCTACGTCGATAAGACCGCCATCATCTGCGGCAAGGTCATCATCGGCGAGAACGTCTTCGTCGGTCCCTACGCCGTGATCCGCGCCGACGAAGTCGACGCAACCGGCGACATGGATCCGATCACCATTGGCGCCAACTCCAATATCCAGGACGGCGTGGTGATCCACTCCAAGTCCGGCGCCGCCGTCACCATTGGCGAATTCACCTCCATCGCCCACCGCTCTATCGTCCACGGCCCCTGCACCGTCGGCGACCGGGTGTTTATCGGCTTCAACAGCGTGCTGTTCAACTGCGCGGTCGGTGATGGCTGTGTGGTGCGTCATAACTCGGTGGTCGACGGCCGCGACTTGCCCGCCGCGTTCTACGTGCCCTCCACCACCCGCATCGGCCCCAACACCGACCTGTCGCAGTTCCCACCGGTGAGCGTCAGCGCCTCGGAGTTTTCCGAGGACGTGGCCCGCACCAATGTCGACCTGGTACGCGGTTACAAAGCCCTGCAAAACGAGTTCTGACCATGAGCCGCCTGCTGATCCGCAATGCCCGCCTGGTGAATGAAGGCCAGGAATTCGACGCCGACCTGCTGGTTGCCAATGGCCGTATCGAGAAGATCGCCAGCAGCATCGAAGGCGAAAACGCACCCGTGGAAATCGACGCCCGAGGCCAATGGCTGCTGCCGGGAATGATCGACGACCAGGTGCATTTCCGCGAGCCCGGCGCACCGGACAAAGGCAGCTTCTACAGCGAGTCCCGAGCCGCCGTCGCCGGTGGTATCACCAGTTTCATGGACATGCCCAACACCCGACCGGCGACTCTGACCCTGGAAGCCCTGGCCGATAAAAAGCGCCGCGCCGCCCTGCATTCGGTGGCCAACTATGGTTTTCACTTTGGTGTGAGCAACGACAATCTCGATACCGTCGCCGCCCTCGATCCACGCGAAGTGGCTGGGGTTAAGGTGTTCATGGGCGCCTCTACCGGCAATATGCTGGTGGACGACCCACGGATTCTGGAGCGTCTGTTCGCCGAGGTGCCGACCATTCTCCTGGCGCACTGCGAACACACGCCAAGCATCCTGGCCAACGAGCAACGCCTAAGGAATCGATTCGGCGACAGTATTCCTGCCGTGGCGCACCCACTGATTCGCGACGCCGAAGCGTGCTATCGCTCCTCTTCCCTCGCCGTGGAACTGGCCCGCCGCCACGGTACTCGCCTGCACGTGTTGCACATCACCAGCGCGCGGGAGTTGGTACTGTTCGAAGACAAACCTCTGGCGCAAAAGCGCATCACCGCCGAAGTCTGCCTGCACCATTTGCTGTTCGATGACCGCGACTACGCGCGCCTCGGCCACCAGATCAAATGCAACCCGGCAATCAAGACCCGCGCCGACCGCAATGCCCTGCGCCTGGCCTTGTTGAGCGATCGTCTGGATGTGATTGGCAGCGATCACGCGCCGCATACCTGGGCGCAAAAACAGCTGCCCTACCGCGAGGCGCCCTCGGGCTTGCCGCTGGTGCAACATGCCCTGCCGGCACTGCTGGAACTGGTGGCCGATGGCCTGTTACCGCTGACCACGCTGGTGGCAAAAACCAGCCATCGCGTGGCCGACCTGTTCGCCATCCCCGACCGCGGCTACCTGCGCGAAGGCTACTGGGCCGATCTGGTGCTGATCAAACCCGAACCCCATGGCAAGCCTGTCGGCAGCGAGCCGGTTCTCGCCCGCTGTGGCTGGACACCCTTCGCCGAACGCAGCTTCCGTCACAGCGTCAGCACCACCCTGGTCTCCGGTCACTTGGCCTGGCACGACGCACGGGTACACGACAGTTGCCAGGGCTTGCCTCTGCATTTCCAGCGTTAAGCGCGAGGTTTGACGGTGCCGCAATTGCTGCCCAGCCACTGCGCACTCGTGTCCAGGCTGCCGTTTTGCTGAATACCTGTGGCATTGAACGTACCGTTAACCGTGGTAGTGAATGCCTTCTGGCTCTGGAATGTCGCCACGCCAGTGCCTTGGGCTTTCGGGCAACTGAAACGGAATTTCCACTGGTTGCCGGTCTTGTCCGTCACTTCCTGTTTGCAGCCCGACTGCGGGTCGGTCAGCGGGATTGAATCGGACGCCACCTGGGCGGGTGTCAGGCAGACCTGAACACCTTTGCCGGCCATGGTGATGCCTTGCTTTTCCAGCATGGCCTGCTGTTCCGGGGTCATCTGTTGCTTCAGTTGACCGAGGATCAGCGACAGGTCCGGCAGGGCCTGGTTATCGACTTTCATATTGCTGGTGGTCAATTCCCACAAGCCCGGCGCCAGCATCTGTGCATGTGCCGCCACCGGCAGCGATAAACCAAAAACCATGGCCAAACCAAGCAGACGAGCCTTCATCGGGTAACTCCTGGACAATTGTCGGCGTTAGACGCCGCAAAGCCGCCAGTGTTGCACAGCAAATAAAATAGCGACATTCATGGCCGAACATGGTCTGTTACGCATTGGATTGTCAGGAGTCACGTTCTCCATGGATTTTTTTGGCCCGCACCTGCTCGGCTACTTCATTGCCACGCTGCATTTTTTGGGAACCCTCGCCGCCATCCACGCGGTGCTCACCGTCAGGACCGCCCAAGGCTCGATTGCCTGGGCCTTGTCCTTGATGTTCATTCCCTACCTGACACTGATCCCTTACCTGATCTTCGGCCGTAGCACCTTCGACGCCTATATTCAGGCCCGTCGTCAGGCCAACCAGGAAATGCACAAGGCAATCACCGAGCTGAACTGGCGGCCTTGGGTCGAGGAAGCGCTGGCCGCCCGTAACTCCCATGCCTATGCGTCCTTGCGGGCCATGCCCAAATTGGGCCGCATGCCTTGCCTGGCGAACAATCAGGTGCGCTTGCTGATCAATGGCGACGCCACCTTCGGCGCGATTTTCGAGGCGATTCGTTCGGCGAAAACGGCGGTGCTGGTCCAGTTTTTCATCATTCATGACGATGAACTCGGCCGCCAACTGCACACCCTGCTCAAGGAAAAAGCCGCCGAAGGCGTTGCCATTTACGTGCTTTACGATCGTATCGGCAGCCATTCCCTGCCCCATCGCTATGTGCAATCGCTGCGGGACGCGGGGGTGCAGGTGAAGGCATTCGCCACCCGCAGTGGCTGGCTCAACCGCTTCCAGGTCAACTTCCGTAACCACCGCAAGATCGTCGTGGTCGATGGCATCACCGGATTTGTCGGCGGCCACAACGTGGGTGACGAATACATGGGCAAGAGTCCGCCCCTGGCGCCCTGGCGTGATACACACGTGCAGGTCAGCGGCCCGGTCGTGGCGTGCCTGCAGGAATCGTTTGCCGAAGACTGGTTCTGGGCCGCGCGGGAACTGCCGCCGCTGCTCCTTCCCGACACCTACCCGGATGACGGCGTGCTCTGCCAATTGCTGGCCAGCGGTCCGGCCGATCCCTATGAAACCTGCTCGCTGTTTTTCGTCGAGGCGATTCATGCGGCCACCGAGCGGGTGTGGATCACCAGCCCGTACTTTATCCCCGATGAAGCGGTATTTTCCGCGCTGAGGCTGGCGGTATTACGCGGGGTGGATGTGCGCTTGCTGCTGCCGTCACGGCCTGATCACCGCATCGTCTACGCCGCCTCCAGCCTGTACGCCATTGAAGCAGTGCGCGCCGGAGTGCGGGTGTTCCGCTACACGCCGGGCTTCCTGCATCAGAAAGTGGTGTTGGTGGACAGCGAGATCAGCGCCATTGGCAGTGCCAACCTGGACAACCGCTCGTTCCGGCTCAACTTCGAAGTGATGTTGCTGACGGTGGACAAGACGTTTGCCAGCCAAGTGGAGCACATGCTGATGGACGACTTCGCCCTGGCCCATGAAATCAGCCAGGAAGAAAACCGCCAGACCCACCGCCTGCAACAACTGGGCATGCGGGTCGCGCGGCTTATTTCACCGATTTTGTAGGCTCACACCGAAACACATGTGGGAGCTGGCTTGCCTGCGATAGCATCACCGCGATTTACTCGATAAACCGCGGCGCCTGCATCGCGGGCAAGCCCGGCTCCCACAAGGTTCAGTGTGATTCAGCGATACAGATCATCCCGCGTCCATGGCAATTCATGGCTGCCATCGGCATGCGGTTTCACCGCCAGGATCTGATGCAGGTTGATCCAGCCCCGGGCAAACGCATACGCGCAACCCGCCAAGTACAACCGCCAGATCCGCAATGCCTGCTCCGGCACCATCTTCGCCGCCGCTTCCAGGTTGTCTTCCAGGCGCTCGCTCCAATGATCCAGGGTACGGGCGTAGTGCAGGCGCAGGCTTTCCACGTCGACCACTTCCAATCCCACCTCACTGATCTCGGCAGTCATCATCGACAGGTGCGGCAACTCGCCGTTGGGGAACACATAACGCTCGATAAAATCACCGGCGCCACGGCCCACAGGCCTGCCATCGGTGTGCTTGGCGGTAATGCCATGGTTCATCACCAGGCCACCCTCACGCACCGCGCCGAACAAGGTCTGGCAGTATTGCGCCAGGTTGGCATGGCCGACGTGTTCGAACATGCCCACGCTGACCACCTTGTCGAAACGACCGTCTTGCGGCAGGTCGCGGTAATCCAGCAGTTGCAGTTCTACTTGATCTTCCAGTCCTTCGGCCTTCACCCGCTCCTTGGCCAGTTCCAACTGCTCCTTGCTCAGGGTGATACCAAACACCTTGACCCCGAACTCGCGCGCGGCATAACGCGCCAGCCCTCCCCAACCGCAGCCCACGTCCAGCAAATACTCCCCCGGCTGCAGCCGCAATTTGCGGCACAGGTGGCGGAATTTATCTTGCTGGGCTTGATCGAGGGATTCGCTGCCGGTCTCGAAATACCCGCAGGAATAGGCCATGTCGCGGTCCAGCCAGAGCTGGTAGAACGCATTCGACAGGTCGTAATGATAGGAAATAGCCGCTGCGTCAGTGGCCTTGTCGTGGATCGAGCGCACCGGACGACTCCCCTCGTCGTCATCAATCAGGGCGTGACTCAACTCGTCACACACCCGGATCACTTCGGCGATGGATCCTTCCAGATCCAGTTTACCCTCGACAAACGCTTCGCCCAGGGAATCGAGCGTTGGATGAGTCAGCTTCGTGACCATCATGGGATCCTTGACCACAATGGTGACGCTGGGCTCCGGGCCCAAGTTGAATTCATGGCCGTCCCAGAGTCGCAGACGCAGCGGAAGCTGAAGATTCTGTAAGGCCGGTGGAAGTTGCGCGAGCATGAGTAGTCCCCCCTTGTTTCAGACGTCTGCTGAGAGGGTAGACCATCCAGGGAAAAAGTAGGAGGCTATCGAATTGATAGCCCTTTTCTATGGTGCCCGCAGTTGGAGCAAACCGTCCTGGACCCACTGTTTCAGCCAGGTCACCGCTTGCAATGGCGCGCCCTCTTGATAAGTGACTGCCAACTCGGCGCACAGTTCTGAAAAACTCCAGCCGGTGGTCACCATGCCCATCAAGGCCCAGGCTTCGGCCGGTTCCAGGGTGCGGTACTGGCACACATTCTGGTGGCGCCAGATCAGGCAAACCTGGGCCTCAGTCAATGCGTCACTGCCAGGAAAGTCCGCCTCGTTCTTGCTCGATCGCCAGATCGCCACACTGTTGAAATGACATAGCCTCTGCTGCACCGAAGGCGCCAACTGCACCTGTAAACCAGGCCAGTCCTCGGGAGGCAACTGCGCCATGTCCTGCAACATCAGCGGCTCGCCTTGTGGCGCATCGAAGGCCAGGGTAAACGCCCATTCAAGACGTGCCAGCTCGACCAGCGGCGCGCTTTGCTCAGCGATCAGGTGTTCAAGGATAAACCCGGGAAACCGCTCGCCGAACCAACGCAAACTGTAATGAGCAGAGGGATAACGGCGAATATAGGCCCCGCTCAACTGCGCAAACTCATCGTCCCCCAGCCAATACCACACAGCGCTGAAATCATCGCGCAGCACGTCCTGCAATCGGGCGTGGTAGGCGTTGTGGTAGATCGCAAGGCCGGTGTCGACATCCAGCGTCGGGCCGCCGAGTAACGTGGCGCTGAAGCTGCTGTTGACGGTCTCTGATAACAGATGTTGTTCAAACGCCAACTGCCAGTCGGTCAGGCGCATAAAGCTCTCCTGCCCAGGGCCGTCGCCCCCAGCTCCCGGGCCTTGGCCAACTCGGTGAGCAGCTCTTCAAAGGGTGGAAAGTGGTCATCACGCTCCAGCAGCGTCGAGACCGGGCCCAGGTGTTCCAGGGTTTGTTGATACAGCGCCCAGACCGGATCACACACCGGGTGATCATGGGTATCGATCACATAATCGCCATAATCCATGTGCCCGGCCAAGTGCAGTTGGCGGATGCTCTCGGGAGGCAGGTTGCGGATAAAGGTCCAGGCATCAAAGCCATGGTTGCGGGAGCTGACGTAGACGTTGTTGACGTCCAGCAATAGCTGGCAACCGCTGAGGTGGGTCAGGGCGTTGAGGAATTCCCACTCGGTGAATTCATCCGCCTTGGATCGCACATAACTGGAGACGTTTTCCAGTACCAAGGGACGCTGCAACACATCCTGCACCTGCCGCACACGACCGGCGACGTGGTACAGACTTTCTTCGGTGTAAGGCAGTGGCAACAGGTCATGCAACTGGTGCGCGCTACCGCGGCTCCAGCACAAGTGATCGGAGATCCACGCCGGTTGGACCCGCTCGGCCAGTTGTTTTATTTGCTTCAGGTAGTCGATATCGAGGGCATGGGGCCCGCCGATGGACAGGGACACACCATGCATCACCAGGGGATAACGCTCGGCTATCGCATCCAGGTAGTACAAGGCTTTACCGCCCTGGACCAGATAATTCTCGGAGATCACCTCGAACCAATCCACCGCAGGGGATTGTTCAAGAATCTGCTGGTAGTACTCGCTGCGTAAACCCAGGCCGTAGCCCAAAGTCGGGAGGGAGGTGGACATCGCGAACTCCTGGGAGAAGTGTCCGCAGCGGCGGTAGACCCGCTGCGGTTGCACTCTGTTGTCAGTTATTCGCCGACTTTGCCACCAGCCGCATCACAGGCAGCCTTGGTCATTGCCTTGAAGCCGTGACCCTTGCAAACAGCCTGACCTTTACAGGCGTTTTCAGCGGTCTTGCAATCGTTCATGCCTTTGCAGGAAGTGACGCCGTAGCAATGAACCTGGGCATCTGCAGCCTGCACCTGGGTGGCGACACCGGCAAACATGCCAGCAGCAGCGATAGCGAAGGCGGCACCAGCAGCAGCGGATTTAATGTTCATTCTTGTGTTCCTCATGATCGGTAATGGAGTCGGCTAAACGGATTGTTCAGTCCCGACACAGCACTAGAGTGAGGTGCTCGGGTGCCGTTACATCGGGCCTGAAAATTTTCTGAAATTTATTCCTCAAGCTTCATCAACGGTTCCTGAAACCGCAACAAACGCCCGGCGTTACCCAGTACCAGCAAGGTACTCAGGTTATGCAGCACCGCCGCAATCATTGCCCCCGCCGCACCCAACCAGCCGAAGGCGGCGAACACCACAATCGCCAGGGTCCAGCCCAGGCCGATGATCACATTGACCTGCAACGTATGCCGGCACTGACGACTCAGCCGCACACAGGTACCCAGGCGCCGCAGGTCGCTGCCGATCAGCACCACATCCGCCGAGGCCAGGGCGATGTCCGCCCCGCCCGCGCCCATGGCCACGCCCACCACGCCAGCCTTGAGGGCCAGGGAATCGTTGATCCCGTCGCCCACCACCATCGGGCGGAACCCACTGCCGATTTCCCCCAGCACGCGGTTGAGTTTGTCTTCAGGCAAGGCCTGGGCTTCGACATCGCTGATGCCCACTTCCAGCGCCAGGCTATCGGCCACGCTCTGGCGGTCGCCGGTCAGCAGTAACTGACGGCCAAGGCCCAGTTCCCGCAGCTCCTTCATGGCCTGACGCGCTTCCGGCTTGACGCTGTCAGCGAGCAACAACCAGGCAAGGAACTGCCCATCAAGCGCCAGCCCAGCAATCGGACCGTCATGATTGGGCACCGTCGTGGTCGCAATACCCAGTTGCTCAAACAGCTCCGGCCGACCGAGGGCCGCTTCACCCTGTTCGGTCTGCGCCACCACGCCCAAACCCTGGCGCTCGCGAATATCCGACAGCCCCAGCATCTGTTCTTGCGTCGCGAGCCCGGCCAGCGCCCGGCTGACCGGATGGCTGCTGGCTGAGCCGAGGCTGGCCGCCAGGTTCAGTAGTACTTGGCGATCCGGCGCCGAGGTCTCCATGGATTGCAAACGCAAGGTGCCAAACGTCAGGGTGCCGGTCTTGTCGACCACCAGGGACGTCAGGTCTGCCAGCTCTTCGAGAAACGCCGAGCTGCGAATCAAAATCCCATGCCGTGCCGCCACGGCAATCCCGGCAATCGCCGTGGCCGGCGCCGACAACACCAACGCACACGGACACGCCGCCACCAGCACCGCCAGCATGGCCTGGGCGTCATTGGTCACAAACCAGGTGACTGCCGCCAGCAGCAACACCAACACCATGTAGCTGCCGGCATACCGCTCCAACAGCCGGGTGATCGGCGGCTTGGAACGCTCGGCACTTTGCATCAGGGCGATGACCTTGCCCAAGGTCGACTCGTTGCCGGTACGGGTCACTTCCAGACGCAGCAAGCCATCGAGGTTGATCGCGCCACCAAACACCTGCACGCCCACGCTGGCTTCCAGCGGCACCGATTCACCGGTAATCGGCGCGGTATCCAGACTGGCCTGCCCCGACAGCACCACGCCATCGGCCGGCACCCGGTCACCGGCGCGCACCTCAACGATATCGCCGGTCTTCAAGGTGCCGTTGTCCACTTCCACAATGGTTCCGTCGGCCTGCACCAGACGGGCATGGCTGCGGGTCAGCTTGCCCAGGGCATGGATGGCCTCTTGAGAACCGATCACGCTGCGCTCTTCCAGCACATGGCCGAAGATCATGATGATCGGCAGCAAGGCGGCGGTCAGCAGGTCACCGGTGGCCCAGGCACCCAACATCGCCAGGGCGATCAATTGGTCAGTGATGCCATGCAGGCTCGGGTAACGCAGGCTGTACCAGGCCGAACGCATCACTGGCACGGCCACCAATAACGAGGCGACGCCCAGCAACAGTTGGCTCACGCCGGTTTGATCCGGAGACAGCCAGCGCCAGACCAGACCCAATGCGAGCAAGCCGAGGGCCAGCATGGCCAAGGTCAATTGGCGAGCGGCGCTGCGTTGTTCGGCCGATGTCAGCATCGGCGCAGCGTGAGCGGTCATTGTTCAGCTCCCTGAATAATCAGGCGGGAATCGTCTTTAGGGTCGACCGTGGTCACGGAGCCGGCTTGACCGAGGATCTTCGGTAAGCGTTCGCGGTACAGGCGTAGCAACAGGCCTGGATCTTTGACCTGGGCCAGACTGGCGACGGTGGCGGTTTGTGCCTGGGCATTGGCCAGGCGCTCACTGGCCTGGGCGTGGGCCACCTGCACCAGTCGATCGGCGTCCTGAGTGGCGCCCTGGGTCAGTTTCTCCGCGTCGGTGCGGGCATTGGCTACAGCCTTGTCGGCTTGCTGGCTGGCGGTCAGTACCGCGTTGAAGGCATTCACTGCCGGGCTTGGCAAGCTCGATTGCACATCGACCCGGGTAACTTCGATGCCCAAACCCAGGCCGGTAGACGCCAAGTCCACCAGGCGCTGGTTGATGCCTTGCACCAGATCACCGCGCAGGCGTTCACGGCGTTCGGCGGCCTGGTTGTCGGCGCCGATCAGCTCGGGGCGAGCAACCAGAATGGTGTCCAGGTCCCGCGCCGCCGTGAGGGCCACGGCGCTTCGGGTGACCAACCGATCCAGCGCCGGCAACACATGATCACCCTGCAACACAAAGGCGTAAGGCTCGGTGACCTTGTAGAACACCCGCACATCCAGTTGCACCACACCGGCGTCACCGGTCAGCAGATAACCGGAGCCCGCCAGCGCATCACTCAGGGGCGTGGCCAGACTGGCCACGCGGTCGGCCTGGATCGCGGCATCCGAGCGCAGCAGGTTTTCCACCCGGCGCTCGATCACGCGGTCAGCCGCTGGCAGCAGCACGACCTGTTCGAACGGACGCGGCCAGGCCAGCAGTAACCCGGCGTTCTGAATCCGGTCCAGCGCGCCGAAGTGCAACACCACGGCCCGGTTCTGCGGGTCGATCTGCCGCACATTGGAAAATGCCCAGGCCAGCGCCGCCAGCACGGTCACCGCGTACAGCGCGAGGAAGGTCAGGCGCCCGGCCTGGATCCACGGGCTGTCGAGGCTGTCCCGGTCTTTGGACGCGTCACTCATGGCTGAACGTCCTTGGGACCGTCCACCAATGCACGGAACGGCGCAGCATCAGTGCGCAAGATGATTTTGGTGCCCGGCGTCACCACCGTACCCAAGGTATCGAGGGAGCGCAGCAAGTTGTACAACTGCGGATTTCCTGCATAGGCCCGGCCGTAAATTTGCGCCGCTTCGACGCGGGATTGCGCTTCGATATCGGCCGCTTTCACCGTGGCATCGGCCTGGACGATTCGCGCGTCACGCTCGGCAGCGGAGCGTATCTGCGCCGCTTCACGCTTGCCGACGGCAGTGCGTTCGGTGGCAATGGTTTCGCGCTCGGCACGCATGCGATCGACGGTGGCCGCCAGGGTCACCGAAGGCAGAGTCAGCCGTTCAATCCCCACCTGCACCACGCGCACGCCGTAAGTGGTGAGCAATTGTTGATCAATCTGCTGGCGCAATTGCGCCTCGAAGTCGGCGATATGCACCTGGTTGGCATCGGTGTTGACCAGGTTGGCCAGGTCAAAACTGCTGGCGGTGGTTTCCAGGGCCGAGCCGACAAAGGTGCGAATCTGCCGCGCCGCTTCGTCCGGCTGGTTCTGCACGGCGCGCATAAAGCGTTTCACGTTGTCGGCATCGCCCTGGACCTGCCAGGCCACATAGGCCTGCACGATGATCCGCAAGCCATCCCGCGTACCCACGTCCTGCAAACCGCTGGAGGTGGTACGCAAGCGCAGGTCCACCGGGATCGCCGCTTCGAACGGCGCCGGCCAGCGCCAGCCAAGCCCCGGGTCCAACAGCACTCGTGCTGGGTTGCCAAAGCGGGTGATCACCGTGGCTTCGCCGGAACGCACCTGCACCAGGCTGGCGGCCGCCACAGCAAACAGCACCAGCAACACAGCCCAGGCCATACGGCGCCAAGGGAACGGGCCGGCTGCCTGCTCTTCACCGTGATGGTGATGATGGTGGTGGCCGTGGTGGTGACCATGATCGTGAGAATGAGCGCTCAACAGACAGAC
Source organism: Pseudomonas spelaei (assembly GCF_009724245.1). Lineage (GTDB taxonomy): Bacteria > Pseudomonadota > Gammaproteobacteria > Pseudomonadales > Pseudomonadaceae > Aquipseudomonas > Aquipseudomonas spelaei. The sequence goes on along the minus strand of NZ_WNNK01000004.1, from coordinate 114,963 downwards.
TCCTTATTGAACGGCTTTACGCGGCACCGAAGGGTCGGCCGGCAAAGTAAAAGAACGCAGATCAATCGTCGGTGCACTGCTGCCCCCCAGACGATGATCAAGAATAAGCAACTTGGCCTGGGACAGGCCCTGGCTCAGTTGGCTGAGGTATTGCTCGAGCACGAATGCCTGGCCGGCGCTGGCGTAGGCCTTTTGTTCGGCAGCAAAGCGCAGGTCCGCCGCTTGTGCGCCTGCGTTGACCTCATGGGCCGTGGCTTGGGCCTGGTCGCGGGCGGTACTGGCTTGCAACTGCGCCTGGTTGGTCTGCTCGCTGGCCGCACCGCGCTCCCGGGAGATCAACGCCTGGGCCCCAATCTGCGCCGCCTGCACGCCGTGGTAGGCGTTGGCTGCACCGGCAGGCGGGTGAATGGCTTCCACCACCGTGGCGAGGATTTCCACGCCGCTGTCGAGTGTCTGCAAATCGGCTTGTACAGCCTTACCTATTTCATCGGCGAGGCCGGTGCGCTGTTCCCCGAGTAATTCATCGAGGGTGCGCGAGGCAAAGTCATGCACGAGGATGCGGCTGGCCGTACTGCGGATCAGCGTGGGCACATCGGCACTGTTGTAAGTGGCAGCGAGCGCGGCCTGATCGGTCAGGCCGATGCGATAGACAAAGCGCACGTCCATGTTGACGATCTGGAAGCTCTGCTTGTCGCCGCTGCTGCTGGCGATCACCTGGGACTTGTCATTCACATGGCTGGCGTCCCACAGACGATTGGCAATCAACGGTGCCGGGCCCTCGGCGGGCGCCAACTCGGTGGTGGCCGTTTCACCGACGCTGGTGGCCAACTCGTGGACCACGCCATTTTCCACACTCAGCACTCGGCCCAATGGCCAAGGCAAACCGACATGCAAGCCCGGGCCGAAGACCTCTACCGGTTTGCCAAAGCGCTCATAAATCCCACGGCCTTGCAGGGCAACTTCATGCACGCCCGTGAGCAACCAGCCCACCGCGAGCACCACCACCAACACCGGCAGAAACGCCCGGCGCATGTAGGTAAACGCCCAGATCTGCCGCAGGTCGATGCCGAAGCGGTTGTGCAGTTCGTGCTGCAAAGCGAGCAAGGGTTGCGGCGGCCAGCGCAGCAGGTCGGCAATAAAGCTTTGCGCCATCAGCCGGGGTTCCAGGCGTTCCTGGCGCGGGCTGAACAGCGACAGCACGCCCCGCAGCAGAAACTCCAGGGCCACCAGCGCCGGCAGCAAACCGATCAGCACCGCGAGGCGCAGTGGCCAGACGGACTCTTCACCTGCAAACAACAGGCAGATCGCACTGATCACCAGGCAGATGATCGCCACCCGGCTCAACTGCGCCAGTTGCCCGGCTTCCGGCCACTGGGCGGTGCTTTCCTGGGCCAGCCGTCGCTCGAATACCAACAAACCAAAGGCCAGCAGCAACGCGACTGCCGCGCCGACACTCGCGGCCTGGCCTACCGCAGCAGGCGGTAATGCCAGGTTCCAGAATTCGACGATGCTGAGCAATGCCAGCAGGGACCAGCCGCACAGCCACAGCACTGGCGCACCGATCTGCGCCAGCAGGCCCCCCCAACCATTGCTGATGCGGCCAAGCAGGCGGTCGTACCAGCCGGAATCTTCCACAGGCGTCGGCGGCTCAATCAGTGGCGCCGTCAGCCCTTCCAATGCCTGGGCCCGCCAATCGGCCACCCACCAGGCTGACTGCAACCCGGCCACCAGCACCAGCAATGCCGAGGAGCAGTTGATGAGCATCACCGGCCAGATCGACAGCGGCGTAAACAACACCACAAACAGCGCCAGCACCCAGCCGCTGATGGCCAGTGCCGTCAGGCCGATACCGGCCTGACGTAAACGCCGGGCATGAAACATCCCTTGCTGAAAACGCGGCAACCCGTCGACGGCAGCGCCTTCAGCTTCTAGATCCACTCGCATCCACACACGCCTACTTGTACACAATTCGTTACCATATAACACAGAGCGTGAATTTTTTGTTCGATTGCACATGAAGAACGACAAAACCCCTATAAACACGAGCCATCACTAGTGTCCGCCGCGATAAATCGTCACACTCCGGAAAAAGTATTTCGCGGGTTAACGGACAAGGAAGCGTCACCTTCATGATTTCGATCTATCAGCTCAAACCGCGTTTTCAAAACCTGCTGCGGCCATTGGTCCAGCGCCTCTACGACAACGGCACCACTGCCAACCAGATCACCGTGCTGGCCGGGGTCATTTCCCTGCTGGTGGGTCTGCTGATTGCCAGCTTTGCCCAGCACCTGTGGCTCTTTGCGCTGATTCCCGTGTGGATGATCCTGCGCATGGCCCTCAACGCCATCGACGGCATGCTCGCCCGGGAATTCGGCCAGCAGTCGCGACTTGGCGCCTACCTCAACGAACTCTGTGATGTGATCGCCGACAGCGCGCTGATCCTGCCGTTTGCGCTGATCCCCGGCGTGAGCCTGGCGCCGGTGCTATTGGTGGCCTTGCTGGCGGTGTTCAGCGAGTACGCCGGCGTACTTGGGCCGATGGTGGGCGCTTCGCGGCGCTATGACGGCCCCATGGGCAAAAGTGACCGGGCGTTTGTCCTCGGCGTGCTGGCCACCGGCGTTGCGCTCGGCTGGCTCGGTGCCGTTTGGGTCGACGCTGTTATGTGGCTCGTCGCTGCGTTGTTGGCCTATACCTTGGTCAACCGTGTACGCCAAGGCTTGAAAGAAGAATCGACCTCTCCTTCTGCATAAGGATTTTGCGATGCGCGAACAGCAAGAGCACACCTTCAGCACCCATGACGGCGTAGAGCTTTTCTACCGTCACTGGCCCGCGACTGCAGCGACAGACGGAACGCCGCGCAAGGCGATCCTGCTGTTCCATCGCGGCCACGAACACTCCGGGCGCATCGCCCACCTGGTGGATGAACTGGACCTGCCGCAGTTCGACTTCTTCGCCTGGGACGCCCGCGGCCACGGCCAATCCCCTGGCGAGCGCGGCGACAGCCCGAGCTTCGCCACCAGCGCCCGGGACGTGCAGACCTTCTGTGACCACATCCACGCCACCTACGCCATCGAAGAAGAAAACCTCGCTGTCATCGCCCAGAGCGTGGGCGCGGTGATCGCGGCAACGTGGGTCCACGATTACGCACCGAAAATCCGTTCCCTGGTGCTCGCCTCGCCGGCCTTCAAGGTCAAGCTCTACGTGCCTTTCGCCCGGACCGGCCTGGCGCTGATGCGCACGTTTCGCGGCAACTTTTTCGTCAACAGCTACGTCAAGGCCAAGTTCCTCAGCCATGACCCGGAACGCGTGGCGTCCTACGACAGCGATCCGCTGATCACCAAAGCGATTTCGGTGAATGTGCTGCTCGGCCTGTATGAAGCCGCTGACCGGGTTGTAGCCGATGCCCAGGCGATTCAGGTGCCAACCCAGTTGCTGGTTTCCGGCTCGGACTTTGTGGTCCACCGCAAACCGCAGCAGCAGTTCTTCGACCGCCTCGGCAGCCTGAAAAAGGAGCTGCACATCCTCCCCGGCTTCTTTCACGACACCTTGGGTGAACGTGACCGCGCCGTGGCCTTGAGCAGTGCCAAGCGCTTTATCCTGCAGAACTTCGAACACCCGCTGGACCGTGCTTCCCTGCTGGACGCCGACAAGTTCGGCCTGACCTGCGCCGAATCCGAATCCCTCGCCGCACCGCTGCCCCACAACTCGCTGCGCGACCTGTACTGGCGCATGACCCGCGCCAGCATGGGCCTGGGCAGCAAGCTGTCGGACGGGGTGAAGCTGGGCTTCGACACCGGCTTCGACTCCGGCAGCACCCTGGACTATGTGTACCGCAACACGCCCACCGGCAAGGGCGCGCTGGGGCGGATGATCGACACCAACTACCTGAACTCCATTGGCTGGCGCGGTATTCGTCAGCGCAAATTGAATGTCGAAGAGCTGCTGCGCCTGACCATGGCCAAACTGCGTGATGAAGGCCGCGAAGTGCGGATCGTCGACATCGCCGCCGGCCACGGCCGCTACATTCTGGAAGCCTTGCAGGGCGTCACACCCCTGCCGGAATCGATCCTGCTGCGCGACTACAGCGATATCAACGTGCGCGACGGTGGCGCACTGATTCGTGAAAAAGGTCTCGGCGATATCGCCCAATTCGTCAAAGGCGATGCCTTTGATCGCGCGGACCTGGCGGCGCTGGAGCCCAAGCCGACCTTGGCGGTAGTGTCTGGCCTGTATGAATTGTTCGCGGATAACGCGATGGTCGGCGGCTCGCTGGCCGGGCTGGCCGAAGCAGTGGAGCCCGGTGGTTATCTGGTCTACACCGGCCAACCGTGGCACCCGCAGCTGGAATTGATCGCGCGTGCCCTTACCAGTCACCGTCAGGGCCAGGCTTGGGTGATGCGTCGACGCACCCAGGCAGAAATGGATCAACTGGTGGAGGCCGCCGGTTTCCGCAAGATCACCCAGCGAGTGGATGAATGGGGGATTTTCAGCGTGTCTCTGGCACAGAAGATCTGACCATGCGCGAACCAGGCCTGTTAAAGCCGGCAGTGTTGTGGCTGCTGCTGTTGGCGCCGCTGTTTTTCAGCACCTATGGGTTTGCCACGTGGGTCACCAGCCAACGCAGCGATGTCGGCACGATGGTGTTTGGCTGGGAAACCCATATCCCGTTCTGGGCCTGGACCATCGTCCCCTATTGGTCGATTGATCTGCTCTACGGCTTCTCCCTGCTGTTGCCCTCGACTCGCCATGAGCTGAAACAACACGCCCTGCGTCTGCTGACGGCGCAGATCGTCGCAGTCAGTTGCTTCCTGATCTGGCCGTTGCGTTTCACCTTTGAGCGGCCGGAACTGGACGGCGTGTTCGGCTGGTTGTTTGCCGTGCTCGCAGGCTTCGATAAGCCGTTCAATCAGGCACCTTCGCTGCATATCGCCCTGCTGGTGGTGCTGTGGATAATGTTCCAACGGCATACCCAAGGCCTGTGGCGCTGGCTGGTGCACGGCTGGTTTGCCCTGATCGGCATTTCAGTGCTCACCACTTATCAACACCACTTTATCGACTTACCCACAGGCGCGCTGCTGGGCTGGTTGTGCGTGTGGTTATGGCCACTGGAACACCCGAGCCCACTGTTGAGTGCACGGCTCACCCGAGACCCGCAGCGTTGGCGCCTGGGCTTGCGCTATGGCTTTGGGTCTTTGGCCCTGGTGATCCTGGCGTTTGTGTTGGGTGGCGGCTGGCTGTGGCTACTGTGGCCGGCGGTTTCCCTGGGGTTGGTGAAGGCGAGTTATCTGGTGTTGGGCGCTTCGGGTTTTCAGAAGCGCGCCGATGGCCAACTCAGCCCGGCGGCACGCTGGCTGTTTGCGCCTTATCTGGCCGCTGCCTGGATCAATTCACGGCTGTGGACGCGCAAACATCCACAGCCCGATCAAGTTGTGGATAACGTTTGGCTGGGACGAATTCCCACAGGCAACGAGCTGGGTTCGTTCAAGGCCATCGTCGATCTCTGCGCCGAGTTAGCGCTGGATCCACAGGACCGAGCCTATTACAGCGTGCCCGTATTGGACCTGACCGCCCCCACCACTGAGCAATGCCTGGACGCCGCACAAGCCATCGAACGCCTGCGCCAGCACGGGCCGCTGCTGGTGTGTTGCGCCTTGGGTTATTCGCGCAGCGCCACTGCCGTCGCCGCTTGGTTGTTGACCACTGCGCGTGCGGCCACCGTCGATGAAGCCGTGGCGATGATTCGTACGGCGCGTACTCAGGTGGTCCTGCACCCCGCCCATCGTGAAGCCTTGGAGAGCCTGCCTTATGCGCGCTGACATGGAATTACAGGTTGTCGCCAGCCTGCTGCGTCGGGGTCGTTCGCTGGATCAGTTATCCACAGGCCTGACTTTGCTCGGCATCTTGTTCGGCCTGGCTCAGTTGTTGATGGCCACCGTCACGCCGATCTGCCTGATTCTGAGCCTGTGGATGATTATTCTCGGCTTGCTGCAAAAATACTGGGCATTGCGGGTGGCCTTCGATGCCGACCTATTCGCCTTGCTGGCCGGTAATAAAGATCGCACCCCCGACCTCGACCTGGCCCTGCAAACCCTCGGCCTGCAATCCGCCAAACGTGCGGGCCGGCCCTGGACCGAGCGCCGTCGCGGCGCGTTGAAACTGTTGCGCAAACAAGCGTACCTGCTGGCCGCGCAAGTACTGCTGACATTGGCCGTCATCCTGGCCAGCCCCTGGCTGCCCTTCGCTGGATAAGGAATCCTTATGTTCGAACCCGTGGTCGCCACCCTGATTACCTCCATGGCCCGCACCGTCACCGGGGCCCGTAGCCTGTGGCTCGGTTGCGCGCCGGTACCGGTGCAACGCATCTATTTTGCCAACCACAGCAGCCATGGCGACTTCGTGTTGCTGTGGGCATCGTTGCCGCAGAACCTGCGCAAATTCACGCGCCCGGTGGCCGGCAGCGACTACTGGAACAAGAGCGCCTTGCGCCGCTACATCATCAGTCGCGTGTTCAACGGCGTGCTGATCGACCGGGAGCGCAAAGACCCTGTGGATAACCCTTTGGCGCCCATGCTCGCGGCCCTGGAAAGCGGCGACTCGCTGATCATCTTCCCGGAAGGAACACGCAACCTGGAAGACGGCCTGCTGCCGTTCAAGAGCGGCCTGTATCACCTGGCGAAAAGTTACCCACAGGCCGAATTGATCCCGGTGTGGATCGCCAACCTCAACCGCGTCATGCCCAAAGGCCGCGTCCTGCCGCTGCCGTTGCTGTGCACCACCAGCTTCGGCGCGCCGCTGCAATTGGAAGACGGCGAAGACAAAGCCCTGTTCCTCACCCGTACCCGCGACGCCTTGCTCGCCCTCGCCCCGGAGCATTCCTGACATGGATAGCCAAACCCTGATGCTGTTCGGCGGAATCGGCGCGATCCTGGTGCTGGCCTCGCTGATCGGCCTGATCCTCAAACTGCGCACACGCGGCACCCCGAATGCGGTGATCGACAACCTCAACGCCCGCATCAACGCCTGGTGGGTGATGGTGGTGGTGATCGGCGTGGCCTTCTGGCTCGGCACCGGTGCGGTGATCCTGCTGTTCTACGCGGTGTCGTTCTACGCACTGCGGGAATTCCTCACCCTCACGCCCACCCGGCGCAGTGATTACCCGGCACTGGTGGCCGCGTTCTACCTGGCCTTGCCGCTGCAATACCTGCTGATCTACTTCGACTGGTACGGACTGTTCTCGATCTTCATTCCGGTCTACGTGTTCCTGCTGTTGCCGATCCTGGCCTCGCTGGGCGGCGACAGCACGCACTTCCTGGAACGCGCGTCGAAAGTGCAATGGGGCTTGATGATCGCGGTGTTCTGCGTGTCCTTCGTACCGGCGCTGCTCACGTTGGATATCGTCGGCTATGAGGGTCGCAACCTGCTGCTGATCGCCTACCTGGTGATCGTGGTGCAGCTGTCGGACGTGTTGCAGTACGTGTGCGGCAAGCTGTTCGGCAAACACAAGATCGCGCCCAACCTCTCGCCGTCGAAAACCGTGGAAGGCTTTGTCGGCGGGATCCTGCTGTCATCGCTGATCGGCGCGGCGCTGTGGTGGACCACCCCGTTCAACCCGTGGCAGTCGTTCTTGATTGCACTGTTGATCAACCTGCTGGGGTTTGCCGGCGGGATTGTGATGTCGGCGATCAAGCGCGATCGCGGGGTCAAGGATTGGGGGCATATGATCGAAGGGCATGGCGGGATGCTCGATCGACTGGATTCGGTGTGCTTTGCGGCGCCGATTTTCTTTCACCTCGTGCGGTATTGGTGGACCTGAGCACCACCCCCTTCAAATCCAACACAGATCAAATGTGGGAGCGGGCTTGCCCGCGATGGCAGTGGATCAGCCACCGGAAGTATTGGCTGACACACCGCTATCGCGGGCAAGCCCGCTCCCACAGTTGTTTTGCAGTGTTTCCACTGATCGCGAAAAAGTCTGAAATCGTCGCTCCTGAACGCCCCTTCCCTTTCCTTCGAAGGACATTTCCGAGAGAATCCCCAGCGCTTGTGCCCTGCCTTTTCGGCGTCTAGTCTGCGTCCGTCACTGTCAATTCAGTGACCGGGTTTAGCAGCTCGAACGTTCGACATTGGGCGCACAAGCGCCATCTCAAGCAAGGCGTTTTTTTACGCCAACGCTTTATGGTGGCTGTGCGCAGGGCACCTTAGGGTGCGCCGGGTTCCCAATGTTCCGGTCTGCTAACCTGCGTACAGCTGCCACCCATTGTTTAGCAGCGATGTCTGGCAGCTCCAATCACGAAACATTGGAGTTTTTGGAATGGTCAAAGTCACCCCCGATCCACCTCTCGGCGACACCCCGCGTGACCGCGCTGCAGTACACCGCACCATTGATCGTTATTTAACCAAGCCACACAACCTTCCCACGCCGGAAGCCGGCTATTTCACGCCCAATGCCGACCTGAGTTTCGAAGACGCCCTGGCCCGCGCTTCGGACTTGCTCAACTGTGCAGCGGCCACCGCCCATGAATCCGCAGATGGGTTGGACGGACCGTCCCGAGCACTGGTGCACTCGGTGATGCACCTGATAGAAATGGCCAAGGTGATGGTGGATAGATCGCTGGATTGCCTGCACCCCCAATAAAGCAACCTGCGCTTTGCCGTCCGTTTGACCTTCATCCGGCAAGCCTGAGTCGCATCACCGCAAAAAACACTGGCTGCGCGGTGTATCTACGTCATCTTTTGTATCAAAGACGCGTGTAAGATACGCCGCACATTGCCAGGGATGCTCACCATGTTTGACTCGTTCAAAACGACCAGTCGCCGGTTTTTCGGTGCATTAATTTCAGTGGTGAGTGTTCTGTTCGGCGCCGTCCGGTGGCTGCTGCGCAGCCTGTTCGGCCAATGGCAGCCGCCACATTGGCTGCAAGCCGTTGGCAACGGGTTGGCCAACATCGGCCACAAAGCCCGCGCCTACCCGCGTCAAGCAGCCGGCGGCGTGTTGGGCCTGGTGTTGCTGGCCGCCGCAGGGTTCTATGGCTGGCACTGGTACTCCAACCTGCCGCAGCCCCACACCGTGGGTTACTCACTGCACAAACCAAACCTGACCGACTACACCCAACAACCACCGGTTGTGGATAACTTGCAAGTGCGCTTCGCCGAGTCGGTGGCGCCGTTGGAAGACATCGGCAAGACCGTCAGCCAGGGCATCGTGATCAAACCCGCTGTCCAGGGCACCTGGCGCTGGACCGATGACCACACATTGTTGTTTGTCCCTGAGAAAGACTGGCCGATTGATACGGGCTACAGCGTCGACTTGGACAAGAAAGGCCTGCTGGCCGGCGGTGTCTTGCTCGACCAATACAGCGCTCAATTCTCCACCCAACCGTTCCGCGCCAAGCTGGCACAAAACGAGTTGTACCAGGACCCGGTCAACCCAACGCTGAAACAGCTGGTGGCGACCTTCCGCTTTTCCCACCCGGTGGATGAGGACAGCCTGCGCAAGCGCGTTTCGGTGACCCTCGGCAAAGGCCTGGCCTATCGCGACGCGCAACTGCCGAACCTTCCGGAAATCACCTTCGACGATGCCAAACTCAACGCCTACGTGCGCTCTGCCGCGCTGGCAACGCCGCTGGAAAGCACCCCGGTCAGCGCCAAGATCGACGAAGGCATCAAGGCCCGTGACGGCGGCAACGCCAGCTCCGCGCCACTGCTGGCGGAAGTCACCGTACCTGGCCGCTATCGCCTGACCTTTACCGGCGCCGAAGTCAGCTTTGTCGACAACGAGCGCGGTGAGCCCGAGCCGGTGCTGATGTTCAGCAGCTCCAGTGCCGTGGCCGATGAAACCATCGCCACCAAGGTCCAGGCCTGGCTGTTGCCGGAAAAAGCCCAGGACGATACCCAGCCCTGGAACACCAAGGACATCGACGACAAACTGCTGGCCCGCAGTACGCCCGTCAAACTGACCCACGTGCCCAGCGTCGAGCCCCTGAACACCCTGCACGCCTTTAAATTCAAGGCCCCGGCCGGTCGTGCCCTGTATGTGCGGGTACCGGCCAACCTGGAAGCCATCGGCGGCTACCTGGCGAAAAATCCGACGGCGTCCCTGATCAGCATGCCGGCCTATCCGCGTACCTTGCAGTTCCTCTCCGACGGCGCCTTGCTCAGCCTCAATGGCGAAAAACGCCTGGGTTTCATGGCCCGTGGTGTACCCGGCGCCCACGTGGAAATCGCCCGTGTGCTGCCTAACCAGTTGCAGCACCTGGTGGACCAGAGCAGCGGCAGTTTTGCCCGGCCGAATTTCGCCAACGACTACTTCGACCGAATGGTGGAACGTCAGTCCCTGGATATTCCACTGTCGGCCGCTGACCCGTCGAAAACCCTCTACGACAACGTCGACCTGAGCAGCTACCTCACAGCCAACGGCGGGCGCCGGGGCATTTTTGTCCTCAAGTTGAGCCCGCAGGACGACCCGGCCGAACGCACATTCGACTACTCGCACAACAGCACCAGTGACCTGCGCTTTATCGTGGTCACCGACTTGGGGATCATCGCCAAGCGCTCCAGCGATGGCAGTCATGACGTGTACGTACAGTCCATCGGCAACGGCTCGCCCGTCGCCGACGCCCAGGTCGATATCATCGGCCGCAACGGCTTGCCGGTCAGCAGTGGTCGTACCGATGCAGAGGGCCACGCGCACTTCGCCAAGCTGGATGAACTGCGCCGTGAGAAAACGCCGCTGATGTATGTAGTCAGCCGCGGCAACGACCAATCCTTCCTGCCGATTGCCCGCCAGTCGCAGCAGTTGGATTTGTCGCGTTTTGATGTAGGCGGCCTGGAAGAAGACGGTGCGATTGATCGCCTCAGCGCCTACCTGTTTACCGATCGCGGCCTGTACCGGCCGGGCGAAACCGCGCACCTGGGCATGATCGTGCGCAGCGGTAACTGGAAAGGCGCCTTGCAAGGCTTGCCGGTTGAGCTGCAAATCACTGACCCACGCGGGCTGGAAGTGATCCGCCAACCCCTGAAGCTCTCCACCAGTGGCTTTGAGACGTTTGATTTCCCCAGCAGTGAAGTCGCCCCTGCCGGTGATTACACCGCCACTTTGCAACTGATCGGCGAGAAACAGACTCGCACTGACCTGGGCAGCGTCAACTTCAAGGTTCGCGACTTTGAACCGGACCGCATGAAAGTCAGCCTGAGCCTGCACGACACACCCGTGCAAGGCTGGATCCCGCCGGACCAAGTGGTGGCCAAGGTCACCGCAATGCACCTGTTCGGCGCTCCGGCATCTGGCCGGCGCGTGACTGCAAAAATGTCCCTGAGCCCAACGCTCGCGGCCTTCGACCGTTACCCGGATTACCGCTTCCGCCTCAATGATTCACTGGAAGAAGCCAACTCCGAAGACCTGGCCGAAACCACCGTCGACGACAACGGCCAGGCCGTACTCGACCTTAATCTGCAACGCTACGCCAACAGCACCTACCGCCTGCAAGTCATGACCCAGGTGTTCGAAGCCGAGGGCGGGCGCAACGTCGCCGCGCAAAGTGCGTTGTTGGTGTCGTCGGCACCGTATCTCGTGGGTGTGAAGAGTCAGGACTCGCTGTCGTTCGTCGCCAAGGACGCGCCACGCCAAGTGCAATGGCTGGCCGTGGCGCCTGACCTCACGCCCGTGGCGGTGGATGGGCTGACCAGTGAAGTGGTGGAGCATCGTTACGTTTCGGTGCTGGTGAAACAATCCAATGGCACCTACAAGTACGAGTCGCGGATCAAGAACATCAGCCAGCCGGCCTCGCCTGTGGTGATGACCAAGGAAGGCGCCAAGCAGGCGCTGAACACGTCCACCCCCGGCGATTTCACCCTGCAACTCAAGGACGCCAACGGCAACCTGCTGAACCAGATCGATTACAGCATCGCTGGCCGTGGCAACACCTCGCGCTCCCTGGAACGCAACGCCGAGCTGCAACTGCGCCTGGATAAACGCAGCTACGCCACCGGCGATGAGATCGCCATCAGCATCCGCGCGCCGTACACCGGCGCCGGGTTGATCACCATCGAACGGGACAAGGTCTACACCCAACAGTGGTTCAAGGCCGACAGCACCAACAGCGTGCAACACATTCGTGTGCCGGCGGGGCTTGAGGGCAATGCCTACGTCAACGTGCAGTTTGTGCGGGACATGGGCTCGTCCGAGGTCTACATGAGCCCGCTGTCCTACGGCGTGGTGCCGTTCAGCATCAACCTGGATGCACGGCGCATGGCCTTGAAAGTCGAAGGCCCGGCGAAGATCGAGCCGGGGCAGACCCTGGACATCAAGGTCAATACCGACCGTCCTTCCCGCGCGGTGATCTACGCGGTGGACGAAGGCATCCTGCAGGTGGCTCGCTACCAGACGCCGGACCCGCTGGGCTTCTTCTTCCAGAAACGCGCATTGGAGGTGGGTACCAGTCAGATTCTTGACCTGATCCTGCCGGAATTCAGCCGCCTGCTCAGTGGTGCGGCGCCCGGTGGCGATACGGAAGGCGCCCTGGCCAACCATCTCAATCCGTTCAAGCGTAAACATCAGCCGCCTGTAGCCTGGTGGTCAGGGCTGGTGGATCTGCCGGCCGGTGAAACGGTACTGCATTATCAGGTACCGGACAGCTTCAACGGCAAACTGCACTTGTTTGCGGTGGCGGTAGACGCCGACAGCGTAGGCGTCAGCGAAGCCAACACCGAAGTGCGCGGGCCGTTGGTGATCACGCCGAACGTGCCGGCCTTTGTCGCGCCGGGGGATGTGTTCAGCGTCAGTGCCGGGGTGTTCAGTAACCTCGATGCTGCAGCGGATGTGAAGTTCGAGTTGCAGACCAGTGACGGCCTGCAAGTTCAGGGCGACAAAGCCAGCACGCTGGCGCTGCAACCGCGCAAGGAAGGCGTCGCCGAGTTCAAGATCAAGGTCCTGGAAAACCTCGGTTCGGCGGACTTGCGTTTCGTCGCGGTGCTGCCTGATGGCAAGCGTATCCAGGTGGCGGAAACCACCTCGATCCGGCCGTTGAGCGAGCATCGAGTCGCCCTCAGCCTGGGCCGCTTCGACAGCGCCAGCAAAGAGCTGAAACCCACCCGCCAACTGTTCACACAGCTGCGGGACGTGCAATTGGGCGTGGCCGCCTCGCCGCTGGTATGGGCCAACGGCCTCAAGCATTACCTGGATGACTACGGCTATGCCTGCACCGAGCAATTGGTGTCCAAGGCCATGCCGGCGTTGATCTGGGGCGGTAACGCGCCTGAGGCCGAACAGGCCTTCAGCGGCGCGGTACGCATGCTGCGTCAGCGCCAGAACCAGGCCGGCGGCTTTGGTTTGTGGGCGGCCAACCCGGACGTGGCGCCCTACGCCAGCCTGTACGCCACCGACTTCCTGATTGAAGCCAAAGAGCGCGGCCTGCCGGTGCCGGAGGACGTGCTGGTACGTTCCAACGCCTACCTCACCGACCTGGCCAACGGCCCAAGCGAGGGCCTGTCGGAATTGCGCAACCGCGCCTACGCCAGTTACCTGTTGAGTCGTCAGGGGATTCTGGTCAGCGGTGCCTTGAGCGATATCCGTGAGCGCTATGAAACCTACTTCAAAGACACCTGGCAGAACGATATTGGCGCCGCTTACCTGGCCGCCAGCTACAAGTTGCTCAAGCAGGATCGCCAGGCCGACGTGTTGTTCCGCAAGATCCCGTGGCGTTCATTGAGCGATAAGTGGGACAGCGATGGCCTGTATTACGACCCGCTGGTGCATGACGCCGAACACCTGCATCTGCTCGCCCGACACTTCCCTGAGTTGCTGGACGACGTGCCGGCGACCCTGCTGGATAAACTCGGCAAGCGCCTCAATGAACAGCGCTACAACTCGCTGTCGGCGGCACTGTTGCTGCGGGCCCTGGACAACTATGGCCAGCGTGCGCAAAGCGACATGACCCTCAAGGCCACCGCCTGGCTGGCAGACAAGCAGCAACAACTGTTGCAGATGGCTGGCCAACCGCCGCGCGCTGCCGTGCCTGCCGCCACGCAAAAACTGTTGATGGAAAAATCCGACGGTCCACCGGCGTTCTACATGCTCAGCGAAGCCGGTTTTGATCGCGGCACCACCCTCAAGCCGATCAACAATGGCCTGGAAATCATCCACGAGTACCTCGACCTGGAAGGCAAGCCGGTAAGCAAGGTCGAGGTGGGCGATGAGTTCCTGGTGCGTCTGCGCCTGCGGGCAACCGATCGGGATCAGGTGCAACAAGTGGCCGTGGTCGACTTGCTGCCCGGCGGTGTCGAGCCTGTGTATAACTTGCCGCCAGAACCGGAAGCCAGAAGTTCCGACGAGAGCGAAGGCGACGATTCGGAGTACGTGGAAAACAGCGAAGACACCGAAGAAGCCGATGCCTGGCAAGCGCCCATCGGCGAAACCGACCTGAGCAACTGGCAGCCGGACTACGTCGATGTACGGGATGATCGAGTGGTGTTGTACGGCACCGCGCTGCGGGACGTGGGCACCTTCGTCTATCGCGTACGTGCCACCAACGCCGGGATCTTCAACACGCCACCGGCCTACGCCGAAGGTATGTACGAAACTACCCTGCAAGGGCGCGGCAAAGTAGGCCAGCTTGAAATCGTCAAACCTTAAGCGCCTCAAACCGCTGCTGGCCACCGGGCTGGCAGCGGTGGTGATACTCGCGGGGCTGCGCCTGTGGCCCCATGCATCCCTGGAGCACGCCGCCACTTCGTCACGGGTGGTGCTGGCCGATGACGGTTCGCTGCTGCGCATGACCCTCGCCGATGACGGCCAATATCGCCTGTGGCTGCCGTTGGAGCGGATGTCTCCATCGCTGGTGCAAGCACTGTTGCTCAAGGAAGACCGCAATTTCTACTGGCACCCGGGGATCAATCCGCCAGCGTTGCTGCGGGCGGCGATGGCGACCTACAGCGGTGGCCAGCGCCAGGGCGGTTCGACCTTGAGCATGCAATTGGCGCGGCGGTTGTGGGATCTCAACACACGCCAGGTGCCGGGCAAGCTGCAGCAAATGGTGTTGGCGCTGTGGCTGGAAGCGCGTTACAGCAAGCACGACATTCTTGAGGCCTACCTTAATCTCGCGCCCATGGGCGGCAATATCGAAGGTGCCGAGGCCGCCAGCCGGATTTACTTTGGCAAGGCCGCAGCGCAGTTGTCCTTGTCTGAAGCCCTGGCGCTGGCGGTGATCCCCCAGCAACCGGGGCGGCGCGCACGCTTCGGCCCATCGCTGCAAAACGCGCGGCTGCGGTTGATGGCCGACTGGCGCGAAACTTATCCACAAGA
Organism: Pseudomonas spelaei; assembly: GCF_009724245.1. Classification (GTDB taxonomy): domain Bacteria; phylum Pseudomonadota; class Gammaproteobacteria; order Pseudomonadales; family Pseudomonadaceae; genus Aquipseudomonas; species Aquipseudomonas spelaei. Next base: position 99,665 of record NZ_WNNK01000004.1, on the reverse strand, counting down.
CCCGCGTAACGACAGTTTGCTCGACCTGCCGCTGGAAGCACGCAACCGGCAGCAGATCCCGTTTCTGGCGCCGCACCTGAGCGAACAGTTGCTGGCCTCCCAGACCGGCAACGAGTTGAACAGCACCCTCAACTTGCCGCTGCAGCAGTTGCTGGAACGCCTGATCAGCGGCTTTATCGCCGAGCGGCGCAGCAATGGCGTGGAAAACGCCACGGCCATCCTGATCGACAGTCGCGACCAGAGCGTCAAGGCGCTGGTGGGCTCGGCGGATTACTTATCCACAGGCATCCACGGCCAGGTCAATGGGGTGCTGGCGCGACGGTCGCCGGGCTCCACCCTCAAGCCATTTCTGTATGGGTTGGCGCTGGATCAAGGGGTGATCCACCCCATGAGTATTCTCAAAGACATGCCCAGTAACTTCGGCTACTTCCAGCCGGAAAACTTCGACGGCAGTTTTGTCGGGCCGCTGACAGCGCGCGATGCCTTGATCCGCAGTCGCAATATCCCGGCGGTGTGGCTGGCCAGCCAGGTCAAGTCGCCATCGTTGTACGGTTTGCTGCAACGGGCCGGGATCAAGGGCCTGCGGGGCGAAGGCCATTACGGCCTGGCACTGGCGCTGGGCGGTGGTGAGATGACACCCGAGGAGCTGGCACGGCTGTATCTGATGCTGGCCGGTGATGGGCATTTGCGGCCATTGCGCTATTTGGTGGAACAACCTCAGGTCACAGGGGCACAGTTACTCACCCCCCAAGCGACCTTTATGGTGCGTGACATGCTGCGGCGCAATCCACGCCCGGATGGCCTGCCTGCGAAGCGCTGGCGCACCGCCTGGAAAACCGGCACGTCGTGGGGTTTTCACGATGCCTGGAGCGCCGGCCTGGTGGGGCCGTATGTGCTGGTGGTGTGGGTCGGCAATTTCGATGGACGACCAAATCCTGCGTTTATCGGCGCCAAAACCGCCGCACCGCTGTTCTTCCGTATCGCCGACGCCCTGCCTCTGGCCTTGCCGACCGTGGCCGACAAACCGGACAAGCCGCCTGCCGGCCTGATCCGCATCGATATCTGCGCCGCCTCCGGTGAACTGCCCAACCGCTGGTGCCCTCGCACCCGCAAGACCTGGTACATCCCCGGCGTATCGCCGATCCGCGTCTCCAACCTGCATCGCCCGGTGCTGATCGACACCCGTACCGGCAAGGCCGCCTGCCCGCCGTTTGATCCGCAGTACACCCGCGAAGAAGTCTTCGAGTTCTGGCCCAGCGACGTACAACGGCTGTTCCGCGCCGCCGGCCTGCCCCGCCGCACGCCGCCCACGGTGATGAAAAGCTGCCAGCCCAACCGCCTCAGCGACCAGAGCGAAGCCCCACAGATTCGCTCGCCGCTGACCCAGGTCAGCTATCACCTGCGCCTGTCGCAACCCCAGGAAAGCATTCCCCTGAGCGCCAACGCCGCCAGCGATGCACAAACCTTGTATTGGTTCGCCGACCAGACCTTGATCGGCCAGGGCCCGCCCCAGGCCACCTTGAACTGGCGGCCGGGGAAATCGGGGGAGTATCGGTTGCGGGTCAGTGATGATCAGGGCCGCAGCGCCAGCCGCGGGCTACGGGTGGAATTTGTACCTTAGGGCGATTCAGTCTTGAGGATGCTTGCCACCAGCGCCCGCAAGGCTGGTTGTTGGGTGATGGAAAAGCCCAAGGAAACGATGATCACGCTTAGCCAGATCAAAAAGATCTTGAATGGATCAAGCTCCAGCGCCACCAGCGCCCAAGTCACCAGACCGCCGCCGATCACTCCGACCACCCACCAGGCAATAAGTATGGGCTGCACCACCCTGTGGATATCTCGATAGAGGAACAACCGGGCGGCACACATCAGCACGAAAACCACTCCCGTCCAACCGAAGACAGCCATCAGTGGCAACGATGAACCCTGGCGCTGATACAGCAACGTCGTCCATTCGTGGAGGGGTCCCAATGCAGCCATCTGCTGGAACGTCTCGCGGCTGGGCAACTGCCACTGAGCCCATTGCACCGGATCAATGAGCATCAGCGCAAGACTGAACAACGCCACCAGGACGCCACACAAACCGAGGGCGCGCCACGCCGGGACAGCAACACGGTGGTTCTTTACGTTACGCAGCCGTTCTACGCCAAACACTGCATCCGCTTGTTCGCCCTGGGCAATCACGGTTTTGCCGTTGCGCTGAATAGCAGTGCCAATCACGATGACCTCCAGGCCTTCGCTGAGCAGGATTTCTCCTTGCTGACGGCGAGGCCCTGCGGTGTAGCGATAGTCTCCCAGTTGCGGTACCTGGCCTGAGAACAGCTCAATCCCTTCGGCGAGGATATCCACAGTGCCGTGGGCATCCTTGAGGACAAAGTCATTGCACTGGGCATCGGTAAATACCGTCCGCCATTCGTCCTTATCATCTGTGTTGCGGTAGCTCTCCTGGATCCGCAGTGAATACCCCGCACAGGGCACGCCATCCACCGGAGAAAAACGAGACTCTTTGAGCACCACAGTGCCACAGACTTTTACCAGGCCTGGACTCAATGCATACGAAGGGCTGAGGGGCAGGCGCTTATCCGCACGGTAGAAGCCTCTGTTCATGGTGACGGCATCCCTGGCTAGTTATCCACAGGCTCGCAGTCTAGCGCGAACGACTGCGTAGACACCGGGTTGCGTTTGTTTACCTGACCTTCATTTCTTAACTGACTACATTACCCGACCTAGGGCTTTTTCGTAGGCGGCGTATCAACAGGCCCATTTGAAATCATGAAAAGCCACCGCCCCCGGTGGCGCTGCCACTACCGCTTCAACCCTGCGCCTGGCCGCTTGTAACGAGGCTGCGTAGCTGACCCCCGGGCCCAAGGCCTCGACGATGGGGAAGATGTCTTCAAGCCCGCAGTCGAGGATCAAGGTGGCTTGTACGTAATCGCTCGCCAGGTTCCGTATAGGACCGTTCAGCGGCAAGCCATCATGGGGCAGATCGATCAGCAACCAACTGCGGTACTTGAAGCGCGCGCTCACCTCCTTGAGCAAATCGTTCCATTCCATGACACGGCCTCATCGACTGGCAATCAATACTGGAATTGCGTTATTGAGTGAAAACGCCACCAGAAACACCGCCAGTCCTACGTCAATCTGCCGGGTGTATTTGAGAAACAGCGCCTTGATCGGGCCTTGGCCGAATAGCAACGCAACCACGGAGTACCAGATCACTTCCAGGGTCGAACACAACATGACCACCAGTACCTTTTCGATGTCGGTACGCGGCGAAGAAAGAAAGCCGGCGTAGATGCTGATCATGAAGGCGATCGTCTTCATGTTGCTGATGTTGGTGATAACGCCCACCCGATAAGCCTTGGCAAAGCTGGTGACCCCAGGCGCAGCGCTTTCGGCAGCGCCGGTGTGTTTTGCCAGCACACTTTTGATGATGCTGTAGGCGATGTACAGCAGGTATGCCGAACCACACAACGTGGCGACTTTGGAAAACGCCGGGTACTGATGCAGCAATGCCGCCAGGCCCAGCAGGGAAATGGTCGAGAAAAATACCCCTACGGTGCAGATGCCCAGGGTTGCGCCAAGTCCCGTAGAGACAGACCCCAATGAAGAAAACCGGCTGACGATAATGAAATTAGGCCCCGGGCTTATCACCGCCAGTATGTAAATCAACGCTGCTGTAAACATGAGAACTCCTTGTATGAAGCAGCAGCCCGCAAAGGCCGCTGCAAGGGTTGGATCAGGCCAACGCGTGTGCCGGCACGTCGACCTGCGCCAACTGTGCCTCCAGGGCCGACAAGATGTGTTCAACCCGCAAGGAAATCAGACTGAACGAGCCGGCATCACCCAAGCCGTGGGAGCTTTCGCATAACCCGTTGAGAAACACGGCGGGCAAGCCATCCAAAGGTGTCAGGCTGTAATCACGATTGACCACGAGCGCGCCTTGGGCATCGGCACGAAACCGGCGGTGATAAGCCGCAAGCAGCGGCGGATAAAGCTCGCCATTTTCCTTGGCGGCAATGTCCTTGAAGCCGGTGGCGAGCACCAGTGCATCCAGGGCCAGGGTCGAGTGCGTCAGCTGATTGACCTCCTTGAGCGCCAACTGCACTTGCCCCGATGTATCAATGTGCACCTGCTCGATGGCAATGTTGTTGAGAATCTTGATGCGCTGCTTGCCCTGCAGTTTTTCTTCATGGATGCGCACGTACAGTGCGTTGATCACATCTTCATCGGCCGAGCTGTAGTTGGTGCCCCGCAGCTGCTTATCCACCCGCACCTTGGCCTCAGACGACAAGTTGAAGTAGTAGTCGATAAATTCCGGGAAATACACCTTGTCGCTGAACGGGCTGGTGTCCTTGAGTCGAAAGCTGAAGCTGCGGTGCAGCGAATAAATCTCTTTGTCTGGAAACCTGGCGGTCAGGTCGAGGACAATTTCAACCGCGCTTTGGCTGGAGCCCACCACGCCAATGCGCTGCACGTTCGGTGGCAGCTTATTGATGCGTTCCAAGTAGTGATTGAGGTGGAACACCTGAGGGCCGGTCAGGCCGTCGAATACCGCCGGGATATTCGCCGTGCGCCCGGTGCCCAGCACCAGGCTGCGCCCGTAGATGACCCGCTGATTGTTGTAGGTGACCTTCCACACCGGCTCACCGTTGAACAGCAACGGCTCAACCCGTTGGGCGAACGCCGAGGACTCGACACTGCCGAGAAAATGGCCGGCTACCCATTTGATGTACTCGGCATATTCGCGCCGCAACGGGTACGTCAGCGGCAGGTTGAGGTAGTCGAACAGGCGGCCGGTTTCTTTCAGGTAATTGACGAAGCCATAGCGGCTGCGCGGGTTTCGTGGCGTGACCAGGTCCCGCAGCGGGTTATTCTGGATGTCCGAGCCGCTGAGCAGCATTTCATCCTGCCAGTCGGGCTCGGGCTTGGCATCCAGAAAGCGGTACGTGAGCGCAGAGGCTGATTCTTCAAGCCCGATGGCCAACGCCAGGTTAGAGGGGCCGAAGCCAATACCGACGATATCGAAAACAGTGTCTGACATGGGACAGCTCCTATCCTTGGGCTTGCTTGAGGGGAAGATGGTAATAGTGATAAGCCGTGTTTTCGATAAATCCGAAGCGCGTGTATAAATTTCTCGCCCGCGGGTTATCCTCCGCGCCTTCAATGAATAATTGTTTGGCGCCGGTTGTTTGTGCGAACGCTTTTGCGGCATTCAATAACGCGAGGCCTACACCTGCCCTGCGCTTGGACGCCTCGACATATAAGTCATTAAGTATCCATAGGCGCTCCAACGTGACACTTGAGAAACTTGGGAACAGTTGGGTAAAGCCAATCACTTCGTTATTGACTTCAGCAACGACAATAATCGACTCGCCTAAAAAGAACCGCTGTTGAATAAATGCCAAGGAACGGGACAAGTCGGGTGCTTCACCATAGAACTCGCGATACTTGTCCAACAAAGGCGCAATGGCCACGGCGTCATCCAGAGAAGCGTGCCGTGTGATGATCAGCTCACTCATGGCGCAGTCACCTCGGCAAAGGCTTGTTCAAGTATGTGCAGCCCTTGGGTAATCTGCGCGGGCGTGATCGTCAGTGCCGGGAGGAACTTGAGCACCTGGTTCTCGATGCCGGAGGTTTCAATGATCACCCCACCAAGATAGGCCTGCGCGGCAATTTTTTGCGCCAGCGACCGGTCTTCGAACTCGATGCCTTTGAAGAACCCACGCCCCTTGAGACGGTTAGGCGCCGTGGCGGCAACGCCCTGGGATAATGTCAGCAACCCTTGATGCAGGACGTCGGCTTTGGCCTTGAGTACCTGGGTAAAACTCGCGTCGCTCCAATAGTGATCGATCACTACCTTGCCCGTGACGAACGCCAGGTTGTTGCCGCGGAACGTACCGTTGTGCTCCCCCGGCTCCCATACATCCAGATGGGGCGCGAGTAGAACGAGAGACATGGGCAAGCCATAGCCACTGATGGATTTGGACAAGGTCACGATATCCGGCGTGACACCCAGGGCCTCAAAGCTGAAGAAGTCCCCGGTGCGGCCGCAGCCTGCCTGAATATCATCAATAATCAACAGTATGTCGTGCTCACGGGCAATAGCCTGCACGGCCTGCACCCAAGCGGGCGAAGCGCTGTTCACACCACCTTCACCCTGTACCGTCTCCAGTATGATTGCCGCCGGCTTGTCGACCCCGCTGCCGCTACGCAGCATGTTGGCCAAGTACAACGACGTATCCACACTCTCGCCGAAGTACTGGTCATATGGCATAAACGTCACGTTATTCAAGGTGACGCCTGCGCCTGCGCGCTTGCGCGGATTGCTCGTCAACGCCAGACTGCCCAGGGACATGCCATGGAACGCGTTGGTGAACGCCACGACATTCTGGCGTCCGGTGTACTTGCGGGCCAGTTTAATGGCCGCCTCCACCGCGTTGGTGCCAGTGGGGCCGGGAAACTGAACTTTGTAGCGCAGATTGCGTGGCGCCAGGATCTGCTCTTCAAACGCGGTCAGGAATGCTTTCTTGGCGGTGGTCTTGAAATCCAGGCCATGGGTGATGCCATTCTGGCCGATGTAATCGAGCAGCGCGGCCTTCAATACCGGGTTGTTATGCCCGTAGTTCAAGGCCCCCGCACCACTGAAAAAGTCGATGAACACCTGACCCTGTTCACTGGTCAAGGTCGAGCCTTCAGCAGTGTGGAACGTGGCGGTGAAGTCACGGCAATAAGAGCGAACGTTAGACTCTTTAAGCTCAAATATATCCAAGGACTGTGGCGTGGCAGGTGCAAGATGGGAAATTGAGTAGTTCAGCGTGGCCGTCATGTCAGGTACCGTTTATCAATCCAATTGAATGGACTTCCAACAGGCATAGCAATTTCCCAGTGGCCATGTAGCGAATGCTGAGAAGACTTTAACCCTTGAAGTCCGCGTGCAACTTTCATCCAATGAAACATGACCCGCTCTGTTGGCCAGCAGGAACAATTACGTCTTTCGCTTATTAAACTAGCAGCAATCCAGGAATGAACGACTAATTATAAATTCATATGCTTATTACTTGTTTTTTTGGGGTATATGAACTGCCACCGGCACCGTAAATATCTCCATTCCATCTTTCTGCAGGTGGTGTTGCCGTACTGGGTGGGTGAGATAAAAAGAAAAAGCCCCTGAAATCAGGGGCTTTTGGCACTGTGTCAAAATCTATTGTCCGAAACCGATGTGTATCGGCAAACGCTGAAAGGCTTACTCCACCGTCACCGACTTCGCCAGGTTACGCGGCTGGTCAACGTCCGTGCCTTTGAGCACAGCAACGTAGTACGACAGCAGTTGCAGCGGGATGGTGTAGAGGATCGGCGACAACGTGTCGTGGATGTGCGGCATGTTGATGACGTGGGTGCCTTCACCATTGGTCATGCCAGCCTTTTCGTCAGCGAACACGATCAGTTGACCACCACGGGCACGGACTTCCTGCAGGTTGGATTTGAGCTTCTCCAACAGTTCATTGTTCGGTGCGACAGTGACGACAGGCATGTCGTCATCCACCAGGGCCAACGGGCCGTGCTTCAGCTCACCGGCCGGATAGGCTTCGGCGTGGATATAGGAAATTTCCTTGAGCTTCAGGGAGCCTTCCATCGCCACGGGGTACTGCGCGCCACGACCGAGGAACAGGGTGTGGTTCTTGTCGGCAAACAATTCGGCGACTTTTTCCACGGTGCTGTCCATCGCCAAGGCTTCACCCAGGCGTGTCGGCAGGCGGCGCAGCTCTTCCACCAGAGTGGCTTCAACGCCCTCAGCGAGGGTGCCGCGCACTTGGCCCAGGGACAGAGTCAGCAGTAACAAGCCCACTAACTGGGTGGTGAAGGCTTTGGTAGAAGCGACGCCAATTTCACGGCCGGCCTGGGTCAGCAGGGTCAGGTCGGATTCACGCACCAGGGAGCTGATGCTGACGTTGCAGATCGCCAGACTGCCCAGGAAGCCCAGCTCCTTGGCGTTGCGCAGGGCAGCCAGGGTGTCGGCGGTTTCGCCGGACTGAGAGATGGTCACGAACAAGGTATCGGGCTGTACCACCACCTTGCGGTAGCGGAATTCGCTGGCCACTTCGACCTGGCACGGGATGCCGGCCAGCTCTTCCAGCCAGTAACGGGCAACCATACCGGCGTGGTAGCTGGTACCACAGGCAACGATCTGCACGTTGCGCACTTTGGCGAACAGCTCGGCAGCTTGCGGGCCGAAGGCATTGACCAGTACCTGGTTCTGGCTCAGGCGACCTTCCAGGGTGCGTTGCACCACGGCCGGTTGCTCGTGGATTTCCTTGAGCATGAAGTGGCGGAACTCGCCTTTATCAGCGGCTTCGGCGCCGTCACGGTACTGCACGGCTTCACGCTCGACGGTGCGGCCGTCGACGTCCCAGATTTGCACGCTCTCGCGGCGGATCTCGGCGATGTCGCCTTCTTCCAGGTACATGAAGCGGTCGGTGACCTGACGCAGGGCCAATTGGTCGGAAGCGAGGAAGTTCTCGCCAAGGCCAAGGCCGATCACCAGCGGGCTGCCACTGCGGGCAGCGACCAGGCGGTCCGGCTGGCTGGCGCTGATCACGGCCAAGCCATAGGCACCATGCAATTCCTTGACGGTGGCCTTGAGGGCTACGGTCAGGTCGTTATGGTCCTTGAGCTTGTGGTTCAGCAGGTGAGCGATGACTTCGGTGTCAGTGTCCGAGGTGAAGACATAGCCCAGCGCCTTGAGCTGTTCACGCAACACTTCGTGGTTTTCGATGATGCCGTTGTGGACAACAGCCAGGTCACCGGAGAAATGCGGGTGAGCATTGCGTTCGCACGGTGCACCGTGGGTTGCCCAACGGGTGTGGGCAATGCCCAAGCGACCCACCAATGGCTCGCCGGCCAGAGCCTGTTCCAGTTCACTGACCTTGCCCGGACGACGCATGCGTTCCAGCTTGCCAGCGTTGGTGAAGAGCGCCACACCGGCGCTGTCATAGCCTCGATATTCCAGGCGTTTGAGGCCCTCGAGCAAAATGGCGGTGACGTTTCGTTCAGCGACTGCGCCAACAATTCCACACATGGTTTCTCTCCTAGATGACTGCCGCGCAAATCAACGTAATGCCGCGGGCTTGGATCTGGTCGCGGGCCTCAAGCGGCAGGCGATCATCGGTGATAAGGGTATGGACGCTGCTCCAGGGCAGTTCCAGGTTGGGGATCTTGCGGCCAATCTTGTCGGACTCGACCATGACCACCACTTCGCGGGCAACCTCAGCCATGACTCGGCTCAGGCCCAGCAACTCGTTGAAGGTAGTGGTGCCACGCTCCAGATCGATGCCGTCGGCGCCGATAAACAATTGGTCGAAGTCGTAGGAACGCAGCACTTGCTCGGCGACTTGGCCCTGGAAGGAATCAGAATGAGGGTCCCAGGTGCCGCCGGTCATCAACAACACCGGCTCGTGTTCCAGCTCACTGAGGGCGCTGGCCACATGCAGTGAATTGGTCATCACCACCAGGCCGGGTTGCTGGCCCAGCTCGGGGATCATGGCGGCGGTGGTGCTACCACTGTCGATGATGATTCGTGCATGTTCGCGCAGTCGCATAACGGCCGCACGGGCTATGGCGCGCTTGTAGGCCGAAATGGGCTGGGCGGGGTCACCCACCAACTCTTGGGGCATGGTGATCGCACCACCATAGCGACGCAGCAACAGGCCGTTGCTTTCGAGGGCGGCCAGGTCCTTGCGGATGGTCACCTCCGACGTCTCGAAACGCTTGGCCAATTCGTCCACGCTGACTTCACCTTGCTCGGTGAGCATGGCAAGGATGTTGTGGCGACGTTGGGGTGTATTTCGTTTCGACATGATGGATTTAAGTTTCGATTCGAAAGATAACGAAGGCAATCAAAACCTATTGGCTCAGAATCGTCAAGCACCAAGAGGTAGTTTTTCAGAGGTCCTGAGCACATCACCAAACAAATGTGGGAGCTGGCTTACCTGCGATGGCGGCGTGTCAGACGACATCAATGTTAAATGTCAGACCGCTATCGCAGGCAAGCCAGCTCCCACAAGGGATCAGCGTTGTCAGTCGAGGTTGTGGATAACTCAGGTCTTTTTGATTTTGACCGGGCGCTTCCAGCCGTCGATGTTGCGCTGACGGGCACGGGCCACTGCCAGTTGTGACTTATCCACATTCTGATTGATGGTAGAACCAGCGGCAGTATTTGAGCCATCACCGATGCTTACCGGTGCCACCAACGAGTTGTTTGAGCCGATAAACACGTCCTCACCAATGGTGGTCTGGTGCTTATTTGCCCCATCGTAATTGCAGGTGATAGCGCCGGCGCCGATATTGCTACGAGCGCCGATCACAGCATCACCAAGGTAGGCCAAGTGCCCTGCCTTGGCATCGTCGCCCATCTGTGCATTTTTCAGTTCGACAAAGTTACCCACATGAGCCCTGGCGCCCAACACACTCCCCGGACGCAAGCGGGCGAACGGACCGGCATCACTGCCCTCACCCATGACTGCGCCATCGATGTGGCTGTTAGCCTTGATCACAACGCCTTGGCGCAGGGTACTGTCCTTGATCACGCAGTTAGGACCGATAACCACGTTGTCTTCAATGACCACTCGGCCTTCGAGGATCACGTTGATGTCGATCAGCACGTCGCGGCCCACGGTGACGTCGCCACGCACATCAAAACGAGCCGGATCACGCAAGGTCACGCCCAAGGCCATCAGCCGGCGTCCTTCGCGCAGTTGGTAGTGACGCTCCAGTTCGGCGAGCTGCTTGCGGTCATTGGCGCCCTGTACTTCCATCGGGTCGTGAGGGTGCTCAGTGGCGACTACCAGGCCATCACTGACGGCCATTTCAATCACGTCGGTCAGGTAATACTCGCCTTGGACGTTGTTGTTGGACAGGCGGCCCATCCAGTCAGCCAGGCGGTCGGCGGGTACCGCAAGGATGCCGGTGTTGCCTTCAGTGATGGCTCGCTGGGCGTCGGTGGCATCCTTGTGCTCAACGATGGCGGTCACCTTGCCGTCGGCGTCGCGCACGATGCGGCCATAACCGGTGGGGTCATCCAGTTCAACTGTCAGCAACCCCATCTGGCCCGGCACCACGTGCTTGAGCAGGCGCTGCAAGGTTTCCACTTCGATCAGCGGCACGTCACCATAGAGAATCAGTACAGTGTCGGACTTGATGAACGGCACGGCTTGCGCGGTGGCATGACCGGTACCCAATTGCTTGTCCTGCAATACGAAATTCAAGTCGTCCGCCGCCAGGCGCTCGCGCACCACATCAGCACCATGGCCAATCACCACATGGATGCGTTGCGGCTCCAATTGCCGGGCGCTGTGGATAACATGTCCCAGCATGGAGTTACCGGCAACCGGGTGCAGCACCTTAGGCAGGGCCGAACGCATGCGGGTGCCTTGGCCGGCGGCAAGAATTACGATTTCAAGAGACATGAATGGCTACCAATCCTGGGCGGTCCGGTTTCAGACCAAAGAAGTGTTTTGCAAAAAAAGAAAAAGGGTAGCCGAGGCTACCCTTTTTAATCAATCACACATGAAGTGCGACGGCTTAGCCGCCAAACTTCTTGCGGATCTGCTGGACGGTACGCAGCTGAGCTGCGGCCTCGGCCAGACGTGCAGCAGCAGAACCGTAGTCGAAATCTGCGCCTTTTTCGTTCAGGGCCTTCTCGGCAGCCTTGACGGCTTCCTGAGCAGAGGCTTCATCCAGGTCAGCAGCACGTTGCACGGTGTCGGCAAGTACCTTGACCACGCTCGGCTGAACCTCGAGGAAACCGCCGGAGATGTAAAACACCTCCTTCTCCCCGCCCAGCTTGGTCAGAGTAATCGGACCGGGCTTCAAGGACGTAATCAATGGCGCGTGGCCAAAGTTAATGCCCAAGTCACCCAGATCGCCGTGTGCAATCACACTTTCAATCTGACCGGAGAAAATCTCCCCTTCCGCGCTGACGATATCGCAATGGAATGTCATAGCCATCTGATTGCCTCAACCTGATTAGCGCCCGTTACCGGGCGCCGGGATTACAGTTTCTTGGCTTTCTCGATCGCTTCTTCGATGCCGCCGACCATGTAGAACGCTTGTTCTGGCAGGTGGTCGTAGTCACCGTTGAGGATGCCTTTGAAGCCAGCAATGGTGTCTTTCAGGGAAACGTATTTACCCGAAGCACCGGTGAAGACTTCAGCCACGAAGAACGGCTGCGACAAGAAGCGCTGGATCTTACGAGCGCGGGATACCAACTGCTTGTCGGTTTCCGACAGCTCGTCCATACCCAGGATCGCAATGATGTCCTTCAGTTCTTTGTAACGCTGCAGCACGTACTGAACGCCGCGAGCGGTGTCGTAGTGCTCCTGGCCGATCACGTTCGGGTCCAGCTGGCGCGAAGTCGAGTCCAGTGGATCGACCGCTGGGTAGATACCCAGGGAGGCGATGTCACGGGACAGTACAACGGTGGCGTCCAAGTGGGCGAAGGTGGTCGCTGGCGACGGGTCGGTCAAGTCATCCGCAGGTACGTATACCGCTTGGATCGAAGTGATCGAACCTTCCTTGGTCGAAGTGATACGTTCTTGCAGAACGCCCATCTCTTCAGCCAGGGTCGGCTGGTAACCTACTGCCGAAGGCATACGGCCCAGCAGTGCGGATACTTCAGTACCGGCCAGGGTGTAACGGTAGATGTTGTCGACGAACAGCAGAACGTCGTTACCTTCGTCACGGAACTTCTCGGCCATGGTCAGGCCGGTCAGGGCTACGCGCAGACGGTTACCCGGCGGCTCGTTCATCTGACCGTAAACCAGTGCCACTTTGTCCAGAACGTTGGAGTCCTTCATCTCGTGGTAGAAGTCGTTACCCTCACGAGTACGCTCACCCACACCCGCGAACACGGAATAACCGCTGTGCTCGATGGCGATGTTACGGATCAGTTCCATCATGTTTACGGTTTTGCCTACACCGGCACCACCGAACAGACCGACTTTACCGCCCTTGGCGAACGGGCAAACCAGGTCGATAACCTTGATGCCGGTTTCCAGCAGGTCGTTGCCGCCTGCCTGCTCTGCGAACGACGGCGCAGGACGGTGAATGCCCCAGCGCTCTTCGGTGTCGATCGGGCCAGCTTCGTCAATCGGGTTGCCCAGTACGTCCATGATCCGGCCCAGGGTCGCTTTACCGACCGGTACGGAGATGGCTGCGCCAGTGTCAGTGACTTCCAGACCGCGCTTCAAGCCCTCGGTGGAACCCATTGCAATGGTACGAACCACGCCGTCGCCCAGCTGTTGCTGAACTTCCAGAGTGGTGCCGGCATCGCTTTGGACTTTCAAAGCGTTGTAGATGCTCGGTACGCTGTCGCGTGGGAATTCCACGTCGATAACGGCGCCGATGATTTGAACGATACGTCCGCTACTCATAGCTGGATCCTCTGAATATTTGAACCGTTAAACCGCGGCAGCGCCGCCGACGATTTCCGAGATCTCTTGGGTGATCGCAGCCTGACGCGCCTTGTTGTAGATCAGTTGCAAATCACTGATCAAATCACCGGCGTTGTCGGTAGCGTTCTTCATCGCGATCATCCGCGCAGCTTGTTCAGCCGCGTTGTTCTCGACCACCGCCTGGTACACCTGCGACTCCACGTAGCGCACCATCAAGCCGTCAAGCAGCTCTTTGGCGTCTGGTTCGTAGAGGTAGTCCCAGTGGTGCTTGAGTGTTTGTTCCGGGGTCGCCACCAATGGAATCAACTGCTCCACGGTAGGCTGTTGCGTCATGGTGTTGACGAACTTGTTGGATACCACGGACAGGCGGTCAATCCGGCCTTCCAGGTACGCATCCAGCATCACCTTGACGCTACCGATCAAGTCATTGATCGACGGTTCTTCACCCAGGTGGCTGATAGCTGCAACGACGTTACCGCCGAAGTTGCGGAAAAAGGCCGCACCCTTGCTACCAACAACACACAGATCGATCTCGACGCCTTTTTCGCGGTTTACCGCCATGTCCTTGACCAGGGCCTTGAACAGGTTGGTATTCAGACCACCGCACAAACCACGGTCACTGCTCACTACCACATAACCCACACGCTTAACTTCGCGGTCGATCATGAACGGGTGGCGGTATTCCGGGTTGGCGTTAGCCAAATGCCCAATTACCTGGCGGATACGCTCCGCATAAGGACGGCTAGCAGCCATGCGCATTTGTGCCCTGCGCATTTTGCTGACCGCCACTTTTTCCATGGCGCTGGTAATCTTTTGCGTGCTTTTGATGCTCGCAATCTTACTGCGAATCTCTTTTGCGCCTGCCATGTAACACCTATCAGGTTAGCAAGCGGGAGCCTCGCGGCTCCCGCTGCGGCTTACCAGGTTTGGGTGGCCTTGAACTTCTCGATACCGGCTTTCATGCCAGCGTCGATTTCGTCATTGAAGTCACCCTTCACGTTGATCTTCGCCATCAAATCGGCGTGATCTCGGTTGAAGTAAGCAATCAGCGCTTGTTCAAAGCTGCCGACCTTGGCGATTTCGACGTCAGTCAGGAACCCACGCTCAGCGGCATACAGCGACAACGCCATGTCAGCGATCGACATTGGGGCGTATTGCTTCTGCTTCATCAGCTCGGTAACGCGCTGACCATGCTCAAGTTGCTTACGGGTCGCTTCGTCCAGGTCAGAAGCGAACTGGGCGAATGCCGCCAGTTCACGGTACTGAGCCAGAGCGGTACGGATACCACCGGAGAGCTTCTTGATGATCTTGGTCTGAGCGGCACCACCCACACGGGATACCGAAACACCGGCGTTCACAGCAGGACGGATCCCGGAGTTGAACATGGCCGATTCCAGGAAGATCTGACCGTCAGTGATGGAAATCACGTTGGTCGGAACGAACGCGGAAACGTCGCCAGCCTGGGTTTCGATGATCGGCAGTGCGGTCAGGGAACCGGTTTTGCCGGTCACTGCGCCGTTGGTGAACTTCTCTACGTACTCTTCCGAAACGCGGGATGCGCGCTCCAGCAGACGGGAGTGGAGATAGAACACGTCGCCTGGGTAAGCTTCACGGCCTGGTGGACGGCGCAGCAGCAGGGAAATCTGGCGGTAAGCCACTGCTTGCTTGGACAGATCGTCATAAACGATCAACGCGTCTTCACCGCGGTCGCGGAAGTATTCGCCCATGGTGCAACCGGAGTACGGTGCCAGGAACTGCAGCGCAGGAGATTCCGAAGCACTGGCAGCCACGATGATCGTGTTGGCCAGGGCGCCGTTTTCTTCCAGCTTGCGAACTACGTTGGCGATGGTCGATTGCTTCTGACCAATGGCTACGTAGACGCAGAAAATGCCGCTGTCTTTCTGGTTGATGATCGCGTCGATCGCCAGAGCGGTTTTACCGATCTGACGGTCACCGATGATCAGCTCACGCTGGCCACGGCCGACAGGAATCATGGCATCGACAGCCTTGTAGCCAGTCTGTACAGGCTGGTCTACCGACTTACGCCAGATCACGCCTGGAGCAACTTTCTCGACCGCATCGGTCTCGGTGTTGTTCAGCGGACCTTTGCCGTCAACTGGGTTACCCAGTGCGTCGACAACGCGACCCAGCAGTTCCTTACCAACCGGAACCTCCAGGATGCGGCCTGTGCACTTGGCGCTCATGCCTTCAGCCAGACTGGTGTACGCGCCCAATACAACGGCACCTACGGAGTCTTGCTCCAGGTTGAGGGCCATACCGTAGACGCCGCCCGGAAACTCGATCATCTCGCCGTACATGACGTCGGCCAGACCGTGAATCCGCACGATGCCGTCAGATACGCTGACGACAGTGCCTTCGTTACGGGCTTGGGAGGTCACATCGAGCTTGTCGATGCGGCCCTTGATAATTTCACTTATTTCGGAAGGATTGAGTTGCTGCATTGCTCTGCTGCCCCTTCAAACTCAAGATTTCAATGCTTCGGCAAGGTTCGCGAGTTTGCCGCGAACCGAGCCATCGATAACCAGGTCGCCGGCGCGAATGACAACACCCCCAATGAGGGACCTGTCTTCCGCAACTTGCAGGCGCACTTCCCGGTCGAGTCGTGCACTGAGAACCTTGGCGAGTTTGTCTTGCTGTTCTTGGTTCAATGCAAAAGCACTGGTGACTTCAACGTCTACCGACTTCTCTTGCTCGGCCTTGTACAGGTCGAAAAGAGCGGCAATCTCCGGCAGAAGCGGGAGACGGTCGTTTTCGGCAACGACGTGAATGAAGTTCTGCACTTTTACATCAAACTTGTCGCCGCACACGTCAATAAACGTGGCGGCCTTATCTGCGCTCGTCAGTCGCGGGGCCTTGAGCACGCGCTGCATAGTGTCGTCTTGCGACACTGCTGCAGCCAGGCCGAGCATGGCTGACCAAGAGGCCAGCTGCTGGTGGGCCTGGGCGTGCTCGAAGGCTGCCTTAGCGTAAGGTCGGGCCAACGTGGTCAATTCTGCCATGATCGCCCTCGCTTAAATTTCAGCAGCCAGTTTGTTAACCAGCTCCGCGTGCGCGTTTTGATCGATTGTGGCACCGAGGATCTTCTCAGCACCGCCGACCGCCAGAGCACCCAGTTGGGTACGCAGCGCGTCTTTGACGCCGTTCAGTTCCTGTTCGATCTCGGCAATCGCCTGTGCCTTCACACGTTCAGCTTCGACGCGGGCTTTATCAACAGCCTCTTCGACGATCTGGTTACCGCGTTTCTTGGCTTGCTCAATGATTTCAGCTGCCTGTGCTTTCGCATCGCGCAGTTGATGGCCCGCTTTCTCTTGGGCCAACTCCAGGTCGCGAGCTGCACGGCTGGCAGCGTCCAATCCATCAGCGATCTTCTTCTGACGTTCGTGCAAAGCCGCGATGACCGGAGGCCACACGAACTTCATGCAAAACACTACAAAAATGAAGAACGCAACGGATTGGCCAATCAGGGTTGCATTAATGTTCACGCCAACACCTCGCTCATTCGTTGTCCATCACCCTAATCACTCGAAAAATTCGAGTGATTAGCCAGCGAGTTGACCAACGAAAGGGTTCGCGAAGGTGAAGAACAGAGCGATACCAACGCCGATCATGGTCACGGCGTCGAGCAGGCCGGCAACGATGAACATTTTAACTTGCAGCATTGGAACCATTTCTGGCTGACGCGCTGCGCCTTCCAGGAACTTGCCGCCCAGCAGGCCGAAACCAATGGCAGTACCCAGGGCGCCCAGGCCGATCAACAGTGCAACAGCGATAGCGGTTAGACCAACTACAGTTTCCATCTTTCCTCCCGACTTTTACGTCGTATGGTTTAGGTTTTTTAGATTTTAAAGCGGTAAAACAAATCGTTTCATAGCCCTTTCAGGCCACCCTCCCATTTGACCGGGAGGGACATCAGACTAGTCGAGACTGGCCTTAATGGTTCTCTTCGTGCGCCATCGACAGGTAGACGATGGTCAGCATCATGAAGATAAACGCCTGCAGGGTGATGATCAGGATGTGGAACACAGCCCACGCCCACTGCAGAACTACGCCCAGGCCGCTAAGCCAGAGCAGACCGCTGCCGAACATCACAGCGATCAGAATGAACACCAGCTCGCCGGCATACATGTTGCCGAACAGTCGCAGAGCCAGGGAAATCGGCTTGGCGATCAAGGTTACGAACTCCAGCAGGAAGTTCACCGGAATCAGCAGCGCTTGCAGGAAAATATTCTTGCTGCCAAACGGATGCAGGGTCAGTTCGCCGATGAAGCCGCCGATGCCCTTGACCTTGATGCTGTAGAAAATGATCAACGCGAACACCGACAGGGCCATGCCCAGGGTGGCGTTAGGGTCTGTGGTCGATACGGCACGGAATGGAATGTGCGCATCGCCAGTGATCAGGATGGCCAACTGAGGAATCCAGTCAACCGGAATCAGGTCGACGGCGTTCATCAGGAACACCCAGACGAAGATGGTCAGTGCCAACGGCGCAATCACCGGGCTACGGCCATGGAAGCTGTCTTTCACGCTGCCATCGACGAATTCGACCAATACTTCAACGAAGTTCTGCAAAGCACCCGGCTGACCGGAAGTCGCCTTCTTTGCCGCCATGCGGAAAATCAGGACGAAGATCAGACCCAATGCGACAGACCAGCCCAGAGTATCCAGGTGGAATGCCCAAAAGCCCATTTCTTTGGCTTCTGCTGCGGTGTGGGCAAAGCCCCAGCCGCCATTGGGTAGCTGACCGAAGGTCAGGTTCTGCAAGTGGTGCTGGATATAGCCCGAAGCGGTTGTTTCTGCCATGGTTGCCTCAAACGCCCTAAGGTCTCGAAAGTCTTGTTTTCATAAGCAGGGGAGCGAACCAGTTGACCAGTTGGGTCAACACGAAGACGCCGAATACAGCTAGCGGCGCCAATGGCTTCACACCTGCAAAGGTCAGTGCGAACAGCACTGCCGTCAAAATCAGTTTCCCTGCCTCGCCGGCATAAAATGACCGGACGATAGCCTGGGCTGCTCGGGCGCCGGAAAACCGAAAGGCCCTGTGAGCAAAATACATGTTGGGCAGCAAGGCTATCAGGCCTCCGCAGAGTCCTGAATACCCGGCAACGACTCCATGCCAATACCAAAGCGCCAAAGCGGCAATCAGTAAAATGACAAATTGGGCCACTAAAACCGGGAAAACGGCCAAGCGATGGAACGGCAACGTGTTTGGCGTGCGGGTTTCCATCACTCTTGCTCCTCAATAGTCGGCTGCCGGAAATCAATAACTTGGCATAATTTGTGCCGACAAAATGCGCGCAGAGTATAGGGGCGGTTCTGCCCCTATTCAACTGCCGGGTAGTGATTTCCGACTGCGCGCTACATAAGCAAATGTTTCAGCGGATGTGGGCAAGGACGCCCTGAAGCTCATCCAATGAGTTATATCCGATGACCAATTGCCCTTTGCCTTTCTTCCCGTGACGAATTTGCACCGCAGAGCCTAGGCGTTCGGCCAGGCGCTGCTCCAGGCGTGCAATATCCGGATCAGGTTTGGCTGTTTCGACCGGTGCAGGTTTACCACTGAGCCACTGGCGAACCAGAGCCTCAGTCTGACGAACGGTGAGACCTCGTGCGACAACGTGTCGCGCCCCTTCAACCTGTTGATTTTCCGGCAAACCAAGCAATGCACGGGCGTGCCCCATTTCCAGGTCACCGTGGGAAAGCATGGTTTTGATCACTTCCGGCAAGGCAATCAGGCGCAGCAGGTTGGAAACGGTAACCCGGGATTTACCCACCGCATCGGCAACTTCCTGCTGAGTCAGCTTGAATTCCTGCTGCAAGCGCTGCAAGGCGATCGCTTCTTCGATCGGATTGAGGTCCTCACGCTGAATGTTTTCAATCAGCGCCATGGCGATCGCGGTTTCATCCGGCACATCGCGGACCATCGCCGGGATGGTTTCCTGGCCAGCCTGTTGGCTGGCACGCCAGCGGCGTTCGCCGGCGATGATTTCAAAGCGGCCACCACCAATTGGGCGAACCACGATTGGCTGCATCACGCCCTGGGCCTTGATCGATTGCGCCAGTTCTTCCAGTGCCTGGGGATCCATGTCCCGGCGCGGCTGGTATTTGCCACGCTGGATCAGATCCAGCGGCAGATGCTGCAGCTCACGCTGATCGGCCTGCACCGCCTGTTCTTCAAGCGAAGTGACAGTCGGACCACTCAGCAGTGCATCCAGTCCACGTCCGAGACCTCGTTTCTTGACGGCCATGAGGATTCCTTAAGTTGGCTGGGCTGCAGCGGTGCGTGAGTTGCGGCGTTGGCGACGAACCATCTCGCCCGCCAGGGCCAGGTAGGCAATGGCACCACGGGATGACTTGTCGTACGCCAGCGCGGGCATGCCATAGCTTGGCGCTTCGGCCAGGCGAATGTTGCGTGGAATCACGGTGTCGTACAACTGATCACCAAAGTGTTCCTTGAGCTGCGCCGACACATCGTTCATCAGGCTCAGCCGCGGGTCATACATGGTCCGCAGCAAACCTTCGACTTTCAGGTTCGGATTGAGCAATTCAGCGATGCGCTTGATGTTATCCACAAGGTCGCTCAAGCCTTCCAGGGCGAAATACTCGCACTGCATGGGGATAATCACCCCATCGGCAGCAACCAATGCGTTCAGCGTGAGCATCGACAGCGACGGTGGGCAGTCGATCAAAATGTAATCGTAATTCTCGCGGATCGGCGCCAAGGCGCTACGCAGACGGCTTTCTTTCATCTGCATTTCCAGCAGCACCACTTCCGCCGCCGTCAAATCACGGTTGGCCGGCAGCAGTTGATAACCGCCGTGCTCGGAATAGTGCATGGCCTGGGCCAGGTCACACTCGCCAATCAGCAAGTCATAGACCGAGTTTTCCAGACCGTGTTTATCCACACCGCTACCCATGGTGGCGTTGCCCTGTGGATCGAGGTCGATCAACAGCACCCGACGCTTGGTAGCGACCAGGGATGCTGCGAGATTGATGCAGGTGGTGGTTTTGCCCACGCCACCTTTCTGGTTCGCTATCGCGAATACCTTAGCCATTCTTGCTTGTGTTCCCAATCATGCCGTGCGGCGCAGTATCAGCAGATGGCGTTGGCCTTGGCAACCGGGTACGGCCAAGGCGTGTTCGCTATCAAGGTGGAAGTCTGCCGGCAATGCTAACAGCTCGTCGCTTGGATGAACGCCCTTCATTGCCAGCCAACGCGTATCGCGGTCGCCAAGATGGCGGGTCCAGTTGCTGAAGTTCTCCATGCTGCTGAACGCCCGGGACACAATGCCGTTGAAAGGCTGTGCAGGCGTAAAGGCTTCGACGCGGCTGTGGATAACTTGCAGGTTGTCCAGCTTGAGTTCGAGTTTGACCTGCGTCAGGAAGCGGGTTTTCTTGCCGTTGCTGTCCAGGCAGGTCACTTGTGACTCGGGAAACAGGATCGCCAACGGGATGCCAGGCATACCGCCGCCGCTGCCAACGTCGAGCCAGCGACCGTTATCGATAAACGGCATGACGCTGAGGCTGTCGAGCAAATGCCGGGAAACCATTTCGTCTGGATCACGCACGGCAGTGAGGTTGTAAGCCTTGTTCCATTTGATCAACAGGGCCAGATAGCCCAGCAACAACTCGTGCTGGGCTTCGGTCAGGTTGACGCCAAGCTGGCGAGCACCTGTGGATAACTCTTCGGCGTGTTGCGAGGTGACCAACGAACTCAAGCGCTTTGCTCCAACTGACGGCCCGCGCCGCGTTTTTTCAAATGAATCATCAACAGCGAAATGGCTGCCGGTGTGACGCCCGGGATACGCGACGCTTGGCCCAGTGTTTCCGGCCGAGTTATCCCCAGCTTGCTTTGGATCTCTTTGGAGAGACCCGAGATATTCGTGTAATCGATATCCACAGGCAGCTTGGTATCTTCACTGGCCCGCAGACGAACGATCTCGTCTTGCTGGCGATCGATGTAGCCCGCGTACTTGGTCTTGATTTCGACCTGCTCGGCGACCTGGGGATCTTCTGCACCGCCGCCCGTTACCGAGATCAGACCAGCGTAGTCGATTTCCGGACGGGACAGCAGGTTCAGCAGGTTGTACTCATGAGTCAGCGGTGTACCGAATTTTTCGGCAATGGCATCGCCCTGCTCGGTGCCCGGACGAACCCAGGTACTTTTCAGGCGCTGCTCTTCCAAATCGATGCTTTCGCGTTTTTTACAGAAGGCGGCCCAACGCACGTCATCCACCAGGCCCAGCTCACGACCTTTTTCGGTCAAGCGCAGGTCGGCGTTATCTTCACGAAGAATCAGGCGGTATTCGGCCCGGGAAGTGAACATCCGGTACGGTTCCTGGGTTCCCAGGGTAATCAGATCATCGACCAACACGCCGATGTACGCTTCATCGCGACGCGGGCACCAGCTGTCTTTGCCCTGAGCGCGCAATGCTGCGTTGGCTCCGGCCAGCAAACCTTGGGCGCCGGCTTCTTCGTAACCGGTGGTGCCGTTGATTTGGCCGGCGAAGAACAAACCGCCGATAACTTTGGTTTCCAGGCTGTACTTCAAATCACGTGGATCGAAGTAGTCGTACTCGATGGCATAACCAGGACGCACGATATGGGCGTTTTCCATGCCGCGAATCGACTGCACGATCTGGATTTGCACGTCGAACGGCAGGGAAGTGGAAATTCCGTTCGGGTACAGCTCGTGGGTGGTCAAACCTTCCGGCTCGATAAAGACCTGATGGCTTTCCTTGTCGGCAAAGCGGTGGATCTTGTCTTCGATCGACGGGCAGTAACGCGGGCCAATGCCTTCGATCACCCCGGAATACATCGGCGAACGGTCGAGGTTCGCGGCAATGATTTCGTGGGTTCGGGCGTTGGTGTGAGTAATCCAGCAACTGACCTGCTTGGGATGCTGTTCCTTGGAGCCCATGAACGACATGACCGGGATCGGGGTGTCACCGGCCTGCTCGGTCATCACAGAGAAATCCACAGAACGCCCATCGATACGCGGTGGTGTACCGGTTTTCAGGCGGCCCACCCGCAGCGGCAGTTCGCGAAGGCGATGAGCCAGCGCGATTGACGGTGGATCACCGGCACGACCACCGGAATAGTTCTGCATACCGATGTGGATAAGTCCACCGAGGAAGGTACCGGTGGTCAACACCACGGATTCTGCGAAGAAACGCAGGCCCATTTGGGTGACAACACCGCGTACCTGGTCCTGTTCGACGATCAGGTCATCGGCGGCCTGTTGAAATATCCACAGGTTCGGCTGGTTTTCCAGGGTTTCGCGGACAGCGGCCTTGTACAGGATCCGGTCGGCTTGAGCCCGTGTGGCTCGCACGGCCGGGCCTTTGCGGCTGTTCAATACGCGAAATTGAATACCACCCTTATCGGTGGCCATGGCCATCGCACCGCCCAGGGCATCGATTTCCTTGACCAGATGGCTTTTGCCAATCCCACCAATGGCAGGGTTACAGCTCATGGCGCCGAGGGTTTCCACGTTATGCGTCAGCAACAGGGTTTTTGCCCCCATGCGTGCTGACGCCAGTGCTGCCTCGGTACCGGCATGACCGCCGCCGATGACGATCACTTCAAAACGGGAAGGGAAATCCACCACGCACCTCGTGCCTGCTTCTGTAGGTAATTAGGAATGGGCGTTCGAGCTTGGGTTTTCGAACGCGTTGGCAAGTATAGGGACTTCGCCCCTCCTAAAGAACCCTTTGCACAAAATTTAACCAGCTGTGGATGAATCACAGACAATAGAAATTAAAAGAGAGAAATTTATTAAATCTTTGTTTTTATGTTTATTTCTACTGAGCCACCTTTCTGTGGATAGAATCACACAGGCTATATATTACGCTGTGTACAGAGATTCAAAAGTCTGTGGTTAGGTGCCAAGGAGGCCCTTGGATAAGTGGTTTAAGCCTGTGGATTAAACAGATGGTTATCCACAGAGGGTGTTTTACTCAGTTTTCGAGCCCTGTTATCAACTGGGCACAAGGGCGGTTATTCACAGGGCTTAATCCACAGAAAAGTGTCCGCCACAGCAAATAGCGCCCACGAAAAAGCCGCCGCTACCGATAGCGGTTGTTAAAATTTGGAGTTGAGTACCCTGAAACGGGCGGAACAGACAGGCACGAATGGCCTGTCTGTGAGTAACGAAGGATTATTTACCGATGCAGAAGCTGGAAAAGATCCTGCCCAGCAGATCATCGGAGCTGAATGCACCGGTAATTTCCCCCAGCAGCTGTTGAGCCTGGCGCAAATCCTCGGCAAGCAGCTCTCCTGCTCCCGCCAACGTCAGCTGCGCCCTTCCATGCTCAAGGGCAGCGCTGGCATGTCGCAAAGCCTCCAAGTGCCGGCGGCGCGCACTGAAGCTGCTTTCCGACGTCTGTTCGTAGCCCATGCACGCTTTGAGGTGGTCGCGCAGCAGTTCCAGACCATTGCCTGCCGACTTGGCACTGAGGCTGATAGTCACGTGGCCATCCTCACTGACTTCCAAAGCAATTGGCTCGCCCGTGAGGTCAGCCTTGTTGCGAATCAGGGTAACTTTAGCCGGATCCGGCCGCTGTTCGAGGAATTCTGGCCATAGGGCAAAAGGATCCACAGCCTCCGGAGCAGTGGCATCCACCACCAACAACACCCGATCGGCTTCACCAATGGCCTTGAGTGCTCGCTCTACACCAATTTTTTCCACCTGGTCATCGGTATCGCGCAGCCCTGCGGTATCCACGACGTGCAGCGGCATGCCGTCGATGTGGATATGTTCGCGCAAGATATCCCGCGTAGTGCCGGCGATCTCTGTAACGATGGCCGCCTCACGCCCGGCCAGGGCATTGAGCAAGCTGGACTTGCCGGCATTCGGTCGACCGGCAATCACTACGGTCATCCCGTCACGCAGCAATGCACCTTGCCCGGCTTCGCGAAGAACGGTGGATAACTCATCACGGACCTTGTCGAGCATGGCCAACACATGACCATCGGCGAGGAAGTCGATTTCCTCTTCCGGAAAATCAATGGCCGCCTCGACGTAGATCCGCAAGCTGATCAACTGCTCGGTGAGGTTATGCACACGCAGGGAAAACGCGCCCTGCAACGAGCGCAACGCATTGCGCGCAGCTTGTGCAGAACTGGCCTCGATCAGGTCCGCAATAGCTTCAGCCTGCGCCAGGTCGAGCTTGTCATTGAGAAACGCGCGTTCACTGAATTCACCCGGCCGGGCCAGGCGGCAACCCAGTTGCAGGCAGCGCTGCAGCAGCATGTCCAGGACAACCGGGCCGCCATGGCCTTGCAGCTCCAGCACATCTTCACCGGTGAAGGAGTTGGGCCCTGGGAAGTACAGGGCAATGCCTTCGTCCAGGACTTCTTCGTTATCGCCCAGGAACGGGCCGTAATGGGCGTACCTCGGTTTCAGCTCACGGCCACTGATGGCCTGTGCTGCCACGCGGGCGAGCGGTCCGGAAATACGGACGATACCGACACCACCACGACCTTGAGCGGTGGCAACGGCGGCGATGGTTTCACGAGGAGCGCTCATCAACGGGTACCCAGACAAAAGTGACGGAAAGCAAAACGCCCCACTAGGGGGCGTCTTGAGTGGTTATCCACAGAGTAAGTTACGCCTCGGCTTTTTTGGTAGCCGCTTCGATCTTACGTGTGATGTACCACTGTTGAGAGATCGACAACACGTTGTTGACCACCCAGTACAGAACCAGACCAGCCGGGAACCACAGGAAGAAGAAGGTGAAGATGATTGGCATCATTTTCATGACCTTGGCCTGCATCGGATCCGGAGGTGTAGGGTTCAGGCGCTGCTGGATAAACATGGTCGCGCCCATGATGATCGGCAGGATAAAGAACGGGTCTTTGATCGACAGGTCAGTTATCCACAGCATGAACGGAGCCTGGCGCATTTCCACGCTTTCCAGGAGTACCCAGTACAGCGACAGGAATACCGGCATCTGTACCAGAATCGGCAAGCATCCACCCAACGGGTTGATCTTCTCTTTCTTGTACAGCTCCATCATGGCTTGCGACATTTTCTGCCGGTCATCGCCATGTTGCTCTTTCAGCGCGGCCAGTTTCGGGGCCACGGCACGCATGCGGGCCATCGACTTGTAGCTGGCAGCCGACAGTGGGAAGAAGATCCCCTTGATCAGCATGGTCAGGAAGATGATCGAGAAGCCCCAGTTACCGACGATGCTGTGGATATGTTGCAGCAGCCAGAAAATCGGCTGGGCAATGAACCACAGGAAGCCGTAATCCACAGTCAATTCCAGACCTGGGGACAACTCTTTGAGCACAGCCTGGCTTTTCGGACCGGCGTACAGGGTAGCGCTGGTTTCTGCCTTGGCACCTGGCGCGACGGTCAATACCGGCCCCGTAAAGCCAATGATGTAGTTGCCTTGGCTGTCTTTGCGGGTTTGAACCAGGTTGGCATCACCCTTGGCCGGAATCCACGCGGTCACGAAGTAGTGTTGCAACCAGGCAACCCAACCCCCTTGAACGGTTTCTTTCAGCGAGCCCTTGTCGATATCTTTCATCGACACTTTTTTGTACGGCTCGTTACTTGTCCACAGGGCAGCGCCCAGGTAAGTAGCGGTGCCAGTAGCGGTGCTGGAAGATGGATCGGCGCTCGCGTCACGCTTGAGTTGGGCAAACAGGTTGCCCGTCCATGGCTTGGCGCTTTCGTTGTCGATCAGATAAGTGACTTTCAGATCGTACAAACCGCGAGTAAAGCTGAAACGCTTGATGTAGTTGACGCCGTCGTGACTGAATTTCAGGTCGACGTTCAACTGGTTCTGGCCATCAGCCAGTTGATAAGTCTTTTGTTCGGTCGAATAAATCGGACGACCGGTAGCACGAGCATCCGGGCCGTCAGTACCGGTCAGGCCACTTTGAGCCAGATAAGTACGTTCGCCACCGTTATCGAACAGTTGGAACGGAACATCTGGATGGTCTTGGCGACGTGGATACAGCGGCAGCTTCAGCTGGGCAATATCACCACCTTGTGGGTCGATAGCCAGGTCCAGCACATCCGTTTTGACATGGATGAGGTCTTTATTGGTAACGACAGGAGTTTCCAAAGGTGCGCTTGTATCAGTATTCGCGCTGGGTACATCGGCACTGGCGGCAGCATTGTTACCCAACGGGGTGTCCGGAATAGCCGGTGCAGCCTGATTGGTAGCAACATTCTGAGTCGGCAGGGCAGCCTGGCCATAGTCCTGGTTCCACTTAAGAACCATGACGTAGGACACGATTGCCAGGGCGACGATCAGGATCGTGCGTTTAATATCCATGATTACTCGGCCATCGAAGAAGAACGGGAGGTAGGGATAGGTGGAACCGGGTCATAACCACCGGGATTCCACGGATGACAGCGACCTAAACGACGAAAGGCCAGCCAGCCACCGCGCAGAAGGCCATGATTTTCTATGGCTTCCAACGCGTAGCAGGAACAACTGGGGTAGAAACGACAGTGATCTGCCATCAGGGGACTAATGGCATAGCGGTAAAACTGGATCGGAACGAGGGCCAGTTTACGCATCAGTACTGTCTACCCCTACAGTTTCGGTGCTGACTGCTGGTGCTGGCTTGTTGGTACGAGCCAAACGTTTCCAGAGCTTGCCGAAATGCTGAATCAATTCGGGGTTTTCTACATCCCCCAAGCCTTTGCGCGCGACGATAACAATATCCCAACCAACCAGAGTGTCCTGGTGGAGGCGAAACGATTCGCGCATCAGACGCTTGAGGCGATTGCGCTCAACGGAGAGCTTTACGCTCTTCTTGCCAATCACCAACCCGAGACGGGGGTGATCAAGATCGTTGTTACGCGCAAGGAGCAGGAGATTTTTCCCCGGAACCTTGCCGGTGGGGGAGTCAAAGACTGCCTTGAAATGCCGGGGGGTTAGCAGACGCTTTTCCCGACTGAAGTCCTGACTCACCACCAGTGCCGGATTATCAAACTGCCAGACGCGCACGACCTTTGGCGCGACGACGCGACAGGACGGCACGACCGTTCTTGGTGGCCATGCGGGCACGGAAGCCGTGGGTACGGGCGCGTTTGATAGTGCTGGGTTGGAAAGTACGTTTCATGGCGTGTTACCTGGTTCGTCCACAACGGGCCGGAATGGCCCCCGTTTTAAGAGACCGGCGATTCTAGAGAAAGCAAGCCTCTAGGTCAATTTCCAACCAGCTTTTCCTTCAATTAGGTATTCGGGACGTTTTCAACCTGTCGGGCTTTCACGAGCAATGCCATAGATATAAAAATAAAGAAGGAAGTTATTTAAAGCTTTTCTGTAAAGCTTATAAAAGCTAGGGAGGGCATCCTCTGTGGATAACTACCTTAAGGCCATGTTTTACGTGGTGTACAGAGAATGACAACACGGGGGAGAAGCGGTGCTCTGCCTGTGCTGCGCTATCGGATAAGCTGTGTGTGGAAGGGCTAGTTATCCACAGGCCAGTTACCCACAGACTTTCGCCCCCACTTGTACAACGAGCTTAGGGTCGCTTATCCACAGAGCTTATGCACAGACCATTTGTCGCCTTTTTTACGGTTAAGACATTGATTCTTGGTGGTCTGTGAGCAACCTACATGTGGATAAGTGGACGGCTGGCCGCTACAATGGCGGCTGTTTTTGCCTCACCGGCTTTCAACTTAGGGGATATCCGTGTCAGTGGAACTTTGGCAGCAGTGCGTGGAGCTTTTGCGCGATGAGCTGCCTGCCCAGCAATTCAACACCTGGATCCGTCCGCTACAGGTCGAAGCCGAAGGCGACGAGTTGCGTGTCTACGCACCCAATCGTTTTGTTCTCGACTGGGTCAACGAGAAGTACCTGAGCCGCGTTCTCGAATTGCTCGATGAACATGGCAATGGGCTTTCCCCCGTGCTCTCCTTATTAATAGGTAGCAAGCGCAGTTCCGCACCGCGTGCTGCTCCGAACGCGCCGTTGGCGGCTGCCGCATCGCACGCGCAGGCTGCGGCGGCACCGGTTAACACGCCAGTTGCGCCCGCTGCACCGACTCGTTCTAAATCATCGGCGCAGAAAAACGCGCCGATGAGCGAAGAGCCTTCCCGCGACAGCTTCGACCCGATGGCGGGTGCCAGCTCACAGCAGGCCCCGATTCGTGCCGAACAGCGTACCGTGCAGGTCGAAGGTGCGCTCAAGCACACCAGCTACCTGAATCGTACGTTCACGTTTGAGAACTTTGTCGAAGGTAAATCCAACCAGTTGGCCCGCGCGGCCGCCTGGCAGGTCGCCGACAACCCCAAGCACGGCTACAACCCGCTCTTCCTTTATGGTGGGGTTGGCTTGGGTAAGACTCACTTGATGCATGCTGTGGGTAACCACCTATTAAAGAAGAACCCGAATGCCAAGGTTGTGTACCTGCACTCGGAGCGCTTCGTGGCTGACATGGTCAAGGCCTTGCAGCTCAATGCCATCAACGAGTTCAAACGGTTTTACCGTTCCGTTGATGCGCTGTTGATCGATGACATTCAATTCTTCGCCCGTAAAGAACGTTCCCAGGAAGAGTTTTTCCACACGTTCAACGCCTTGCTCGAAGGTGGCCAGCAGGTCATCTTGACCAGTGACCGTTATCCGAAGGAAATCGAAGGCCTGGAAGAGCGCTTGAAGTCGCGCTTTGGTTGGGGCCTGACCGTCGCGGTAGAGCCGCCGGAGCTGGAAACCCGGGTGGCGATCCTGATGAAAAAGGCCGATCAGGCGAAAGTCGATCTGCCCCACGACGCGGCATTCTTCATCGCCCAGCGCATTCGCTCCAACGTGCGTGAACTGGAAGGCGCGCTCAAACGGGTCATCGCTCACTCGCACTTCATGGGTCGCGACATCACGATCGAGCTGATTCGCGAGTCCCTGAAGGACCTGTTGGCACTGCAAGACAAACTGGTCAGTGTGGATAACATTCAACGCACGGTGGCCGAGTACTACAAGATCAAGATTTCCGACCTGTTATCCAAGCGCCGTTCGCGCTCGGTGGCTCGTCCTCGTCAGGTGGCCATGGCACTCTCCAAGGAGCTGACCAACCACAGCTTGCCGGAAATCGGTGATGTGTTTGGCGGTCGCGACCACACTACGGTCTTGCATGCGTGCCGCAAGATCAACGAACTTAAGGAATCCGACGCGGATATTCGCGAGGACTACAAGAACCTGCTGCGTACACTGACTACTTGATGAACACCAGCGCAGCTTATTAAGGCAAGGGACTAGACCATGCATTTCACCATTCAACGCGAAGCCCTGTTGAAACCCCTGCAACTGGTCGCAGGCGTCGTCGAGCGCCGACAGACCTTGCCGGTGCTTTCCAACGTATTGTTGGTTGTTGAAGGCCAACAACTGTCGCTGACCGGTACCGACCTGGAAGTCGAACTGGTTGGTCGTGTCCAACTGGAAGAGCCCGCCGAGCCTGGCGAGATCACCGTGCCGGCGCGCAAGCTGATGGATATCTGCAAAAGCCTGCCCAATGATGCACTGATCGACATCAAGGTCGACGAGCAGAAGCTGGTGGTCAAGGCCGGTCGCAGCCGTTTCACGCTGTCCACCTTGCCGGCCAACGATTTCCCGACCGTGGAAGAAGGCCCGGGTTCGCTGACCTGCAGCCTGGAACAAAGCCGGCTGCGTCGCTTGATCGAGCGCACCAGCTTCGCCATGGCCCAGCAGGATGTGCGTTACTACCTCAATGGCATGCTACTGGAAGTATCGGAAGGCATCATCCGCGCTGTAGCCACCGACGGTCACCGTCTGGCCATGTGCTCGATGAAGGCTGATATTGGTCAGCCGGATCGCCACCAGGTCATCGTGCCACGTAAAGGTATCCTTGAGCTGGCACGTCTGCTCACCGAACCGGACGGTAACGTCAGCATTGTCCTGGGCCAGCACCATATCCGCGCGACCACCGGCGAGTTCACCTTCACCTCCAAGCTGGTAGACGGCAAGTTCCCGGACTACGAGCGTGTGCTGCCTAAAGGTGGCGACAAGCTGGTGATCGGTGATCGTCAGGCCCTGCGTGAAGCGTTTAGCCGTACAGCAATTCTGTCCAACGAAAAGTACCGTGGTATTCGCCTGCAACTGGCCAACGGTCAGCTGAAAATCCAGGCCAACAACCCGGAGCAGGAAGAAGCGGAAGAAGAAGTGGGCGTCGACTACAACGGCGGCAACCTGGAAATCGGCTTCAACGTCAGCTACCTGTTGGACGTGCTGGGTGTGATGACCACCGAACAGGTTCGCCTGATTCTGTCCGACTCCAACAGCAGCGCCCTGGTGCAAGAGTCCGACAACGATGACTCGGCGTACGTTGTCATGCCGATGCGCCTGTAATCATGTTCAGCAGAAGCTAGATGTCCCTCAGTCGTGTCTCGGTCACCGCGGTGCGCAATCTGCACCCGGTGACCTTCTCCCCCTCTCCCCGCATCAATATCCTCCATGGCGCCAACGGCAGTGGTAAAACCAGCGTGCTGGAAGCCATCCACCTGCTGGGCCTTGCCCGTTCCTTCCGCAGTGCCCGTTTATTGCCGGTGATTCAATATGAGCAATTGGCGTGCACGGTATTCGGCCAGGTCGAATTGGCCGAAGGTGGTCATAGCAGCTTAGGGATATCGCGTGATCGCCAGGGGGAGTTTCAGATACGTATTGATGGGCAGAATGCCCGCAGTGCGGCGCAGTTGGCGGAGATTCTGCCGCTGCAACTGATCAACCCTGACAGCTTTCGACTGTTGGAAGGTGCACCGAAAATCCGCAGGCAATTCCTCGATTGGGGAGTGTTCCACGTGGAACCGCGTTTCATGGCCACTTGGCAGCGCCTGCAGAAGGCCCTGCGGCAGCGGAACTCATGGCTGCGGCATGGTACACTTGACGCCGCTTCACAAGCTGCCTGGGACCGGGAACTGTGCCTGGCCAGCGCTGAAATAGATGAATACCGCCGCGCCTATATCAAAGCCTTGAAACCAGTCTTTGAGCAGACCTTGAGCGAGTTGTTGGAGCTCGAAGGTTTAACGCTGAGCTATTACCGAGGTTGGGACAAAGAGCGGGAGCTGAGTGCAGTGCTCGCGACGTCCTTGCAACGGGATCAGCAAATTGGCCACACCCAGGCCGGACCACAACGGGCTGATTTGCGCCTTAGATTAGGTGCTCATAATGCCGCAGACATCTTGTCTCGCGGTCAGCAGAAGTTAGTGGTGTGTGCGCTGCGTATCGCCCAGGGGCATCTGGTTAGCCAGGCCCGGCGAGGCCAGTGTATTTATCTGGTGGATGACTTGCCGTCCGAACTGGACGAGCAGCACCGCCGCGCGCTTTGCCGCTTGTTGGAAGACTTACGCTGCCAGGTGTTTATCACCTGTGTAGACCATGAATTATTGAGGGAAGGCTGGCAGACGGAAACGCCAGTCGCTTTGTTCCACGTGGAACAAGGCCGTATCACCCAGACCCACGACCATCGGGAGTGAAGGCATGAGCGAAGAAAATACGTACGACTCGACCAGCATTAAAGTGCTTAAAGGTTTGGATGCCGTACGCAAACGTCCCGGTATGTACATCGGCGATACCGATGATGGCAGCGGTCTGCACCACATGGTGTTCGAGGTGGTCGACAACTCGATCGACGAAGCTTTGGCCGGTCACTGCGACGACATCAGCATCATCATTCACCCGGACGAGTCCATCACCGTGCGCGACAACGGTCGCGGCATTCCAGTAGATGTGCATAAAGAAGAAGGCGTATCGGCGGCAGAGGTCATCATGACCGTGCTCCACGCTGGCGGTAAGTTCGACGATAACTCCTATAAAGTATCCGGCGGTTTGCACGGTGTAGGTGTTTCCGTGGTGAACGCCCTCTCCGAACTGCTGGTGCTGACTGTGCGTCGCAGTGGCAAGATCTGGGAGCAGACTTACGTTCACGGCGTTCCGCAAGAACCGATGAAAATCGTCGGCGAGAGTGAAACCACCGGTACCCAGATTCATTTCCGTCCTTCCGACGAAACCTTCAAGAACATCCACTTCAGCTGGGACATCCTGGCCAAGCGGATTCGTGAACTGTCCTTCCTTAACTCCGGTGTCGGCATCGTCCTCAAGGATGAGCGTAGCGGCAAGGAAGAGCTCTTCAAGTACGAAGGCGGCCTGCGGGCATTCGTTGAATACCTGAACACCAACAAGACTGCGGTCAACCAGGTGTTTCACTTCAATGTTCAGCGTGAAGACGGTATAGGCGTGGAAATCGCCCTGCAGTGGAACGACAGCTTCAACGAGAACCTGTTGTGCTTCACCAACAACATTCCACAGCGCGACGGCGGTACTCACTTGGTGGGTTTCCGTTCCGCACTGACGCGTAACCTGAATACCTATATCGAAGCTGAAGGCCTGGCGAAGAAGCATAAAGTCGCCACCACCGGTGATGATGCCCGTGAAGGTCTGACCGCGATTATCTCGGTGAAAGTGCCAGATCCGAAGTTCAGCTCCCAAACTAAAGACAAGCTGGTGTCTTCCGAAGTGAAGACTGCAGTGGAACAGGAGATGGGCAAGTACTTCTCTGACTTCCTGCTGGAAAACCCGAACGAAGCCAAGCTGGTCGTCGGCAAGATGATCGATGCCGCTCGCGCTCGTGAAGCAGCACGTAAAGCCCGTGAGATGACCCGTCGTAAAGGCGCGTTGGATATTGCCGGCCTGCCGGGCAAACTGGCGGACTGCCAGGAGAAAGACCCCGCTCTCTCTGAGCTGTACCTGGTGGAAGGTGACTCTGCTGGCGGTTCCGCCAAGCAGGGTCGTAACCGTCGCACCCAGGCCATCCTGCCGTTGAAGGGTAAGATCCTCAACGTCGAGAAGGCACGTTTTGACAAGATGATTTCCTCGCAGGAAGTCGGCACTTTGATCACCGCCCTGGGCTGTGGCATTGGCCGTGACGAGTACAACATCGACAAGCTGCGTTACCACAACATCATCATCATGACCGATGCTGACGTCGACGGTTCGCACATCCGTACCCTGTTGCTGACGTTCTTCTTCCGTCAGTTGCCGGAGCTGATCGAGCGTGGCTACATCTACATCGCTCAGCCGCCGTTGTACAAAGTGAAAAAGGGCAAGCAAGAGCAATACATCAAAGACGACGACGCCATGGAAGAGTACATGACGCAGTCGGCCCTGGAAGATGCCAGCCTGCACTTGAACGATGAGGCCCCCGGGATCTCCGGTGAGGCGCTGGAGCGCTTGGTAAACGACTTCCGCATGGTGATGAAGACTCTCAAGCGTTTGTCGCGCCTGTACCCTCAGGAGCTGACCGAGCACTTCATCTACCTGCCAGCCGTCAGCCTGGAACAGTTGGGCGATCATGCACATATGCAGGATTGGCTGGCCCAGTACGAAGTACGCCTGCGCACCGTGGAAAAATCCGGCCTGGTCTACAAAGCCAGCCTGCGTGAAGACCGTGAACGTAATGTCTGGTTGCCAGAGGTCGAACTGATCTCCCACGGCCTGTCGAACTACGTCACCTTTAACCGCGACTTCTTCGGCAGCAATGATTACAAAACCGTTGTGACTCTCGGCGCGCAGCTGAGCACCCTGCTGGATGACGGTG
This sequence comes from Pseudomonas spelaei, assembly GCF_009724245.1. GTDB lineage: Bacteria > Pseudomonadota > Gammaproteobacteria > Pseudomonadales > Pseudomonadaceae > Aquipseudomonas > Aquipseudomonas spelaei. The sequence continues at coordinate 65,625 of NZ_WNNK01000004.1, read as the reverse complement.
CTTATATTCAGCGTGGCGAACGCAAGAAAGCGGTCAAGGAGTTCAAGGAAGCCTTGGACTGGTTGATGGCCGAAAGCACCAAACGTCACACGATTCAGCGATACAAAGGTCTGGGCGAAATGAACCCGGATCAACTGTGGGAAACCACCATGGACCCAGCCCAGCGCCGTATGCTGCGGGTGACCATCGAAGATGCCATTGGCGCGGATCAGATCTTCAATACCCTGATGGGTGATGCGGTCGAGCCTCGTCGTGACTTCATCGAGAGCAATGCCCTGGCTGTGTCCAACCTGGACTTCTGATCGGGCTCTGAGTCAGTAAAACGAAAAAGGCCAACGCTTAGCGTTGGCCTTTTTTATTGAGCTGGAATTGAGGTTTTTAGAAATGCTCCACGTGGAACATCAAAAAGCGCCTCAGTTGTCAGTGGTTGTCACACTCTCCAACCGATACCCGTATCCATAGATCGTCAGCAACTGCCAACCCCTATCCGCAGTAAGCCCCAGCTTGTTGCGCAGGCGATAGATATGCGTATCCAGTGGGCGTGAGGACACCATCTCTTCATGGGTCCAGAACCGTTCATAGAGGTACTCACGGGACAGCGGACGTGCCAAGTTAGCAAAGAGGCAACGAGCCAAGCGGTATTCGCGTTCGGTCAGGCTGATGGGCTTGCCGGCCCGAGTGACGGTCAGCTCGGCGTCATCGAATGTCAGGTCGTTGAATGTGAGCACTTCGCTGGCGGCAGATTTCTGCAATCCATGGCGTCGCAGGACAGCCGTCACCCGAGCCTTGAGCTCGTTGGGGCGAAAGGGCTTGCTGACGTAGTCATCTGCGCCGCTGTTCAGCGCCTGGACGATATCGCTCTCGGCATCTCGGCTGGTGAGCATGATGGCGGCGGGTGGTACCTCCATGTGCTCACGCGTCCAGCGCAACAGCGCCAAACCGCTCAAGTCAGGTAACTGCCAGTCCAGGATCAGTAGGTCGAATGTTTCGCGGCGTAGTTGGCGCAGCAGGTCTTCACCGTTCTCAAAGCAATGCAGCGTCCATGGCTGTTCCGAGGCGGTGGGGATTTGTCGCAGTGTCTGTTCCACCCGCCGTAATTCTGCAGGTTCGTCATCCAGTATTGCGACACGCATGGGAGGGTCCTTTCTTCTTGAAGAGTGCGGCAGTCGTCGGCCTGTTTCGATGAGGGGGTACTGCGTAAATTCTAGCTGTTGAATCTGAACAATTATCGCCAAATTCTCAAGCCCCCTGCATCTCTAGGTACGCTGATATCAAATGGCCGTTAAGCCGTTGGAAGTCATCAATACCCAAGCTGGGAAGATACCGGCTCGGGACCGTCAGGAAAAGGATCAATGGCAATCAGGCGTTATGCTGTGTCGAGACGAGCGATCGTCATGGAGCGGGTCAATGTGTGGGGGCGGATGGTTTTGTTGGTGATCGCGGCGGGCCTGGGGACGGAAACGATCGGTGCTTCCGGTCCTGCGGCGGCGCCTACCCCGTTTGACGAGCGGCAGACATTAAGTGAACCAGGCGATGGAATGGGGTTCGCGGCTTCGCCGTTCCAGCACGCCAGCGAGACTCAGGAGGGCCAGCGCTGGGTCTTCTAGTCGTGCTGAATCTGAACAAATGTTGCAGATTCCCCTGATGCACCTCCGCTGTAGGTAAATTCTCTCCCGCTGAGTGACACACAGATTGGAGCGCGGGACGCGCTCCGACACAGGATGTGTCAACCGCAGTCCGAGGTTCGCTACGGACTGTTGTCGGAGGGATGAGAGGGAGGGTATCTCTTCGATATGTACCCCGGACCGGGATATAACCCGGGTTCGACACAGGGACGTGTCATCCTCTGCAATGGATTCCACGCTCAGACATTACCGCTATCGAGTGCGATACATCATCGGGTATCGTAGGCGGCGTTCAAGGTCTTCCTGCTGCAAGACGCTTTCTGAAAGTGCTTTCTGATGACCCATTAGAACCAGAATCTTGATGAGCGCCATGACCTCCTTTTCCTACCGATACCGCCACCTCTTTTCCACACTGTTGGGCTCAGGCCTGATCGTTTCTCTGGGCGCATTGAGTCTGCCTGCCGTTGCGCGCCCCGCTCTTCCCCGTGCCCCCTACGTTGACGACAATCTGCTATGTCGTGCGCAGCCGTTGCCGGCTGTCGTTCAGCATCTGACAGGCGAAGCCTGGAAGCTGGATGACAAAGGCGTGTCGACGGTTCTGATGGAAGGTATGGTTATTGATGAGCAGGAGAGTGTGAAAACCTCCCCTTCGGCATTTGTCAGCCTGTTGTTGGGGGATGGTTCACGGATCGTGCTGCCGTCCAGTTCCCAGGTCCGATTGCACTTGGTGGAGGAACAGGCGATCCCTCAGGTCATTCTTGAGCAGGGTCAGGTCGAGGCCTATGTGATCAAACGTGCCAGCGATTATGACCGTTTCCAGATTGTGACCCCGGTGGGCGTGCTGGGTGTACGCGGTACGCACTTCCGGGTTCGCAACGATGGCGAACAATCGGTGGTCGAGGTGCTCAATGGACAAGTGGCAGTCAATCGGGACGAGACGCCGCCCACCACCAAACCCGTTAAAAAGAAACCGGTGGTTGGTCCGGTAGCGGGCGAAGTGAAGGTCGGCGCACGCCAAGGTTTGGTGTTCAAGAAACAAGGGGAGCTCAAGCCAGTGGAGCTGCTGGACCCACCCACCTTGGTGGGCCAGGATGGCCAGAAGGGCGACGCGCCGGTCTGGACCCTGTTCCTGCGACCGCTGCCGGGCGCTCAGCGTTATCGGGCACAGGTCGCTACCGATAAGGAATTCATGAACATCAAACAGGAAAACTTCTCCAGTAAGCCGCAAATGAGCTTCACTGGGCTGAAAGCGTCGTTCTACCACGTGCGCTTGTCTGCCTATGATGAACAGGGACTGGAGGGCGCCACCGGGGTCTATGACATTTTCTACTACCCACCCGCGACGCGTGTGCAGCAGACCTCCGGCGGTTGACCGGTGAGGCTGTGGCGCAGGGCTGAAAAGCGCCAGCCGACTCAGGCCCAGCGGCTGTTCAACGGCCTGGTTCGTGAGTGGCTGTGGATCAGCCTCCTGTTGTTGCCCATGACGGCATTCCTGTCGCTCAGCCCGGGACTCTCCCCCAATAACCTGCTGTATGACAGCCTCCGCCGTTTGAGCCCTTTGCCGGTTGATCCGCGCATTCTGCTGGTGACCATTGATGACCGCAGCCTTAAACAATTGGGCCAGTGGCCGTGGTCGCGACGTGTGCATGCCGACCTCATTGATCGCCTGAGCGCTGCCAAGCCTGCAGGTATTCTGTTTGATGTGATTTTCAGCGAACCGGCGCGTGAGCCCGACAATGATCAGCGTTTGGCCGAAGCCATCTGCAACGCCGGCAATGTATTGCTGCCACTGATTCGCGAGGGAGCGCCCCGCTACGGTCAGCCTGTGGCGCAAATCCAACCCGTGCTGCCGTTACGTGATTGTGCCCGGGGTGTTGGCCATATCAATGTCGAGGCCGACAGCGATGGCATTGTTCGCAGCCTTTATTTACGTGAAGGGCCGCCCGGCCAAATGACGCCACAATTGGCGTGGCTGGCGTTCGAACTGGCTGGACAGGACGACGCGATGCCTGGCTTGTCCGGGCCATCAGAGCGTTCCGATTGGCAACGGGAGAACGCCATTCGGATCCCCTTCATTGATGCCAGTGCCGGCTTTGCCAGCGTTCCCTATGTCAGCGTGTTACGTGGAGAGGTTCCGCCTGAGATTTTGCGAAATCGCCTGATTCTAGTGGGCGCCACTGCGCCCGGTATGGGCGATCGTTACGTCACGCCGCTGTCGGCCAGTGTGGGTACTACCGCCGGTGTTGAGATTCAGGCCAACATTCTCAATGGCTTGCTGCAAGAACGCAGCATCGTAGTGTTGCCCGGTTGGTTGGCAGCGTTGATGGCAACCTCCATGGTGGCTCTGCTGCTGGGGTTGCTGTTGTTCCGTCCGCGCTACGCGCTGTGGTTGACCCTGGGCTGCATGAGCGCCGCCCTCCTCGGCTCCTGGGGCTTGTTGCGCCTGGGTGGCTGGTGGTCGCCCGCAGCGTGTCTGATCGGCTTGCTGCTGGCCTACCTGATTTGGAACTGGCGTCGCCTGAGTGTGATCCTTGCCTATTTCGGTTGGGAACTGGCTCGCCTGGATAACGAACCCAAGGTGCTGCCGGAGCGCCGTCGTGCACCCGCTAGCAAGGGCGATGTATTGCAAGGACGGATCTTCGCCCTGGAACAGGCTGTTAGTCGTACCCGCGACACCCGGCGCTTCATGGCGGATGGCCTGGAATGTTTGCCAGTGGCCACGTTGATCACCGACCCGGTGGGAAACATCCTGCTGGCTAACCGGATTGCCCGAGACGTGTTTGATAATGAGTTGATTGCCGAAAACCTGCTTGGGCAACTGGCTGGATTGGGTTACCCACCGCTACAGGATGGCCTTCGTCCTTCTTTATCGACGTTGGAGATCGTTGAGTTTCGCGATACCCAACAACGCAGCCTGCGCCTGGACCTGGCTCCCCTGCGGCCGGCAGATGGCGAGGTGGCTCTAGGGTGGCTGCTGAGCATGACGGACTTGAGCATCGAGCGTGATGCACAGCAGCAACGGGAAACCCTGCTGCGCTTTTTGTCCCATGACCTGCGCGCGCCTCATTCGGCGATCCTGGCCTTGCTGGATGTCCAGCGCCACGAATCCTCAAGGGACACACCGGTATTCGCCCAGATCGAACAGCAGGTGCGGCGTGCCTTGAACCTCACTGAGTCATTCGTCCAGTTGGCCAAGGCCGAATCCGACGGCTATCAGTTCCAGCCCAGCTTGTTCGCCATGCTGGTACTCGACGCGTTTGACCAAGTGGCGCTAATTGCCCAACTGAAGGGTATCCACTTGGTTCACGATCTGGACGAGGCCGGCGAGGAGATGGTCTCGGCGGATCAATCGCTGCTGACTCGCGCTCTGTTCAACGTGCTGGAGAACGCGATCAAATACAGCCCGTCCGGGACCACGGTAACGTTGAGCCTGAGCTGTGCTGGCGAGTGCCTGACATGTCGAATCAGCGACCAAGGCCCTGGCATTGCCCCCGAGGACTTGCCTGTCTTGTTTGGCCAGTACCGGCGCTTTGCGTCGTCCCAAGGCAGCGAGGGCTTGGGGTTGGGGTTGACCATGGTCAAGGCGGTAGTGGATCGTCATGGCGGACGTGTCGAGTGTGAGAGTGAGGTAGGGAAAGGCACCACATTCAGCCTGCAATTACCGCTGTGGAAGGAGTGAGTTGGCACGCTTTTTACCTGTGCATAAAAAACCGGCTGCGAGAGCCGGTTTTTTAATGCGGAAAAAACTTATGCACCTTTTTTGTTGTTTTATGAGCTTGAGAAATATGTAAATAAATCAGCAAGTTATTCGATAAAAACGTCAATTCGCCAACAAACCGTACACAGGTTATCCACAGAAACTCAAATTGCCGCCGAATCAATTTCAACAGGTAGCGGCGGCAATGAACCCATGGCCCGTTGCTGTGCCTCATTCCACGCTGCGGCGCGGTCATTGAGCGCCGCAATAGCTCGCGGTCCTTCACCTTCGGCGTACATCGGTTCGCCGATCACCACGGTAATGGTGCCTTCGCGCTTGGCCCAACCGGTCTTCGGCCAGAACTTGCCGGCGTTGTGGGCAATCGGCAGCACGGGCAGGTTGGCATTGACCGCCAACGCCGTACCTCCTCGGGAGAACTTGCCGACGGTGCCATACGGCACACGCGTGCCTTCCGGGAAGATCAGTACCCAAACCCCATCCTTGAGCAGCTCATCCCCCTTCTTTGCCACATGTTTGAGTGCCGCCTTGGGGTTGTCGCGGTCGATGGCGATCGGTCGCAACATGGCCATGGCCCAGCCGAAGAACGGCACGTACAGCAACTCACGCTTGAGCACCTGGCTCAACGGTGAGAAGTAGGCAGACAGGAAGAAGGTTTCCCAGGTGCTTTGGTGGTTGGACAGAATCACGCAAGGCTGGTCCGGGACGTTTTCGGCGCCCTTGATCTCGAAACGAATATTCAGGAACACCTTGGTCAGCCACAACGCGCAGCGGCACCAAAAGACATTAATGAAACGATAGCGCGCCTTGAACGGCAAAAAAGGTGCGATAAAAAAGCTCAGGGTGCACCAGAGAAACGAACTGGTGCCCAACAGCAGGTAAAAGAAGAAGGTTCTGATGGCCTGCAAAATCGACATGGCGGCATTTACCGTTGCGGGACTACGCCCGCCTGTTAAAAGCGCGCTCCCGAACAGTCCTTGGTCAGGAAGTCAGAAGGGCTGCTAGTTGTTGATAAGTTCTGCGGCAACGGCCGCCAGATCGTCAAAAATCAAGGTGCCTACCGGCAGGGGTTTACCCTGGGTCTTTTCGCCTTTCCCGGTTTTTACCAAAACTGGCTGTGAGTCGACGGCCTTGGCCGCCTCCAGGTCACCGAGACTGTCCCCGACGAACCATAGGCCAGTCAACGGCACATTGTAATATTCGGCAATGGTTTTTAGCATGCCCGGTTTGGGCTTGCGGCATGCGCAGCCCTCATCCGGCCCGTGAGGGCAATAAACCACCAGCCCCAACTCACCGCCCTGCTCTGCCACCAATGTGCGCAAACGCGCGTGCATGGCGTCCAGGGTGGCGATGTCGTAGTAGCCGCGGGCAATGCCGGACTGGTTGGTGGCCACAGCCACCGTCCAGCCCGCTTTGCTCAACTGCGCGATGGCCTCGATCGAGCCGGGCAATGGGATCCACTCCTCCACCGACTTGATGTAAGCGTCGGAGTCGTAATTGATCACTCCGTCCCGATCGAGAATCAGCAGTTTCAACATGATCAGCCCAGTACGGAAATGTCAGCGATGTTGATGAACAACCCACGCAGGCGCGCCAGCATGGCGTAGCGGTTTTTCCGCACACCTGCGTCTTCGGCGTTGATCATCACGGCTTCGAAGAACGCATCCACCGGCTCACGCAAGCTGGCCAGGCGCGCCAGTGCTTCGGCGTAGTTGCGTTCGGCGATCAGCGGCTTCACCGCATTTTCTGCCTTGGCGATGGCCGAGTTCAGCGAGAACTCCTTGGCATCGGCAAACAGGCCCGGGTCGACTTCGGCATTGCCGAGGTTGTCGGCCTTGCTCAGCAGGTTCGACACACGCTTGTTCACGGCGGCCAGGGCACCGGCTTCCGGCAATTTGCGGAAGGCCTGTACGGCCTGTACACGTTGGTCGAAGTCCAGCGCAGAACCTGGCTGCAGGGCACGCACCGACAGGTACACCGACACGTCCACGCCTTCGTCTTCGTAACGCGCACGCAGACGGTCGAATACGAATTCCAGCACTTGCTCGGCCAGGCCGGCTTGCTTGACCTTGGTCCCGAACTGGCCGACAGCGAACACCACGGCCTGGGTCAGGTCGAGGTCGAGCTTTTTGTCGATCAGGATACGCAGCACGCCCAGGGCCGCACGGCGCAGGGCATACGGGTCTTTGCTGCCGGTAGGCAACATGCCGATACCGAAGATACCGACGAGGGTATCCAGCTTGTCAGCGATGGCCACGGCCGCACCGGTGAGGGTGGTCGGCAGTTCGGCACCTGCACCGCGGGGCATGTACTGCTCGTTCAGGGCCAGGGCGACGTCTTGCGGCTCACCGTCATTGAGGGCGTAGTAGTAACCGGCAACACCTTGCATCTCCGGGAACTCGCCGACCATCTCGGTGGCCAGGTCGCACTTGGAGAGCAGGCCTGCGCGTGCTGCCCAAGCGGCGTCACCGCCAATGCGTGGCGCGATGTAGGCGGCCAGTTTGGAAACCCGTACGGCTTTGTCGTAGACGCTGCCCAGTTTTTCCTGGAACACCACATTTTGCAGGCGCAGGTTGAAGTCTTCGAGCTTCTGCTTCTTGTCTTGCTTGAAGAAGAACTCGGCGTCGGTCAGGCGCGGGCGAACGACTTTTTCGTTACCGGCGATGATTTGCTGCGGGTCCTTGCTCTCGATGTTGGCCACGGTGATAAAGCGCGGCAGCAACTTACCATCGGCGTCCAGCAGGCAGAAATACTTCTGGTTGTCCTGCATGGTGGTGATCAGGGCTTCTTGCGGCACGTCGAGGAAACGTTCTTCGAACGAGCACACCAGCGGCACTGGCCATTCAACCAATGCAGTCACTTCGTCCAGCAGGCTTGGCGGCACAATGGCGGTGCCTTCCTGCAGTCGGGCCAACTCTTCGGTACGTTTGCTGATCAGCTCGCGACGCTCGTTGGCATCGGCCAGCACGTACGCGGCACGCAGGTCGTTGAGGTAGTTGGCGGGCGCAGTGATGCGCACGTTTTCTGGATGGTGGAAGCGGTGACCACGGGAATCACGGCCAGCCTTCTGAGCAAGGATGGTGCAATCGATGACCTGGTCACCGAGCAGCATCACCAGCCATTGGGTCGGACGCACGAACTCTTCCTTGCGGGCACCCCAGCGCATGCGCTTAGGGATAGGCAGGTCGTTCAGAGAGTCTTCGACGATGGTCGGCAACAGGCTGGCGGTTGGCTTGCCCTTGATGACCTGGCTGAAACGCAGCTTTGGACCGCTCTGGTCGATTTCGCTCAGTTCAACGCCGCACTTCTTGGCAAAGCCAAGGGCGGCTTGTGTCGGATTGCCTTCGGCATCGAAGGCCGCCTGACGTGGCGGGCCGTCGAGGTTGATGCTGCGGTCCGGCTGCTGGGTTTCCAGTGCGGTGAGCAACACGGCCAGGCGGCGCGGCGCGGCGTAGACTTTCTTCGCTTCGAACTTCAGGCCGGCGGTTTGCAGGCCTTTTTCGATACCGGCCAGGAACGCGTCGGCCAGGGTGTTCAGTGCCTTGGGTGGCAGCTCTTCGGTGCCCAGTTCAACCAGGAAATCTTGAGCACTCATTGTGCAGCCTCCAGCTTAGCCAACACTTCATCACGCAGGTCCGGGGTTGCCATCGGGAAGCCCAACTTGGCGCGAGCCAGCAGGTAGGCTTGGGCGACGGAACGCGCCAGGGTGCGTACACGCAGAATGTATTGCTGGCGCGCGGTGACCGAGATGGCACGGCGGGCATCCAGCAGGTTGAAGGTGTGGGATGCCTTCAGGACCATTTCATAGCTCGGCAACGGCAGCGGCTGATCCAGTTCGATCAGGCGCTTGGCTTCGCTTTCATAGAAGTCGAACAGCTCGAACAGTTTCTCGACGTTGGCGTGTTCGAAGTTGTAGGTCGATTGCTCCACTTCGTTCTGGTGGAACACATCGCCATAGGTGACCTTGCCGAACGGACCGTCAGCCCACACCAGGTCGTAGACCGAATCCACGCCTTGCAGGTACATGGCCAGGCGCTCGAGACCGTAGGTGATCTCGCCGGTCACCGGGTAGCACTCGATGCCGCCCGCTTGCTGGAAGTAGGTGAACTGGGTGACTTCCATACCGTTGAGCCAGACTTCCCAGCCCAGACCCCAGGCGCCCAGGGTTGGCGACTCCCAGTTGTCTTCGACGAAACGGATGTCGTGGACCAGCGGGTCCAGGCCGACGTGTTTCAACGAGCCCAGGTACAGCTCCTGGAAATTGTCAGGGTTGGGCTTCAATACCACCTGGAACTGGTAGTAGTGCTGCAGACGGTTAGGGTTTTCGCCGTAGCGGCCGTCAGTCGGGCGACGACTGGGCTGCACATAAGCGGCGTTCCAGGTTTCCGGGCCGATGGCCCGCAGGAATGTTGCAGTGTGGAAAGTGCCGGCGCCTACTTCCATATCGTAGGGCTGAAGTACCACACAACCTTGCTCGGCCCAGTATTGCTGGAGGGCGAGGATCAAGTCTTGGAAGGTACGCACGGCTGGCGTAGGCTGGCTCACGAAATTCACCTGTTACTTGGGCTGCGATTTAAAGAGCGGGAGTATACCCGATTCGGCCCCGCCACCACTCCCTGGAGCCTTATGCCACGCTGCTTTTGGTGTTCTGAAGATCCGCTGTACATGGCTTATCACGATCAGGAGTGGGGAACGCCGCTGCGCGATGCGCAGGGCTTGTTTGAACTGCTTTTGCTCGAAGGGTTCCAGGCGGGCCTGTCCTGGATCACCGTTTTACGCAAACGCGAGCATTATCGGAAGGTTCTGTTTGGCTTTGATCCACAGCGACTGGTACACCTGACTGATGCCGAGATAGAGGCATTGATGCTGGATCCGGGCATCGTGCGAAACCGTCTGAAACTCAACGCCACCCGGCGCAATGCCGCTGCCTGGCTGGCGCTGGAGGATCCGGTGAAGTTTCTTTGGTCGTTTGTCGACGGTGTGCCCAAGGTCAATCATTTCCGGGATCGCAGCGAAGTCCCGGCGATTACGCCGCAGGCCGAAGCCATGAGTAAAGCCTTGAAAAAAGCCGGATTTACTTTTGTTGGCCCAACCATCTGCTACGCGTTCATGCAGGCCTCGGGCATGGTCATGGACCACACCCGGGACTGCGATCGCTACGCCACCTTGGTCCACGGCGGTTAGAATGACCGCTTTGCGCACCGCACAAGATCAGGAGTGACCTGTGGAAAAGTTTAAAGGCGCCTTGCTGGTAGGCGCTCTTCGGTTGTTTGCCCTGCTGCCCTGGCGCGCCGTGCAAGCCGTGGGTTCGGCCATTGGCTGGATCATGTGGAAAACCCCCAACCGCTCTCGCGAAACGGTGCGGATCAACCTCTCCAAATGCTTCCCGGACATGGACCCGGCCGAGCGCGAGCGCCTGGTAGGCCAGAGCCTGATGGACATCGGCAAGTCGTTGACCGAAAGCGCCTGCGCCTGGATCTGGCCGGCCCAGCGTTCCATCGACCTGGTGCGTGAAGTCGAAGGCCTGGAAGTGCTGCACGAAGCCCTGGCCTCGGGCAAAGGCGTGGTAGGCATCACCAGTCACCTGGGCAACTGGGAAGTGTTGAACCACTTCTATTGCAGCCAGTGCAAACCGATCATTTTCTACCGTCCGCCCAAGCTCAAGGCGGTGGATGACTTGCTGCGCAAACAGCGGGTGCAGTTGGGTAACCGAGTCGCCGCATCCACCAAGGAAGGCATCCTCAGTGTGATCAAGGAAGTGCGCAAAGGTGGCCAGGTGGGCATTCCCGCTGACCCGGAGCCGGCGGAATCGGCCGGGATCTTCGTGCCGTTCTTTGCGACCCAGGCGCTGACCAGCAAGTTCGTGCCGAACATGTTGGCAGGCGGCAAGGCCGTGGGCGTGTTCCTGCATGCACTGCGGCTGCCGGACGGTTCGGGCTACAAGGTGATTCTGGAAGCGGCACCGGAAGACATGTACAGCACTGACACCGCCACTTCATGCGCGGCGATGAGCAAGGTGGTGGAGCGGTATGTGGGGGCGTACCCGAGCCAGTACATGTGGAGCATGAAGCGCTTCAAGAAGCGCCCGCCGGGTGAGGCGCGGTGGTACTGATCTACGCCGATCCAGTGTGAGAGCTGGCTTGCCTGCGATTGCATCACCTCGGTGTGGCTGAAAGACCGAGTTGCCTGCATCGCAGGCAAGCCAGCTCCCACAGGGGATCACTTCAGGCTTGGCGATCGAGTTTCTTCAGGAATACCGCCATCTCTTTTTCTGCCTGCTTGTCACCATGGGCCTGGGCTGCTGCAATCCCCTGCTCCCACGCCAACCGCGCCGCAGCCTGATCCCCCAACCCCAGCTGTGCCTTGCCCAACAGCTTCCAGGCTACCGAATACTTCGGATCGAACTCGACGCATTTCTGCAAATGCTCGGCCGCCTTGGCGCTATCTTTCAGATCCAGATAGCCCTTGCCCAAACCAAACCGCAGCAATGAGTTATCCACACCCTTGGCGAGCATTTTTTCCAGGGATTCGAGCATGTTGTGAACTCCGTATAGACCTGTAGCCGCAGCCTGCGGCAGCGGCTACAAGATCAGAAAAAACTCAGCCCCACGTGGAACAGCTTCTCCACGTCGCGGATATGTTTTTTATCCACAAGGAACAGAATCACATGGTCGCCGGTGGCGATTACCGTGTCGTCGTGGGCGATGATCACTTCTTCATCCCGAATGATCGCGCCAATGGTTGTCCCTGGTGGCAAGCCAATGTCACGAATCGCCTTGCCAATCACTTTGCTCGACTTCGAGTCACCGTGGGCGATTGCCTCGATGGCTTCCGCCGCGCCCCGACGCAATGAGTGCACGCTGACGATATCGCCGCGCCGCACGTGGGCGAGCAAGGTGCCGATGGTCGCCAGTTGCGGGCTGATGGCGATGTCGATATCGCCGCCCTGGATCAGGTCGACATAGGCCGGATTGTTGATGATGGTCATCACCTTCTTCGCCCCCAGCCGCTTGGCTAGCAACGACGACATGATGTTGGCTTCGTCGTCGTTGGTCAGGGCCAGGAAGATATCGGCGTCGGCGATATTTTCTTCCAGCAGCAGGTCACGGTCCGAGGCACTGCCTTGCAGTACGACGGTGCTGTCGAGGGTGTCGGACAAATACCGGCAGCGCGCGGGGTTCATCTCGATGATCTTCACCTGGTAGCGGCTTTCGATGGCCTCGGCCAGGCGTTCGCCGATCTGCCCGCCACCGGCGATGACAATGCGTTTGTAGTTCTCTTCGAGGCGACGCATTTCGCTCATGACTGCACGAATATTCGCTTTGGCGGCGATGAAGAAAACCTCGTCGTCAGCCTCGATCACGGTATCGCCCTGGGGCAGGATCGGCCGGTCGCGACGGAAGATCGCAGCTACCCGCGTCTCGACATTCGGCATGTGCTCACGCAGCTGCCGCAGTTGCTGACCCACCAACGGCCCGCCGTAGTAGGCCTTGACCGCCACCAGTTGCGCCTTGCCTTCGGCAAAGTCGATCACCTGCAAGGCGCCGGGAATTTCGATCAGGCGCTTGATGTAGTGGGTGACCACCTGCTCCGGGCTGATCAGCACGTCCACCGGAATCGCGTCGTTGTCGAACAGGCCGGCGCGGGTCAGGTAGGCCGCCTCACGCACCCGGGCGATTTTGGTCGGGGTGTGGAACAGTGTGTGGGCGACCTGGCAGGCGACCATATTGGTTTCGTCGCTGTTGGTCACCGCCACCAGCATGTCGGCGTCATCCGCGCCGGCCTGGCGCAGTACCGTGGGGAACGAGGCACGGCCTTGCACGGTGCGGATGTCCAGGCGGTCGCCGAGGTCTCGCAGGCGCTCGGCGTCGGTGTCGACCACGGTGATGTCGTTGGCTTCGCTGGCCAAATGCTCGGCCAGCGTACCGCCGACCTGCCCTGCGCCGAGGATGATGATTTTCATCCGGTCACTCCCTTAAACCATTGCGCCGCGTGCGGCGGCAATCTTGATCAGCTTGGCGTAATAGAACCCGTCGTGGCCGCCTTCCTGGGCCAGCAACTGGCGTCCATGAGGCTGCTTGATCCCGGCCTGGATGTCGAGGTCCAACTCCCGCGCGCCACTGGTGCGGGCGAGGAACGCTTCGATCACTTCGGTGTTTTCGGTGGGCAGCGTCGAGCAGGTGGCGTAAAGCAGGATGCCGCCGACTTCGAGGGTGGGCCACAACGCATCCAGCAGCTCGCCTTGCAACACGGCCAGGGCGGCGATGTCGTCGGGTTGGCGGGTCAGCTTGATGTCCGGGTGGCGACGAATCACCCCGGTGGCGGAACACGGTGCGTCCAGCAGGATGCGCTGGAACAGCTTGCCGTCCCACCAGCCGGCGGTGTCGCGGCCGTCGGCGGCGATTAACTCGGCGCTCAGGCCCAGGCGTGCGAGGTTTTCTCGCACGCGCACCAGGCGCTTGGCTTCCAGGTCCACGGCTACCACACCGGCGAGGCCAGGCTCGACCTCCATGATGTGGCAGGTCTTGCCGCCGGGTGCACAGCAGGCGTCCAGCACCCGTTGGCCGGGGGCCAGGTCCAGCAGGTCGGCGGCCAGTTGGGCGGCTTCGTCCTGCACGCTGATCCAGCCTTCGGCAAAGCCAGGCAGGCTACGCACGTCACCAGGTTCTGTAAGAACGATACCGTCCTGGCTGTAGACACAGGCACTGGCCGCTACACCGGCGTCGCTCAGCAATGTGAGATAGGCATCGCGTGTCTGGTGGCGGCGATTGACCCGCAAGATCATCGGCGGATGCGCATTGTTGGCCGCGCAGATGGCTTCCCATTGCTCAGGCCAGAAGGCTTTCAGGGACTTTTGCAGCCAGCGCGGGTGAGCGGTGCGCACCACCGGGTCGTGTTCCAGCTCGGCCAGCAGGGCTTCGCTCTCGCGCTGGGCGCGGCGCAGTACGGCGTTGAGCAAGGCCTTGGCCCAGGGCTTTTTCAGCTTGTCGGCGCAACCGACGGTTTCACCGATGGCGGCGTGGGCCGGCACGCGGGTGTAGAGCAGTTGGTAGAGGCCCACCAGCAGCAGCGCTTCGACATCGGCATCTGCGGCTTTGAACGGCTTTTGCAGCAGCTTGGCCGCCAGCGCCGACAAACGCGGCTGCCAGCGGGCGGTGCCAAAGGCCAGGTCCTGGGTGAAGCCGCGGTCACGGTCTTCGACTTTATCCAGTTGGGTCGGCAACGAACTGTTGAGGGAAGCCTTGCCGTTGAGCACGGCGGCCAAGGCCCTGGCGGCGGCCAGACGTGGGTTCATTGGGCTTCCACCGCTTGGCCCAGGATGATCCCGACGGCAAATTTCTCACGGCGGCTGTTGAACAAATCGCTGAAGTTCAGCGCCTTGCCGCCGGGCAATTGCAGACGGGTCAGACACAATGCTTGTTCACCGCAGGCGACCAACAGGCCGTCCTTGCTGGCGCCGATGATCTCGCCTGGTGCGCCTTTGCCTTCGGCCAAACTGGCGGCCAGTACTTTCAAGGCTTCACCGCTGAGGGTGCTATGGCAGATCGGCCATGGGTTGAAGGCACGTACCAGGCGCTCCAGTTCTACGGCCGGGCGGCTCCAGTCGATGCGCGCTTCGTCCTTGTTCAATTTGTGGGCGTAGGTGGCGAGGTTGTCATCCTGAACTTCGCCTTCCAGCGTGCCTGCGGCCAAACCGGCGATGGCCTGGACCACCGCTGGCGGGCCCATTTCGGCGAGGCGATCATGCAGGGTGCCGCCCGTGTCTTCGCCAGTGATCGGTGTGGTGACTTTCAGCAGCATCGGGCCGGTATCCAGGCCTGCTTCCATGCGCATCACGGTCACACCACTCATCGCGTCGCCGGCTTCGACGGCACGTTGGATCGGTGCCGCACCGCGCCAGCGTGGCAACAAGGATGCGTGGCTGTTGATGCAGCCCAGGCGTGGGATATCCAGCACCGCCTGGGGCAGGATCAGGCCGTAGGCCACCACCACCAGCAGGTCGGGTTTCAGCGCGGCGAGCTCGGCTTGGGCGTCGACGTTACGCAGGGTCGGCGGTTGCAGCACGACAATGTTGTGCTCCAAGGCCAACTGCTTGACCGGGCTGGGCATCAGTTTTTGCCCACGACCGGCCGGACGGTCCGGCTGGGTATAGACCGCCACGATCTCGTAGGGGCTATCGAGCAGGGCCTTGAGGTGTTCGGCGGCAAACTCTGGGGTGCCGGCAAAAACGATGCGCAGTGGCTCGGTCATGGGAAACGTCTCACAAAAGAAAAAGGCTTGCCGGAGCAAGCCTTTGAAAGAAAGGAATCAAGCTTGCTGGCGATGTTTCTTTTCCAGCTTCTTCTTGATCCGGTCGCGTTTAAGCGTGGACAGGTAATCGACGAACAACTTGCCATTGAGGTGATCGCATTCATGCTGGATGCACACCGCCAACAGGCCTTCGGCAATCAGCTCAAACGGCTTGCCGTCACGGTCCAGGGCCTTGATCTTGACCTGCTGCGGACGGTCTACGTTCTCGTAGAAGTCCGGCACCGACAGGCAGCCTTCCTGGTACTGACCCATCTCGTCGGTCAGGGTCTCGAACTCAGGGTTGATAAACACCAGGGGCTCGCTGCGATCTTCGGACAGGTCCATGACCACGACGCGCTGATGCACGTCGACCTGGGTCGCGGCTAGGCCGATACCCGGGGCTTCATACATTGTTTCAAACATGTCATCGACCAACTGACGAACCTTGGCGTCCACTACGGCCACTGGCTTGGCGATAGTGCGCAGGCGTGAGTCCGGAAATTCGAGGATGTTCAAAATAGCCATAAGCGTAATTGCTGCACATGTGAGGTAAAGGCAAGTCGGCATCGGGGATGGACCCCGTGAGTGCCGGTGGAAAACGTCCGAAAGCCGCTAAGGCCAAGGCGTTTCACGCGAACGTACATAATAAAGGAGATTCACCCCATGAGGAAATCGCTACTCGTCTTGCTGCTGTGGGCCATGGCTGCCGAGGCCCATGTACCGGCGCTATCCAACGATACTTATCCACAGCCCCCGCAGGCGCTGGACAGCCAGACCCGAAAGGCTATCCAGCGCTTTTTGCTGCACAACCGAATACTCGACACCCCGCACATTCTGGACACCGCGCCTTACATTATTGCCGCAGAGGCTGGACGGGTGTTGGGTGCCAATGGTGAGCGAGTCCACGCTCGGGGCGCTCTGGACCCTGCACAACTTACCTATGGAATTTTCCGCCGGGGCAAGGTTTACATCGACCCTGACAGCCAGGAACTCTTGGGAATCAACGCCGACGATATCGGTACCGCCCGTTTTGTGATGGCGGGCGATGTGACGACCTTGGCCATGGAACGCGTGACCCAGGAGGTACGACCGGGGGATCGTTTGCTCGCCGCACAGCCCGCCGCTCCCCTGTCGAACCTGCTGGCCCAAGTGCCTGCGCAGCGCATTACAGGGCGAATCATCGACGTGCCCCGGGGCGTGACGCAGATTGGTGTGCTCGATGCGGTAACCCTGAACAAGGGGCGCCGCGACGGCTTGATGGAAGGCCATTTGCTGTCGGTGAAAAAAACCGGGGAAACCGTACGCGACCGGATCACGGACGCTGTGGTGAAGATTCCTGATGAACGTGCCGGTACCCTTTTGGTGTTTCGCACCTATGAAAAACTCAGTTACGGACTGGTCCTTGGCGCCTCACGCTCGCTGGCGGTGATGGACCGTTTCGAGAGTCCTGAACAAACACAATAATTAGCCAGCTAAATAAGTTACCAACAGAGTTATCCACAGCTTGTTCAGATCAAGGATGATCAGATGTCGTCGACCGATACCCGTACCCTTTCTCCTGCAGAACTGGAAGCACGCTTGCGTTTGCACCGGCTGCCGGAGCTTGGGCCAAAACGTTTCAAAAAATTGATCGAGGCGTTTGGCTCGGCCTCGAAAGCCATTAGTGCACCAGCCAGCGCGTGGCGTTCTCTGGGTTTACCGCTGGCTTGCAGCGAGGCCCGACGCAGCCAGGAAGTTCGCGACGGCGCCAGTGCTGCATTGGCCTGGCTTGAGCGCCCGGCCCAGCATTTGCTGATGTGGGACCAGTCGGAATACCCCGCGTTACTGTCAGAAATTGCAGATGCACCGCCGCTGTTATTTGTCGCCGGCGACCCGACTATCCTGGAAAAGCCGCAACTGGCCATGGTGGGCAGCCGTCGCGCATCCAGGCCGGGAATGGACACTGCCGCAGCGTTTTCCCGCAGCCTGGCAGGTGCCGGTTTTGTCATCACCAGTGGCCTGGCGCTTGGAATCGACGGCGCGGCGCACCAAGCGGCATTGGATGTCGGTGGACAGACAATCGGCGTGTTGGGCACTGGCCTGGAAAACTTTTATCCACAGCGCCACCGACGTCTGGCTGCGGCGATGATTGCCCAGGGCAGCGCGGTGGTTTCCGAGTTCCCTTTGGACGCGGTTCCTCAGGCCGGTAACTTCCCACGGCGTAATCGCATCATCAGTGGCTTGTCCTTAGGGGTGCTGGTGGTGGAGGCCAGTGTCGCCAGTGGTTCGCTGATCACCGCCCGGCTGGCGGCGGAGCAGGGGCGCGAGGTATATGCGATCCCCGGCTCCATCCATCATCCGGGCGCCAAGGGTTGCCATCAGTTGATACGCGATGGCGCAATGCTGGTGGAGACCATCGAACACATTCTTGAGGGCCTGCGGGGCTGGCAGGCGTTGTCCCGCCCGGCGCCGATCGCGGTGACTCATCCATTGGTGGCGCTGCTGCATGCCGCTCCCCACACCAGCGAATCCTTGGCGGTTGCCAGTGGCCAAGCGCTGTCCCACGTGCTGGCAACCCTCACGGAATTGGAACTGGAGGGCCGGGTTGTCTGTGAAAGCGGTCGCTGGCTTGCGCGCAGCTAGGTTTTGTAACGAAGATCGGTAAACTGCGCAGAGCTTTAGTCCGGAGAGTGAGCAATGGTCAACAGGTGGCGTGTGCGAGAAGCCGCACGAGAAATTCGCGCAGGCGCGGTGATTGCCTATCCAACCGAGGCGGTCTGGGGCCTGGGCTGCGACCCTTGGAATGAAGAAGCAGTGGATCGCTTGCTGGCGATCAAGGGCCGTTCAGTGGATAAGGGCCTGATCTTGATTGCCGATAACATCCGCCAGTTCGATTTTCTCTTCGAAGACTTCCCTGACCTGTGGATAGATCGCATGGCCAGCACCTGGCCGGGGCCTAACACTTGGCTGGTGCCTCATCAGGACTTGCTGCCTGAATGGATCACCGGGGTGCATGACACGGTGGCGTTGCGGGTCAGTGATCATCCGCTGGTGCGGGATTTGTGTTCACTGGTGGGGCCGCTGATCTCCACCTCGGCCAACCCGCAGGGCCGTCCGGCGGCGCGCACGCGGATTCGCGTGGAGCAGTATTTCCGTGGGCAAGTGGATCTGGTGTTGGGTGGGAATCTGGGTGGGCGCAAGAACCCGAGTCTGATTCGGGATCTGGCGAGTGGTGAGGTTGTGCGGCCGTCTTGAGACCGGGTCGCGGCCTTCGCGAGCAAGCCCGCTCCCACTTTTAACCGAGTTCCCCCTTTGGAGTGCGGTCGAATGTGGGAGCGGGCTTGCTCGCGAAGAGGCCCTCAGAGCTACTGCAAATTCAAAGTCTTATGGCAACAGAATGGTCGACCCCGTAGTCCGCCGTCCCGACAACTCAGTCTGCGCCTTCGCCGCATCCGCCAGCGAATACCGCTGGTTGATATCAATGCGCACCTTGCCACTTTTGATCATCGAAAACAGATCATCCGCCATCGCCTGCAGGTTTTCCGGGTTGTTGGCATAGGTCGCCAACGTCGGGCGAGTGACATACAGCGAGCCCTTGGCCGCCAGAATCCCCAGATTGACCCCGTCTACCGCCCCCGATGCATTACCAAAACTCACCACCAGCCCACGCGGTGCCACGCTGTCCAGCGATGTCAGCCAGGTGTCTTTGCCCACGCCGTCGTACACCACCGGGCATTTCTTGCCATCAGTCAGTTCCAGTACACGCTGTGCGACGTTTTCCTTGCTGTAGTCGATGGTTTCCCAGGCACCGAGGGATTTGGCCAACGCGGCTTTTTCCGGCGAGCTGACGGTACCGATCAGCTTCACGCCCAACGCTTTGGCCCACTGGCAAGCCAGAGAGCCGACGCCACCGGCAGCGGCGTGGAACAAGATGGTTTCGCCGCCTTTCAACTCATAGGTCTGACGCAGCAGGTACTGCACGGTCAGGCCCTTGAGCATGGCGCCTGCGGCCTGTTCGAAGCTGATGTCGTCCGGCAGGTGCACCAGGTTGGCAGCCGGCAGCACATGCAGTTCGCTGTAGGCGCCCAGTGGGCCGCTGCCATAGGCCACGCGGTCGCCGACCTTGAACTGAGTCACTTCACTGCCCACCGCCTCCACCACCCCGGCGCCTTCCGCGCCCAGGCCTGATGGCAACGCCGGTGGCGCGTACAGACCACTGCGAAAATACGTGTCGATGAAGTTCAGGCCAATGGCCTTGTTGCTCACGCGCACCTGCAGCGGGCCCGGTTCTGCCGGCGTGTAGTCGACGTACTCAAGCACTTCGGGGCCGCCATGGGCACGGAACTGGATACGTTTGGCCATCTGCACTCTCCTCAAGTCAATGTCGCGAAGGGCTCCTATCGGACTCCTAAGCGTGATCTTCGTCAACTGCGGCGCAACCCGGTGCGGTGGTATCCTGTGCGCCCATTTGCCGCCGACGCCCAACGGCCTCGCGTAGCTTTGCCCGATTCAAGGTGATGCCATGACTACTCGCACCGAGGCTGTTAAAGCCTACCTGCTCGACCTGCAAGACCGCATTTGCAGCGCCCTGGAAACCTTCGAGACGGACACTCGCTTTATCGAAGACGCCTGGACCCGGCCTGCCGGCGGCGGCGGTCGTACCCGTGTAATCGAAAACGGTTCGGTGATCGAGAAAGGCGGCGTCAACTTTTCCCACGTCTTCGGCAGCGGCCTGCCGCCGTCCGCCAGCGCCCATCGCCCGGAACTCGCCGGTCGTGGTTTTGAGGCCCTCGGCGTGTCGTTGGTGATTCACCCCCACAACCCTCATGTGCCGACTTCCCACGCCAACGTGCGCTTTTTCATTGCTGAAAAAGAAGGTGAAGAGTCGGTGTGGTGGTTCGGTGGCGGCTTTGACCTGACGCCCTACTACGGCAACGAAGAGGATTGCATTCACTGGCACCGCGTGGCTGAGCAGGCCTGTGCGCCATTCGGCCCGGATGTCTATTCACGCTACAAGGCCTGGTGCGACAGCTACTTCCACATCAAGCACCGCAACGAACCCCGGGGCATCGGCGGCCTGTTTTTCGATGATTTGAACGAGTGGGACTTCGACACCAGCTTTGCGTTCATGCGCGCCATTGGCGATGCCTACATCGACGCCTACCTGCCGATCGTCCAGCGCCGTCAGGCCATGGCCTACACCGAGAAACAGCGTGAATTCCAGGAATTCCGCCGTGGCCGCTACGTCGAATTCAACCTGGTCTACGACCGTGGCACGCTGTTTGGCCTGCAATCAGGTGGCCGCACCGAGTCGATCCTGATGTCCCTGCCGCCGCAAGTGCGCTGGAGCTATGATTGGAAAGCAGAGGCCGGCAGCGAAGAAGCACGCCTGACTGACTACTTCCTGCAAGACCGCGACTGGCTGGGTGTCGTTGCGCCCAAGGCAGTGGTCTGATGGATCGTTATGTCGTCTTCGGTAACCCTATCGGGCACAGCAAGTCGCCGCTGATTCATCGCCTGTTCGCTGAGCAGACCGGCGAACAGCTGGACTACAGCACCTTGCTGGCGCCGCTGGAGGATTTTACTGGCTGCGCCCGTGAGTTTTTCCTGCAAGGCCGTGGTGCCAACGTCACCGTGCCGTTCAAGGAAGAAGCCTATCGTCTGGCCAACACCCTGACTGAGCGTGCCCAGCGCGCCGGTGCGGTAAACACCCTGAGCAAACTCGCGGATGGCAGCCTGTTGGGCGACAACACCGACGGTGCCGGGCTGGTGCGGGACCTGACGGTCAACGCAGGCTTGAGCCTGCAAGGCAAACGCATTTTGCTGCTGGGCGCGGGCGGCGCGGTGCGCGGTGCATTGGAGCCGTTGCTGGCGCAGCAACCCGCTTCATTGATTATTGCCAACCGCACCGTCGAAAAGGCCGAATTGCTGGCCGCGTTGTTCGTTGATCTTGGTCCCGTATCTGCCAGTGGTTTTGACTGGTTGCGCGAGCCAGTGGACGTGATCATCAACGCTACCTCGGCCAGCCTGTCGGGTGATGTTCCGCCGATTGCCGGCAGCCTGATCGAGCCAGGCAAGACCTTTTGCTACGACATGATGTACGCCAAGGAGCCTACGGTGTTCTGTCGTTGGGCCAGTGAGCAGGGCGCAGCGCAGGCAATGGATGGCTTGGGGATGCTGGTGGAACAGGCCGCGGAAGCGTTCTTCCTGTGGCGCGGCGTACGGCCGAAGTCGGCGCCGGTGCTGGCTGAGCTGCGGCGGCAGTTGGCCTGACACAAATCTAAATGTGGGAGCGAGCAAGCCCGCTCCCACATTTTTGACCGCGTTCAGTCTTCAAAGTGGAGGGGACATTTATCGGCCCCTTCCAGCTTCTTCAACTCTTCCACCACCTGCGGCCTGGCCCGGCGCAACGTCAGGCTGCGCCCCAGCCCCTTCAATCTCCGCGCTTCCTGGTGCAGCATTTCCACCCCGGAATAGTCGATAAAGTTGATCTGTTGCGCCTCGATTACCACCCGCTGGCCCTGCAAGCTTTGCAGGCGCACTTGCAGGTAATGGCTGGCGCCAAAAAAGATCGAGCCTCCCACCCGCAGCACATCTTCCTCACCGTCGCGCCATTGCTGGACCCGTGGCTGTGACGTGCGCTTGAGGTAGAAAAATAACGAGGCCAACACCCCGGCGTAGATCGCCGTCTGCAATTCCAGCAGCAACGTGGCGACGCAGGTCAGGCTCATCACCACGAACTCGGCGCGGCTGACCCGGAACAGTGCGCGAATACCCCGATGGTCCACCAGCCCCCAACAAATCAGCAGAATGCTGGCGGCCATGCTCGGGATCGGAATATGCGCGATCAACGCGGCGCCGAATAGCGCAAACACTGCGACCCATAGCGCAGAAAATACGCCGGCCAAGGGTGAGCAGGCGCCCGCCTCATAACTCAGGCCTGAACGGGTGAAGGAACCGGCCGACAGGTACCCGGAGAAAAATCCGCCAACGATGTTCGACAGTCCCTGGGCGCGGACTTCCTGATTGGCGTCGAGCAATTGTTGGGAGCGTGCCGACAACGAGCGAGCAATCGACAGGCTGGTCACCAGCCCCAGCATGCCCACCGCCACGGCACTGGGCAGGAGGCGCAGGACCATATCCAGATCCATCGGCAGCGGGCTCAATGGCGGCAGTTTGCCGACAAAGGCGCTGACCAGCGCAACATGCCCGAACATTGCCGGCCACAGCCAGGCCACCAGGCTGCCCAGGGCGAGGGCAATCAACAAGGTCGGCCAGCGCGGCACCACTAACTTGAGCAATACACCCACGGCCAAGGTGCCCAGCCCGAGCACGAGTGAAGGACGATCCCACTCCCCTGCGTGGTTGATCAGCGCCAGCAGGCTGTTGATCGCCGTGGCCTCGCTCGGCAGGTCCAGCCCCAACAGATTGGGCAACTGCCCCAAGGCAATCACCACCGCCGCACCGAGGGTGAAACCGAGCACCACGGAGTGCGAGACGAAATTCACCAGGGCACCGAAGCGCAGCATGCCCAACAACCACTGGAACAGCCCGGCGAGGAAAGTCAGCAGCAGGATCAGGGTGATGTAGTCCTGGGACCCGGGCACCGCCAGCGGGCTGATGCTGGCGTAGAGCACGATGGAAATCGCCGCCGTCGGGCCGCAGATCAAATGCCAGGATGAGCCCCAGAGGCAGGCAATCAGCACCGGGATGATGGCGGCGTAGAGGCCATATTCCGGTGGGAGACCGGCGATTAGTGCGTAAGCAATGGATTGCGGCAGCGCCAGGATTGCGCCACTGAGCCCGACGATGGCGTCCCGCCCGACGCTGGCGCGGGTTTGGCGCGGGAGCCAGCTCAGGAAGGGGAAGAGGGTCTGGCGGTTGGGCCGGGGCATTGGGCGCTCGGTTGAAAAGGTTTGAATCAGGGTATCACCGGACTGTGGGAGCTGGGCTTGTCGGGTCGCCGCATCGCCGCGATGCAGGCGCCTTGGGTTGCCTGTTAAAACGCGTTGATGCTATCGCAGGCAAGCCAGCTCCCACAGGGATCGGTGTCGGATGTCAGAGTTTGGCTTTTACCGCCACCAACGCATCCTGCCCATCCACGGTTTTAACGCCATCCAACCACTTGTCCAGCACTGCCGGATTCGCCTTGATCCACGCCTTCGCCGCCTCAGCATTGCTGACTTTCTTATTCACCACCTCGGCCATGATGCTGTTCTCCATCTCCTGGGTAAAACTCAGGTTGGTCAGCAGTTTCCCCACGTTGGGGCAAGCCTGCGCATAGCCCTTGCGCGTCAACGTATACACGCTGCCGGTGTCACCGAAGTACTTCTCCCCACCTTTGAGGTAATGCATCTTCAACTGCACGTTCATCGGGTGCGGCGTCCAGCCTAGGAAGGTCACGAAGCGCTGCTTCTTCACCGCGCGGGACACTTCGGCGAGCATCGCCTGTTCACTGGACTCGATCAGTTTCCACTGGCCGAGGTCGAAGTCGTTCTTCTTGATGATCTCCTGCAACGAGATATTCGCCGGCGCGCCCGAACCGATGCCGTAGATCTTCTTGTCGAACTTGTCGGCAAACTTGTTGAGGTCGGCAAAGTCATGCACCCCGGCGTCCCATACATAGTCCGGCACCGCGAGGGTGAACTCGGTGCCGTCGAGGTTTTTCGCCAGTTGCACCACATCGCCATTGGCCACGAACTTGTCGTAGAAGCCTTGCTGGGCCGGCATCCAGTTACCCAGGAACACATCCACCTGGCCGTCCTTGAGCCCACCAAACGTGATGGGTACCGCGAGGGTATCGACCTTGGCCTTGTAGCCCATGCCACTCAATAGAAAACCGGTAATGGCATTGGTCGCGGCGATGTCGCTCCAGCCCGGATCGGCCATCTTCACCGTCTCGCAACTTTGCTCCGCGTAAGCGTTGGCGCTGCTTAATGCCAGCAGTCCGACGCCCAGTGCTGTGGATAACTTCATCATGGCCTTCCCCTTGGTTTTATTGGTTTTGGCAGGGTTGTGGGTAACGTGCTTTACGCTCCAGATCGTCAAGGTCGATATGGTTGCGCATGTACTGCTGACTGGCGTCCACCAGCGGCTGGTGGTCCCAGCTCTTCAGCTTGCCTTGGGTCAGCGCCTGGCTGACCAGGCGACGGCGGCGTTGGCTGGCGAGCACCTGCTGGTGGATCGCCGGGATGTCCCATTTGGCCCGCGCTTCGTTAAGGAATGCATCGAACAGCGCGCGGTGTTCCGGTGATTGGCTGAGTTCTTCCTGCTCACGCGGGTCGTTGTGCACATCGAACAATAGACACGGATCGTCTTCGCTGTAGATGAACTTGTAGGCGCCCCGGCGGATCATCATCAGCGGCCCGATGGTGCCCTCGGCCATGTATTCGCCGAACACTTCGTCATGCCCGCCCTGCCCTTGCAAGTGCGGGACCAGTGAGCGGCCATCCAGCGGCAAGTTCGCTTCCAGCTCGCCGCCGGCCAGCTCCACCAGCGTCGGCAGCAAGTCGGCAGTGGAGACCGCCGCCGTCACGCGGCCTGCCTTGAATTGCCCCGGCGCACTGATCAGCAGCGGCACCCGGGCGGCCATTTCAAACCAGTGCATTTTGTACCAGAGCCCACGTTCGCCGAGCATGTCGCCGTGGTCGCCGGAGAAGATGATGACGGTGTCATCTGCCAAGCCGGTGTCTTCCAGGGTTTTCAGCAGCTTGCCGACGTTGCTGTCGATGTAGCTGCAGGCGCCGAAGTACGCACGGCGGGCATCGCGGATCTTGTCCACAGGCAGCGGTTTGTCCCACAGGTCGTAGACCTTGAGCAGGCGTTGGGAATGTGGGTCGAGATCGGCCTGTGGCGGGGTTGCAGGCAGCGGGATGTCGTTGTCGTCGTACAGGTCCCAGAACGGTTTGGGAATGGTGTACGGATCGTGTGGGTGGGTCATGGACACGGTCAGGCAGAACGGCTGGTCGCCATCCTCACGAATATGGTCGAACAGGTACTGCTGGGCCTTGAACACCACCTCTTCGTCGAAATCCAGCTGGTTGGTGCGCACGCACGGCCCGGCCTGCAGCACCGACGACATGTTGTGATACCAGGTGGGGCGCACGTCCGGTTCATCCCAGTTCACCGCCCAGCCATAGTCGGCCGGGTAGATGTCGCTGGTCAGGCGTTCTTCATAGCCATGAAGCTGGTCAGGGCCACAAAAATGCATTTTGCCCGAGAGCGCGGTGCGGTAGCCGAGGCGGCGCAGGTAGTGGGCATAGGTCGGTACGTCGGCAGGGAAATCCGCCGCGTTGTCGTAGGCGCCGATCTTGCTTGGCAGTTGCCCGCTCACCAGAGTAAAGCGCGACGGTGCGCACAGTGGGCTGTTGCAATAAGCGGCATCGAACACCACGCCTTCGGCGGCGAGGCGGCTCAGGTTCGGCAGTTTGATCGGCGAAGGACCGTAGAACGGAAGCATCGGCGCAGCCATTTGATCGGCCATGATGAAAAGAATGTTCTTGCGCTTCATGGTTTCGCGGCATTCCATAGTCGATGTTTATGCGATTGAGCATGCAGGCCATGGAAAACGTGGTAAAGCCCATGAAAAGCAATGTCTAGGATAAGCACCGCTTATGTATGAATCCCTCGGCGACCTGTCATTGGATCTGCTGCGTGCCTTTGAAGCAGCAGCGCGGCAACGCAGCTTTACCGCTGCGGCAATGGAGCTGGGCACGACCCAGCCCGCCATCAGCCAGCAGATCAAGCGGCTGGAAGAGCAATTGGCGGTGCGCCTGTTTGATCGCATCTACCGTGGCATTGAACTGACGGAGGCTGGCGCCCTGTTGTTCGAACACGTCCAGGCTGGCTTGCAGAACATCAACCTTGGCTTGAGCACCATCACCCAACAGGACCAGCACGAAGTGCTGCAAGTGGCGACCGACTTTGCCTTCGCCGCCTACTGGCTGATGCCGCGCCTGCATCGCTTCCATGAAGCCAATCCGCAGGTGGATGTCAGCCTGGTCACCAGCGAGCGCAATCACGCGACGTTGCGCAGCGATATCGATGTAGCCGTGCTGTTTGGCGATGGCCGTTTCAAACAGGGAGAGAGCCTGTGGTTGTTCAACGAAGAAGTGTTCCCGGTGTGCAGCCCGCAGTTGCTCAAGGACCGCACGACCCCGTTGTCGATACAGAGCCTGCAGGAGTGCCCGTTGCTGCACCTGCGCCAGGAAAATAACAGCCAGTGGTTCGACTGGAGCGGCGTGTTCCGCGAACTGGGCATCACCGCTGCGCCAACGCCTGGCCAACTGCGCTTCGATAACTACACGCTGTTGATCCAGGCGGCGATTGCCGGGCAAGGCGTGGCCATCGGCTGGCGGCACCTGGTGGATAATTTGTTGGAGCAAAAGTGGCTGTGCCGACCGATTGGCGACACGGTGATCTCACGTTTTGGTTATTACGTGGTACTGCCCCAGCGCAAACGTCGAGGGCAGTTGATCGAACGCTTTGTCGACTGGCTGGTGGCGGAACAAGCCCGCAGCGCACAATCCCTGACCGGCCTGGCCCTGCCGTCCATTGCGGTCTAGGATTTGCCGATCATTGAATCCGGAGCCTGTCATGCCACGTATCAAGGGCTACCACGCCCATATCTACTTCGACGCCAGCACCATTGACCAGGCGCGCAAGCTCTGCGAAGAGGCCGCGCAATTGTTCCCGCTGCGCATGGGCCGAGTGCATGAGCGCCCGGTAGGTCCGCACCCGGACTGGAGTTGTCAGCTAGCGTTCGAGCCGGAATACATCGGTGTGGTCTTGCCGTGGCTGGCGCTCAATCGCAACGGTCTGGTGGTGTTTCTGCATCCCGATACCGGCGATGACTTGAAGGACCATACCGAGCATGCGATCTGGATGGGTGCCATGCGGACATTGGACTTGTCGATATTCTAGTGATTTGCATTCCCTATATATGGGACTGATATTTATATATTGAGACTTTGCCGGTCTTGGGTTTATATTCGCCTCATCCGCTCAGAACACTTCAGGTGAAGCGATGCAGGCGCAATTGATCGCGCTCGATTGGGGAACCAGTTCCCTTCGTGCTTATAAGCTCGGCCCCGCAGGCGTCGTCCTCGAACGACGCGCATTGGCGTCGGGGATCATGCACCTGCCCACCGAGGCGCGGGTTATCGCCGGCGTTCTCTGTTGCGATGGCTTTGAGTTGGCGTTTGACGCCGCCTGCGGTGATTGGCTGGATGAGCAGCCCACGCTCCCTGTCATCGCCTGCGGCATGGTCGGCAGTGCGCAGGGCTGGAGTGAAGCGGTTTATCGCGACACCCCGGCCGATGTCGCCACCCTCGGCCAGGCATTGCACGTTGTGCGCAGTCTGCGGGGCGTGGATGTGCATATCGTGCCCGGTGTGATCCAGCGCGGCGGCTTGCCTAACGTGATGCGCGGCGAGGAAACCCAAGTCCTCGGTGTGTTGCAAAGTCTGCCGCTGGACCTGACCCACCGACGGTTGATTGGCCTGCCGGGCAGCCATTCAAAATGGGTCGAGGTGGTGGAAGGCTGTATCACCCATTTCGACACCTTCATGACCGGCGAGCTGTTCGCCGTGCTCAGCCAGCACAGCATTCTGGGACGTACCCAGCAACCGTCCGCGCAGTTCCAGGCCGAGGCATTTGATCGGGGCGTGCAGGTCGCGTTGTCGACGGACGGCCAACGCGGGCCGCTATCGACGTTGTTCAGCGCCCGCACGCTGGGGCTGACCGGTGAGCTGGCGGGCGATGAGCAAGCGGACTATTTGTCCGGATTGCTCATCGGTCATGAACTGTTGGCACTCAATAGCGACCCGCAGCCCGACATCGTTCTAGTGGGCAACACTCAACTGTGCACCCGCTACCAACGTGCGCTGGCACTCTGCGGCTTCTCCCACGTGACTCTCGCACAAGAGGCCACCGAGCGCGGTTTGTGGCAGCTGGCGGCGGCCGCCGGGCTGGTTCCTGCATCCGTTCAACCTGACTAGAGGCCCGACATGCTCAAGCAAGCACTGACACACAACGGTTTGATTGCGATCCTGCGGGGCGTGCGTCCTGAAGAGGCAGCGGGCATCGGCCAGGTGCTGTACCAGGCTGGTTTTCGGGTGATCGAAGTGCCACTTAACTCACCGGATCCGTACACCAGCATTCGCACCCTGCGCGATACCTTGCCGGCCGATTGCCTGATCGGTGCCGGCACCGTGCTGACACCCGAACAGGTGACGCAGGTGAAAGCCGCCGGCGGCCAAGTGATCGTCATGCCCCACAGCGATGCCAAGGTGTTGCGGGCGGCCAAAGCGGCGGGCCTGTACCTCTCGCCCGGAGTCGCCACGCCCACTGAAGCCTTCGCTGCGTTGGCCGAAGGCGCCGATGTGTTGAAGCTGTTCCCCGCCGAGCAAATGGGCCCGGCGGTGGTCAAGGCCTGGCTCGCGGTATTGCCGGCCGGCACGGTGTTGCTGCCGGTGGGCGGGATTACGCCAGAGAACATGCAGGTGTTTTTCGACGCGGGCGTCAAAGGTTTTGGCCTGGGCTCCGGGTTATTCAAGCCGGGCATGACCGAAGATCAAGTGGCGAGCCGCGCCCAAGCCTACATCGCGGCCTGGAACGCCTTGGGCTGATTACCTTTCTCCCTCTACAAGAGCGATAAGAAGATGAAAATCACCAAACTGACGACCTTCATCGTCCCGCCGCGCTGGTGCTTCCTCAAGGTCGAAACCGACCAGGGCGTGACCGGTTGGGGCGAACCCGTGGTCGAGGGCCGCGCCCATACCGTGGCCGCCGCTGTGGAAGAGCTTTCCGACTACTTGATCGGCAAAGACCCACGCAACATCGAAGACATCTGGACCGTGCTCTATCGCGGTGGCTTCTACCGTGGCGGCGCGATTCACATGAGTGCGTTGGCCGGCATCGACCAGGCGCTGTGGGATATCAAGGGCAAGGCCCTCGGTGTGTCGGTCAGTGACTTGCTGGGTGGTCAGGTGCGGGACAAGATCCGCGTCTATTCCTGGATCGGCGGCGACCGTCCGGCAGACACCGCTCGTGCCGCTAAAGAAGCTGTCGCCCGCGGTTTTACTGCCGTGAAAATGAACGGCACCGAAGAGCTGCAATTTCTCGACAGTTTCGAAAAAGTCGACCTGGCTCTGGCCAACGTGGCCGCCGTACGCGATGCGGTGGGCCCGAACGTCGGTATCGGTGTGGACTTCCATGGCCGGGTGCACAAGCCCATGGCCAAGGTGCTGATGAAGGAGCTGGACCCTTACAAATTGATGTTTATCGAAGAGCCGGTGCTCAGCGAAAACTACGAAGCGCTGAAAGAACTGGCGCCCTTGACCAGCACCCCGATTGCCCTCGGCGAACGGCTGTTCTCCCGCTGGGATTTCAAGCGTGTGCTCAGCGAAGGCTATGTCGACATCATCCAGCCCGACGCGTCCCACGCCGGTGGTATCACTGAAACCCGCAAGATTGCCAACATGGCCGAAGCCTACGATGTGGCCCTGGCGTTGCACTGTCCGCTGGGCCCGATTGCCCTGGCGGCGTGCCTGCAACTGGACGCGGTTTGCTACAACGCGTTCATCCAGGAGCAGAGCCTGGGCATCCATTACAACGAGAGCAACGACCTGCTGGACTACGTTCGCGATCCGGGGGTTTTCGATTACGACCAAGGCTTCGTGAAAATTCCCAACGGGCCGGGCCTGGGCATTGAGATCAACGAGGAGTACGTGATCGAGCGTGCTGCCATCGGCCACCGCTGGCGCAACCCGATCTGGCGCCATGCCGATGGGAGTTTTGCGGAGTGGTAAGAACACCACTGACTCTCTGAATAAACGCGGTCAGTGTGGGAGCTGGCTTGCCTGCGATAGCGGTGGCACATGCAGCATCAGCCTTGGTTGGACCACCGCCATCACAGGCAAGCCAGCTCCCACCTTTGATCCGGTTTCTTCAGTAAGACCTGTCCTCAATAACCATAAGAAGAGGCACTCCCCATGCAACCTGAATCCTTCACAGGGCAGGCGAAGCTGGTCACGCCCAGCCGAAAGCGCTATTTCATCATGGTCCTGCTGTTCATCACCGTGGTGATCAACTACCTGGACCGCAGCAACCTGTCGATTGCCGCCCCGGCCCTGACCAGCGATCTGGGCATCGACCCAGTGCATGTGGGCTTGATCTTCTCTGCCTTCGGCTGGACCTACGCCGCCATGCAAATCCCCGGTGGCTGGCTGGTGGACCGGGTGCCGCCGCGCATTCTCTACACCGCTGCCTTGCTGCTGTGGTCGGTGGCGACGGTGATGCTCGGTTTTGCCGCCAGCTTCATCGCGTTGTTCGTCCTACGCATGGCCGTTGGAGCCCTGGAGGCTCCGGCGTATCCCATCAACAGTCGCGTAGTCACTACCTGGTTTCCCGAGCGTGAACGGGCCACGGCCATTGGTTTCTACACCTCCGGGCAGTTCGTTGGCCTGGCGTTTCTGACACCGGTGCTGGCCTGGCTGCAACATCACTATGGCTGGCACATGGTGTTTATCAGCACCGGTGCTGTTGGCATCCTCTGGGCGGTGATCTGGTATGCCGTCTACCGCGAGCCCCGGGACTTCAAGGGCGTCAACGCTGCGGAAATCGAACTGATTCGTGCGGGCGGCGGGTTGGTGGACCTGTCTTCGCAAACGGCCAAGCGCAAGGAACCGTTCAGTTGGGTCGACCTGGGCATCGTGCTGAGCAAGCGCAAACTCTGGGGAATCTATTTGGGGCAGTTCTGCCTGAACTCGACGTTGTGGTTCTTCCTGACATGGTTCCCCACCTACCTGGTGAAATATCGTGGCATGGACTTCATCAAGTCCGGCCTGTTGGCGTCCCTGCCCTTCCTGGCAGCGTTTATCGGTGTGCTGTGTTCCGGGCTGTTTTCCGATTGGTTGATTCGTCGGGGCGCTTCCGTGGGATTTGCCCGAAAACTGCCGATCATTGGTGGGTTACTGATTTCCACAGCGATCATCGGCGCCAACTATGTTGATTCAACGGCCTGGGTGATTGCCTTCCTCGCAGTAGCATTCTTTGGCAATGGCCTGGCGTCGATTACCTGGTCGCTGGTGTCGACACTGGCGCCCGCGCGGTTGTTGGGGCTGACGGGGGGCGTGTTCAATTTCATCGGCAATCTGTCGGCGATCACCACGCCGATTGTGATTGGCTTTCTGGCCACAGGGGATTCGTTTGCGCCGGCGATCACGTATATCGCAGTGCTGGCGTTGCTCGGGGCATTGTCCTACGTGTTGCTGGTGGGCAAGGTCGAGCGTATCGAACTGTAGGAGCGAGCTTGCTCGCTCCTACAGGGAGTGGCTAGTACAGCGCGCCGTCCAGAATCTGATAGACGATGCTGGTGCCAATCGCGATCAACACGATATCCCCACCTGAGCGGCGCCATTCGTAGCCAGGGTATTGCGGCAGATGCGCCAGGGCACGATTGTCCAGGCGCTCACCGTAGTAGTTACGGGGCAGTGGTTGGCCTCTGACCAAGCGGATACCGGGCGGCGGTGGCGCGCCACGGCGGAAGTCATTGTGGTTGTCACGGATGACTTGACGCACCGGGCCGAAGTCTTGAGGTGGACCACCCCGGCGATTGTCTTGGGGGCCGCGATTATCATTGCCCCGTTGTTGAGATTGGCCTTGGGGGCCTCCGCGATCAGGTCCGCCGCGCTGGTCAGGTGGTGCTGCTTGCACCAGGGCGCAGGCACCGAGCATCAGCACGCCTACACCGGCAATCAAACGTTTGGGCATCTTCATCGTGGGGCTTCCTCACGGTACGAATAAAAAAGGGATTTCGAACGAGGTTCGAAATCCCTTGGTCTTGCTGGTTAGGCCGTGATTCAGCGGCATGATTCCTCTGTATCAGGAACTTTACCTCTTGCTACAAGCCGCTTACTTGCGAGCACTGCGGACACCTTCCGACAGCGCGGCACACAGGCTCAAGACGCCATCGATTGCCTGCTGATCGTTACTGGCATTGGCGATGTGATCGATCAACGCCGAGCCCACCACCACACCGTCCGCCAGGCGCGCGATGGCTGCGGCCTGCTCCGGGGTGCGGATACCAAAACCGATGCTGATGGGCAGGTCGGTATGGCGGCGCAAACGAGCGACGGCTTCTTCAACGTGCTCCAGGGTAGCGGCGCCAGCACCGGTCACACCGGCAACCGACACGTAGTACACAAAGCCGGAGCTGCCATTGAGTACGGTCGGCAGACGCACATCGTCGGTGGTGGGTGTCGTCAGGCGGATAAAGTCGATACCGGCGGCCTGGGCCGGGTCGCACAGCTCGCCGTTATGTTCGGGTGGCATATCGACCACGATCAGGCCGTCAACGCCTGCTTCCTTGGCATCGCTGATGAAACGCGGCACGCCGTACATGTGAATCGGGTTGAAGTAGCCCATCAGCACCAGCGGTGTGTCGCTGTTGTCCTTGCGGAACTCACGGACCATCTGCAGGGTTTTCGCCAGGTTCTGCTTAGCGGTCAGCGCACGGATGTTGGCCAGTTGAATGGCCGGGCCGTCGGCCATCGGGTCGGTGAAGGGCATGCCCAACTCGATCACGTCGGCACCGGCCGCCGGCAGGCCCTTGAGGATCGCCAGCGAGGTGTCATAACCCGGGTCGCCGGCGGTGACGAAGGTCACCAGGGCGGCGCGGTTTTGTTCTTTCAGTTGCGCAAAACGCGTTTGCAGGCGGCTCATTAGTGTTTCTCCTGCGCAGACGGCTCTTGTTGAGACTGTTCCATGTGGTGCATC
Organism: Pseudomonas spelaei; assembly: GCF_009724245.1. Taxonomy (GTDB): domain Bacteria; phylum Pseudomonadota; class Gammaproteobacteria; order Pseudomonadales; family Pseudomonadaceae; genus Aquipseudomonas; species Aquipseudomonas spelaei. Next base: position 32,239 of record NZ_WNNK01000004.1, on the reverse strand, counting down.
ACGGTTTGCATGTCTTTGTCGCCACGGCCGGACAGGTTGACCACCATCAGGTGATCCTTGGGCAGGGTCGGGGCGCGCTTGAAGACTTCGGCCAGGGCGTGGGCGCTTTCCAGTGCCGGAATAATCCCTTCCAGGCGGCAGCATTTGTGAAAGGCGTCGAGGGCCTCGTTGTCAGTCACCGAGGTGTACTGAACGCGGCCGATGTCATGCAACCAGGCGTGTTCAGGGCCGATGCCGGGGTAGTCGAGGCCGGCGGAAATCGAGTGGGCGTCGATGATCTGGCCGTCTTCATCCTGCAACAGGAAGGTGCGGTTGCCGTGGAGCACGCCCGGTACGCCGCCGTTGAGGCTGGCAGCGTGTTTGCCGGTTTCGATGCCATGACCGGCCGCTTCGACGCCGATGATTTCCACACGGGTGTCATTCAGGAACGGGTGGAACAGGCCCATGGCGTTGGAGCCGCCACCGATGCACGCCACCAGGCTGTCGGGCAGCCGGCCTTCCTGGGCTTGCAACTGGTCACGGGTTTCCTTGCCGATCACCGCCTGGAAGTCGCGGACCATGGCGGGATACGGGTGTGGACCGGCCACGGTACCGATCAGGTAGAAGGTGCTGTCGACGTTGGTTACCCAGTCACGCAGGGCCTCGTTCATTGCATCTTTGAGGGTGCCGGTGCCGGCCACCACAGGGATTACTTCGGCGCCCAGCAGCTTCATGCGGAACACGTTGGCCTGTTGGCGCTCGATGTCGGTGGTGCCCATGTAGATCACGCATTGCAGGCCAAAGCGCGCGGCGACGGTGGCAGTGGCCACGCCGTGCATGCCGGCGCCGGTCTCGGCGATGATGCGCTTCTTGCCCATGCGCCGCGCCAGCAGAATCTGGCCGATGCAGTTATTGATCTTGTGAGCGCCGGTGTGGTTCAGCTCTTCGCGCTTGAGGTAGATCTTGGCACCGCCGCAGAACTCGGTCAGGCGTTCGGCGAAGTACAGCGGGCTTGGGCGTCCGACGTAGTCGCGCTGGAAGTAGGCCAGTTCTTCGTTGAAGGCCGGATCGATCTTCGCCGCTTCATATTCGCGGGCCAGGTCGAGGATCAACGGCATCAGGGTTTCCGCCACATAGCGGCCGCCGAACGCGCCAAACAGGCCGTTGGCGTCAGGGCCGTTGCGTAGATCGGTCTGGGTCTGAGTCATGGGACGCTCCAGGGCTGCTAAAAGAGGAATATGCAAACAATGACGGCCACTCTACCCCTGACGCTTTGCGGTGAAAACCGATAAGATCGCCGTAACCTGTCAGGAAAACTCACAGATGAATCGAGACCTTCCGCCCCTCAATGCCCTGCGCGCGTTCGAGGCCACTGCCCGACTTAATAGCGTAAGCCAGGCTGCTGAGCAGTTACATGTGACCCATGGTGCAGTCAGTCGACAGTTGAAAGTGCTGGAAGAACACTTGGGTGTCAGTCTGTTCGTCAAGGATGGGCGCGGCCTTAAACTCACAGATGCGGGCATCAGGTTGCGGGACGCCAGTTTTGAGGCGTTTGAGCGCTTGAGGGATGTCTGCGCAGAACTCACGCAAAGCAGTGCGGATGCGCCGTTTGTACTGGGTTGTTCAGGAAGTTTGCTGGCCCGGTGGTTCATACCCCGATTGGGGCGTTTGAACGCCGAGTTGCCGGACTTGCGCCTGCACCTCTCGGCGGGTGAAGGCGATCTTGACCCCCGACGCCCTGGGCTGGACGCGCTGCTGGTGTTTGCCGAACCGCCATGGCCCGCTGACATGCAGGTCTACGAATTGGCCAGTGAGCGTATCGGTCCGGTAATGAGCCCGCGCTTTGTTCATTACGAGCGTCTGCGCCAGGCTTCTGCCGAGGTGCTGCTGGGCGAATCCCTGTTGCACACCACCTCGCGTCCGCAAGCCTGGCCCAGTTGGGCGCACCACCACGGGATCGATTCCGGCGCGTTGAGATATGGGCAGGGTTTCGAGCATTTGTATTATTTGCTGGAAGCCGCCGTGGCCGGCCTGGGGGTGGCGATTGCCCCTGAGCCGCTGGTGGCGGAAGACTTGCGGGCGGGGCGCCTGGTTGCGCCGTGGGGGTTCAGTGAAACCCCGGCGCAACTGGCGTTGTGGCTACCCAAGCGCGCCGCAGATGGGCGCGCTCGGCAACTGGCGCACTGGCTCAAGGCTGAACTGGCGCGCCAGGACGTTTAGTCGCCGCGTTTGCACAGCAGGTAAGCGGCCAGCAGGCCCAGCGCGCCGATGGCGACACCGGCAGTAGTCCATGGGTGTTCCTGGGCGTAGTCCCGAGTGGCAGCACCGGTTTCACGGATTTTGACTTTGCTTTCTTCGTAGGCGTCGCTGATCAGGTGACGTGAATGCTTGAGGGCATTCTCGGCGTTGCTTTTCAGGGCCTTCAAGGTTTTGCGCGACTCGTCCGACGCATCGTCCTTGAGGCTCTCAAGGGATTTGAGCAGGCTCGAAATCTCGGCTTCCATGCTTTCCAATGACGCTTTACGCAACGAGGTGTTGGCCATGTGGGCTCTCCTGGAGTGATTGAGTGGCGTGTGTTGATTCCGACTCCGGCGGTTTCAGAAAGTGCAGTAAATCTGAACTTTCGAGTGGGAAGGGCCGCCAGAAGCAGTACGAAGAATCACTGCTAGGCTTGATTAACGACTAAAGGAGAAACGGCCATGTCTGATCATCACACCTACAAGAAAGTCGAATTGGTGGGCTCGTCCCCTACCAGCATCGAAGACGCCATCAACAATGCCCTGGCCGAAGCCAGCAAGAGCATCAAGCATCTTGAGTGGTTTGAGGTGACCGAAACCCGTGGGCATATCAAGGATGGCAAGGCGGCGCATTTCCAGGTCACCCTCAAGGTGGGCTTCCGTATTGCCAATAGTTGATTGCGTGGGTTGAACTTGCGCGCTGGCCGATTGCCATAAGCTGCGCTACAACCTTAGGGGGACCGACGCGCCATGTGTCGGTGCGCTCTTTTCAACCAGCGCAAGGAAAGTAACGGATGAAAAACTTCTTTTTGGTAACAGGTTTGGCGGTAGGTTTGTTGGGGGCGGGCACAGCCCTGGCGGCCAAGCCGTGTGAAGAGCTGAAAAGCGAAATTGCAGCGAAAATCGATGCCAAAGGCGTTCCGCATTATTCGCTAGAAATTGTCGACAAAGGCGCTTCTGCTGGCGGCACGGTAGTCGGTCGCTGCGACGGTGGCACCAAGGAAATCGTCTACAAGCGCGGGTGATCCCGTGTTTCAGACGTAAAAACCGACGCAAGTGCGTCGGTTTTTTATGCCTCGCGTTTAACCCTTCATCACCTGCGATAGCAGCTCGTAGGAGTGAATCCGATCAGCGTGCTCGTACAAGTCGCAGGTGAAGATCAGTTCATCGGCGCCGGTTTGCTCCACCAACACTTCCAGCTTGGCGCGAATCTTCGCCGGGCTACCGACCATCGCCAGTCCGAGGAAGCTGCCTACGGCGTCTTTCTCATGGGGCAGCCACAGGCCATCCATGGTTTTCACCGGTGGACGCTGTACCAGGCTTTGCCCACGCATCAAGGCGAGGATTCGCTGGTAAACCGAGGTGGCCAGGTAGTCGGCCTGTTCATCAGTGTCGGCGGCTACCAGCGGGATGCCGAGCATCACGTAAGGTTTGTACAGCACCGCCGAAGGTTTGAAGTGGTTGCGGTAGACGCGAATCGCCTCGTGCATCAGGCGCGGTGCGAAATGCGAGGCGAAGGCGTAAGGCAAGCCGCGTTCCCCTGCCAGTTGCGCGCTGAACAGGCTCGAACCCAATAGCCACACGGGCACGTTGGTGCCGGTGCCCGGTACGGCGATCACCCGTTGGTCCGGGGTGCGTGGGCCCAGGTAGGCCATCAGTTCGGCTACATCTTCCGGGAAGTCATCGGCGCTGCCGGAGCGTTCGCGGCGCAGGGCGCGGGCGGTCATCTGGTCGGAGCCGGGCGCGCGGCCCAGGCCCAGGTCGATTCGGCCCGGGTAGAGACTTTCCAGGGTGCCGAACTGTTCGGCGATCACCAGTGGCGCGTGGTTGGGCAGCATCACCCCCCCGGAGCCGACCCGAATGGTCGAGGTACCGCCGGCCAGGTAGCCCAACAACACCGAGGTCGCCGAGCTGGCGATACCGTCCATGTTGTGGTGTTCGGCTACCCAGAAACGGTTGTAGCCGAACTTTTCCACATGTTGGGCCAGGTCCAGGGAATTGCGCAGTGATTGCGCTGGACTGCCGTTGGCCCGCACGGGCACCAGGTCGAGGGTCGAGAACTTCACGTCGGACAGCGGTTTCATAAGCCTGCTTCTCCAAGGGTGCGCAGGCTTTTTGACGAACCAAAACCTGCCGCTTCATGTGCATGTTCTATGCAATGAGGGCATATACCCGAGATTCAATAGCGGGCCACGAAATTGCCTACGCGGTGGATGGCTTTGTCCTATAGGGTGAACTTTGCCAGAGCTTCTATCCTCAGAATCCTTATAGACGCAAAACCACAGTTGAGGAGACAGCTATGAGTATCAAGAAAAAAGCATCGGCTCATTGGGAAGGTGATCTGAAAACCGGCATCGGTTCGATTTCCACGGAAACCGGTGTGCTGCGCGACGCGCCCTACGGCTTCAAGGCCCGTTTCGAAGGCGGCAAGGGCACCAACCCCGAAGAGCTGATCGGCGCTGCCCATGCGGGGTGTTTCTCCATGGCCTTTTCCATGATTCTTGGGGATGCCGGGCTCAAGGCTGACAGCATCGACACCCAGGCCGAAGTCACCCTGGACCAGGTGGATGGCGGTTTTGCGATCACCGCCGTGCACCTGACCCTCAAGGCGAAAATCCCCGGCGCCAGCCAGGCGCAGTTCGATGAGCTGAGCAAGAAGGCCAAGGAAGGATGCCCGGTGTCCAAGGTGTTGAATGCCAGGATCACGTTGGATGGCACCCTGGTTAGTTGATCCAAGCCCCTTGCAGGAGCGAGCAGGCTCGCTCCTGCCTGTGCAAATGTGGTCGAATAGATGACTGCAGCGTGAGCGCACACTCGTGCGCGATGCATTTAGGGAGCTTCACTCATGAAACGTTTTGCCTTGGCGATTATCTGCGGTGCACTGGCGACTTCGGCCCTGGCCGCGCCAAAAGACTGTGAAGAGCTCCGTAAGGAGATCGAAGTCAAGATTCAGGCCAATGCCGTTCCGTCCTACACCCTGGAAGTCGTCAGCAAGGAAGAAGCCGACAAGCACGATAGCGCTATGGTCGTCGGCACCTGTGAAAATGGCACCAAGGCCATTGTTTATCAGAAGAACAACGACTGATCAGAGGCAGTTGACGCTGCGTTCTTCGGCCAGCAACTGGCGCGCTGCGTTGTACAGCCGGATGTTCGGGGTATAGGCCAATGACCGCCCTTCCAGGCGGTACCGCTGGCCGGCTTCGAAATGGTCGTATTGCACGGTGATGAAGCAGGTCCGTTCATCCGTTTGCCCCAGCCCGCCGAAGCTGCCGCCGGTAGGCACTTCGAAATCAAAACGCACCATCAATTCGTGGCTACCGGGCGGGACCTGGAAGAAGCGCCCGTCGGTCAGGTTTTTTCCATCCAGGCGTTGAGCCATTACCAACTTGGCCCCGGGTGTCGGGGTGGCAAAGTCGATCCAGGCTTGTTGTGGATCGACTGGCGGGATGGGTGTCGACGTGCAGGCGCTTAGAAAAATCGCGGCAATCGGAAACAAAAGCGGACGCATGTTAAGCACTCGACGCTAGGAATAGCCCCAGCATAGCGCCGATCAACTCTGTTGGCAGCCTGCGGGTTTGGCTTGGCTGATGACCTTGTGATCCTGGTCATACAGTTTGGCCCAGGCCCTGAAACCAGTGCTACCAGCCTGTACCTGGTAACGCTCGCCGGCGCTGAAGTCCTTGAACGTCAGGTTGAGCCGGCAATCGCGCCACAGGCGCTGCGCATCGGGGCCGATGTTGGTGGCCTCGACGGGGAATTGATAGCGCACGGTCAGCTCATGGCGACCCGGCGGCACTTCGAAATAACGTTTATCGGTGGTGGTCTTGTCATCGACTTTCAGCGCGTGCAGCGCCGCTTCTTGACCGTTGTCGAGGTCAATCCAGGCCTGGGCCGGATCGGGGTCCGGTAACCCGACGCAACCCGTCAGGATCAGCACACTACCGGTCAGCATGAACATGCGCATGGCAAAACTCCGTGCAAGCGAGATAGTCTGGCGGGCAGACTCTCCGAGGTGGTGGTAATGGTTGGGCGTTGGTGTTTACGTCATGGGTTACTTGATCGTCATTTCCGGTTTTTGTTTCCGGTTCTCGTGCTTTGGCTGCTCAACGGTTGTTCGAGCGTGGGTTACTACGGCCAGTTGGCGAGCGGCCAGTGGCAACTGCTGCGTGCCCGGGAACCGGTAGCCCAGGTGATCGCAGACCCTTCGCGGCCACAGGTACTGCGCGATCACCTGGCCCAATCGCAGAAGGCCCGCATCTTCGCCAGTCAGCACCTGCACTTGCCGGACAACCGAAGCTACCGCCTGTATGCCGATATTGGCCGGCCCTTTGTCGTCTGGAATGTCTTTGCTACGTCCGAATTTTCGTTGTCGCCACAGACTCACTGCTTTCCGATTGCCGGCTGCGTGGCCTACCGGGGCTATTACAGCCAGGGCGCGGCCCGTGGTGAGGCAGCGTTGTTGCAGCAGCAAGGCATGGACGTGTCGATAGGTGGCGTCGAAGCCTATTCCACACTGGGTTGGTTCAATGACCCGATCATGAGTTCGATGATGAGCTGGGGCGATGAGCGCCTGGCCACCCTGATCTTTCATGAGCTGGCGCATCAGCGGTTTTATGTGAAGGACGACACCGAGTTCAACGAGTCGTTTGCCACCTTTGTCGAGCAGGAAGGCACTCGCCAGTGGCGTGCGGCTCGGGGGTTGCCACCGGCCAGTGTGTCGGCGGTGAAGCAGCGGGATCAGTTTATCCAGCTGATTCTCGACACTCGTGAGCGCCTGGAGCGTTTGTATGTGCAGCCACTGTCGGCAGACAACATGCGTTTCGCCAAAGCCGCTGAGTTTGAGCGCTTTCGCAGCGACTACCGGCAGATGCGCGATGCTCAATGGAGCGGTGATAAGCGCTACGACACTTGGGTCAATGCGCCGATGAACAATGCGCGGCTGTTGCCGTTTGGCTTGTATGACCGGTGGGTGCCGGCGTTTGCAGCGTTGTTCCGGCAGTCGGGCGGGGATTGGCTGAAATTTTATACGGCGGTGGAGAAGCTGGGCGGGTTGCCGGGGGATGAGCGCAAGCAGGCGTTGAGCCGGTTGGAAGGACCTGATCCTGTAGTTGGCACATAGGGCCTCATCGCGGGCAAGCCCGGCTCCCACATTTTGATCTGTGTACCCAGGTCAAATGTGGGAGCGGGCTTGCCCGCGATAGCAATCTCAAGCCCGCTGCAAAAACGCCTGATGCAGTTCATCCAGCGTTTCAAAATGCCAGGCCGGCGACTCTGCATTCAACTCCTCACGGCTGCCAAACCCGTACCCCACGGCCGCCGCATCCAGCCCGTTGCGGTGGGCACCGATCAGGTCATGCTTACGGTCGCCGATCATCAGCGTACTGGCCGGGTCCAGGCCCTCTTCGGCCATCAGGTGGGCGATCAGCTCGACCTTGTTGGTCCGGGTGCCATCCAGTTCGCTGCCGTAGATCACCTTGAAGTGCTTGGCGAAATCAAAATGCCGGGCGATTTCACGGGCAAACTCCCAAGGTTTGGAGGTAGCGACATACAGCTGCCGGCCTTGGCCGTTCAGCTCCTCAAGTAGCGGCATGACACCGTCGAACACACGATTTTCATACAGTCCGGTGACCTTGAAACGCTCACGGTAAAAATTCACTGCCTCCCAGGCCTTGGCCTCATCGAAGCCGTAAAACTGCATGAACGCTTGCAGCAGCGGCGGGCCGATGAAGTGTTCCAGCTTGGTCAGGTCCGGCTCATCGATCCCCAGCTTGGCGAGGGCGTACTGGATTGAGCGGGTGATGCCTTCCCGAGGGTCGGTCAGGGTGCCATCCAGGTCGAACAAAACGGTTTGGTAATGCATGGGAGTCCTTAACATGGGTCGAAGCCTTCGGCCAGGTGCAGGTCTTTGAGCTTCACGTAGTTCGCGGCGCTGTAGGTGAAAAAGGCACGTTCCTTGTCAGTCAACGGCCGAATCTGTTTCACCGGGCTGCCGACATACAAAAAGCCGCTCTCGAGTTTCTTGCCCGGCGGTACCAGACTGCCGGCACCGATGATCACATCGTCCTCCACCACCGCACCGTCCATCACGATGCTGCCCATGCCGATCAGGATCCGGTTGCCCACCGTGCAGCCATGCAGCATGACTTTGTGGGCGATGGTCACGTCGTCGCCGATCAGCAGCGGGAAACCGTCAGGATTGAAGGGGCCGGCGTGGGTAATGTGCAGCACGCAGCCGTCCTGGACACTGGTGCGCGCGCCGATGCGGATGCGGTGCATGTCGCCGCGAATCACCGTCAGCGGCCAGACCGAGCTGTCGGCGCCGATTTCGACGTCGCCGATCACCACCGCTGATGCATCGACAAAAGCCCCGGCAAGCAAGGCCGGCGTGTGGTTCTGGTAGGTGCGAAGGGTCACGATAGGCTCTCTCTCTTCTGCTGATAGCTGCGGTGGACGTTGATTGTAATTAAGATGGCCCCATCTTTGTTCTTACATGTTTCTTCAGCCAAGGTGCCCACCGTGAGCGCGAACAACCCTCTTCTGCAGTCCTACGACCTGCCGCCGTTCTCGGCGATCCGTGCCGAGCACGTGCAACCGGCCATCGAACAGATCCTGGCCGACAACCGTGTCGCCATCGAAGGCATCCTGCAAAGCCAGGGTAAAAATCCGACCTGGGCCGGGCTGGTCCTGGCCATGGACGAGCTCAATGATCGCCTGGGCGCTGCCTGGAGCCCGGTCAGCCACCTGAATGCCGTGTGCAACAGTGCCGAGTTGCGCGAAGCCTATGAGGCTTGCCTGCCGGCGTTGAGCGCCTACTCCACCGAGATGGGCCAGAACCGCGAGCTGTTCCAGGCCTTCGACGCCTTGGCCAACAGCCCGCAAGCGACCGATTTCGATGTGGCGCAAAAAACCATTCTGGAGCACTCGCTGCGGGACTTCCGCCTGTCGGGTATCGACCTGCCTGAAGCTCAGCAAAAGCGTTACGCCGAAGTGCAGAGCAAGCTGTCGGAGTTGGGCAGTCGCTTCTCCAATCAATTGCTGGACGCCACCCAGGCCTGGACCAAGCACGTTACTGACGAAGCGACCCTCGCCGGCCTGACCGACTCGGCCAAGGCACAAATGGCCGCCGCCGCCCAGGCCAAGAGCCTTGATGGTTGGCTGATCACCCTGGAATTCCCCAGCTACTACGCGGTGATGACCTACGCCCATGACCGCGCCCTGCGCGAAGAAGTCTATGCGGCCTACTGCACCCGTGCGTCGGACCAAGGCCCGAATGCCGGTCAGAACGATAACGGTCCGGTGATGGAACAGATCCTCGACCTGCGCCAGGAACTGGCTCAACTGCTGGGTTTCGCATCCTTCTCCGAACTGAGCCTGGCCACCAAAATGGCTGAGTCCAGCGACCAGGTGTTGAGCTTCCTGCGAGACCTGGCCAAGCGTAGCAAGCCGTTCGCTACCCTGGATCTGCAACAGCTCAAGGCCTACGCCGCCGAACAAGGCTGCCCGGACCTGCAAAGCTGGGACAGCGGTTTCTACGGTGAAAAGCTGCGTGAACAGCGTTACAGCGTTTCCCAGGAAGCCCTGCGCGCCTACTTCCCCATCGACAAAGTACTGGGCGGCCTGTTTGCCATCGTCCAGCGTCTGTACGGCATTGAAATCGCCGAGCAGAAAGGTTTCGACACCTGGCACCCGGATGTTCGTTTGTTCGAAATCAAGGAAAACGGCCAGCACGTTGGTCGCTTCTTCTTCGACCTGTATGCCCGCGCCAACAAGCGCGGCGGCGCCTGGATGGACGGTGCCCGCGATCGCCGTCGCACGATCGATGGCGTATTGCAAAGCCCGGTGGCCAACCTGGTGTGCAACTTCACCCCGGCCGACAGCGGCAAGCCTGCCCTGCTGACTCACGATGAAGTGACGACGCTGTTCCACGAGTTCGGCCACGGCCTGCATCACCTGTTGACCCGTGTTGAACACGCCGGCGTCTCCGGCATCAACGGCGTGGCCTGGGATGCAGTGGAGTTGCCAAGCCAGTTCATGGAGAACTGGTGCTGGGAGCCGGAAGGCCTGGCGCTGATTTCTGGCCACTATGAAACCGGCGAACCGCTGCCTCAGGACCTGCTGGAAAAAATGCTCGCGGCGAAGAATTTCCAGTCCGGCCTGATGATGGTTCGCCAGTTGGAGTTCTCCCTGTTCGACTTCGAGCTGCACGCCACCCACGGCGATGGCCGCAGCGTGCTGCAAGTGCTCGAAGGCGTACGTGACGAAGTCTCGGTGATGCGTCCGCCGGCCTACAACCGCTTCCCTAACAGCTTTGCCCATATCTTCGCTGGCGGCTATGCCGCGGGTTACTACAGCTACAAATGGGCGGAAGTGCTGTCGGCGGATGCGTTCTCCAAGTTTGAAGAAGACGGTGTACTCAACGCCGAAACCGGCCGTGCCTTCCGCGAAGCGATCCTGGCCCGTGGAGGTTCACAGGAGCCGATGGTGCTGTTCGTCGATTTTCGCGGACGTGCGCCGTCGATTGACGCACTCTTGCGCCACAGCGGCCTGACTGAGGACGCGGCAGCATGAGTGAAGGGCCTGTGAAAACCAAAAAACGCTTTATCGCCGGAGCGGTCTGCCCGGCGTGCAGCGAGCCGGACAAGTTGATGATGTGGAGCGAGGACGATGTGCCGCACCGCGAATGCGTGGCCTGCGGTTATTCCGACACGCTCAATGAGCAAGGTCTTTCGGTGCCCAAGGAATTGGGCACGCGGGTCAATACGTCGGCGTTGAAGGCACCGGATCCCAAGGTGCAGGCCGTGCAGTTTTTCCCCAATCCGAAGTTGAAAAAAGACTGACTCTCTCGTCAGGAGCGAGCATGCTCGCTCCTGTTACGAACCCGAACTCGCGGTATTAATCCAACTCTTCATCGAGCACAGTGCAAACGCGCTGGTGCTGCAATCACCATTGGCCAGCGCTGTGCGCAGTTTGTCGATATCGGCCTTCATCATGTAGCGAACGCCATCCTTGAAGTGGGAGCTGTCACCGAAGCCACCCAAGGTCATTTCGTTCAGCGCGTCTTCTTTGCTCCAGCCCTGTACCACCACACGGTACATCGCCGAAATCAATCCTGTGCGGTCCGAGCCATGCTTGCAGTGCATCAAGACCGGGCCGTTGGCCTCAGCGGTCTGGATAGCACGCAGGGCCGCCAGGATGTCGGCATCGTCGACATGGTTGGTGCGATAAGGCAACTGCACCTGTTTGATATCAGGCTTTTTCAGCCAGGCGTCGTCAGATTCGGGCAGGAAGTTGATCACCGTGCCGATCTTGAGGTTTTCCAATACGGGAATGGCCGTGCTGTCGGGCAACGCACTGCGATAGAGCGTGGGCGACATTTGGTACAGGTTGTATTGCTTTGCCACAGGCTGAGCCCATTCCGCGGGGCGAGTGGGTGTGGCGTCGTCGGCCTGGGCGTGAACGGCCGCAAACAGTGTCATGAACGACAGGCAAAGTGCAGGAAGTAAATGATTCTTGAACATGCGCGGCGTAACCGAATAGGGAAATGGCTGATGGCGTTCAGAATCGCCTATGCGGGGTCAACGTCGTGTGAGGTGCTCGTCAAAGAATCGTGAATATCCGTCCTGATGCTAATGTTTTTGCAGTGGATCGGTAATATTTCCGGGCTGAATCGATTCTTCTTAATCCTTAGGCTGCTATCATTTGTAACTATTGATTGCTGCAGTGTTCTATTTTTCGGGGATCGGTTGGATCCCACGTGCTGCCAAAAAGACAAGTCGCTCCTTGAAGCGGCTGATAAACCCGTGACCACATGATGAGGTGCCACCATGTCTGATCAAGATCGAGACAACCCCCGGCGTGAGTTTTTGCGCAAATCCTTGACCTTGATCCCTGTGGTCACCGTCGCCAGTACGGGCCTGGGTGGCTCGGTGCTGATGGCGTCTTCCGAACCCGCTCAAGCCAGCGAACCCAAGGCGCCTGTCAGCAGCAAAGCCTATGAGCCGAGCTATTTCACGGCTGAAGAATGGGCGTTTATCAATGCGGCTGTCGCCCGCCTGATCCCGGCGGACGCCCAAGGCCCAGGTGCTCTTGAAGCCGGTGCGCCGGAATACATCGACCGCCAGATGAACACGCCTTATGCCAGCGGCGCGCTGTGGTTCATGCAGGGGCCGTTCAACGCTGATGCGGCGCCGGAGATGGGTTGGCAGAGCAAATTGGTGCCCAAGGAGATCTATCGTCTGGGTATTGCCGCAACGGATAAGTGGTCGAAGGCGTTCAACGGTAAAGTATTTGCTGGGCAAGACAGCGCTACCCAGGACGATATGCTCAAGCGTCTGGAGGCTGGCGGCGCTGAAATGGCCGCGCATTTCGACGCGGTGCCGCCAAAGATTTTCTTCAACTTGTTGCTGCAAAATACCAAGGAAGGGTTCTTCTGCGACCCGATCCACGGTGGCAACAAAGGCATGGTCGGCTGGACCATGATCGGCTTCCCCGGCGCGCGCGCCGATTTCATGGATTGGGTTGAACGCAACGAGCAATACCCCTTCCCGGCTGTTTCTATCCGTGGCGAGAGGGCGTAAGGCATGGCAACCATCATGAAGAAAGTGGATGCGGTCATCGTGGGTTTCGGCTGGACGGGCGCAATCATGGCCAAAGAGTTGACCGAGGCGGGTTTGCACGTCGTAGCGCTTGAGCGCGGGCCGATGCAGGACACCTACCCGGACGGCAACTATCCCCAGGTCATTGACGAACTGACCTACAGCGTTCGCAAAAAGCTCTTTCAGGACATCTCCAAAGAAACCGTGACCATTCGCCATAGTGTGAATGACGTTGCGCTGCCTAATCGTCAGTTGGGCGCCTTTCTGCCGGGTAACGGTGTTGGTGGTGCCGGTTTGCACTGGTCTGGCGTGCACTTTCGTGTCGACCCTATCGAATTGCGCATGCGTAGCCATTACGAAGAGCGCTACGGGAAAAGCTTCATTCCCAAGGACATGACCATCCAGGACTTCGGCGTCAGCTATGAAGAGCTGGAGCCGTTTTTTGACTATGCCGAAAAGGTTTTCGGGACCTCCGGCCAGGCCTGGACGGTGAAGGGGCAATTAGTGGGCGAAGGTAAGGGCGGCAACCCTTATGCACCTGATCGTTCGAATGCGTTCCCACTGCAATCGCAGAAAAATACCTACTCGGCGCAACTGTTCCAACAGGCCGCCAACGCCGTGGGTTACAAACCGTACAACCTGCCGTCCGCCAATACTTCGGGGCCTTACACCAACCCTTACGGCGCGCAGATGGGGCCGTGTAACTTCTGCGGCTTCTGCAGTGGCTATGTCTGCTACATGTATTCCAAGGCCTCGCCGAACGTGAACATCCTGCCGGCCTTGAAGCAGGTGCCGAACTTCGAATTGCGGCCTAATTCCCACGTGTTGAAGGTCAATCTCGACAGCACCAAGAGCAAGGCCACCGGCGTGACCTACATCGACGCCCAGGGGCGTGAGATCGAGCAGCCGGCGGACTTGGTGATCCTCGGTGCCTTCCAGTTTCATAACGTGCGATTGATGCTGCTGTCGGGCATCGGTAAACCCTACGATCCGATTTCCGGTGAGGGTGTGGTGGGCAAGAACTTCGCCTACCAGAACATGGCCACCATCAAGGCCTTCTTCGACAAGGATGTGCACACCAACAACTTCATCGGCGCCGGTGGCAACGGCGTGGCGGTGGATGACTTCAACGCCGACAACTTTGACCACGGCCCCCACGGCTTCGTCGGAGGTTCACCGATGTGGGTCAACCAAGCGGGCAGCCGGCCGATTGCCGGTACCTCCAACCCGCCGGGCACGCCGGCCTGGGGCAGTGCCTGGAAGCGCGCCACAGCCGATTACTACACCCACCAAGTGTCGATGGACGCCCATGGTGCCCATCAGTCCTACAGGGGCAACTACCTCGATCTGGACCCGGTTTACCGCGATGCCTACGGCCTGCCGCTACTGCGCATGACCTTCGACTGGCAGGAAAACGACATCAAGATGAACCGCTTCATGGTCGAGAAAATGAGCAAGATCGCCGAAGCGATGAACCCCAAGGCGATTGCCCTGCTGGGTAAACAGGTCGGTGAGCATTTCAATACTGCGTCTTATCAGACCACCCACCTCAACGGTGGCGCGATCATGGGCACCGACCCGAAAACCAGTGCCTTGAACCGCTACTTGCAGTGCTGGGATGTGCATAACGTGTTTGTTCCCGGTGCATCTGCATTCCCACAAGGCTTGGGCTACAACCCTACAGGCCTGGTGGCTGCGCTGACCTACTGGTCGGCGCGGGCGATTCGCGAACAGTACCTGAAAAACCCCGGCCCACTGGTTCAGGCATAAGGAGCGATGACCATGAAAGCATTCGTTATCGCCTCCGTGGCGTTGCTCAGCAGCTATTCGGTGAGCGCGGCTGAAACCGACTTGATCAAACAGGGCGAGTACCTGGCCCGCGCCGGTGACTGCGTGGCTTGCCACACTGCCAAGGGTGGCAAGCCCTTTGCCGGTGGCCTGCCGATGGAGACTCCGATCGGTGTGATCTACTCCACCAATATCACCCCGGACAAAACCGGCCTGGGGGACTACAGCTTCGAAGACTTCGACAAGGCCGTGCGCCATGGCGTCGCCAAAAGCGGTAGTACCCTTTACCCGGCTATGCCCTACCCGTCTTATGCGCGGGTCAGTGAAAGCGACATGCAGGCGTTGTATGCGTACTTCATGAAGGGCGTTGAACCGGTCGCGCAAGAGAACAAGGACAGCGATATTCCCTGGCCCTTGAGCATGCGCTGGCCTTTGGCGGCCTGGCGCTGGATGTTTGCGCCCGCGGTCTCTGAGGCTCAGGCCCAGGCCGCTGCCGACCCGGTGATCAGCCGTGGTGCATACCTTGTCGAAGGCCTTGGCCACTGCGGCGCGTGTCATACGCCACGGGCCCTGACCATGCAGGAAAAAGCCTTGAGCGCTTCTGAAGGCAGTGCCTTTCTCTCCGGTAGCGCGCCATTGGAAGGCTGGATCGCCAAAAGCTTGCGTGGCGATCACAAGGATGGCCTGGGCAGTTGGAGCGAAGAACAACTGGTGCAATTCCTCAAGACCGGCCGCAGTGACCGTAGCGCGGTATTTGGCGGCATGAGCGACGTTGTGGTCCACAGCATGCAGTACATGTCGGAAGAAGACCTGACGGCTATCGCCCGTTACCTCAAGAGCTTGCCGGCAGTTGATCCTCAGGATCAGCCGCATCAGTACGACAAGCAAATCGCAGACGCGCTGTGGAAGGGTGATGACAGCAAGCCTGGAGCGTCGGTCTATATCGACAACTGCGCGGCGTGTCACCGCACGGATGGCCATGGCTACAGCCGGGTATTCCCGGCGCTGGCAGGCAATCCAGTGCTGCAGACGGCGGATGCGACCTCGTTGATCAACATCGTGTTGAATGGCGGCACATTGCCGGCGACTCACACGGCGCCTTCGACCTTCACCATGCCGGCATTTGCCTGGCGGTTGTCGGATCAGGAAGTGGCGGACGTGGTCAGTTTCATTCGCGGCAGTTGGGGCAACAAAGGCGCGCCGGTAAAAGCCAGCGAAGTGGCGGGCCTGCGCAAGAACGACATGCAGACCACGTCGGGTGATGATTTGGGTCAGGTGACGCAGAAGTACTGATTCAACCCTTGCCGCCCAACGGCGCTGGTCAGAAGCATCGCGCCTCTATACTGTATATAAAAACAGTATAGAGGCGTTTTCATGTCCACTCCGTTGCCACCCCGCGGGCGCGGCACCGCCACCAACCTGCACAATCGCTTTGCGCCTACCGTCAGCGTGGCTGAGGACGATGGCTGGTTTCAGGAAGTGCCGCAGACCCAGGGCACCGAAGTCCGCATCGAGACGGCAAAAACCATCATTACCCGCAACAACTCGCCAGATTTGCCGTTTGATCGGTCCATCAATCCATACCGAGGCTGCGAGCATGGCTGTATCTACTGCTATGCCCGGCCCAGTCACGCGTACTGGGACCTCTCACCGGGGTTGGATTTCGAAACCAAGCTGATCGCCAAAACCAACGCCGCCGATGTGCTGGAACAGCAACTGTCGAAACCCGGCTATACCTGCGCGCCGATCAACCTGGGGTCCAACACCGACCCGTACCAGCCCATCGAGCGCGAATACAGGATCACCCGGCAAACCCTTGAAGTGCTGCTGCGCTATCGCCACCCGGTGACGATCATCACCAAGGGGTCGCTGATTCTGCGGGATCTCGACCTGTTGACCGAGCTGGCCCGCCAGCGGTTGGTGGCAGTGATGATCAGCCTCACCAGCCTGGATGACGAGCTCAAGCGCATCCTTGAGCCGCGCACGGCGGCGCCCAAGGCCAGGTTGCGCGCGATCAGGGTGATGCGTGAGGCGGGGATTCCGGTGGGCGTGCTGTGTTCACCGATGATCCCGATGATCAATGACAGTGAACTGGAAAGCCTGTTGGCCGAAGCCCATGCTGCCGGGGCGCAAAGTGCGGCCTACATGATGCTGCGTCTGCCACTGGAGGTGGCGTCGCTGTTTGAGGAGTGGTTGGCGGCCCATTACCCTCAGCGGGCGGCCCATGTGATGAGCCTGGTGCGGCAGGTGCGAGGCGGCGAAGTCTATGACAGTCGCTTCGGCGTACGGATGCGTGGTGAAGGGCCGTTTGCCGACTTGTTGGCGCAACGTTTTGCCAAGGCGATCAAACGTTTGGGGCTCAATCGCCGGGAAGGGTTTAATCTGGATTGCACGGCGTTTTGTCCTCCGGGCAGGCAGATGGCATTGTTGTAAACTGCCAGGTGAAAGTGAACTTTCGCGTAGGAATAGTCGCGTTTTGATATCACTGAAACCCGCGATCTAGAGCGGTTCATTCAGTTTGAGTTAAGTTTCGGCGGGTACGGTGTTGATCGAGTGACTAATGAGTTGGCGCTGCGGGTTTGGCGCCGAATCGCACCGGAAAACTCCCCTGCTCCAACCACGAGGATGAATCATGAGTGACAAGGATAAACAGCCGTTGGCTGCGTCGGCTTCAGCCCCTTACGAGGCGGAGTCCGCCGATGCAGCGCTGCAGCACATTGTTGAAGGTTTTTTGCATTTCCATCACGAGATCTTTCCCCAGCAGGAAGAACTCTTCAAGAAGCTCGCCACGGCCCAGAGCCCACGGGCGATGTTCATTACCTGCGCCGATTCGCGCATCGTTCCGGAGCTGATTACCCAAAGCTCCCCGGGTGATCTGTTCGTGACCCGTAATGTCGGCAACGTCGTGCCGCCCTATGGGCAGATGAACGGCGGTGTTTCCACGGCCATCGAGTACGCGGTACTGGCCCTTGGCGTGCAGCACATCATCATCTGCGGCCATTCCGATTGCGGTGCCATGCGCGCGGTACTCAACCCCCAAAGCCTGGAAAAAATGCCTACGGTCAAAGCCTGGCTGCGGCATGCCGAGGTCGCCAAGACCATGGTCCAGGACAACTGTGATTGCGCCAACGAAAACGAAAGCATGCATGTGCTGACCGAAGAAAATGTCATTGCACAGTTGCAGCACCTGCGCACACATCCGTCGGTGGCCTCGCGCATGGCCAACGGCCATTTGTTTATCCATGGCTGGGTCTACGACATCGAGACCAGTGAAATCAAAGCCTACGATGCGGATCAAGCGGCGTTCCTCCCGTTGAACGGTACTCAACCGATCCCTTCGGCGACGCCTAAAGCGCGCTTCTAAAACATTCCCCTGCCGGGTAACGCGATGGCTGCCATTTGTGCAGCCAGGCCTTGCCACGCCCGGCGAATGCCTCGGGAGAGTCATCATGCGTGCTGCTCAACTAAAAGCTGTGCTGCCACGGGAGCTGCTGGCGTCCGTGGTTGTGTTTCTGGTCGCCCTGCCCTTGTGCATGGGGATCGCCATCGCTTCCGGTATGCCACCGGCCAAAGGCTTGATCACCGGGATCATCGGTGGCCTGGTGGTCGGCTGGTTGGCGGGTTCGCCATTGCAAGTCAGTGGCCCGGCAGCCGGATTGGCGGTGTTGGTATTCGAGCTGGTGCGCCAGCATGGCATGGCCATGCTCGGGCCTATCCTGTTGCTGGCGGGGTTCCTGCAACTGGTGGCCGGGCGTCTGCGCCTGGGTTGCTGGTTCCGTGTGACCGCCCCGGCGGTGGTGTACGGGATGCTGGCCGGGATCGGAGTACTGATCGTTCTTTCACAAGTCCATGTGATGCTCGACGGCGTGCCTAAACCGTCGGGCCTGGATAACCTTGCGGGCTTCCCGGCGGCGTTGGTGCAGGCTATTCCTGCCTTGGGCGGTGGGCTTGGTTGGCAGGCCGGTTTGCTCGGGTTGTCGACGATGCTGGTGATGTGGCTGTGGGATAAATTCCGCCCGCAGAAGCTGCGTTTTGTGCCAGGTGCTCTTCTGGGCGTAGGTTTGGCAACGGTGACCAGTTTGGTACTGGCGTTGCAGGTCAAGCGTGTGGAGGTGCCGGAAAACCTGGCGGACGCCATCGATTGGCTACGGCCCAGCGACCTGCTGAACCTGGCGGATCCCAGCCTGTTGATCGCCGCCTTCGCCGTGGCGTTTATCGCCAGCGCCGAAACCCTGCTCTCGGCGGCGGCTGTCGATCGCATGCATAACGGTCAGCGTTCTGATTTTGATAAGGAACTGTCAGCACAAGGCGTAGGCAATATGCTTTGCGGCCTGGTGGGCGCGTTGCCCATGACCGGGGTGATCGTACGCAGTTCAGCCAACGTCCAGGCGGGTGCCACCACGCGGTTGTCGGCGATGTTTCACGGTGTGTGGTTGCTGGCCTTTGTGTTGCTGCTGTCCAGTGTGCTGCAAAGCATTCCGGTGGCGAGCCTGGCGGGTGTGCTGGTGTACACCGGGATCAAACTGGTAGACATCAAGGCTTTTCGTGGCTTGGGCCGCTATGGTCGGATGCCGATGTTCACCTACGCAGCCACGGCCCTGGCGATCATCTTCACCGACCTGCTGACGGGTGTGTTGGTGGGTTTCGGGTTGACCCTGGTCAAGCTGGCGTGGAAGGCTTCACGGCTGAAGATCAGCCTGATTGACCTGCCCCAGGACGGGGAAATGGAATTGCGGCTGACTGGCGCGGCGACTTTTCTCAAGGTGCCGGCGCTGACCCAGGTGCTATCGACGATACCGGCGGGAACCACCGTGCATGTGCCGCTCAATAACCTGAGTTATATCGATCATTCCTGCCTTGAGCTGCTGGAGGAATGGGGGCGTGCCAATGCGGCCAAGGGTTCGAAGCTGGTGATCGAGGCGCGAGGGTTGAAGCGTCGATTGGAAGGGAGGGTACGCACGACGACAGGAATAGGGTCGGCGGCTGCCTGAATAAGTTGAGCCCTGTGGGCGCCGGGCAAACCCGGCTCCCACATTCAATCTTTGCCAGTCGTAAACTTACGCCGGCTGATCCAGCTCCAACCCCACACCCAACTGCCGCGACAGGGACGGCCAGCGCTTCCAGGCCGCTTCGGTGTCCGGGCTCTTGAGCTTGTCGCGGTAGGCTTCGACAGACTCGAGGGCGAAGCTCTCTTCATTGAGCATCTCATCCACCGCATGGTGCACCGCTTCATCCAGTTGATTGGCGAACGTTTCACCGATCAATTGGTGGGCAATCAGGTTGGCCACGGTGGTATCCAGCGGAATCAGCGGCTGGCCGAAATGCTTGATGTACAGATCGTTGACCTCTTCCACCAGGCGATGAGCCAGGTACGCCTCGTCCAGCAGGCCGTCCAGGCCTTCATGGCCGGCCAGGATCGCCAACGGTTGAAGGAAGAACTGCTCGGCGATTTTCAGCACCGGTTTGATCTGGCTTTCAATACCGGCTTCGCGGGCCACGTCGTTGGCTGCATCCAGCAACTCCGGGACCTGGTCGATATAGGCGGTGACGAAACGCGTCATCACACCCTTGGCGTCGACATCGGGCAGGGAAATCGCCGGGTGCAGGTGGGGTAACTGGACCTCCAGCTGTTGAGCAAGCTGGCCAGTGCTGGCTTCGTGTTGATGGGCACGGGAAATCTGCTCGCGCAATGCGGCGGTGTTCATGAACGCTCCGAGAATACAGGGGTAGGAAAAGGGAGAAGATAAGGTAGCTCGTTTGTACGAGCGGCTAAGACGCATTTGGCATAATTATTTCACGGTTATGCGCCGGTGTTATATCGAAATGCCATCGTTCGTCGGATAACCCCCGTCGTCTGCCGGTTTGCCGGCTCCGTTCGTCCATTTTCGTTCATTTGCTCCCTCACATTGCGGGGTGGCGGTCGCTGTCTATACTCGGGTTTGTACGCAATTAGCTGATGACGCCAGACTGCATGAGCAGGCAAGGCTTGGCGGTGTGTTTGCAATTTGGAAGCCGCTCCCTTGGCCGCAGGTGCAAACCGGCGGGATAACAAGAACGATAAGGGGAACCCGCAATGACGCGACATCCACACGTTTGGATGGGCCTACTCTTGTGGTCAGTATTCAGCCAGGCGCAGGCCGCCTGGACGACGAATATGACGCCAGGGGCCACCGAAGTCAGTCACGCCGTGTTCGACCTGCACATGACCATTTTCTGGATCTGTGTGGTGATCGGCATCGTCGTGTTTGGCGCGATGTTCTGGTCGATGATGGTTCATCGACGCTCAACCGGCCAGGTGGCGGCCAAGTTCCACGAGAGCACCACGGTCGAGATTCTCTGGACGGTGGTGCCCTTGCTGATCCTGGTGGCGATGGCTATTCCAGCCACCAAGACCCTGATCAACATCTACGACAGCAGTGAGTCGGATATCGACATCCAGGTCACCGGCTATCAGTGGAAGTGGCATTACAAGTACCTGGGCCAGGACGTCGAGTTCTTCAGCAACCTGGCCACTCCTGCCGAGCAGATTCATAACCAGGCCGTCAAAGGCGAGCATTATCTGCTGGAGGTTGACCAGCCGCTGGTGCTGCCGGTGGGTGCCAAAGTGCGCTTTCTGGTGACCGCCGCCGACGTGATCCATTCGTGGTGGGTGCCGGCCTTTGCGGTCAAGCGCGACGCCATCCCCGGTTTCGTCAACGAGGCTTGGACACGGATCGAGAAGCCCGGCATCTACCGTGGCCAGTGTGCCGAGCTGTGCGGCAAGGACCACGGCTTCATGCCCATTGTGGTCGACGTCAAGTCCAAGGCCGACTACGAAACGTGGCTCGGCGAGCGCAAAGCCGAAGCCGTTCAACTCAAAGAGCTGACCTCCAAGGAATGGACCCTTGAAGAGTTGGTGGCCCGTGGCGACAAGGTCTACCACACCACCTGCGTGGCCTGTCACCAGGCCGAAGGCCAGGGCCTACCGCCGATGTTCCCGGCGCTCAAGGGCTCGCCGATTGCCACCGGCGCCAAAGAGGATCACCTGCATCGCGTGTACTTCGGCAAGCCCGGCACCGCCATGGCCGCTTTCGGCAAGCAGCTCTCGGAAGTTGATATCGCGGCGGTCGTGACCTACGAACGCAACGCGTGGGGCAACAACAAGGGCGACATGGTCACCCCCAAAGACGTGCTGGCTCTGAAACAGGGGGAAAGCAAATGACCTCATTCATTGCGTATTCCCTGAACCGTCCCGCTCACTCGTTTGCAGGAGAAAGGCCATGAGCGCTGTGATCGATGACCACGGTCATGCCGGTGACCACGCTCACGGCCCCGCCAAAGGCCTGATGCGCTGGGTGCTGACCACCAACCACAAAGACATCGGGACCATGTACCTGTGGTTCAGCTTCGCCATGTTCCTGCTTGGCGGCTCGTTCGCCATGGTGATCCGGGCCGAGCTGTTCCAGCCGGGCTTGCAGATCGTGGAGCCGGCGTTCTTCAACCAGATGACCACCATGCACGGCCTGGTGATGGTCTTCGGTGCGGTGATGCCGGCGTTTGTCGGTCTCGCCAACTGGATGATCCCATTGATGATCGGCGCGCCGGACATGGCCCTGCCACGGATGAACAACTTCAGCTTCTGGCTGTTGCCGGCCGCGTTCTTGCTGCTGGTCTCGACCCTGTTCATGCCGGGCGGCGGGCCGAACTTCGGCTGGACCTTCTACGCCCCGCTTTCCACCACCTATGCGCCGGAAAGCGTGACTTTCTTCATCTTCGCCATCCACTTGATGGGTATCAGTTCGATCATGGGCGCGATCAACGTGATCGCCACCATCCTCAACCTGCGCGCACCCGGCATGACCCTGATGAAGATGCCATTGTTCGTCTGGACCTGGCTGATCACGGCATTCCTGCTGATCGCGGTGATGCCGGTGTTGGCAGGTTGCGTGACGATGATGCTGATGGATATCCATTTCGGCACCAGCTTCTTCAGTGCTGCCGGCGGCGGTGACCCGGTGTTGTTCCAGCATGTGTTCTGGTTCTTCGGCCACCCCGAGGTGTACATCATGATCCTGCCGGCCTTCGGTGCCGTCAGCTCGATCATCCCGACCTTCTCGCGCAAGCCGTTGTTCGGTTACACCTCGATGGTCTACGCCACGGCGAGCATCGCCTTCCTGTCGTTTATCGTGTGGGCGCACCACATGTTCGTGGTGGGCATTCCGCTGGTGGGCGAGCTGTTCTTCATGTACGCCACGCTGCTGATCGCGGTGCCCACCGGGGTGAAGGTGTTCAACTGGGTCAGCACCATGTGGCAAGGCTCGCTGACCTTCGA
Organism: Pseudomonas spelaei; assembly: GCF_009724245.1. GTDB lineage: Bacteria > Pseudomonadota > Gammaproteobacteria > Pseudomonadales > Pseudomonadaceae > Aquipseudomonas > Aquipseudomonas spelaei. The sequence continues at coordinate 9,329 of NZ_WNNK01000004.1, read as the reverse complement.
GACGCCGATGCTGTTTGCCGTGGCCTTCGTGATCCTGTTCACCATTGGCGGCTTCTCCGGGCTGATGCTGGCGATTGCCCCGGCGGACTTCCAGTACCACGACACCTACTTTGTGGTGGCGCACTTCCATTACGTACTGGTGCCTGGCGCGATCTTCGGGATCTTCGCCTCGGCCTACTACTGGCTGCCGAAATGGACCGGTCACATGTACGACGAAACCCTGGGCAAGCTGCATTTCTGGCTGTCGTTCGTGGGGATGAACATGGCGTTCTTCCCGATGCACTTCGTCGGGCTGGCGGGCATGCCGCGCCGGGTGCCGGACTACAACCTGCAGTTCGCCGACTTCAACATGGTCTCGTCCATTGGTGCTTTCACCTTTGGTGCGACGCAGATCTTCTTCCTGTTCATCGTCATCAAGTGCATCCGTGGCGGCAAACCCGCGCCGGCCAAGCCCTGGGATGGTGCCGAAGGGCTTGAGTGGAGCATTCCTTCGCCGGCGCCGTATCACACCTTCACCACCCCGCCGGAGGTCAAATGAACAGGCTTTATGTGGGAGCTGGCTTGCCTGCGACAGCATCACCCCGATGCACATGGCACACCGCAGTGCCTGAATCGCAGGCAAGCCAGCTCCCACACAAGCAAGGGCAAGGAGGTGACCATGTCTGAGTCAGTGCCTATCAAGCGCCTGGTCACCCGCCTGCTGATTCTGGTGATGGCGATGTTCGCCTTCGGCTTTGCCCTGGTGCCGATCTACGACGTGATGTGCAAGGCGTTCGGCATCAACGGCAAGACAGCCGGGCAGTACGAAGGTGAGCAGATCGTCGACCCATCACGGCAGGTCAGGGTGCAGTTTCTCTCCACCAATGCCATCGACATGGTCTGGGAGTTCCACTCCAAGGCCGACGAAATCGTGGTCAACCCGGGTGCGGTCAACGAGATGTTGTTCGTGGCCTACAACCCCACCGACAAGCCAATGACGGCCCAGGCGATCCCGAGCATTTCGCCCGCAGAGGCGGCGATGTACTTCCACAAGACCGAATGTTTTTGCTTCACCCAGCAAGTGCTGCAGCCAGGTCAGCGTATCGAGATGCCCGTGCGCTTCATTGTCGACCGCGACATGCCCAAGGATGTGAAGCATTTGACCCTGGCGTACACGCTGTTCGATATCACCGCGCGCCAACCGCCCGTGGCTGTCCATACCGGCGGCTAGGCGTGCCTGCGGGCTCGATTAGGAGAACGAATACATGTCAACTCATGATACGTACTACGTACCGGCGCAAAGCAAATGGCCAATAATTGCCACCTTGGGCATGCTGATCACGGTGTTCGGGTTGGGCACTTGGTTCAATGATCTGAAGGCTGCGCGCCCGGAATCCCACGGCCCGCTGATCTTTTTCGTTGGCGGCTTGCTGTTGGCCTACATGATGTTTGGCTGGTTCGGCGCGGTGATCAAAGAGAGTCGCGCCGGCTTGTACAGCTCGCAGATGGACCGCTCCTTTCGCTGGGGTATGAGCTGGTTCATTTTTTCCGAGGTGATGTTCTTTATCGCGTTCTTCGGGGCGCTGTTTTATGTGCGTCATTTGTCCGGCCCGTGGCTGGGAGGGGAAGGTCATAAAGGCGTGGCGCACATGCTCTGGCCGAATTTCGAATTCACCTGGCCGTTGCTCAATAACCCTGATCCGAAACTGTTTCCGGCGCCCAAAGGCACCATCAGCCCGTGGGGCTTGCCGCTGATCAACACCATTTTGCTGGTCAGCTCCAGCGTGACTATCACCATCGCCCACCATGCTTTGCGCAAAGGCCATCGCGGTGCGCTGAAGATCTGGCTGGCGATCACCGTGTTGTTGGGCTGGGCATTCCTTGGCTTCCAGGCCGAGGAATACATCCACGCCTACAAGGAGCTGGGCCTGACCCTGGGTTCGGGCGTGTACGGCGCGACCTTCTTCATGCTCACGGGCTTTCACGGCGCCCACGTGACCATCGGCACCATCATTCTGTTCGTGATGCTGATGCGCATCCTGAAGGGGCATTTCAATGCCGAGCACCAGTTCGGATTCGAGGCGGCCAGCTGGTATTGGCACTTTGTGGACGTGGTGTGGATCGGGCTGTTTTTCTTCGTTTACGTACTGTGAGGCGCCTTACCACGGCGCATGAGAGACCAACTGGCCGCTAAAGAAACCCCAGGCGATCAACGCCACGGTGATCACGGCCAGTACGACGCGCACGGTCAAGGCAGTGACGAGGCGGTTGGAGTTGCCCTCGTCCTTGACCAGGAAAAACAAGCCACTGAACAGGCTCACAACGGTAGCGATCAGCATCAGGGCAATGGCTGCTTTGAGCATGGTTTGGCTCCGGGGCTCTTTTTTTTGGAGGGGCGAGCAATGAGATTCAGTATAGCCAGCGCAGCACCGACCTCTACGGTCGCGCCATGAAACGCTTTCGTCCCGGGATTGCGCCGACACTGGTGGTTCTGGTGCTGCTACCGCTGCTGGTGTTTCTCGGTTTTTGGCAGTTGTCCCGTGGCCAGGAAAAACAAGCGCTGCTGGACAGCTACGCCGAGCGTCGCGCTGCCGAGCCCATGAGCAGCGAGCAATTGCGTACTACGGCCGATCCCGCCTTTCGCCGAGTGCACCTGCGTGGGCAGTTGGATGCCGAGCATAGCGTGCTGCTGGATAACCGCTTTCGCGACGGCAAGGTTGGCGTTGAGTTGCTGCAACCCTTTCATGATCAGGCCAGCGGTTTATGGCTGCTGCTCAATCGTGGCTGGCTGCCTTGGCCTGACCGACGCTCGCCGCCGGTGTTCACCACCCCGGAACAGCTGCTCAATATCGACGCCTGGGTCTACGTAGCGCCCGGCGCCACGTTCCAATTGCATGCCGACCCGGCTGGCGCGCCATGGCCACGCCTGCTGACAGCACTGCACCCCGACACGCTGTGGACGGAGCTTGCGCGCAGCGGGTTTGGCTACGAGCTGCGAGCCGAAGCCGGTCCCGGCACCTACGAAACCAATTGGCCGGTGGTGGCCATGGGGCCGGAAAAACACCTCGGATATGCCGTGCAGTGGTTCGCCATGGCGCTAGCCCTGTTCGGTCTTTACCTCTACCTCGGATGGCACAACGCAAAGGAGAAGCACGATGGGAGCGGCCATGAATCCACTCAACATGTCTGACGCGCCTGCAGCGCCCGACCGGCGCAAGGGGCGCTGGCAACTGATCCTGATCCTGCTGATGGTGATCGGTCCGATGGTGTTGGCCACCTTCATGTACAAGCTGCAGTTCTGGGTGCCGGAAAGCCGCAGTTACCACGGCGAGATGATCGGCAATGGCCAGACCCGCGCCGATATCGGCGTGCAGGCTGAAGAGGATCGCTGGCAGTTGCTGGTCACTGCGCCTGCGGCCTGCGCTGCCGATTGCCGACAACTGGTGTACCTGGCGCGCCAGCTACAGATTGGCCTGGGCCGTGATGCGTCCCGCGCCAGCCATGCCTTGGCCAGTGCGCAACCGGTCGGCACCGACTATGACGCCAAGCTCAAGGCCGAATACCCGCAATTGCAGCGTTACTCCCTGGACCTGTCGACCTTCAACAAAGACGCCGCAGCCCAGGGTAGTGGTGATGCACAGCTGTGGATCGTCGACCCACACGGCAATCTGGTGCTGCGCTATGACGCTCAGGTCAAGGGCAAGGATTTGCTGAACGACCTGCGCCTGCTGCTGAAACTGTCAAATATCGGATAAGGGCATCGTCATGGCCAAACTTGGATTTCGCCTCGCGCTGTTTGCCACCTTGCTGGCGCTGATTGTGGTGCTGCTTGGGGCCTATACCCGGCTGACTCACGCAGGCCTCGGTTGCCCGGATTGGCCGGGCTGCTATGGCTTCATCAGTGTGCCGCAAAGCGAAGCCCAGTTGGCCCATGCCGAACTGCACTTCCCGGACACGCCGGTGGAGGCTGACAAGGGCTGGAGCGAGATGGTCCACCGCTACTTTGCCGGTACCCTCGGCCTGTTGATCGTACTGTTGGCTGCGCGCGCCTGGACCCATCGGCATCACCCGGGCCAGCCGCTGAAGTTGCCTTTGTTTTTGTTGGCCGTGGTGTTTGCCCAGGCCGCGTTTGGCATGTGGACGGTGACGCTCAAGCTCTGGCCTCAGGTGGTAACCGGGCATTTGCTCGGTGGGTTTGCGACCTTGAGCCTATTGTTTCTGCTGACCTTGCGATTATCCGGCGTGTTGCCGGCGCTGATCGTGCCCAAGCGTTTGCAGTATTGGGCGACGGCCGGGCTGGTGGTGGTGATTGGTCAGATTGCCCTGGGCGGCTGGGTCAGCTCCAACTATGCGGCGGTGGCCTGTATCGACTTGCCGACTTGTCACGGCCAGTGGTGGCCGGCGGCGGATTTCGCCAATGGGTTTCACCTGACCCAGCATATCGGTCCCAACTATTTGGGCGGCCAACTCGACAGTGATGCGCGTACTGCGATTCATCTCACCCACCGGATTGGCGCTTTGGCCGTGACTGTCGTGCTGTTGGGGTTGGCCTGGCAGCTCAAGGTCGTCGGTATGACACGTTTGGCTGGCCTCCTGCTGATCGCCCTCGCGGCGCAAATCAGCCTGGGCCTGAGCAACGTGTATTTCCATCTTCCGCTGCCTGTAGCGGTCGCTCATAACGCCGGTGGCGCAGCGCTATTGCTCACCCTGGTGCTGATCAATTACCACGCCCGAACCAGCCTGGTCCGGGTTCGCCATCACTTGCCGCTGGGCTGGCGCTTCAGCCCTCGCAGGCAGGTGTCGGGCCTCATAACGATAAAAGGAGAGATGCCATGGCGACCTTGATCGGCGCGGCTCACAGCCAAGCGATCTGGCGTGACTACCTGGAGCTGACCAAGCCCAAAGTGGTGGTGCTGATGCTCATCACCTCGCTGGTAGGCATGTTCCTTGCGACCCGCGCTGGCGTGCCTTGGGCGGTGTTGATTTTTGGCAACCTGGGGATTGCCCTGTGTGCCGGTGGCGCGGCGGCGGTGAATCATGTGGTGGACCGGCGCATCGATGCGGTGATGGCTCGCACCCACAAACGTCCGCTGGCGCAAGGTCGTGTTTCGCCGGCCGCTGCCCTGACCTTCGCCCTGACGCTGGCCGTGGCCGGGCTGGCCTTGCTGCTGGCGTTTACCAATCCGCTGGCGGCCTGGCTGACCCTGGCCTCGCTGCTGGGCTACGCGGTGATCTACACCGGCTTCCTCAAGCGTGCCACACCGCAGAATATCGTCATTGGCGGCCTTGCTGGCGCCGCTCCCCCCTTGCTCGGTTGGGTGGCGGTTACCGGTCACGTCAGTGCCGAGCCCTTGCTGCTGGTGCTGATCATCTTCGCCTGGACCCCGCCACACTTCTGGGCCCTGGCCATTCATCGCAAAGAGGAATATGCCAAGGCCGATATCCCGATGCTGCCGGTGACTCACGGCGAGCACTACACCAAGGTGCATATCTTGCTGTACACCTTTGCCCTGTTGGCGGTCAGCCTGATGCCCTATGTCATCCACATGAGTGGCCTGTTGTACCTGGGATGTGCATTGGTTCTGGGCGGGCGCTTTCTGCAATGGGCCTGGGTGCTGTACCGTGGCAGTCGGCCGCACGCGGCGATCAACACCTTCAAGTACTCTATCTGGTACCTGTTTTTACTGTTTATCGCCCTGCTCGTAGACCACTACCTATTGTTGAACCTATGACTCGAACTCAAAAAACTGTCTTTATTCTGGTGGCCGTGGTCGCGTTGATCATGGGCCTGACTGTCAACAAAGTGCTGTCCGGCAAGGGCCAGGGCGATCCGACGGCGTTGATCGACGCGGGGATTATCCTGCTGCCGCAAAGCCGGCAACTGCCGCCTGTGACCATGACCAATCAGGATGGCCAGCCGGTGGTGGTCAATGAGTTGAAGGGCAAATGGAGCATGCTGTTCTTCGGCTACACCTTCTGCCCGGACATCTGCCCGACCACCCTCGCGCAACTGCGGCAGATCAAGAGCGAGTTGCCCAAGGAGGTGGTGGACAAGCTGCAAGTCATCCTGGTCAGCGTTGACCCCAATCGCGATAACCCGGCGCAGCTCAAGCAGTACCTGGGTTACTTCGATCCGCAATTTGAAGGCCTGACCGGCGCTTCGGTGGATGACGTGCAGAAAGTCTCCAATGCCGTGAGCATTCCGTTCATTCCGGCGGATACCAGCAAGCCGAACTACACCGTCGACCACAGTGGCAACCTGGCGTTGATCGGGCCGGATGGTACTCAGCGTGGGTTTATCCGCGCGCCGTTGAACAACCAGAAGTTGGTGGCACAGTTGCCAGGGTTGTTGCAGCGTAAATAACCCTGGCGTTACCCGATGGGGCTGCGCAAAAAAATGTGGGAGCTGGCTTGCCTGCGATGGCATCACTGCGGTGCATCTTCAGCACCGCGGCGTCTGCATCGCAGGCAAGCCAGCTCCCACAGTCGATCTCCAGTTTTCTGGAGATCGGGGTTTTTCAGGTTGGATCAGAACGCCGGCAAGATTGCGCCTTTGTACTTCTCAAGAATGAACGCTTTCACTTCCGGAGTGTGCAGGGCTGCAACCAGCTTCTTCACGGCGTCGGAATCCTTGTTGTCCTCACGGGTCACCAGGATGTTCACGTAAGGCGAGTCTTTGCCTTCGATGACCAGAGCGTCTTTGGAAGGGTCCAGTTTGGCTTCCAGCGCGTAGTTGGTGTTGATCAGCGCCAGATCAACCTGGGTCAGCACGCGCGGCAGGGTGGCGGCTTCCAGTTCGCGGAACTTCAGACCCTTCGGGTTACCGGTGATGTCCTTGATCGTCGAGAGGATGTTGGTCGGGTCCTTCAGGGTGATCAGGCCGTTGTTGGCCAACAGCAACAGCGCGCGGCCGCCGTTGGTGGCGTCGTTCGGGATCACCACGTTGGCGCCATCAGGCAGGTCGGCGAGCTTCTTGTACTTGCTGGAGTAGGCGCCCAGAGGCTCCAGGTGTACACCGGCAACACTCACCAGCTTTGTACCTTTGGCCTTGTTGAATTCATCCAGGTACGGCTGGTGCTGGAAGAAGTTGGCGTCCAGGCGCTTTTCGGCCACCTGTACGTTCGGCTGAACGTAGTCGGTGAAGACCTTCACCTTCAGATCAACCCCTTCCTTGGCCAGTGCCGGTTTCACGAACTCGAGGATTTCCGCATGCGGTACCGGCGAAGCGGCGACCGTCAGGGTCTCGGCGGCGTGGGCGGAAAACGCGGCAACGGCGGCGAAAGCAACCAGTAGTTTTTTCATCCAGCAAGCTCCTTGTTCGGGCATTGGCCGGCTTCGCGCCGGCAACGGCCGTTATTTTCGAGAAAAGTGCACCACCAGCTTATCGCCAACGGTTTGCAGAATTTGCACCAGGATCAGCAGCAACACCACGGTGACCACCATCACATCGGTCTGGAAGCGTTGATAACCAAAGCGGATAGCCAGGTCACCGAGGCCGCCGGCACCCACCACACCGGCCATGGCCGTGTAGGACACCAGTGTAATTGCCGTCACCGTAATCGCTGCGAAAATGCCGGGACGAGCCTCGGGCAGCAGTGCATTGGTGATGATCTGGCGAGTACTGGCGCCCATGGCCTGGGTCGCCTCGATAATGCCGCGATCCACTTCGCGCAGGGCGGTCTCCACCAGGCGTGCAAAGAACGGTGTGGCGCCGACCACCAGCGGCGGAATTGCCCCCGCAACGCCAAGGGAGGTGCCGGTGATCAGTACCGTGAACGGAATCATCACGATCAGCAAAATGATGAACGGCAGCGAGCGCAGGATGTTCACGATCAACGATAGCAGGGCGTACAGGCCTTTCTGTTCGAACAGTTGCCGCGGGCTGCACAGGAACAGCAACACGCCCAGCGGCAGGCCCAGCAACACGGTGAACAGCAGCGAACCGAAGAGCATGAGCATGGTGTCGCCGGTGGCGAGCCAGATTTCATACCAGTCGATGTTGGCGAAAAAACTCAACAGGGTCTCCATTAGCGCAGCACCTCCATGTGGACGTCTGCCGCGGTGAAGCGGGCGAACGCCGCCTCCATGTCGCCGCCGGTGACGGCGAGGGTCAGTTGCCCGTAGGGGATGTCTTTGATGCGGTCGATACGACCGGCGAGGATGCTGTAGTCCACGCCCGTTTCACGTGCGACGGTACCCAGCAACGGTGCGTAGGTCGCTTCGCCCTGGAACGTCAGGCGCACGATGCGACCCGGAACGTGGGCGAAGTCATCGCGCTGCTCGCTTTCGTCGACCTGATCGGCTTCTTGTACGAAGCGCTTGGTAGTCGGGTGCTTGGGGTGCAGGAATACATCGGCCACCGAGCCTTGCTCGACGATCACGCCGGCGTCCATCACGGCCACCTGGTCGCAGACCCGGCGGATCACGTCCATTTCATGGGTGATCAGCACGATGGTCAGTTTCAGCTCGCGGTTGATCTCGGCCAACAGTTGCAGGACCGAGGCGGTGGTCTGCGGGTCGAGGGCGCTGGTGGCTTCATCGCACAGCAGGATTTTCGGCTTGGTGGCCAGGGCGCGGGCGATGCCGACGCGCTGCTTCTGGCCGCCAGACAACTGCGCCGGGTACTTCTTGGCGTGGTCCGACAGGCCGACCCGCTCCAGCAGTTCAGCCACACGCTGGTCAATCTCGCGGCGCGATAACTCGCCCGCCAGGGTCAGTGGCAGCGCCACGTTGTCGGCGACGGTCTTGGACGCCAGCAGGTTGAAGTGCTGGAAGATCATCCCGACCTGTTGTCGGAAACGCCGCAGGCCGTTGGCATCCAGAGCGGTGACTTCTTCGTCATCTACCTTGATCTGGCCACCGCTGGGTTGCTCCAGGCGGTTGATCAGGCGCAGCAGGGTACTTTTTCCCGCACCGGAGTGGCCAATCAGACCGAACACCTGGCCGTTTTCGACGCGCAGGCTGGTGGGGTGCAGTGCGGGGATATCCTTACCGGCGACCCGGTAGGTTTTATGGACGTTATGAAACTCGATCACGTAGCGAACCTTGTGGGGCGCATTGAAAAGGGATCAGCGGTTAGCCGGGCGCGCATTTTAGCCTGTCCGTATAGAGGTTCTTAGCATTTATTTCGCATTCAACCAGCGATTTGGCGATAACGCGATCAAAGGTCATAAAAAGGGACGGTGCAAGTTTTGCGGCGATTGCCCAGCGTCGGGTCTGGGATCGTGGGCCGAAGGCCAAGGCGGTTCCGGCTTAAAGCATCCGTTGTTTGTTGGACCGCTATCGCAGGCAGGCCAGCTCCCACATTTGATTGGGGTCCTTCAAAAAACAAGCTGCGGGCAGAAACAGAA
>NZ_WNNK01000049.1 GCF_009724245.1 Pseudomonas spelaei | reverse complement strand
CATGACTGCCCGCCCCGCGCTTTCCGGCTGACGACAGCCTCCCGGTTTCCCCAGGATTGAACCTTGTCTGCAACCCTCGTTGCGGCAACACCCTGCTTCATCCCTAACAATTAGAGAGACCCGACTCCATGAGCACCCTCCCCGCCCGCCAGTTGTTGTTGGCCACCGCCGTCGCCAGCCTCGCGCTTCCGGCCATGGCCGAAGAACACGGTTTCCTGGAAGACGCCAGCGCCAACCTCAACCTGCGCAATTTCTTCTTCAACCGTAATTACACCAACCCGACCAAGGCCCAGGGCGGTGCGCAGGAGTGGACGCAAAGTTTCATCCTCGACGCCAAGTCAGGCTTTACCCAAGGCACGGTAGGCTTGGGCGTGGACGTGCTGGGGTTGTACTCGTTGAAACTGGATGGCGGGCGCGGTACCGGCGGTACCCAGCTATTGCCGCTGGACCATGACGGGCGACCTGCCGATGACTTCGGGCGCCTTGGGGTGGCATTCAAGGCCCGGATATCGAAGACCGAAGTGAAGGTAGGTGAATGGATGCCCGTGCTACCGATCCTCCGCTCCGATGATGGTCGCTCACTGCCACAAACCTTGCGTGGCGGGCAGATCACCTCCAAAGAGATCGACGGCCTGACCCTCTACGGTGGCCAGTTCCGCGCCAACAGCCCGCGGGACGACAGCAGCATGACCGACATGTCGATGTTCGGTAAAACGGCGTTCACCTCGGACCGCTTCAACTTCCAGGGCGCGGAATACGCCTTCAATGACAAGCGCACACAGGTCGGGGTGTGGAACGCCCAACTCAAGGACATCTACAGCCAGCAATACCTCAACCTGATCCACAGCCAGCCTGTGGGCGACTGGACCCTGGGTGCCAACCTCGGGTTCTTCTACGGCAAAGACGACGGCAGCGCCCGCGCCGGCAGACTGGACAACAAGACCTGGTCCGGCCTGTTCTCGGCCAAATACGGTGGCAACACCTTCTACGTCGGCCTGCAAAAACTCACCGGCAACAGCGCCTGGATGCGAGTCAATGGCACCAGCGGCGGCACCCTGGCCAACGACAGCTACAACGCCAGCTACGACAACGCCCAAGAGAAATCCTGGCAAGTGCGCCACGACTACAATTTTGCGGCTCTCGGCGTTCCAGGCCTGACGGTGATGAACCGCTATCTCAGCGGCAGCAACGTGCACAGCGGCACCGTGACCGACGGCAAGGAATGGGGCCGGGAAAGCGAAGTGGCCTATACGGTGCAAAGCGGCACCTTGAAAAACCTCAACGTACGGCTGCGCAATTCCAGCATGCGCCGCGACTACAACAACAATGAGTTTGATGAAAACCGGTTAATCGTCAGCTATCCGATAAGTCTGCTGTAAACCCACGGCAGCCATGCGGTATGGTGCGCGCCTGCCGCTGCTGAGCTGACTCAGCGGCGGTCTCCCGACGAGCCCGGCCTACACCATGAAATTCTTCGCCCTTACGTCCGCCCTGCTTGCCCTTGTCTTGAGCCTCAGCGGCTGCATCAGCGCCCCCATCGCCCTGACACCACAGACCGAACAACGCCTGCAAGCTCAGGCGCCGATCCGTTTTCTACTGACCTTCGATGATGGCCCCAGTGCCTCGGGCTATAACAACCCGAGCCGTTCGGTGGTCGCTGATCTGGCCAACAATCCGGTGTTACCAGGCATCAAAGCGGTGTTTTTCCTACAAACCGAAGCGTCCCGCTCAGGCGGCAGCCCCCGGGGTCGCAAGACCATGGAGCGTGAATACGCAGCGGGACATATCCTGGCGTTCCACACCGCCACGGCGTTTCATACCAACCACCGCTGGCTGAACGACGCGGAGCTTGAACGCACCCTCACTCAGGGCTCGACCGATATTGCCTCGATCACCGGTGCGCTGCCCACCTTGGTGCGCCCACCGTTCTGGAACTACGACCGACGCACCTTCGCCGCCTACCAGCGCCACGGTATGCACGTATTGCTGACGGATTTAAGCGCCAATGACGGCAAGATCTGGGGCTTCAATGGCAGCCCGCGTCGACGGGCCAATCTGTATCGGCAACTGTCGGTGGTACGCGAACGTATCGCCCTGGGAGAGTTGCCGACGGTGGACGGTGTGATACCGGTGGTCGTGACGTTCCACGATATCAACCGCTACACCGCACGGCATCTGCAGGAGTACTTGCAGATCCTGATGGACAGCGCCCGGATCAACGGTATGAAGACGGCAGCCGAGCCGTTCTACACCGACCGTTCGGCACTGGAACGGGGCGCCCTGGCCCGCACGGTGAAGGACATCAACGAAGTGGTGCACCTGCCGGGTGTGTGGAATTGGGTGTGGGACGCCGACTCGAACTAAGCCTCATTCCCGCGACTCCACCCCCAACTCATCCCACACCGACTCCGCCAGATGAAACGTCGCATTGGCCGCCGGAATCCCGCAGTAAATAGCGCTCTGCATCAGCACTTCCTTGATCTCGGCCCGGGTCACGCCATTGCTGGCCGCGGCCCGCAGGTGCAACTTCAACTCTTCACTGCGGTTCATGCCGATCAGCATGGCGATGGTGATCAGGCTACGGGTGTGCCGGGGCAAGCCCGGGCGGGTCCAGATATCACCCCAGGCATGGCGGGTGATCATTTCCTGGAACTCGGCATTGAACTCGGTCAGGGCATTCAGGCTACGGTCGACATGCGCATCACCCAGCACTTCGCGACGCACCTGCAGGCCATCGGCGTAACGTTGTTTCTCGTCCACGAAAGACTCCTCAGCGGGCTAACAGAAATTCCAGCACCCGGTCGCTGAACGCGGCACCGGCTTGCACGTTGGAGAGGTGCGCGGCGTAGAACTCGGCGTACTCGGCGCCCTGCACATGGGCCTGGATAAAATGACCACCGGACGGCGGCGTGACCGCGTCTTCGGTACCGGCAATCACCAGCGTCGGCGTCTTGATCGACGATAACTGCTCACGGAAATCGGCGTCACGTACCGCCGCACAGTTGGCGGCATAACCTTGAGGCGATGTGGCCGCGAGCATGTCGGTGATCAACTTGGCCTGGCCAGGATTGGCCTCGGCAAAATCGGCGGTAAACCAGCGGGCAATCGAGGCATCGCGCAACGCGACCATCGCTACCGGGCCGTCGCGCAGGACCATTTCAATCCGAGGGTTCCACACCTCAGGTGTACCGATCTTCGCCGCCGTATTGCACACCACCAGACGCTTGAGGCGTTCACCGGCGTTGATGCCCAACCACTGCCCAATCAGCCCTCCCATGGACAGCCCACAGAAATGCGCCCGTTCGATATGCAGCGCATCCAGCAGCGCTAAAACATCCTGGCCCAGTTGTTCAATGCTGTAGGGACCCTCGGTGACCAGGGATTTGCCATGCCCACGGGTGTCGAAACGCAGCACCCGAAAATGCTCTGCGAAGGCGGAAATCTGGATATCCCACATGTGCAGGTCAGTGCCCAATGAGTTGGACAGCACCAATACCGGCGCGCCTTCAGGGCCATCCAGTTGGTAGTTCAGTTCGCCATCGGCGAGTTGTACAAATCCCACAGCAGCCTCCTCAGGCAATCAATGCAACATGTTCGGCAACCGCGCGTGTAACCCAGGTGCGGGCCTGGCCCAGGTAATGCGCCGGGTCCAACAGGCGATCAAGTTCGTCGGACGAGAGTTCGGCAGTCACTTGTGGCTCATCGGCGAGCACCGCACGCAGATGGCGATGTTCGGCAACTGCACGCTTGCAGCACTGCTCCAATAAATGGTGCGCGGTCTCACGGCCCAGGCGCTGGGCAAGGACGATGCTGACGGCTTCGGCCAGCACCAGGCCTTGTGTCAGGTCGAGGTTTTGCGCCATGCGTTCGGCGTCCACCTCCAAGCCTTCGCTCACCAGTAGCGCCTGATGCAAGGCACCGGACACCAGCCGGCAAATCTGCGGCAGGGTTTCCCATTCTGCGTGCCACAGGCCGAGGCTACGCTCGTGCTCCTGGGGCATGGCGCTGAACATCGTCGCCACCAGGCCGGGGACACGGGTCGCGGCACTGATCAACACAGCGGCGCCCACCGGATTACGCTTATGGGGCATGGTCGAGGAACCACCCTTGCCGGGAGCCGACGGTTCGAAAACCTCTGCGGCTTCGGTCTGCATCAGCAGGCTGATATCCCGGCCCAGTTTGCCCAGGCTGCCAGCGATCAAACCAAGTACCGAGGCAAACTCCACCAGGCGATCACGCTGGGTATGCCAAGGCTGCTCCGGCAAGCTCAGTTGCAACTCGGCGGCCAACGCTTCAGCCACAGGCATCGCCTGCTCGCCCAAGGCCGCCAGGGTTCCGGAGGCGCCGCCAAATTGCAGCACCAGCAAGCGCGGCTTGAGTTCTGCGAGCCGTTGTCGGCTACGGGTCACCGCGCCTAGCCAACCGGCGATTTTCATGCCCAGAGTGACGGGCGTCGCATGCTGCAACCAGGTGCGGCCCGCCAATGGAATCGCGGCATAACGTACCGCCTGTGCCGCAAGGATTTCCCCCAGGCGTGACAGGTCGCTTTCGATCAGCGCCACGGCATTGCGCACTTGCAGCACCAGGCCGGTGTCCATCACATCCTGGCTGGTGGCGCCCAAGTGCACATAACGTTCGGCACCGGCATCTTCGGTGGCAATCAGCTTGCCCAGGGCCTTGACCAACGGAATCGCCGAATTCCCTGCCGTAGTAATCGCCTCACCGAGGGCATCAACATCGTAGAGCGACGCCAGGCATGCCTGGGCAATGGGCGCGACGGCCGCTTGCGGAATCACCCCCACCTGAGCCTCGGCCCGAGCCAGCGCGGCTTCAAAATCCAGCATGCCCTGCAAGCGCCCTTGATCGCAGAACACCTCGGCCATGCTATTGGCCGTGAAATAGGCGTCGAACAACTGATTGCTCGTGCGCAGTGTCATAAACCATCCCCAGGTGGCGCATGCCTTCCAGAGGCATGCGCCGACCGTTTACAGATCGTGGTGCAAATACGCCGCCTGTTTCGGCAGGCGCAAGCTGAACAGGAAGGCCACCGCCATCATGCCGGTGACGTACCAATAGAAGGTGTTTTCCATACCGATTGTTTTCAGCCCCAGTGCGACGTATTCCGCCGAACCACCGAAGATCGCGTTAGCCACCGCATAGGCCAGGCCCACACCCAGCGCACGTATTTGTGGCGGGAACATTTCCGCTTTCACCAGGCCGCTGATGGAGGTGTAGAAACTGACAATGGCCAGGGCCAGCGTGATCAGCACAAAGGCCAGGAACGGACTGCTGACGGTTTTCAAGGTCAACAGGATGGGCACGGTGAACAACGTCCCCAGGGCACCGAACCACAGCATCGAATTACGCCGGCCGATCTTGTCCGCCAACATGCCGAACACCGGTTGCATGCACATGTAGAAGAACAACGCGCCGGTCATGATGTAGCTGGCCGTCTTGGCGTGCATCCCGGCGGTGTTCACCAGGTACTTCTGCATGTAGGTGGTAAAGGTGTAGAAAATCAGCGAACCGCCGGCGGTGTAGCCGAGCACGGTGATGAAGGCGGCCTTGTGGTCGCGGAACAACGCGGCAATGCTGCCGGCGTCTTTGTCTTCACGCATTTCCTTGCTGGTGGTTTCTTTCAGCGTGCGACGCAGCAACAGCGAAATCACCGCCGCAATGGCGCCGATCACGAATGGAATCCGCCAGCCCCAGGCCCGTAGCTCTTCTTCGGTGAGGATCTGTTGCAGGATAACCACCACCAACACCGCCAACAGTTGCCCGCCGATCAAGGTGACGTATTGGAACGAGGCGAAGAAACCGCGTTGGCCCTTGAGGGCGACTTCACTCATGTAGGTCGCAGTGGTGCCATATTCCCCGCCGACCGAAAGCCCTTGGAACAGCCGCGCCACCAGCAGCAAGGCCGGGGCCCAGGCGCCGATGTCTTTATAGGTGGGCAAAAAGGCGATGACCAGTGAGCCGGCGCACATCATCAGCACCGAGATCATCATGGAGTTTTTGCGACCATGCTTGTCGGCCACCCGGCCAAACAGCCAGCCACCAATGGGACGCATCAGGAAGCCGGCGGCGAAGACACCGGCAGTGTTGAGCAGTTGAACCGTGGGATCGTCCGAGGGGAAAAACGCCGGGGCGAAGTAGATGGCGCAGAAGGCATAGACATAGAAGTCGAACCATTCGACCAGGTTGCCGGAGGACGCACCGACGATGGCAAAAATCCGTTTGCTGCGCTCTTCTCCGGTGTAGTGACTCGTTTTTGTTGTCATGGTTTTTCACTCAGTGGGAACGGTTATAGCCTAGACATACTTTGCAACAACCATGTTCCGCAAGCAGACTTTTGGATATTTGTTGCCTGAGCGGGCCTCATCGCAGGCAAGCCAGCTCCCACATCTGACGGTATTCACATATCAACATGTGGGAGCGGGCTTGCCCGCGATAAATTTCAAGCCCACTCAATAATCAAAGAACACCGTCTCTTCGTCTGTGCCCTGCAAGATCACATTCCACTGATACACACCCTGCGCATCCGCCTTGGCAATCAAGGTGTTCCGCCGCTCCTCGGGCACACACGCCAACAACGAGTCATCCCCGTTCGCCGCCTCACCGTCAAAATAAATCCGCGTCAGCAAATGCTTCACCAGCCCACGGGCAAACACCAGTACCACCAAGTGCGGTGCCTGAGTCGTACCTTTCAACCCCGGCACGCTGCCCGGCTTGATCGTGGTAAACCGAAACCGCCCTTGCGCGTCCACAGGCACCCGGCCAAAACCTTCGAAGTTCGGGTCCAGCGCTTTGTCCTGCTCATCCTCAGGGTGGTCATATTTGCCGGCAGCATTGGCCTGCCAGACTTCCAGCATGGCGTCGTTGACGAAGTCGCCATTGCCGTCCACCACTTGCCCGGTGATCGCCACGCGTTCGCCCAGGGTTTCGGGAACGGTCAGGTCTTCGCGGTTCAGCCAGGTCAGGCCGATGTGGTAATAGGGCCCGACGGTGTGGGACGTAGTCGCGTTGAGGGTCATCTCATTTCTCCATCGGCGTGGCATCGCGGCCGCGCAGGACGATGTCCCAGCGGTAGCCGAGGGCATAGTGCGGAATGGTTTTTTCCAGGTCGAAACTGGCAATCAAGCGTTCCTTGGCGGACGTGTCCGGGACGCAGTTGTAGATCGGGTCGTAGGCCAGCAGCGGGTCGCCCGGGAAATACATCTGGGTGACCAAACGCGTCAGCACACTGGGACCGAACAGCGAGAAGTGAATGTGCGCCGGGCGCCAGGCATTGTGATGGTTGCCCCACGGGTAGGCGCCGGGCTTGATGGTCTGAAACTGGTACCAGCCGTCAGCGTCAGTGACAGTGCGGCCGGTGCCCGTGAAATTCGGGTCCAGTGGCGCATCGTGCACATCGCGCTGGTGGTTGTAACGGCCAGCGGCGTTGGCCTGCCAGATTTCCACCAGGATACCGGGAACGGGCAAGCCGTTTTCATCCAGCACGCGGCCATGAATGATGATGCGTTCGCCCTGAGGCTCGCCGGCGTGTTGGGCGGTCAGGTCGTTGTCCTTCTCTTGCAGGTATTCGGCGCCGATCGTCGGGCCGGTGATTTCCGACAAGGAATGGGGCAGAAACACCAACGGCTTGGACGGCGAACGCAGGTTCGTCGACTGATAGGCCGGGTGCAGGTAGTCAGGCTGAGTACCCGCTTGCGGGCGCCGATAACCGGGCTTGTCACTCATGAATCAATCCTCGTTTTTCTTATGGTTCTCAGACGCGCTCAATGGCCAGCGCCAGGCCTTGGCCAACGCCGACACACATGGTCGCCAGGCCTTTGCTGCCGCCGGTTTTCTCAAGCTGATGCAAGGCCGTCAGTACCAGACGCGCACCGCTCATACCCAGCGGATGGCCGAGGGCGATAGCGCCGCCATTCGGGTTGACCTGAGGCGCGTCATCCGCGATACCCAATTCACGCAGCACCGCCAGGCCTTGGCTGGCGAAGGCTTCGTTGAGTTCGATCACATCAAAATCGGTGACGGCCAGG
This sequence comes from Pseudomonas spelaei, assembly GCF_009724245.1. Taxonomy (GTDB): domain Bacteria; phylum Pseudomonadota; class Gammaproteobacteria; order Pseudomonadales; family Pseudomonadaceae; genus Aquipseudomonas; species Aquipseudomonas spelaei. The sequence goes on along the minus strand of NZ_WNNK01000049.1, from coordinate 7,844 downwards.
CCCAGGCGTTCCACCAGTTTGCGTACGGCGGGCACGGGACCGATGCCCATCACACGCGGAGCGACACCGGCGCTGGCCATGCCCAATACGCGGGCACGGGCAGTCAGGCCGTGCTTTTTCACTGCCTCGGCAGACGCAAGGATCAACGCAGCCGCGCCATCGTTCACACCAGAGGCATTGCCGGCAGTGACCGTCTTGTCCGGGCCATTGACCGGTTTGAGTTTGGTCAACGCCTCCAGCGTGGTATCGGCACGTGGATGCTCATCCTGCTCAACCACGGTTTCGCCCTTTTTATGGGCAACACGTACCGGCACAATTTCGTCGGCGAAGAACCCGGCAGCTTGTGCGGCAGCGGTACGTTGCTGGCTGCGCAAGGCGAAGGCGTCCTGATCGGCACGGGAGACTTTATAGTCATCAGCGACATTGTCGGCGGTCTGTGGCATCGCATCCACGCCGTACTGGGCCTTCATCAACGGGTTGATAAAACGCCAGCCGATGGTGGTGTCTTCCAGCTTCATGTTGCGCGAGAACGCAGCATCGGCCTTGCCCATGACGAACGGCGCGCGGGACATCGACTCGACGCCCCCGGCAATCGCCAGCTCCATCTCACCACTGGCAATCGCGCGGAACGCGGTGCCAATGGCGTCCATGCCCGAAGCACACAGGCGATTGAGGGTCACGCCGGGAATGCTTTCCGGCAGGCCGGCCAGCAGCAGCGCCATGCGGGCAACGTTGCGGTTGTCTTCGCCGGCCTGGTTGGCGCAACCAAGGAAGACTTCGTCGACAGCGCTCCAGTCCACGGACGGGTTACGCTCCATCAGGGCCTTGATCGGCAGTGCAGCCAGGTCATCGGTACGCACGGTGGACAACCCGCCGCCGAAACGGCCGATGGGGGTACGAATGGCGTCACAGATAAATACGTCGCGCATCACGCATCTCCAGGGGTTTGGCCATGGGCGGCGGCCGTGCGGGCTTCAAGATCGCGCAGGGCGGTCAGTTCGACTTCGGTGGGTTCGGCGCTGGTGCTGACCTGGTCGGCAAAACGAATCGCCCAGCCGGTGGCCGCTACTACTTGCTCACGAGTCACGCCTGGGTGCAACGCGGTGACCACGAACTCGTGACTGCCCGCCTCCGGTTCCATGATGCACAGGTCGGTAATGATTCCTACCGGTCCTGCGCCTGGCAGACCGAGGCGCTTGCGCGAGTCGCCGCCTTCGCCGTGGCCCACCGAGGTGATGAAGTCGAGCTTGTCGACAAACGACCGCGCCGACTGTTTGAGGATGATCAACACGCTCTTCGCGGAGCCGGCAATCTCCGGAGCACCACCGGCACCCGGCAGGCGTACCTTGGGTTGGTGGTAATCACCGACCACGGTGGTGTTGATATTGCCGAAACGGTCGACCTGGGCCGCGCCGAGGAAGCCGACATCGATACGCCCGCCCTGCAACCAGTAGCGAAAGATCTCACCGGTGGGGACGACGGTGTCAGCGGTTTCCGCCAGTTCTCCGTCACCAATGGACAGCGGCAACACCGAAGGCTTCGCGCCAATCGGGCCCGACTCGTAGATCAGCACCACATCCGGCGACGACGTCAGGCGGGCCAGGTTGGCCGCCTTGGACGGCAGGCCGATGCCGACGAAGCATACCGAGCCATTCTTCAGACGGCGCGCGGCGGCGACGGTCATCATTTCGTTGGTTGAGTAAGCCATTACTTGGCCTCCTGCGCGGCAGCCAGCTTGGCCTGGAATTCACGGAAGTCGGCGGTGCCGTGGATGTATTCGTCGATCCAGGCGGTAAAAGTCCCACGGTCCCGAGCGATCGGGTCCCAGGCTTGATAGAAACGGTTATCGCGCTCGGTGTAACCGTGAGCGTAGGACGGATGTGCACCACCGGGTACGTGGCAAACGGCGGTCAGGGCCCATGTCGGCAGCACGCAGGCGTTCATCGGTGCGTTCAAGTCATCGACGATTTCTTCGACGGTGACGATGCAGCGCTTGGCTGCCAAAGCCGCTTCCTTCTGCACCCCGAGAATGCCCCAAAGCAGCACGTTGCCCTTGCGGTCAGCCTTCTGTGCGTGGATCACGGTGATGTCCGGGCGCACCGACGGCACCGCTGCCAGCACTTCACCGGTGAACGGGCAGGTCACGGTCTTGATCAGAGGATTGACCTTGGGCAGGTCGGAACCGGCATAAGCCCGCAACACCGCGAAGGGCAAGCCGGACGCACCAGCAACATAGGCATTGGCCAGGTCGGCGTGACTGTGCTCTTCGATCTCCAGCGGCTGTGGCCATTGCTTCTCTACCGCATCCCGCAGGCGATGCAGGGAGCCCACGCCAGGGTTGCCGCCCCAGGAGAAAATCAACTTGCGTGCGCAGCCGGCCCCGATCAGTTGGTCGTAGATCAGGTCGGGAGTCATGCGTACCAGGGTCAGGTCTTTCTTGCCCTGACGAATGATTTCATGACCTGCCGCCGTAGGAATCAGGTGGGTGAAGCCTTCGAGCGCGACGGTATCGCCGTCATTGACGAACTGCTTCACCGCATCAGCCAGCGATAGGATTTCAGCCATGGGGTTGGGCTCCCGGTTGGATCGAAAAAGGCGCTGTGGACGGCGCCGAAGTGCTTGAAGATTAAGCCGGGAGAAAAGGCCAAACAATCCGATAATCGACTGAGTGTTCGATTATCGAACGGATTGTTGGCAAGCTATCGATTACTGTCAGGTCGCATCCGCATGGCTGACCATGCCCTTGATCACCACTGCCGCGGTTGCCACTGCCGCCGGGATCACCAACGCGGTCAGCACTTGCTCGAAGTTCCAACCCAGGCCCAATAAGGTCGCGCCCATCCACGCGCCGAGAATCGCACCAAAACGGCCGATACCGAGCATCCATGACACCCCTGTGGCTCGCCCCTGGGTCGGGTAGAACCGCGCGGCGAGAGACGGCATGGCCGATTGCGCCCCGTTGACACACATGCCGGCGATCAGCACCAGGGTCGCCAGCAAGGTGATGTTGCCCAGGCTCTGCCCCACTGCGTAGGCAAATACCCCGGCCAGCAAATAGAAGATGCCGATGACTTTGTGGGGATTGAACCGGTCCATCGCCCAGCCAACGCCAACAGCGCTCAATACACCGCCAAACTGGAACAGCGCGCCAATAAACGCGGCCTGCTCCATGCTCGCACCACTGTCGCGCATCAGGGTTGGCAGCCAACTGGTCAGCAGGTAAACGATCACCAGGCCCATGAAGTACGTCAGCCACAGCAACAGGGTACCGGCGCTGTAGGTACCGGAGAAGATCACCGCAAACACGTTGCGGGCCTTGACGGTTTTCTGCTCGGGGACACTGAAGCTGGACGCTTGGGCGACGATGCCCGGTTCGATGGGCGACAACGTTTTGCGCACCCTGTCAGTGCCCCGATTGCGCACCACCAGATAACGGGCCGACTCTGGCAGCCACACCAGCAACACCACCACCAGGATCAACGGCAAGATGCCGCCGATCATCAACAGACTGTGCCAGCCAAAGGCAGGAATCAGCTTGGCCGAGATAAACCCGCCGCCAGCCATGCCCAGGTTGAAGCCGCAAAACATGCTGGTAACCAGCAGCGACTTATGACGTTCCGGGGTGTACTCCGAGAGCAAAGTCGTGGCATTCGGCATACCCGCCCCAAGACCCAGGCCCGTCAGGAAACGCAGCACCAACAGTTGATCAACGTTGCTGCTGTAGGCCGACGCCAGGCTGAAAGCGCCAAACACCAGCACCGCCCCCACCAACACTACTTTGCGGCCAAAGCGGTCGGCCAACGGGCCGGAACCCAGGGCACCGAACACCATGCCGATCAACGCGGCACTCATTACCGGGCCCAGGCTGGCACGGTCGATACCCCAATCCTGAGACAGCGCCGGCGCGATAAAGCCCATGGCTGCCGTGTCGAGGCCGTCGAGGAAGACAATCAGGAAACACAGGATCACCACTCGCCACTGATAGCGCGACAGCGGCTGAGCATTGATGAAGGACTGAACGTCCAGGCAAGTGCCGACAGAAGAAGGCTGATTCATTGTTTTTATTTCCACACCAAGGGCGGGCGAACGAGGCTGAGCCTCATCATCATTATCGGGGCGCTATTTGAGCCATCGCGGTCAAATGCGCTGCCGCGACATTAATAAGGCAGAGGAAACACCGTCAATTCATCAAACCGAGATATGGGCGTTTACCGAACAACTTAAGCAAATAGCTGAGCGCTCAGTTCCCGGCTGGCACTGAGCATGCTCGGCAGGAAACGTTGCTCCAACTCGCTGCGGCTGACCCGTCCGGCATGGGTGCTGACATTCAGCGCGGCCAGCACCTGGCCCGAGGCGTCATACACCGGTACGGCAATGGAGCGCAGGCCTTGCTCCAGCTCCTGGTCGACGATGCACCAGCCCTGCTGACGCACTTGTTGCAGACATTCGAGCAAGGCTTGAGGCGTGCTGACGGTACGGCTGGTCTTGGTTTGCAGGTCGGCGTGATCGAGGTAGTCCTGCAGCGAGGCATCATCGAGCGCCGCCAACAGGATCCGGCCCATGGACGTGCAATAAGCCGGCAAGCGCCCGCCCACGGACAGGTCGACGGAGATCAGTCGCTGAGTGGTGGCCGAACGGGCGATATACAGGATGTCGTCGCCTTCCAGAGTCGCCATGTTGCAGGCTTCATGAAGCTGCTCGCTCATGCGGTCCAGATAAGGCTGAGCGGAAACCGCCAAGGGTGTAGAGGACAGATAGGCATGGCCAAGGGTCAGGACCTTGGGCAACAACGAATAGGTGCGTCCATCGGTGGTGGCATAGCCAAGTTTGATCAAGGTATGCAGGCAACGGCGCACGGCGGCGCGAGGAATTTCCGTGCGATGGCTGATCTGGGCGATGGTCAGGTGGCGCTTGCGCTCCTGGAATGCCTGCACCACTGCCAGGCCACGGGCCAGAGAGGTCATGAAATCCGGATCACCGGTGAACGCCTGGATACGCTTGGCAGGAGAGGCAACGATCGGTGGCGCCACTGACGCGAATGAGTTGCGCAATTGATCGTTCATTTCAGGTCCTTCTCAAGGTTCAACCGCTATTACAAGCCGCCTGGCAATCGATACACAAGGCGGGGCCGCCAACATTGGGCGATTATCGGACGATCATTCGATAATCGCAATTTCCCGCCGCCTCCTTTTTTCAGATCAGAGCGATCAGTTCAGCACCACCGAGGTTGAAGCCACTCGACTCTTCAAGTCAGCAGCTTGATGAATGAAGTTGTCGCCTGAACTGCGCTTGCCGAAGAATAAGCAAGTACGGCACTCGAACTTTGGAAATACCCACCTGTATACGTAACAAAACTCTCACACAAAGTTGACGATTTTTAACTTGCCGGTGATAGTGTTATTCAAATGCATCGCTATAATGCAGCCTGCGAGGATGTAGATGGGTTTCAAGCCCCGTACCCTTTTCTCGTAGGCCGTGCACCTGCTTTGTGCACGCATCGTCGCAAGTACCTGACACTCATTTCAAATGCTTGCCTATTACTGCGACCTGAAAGAAAACTGTTGCTACGACAGCTGTTCTTTTCCGGTGCCGTGGCCGCATGCAATAAAGAAGAAGTGGCTTATCGTGTATACCTTCAAGCACTGAGCAGCCTGGCTGTTCAATATGATGGGAACCCGAAAGCGACTTTTCGGCATCGCGCAGCACTGGAATCAAACTCAACTCAATTAGGTAATAATGTGACGAAAGACGAACTGCGCGCAGAACTTGAGCGCCAGGAACAACGTTACAAGGATGTTTACGGCGGGGAAGTCACCACCTACGCCGCCCAGCCGGAACCTGAGCGCAAACCATGGCGCAAACGGGCCAGTCTGCTGGACCAGGCATTTGCCCAGGAAATTCAAAAGATCGAACAGGACCTCAAAACCGAAGAGCCATAAGCGCTTCGGGTTGAGCCGTCAGGGTTTGCCACCTCCTCGCCAACGCACGGCTGGCCGGGAGGGCACCCCGTTCGCACCTTTATATCGGCCCTCACAACGTCTTTGGCCAACCCTCCAACAGGTGCTCACTCCTGTCTTGTCGAAATTTCATACGATTGTTTCAGACGCTATCCCGATCCCCTCCACACCCCGACAGACCAAGCCCTGGCCTTATAAATCAATAACTTGCCAAAGCCCCGTAAACCCTGGGATGCGCTCCCTTCCCACAAACTTTTTCGTTGAAGAATGTTACCGATGAGCAGCTAGTGCATCGATTACCAAGGTTTTCTGGCATAATCGCGCCCCCTTACGACCGGGTCAGAAAACCTTCATGATCGATTTATTCAGCGGACTGGATGCTTGGGTTCTAGTGAGCCTGTTGCTCGCCCTGGCCTTTGTCCTCGCCTTCGAGTTCATCAATGGCTTTCATGACACCGCTAACGCGGTGGCCACAGTCATCTATACCAAAGCCATGCCACCCCATCTGGCCGTGTTCTTCTCCGGGGTATTCAACTTCCTCGGCGTATTGCTCGGCGGCGTCGGTGTTGCCTATGCCATCGTGCACTTGCTGCCGGTGGAATTGCTGATCAATGTGAATACCGGCCACGGCTTGGCCATGGTCTTCTCATTGTTGGCGGCGGCAATCACTTGGAACCTGGGCACCTGGTATTTCGGGATCCCGGCGTCCAGTTCCCACACCCTGATCGGCTCGATCCTCGGTGTCGGCCTGGCCAACGCCTTGATCAACGACATCCCACTGGCTGATGGGGTCAACTGGCAGAAGGCCGTGGATATCGGCGCCTCGCTGGTGTTCTCGCCGATGGCCGGCTTCCTCGTGGCCGCTCTGGTGTTGATCGGCCTGAAATGGTGGCGTCCGCTGTCCAAGATGCACAAGACCCCGGACCAACGCCGCAAGCTGGACGACAAGAAGCACCCGCCGTTCTGGAACCGCCTGGTGCTGGTGATTTCCGCCATGGCCGTGAGCTTCGTGCACGGTTCCAATGACGGTCAGAAAGGTATCGGCCTGATCATGCTGGTGCTGATTGGTATCGTGCCCGCGCAGTTCGTACTCGATCTGGGCAGCACCACTTACCAGATCGAGCGCACCCGTGACGCCACCCTGCACCTCAATCAGTTTTACCAGCGTAACCACGAAACCCTCGGCGAATTCCTTGCCTTGGGCAAAAGTGTCAAAGACGACCTGCCTGGCAAGTTCCGTTGCAACCCGCAACAGACCGAACCCACCATCAACGCCCTGCTCGGTACATTGAAGGGTGTCTCCGACTACCATTCTCTGACCTCCGATCACCGCATTGAAGTGCGTCGCTACCTGCTCTGCCTGGACGACACGGCGAAGAAAGTCGGCAAGTTGCCAGGCCTTGATGCCCGTGAGAAGTCCGACCTGGACAAACTGCGCAAAGACCTGACCGCCACCACCGAATACGCTCCATTCTGGGTGATCCTGGCTGTGGCGCTGGCCCTTGGCCTGGGCACCATGGTCGGTTGGAAGCGTGTGGTACTGACCATTGGCGAGAAGATCGGCAAGCAAGGCATGACCTATTCCCAGGGCATGTCGGCGCAGATCACGACCGCCACTATGATTGGCCTGGCCAACATCTACAGCCTGCCGGTTTCGACCACTCACGTATTGTCGTCGGGTGTGGCCGGGACCATGGTGGCCAACAAGAGTGGGCTGCAAGGCGGTACGGTGAAGACCATTCTGATGGCTTGGGTGCTGACGCTGCCGGCGACTGTGGCCTTGTCGGCCGGGTTGTTCTGGTTGGCTTCCAAGGCGCTGGGGAGCTGATCGTTCGGCTGTGATAAAAGAGGTGCGACCTGTGAGGGTCGTGCCTTTTTTTATGCTTG
>NZ_WNNK01000048.1 GCF_009724245.1 Pseudomonas spelaei | reverse complement strand
TAAAACGCCGGTCACCACCACTGTGACCGACACCCCGGGCACCACCGACACCACCACTGTCACGCTGACCGCGCCTAGCGAAGTCAACGAAGGTGGCCAGATCACCTATACCGCTACGCTCTCCAACAAGGCAGGCACTGACGTCACGCTGAAGCTGGATAACGGCTCGACCATCACCATCAAGGCTGGCGAAACCGTTGGCACCGTGAGCGTCGCCGCACCCGGCGATGACGTGTTCATCGACAAGAGCACCCAGACCGTCAAGATCACCGACACCGCTGGCGGCAACTTCGAGAAGCTGGTTGTAGCGGGCGACGGTGCAACCACCGTCATCAACGACACCATCGACGACGTGAAGGTTGTACTGACCGCCACCAACAGCGTTGCCGAGGGTGGCCAGATCACCTACACCGCCAGCCTCGTGGACAAGAACGGTGCCGCCGTGACCAACGTCGGCTCCGACCTGGTGGTCAAGCTGGACAACGGCTCGACCATTACCATCGGCAATGGCAAGACCACCAGCACCGTCAATGTCACCGCACCTAATGACGTCTACGTCGGCGCCAACGATGTGTCGGCCAAGATCACCAACGTGGTCAGCGGCGGCGACAAGTACGAGAACCTGATTGTGGTGGGCACCCCGGTCGTCACCAAAGTGACGGACGTGGTGAACAACACCGTGATCAGCATCGCGGGCGATGCCTCGGTCAACGAAGGCCAGACCGCTCACTACACGCTGAACCTGACCAACCCGGCGGCTACCGACGTCACTGTGACCCTCAAGTACAGCGGCACGGCCACCGACGGTTCGGACTTCACCGGCGTGTACACCGTGAAGATTCCGGCTGGCTCCAGCAGCGCGACGTTCGATATCAAGACCATCGATGACAAGTTGACCGAGCCTACGGAAAACTTCGTGATCACCATCGACAAGACCACCGGTGGCAACTTCGAGAACCTGGCGATCAGCGGCACCAACGGCAGTGTCACCACGTCGATCATCGACAATGACGCGCCACCGGTCATCGACCTGGACGCCAACGACTCCAGCGGTGCCACGGGTGCCAACTACAAAACCACCTTCACCGAAGGCGGCGCTGGTGTGTCGATTGCTGACACTGACATCAAGATCACCGACCCGGACAGCACTCAGCTGACCGGCGCCACCGTGGTCTTGACCAACACCCAACAGGGCGACTCGCTGAACTTCACCAACGTCGCCGGCATCACCGTGACCTCGGCCACGGACCCTGCCACCGGCAAGATCACCCTGACCCTGACCGGCACGGCGTCACTGGCTGATTACACGCAGCAGATCAAGAACATCACGTTCAGCAATAACAGCCACGACCCGAGCACCACGCCACGGACCATCACCGTGACCGTGACCGACGGCGGCAACTACTCCAACGTGGCGACCGCCACGGTCAACGTGGTGGCAGTCAACGATCCACCGGTTGCCACTGGCAGCGCTGTCACCGGCACGGAAGACACCCCGCTGGCCCTGACCTGGTCCAACTTCGGTGTCACCGATGTGGACTCTCCACAAGCCAGCCTCGGGGTGAAAATCACCGAGCTGCCGGTTGCCGGGAAGTTGCAGTTCCTCGCAGCAGATGGCGTCACCTGGAGCAACGTGACCGCCGGCCAGACCTTCACCAAGGCCCAGATCGACGGTGGCCAGTTGCGCTTCATGCCGAACGCCAACGAATCCGGTGTCGATGGCTACGGCGGCACAGGTGTGGGCAACAAGCAGGCGGACTACGCACAGTTCAAGTTCCAGCCAACCGATGGCAAGGACCTGGGCAACACTGCCACGATGAAAGTCGACATCACGCCGGTGGCCGACAAACCAACGTTAACCACCGACAACTCCCAGGCGATCCCACCCTCCATTGGTCTGATCAAAGAAACCTGGACCAATCTCAAAGGGCTGGGGACTGATGGCAACGGTGTTTCCGCTGACCGACTCAAAGCGGCCATCGATAATGCCGGTACGCCAAACAGCACGACAGTAGAGACCAACGTTCAGTCCACCGGCAACGTGGCTCTGGGCACCGGCTCGAAAACCTCTGGCCTGATTTATCTGGAGGCCGGCAAGTCTTACAAATTCACCGGTACCGGAGATGACAGCCTGGTCGTCAACATCGGAGGCAAGGATGTAGCGACCACCACGTGGGGAGCGGGCGGTGCGTTGAACGGTACGTTCGTGCCGACCACCAGCGGCTACTACACCATCGATGTCTACCACTCCAACCAGTCGGGCCCCGGTAGCTATGATGTAAACCTGTCAGTCAACGGCGCTGCGGCTATCGATCTAAGTAGCGGCGGCGTACCGCTCTACACCGACCGTCAAGACCTGATCAACGCGGGGGTCAACCTGTCTGAGTTCACTGGCAGCAGTGGTGATGGGTATTACACGGCCTACAAACCTAACGAAGGTCTGGAAAACAGCAATGTCCACCTGTCCAAGGTGACCACTGCACTGACCGACACCGATGGTTCTGAGTCTCTGGCCGTGAAAGTCAGTGGCATTCCGGCGGGCTCGGTGCTCACCGATGGTGCGGGCCATACATTCACCGCAACCGCCAGCAACGGCGAAGTAAACGTATTGGGTTGGGACCTTGCCAACCTCGCGATCAAACCACCGCCTTATTACAATGGCACGTTCAATCTGACGGTCACCTCAACCTCGACTGAAAGCCTGGGCGGTTCGGCGAGTAGCACGGCCACGATCCCGGTCAAAATCTACCCGGGCACCTATACACCGTCGATGGGCACCTCGGGCGATGACAACGTCGCCGGCACCGGTGGCAACGACATCATCGTGGCGGACGTTTCGGGCCTGAACGTGGTCCAGGGCAAGAATTACAACATCGCGTTCATGGTGGACACCTCGGGCAGTATGAGTGTGGCCTCGGTGCAGGCAGCGAAAGACTCGCTGACCACCGTGTTCAAGTCACTGCAAGACAGCCTTGGCTCCAGCACCTCGGGCACCGTGAATATCTTCCTGGCGGATTTCGATACCCAGGTCAACAAGACGATTTCGGTCAACCTGAAAGACCCTGGCGCCCTGGATGCTCTGAAGACTGTCCTGGACTCGATGGTGTCAGGCGGCGGGACCAACTACGAAGATGTGTTCAAGGCCACGGCCAACTTCTTCAACAGTGCCCAGGCGAAAGGCAACACCGGCGCAATCAACACCACGTACTTCATCACCGACGGTCAGCCGACGTATTACCAGTACAGCGAGCAGACCAACCCGATCTTGTACGGCAGTGTGAGGTTGGATGATGTCGTCACCAGCAGCAACTACACCCTGGGCAGCGCATTCAGCACCAGGCCCGACAGCACTCACCAAATTGACATTGATGCCAGCGGGAACGTGACCGTCTGGACCAATAACAGCTGGGGCTGGTCACAATCCAACCCGGGAATCATCCACGCCCAAGGGGATGGCACCTTTGAATTGTCGATCCGTGGCGGTTCTGGTGGCTCCACCGACAGCGCTACCACCAGCAACTCCGGCTCCGCGTTTGCACTGCTCAGCGGTTTATCCACGGGCGGTGTCGAAGCCATCGGCCTGAACAGCGGTGTCAGCCTGGACCAGTTGAAACCGTACGACAGCGACGGCAAGCCACAGGCCAACATCGATCCGAAGGACTTGGCTAATGCCATCCTCGGCCACAGCGAGGCCACCCTGCCGGGTGCCGACCGTGTCGATGGTGGTGATGGCAACGACATCCTGTTCGGCGATCTGGTGAGCTTCCCGGGTATTCCAGGCGAGGGTTACAACGCCATCCAGACCTACGTGGCAGGCAAGAATGGCGTAACAGTAGCCTCCGTTACCGGCCAGGACGTGCACAAGTACATCACCGAGCACTACACCGAATTCGACACCTCGGGTGCCAAAGACGGTAACGACACCCTGCTGGGTGGCTCGGGTGATGACATCCTGTTCGGCCAGGGCGGTAACGACTACCTCGACGGCGGCAAAGGTAACGACATCCTGCTGGGCGGTACCGGTAACGACACACTGATCGGCGGCCAGGGCAATGACATCCTGATCGGCGGCTCGGGTGCCGACACCTTTATCTGGAGAGCCGGTGACACCGGCAACGATGTGATCAAGGACTTCAAGGCCTCGGAAGGCGACCGTATCGACTTGCGCGACCTGCTCAAGGGCGAAACCGACGGCACCATCGACAACTTCCTGAAGTTGACCACGGTGGATAACGTGACAACGCTGCAGATCAGCTCCGAAGGCAAGCTCAACGCAGCCGGCGGCGTGGCCAATGCGGATGTCACGATCAAACTGGAAGGTAACAACTGGTCCGGTCAGACGATCAACTCGTTGATCAGCGGTGCCGACCCGACCATCAAGGTCGATCACACCTAAGCTGCACTGTATCGGCCGCCTCTTGAGGCGGCCGGTTCATTTCAGGCCGCCCATCACTGGCATGGCGTCACGGTTGCACGGCATACTCACGGCCAAATGCACGCCGTTGGCCTATGCTGCTGACAGGTTGTTGCCAGTTCTCATGAGGGATGTTCAATGTTCTACGTGCAACGTGATGCACAGGGTGAGCTGATTCGCGTAGAAACGGCGCCGTATGCTGAGTCGACAGGGACCTTGCCGTCCGATCACCTTGAGATCCAGGCTTGGTTCGCCGACGAAAAAGCGGAGGTGAGCCTCAAGCAGCTCAAGCACAGTGACTCGGAGATGATCCGGGTGCTGGAAGACTTGATTCAGGTACTGATCCAGAAAGGTGTGATCAACCTGACCGACTTGCCGGTCGCCGCGCAGGAGAAGTTGAAAGACCGTAGCAGCGCACGGGAATCATTGGGCGGCCTGAGTCATTTGATCGACGACGACGAAACCGGTTTGATCTGATCTCACACCCCGTACCTCGACAGCGGCGACAGAGATGACGCCGTTACCGCCATGGCGCCGGCTCACCAAACAACTGCCCCTGCACCCCGAAAATCCCCATCTCGCGGATCACCTTCAACTCTCCCTCGGTTTCCACGCGCTCAGCGATCAGTGGCAGGTCGATGCTGTGGGCGGCGCGCTGGATCGCTTCGATAAACAGGCGCTTGTCGCTCTCCTGATCGATATCACGAATGTAGCTGCCGTCGATCTTCAGGTAGGCAAGGCCCAGGCGCGCCAGGTTACCGATCATGCTGAACCGCCCGCCAAAACGCTGCAGGCTGAGGGCGAAGCCGAGTTCACGCAGGCGCTGGGTGAGTTGCTCCAACACGGCCTGTTCAGGCAATTGCTCTTCACCAATTTCCAGGGTCAGGCGCGGCCCCAGGTTGGAGTGCTGACGCAACAGGTCAAAAATCCGGTTCAGGGCTTGCGGGTCTGCCAGGGTAGCGGCCGATAGATTCAACGCCAGGCACTGGGTGTGGCTGCTCATCTGCTTGAGCACCAGCTCCAGCATCAAGCGGTCCAGGCGTGCCGACCAGCCGAAACGTTCAAGCCAGGGCAGGAAACGTCCTGCCGGGATGGTATGGCCGTGGTCATCCACCAGACGAGACAAGACTTTGTAGTGCAGAACCAACTGAGAATCCTGGCTGGCGACCACCGGCTGGAAGTACAGTTGGAAGCGCCGTTGGGTCAACGCACCGTCCAGCAGGGTGTGCCAGGCATGGTGGTCGTCACCGACACTGGCGGCGGCGCTTTGGTCGAGGCAAACCCAACTGGCATCTCCCTGGCCTTCGGCCTGGGCCAGGGCTTGATCGGCCAAGGTCAGCAACGCCTGCGGTGCGTCGCCATGGCTGAACGGCGCCAGGCCGATGTAGGCGACCGGCGTGACGTCACTGGCACCCGTCGCTTGCAGGCTGAGCAAGGTACTTTCCAGGTTCTGTGCCAGTTGCAACGCCTCTTCGCGCATCAGCCCCGGCGCCAGCACGGCGAACTCGCCACCTCGGATACGGGTGACCAGGTTGTGGGTCTCCGGGTAAGGCTCGCATTGGCGCAGCAGTTGCTCGCCTACCGCCTGCAACAACTGGTCAGTACGCTGACCACCCAGGCGCTGGTTGAGGCCGGCCAGGTCCTTGACCCGCAGCAGCAGCAAATAGCCGGAACTGGTTTCTTCCGGGTTGCTGACGCGGGCGTTAAGTTGCATCTCGAAATAACGACGGTTGGCCAGCCCGGTGAGGTTGTCCTGATAAGACTCGACCCGTAGCTTTTCGCTGCGCTCAGCCTGCTCCTGGAACAGTGCCTTGAGCTTCTCCACCATCTGGTTCATCGCCTGCACCACCCGCCGCAGCTCAGGCGTACGCGGCAACTCAGGCAGGCTGAGAAATTCCCGGCGAGCAATCGCGTGGGACTGTTTGACCATGTAATCCAGAGGCTTCAATTGACGGCGCAGCAACAAGGCCCCGAGCACCGCACTGACCGCGCCACACAGCAGCAACCAGCTGAGGCTGCCGAGGGCGCTCTGCCAGAGTTTGGCCAGGGCGAACATCGGGTGGCTGACCACCTCGACCCGCGCCGCCTGTTCCCAACCGCGGCTGACCAAGGCATCGCCACCGGCCGGCTCCAGCCCGATCAACTTAACGAACCAGTTCGGCACGCCATTGTTGTCGGGGATGCCGCTGCGTTCGACGATGGTCTTGTCGGTCGCCAGGTCCACCACACGGATGCTGGCATAGTAGCCGCTGTCGAAGATCGAGCTGACCAGCAACTCCACCATCGCCGGGTCGTCGATATTAGGGGTCAGGGACAGTGCCAGGGCTGTCGCCGCGTCCTGCGCGTGGGAGCGCAACTGGTTCACGTATTGAGTACGCGAGCTTTCCAGGCTGACCATGAAGCTGCCACTGAAGGCGACCACCAGGAACAGACAGATAGCGATCAACAGTTGTTTGAACAGAGACATCTGAACAGTTACTCCTAGTTGGCAGGCTCGGCTGGAAAGCCTTCCGCACGCATTTTTCTCAACACATCCTGCCAGCGCGACAAGCGTTTGGTGTCACCGATTTTTTTGTTGCCCTTGGCACCCGGCAGCCATAACCCTTCGGCGTTGAAGGAGTAGACAGGCAGCAAATCGGTACGTCGGGTGGCCGGCTCGATTTCATCCATCAGACTGTCGAGCACCAGCGGGATGGCCTCTGGCGTCGAATAATAGGTCAAGACCATGTGGGCGCGATTCTGACGCAACGCCTTGACATAGGTAATGCGCAATTTGTCGCTGGAGACGCCCAGGTGACGCAGGCTGAAATACTTGGCGATTGCATAGTCTTCGCAATCCCCTGCCCCCTTCCACAGGGCTTCGATGGGGGTTTCCCAATAATCCACCTGATGCCACAGGTCGATGTCTTCCACATAATGCATCTGTTTGTTGAAGAACAGGTTGACCACCTTCAGCTGTTCCAACTCGCTGACTTGCTTTTGTGTCGCCAACAGCCGCTGCCAGGCATCGATACGTTGCTGGCCTTCCCCCAGCGGACCGTACAAGGCGGTTGCCTTGCGGCTGATCTGGGAGAAATCCCAATCGGCATGCAACCCGCCAGGCAATAAGCCAGCCAGCAGCAGTGCCGAAAACAGCCAGCACAGGATCCGGGAGGGAATAAAACGTACCGCCAATGCGTTCAGTCCGTGGAGAGAGACGGAATTTCAATGAATGGTGAAGCTTCAATCGGCAAAAAACAATGGCACGATGCAATCACCCTGGCAGCGCCAAGCTTTTTGAACCAAGGCCTGTGAGATAAAGAAAGGAAGTGATGTAAGGCCTTACAAACAGAAACCTTGCCCGTTTGACAAGCTTACAGGCAGCCTCTAGTGTGCATTGGATCCAATAAGCCAGCCTATTCTAAAAAGGAGGATAGCGTAGTCGTGACGCAGAAGCCGAACCCTTTGAGCAGCATCAAGATCAGCGGACCCATTCCCGCCCACCTTGCTCGCTCCGTGATTGAAGAAACCTTGCGCAACGCCATCCTCGATGGTCGCCTGCCCTGCGGCACCGCCATGCGCCAGCAAGAGCTGGCCAGCCTGTTCGGGGTCAGTCGGATGCCCGTACGCGAAGCCCTGCGCCAGCTGGAGGCCCAGTCACTGCTGCATGTCGTGACCCATAAAGGAGCGGTGGTCGCGCCCCTGATTGAAGACAACTCGGCTGAAACCTATGCCCTGCGCCTGCTTCTGGAATCCGAAGCGCTACGCTTGTCGATCCCCTTGCTCACTGATGACGATATCGTCGAGGCCGGCACCTGTATTGACGCCCTTGAACGCGAAACCGACTACACCGAAATTGGCCGACTCAATCGCCTGTTTCACATGGTCTTGTATGGCAAGGCACCCAATCAGCGGCTGCTCAAGCTGGTGGAGCACGGGCTGAACGAAGAGGAACGCTTCCTGCGTTTCAACCTCGAGTCCATGGGACTGGGCGAGACTTCCCAGGAAGACCACCGCGAACTGCTGAATCTGGTGGCACAAAAGAAGGTAGACGAAAGCATTCTGACCTTGCGCAACCATCTCATGCGGGGGATGGAGGTGATTACAAACTACCTGAACGGTCTTGAGCGGACCGACAAACAAGGTCCGCTGTAAGTTTTCCAGGGAACTCAGTGACCCCTTCGACCACAAAGGCGCTGCATGAACCTTAGGTCATAACACAATAGGCCGCCTGGCCTATTGATGTCGGGGGACATGTTGCATCTTTTGCATAACGGTACACATACCATTTTCGCGTGCATGCCCTGCATCAGTCGGCTGGCTGTCGGTACCTGCCTGAAACTCTCCCATTTAAACCTGCAATCCAAAAGGAAACTTCCCACTTCAACAGTAGAATATCCCCACCGCCAACTTTCTTACTTGTAAAACAATAAAAAATACCAAGCACTTAACCCGCTTGTTTTTTATTAATTTCTGAATCCCCCAACCGACCACGTTAACACTGGCTTGGGCTCATTGCGTTCGGCGTCCCTTTAGAGAAGGCCTTGGCGTTACCCCAGCGTGTTGCCTGCTGAAAGGCTGTAACCCCGGCCGCTGGTTAAAAATATTCTCTCGCCAGTCAACCCAACACTCATTTGTCGCCGAAACAAATCGCTCTTACCAGCACTGACATAACGTTTTATAGGCACCCAACATGTTTCAATGCCAAACACTACTTGAACAAAAAAAGTTGCAACTACGCAGCCATCCGATATTTCTAGATATAAATTCACGCCCCAAACTTCAATACTTCATGCAACACCATGTATTTGCCGTTTGGGACTTCATGACACTGGTCAAACGCCTGCAACAAGACTTGACCTGCGTACGTCTGCCCTGGCTGCCACCCGTGGACCCACAGGCAGCACGCCTGATCAATGAAATCGTACTGGGCGAGGAATCAGACGAGCGTGTGGCCGCAGGACACTGCAGTCACTTCGAGCTGTACCTGGAGGCTATGCGCGAAGTCGGCGCCAACACCACCGCCATCGAAACGTTCATCACCCTTCAGCGTGAAGGCACAAGCGTGGAAACGGCATTGCAACAGATCGATATCCACCCCGCCGTGGCCCGCTTTGTCAGAAGTACCTTGCACATCGCCTTGAACGCGCCGACTCATTGCGTAGCTGCAGCCTTTCTGCATGGTCGGGAGAGCGTCATCCCGGCGATGTTCAAACGCTTCCTCGACGGCTGTGACATCGCCCACCGCCAGGCGCCTACCTTGTGTTACTACCTCAAGCGACACATCGAACTGGACGCCCACGATCATGGGCCAGCAGTGGAACAACTGCTCCGGCGCCTGATCCTCACCGACCCGCACCGCGAGCAACAAGCCTGCGACGCCGCTCTCGCCGCCGTGGAGAATCGCCTTGCCTTATGGGATGGATTACGCCAGAACCGCCATGCCAAGGCGCAAGGGGTGAGCGTATGAACTCCGCCGATTACCGTTCATTTGCCGAAGATTGGGAGCAGCGCGCCACGATCCGTACACGACCTCGCCGTCTGCTGGAGGATGACGACAAGCTGATCTTCCCTCTGTGCCGCCAGCCCTTGGTACTCACCGCAACCTTTCTCGAACAGTGCTCCCAATGGCGCGACTTTGTCCTGGTGCAGACGTTCTACAAGTTCATCAACGATGTGGTGATCTTCGAAACCGAAATCGTTGATAAGACCGCCCGTAGCATTGCCAAGAACCGATTTTCGGTGCCCTTCCCTTTCGCCTGTCGCTACAACGCAATGACCGTGGTCATCGATGAGGACTACCACGCCCTCGTCGCCCTGGACTTCATGCAACAGACGATAGAAATGACCGGTATCCCACCCCTGGAGCTGCCAGCACAAATCGAGCTTAGTGTGGCGATCCCTGTAGCACTGAGCCTGGCTCCCGAACACTTGCGCGACGCCGTAGAGCTGATTTGCGTGGCGATCGCGGAGAACACCGTGACCCAGGACGTCGCGGCGTTTTCCAAAGACGACAGCGTCAAGCAGTCCATCAGGGGCTTGATGGCCGATCACTTGTTTGACGAAGGCCGCCATGCCGGATTCTGGACACACCTGGTACGCCGCTACTGGCTGACAGCAAGCGAGGAAGACCGCACCACCATCGCCCAAATCCTGCCGGTGTTCCTTCAGCATTACCTGACCAACGAGCTGCAAAAAGACTTCGACCTGCAATTGATCGAGCACCTGGACGTCAGCCCCAACACTCGCGCTGCCCTTCAGGCCGAGGTCCATGCCCTGGCCTTTCCCATTACCCGCCAGCACCCGCTGGTGGGTAATATCATGGGCTTGCTGCGCCACAGCGGCTTGCTGCAATCACCTTGCGTCTCGCAAGCGCTGAGCGCCTACCTGCCGGTGCCAGGGGGAAGCTCATGAGGCGCTTGAGGATTGTGCTGATCGGTACCAGCAGGGCGTTGAAGGAGATCAGGGAAGCGTTGGAGCCCTACGGCCATGAGCTGCTTTCGATGACCGTATGGCAAGACGTTGACCTGCTGATCGAAGACGCAAGCCAACCGGTGCCAGCAGGATTCATCGCAACGGCATGGATGAGCCTGCGCCTGGGTATCGGCTCGGTGACCGACTGTGGGCTACCGGCGCTGCAGTTCAGAGGCTACGACAAAGAGCACCGCCTGCTCGCCACCCTGGAGGTTACCGCAGATGCCTGCGGCAATGGGCAGAGGCTGCGACAACGCGCGGTGGCCCGTCTTGCCGAATGGGTTGCCCTGCACGTCAGTGGACTCTCGCGAGATGCCGGATATTTCTCGCGAACATCGACTGCCCACGATTATCAGGAGCACGATCTGCAAAGGCTGGATTCACTGGCGTATCTGCATCGCTATAACCGGACCGCTGACCCGACACTTCTGCAAAAAGCCCAAGTCCCAATGATCGAGCGGCTGGAACAAAGCTTTCACCGTTTCGCCGAACGACCCGCGCTGAATATCGCGGGCATCACCTTCAGTTATCGTCAGTTGCATCTCCAGAGCCAGTCCATCCAGGGGCGCCTGCAACCCTTGCTGGCGCCGTTTGATACCGCGCCGGTGGTCGCTATCTGCCTGGGCAAATCCGTCGAGCTTTACGCAGGCATCCTGGCCATCCTCGGCTGCGGCGCGGTGTACCTGCCGCTGGAGCCTGGGCATCCACTGCAACGCCAGCAGACCATGCTGGAAAGTGCCAACGCATCGGTGCTGCTGGACGATGGTACGCACCCATTGCGCGAGCACTTCGTTTCATTGGACATCAGTGCCGTCGACACCGACTGCCCCGAACCCTTAGTGCACCACCGTCCCTTGGCGGACGCGCCCTGTATGGTGCTCTATACCTCAGGCACAATCGGACAACCCAAGGGCGTCATGCTGAGCCAATACAACCTGGCCCATTTCACGGCCTGGATAGCTCCTCATTTGCAACTGACAGAATTCAGCCGTGTCCTGCAGTGTTCGTCCCTGAGCTTTGATTCTTCGCTGATCGATATCTTCCCAACCTTGATTCAGGGTGCCGAGCTGATCGTGCCCAACGACGATCAGCGCCGTGACCCACAACAATTGGTGGAGCTGATCCGCGAACAACGTATCACCCACGCGTTCCTGCCGCCCGCACTGCTGAGCATTCTGCCGCTGGATCCCCCACTGGGCCTGACTCATCTGCTGACCGGAGGCGACACCTGCGAACCCCACGTCATCGAACGGCTGGCCGGGCAGTGTCAGTTGCACAACTTCTACGGTCCGACCGAAGCCACGGTCCTGGTGACTAGCCGCACAATGCAGCCTGCTGACAGCAACCATAACCTCGGCATCCCCATCGCCAACAGCCAAGTGCTGATCCTTGACGATGAGCTGCAACCGGTGGATGAACAGGTCATGGGCGAGCTGTACATCGTCGGTCCCGGAGTGAGCCTGGGCTATGTGAATAACCCGCAACAGACGGCGCAGCGCTACGTAAAACTCTCGCTACCCGATGGCAAGACCTTGCGGGCCTATCGCAGTGGCGACATGGCGAAATGGACCGATGACGGCATCGTACTGGGCGGGCGTCGGGACAACCAAGTGAAAATCCGCGGCTTTCGCGTCGAGCCGCAGGAGATCGAACACTGCCTGCGCAGCAGTCAGCTGTTTCGTCAGGTGGCGGTGGTGATTGACCGTGATCGGCGGATCCTCGCCTTCGTGGCACAACCTCAACTGCATGCCACCTTGTCGGCGCTCAAGCAGCACGCCAAGCACTCGCTACCGGACTATATGCAGCCAACAGTGTGCACCGAACTGACGAGCATGCCGCACTCCAGCAGTGGCAAAGTCGACCGGCAGGCATTGCTGGCGATGGGGGTCCAGCCGTCCTCGGACTTCACTCGCCGCGCACCGCAAACCGCTCGGGAATCACAGTTGCTGAACCTGTGGAGTGAACTGTTGGCCTTACCAGTCGACGAGCTGTCGACGGATGACAGTTTCTTCAATCTCGGCGGTCACTCCATCCTGTTGTCGACCCTGCTCCTGCGCATCCGCGAGCAGTTTGGTCGCAGCCTTTCGCTCAATCGGTTTATTGAAGTGCCCACGGTTCGTACGCTCGCCGCGCTAATGGGCGATGACCTACCGACCGATGCGCCGACAAGCCAAGCTGCACAGGACGCAATGCGTGAGCTGCACTTGACGACGCTGCCGACGGATCAAGCAGGGAACCGCCGCAAGGTGATTGTCACCGGCGCCAACAGTTTTGTCGGCGCGCATATCGTCGAAGCGTTACTGGCCGGTGACGCGCTTGAGGTTGCCTGCCTGGTGCGCGAGATTCCCGAGTGCTCTGCGCCCATGCGATTTGCCGAGGCGTTGCGCAACTATCAGTTGGAGCACCTGGACCTGAGCCGAGTGCGGGTGTATGCCGCCGACATCAGCCTGCCTCGCCTGGGGCTGGCGGCGGAGGACTATGATTACCTCGCTGACGAGTACGGGGTGCTGGTACACAACGCCGCTCACGTCAATCACGTCATGGATTATGCGGCACTGGCCAAGGACAACGTCGAACCGGTGCTTGAATGCCTGCGCTTGTGTGAGACCGGGCGCAAGAAGGTCTTCAATTTCATCTCGACACTGTCGGCGTCCAGCAGCGTCGATGCACAAGGCCAGGTACTTGAAGCCCCTGCCGCCGCCACGCCACCGCTCTACATCCAGAACGGCTACAACCTGTCCAAATGGGTAGCCGAGCGCCTGCTGGGACGTGCGGTCGAACGCGGCGCATGGGTCAATATCCATCGACCAGGGAACATCAGTTTCAACAGTCGTAGCGGCGTCTGTCAGCCACAGAAGAATCGCCTGATGCTGATGCTCAAGGGTTCGTTGCAGCTAGGGCTGCTCCCACGCCTGGTATTGAATTTTGATTTGATGCCGGTGGACTTCCTGGCTCGATTTGTTGCATTCCACTGCGGTCACTGGCAACCGGCGCGTACGGTTTTCAACTTGCACAACCCGCAACCACTGAGCTGGGAAACTTACGTCGAGTCGTTTCGTGAGGCGGGACACGTCTTTGAGCTAATCAGCATCGCCGACTGGCAGCGGCAGTTGAGCCGAGTGGACCGCGATAACGCACTGTTCGGTGTGCTCGGCTTCTATCTCAATGGCGAGGGAGAAGACATCGGCGACACCTCAATGATCCGCCATGACAATGCCCGCCAAGGCGTCGAACAGATGGGCACCCAGTACCCCGAAAAAGACCCCGCGCTGCTACGCAAGGGATGTCACTACCTCAGGCACATCGGTTTCCTCTGACCACTGTTTCGCCCACAGGAGAACCTTATGAAACAGCTACAACCCGATACCTTGATCAAAAACCCACGGGGCAAGCCTGTGGTGTCTTCCGTAGTGATTGCCTGCTCTACCGCCACGCTGTGGAAAGTGGTCGGTCACTTCGGTGGGTTTGATGCGTTCATCCCTGCCCTGTCGCACATCGAGTTAACAGGTGCAGGCGTAGGCTCACTGCGCAAGAAATGCTTCCACGATGGAAACCTGGTGGTGGAGCAACTCAACAGCCATGATGAACAGGCCATGAACATGACCTGGACCACAATCTACAACACCTTGGGCATCGCCCGACTGTGGGCCGCGATGAGTGTCGAGCCTGTCGGGGAAGCCCACGCCAGAGCGACGTGGATGATCATTGCCGAGCCCATCGAGCAAGAGCAGGAAGGCTTTGAGCCGTTCGTACAAACGTTCACCGACAATGCGCTGGAGAACGTGCGTCAGTTATTGAGCTAAACAGGTGGTGAGTGGTCATGCCCCTCACCACCACCCTGCAAGCTGACGGTCAGATCTTGAAGCTGTCGACCAACTGCTTCAAACGATTGGCCTGTTGAGACAGCGCGTCGCAGTCTTTCAAGGTTTCGTTGAGGTTGACCACACCCTGCTGGTTAAGCAGGTTGATCTGGTTGATGTCGACGTTGAGGGTTTCCACCACGGCGGTCTGTTCCTCGGTGGCTGCCGCTACCGACTGGTTCATGCCGTCGATCTCGACTATCCGTTGCGTCACGCTCACCAGACGTTCGCCGGCCTGGTTTGCCACTTCGACGCTTTCTTCGCTGGATACCTGGCTGGCGTTCATCGTGGTAACCGCTTCCCGCGAACCGATCTGCAGGGACGTGATCATCTTGTGGATCTCTTCTGCCGACTCTTGAGTGCGATGGGCGAGGTTGCGCACTTCATCGGCTACTACTGCGAAACCACGACCCGCCTCCCCGGCACGCGCGGCTTCAATCGCAGCGTTGAGGGCCAGCAGGTTGGTTTGCTGCGAGATGCCTTTGATCACATCCAGAATATGCCCGATATTGTCGGTGCTCGCATTCAGGGTTTCGATCTGGGTGCAGGACAGGCTGATTTTCTGCGACAACTCCGACATCGCCAGAATGGTCTGCTCCACCACCTTGCGACCATCATCAGCCTGCTCGCTGGCACCACTGGCGTGCTGCGAAGCATCGGCGGCGTTGCGCGCGATTTCCTGAGTGGCAGCTCCCAGTTCGTTGATCGCAGCGGCCAC
Source organism: Pseudomonas spelaei (assembly GCF_009724245.1). Classification (GTDB taxonomy): domain Bacteria; phylum Pseudomonadota; class Gammaproteobacteria; order Pseudomonadales; family Pseudomonadaceae; genus Aquipseudomonas; species Aquipseudomonas spelaei. The sequence goes on along the minus strand of NZ_WNNK01000048.1, from coordinate 1,713 downwards.
GCTGTTGGTACGGGCGCTCTGCTCGTCGGAGCCGATGATCGACGCATTGGAGGAAGCCATCACGCGTTGGGACAAGTCATGCACCTGGCGCGTGGCCGAGGACACTTCGCAAATCGAGGCGTGAATACGCTCGACGAACTGATTGAAAGAACTGCCTAGCTCACCGAACTCATCCTTGCTTTCAACCGCCAGGCGGCGGGTCAAATCGCCTTCGCCCTGGGCAATATCCTGCATGGCGCGACCCATGGTCGTCAGTGGACGCATCAACACCTGGATCAGCAGACTCAAGAGCACGGCAATCGCCGCCACCGCAATGAACATGGCAATCAGGGCTGAAGTGCGGAATTTACCCAGCGGAGCGTAGGCTTTGTCTTTGTCGATCGACAGGCCGATGTACCAGTCCGCATTCGGCAGGCCGCTGATCGGGGTAAAGGACAGAATCCGATCCTTGCCATTGAGCACTACGTCCTGATTGACCTTCTCGATACGGACGTTAGTGCCGGGGTAGATATCCTTGAGATTTTTCATCACTTGGTCCTGATCGGGACTGACGATGACCTGACCGTCACCGCTGACCAGGAACGCATGGCCAATGCCACCGAAATCTACCGAGTTGATGATCTTCACCAAGGTTTGCAGGCTCAAGTCACCGCCCACCACACCGAGCAGCTCACCATTCTTCTTGACCGGCATGGCGATGGTCACGATCAGGCCTCCCACCGCCGCCATGTAGGGCGGAGTCAGCATGGTCTTGTCGGCCATTACAGCTTGTTTGTACCAGGGACGCTGACGCGGGTCGTAGTCATCGGGCATTTTCGCGTCAGGGCGTTGAGTGAACACACCGTTGGTTGAACCGACGTAAGTGAACTGGAAGTTCGAGGTGAACGCCGATTGATCGACCAGGCCCGGCAGGTCAGCGCCGCTGCCTTGATGGGCAACGTTCTGCGCAAGGCTTTCCAGTACCAGCACCCGGCCACTGAGCCAGTTCTGCACACTGCTGGCGGTCAGGTCGCCCGACTGCTGGATGGATGACTCCAGGTTTTGCTTGATGGTGCTGCGCTGCAGGTAGTCGTTGTACAACGTGAATAACGCGAAGGCCAGTACCACGACGCCTGACGCGGCCAACAGAATTTTATGACTGAACTTGAGATTCATTTCATCGACTTCTTTTGCCAAAAGGGGGTGAGCGTGCCGGATGCAACATTCCATGTAACGGGATAGGCGGACTCTTTGACCGCTCTATTCCGGTGCACGCATGGCTCGTCAGGCTTTCGGCCAAGACAGGATAAATCTTAGAAATTTGTGAGAATCATCTTCTTTCTACGCCGGAAACCGACAGGTGGTCACAGCGCAAAGGGCCGATGAGGCAGGTGTTGCAAACCGGTGAACTTCCAGCTGCATCGCGCTGGTGGTTGATGGCTTTGCTTATCGTTTGTACTGCCCTGAAACGACAAAACCCCTATCTGCGTTAGCAGACAGGGGTTTCGGAATTTAATCTTGACGATGACCTACTCTCACATGGGGAAACCCCACACTACCATCGGCGATGCATCGTTTCACTGCTGAGTTCGGGATGGGATCAGGTGGTTCCAATGCTCTATGGTCGTCAAGAAATTCTGTGTACCAGTCCGTTGCGCTCGCAACGTGCCGGTGAAAATCATGGACTTCTACATAAACAAAACCCCATCTGCTTTCGCAAATGGGGTTTCGGAA
>NZ_WNNK01000047.1 GCF_009724245.1 Pseudomonas spelaei | reverse complement strand
ATACTCAACACAACAATCTGGCATTACGAGACAGCCAAATAACTAGTCAACAAAATTCACAAATACCAAAAAATCTATTACACCACTTATTGTCCGCCACATAAACCCCTAATAAAAATACCATTTACTCAAGCAAGCTACTCATGCGTACTAACATATTTCTAACATCTGTCAAAAAATACACGAAATCGTCAAGCTTAAAAGACGCTATACCTTGCATAAGTTGTTGTTCTAATCGCGCAGAACGTGCGGAAAGCTCAGTTAATCGAAAGATCCTAAGCCCTCCCCGTAAATGATGCAGGCCTTCTATAATACTTTGACTATCTTCAAAATTCAGTTTTTCAATCCTCGTAATATCAGACCTACTGACCTCAATAAATCCATTGATTAGACCTACGAAACTAGGATATTCGCCCAAAAAATTAAGTAGGGTGCTCCAATCATCGTTTTCTGATACTAGGACTGAGTCTTGATCGCTCAAGTCTTGGTAATGAGGAAGCCATTTGTTTAATGCCTGAGCTAAAGCACTTAAGCTTAGTGGCTTCAATAGACACTCGTCTATTCCTGCATCTTTACACTTTTGCTGTTCCTCCGCTTTAATGCTTGCCGTTGTAGCCAAAATAGGGAAATGGTTTCCCCCTCGGGTCAGTACGCGGATACCTCTCGCCAACGTGTATCCGTCCATCACCGGCATGTTGCAGTCTGTAATCAATAAACAATGAATGCGTTCGTTAAATATGCACAGCGCTTCGTTCCCGTTGTTGGCAATTTGACAATCAAAACCTAAATATTCTAACTGATTCCTTACAAGCTCCTGGTTCGTTGGGTGATCTTCAGCAACCAACACGATCGGTTTACAAGAACTGTCACCGTTTTTAAAACTCTCCGGGAGCATGTCTTTTTCACCTAACTCGTTGCGCATAAACCATCCTCCGCCGTATGAATAGATAGTAATAATCGCGGACAATCCTATCTTTATAGTCGTTCAACCAACCGTGTTGATTAAACAGTCATCATAATTACCCACAACACACATTATTGAAAACCATTAAGCTGCTAGCCAGCGTCCTTGGAATAAATTTCAACCGTTTGTAGAATCTCGCTTAGAGTTTTATCAATCGATATTGTGGTATCGAGAATCCCCTTATCTTCGATTTTTTTTATAATTTCGTTACAATGTGCAACCAGTACTTCCTCACCCAAAACTAATAGAGCACCTTTTAGTCGATGCAGTCGACCTAGAAAGAGCTTGCTATCACCAGCATTCAAAGCCGCACGAAGTGCAGCCTCATCGCTTACCCAGCCATTTACGAATAGCTTACGTATTTCTTTTATCTGAATTGTGCTGTCCGAATGAGTAGTCGAATAAAATGTAAGTCCCAGGGTCTTCTGCAATGCAGAGTCTAGATTTTTAATTGTGATCGGTTTATATAAAATATTTGTAGAACTAAGTAATTGGTTCTTTATTGCACCATTTGTGTCGGCAGTACAAACGATAACGGGCGTGTATATGTGTTTCACTCGAAGGGCCTCTAGCAGTGCCCACCCGCCCAAAACAGGCATGCCAAGATCTGTTATGATAACGTCATAAACATTGTTTTCGCAAAGCTCAAGGGCGTCCCTTCCATTTTCAACACTGTCAATCTGATGATAGCCAAGCGCCAAGAGTTGATGTTTCAGTAACGCTCGGCAAATCGTATCGTCTTCGGCAACTAAAACCCTCGTTTTACGATTAATGATTGGGTCCAAGCATGTATGATCTATTGTTTGAACATAGGTTGCCTCACGCTGTCCACAAGATTTTAAAGCAAGTTTAAGCATAGATGCTGAAAGCGATGTAACGGCCAAGTTACCACTGTGGCGCTCAGGATACGAAGGACCATAAAGGCTAACGATGACCGCGTCGAGATAGTCCTCACGAAATGCTTGCCACTTCTGCGGGAGCGAAGGGCTAAAAGTAGCAAATAATAGAATTGACTGTTTACTTATTGGAGGTATGGGACGATCTAGTTCTCCCTCGATCAGTCGTATTTTTGGTAACCACAACCTCAATTGCGCCCTTAGTACAAGTTGCCACATTGGTGAGTCACTCATGAAAACCACACTGGTGAACTGACACTCTAGCCCATGTGGATTGGAGGGTTCGATTTTACTTTCACGCACCAGCGGGAGACTTACAGTAAAAATTGAGCCTTCTCCCTCCTCACTATCAACAGTAAGGTTGCCACCCATCAACAATGCAATTTTCCGACACAGCGTAAGCCCCAAACCTGTACCACCAAAACGACTGGCAATTCGTTCATCCGCCTGCACAAAGGGGCTGAAAATTTGCTCCAGCTTATTTTCCGGAATCCCGATACCGGTGTCACTCACTGAGATTTGGACGCCATCTCCCCCTTCGCCAGGTTTATAAGGTATTGCTCGCAGCGTTATTGATCCATATTCCGTAAACTTATGAGCGTTGCTAAGCAGGTTCATTAGCAATTGACTCAGGCGGTGAGGATCTCCATGCCACGTACCAGCCAGCCGTGGGTCCACCAGACATTGGAACCTGATATTTTTATCTAGAATCACAGGACAAAATGTTTGCGCACAATGCTCAATCAATTCGTCGAGCTGAAAGCTTTCTATATTTATCTGCAGCTCATGAGCCTCGATCTTCGATAAATCTAGAATGTCATTAATTAAGACCAGTAATGCGTCAAACGCACGTCGAATTGTTGTGACTCGTTCCTTGTGACGCGGCTGAAGCTGGTCCAACGCGAGTAATTCAAGATTGCCTAGAGCACCATGCAGTGGAGTACGAATTTCATGACTCATCATGGCGAGGAACATAGACTTCGCTTGGTTGGCTTGGTCCGCGGCCTCCTTAGCGTCTTTCAATAATTGGATGGTATTTTTTTGAATGCTGGTATCAGTCAAGCTAAAAAGTATAACTTCTTTTAGCTGATAGCGTGCGCGGGAAAATACGACAGATATTTGATGAGGACGACCATATTTTCCTGTTAATGTGGCCTCTAATACTTTTACCTCATTTGTATTAAAGTCTATATTTGGTGGATCCTCTAAAAACTCTCTAGGTGCAGGATCAAGTATTAATCGATGAAACTCATCACGACTGAAAAATGTTTCAATTAAAATTTTTGCTGCCTTATTTTGCATTACGATTTCGCCTAATGACGGATCATAGACTGCTAGCGCAACTGGTGCTGTAGTCAAAACTACGCGATTGAAAATTTCGCTTTCGTGCACTTGGCGCGAATGTGCTCGCAACGGCGCAAGTACAAAACGGTTCAGTAGTGTGATAAAAGTCCAAAGCACTCCTAGTACCGCCAGAGTGATGAGTTCCACAACTAAAAATTTGTTGCCAAGCGCTAGTAAAATGGATTTCCAATCGAAGGCATAAACAGCAATCCAGTTTGGTCCAGGTATTAGTTGAGATATGAAAAACATACTTCCACTACGGTGGATATCTAAATGGCCAGCATGCTGCTCGACCCATTCGACAGAATTAAGAACGGTGTTGGCCCATCCACTCTCTTGAGCATTATCGTAGTTCACCCCAAAAAGATGTTTTCTGTCAAAGGACACTACAAAAAATCCATGCTCATCGATGGAATCTTGAAAAACTAGAGAGAATTTATCTAAAGGAATGGTAATCACCATCACGGCAATGCGCTGTTCATTGCGGTAAACTGGAACAATGTAGTGAAAAATCAATTCATCCGTAACAGGTGATTTGTACAGAGGAGCCCATACTAATCGTTGTTTACGAACAAAGTCAGGGTCGAGGCTATTTAAAATTTTCTCAACATTATCGATATTTTTGCCTATAAAAGAATCGCCGCCTTGTAGTCGTATGCTCGAGGCCTGCTCATTGGTCAGTGAAGGCCAAGTGGCCAGAAAACGCCTATCCGGCGTATAAATAAAACCTCCTATGTAATAGCCAATTTCGCGTTGAGGGAATAAAGGAGCTGGTGATATTTCTCGAGTTAAGCGCAACAAAGTAGAAAGTTCCGGGGCATCTCTAGGTTGAGTCAGGTCCGAAATAATGGTAATAGGCGTGGCCGTCACGTCCTTACCGGTGACGATCACACCTTTTTGGTCATCCAGTAACTTCGTATAGTGGACGAGCGGGATCTGATCCTTGTCATGCAACTCCCATAGCGCCTCATAAGTTTCAACCGTTTGTATCAGGCGAGTTTGATAACGATTCATATTGGATTTGATGAGGTCACGTGCGTCGGTGAACGCGTGTATACGCTCATTCATAAACTGATCAACCAACATCATCGTGCTTATGCCGGATGCTGCTAGTATGGCTATGCTCACAACAATGCCACCGCCCATTAATAATGTTTGGTAATAACGCTCGGATAGATCGGGCACCATTATAGTTTTGAGACGAAGGTAATCCCTCAAGGCAGCCATTGGATTGCGTCGGTATATATTCACAGTAAACGGCCTCGTTTGAGCCCACTTAAAAGAGCTGTTTAAAAGCGTTTAACAATTCGACATCATTATGAGCCCCCAGTTTTGTCATTGCCTTTTTTTTCTGAGTGCTAATAGTTTTAACACTTCGATCAGTGCATTGAGCAATATCGGTGACTGACATGCCTTTGGAGAATAGCCGCACCACCTCTAGTTCACGGGCAGTTAATGCAACGGCAGATAAAGTGGGTGCGTGCATATTATTTTCTAGCATATTCTTAATAAGAATTTTAGAAGTCGTTGAATCTACAAATCTTTCCCCATCGAGCACTCGGCGAATAACTTGGGGCAGCACTGAGAACTCACTGCTTACTTTGCTCAAAAAACCTGAAACACCTGATTGCATAGCCCGCTGTAAGATAACTAGATCATCATGAGCCGTTAGAAGTATTATTTTTAGTTTGGGGTATGTTCGCAAGAGACGGTCCAGTAAGAGTAATCCGTCAGGTTCGTCGTCATCCTCAAAGGAGTAATCGCAGATCAGCACGTCGCAAGGCAGTTCCTTGAGAACATCGAATAAATCGGAGATCGTTGCAGTCGAAGCCACCAAGTGAAAATCAGGAGCATTCTCAAGCATTTTACTGATGCCTAATGCCACCACGGGATGATCATCGGCAACGATGATGTTTACTTTGGAGGTTTTTTTTCCGTTAGAATGCATGTTTTATATATCCATTAGACAAGTAGAAACTTGGGTCGACTCTCGTCAACTGACGACTAAAATCTTGGTTGCAACGCTTAAGCGTTTTCCATTGCATTGCAAGGTCAGATCAGAATCGCGGTGTCTACGCAGCCGTTTGAGCAAGCATAGCTGCTGAAAGGCGTAGCATCAGCAGTGAGTCACACTTTTTCAAGCGAACCCCATGGTTGAGTAGGCCATACGATAAATGTGAGGGCCTCTGATGAGGGTAGGCGCTGGCTTGCCTATGCTGAACTCAGGGCTTAAGAGCACATAACTACTCAGACCAAGCAATGGTAACTGTCCGGTTGAGATGATTGGGTAGGTGTAGGGAAGCATCACGCAGGCCTATATTAAATTTAATAGCTCTATTGCGCTTAGCTCCAGCGACCGGTCACTTCCGAATATACAAAATCCAATAGGAAAAATCTTTGGTAAAAATAAGATAAGGCGTGATACCCTAAAACCTTTATTCACTGCATAATTAAACAATAGTCTATTCAGCTTTACTTCAGACCGCAAATCGATTACTTCTTAAGGTTGGACAAGATATTTATACCCTCCCTGAGTAGCCACGCACCATCTAAATAGTCCAATACAAAATGGCTGCTTAGTATATATGTATAACTTTGATTGGAAGCCGCTCGAATATTACACGATTGCTATTATCGCATATGACATATGGGCATATACAAATGAAAACCCCTGGCAAGAAATTCTAATTAGACTTGAAGTTCAGTTTATTTTTGGCCTTATGCTATTTGCCTAAAGCTAAATTCGTGCAACTTGGATTAGCTTTGAGCTATCCAAATGGATCTTCAACTCAATACCCTTTGCGCAAGCGTTAACAACTCTATACACGTCAGACCACAACCACTCACATCAAAAATCTTAACCGTCCATAGAACTACTAAAGTTACATATAAAATTTTCCGCAGTTACTGGCTTAGAAAAATAAAATCCTTGAGCCACATCGCAACCGAGAATAGTAACATTTTCCAGATCCTCCTCAGTTTCAACACCCTCTGCAATGACGATAAAACCTAAGTCCCGTGCCATGTCCACAGTGTGAGAAAGTATTTTTTTGCCCTTGGAGCACTTTCTCGCCTGATGAACTAACTTCTGATCAATTTTTAAACTGTTAAACTCCATCGAAGCTAAGCGATGCAATGACGAGTAGCCGGTACCGAAGTCGTCAATCGCACAGCTGAAACCACATAGGCGTAAATATTTTATCGATTCGGCGAGCTTCGACTCGTCCAAACAGGAGATATCTTCCGTGATTTCTACCGTAATGCTGTGCGGGTCCAACTGATACTCAAGCACGCGGCACACCAAGTCCTCAGCCCATCCGATAGAACTAGCTATGTCAGCGGAAGCGTTAACACTGACACAAAAATGCGGATTATTAACATACCTCAAAAAATCAAGCGCCTGGTCAAGCATCCGCCCCCAAAGCTTGGAGCGAAGCTCCACTGTATTGAGGTACGACATCCAATAGGCAGGTCCGAGCCCCTCCGACTCAACGCACCGCAGGCGAGCAAGCGCCTCGGAGCCATATATAGCACCTGTATCAATTACATATTGAGGCTGAAAATAAGCAATTATTTGCTTAAAGGCTTTTTCCGATTGAGCACCGCCTACTGCACCGGCGAAAAGTCCAGCATAAGTACATGATTCTCCATTACTAATTTTCTGTTTATTAACTGTTCTTTGCTCACAACTCTTCAGTCGAAACCATTCTTTTACTGAGTGGCCAACTAGCATCTTAAACATTAGGTTCCTCCCTTCCCGTCTGAGGAACGGAAATACATGAGCTATTAGATCCCGAAGTCTAGAGCGCACTACGGCAATTTTATATTGCCGATATTCCTATTTTATGCAGGCAATCATCCTAAATAGCAAAAAAGTTGAGGATGCTCTGCACCGCATCCAACAGATGCGGCCACTTTCTTCATGCAATTGTCATAGGTAGGAAAAACCTAAAAGCATACAGGCTACGGATCGGTCATAATAGTTTCTGAATGACACTGACTAAAGGCGATGCGTCGCGGAAGGAATGATCTGCGAACGTCTAGGTGCATGCACAGTGAGCCATGCCAGATTGGTCCTTAGGCTAGGGGCAGCGGAGACTAAAACGGTGCGAACGTGATCACGGCTGAGCCTGATGCGCAATAAGGAATGTCGCCATGCAACCAGTGGAGGTTGAACACATGATTATTGAGGGCTCCTGTACTGCCGGCCGCGTAGGATAGCACTCAATACCCGATCAGATCACGCTGCTAGGGGGTAGTCATTGAGTGCTTTTACTATTGCAGCTACGATAGAAAGAAAACTTTTACTAGGACAAACGAAACTTGGCACCTAAAAAAAATGCCAGATATAGGTTTGGGATAGACTCGGGATAACGAAAATCCGATGATATGTTTACCGGGTCACTTATCACTTCACTGATTGAATAACAAGGAACTGCCGACATCAGCAATCCTGCTAATAGGAACTAATCGATTTGGCTGACGACTGAACGGCTGGTTCGCAGCCGACAGAATCCACCGCGACCCAGTGCTCATCCCCCACGTACTGAAACCTCTGTGCCGGCGCTTCAAAGCCTTTCGATTTGACTGGGCTTGACTGCTGGAACTCCTGCAGCAGCGCCTTGAAATCGCGCTTGCGATCCACGTCCGGCATCGGTACAGCGCTGAGCAACCGTTTGGTGTAGGGATGCTGAGGGTTGTTCAAGACCTGATCGCGTCGACCAACCTCGACGATCTGCCCACCGTACATGACAGCCACACGATGACAAATACGCTCGACCACGGCCATGTCATGGGAGATAAACAGGTAGCTGAGTTGGTGTACCTCACGCAAGTGCTCAAGTAACTCCAGCACCTGAGACTGAACCGACACATCAAGGGCCGAAACGGACTCATCGGCAATGATGACCTTCGGGTTGAGTGCCAGCGCGCGTGCGATGCAGATGCGCTGGCGCTGGCCGCCGGAAAATTGATGAGGGTAGCGGTACATCGAGTCGGCAGGCATGTCGACCTGATGCAGCAACTCGGCGACTCGCTCCTGACGTTGCGCCAAGGGTAACTGGTGGTGAATCAGCAGTGGCTCGCCCACTAGCGCCAGGATGTTTTTACGCGGGTTCAAGGCCGCATAAGGGTCCTGAAACACCATCTGGATATCACGCCGCACCGCTTGAAGGTCAGTACCTTGCAGGCCATTGAGCTCTTTGCCGAATAACTTCACACTGCCGTAATAAGCCTGCATGTTCATCAGCGCCTTGCCGGTACTGGATTTGCCGCACCCGCTTTCCCCCACCAGCCCCAGGGTTTCGCCCTGGCGCAGCTCGAAGTTGACGCCCTCCACCGCATGGACTTGTCGGCCCTCTTCAAACCAGCCTGTGCGCACCGGGAAACGCACGGACAAATCGCGAACCTGCAAAATCACTGGCTTCTGGCTGATGTCATCCGGTTGGCCGACAGTGCCCAACGCCGGTACGGCCGCAAGCAATTTACGCGTGTAATCGGCCTGCGGCCGGGTAAATAGCTGACGGACCGGTGCCTGTTCTTCAGTACGTCCGTGCTTCATGACAACCACCTGGTCAGCCATTTCCGCGACCACACCCATATCGTGGGTGATCATCAGCAAGCTGGTGCCGTACACCAGTTGCAACTCGCGCATCAATTCCAGAATCTGCGCCTGGATGGTCACATCCAGCGCCGTGGTCGGTTCGTCGGCGATTAGCACCTTGGGCCGGCAGAGCATGGCCATCGCGATCATCACGCGCTGGCGCATGCCGCCAGACAGTTCATGAGGGTACTGCCGCAAGCGTTTTTCCACCTGCGGCATGCGTACCGACTCCAGCATTTCCTTGACCCGCAGGCGCAAGGCCTGGCGCCCCAGCGGTTCGTGGCGTCGCAGCGTTTCCTCCAACTGCTGCCCCACGGTCATCAGTGGGTTCAACGAAGTCATCGGTTCTTGGAAAATCATACCGATCTGTTTGCCGCGCAACTGCTGAAGTACACGTTCGGGCGCCCCGATCAGGTCGTGCTCGGCAAGCCTGATCGCACCCTTGACCACCCGCACAGTCTTGGGCAGCAGCCCCATGATTGCCAGCGACGACAGGGATTTACCGCTACCGGACTCCCCGGCAATGCACAGCGTCTGCCCTGGATACAGGTCGAAATTGAGGTTATTGACTACCCGCCGGGGAGTGTCCCCCAGGCCGACATCAATGGATAAATGCTGCACCGACAGAATCGGCCGGGAGGTCCCGTTACTCATCAAAGCTCCTCACATTTGAAGTGGCTTACGTCACGCAGCCCGCGATGAAACCACATCATGCAAACACGACTTTCGGGAAGTAGAACGACACCACCCAGTTGGGCAGGTCAACAATTTCACTGATGCGCAGATCACCGCACACCGAGCACAACATATAGGCCTGCTCCACCGGCATACCGTGTTCACGGCACAGCCAGTCGATGGTATTGCTCACAGCCTGACGCGCTGCTTGCATCAGGTCCGGCCCGATTCCGGTGAACGCTTCGTAGCCGGCACTGTCGAGGTGGCGGGTGACCGGCCCCGGGGTACTGAAACGTGGAGTCGCCAGTCGGGTGTCCTTGATCAGGTCGAGCTTCACCACCACGTCCATGGCACTTTCAATTGCCGTGCCACACACCTCGCCATCGCCTTGTGCCGCATGGGTGTCGCCGATCGACAGCAAAGCGCCAGTGACCTCCACCGGCAAGTACAGCGTGGTACCTGCGGACAGATCACGAATATCCAGATTACCTCCAACCCGACGCGGTGGGACCACCGAATGCAGCCCTGCCTGCGCCGGGGCCAGCCCGATAGTGCCGGCGAAAGGCTTGAGCGGCACGTGGGCAAAATCACTGAACGCCGCCGGGACCAGGTTTACCTTGTCGTAATGCCACAAGACCAGGGCCGCGTCCTTGAACTGGTCGGCCAGCAGGCCGAATCCCGGAATGTTCGCCGTCCAGCCAAAGCCGCTGGGTTTGAAGCTATCGATGGTAATTCTCAGCACATCTCCGGGCTCAGCACCTTCGACGAAAATCGGGCCGGTAACCGGATTGATCTTGTCGAACGGCACCTTGCCCACGTCACTCACCACTGAGCTAGACGTGAAGAAACCATTGGATGAATCAAGGCAGCAAAACTCGAGCATCGAGCCCGACGTTACTCTCGCGGTGGGTTCCAGGCTGTTGTCCCAACCGAAATGTCTGTTGACGCTGTGAATGGTCTTGACCAGGCAGTTCTGGCACATAAGGAGAAGTCTCCGAGTGGAAGGCCGCGCCTCTTCTTGGGCGTGGCACAGGCCTGATCGTCAGGCGCACGGCACATTATTTGAGATAGATGTAGTCGTAGTTGACCGGCACGTGGACCGGGTCGACGTACAGCGCACCGGAACCGCCCATGCGCGCAGATCGCACGGTGAAACGCTGCTCGTTGAATATCGGCACCCATGGCGCGTCGGCCATCACGTCGATGAAGATCTTCTTCCACAGCGCGGTGCGCTCAGCCTGTTGTTTCGGCTTGACCATGCTGTCGGCCTTGGCGGCCAGCGCATCCAGCATCCTGTTGCAATACAGTGCCCAGTTCCAGCCACCGTCAATCGCACCGCCGCACCCCAGGATCGGCCCGTAGAAGTTCGACGGGTCCGGGAAGTCCGCAATCCAGGCCATGCCACCCGACCACACCATCGGGACCTGGTCCTTGGAACTGCCGGCTGCAATCACATTGGCTTGCGCCAGGGATTTGATCTGCACCCGGATACCGACCTTGGCCAGGTCTTGCTGGATAGCCTGGGCGATACGCGGCTGCGGATCGGTGTTCATGACGTACAGCTCGGTGTAGAATCCCTTGGCGAAACCGGCGTCTGCCAGCAGTTTTTTCGCAGCCTCGACGTCGTAGGCATAACCTTTGTAGTCCTTGTCATAGCCCGGCATTGCCGGCGGCAGCGGCTGGTTGGCCGGAACAGCACGGCCATTGATAATCCGTACGATTCGGTCCTTGCTGATTGCCATGTTCACCGCCTGGCGCACCTTGAGGTTGTCGAACGGCGGCAACGTGGTTTTCAGCGTCAGGTAACCGGTTTGCAACTGGTCACCGGTCACCACCAGGCTTTTGAATTTCGGATCGTTCTTGAACTCCAGGAACTTGGCGGGCGGCACACCATCGCCGGCGATGTCAACTTCACCCTTTTGCAATCGCAACAGGGCGACCATCGGGTCTTGGCCCACTTCAAAGGTGATGCTGTCCAGGTGTGGCAGGCCTGCCTTGAAATAGCTCGGGTTTTTCTTGAAGATAATCTGTTGCCCCAGCTTCCACTCCGCCAGGCTATAGGCGCCCGTACCGACTGGATGCTTGCCGAAATCGGCCCCCCATTTCTCGACTTCTTCCTTGGGGACCACTGAGGAGAAGTTGATCGCCATCACATGCAGGAACGTCGCACTGGCCTCCTTGAGGGTGATCTTGACGGTGTAGTCGTCGAGGACCTCAATACCCGACAGGTGCTCGGCCTTTTGGGCAGTCATTTCGTCATAACCCACGATCGGGCTGAAGAAGCCGGCGCCCGGGCTCTGGGTTTTCGGGTTGATGGTTCGCTCCAGGGAGTATTTGACGTCGCTGGCCCTGAGCTCGCGACCGTTCTGGAATTTCACGCCTTTGCGAAGAGTAAAGGTATAGACAGTCCCGTCATCGGAAATACTGTAGTCCGACGCCAGGTCCTTGACCAATTCCGTGGTGCCGGGTTTGTAGTCCATCAGGCTATCGAACAGGCTTTTGATCATCGACCAGTTCTGCCAGTCGTAGCCAATGGCCGGGTCAAGCGTGGCCACGTCGTTCTGGTAGGTAATGACTGCGGTGCCACCGTCTTTTGCATTTGGATCGCCATCATCGGCCAGAAGATTTCCAGCAAACAGTGCAGCCGCGATGGCCGAGGATAATGCTTTGCGATTCATGTTCCAGCCCCTTACCTATCATGAGATTTTTAGTGTTTCTGGATGTCGATCCGCGGATCGACCCAGGGGATGACCAGGTCAGCGACCAGGTTGCCTAGGACGATGGCTACCGCTGAAACCGTGGTCACTCCGACAATCACAGGAATGTCCACTTGCTGAATGGCTTGCCAGGTCAACTGGCCAATTCCCGGCCACCCGAAGACCGACTCGACCACCACCAGCCCGCCCATGAAGATGCCAATATCGATGCCAATCATCGGGATCACCGGCACGGTGGCGTTGGGCAATACATGCCGTAGAACCACGCGCACTCGGCTCAAGCCTTTGGCGCGTGCGGTGCGGATGAAGTCCTGGTGCAACACCTCGATCATCGAGGAACGCACCATGCGCGAGTACCAACCACTGCCGAGAATCCCCAAGGTCAGCGCCGGCAGCATCAGATGCTCGAACCCGCCATAGCCCCCCAGTGGAAACCAGCCCAGTTGCACGGCAAAGAAGTACAGAAACAGCATGGCAGCAATGAACTGCGGGGCCGATACGCCGATGAACGAAAGGGCCATAAGCGCCTTGTCGGCCCAACTGTCGCGTCGCAGCGCCGCGATAACACCCAGGCTGATGCCAATCAGCAGCTCGAACCCAATACCGGCCGCCATGAGCTCCAACGACGGACGCAGGCGCGAGCCGATCAATTCGGTCACGGAGCTACGTTGGATATAGGAGCGGCCCAGATCGCCCTGCACCAGGTTGCCCAAGTAGTTGGCGTACTGCCGGTAGAATGGCAAATCCAGCCCCAACTGTGCACGGATCCCCGCCACCACTTCCGGTGTCGCACTGCGTCCGGCGATCTGGCGCGCCGGGTCGGCAGGCAGCATGAACAGCAGCAGGTAAGTGATAAAGGTCACGCCGAGCAAAATCAGTAACGAATAACCAATGCGACGAGTGATGAAGGCGAGCATTCAGCTTCTCCCTTGCAGGGTAGGATCGAGTTCATCGCGCAGGGCATCACCCACCAGGTTGAAAGCCAGCGACAGCAGCACAATGGCAATACCGGGGAAGAACACCAACCATGGCGCCGAGGTGAAGTAGGTCTGGCTTTCAAAAATGATGTTGCCCCAACTTGGCGTAGGCGGCTGGACCCCTACCCCGAGGTACGACAGGGTTGCTTCGAGCAACACCGTGGTAGAAATGCCCAGGGTTGCCCATACCAGAATCGTCGGCAGCAAATGGGGCAGCAGGTGCGAAAACAGGATGCGCAGAGAACTGGCCCCTAGGGTCCGCTCTACGGCCACGAAGTCACGGGCACTCAGCGCGATGGTCTCGGAGTAGATCACCCGGGCAATCTGCACCCAGTTGACCATGGCGATGACCAACGCAACGATCCACACGCTGGGTTGGAAAATCGCCGATAACGCAATCGCCAACAGCAATGCCGGGAACGCCATCATCAAGTCGGTAAAACGCATCAGCACACTGCCGAGCCAGCCTCGCACAAACCCTGCACTCAAGCCGACCAGGGTGCCGATCAATACAGCCAGGCCGTTGGCAAGCAGACCGATGAACAGCGAAGTGCGTGCGCCATAGATCAGGCGTGACAGCAAATCGCGACCGAGCAAATCGGTGCCCAACCAGTACGGCATATCGGGTGGTAGCGGCGCCCCCTCCATCGACAAGCCTTCGACAAACTGTTCGGATGGATCGCGGGGGCTCATCCACGGCGCAAACAGTGCCAACAGCACCACGATGAGGATGTACAACAGTGAAAACGCCACCGCTGGCCGGCGAATCAAAGCGCGTAACACCGTCATTGGCTCGCCCCGCCTTGCTGAAGATAATCCGCGGCCATGTCCGCGCACAGCTCATCCAAACTTCGATTAAGACGCATCGACAAGCTGCGCAAACGTTCGTAAGCCTCGCGCTCGTCAATTTGCTGCTCAACCATCAGCCGCGCTAGCGCCTGAGCCAGCAAAGGCCGTGCAGCGAGGCGCTGCTGCAGTGCGTCAATGGTGCGGGCATCGCAGTCCAATCGCTCACTCAGACTGATCGCCATCATCAGCGTGGTGTAGACCGAGCCTTGAGTAATCGGTTTGTTCAACAAGGCGGTCGCGCCCATCTCTATTGCGCGCTGGATCTGTGACAGGGTCTCGTGAGGCGTCAACGCCACAATGGGTACGCAGGCGCTGTTGAGCCGTTCCAGAATGTCGGGACTGGCGAAGTGCTCCAGATCGACTACGACGGCAAAGCAATCCTCCAGCGAATCCTGCGCGTCTTCAAATAGCGCCAGCGACGTGATACCCAAGCGTTGCAGGCTTTTCTGCAGACTAGACAACGTACGCGGTTCGCAGTCAACCAACAGCAATCGACCATTTTCGAAGTCAGGACGTTTGAGCTGGCTCATTTGACGATCCTCAGGCGGGGTGCTGGCGCATGCGCGCCCAGGTGATGGACTTTACTCAAATCAGTGGCAGTCAGGTAAGGATCAGCCGGCAACGAACACGCTTCACTGCGCAATATGACAAAGCGCCCTTCGCGCAATTCTGCTATATGGCAGGGCTGGCTGCAGTGGTTGTTGCGCGCAGAAATGTTTAACTTGCCGAGCACGGTGTTCTGGGGATGTTCATAAAGGTAGTTGCAAATTCGCGCGGGGTCTTCGCTACCACACCGGCTCAGGGCCTTTGCAAACAAGTGCAAGGCCACGTACATCCCAGTGTAAAAGTGCGACAACGGGTGCGGTCCATGTAGGCGGCGCTGCCGCTGACTGAAAGTCCGGTCTACATCCTCGAAGAATGGGCCGCACGACAACAGGCGCAGACTGCGCATGGCACCGAGTTCAGGAAGCTCGGCTTCAGTCAGGTTGCAACTCAACACCGGTAGATTCAAGCCGATGGCATGGCAAGCAATATCCAACTGCTGCAAGAAAACGTAGGAGGACTCACCGACCAGATTATTGAGCACAAACGCCGGCTTTTCAGTGATCAGGGTCTGGATCAGTTCACTAAAGCGAGCCGTACCCAAGCTCACGTATTTTTCCAGCAGCACAGTGCCGCCGGCGACTTCGAGCACTTCCCGTGCGACACGGTTGCTTTCCCAACCCCAGATGTAATTCGAACCGATCAACGCAGCGCACGAACCGAACGCCTGCAAGGCATACCGCAACAACGGAATCAACGTCTGATTCGGGCACCCGCCCAGATAAAGGACGTTCTCGCTGCTTTCAAAACCTTCATACGGGCAGGCGTACCACAACAGGCCCCCGTTCTGCTCCAGGTCCGGAATAATTTCCTTGCGGCTAGCCGAGGTCGTGGTACCAAAAATGTGCCGAATCCCGGCCTGCATCAGTTGAACGGAACCTTCGCTATACCTGTACAAGTAGCCCTGCGGATTGATATGAATAACCTGCACGGCAAATTCGTAATCGACATTAGCATTGATTTCCGCCACTGCATGTGCGGCTCCCGCCAGAGCATTCCGGCCTATGCACCGGTAAGTCCCATTGGTAGAGAGCAGGATTCCGACATCGATCGTACGCCGCATTTATTTACTCCAAAAAAAAACCTGATCGAACAGTAGACTGGTCGATCAGGCTTCATTACCTGGCGCATGGCGCATGATATAGTTAAGACTTAAAGGCCGGGGCCAAGCTTATTCGTAGATTTCTCCATGGAAAAAACATGCCAAATTGGTTCTTTGCCGTAAATAGACTTTACCCGAAATGCTAACGACAGTCAGCGCACCAGTCTGAGCCGCATCGCAATATCTTGCACTGAAGAAGTGCGCGTCAAATGTGAGGGTTCTGGGACGGGAATCAACCTGCTGTATGACTAGCGGTAGCCCAAGAAGGCAGGCATCTCTAGCTCCCGGTTTATCTTAACTCCTTCCGGACCGTAATCCTGCATAAGGTGTCCTTCATCCCTTACAAAGTTTCTTACGCCTGCCTGCGTGTTCGGTGCAGACGACAACCATATGTTTCCTCACCAAAAGGCTCGGCAACGGGCGCGCAAAAAGATCCAACGATCAGCAAAGCCCTAAAAAATTTCAGAAATTATTACATCGAAAAGTAGGAATCATCCTATTCATTATGCGCCCATTATATTTTATCCTTATAATCTCGCCCAAGAGCAGACAGTAATGGAACTCTCCCACAAAACACAATGGAGATTTGTTATTTAACCACTTCACTACCGCAGCAATCAATATCAAAACAAAACACCGTAACTCTACCATTTACTTATAGTAGCTTAATCTTTGAAGTCCAAACGCCCAGCGATTATTAAAATCCCAGTACCTTCTAACATGCTTACCAACGCAGACGGAGGCTAGCAAAAAATAGAAACCACCTCAACGACTAACGTTCCAAAAAAATGCTTCTTTCTAACCCAGTACGCAATGCCACATTTATATTTATGAGTCTTTAGCATAATAAATATGGCATATCGCAACTCAAATAAGCCTATAAAAACAAGAGCCCCTACTACATGAGCACTACAATTGAAAAACAGGTAACGCACAAGATTTTCATTAGGCTTCTACCACTACTGATATTCTTATACATAGTTTCCTATCTGGATCGTGTGAACATAGGATTTGCCTCTTTGACAATGAATGCTGACGTTGGCCTGAGTACTGCAATTTATGGCTGGGGAGCAGGTCTATTTTTTGTCGGGTACTGTCTCTTCGAAGTGCCGAGCAATTTACTCATGGTGAAAGTCGGTGCACGTCGGTGGATTGCACGCATTCTTTTCACTTGGGGCGTAATCGCAACCTGTATGGCTTTTGTTAATGGGCCAAAAAGTTTCCTCTTCATGAGATTTTTACTAGGTGTAGCAGAGGCGGGATTTTTCCCAGCAGTGATTGTGTATCTTACCTTCTGGTTTCCCCAGCGTTATCGCGCTCGTATTATTTCAGTTTTCATGCTCTCGATTCCTATTTCTTTAGCCATTGGGGCACCAATATCTACTGCCCTTTTGCAACTTGATGGCTGGATGGGACTCAAAGGATGGCAGTGGTTATTCATCATTGAAGGCATCCCTGGAATCCTTTTAGTCGGTGTTGTTCTGAAATATCTGCCTGATTCGCCGAAACAGGCCGCATGGCTGAAGGATGAAGAGCGCCAGTGGTTGGCCGCCGAGCTTGAAGATGATGTCAAAGCACACCCTTTAACACTAGATGGTCAAGCGACGGCCTGGAAAGCTTATTGCGAGCCTTCGATCATAGCCCTTTGTTTAATCTACTTCTGCGCTACGGCAGCCAATATTGGTCTTTCAATGTTCTTGCCACAGATCATTAAGCAGCAAGGTTTTACGGGTATGGATGTTGGCTACGTTACTGCTATTCCCTATGTGGTAGGTTGCATTGGTATGATATCCATAGGGTTTCTTTCAGATCGATTCAATAAACGGAAATTTTTCTTAATCGCCGCACTTTTATTGATTGCTGGCGGTCTTGGAATCGCAGGTTGGCTGACGGGAAGTAACCTGGCCATTGTTGCGATGAGTGTCGCAACCATCGGCATAATGGGCTGCAAAGGACCATTTTGGCCACTTCCTGCGTTATATCTCAGTGGGACCAGCGCAGCAGCCGGATTCGCATTGATCAACTCTGTCGGAAATCTAGGTGGATTTTTTGGCCCAGGAATCATAGGAATGATCAAAGAAATGACAGGTACCTTTGAAAGTGGTTTATATGTCTTGTCCGGACTTGCGACTTTTGCGACATGCATAACTTTAATCTTCATTTCAGATCAAGGAAAAGCTCATAGAGCTAAATTTTGTTAACCGCAAACTAACAACATTTTTGTATTTCGCGGGCGTGGGCAAGGGCCGCAGTCAATAGCTTGCGGCCACTACCTGAAAATTATGCGCAAGTTTTGCGGGACCGACTATTGAGCCTGCTATAGGTCGAGCCGCATCTTATATAAACCTAAAAGAGGTTGAATTCTGCGCATTTATACTACTGGCAAAAAAGTTAAAGCCATGAGAATATGCGCCATTCAAGAATATGACCGAAGATCTCGCTAGGCAGACAAAAAAACAACCTACAACAACACGAACTTCCGGAGGCTAGCGTGGAGATCGAAGGCATGTCTTGCACTGCACTCATCAATTTATTTTTTAAGGATTTTTATGCTCCATCACATTGAAATCCATGTAGCAAATTTGAGTGTATCCTTACAATTCTGGTCAGGATTACTCGCACAGATTGGATACAGGGAAAATGGAAAGTGGAATAATGGCTTCACGCTTGCCTATGATCGCGTTGCTTATCTTACATTTGTACAAGTTTCTGAAACGCATGCATTTCAGCGGTATCGTCGGTGCGGTGCAGGCCTCAATCATCTGGCCTTCAAGGTTAAAGATAGAGATACTGTTGACAAACTCAGGCTATATTGTATGGCCAATGGCATTGTAAGTCTCTACGATCAAAAATCTCCCTTTGCAAACGATGATACTGATTACTATGCGCTGTTTATAGAGGCCCCCGATAGCATTAAAGTGGAGTTCATCGCTGATGATCTTTCGCCGTTATAACTTATGTTGCCGCTGACCGAAAGGCATTCACCGCTTTGTGCTGCCGTTCACCGCGTTCCTGAAACTCAAAGATATCGGTGGCAACGTGTTGCCGGCGTACCAAGAGGAGTTTATCGACATCACCATGTCCGCAGAACAGGCTTTGGCCTATCAGCAGCTGGCAGGAAAATTGACACAGGAACTTCGTCAGGCTCTGGCTCGCCGAGACACTACCCTGCTGGGGGGGGGAGTGCTCAACGTGCTGCTGGCTTGGCCTGACTGCTGCTTTCGACCGGAGATCGTTAAACATCCGCGCAGTAAGGATACATTGGCCTTTG
>NZ_WNNK01000046.1 GCF_009724245.1 Pseudomonas spelaei | reverse complement strand
GAAAACCCTGTAGCCGCTGTCGAGGTACGAGGCTGCGATGGGTTGCGCAGCAGCCCCCGAGGGCGGTCCTGCGGACCGCATCGCAGCCTCGTGCCTCGGCAGCGGCTACAAAAATCAGGCTCCTGCACAATGGTGTAGATACCTATGCCCATCGCAGCATAGGTATCTACACATCTTTTGAATCCTGCGAAAACCCTGTAGCCGCTGTCGAGGCACGAGGCTGCGATGGGTTGCGCAGCAGCCCCCGAGGGCGGTCCTGCGGACCGCATCGCAGCCTCATGCCTCGGCAGCGGCTACAAAAATCAGGCTCCCGCGCAATGGTGTAGATACCTATGGCCATCGCAGGCAAGCCAGCTCCCACAGAAAAGCAGCTCTGCTTTCGCTCTGGACCTTGCCTTTGCTTCTACCACTCAGGTCGGCTTTCAGGCCGCCGTGCTGTTGATTTTGATCTTAGGCGCCCCGTTAAACCACGATGGCTGAACGCAGGCATTGGTCCGTGGGTAAACCGGCAGGACGCCGGTTTAGCCGCACTGGGCCAGGGATGGCCCATTGCGGCGGCCCACGGAGCAATGCCTACGTTCAGGCACACCGAGCCTGAGCGAGGTGCCGAGTGGTGGGGCAAGAGCCTTTTGGTTACTTTTGGGCTCTTTTCAAAAGTGACCCGCTGTAAGAGCGGAACCCATAGCAGCCATTACCGCAGCAACGGATATGTACTCCCACCCCAACCCGCGCTCCAACCCTCAAGGACTGTAATACCCCACCGCCACAACAAAATGCCCAGCCTTACGCAAATAGGCATGCTTATCCTCAACCTTCCCCGTCACCGGATTCTTCCAGCGATACTCATATTCCCCCTGATCCTGCTCCGCCATCAGCTTCAAGATCGGCTCCCCTACCGGCTTACCCTCCGGGTCCTTGATCTTGCCAAAGTCGGTATTGACCAACCGCAAGTTGGTCCCATGAGCCACGTACCGCTGGGTATCCAGGTCAACCACAAACACATAAAGATCATCCTGCAAAAAACCACCCTGCATGTCATTGATCGCCTTGAGCGTGCCGGCCTCATCTTTCGCCAGATCGCCGACCGCCTTGTCCCGCAGCGCCTTGGCCTGCTCCGGCGAAGCCCGCGGCAGGTAATAGCCCACCGCGAGAATGCGATCGCCAATACGCTGATAAAACACATGCTTGCGTTCAATCTTGCCGTCGTTCCAGTTCTGCCACCGGTAGTCGGCCTGCTGAATGCCATTGGCCTCGGGCTGTAGCAACACGTCCTTGAAGGATTTGCGCAGGTCCGGCCCCAGCACTTCGGAGATATCCCGGCCGATCAACGCGGAGGAGGGCCCGCCACTGGCCAGCAGCACGCCCTTGGTGTCGACCACGAACACGTAGCGGTCCTTGTCGACAAACGCACCCTGGCGACTGAAGGCCGCGAAGGCCTTGTCGCCATTGTCGTGGTAGTACGCCAAGGCTTTTTCCAACAGGCCCTTGGCGGCTTGGGCGTCTTTGTCTTGCGTGGTGGCGGCGTGCACCTGGCTGAAACACAACAGCAACAGCCAGGTGATGCGGAGCATTGCCTTCATTGCCCGTCCCTCGTTCTTGTCAGTGTCCCAAGAGCGTAGACGGTTGTCGGGTAATCAGAACGGCTTGGTCGGCAGGTATTTACCGTCCAGTGTAATCACCGCGCGGGAGCCGCCGTCCGGGTCTTCGACCTTCTTGATGTCCAGCTTGAAGTTGATGGCGCTGATGATGCCGTCGCCGAACTGCTCGTGGACCAAAGCCTTGAGGGTCGAGCCATAGACCTGGAGCATTTCATAGAAGCGGTACATGGTCGGATCCGTTGGAATACCACCCGGGAAGCTGCCACGCAGGGGCACGGTTTGCAGCAGGCGGCTGGCGTCCTGGTCGAGACCGAGTTTGTCACAGACCACGTCAGCGGCGTCCTTGGGCAACGGGTGCTGGCCCAACAAGGCGGCGGTGACGAAGGCCAGGCTCAGGCCGGTGCCGTCGGTGAGGTCCTGCCATGAAAGGTTCTTGCGGGCCTTGATGTCGATAACGGTATCGGCCAGGGCCAGGCGCGGGGTTTGGGCGAATTGGGATTGCAGCATGGTGATTTCCTCTTGGGTAAACAGGGGTTATGCAGCGTGTTGAGGTGTCGTCGAGACCGCACGGGTCTGTGGGTTTTCCAGCAGGGACACAAAACGTCCGGTGGTGCCGTCGAGGGCCGCGATGCAGCCGCTTTCGATGTCGTACACCCAGCCGTGCAGGTTCAGCCGGCCTTGTTCCAGCGCCAGGGCGACTGAGGGGTGAGTCTTGAGGTTAGCCAATTGTGCGACCACGTTTTCCCGTACCAGCGAATCCAGCCGGGCTTCGTCCGAGGCATGGGTACGGGCCGCATTGATCACCTTGGCCGACTCGGCATGGCGCAACCAATTGGCCACGGCGGGTAGGTGGTCCAGGCATTTGCAGGTGGAGATGGCGGTCATGGCGCCACAGTCGGAGTGCCCGCAGATCACGATGTCGCTGACGCCGAGCACAGCGACGGCGTATTCGACCGTGGCTGACACGCCACCCGGCTCCGGGCCGTAGGACGGCACGATATTGCCGGCGTTGCGGATCACAAACAGGTCGCCGGGTTCCTGCTGGGTCAGCAGTTCCGGGACTACGCGGCTGTCGGAGCAGGACACAAACAACGTGCCGGGGTTCTGGGTGGTGGCCAGGTGTTTGAACAGGTCGCTGCGCTGGGCAAAGGCCTCGTCCTGGAACTTGCGAAAGCCGTCGATGAGATGCTGCATGGTGGTTCTCCTTGCGTCGCTGATGGGGCAAGGATGGAAGTTTTCAGTTATAGCGTCCAAGACCGGTTTATTATGGTTTCTATAAGTCATGCCTATAGTTGAGTGTCCTCACATGCTGCTACGCCATATCCGCTACCTGCTGGCTGTTGCCGAGCACTGTAACTTCACGCGCGCCGCCGAAGCGTTGCATGTGTCCCAGCCGACCTTGTCGCAACAGATCAAGCAGTTGGAAGACACCCTTGGTGCACCGTTGCTGGATCGCACCGGACGTAGCGTGCGGTTGACCGACGCGGGCGAGGCTTATGTGCGTTTTGCGCGGCTGGCGTTGCAGGATTTGCAGGCCGGCACGCGGGCGATGCATGACGTGCAGGATTTGAGTCGCGGCACCTTGCGCCTGGCGATGACCCCGACGTTCACCGCTTACCTGATCGGGCCGTTGCTGGCGCGGTTCAACACGCTGTACCCGGGGATTGTGGTGAGCGTCGAGGAACTGACCCAGGACCGTATCGAAGCGGCATTGGCGCAGGATCAATTGGATATTGGTATCGGGTTTACCGGCGAGCATTTGCCGGATATCGAGTGCAAGGGGCTGTTTGTCGAGGAACTGAGCGTGGTAGCCAGCGCAAGCCACCCCACGTTGAGTCGCAAGCAGTGGCTCAAACTGCCTGACTTCAAACAGCAACCGCTGGTGCTGCTGAACTCAGGGTTCGCCACCCGCCGCTACGTCGATGACTATTGCCGGAACCTGGACGTAAAGCCGCAGATTGCCATGGAGGCCAACTCCATCAGTGCCGTCATCGAAATTATTCGCCATACGCACTTGGCGACCATTCTGCCCAGTGCGGTGGCCCAGGCTCAGTCGGGCTTGCACGCGGTGCAGATCCGCCCACCCTTGCCGCAACGCACGGCAGCGTTGCTGAGCCGCAAAGGCGCCTATCGCAGCGCGGCGTGCCGGGCGTTTGTCGAGTTGATCAAGGCGCGGCCAACCACTGGTTGACGATCCCGTCATACACCCCCGTGACCGTACTCAAATGCAGCCACTGGTCCACGTAGCTTTTCCAGGCCACATCGTCCCGCGGCAGCAGGAAGGCTTTTTCGCTGTATTGCATGTAACGCTCGGGGTTCACGGCGCACAACCCAGGCTTGAGCTTCTGCTGGTAACGGGCCTCGCTGGCGTCGGTGATCATCACGTCGGCCTTGTTCGCCAGCAGTTCTTCGAAAATCGTCACGTTATCCGGGAACAGTCGCAACTGTGCCTGGCCAAGGTGCGCCCGGGCGAAGACTTCGTTGGTGCCGCCTGCCGGCTCGATCACTCGGACCTGGGGCTGGTTGATCTGCTCGACAGTCTGATAGCGCGACACATCGGCACAGCGCACCAGGGGAATTTTGCCGTCGACATTCATCGGCTGGCTGAAGAAGGCTTTTTTCTGCCGCTCCAGGGACACGGAAACACCGCCGACGGCCAGGTCGCAACGCTGGGCGAGGAAGTCCGGCATCAGGGTTTTCCAGGTGGTAGGCACCCACTTGACCTGCACACCGAGGCTTTTGGCCAGGGACTGGGCCATGGCGATATCAATGCCCTCGTAGCTGCCGTCCGCGCGCAAATAAGTGTAGGGCTTGTAGTCGCCGGTGGTGCAGACCGTCATTTCGCCGCGCTGGATTACCTCGTCCAGGCGCGAAGCGGGGGAGGCGGCCAGCGCGGGCAGTGCCAGGCCTGTCAGCAGGCAAAGGGTCAGGGGAGCTTTCATGCGGGTGAGTCCTTGGGGGCATGAGCGGGGCACCATATTTTCAAATGTTTAGTCCGGGCACAACCAAACTCCGTCAAGACTGAATTGAACGGCTTATCCAGCCATGTGACGCTGGCGGGCATCTCTTCACTGTGATCCTTGCATGGACGGTTCCCCCGACACTCACCCCGAGACATCGCCTGGCGCTATCGCGTCCAGCAGTCCGGCTCGTCGACGAACCTCTGCCGATGCATTGCCCTCCGAGTTAGCTTTCTGGGCGCTATGGCACTGCCGCCATGCGCGCCCACCGGATACCGCTTCCTTACGTTGATTGTCCCCGTGGATGCCCCGCGCATCTGACCGGCAGCGCTTGTGCGCCTGCCTGACGCGAACGTATGAGAGTTCTCCATGAGCACCGCCTTTGCCACCCTGCATGAAGCCCAGTCCTTTCTTGACCAGAACCCGGATATCGAGATGTTCGAGTTGTTTATCCTCGATAACAACGGCGTGCCCCGAGGCAAGTTGCTGCACCGCGATGAATTGCTGGCGGTCTATAAAAGCGGCCGGCCGCTGCCCAGCACGATCCTCGGCCTGACCATCAATGGCGACGACGTGGAAAACTCCGGCCTGGTGTGGGAAGTGGGTGACATCGATTGCCGCGCCTACCCGGTCAGCGGCAGTTTGCAGCGCATGCCCTGGCGGTTGATTCCGACGGCGGCGGTGCAGGTCAGCATGCACCCCGAGGAAGGGATGCCCGCCACCGTGGCCGATCCTCGGCATTTACTGGCCAAGGTGATCGACGGGCTCAAGGCCGACGGTTACTACCCGGTGATGGCGGCGGAGCTGGAGTTCTATTTGCTCGATCAGAAGCCCGACAGCAACGGCCGGCCGCAACCTGCACGCGATGTGGATGGCGGCCGCCCGCGCTCGACCCAGGTCTATGGCTTGCGGGAGTTGGAACAGATCGAACCGTTCTTGGCCGACCTGTACAGCGCCTGCAAACTGCAGGGCATTCCTGCACGCACGGCAATTTCCGAGTATGCCCCGGGGCAGGTGGAAATCACCCTTGAGCACCGCAGCGATGCCCTGCAAGCCATGGACGAGGCGGTGCGCTACAAGCGTCTGGTCAAGGGTGTGGCCCACAAGCATGGGATGACCGCCTGTTTCATGGCCAAGCCGTTCGATGACCTGGCGGGCACCGGCATGCACATGCACGTCAGCCTGGCCGACCGCGACGGCAACAACCTGTTTGCCAGCGAGGCCGCCGACGGCACACCGTTGTTGCGCCACGCCGTGGGCGGCATGCTCAGCACCTTGCTCGATTCACTGCTGATGTTCTGCCCCAACGCCAACTCCTACCGGCGCTTCCAGACCAACAGCTACGCACCGCTGGCGGCGACCTGGGGCGTGGATAACCGCACTGTCAGTCTGCGGGTGCCGGGTGGGCCGGCGTTTTCCCGACATATCGAGCACCGTATCTGCGGCGCCGATGCCAATCCGTACCTGGCGGCCGCCGCGATTCTGGCGGGGATTCATCGAGGCATTCGCGAGCAGCGCGACCCGGGTGCTCCGGTGGAAGGCAACGGGTATGCCCAAGCTAAAGAGTTGCTGCCCACTGACTGGCTGACCACCTTGCGCGCGCTGGAAGGCTCGACCTGGGCGCGGGAAGCCTTTGGCAGTGAGTTCCTCGGGGTTTACCTGGCGGTGAAACGTGCGGAATACCGTCAGTTCATGGGGGAGGTTGGAGAGCAGGATTGGCGCTGGTACCTGCATCAGGCCTGACGGGGCCTTCCGGGAGTAAACAGAAAGTTTGGTAATTGTTCACTCCCACTATTTATTCCTATTGTTTTCACGAAAAATTGATAGACGCCTGCTTACAGTCCGTGCCGTCGCTACCAAAGGGTTTTTTCCTGGCGGCACTTATTTCCTGGCCAAGCAGAGCGTTATGTTCAGCGTTAAACCCGTCCGCCCCGAGATTATTACCCTGATTGCCAGCGTATTTCTGTTGCTGGGATTCAACTTCGTTCTGTGGCAGCACCTGGCGGATATCGTCACCCTCGACACCCGTGGGTTGCTGATGTGCGCAGCCTTCGCCGTCATGCTGTTGTGCGGCTTCAATCTGGTGCTGACGCTGTTGGCCTTTCGATGGGTGCTCAAACCGGTCTTGATGCTGCTGTTTTTGATCAGTGCCGGTGTGGCTTATTTCATGAGCCAGTACGGAGTGTTGATCGACGCGGCGATGTTTCGCAACTTTGCCGAAACCAACGCGACCGAAGTCCGCGACCTGTTGTCGTTAAAGTTGCTGGCCTATGTTGTGTTCCTGGGCGTTTTACCGTGTTGGGTATTGTGGAAAACCCCCATCAATTATCGCCGCTGGCACCGTGAAGTATTGAGCAAGGTACTGGTGAGTGTTGCCTCGGTCGCGGTCATTGGGGGTGTAGCGCTGATTAACTACCAGGGTTTGGCCTCGCTGTTTCGCAACCACCATGAATTGCATTTGATGATCGTGCCGAGCAACTACGTCGGTGCCTCCATTGGCTACCTGCGTGAGCAGGTGGTTTCTGCCCGGCAACCGTTCCAGACCATCGCCGAAGACGCGCAAAAAAGTCCCGCCTGGCAAGCCCACACCCGCAAGTCTCTGACCGTGCTGGTAGTGGGGGAAAGTGCTCGCGCCGAGAATTTCGGCATTCTGGGGTACGACCGTGATACCACCCCTGAGCTGTCGCGGGAAAACGGCTTGATCGCCTTCACCGATGTGCACTCCTGCGGTACCGAAACGGCGGTGTCGGTGCCCTGTATGTTTTCCAATATGGGGCGCAAGAACTACAACGCCAGCCAGGCGAAAAACCAGGAAGGCTTGCTGGATGTGCTCAAGCGCGCCGGTATCGAGGTGATCTGGCGCGACAATCAATCCGGCTGCAAGGGCACCTGTGATCGGGTGACGGTCCAGAATGTCAGCAAACTCCAGGACCCGGTGCTGTGTGCCAACAGCGAGTGCCGAGACGAAATCCTATTGCAGGGCCTGCAGGCGTTCATCGACAACCTGGACAAGGACACCGTGCTGGTGCTGCACCAGATGGGCAGCCATGGCCCGGAGTACTACAAGCGTTACCCCAAGGAGTACGAACATTTCACCCCGGTGTGTGAGAGCAATGCCCTGAATACCTGCAGCCGCGAAAGTATTGTGAACGGCTACGACAACACCCTGGTCTACACCGATCATGTGCTGGCCAGTCTGATCAACGTGCTGCGCAGCAATCAACAGAAGGTCGATACCGCCATGCTCTACCTGTCCGACCACGGCGAGTCCCTGGGGGAATACAACCTGTTTCTCCACGGCACCCCGTACATGTTGGCGCCGGACCAGCAGAAACATGTGGCGATGTTGGCCTGGTTCTCAGACAGTTATCAGTCAGCTTTTTCGGTGGATACTCATTGCCTGCAACTGAGTCGTCACAAACCCTTGAGCCAGGACAATCTGTTTCATTCGATGCTGGGCCTGCTGGACGTCAACACCCATGCCTATAACCCAGGCCTGGATATGTTCGCCGGCTGTCGCACGGCAGTGGCTGACGGTGTGCTCGCCAAACATTGAACCTTTTTCGACCTTTTTTTCACGCGACGGTAGTTAAGCTACTTGCGTATGAACCACCCACAAGAGTCGTGTGATGTCGTCGCAACCACCGTCCTCCATCGAGATTGAGTTTGCCGAGCGTTATGACCGTGAGCACGCCCGTGTCTGCGGTGACACGCGTCCGCCCGGGTTGTGGCGTCGCCTGGCGCTGTGGCGCGATGAGCGGTTGGTGCGCCAGGCGCTGAAGATCGCCGGTGAGCCTGGCTTGATCCTTGATCTGGCTTGCGGTCTGGGTCGTTTCTGGCCGGTGCTCGCCGAGCACGGCAACCGGGTGATCCTGGCGTCGGACAACTCTCAGGCCATGCTCGACCATGCCCGCACCCACCATGCCCCGGCACTGCTCAAGCGCGTGAAGACCTTTCAGGGGTCGGCGTTTTCTATCGGCCTGTCGGCCAACGCCGTGGACTGCATCTTTTGCCTGGAGTTGTTTCGCCATGTACCCGGTGCCGAAGGGCGCTTGGCGCTGCTGCAAGAGTTTCACCGGGTCAGCCGCGACACGGTGATTGTCTCGGTGAACAGTGACGCCGGTTACAAGGCCTTCGCCGCCCAGGGCCTGGCCCCGCCGGCCTCTGGCAGTCACCGGGCACAGGTGGAAGCAGAGTTCAAACAGGCCGGCTTCAAGATCCTCAACCACCAGGAATTCCTGCCAGGTTCGGCGATGTGGCGGGTGTACGTCCTGCGTAAAAGAGGCTAAGCCGCGTCTGTCGGACTATTCTTCGTCCCCTGTCAGAGTTTTCATGGGCGCTCTTGCACTGCGGATGCTCGCAAATCCCTTTAGCGATATATACTGCGCGCCATTCTTCAAGGGAGAGCCGTGTGGCCATCGATATTCACTGGATCTGCGACAACGATAGCCTCGGCCAGCATTGCGCCCAATGGCAGCAGTTGCCATTCGTCGCCCTCGACACCGAATTCATGCGGGTCGACACCTTTTACCCCATCGCCGGGCTGATCCAGATCGGTGATGGCGTTCGCGCTTATCTGATCGACCCCTTGACCATCGATAACTGGCAACCCTTGGCCGCCTTGCTGGAGAACCCGGCGGTGATCAAGGTGGTGCACGCCTGCAGCGAAGACCTGGAAGTGTTGCTGCGCCTGACCGGCAGCCTGCCGGTGCCGTTGTTCGACACCCAATTGGCTGCCGCGTACCTGAACCTGGGCTTTTCCATGGGCTATTCGCGGTTGGTGCAAGCCGTCCTCGATATCGAGTTGCCCAAGGGCGAAACCCGCTCGGACTGGCTGCAGCGGCCCTTGTCCGAGACGCAAATCAGCTACGCCGCCGAAGATGCCGTGCATCTGGCGCAAGTCTACATACGCCTGCGGCCCAAGCTGTCTGACGACAAGTACGCCTGGGTCCTGGACGACGGCGCTGAGCTGGTCGCCAACCTGCGCCGCGAAGTCGACCCTTACGAGGTCTACCGCGAGGCCAAGCTGGCCTGGAAACTGTCCCGGGCCCAGCTCGCGGTGCTGCGTGAACTGTGCGCCTGGCGCGAGCAGGAAGCCCGCGCCCGTGACCTGCCGCGCAACCGGATCATTCGCGAGCATTCGTTATGGCCCCTGGCCAAGTCTCAGCCGGATAACCTCGCCGCCCTGGCAAAAATCGAAGACATGCACCCGCGCACCGTGCGTCAGGACGGCGAGTTCCTGCTGGACCTGATCAAACGGGCCGGCAGTGTGTCGATGGACCAATGGCCACCGGCGGTTGCCGAGCCTTTGCCGGTAGATGCAGCTGTATTGATCAAGCAGCTGCGTGCCCTCGGCCAGGCCGAAGCGGAGCGTCTCGACATGGCGCCGGAACTGATGCTGCGCAAGAAAACCCTCGAAGCCCTGGTCAAAAGTGGCTACCCCGAGGGCCCTTACCAATTGCCTGACTCGCTGCGTGGCTGGCGCCGCGAGTTGATGGGCCAGGCGCTGCTGGACAGCCTGGCCACCGCCGGAGAACAGCCTTGAAACGTATTTGCTCCATCTATCGCAGCCTGAAACGAAACGAGATGTACCTCTACGTGCTGAAAAGTGATGCCCTGGAGCGCGTCCCGGAAACCCTGCTGGCGGCGTTCGGCAAGCCTCATCATGCCTTTGACCTGGTACTGAGTCCCGAGCGCAAGCTGTCCCGCGAAGACATCGCGGTGGTTCTGGAAAACCTCGAAAAGCAGGGTTATCACCTGCAAATGCCACCGGCCGAGGACGAGTACATCGAGCATTTGCCTGACGAGCTGCTGCGCCGCAACGACCCGATGTGATCGGTAGGTGCCCCGTCTGGGGCACGTTCATGAAATGGAATCGTATTATCTGGCGGCGGCCCGAGGGATGCCGTGAACTTGCTGCTTGCGGCCGCCTGCACTGTTTTTGAAAGGTTTGAACCATGCGCGTTCTGATTGCTGAACACGATCATCCGCTGTACGCCCAACTGCTGCGCGAAGCTGCGCCGGACCTCGAAGTGATGACCAGCGGCGACTCCGCCGAGTTGTCGCGTCTGGCTGGTGATTGTCCGGTGTGGCTTGGCCAGCCGGACCTGCTGTCGACCCTGCTGCGTCAGGGCCACCACCCGCAATGGCTGCAATCGACCTGGGCCGGGATCACCCCGTTGCTGGCTGAAGGGTTACCCCGTGACTACCGTCTGACCCGCGCGGTTGGCATCTTTGGCCAGGTGATGGCCGAGTACGTGCTCACTTATATGCTCGGCCATGAGCGCGAAGTACTCGCGCGCCTGGTGAGCCAGGTGGAACGCAAGTGGGACAACCGTATGGGCCAGAGCCTGGCAGGCCGCAAGGCGCTGATCGTCGGCACCGGTGATATCGGCCGCAGTGTGGCGCAGTTCCTCCAGCCCTTTGGTGTCGAGCTGTATGGCATCGCCAGCGAAGCCCGTGAGCAGGCACCGTTTGTTGAAGTGGCCGGCCTGGACCAACTTGGCCGGTTGGTGGGGGAGGTGGACTACGTGATCAACCTGCTGCCCAACACGCCGAACACCCATGACCTTTACGACGCGGCGCTGTTCAAGCAATTCAAGCCGACCGGTTTGTTTATCAACGTTGGACGCGGTGTGGCGGTTGTCGATGCCGACCTGGTGGAAGCCTTGAAGGAAGGGCATCTGGCGGGTGCGGTCATCGACGTTTGCCGTCAGGAGCCGCTGCCACAGCGTCATCCGTTCTGGACCGCCTGGGGCTTGTTGCTGACCGGCCACAGCTCGGCACCGACTTCACCGAAAATGATGGTGCAGTTGTTTGTCGAGAATCTGCGGGCGTATCAGGCCAAGGATGCGTTGCGTGGTGAAGTGAGTTTCGAACGCGGTTACTGAGCACACTGCGGACCCATGTGGGAGCGGGCTCCCACATTTGGTTTTTTGCGTGGCTTAGAGGCTGAAGTCGCCTTCTGCCACCAACTCGGTCAACGGTCGACGCGGGCTCGGGGTTTCCCGGGCTTGCAGGTAGTCCGCCAATGTCGACTTGTCGCCCAGCTTGCCAACCGCCACGGCCGCATGCAGCGCATAGCCTTCGGGGATTTTCAGTTCCTTGCGGGTCAGTTCCTGATCGAAACCGGCCATGCCATGGGTGTGCCAGCCGCTGATGCTGGCTTGCAGCGCCAGGTGGCCCCAGGCGGAGCCGGTGTCAAAGGTGTGCCACAGGGCTGGAGTTTCTTCGGTGGCGCCAGGCGCGACGAAGTCGGTTTTCGAGATCACGATCACCAGGGCTGAGGCATGTTGCGCCCAGCCACGGTTGAATTCGTTCAGCAGACCCAGGAAACGCTCCCAGTTCGGCGTGTCACGGCGCGCGTAGAGAAAGCGCCAAGGCTGCGAGTTATAAGCCGATGGCGACCAGCGGGCCGCTTCAAAGAAGCTCAGCAGGGTTTTTTCCGGGATGTTCTCGCCAGTAAAGGCCCGAGGTGACCAGCGGTCGGTGAACTGCGGGTGAATGGCATAATCGGCAACGCGTGGGTTGGTGCTCATGGGCAGTTCCTGGTGACGGGATGGGCGAAGGATGCAAGGTGCTGATCAAAAAAACAGGGGCTCAAAGCTACTGTGCCTATCGGGTCGCTGACAAGTCTTGTTCTACCGGCAGTCGTAAGCGCTTGGCCCCGAGGGCCTTGGGCACTAGACTGGCGGCCTTTTAACATACCGATACTGATGTAGAGCCATGGCCGCTAAAGTCGAACCTTTCTGGATCCGCAAAACCCTCGAACAACTCGACCAGGATGAGTGGGAGTCGTTGTGCGACGGCTGCGGCCTGTGCTGCCTGCAAAAGCTCGAGGATGAAGACGACAACAGCGTCTATTACACGCGCATCGCCTGCAAACTGCTGGACCTGAAAACCTGCCAGTGCACCGATTACCCCAATCGTCGCGACTCGGTGCCTGACTGTATCCAGCTCACCCCGGGCCAGGCCGATCAGTTCAAATGGCTGCCGCCCACCTGCGGCTATCGGCTGGTCAGCGAGCGCAAGGACTTGCCGCTGTGGCATCACCTCGTCTGTGGCGATCGCGATGCGGTGCACCACGAACGTATTTCCCAGTCCGGGCGCATGCTCAGCGAAGGCAGCGTGGCCGAGGACGATTGGGAGGATTACCTGATTTTCCGCGCTGGCTGAAAGGAGTGTGTATGACGGTTGTAGGGAAACTGGTCGCAAGCCTGTTGTTGCTGGCGCTGAGCACGTCGGCATGGTCTGCGAAGAAAGTCGACCTGGACTATCACGTCAAGCTGTTGCCCCAGAGTGATCAAGCCGAAGTCCGCCTGAGCCTGTCCCAGGGTTCGGCGGTGCGCAGCCTGAATTTTGATCTGGGCCGCGATGGCGACTACAGCGATTTCAAGGCCGATGGCCAGTGGCAAGTCCTACCGGGCCACACGGCCGGTGACAGCCGAGGCCTGTGGAAACCCAGCGCCGATAAGGCCAGCCTGACTTACCGCGTACGCCTCAGTCATACCCGCAAGAAGGGTATCTATGAAGCGCGCATGACGCCGAGCTGGGCGCTGTTTCGCGGTGAAGACCTGGTGCCGAAGGCCCGTCTCGATCAGCAAGATGGCATTGAGCTGGTGTCACGGTTGACTTTCGAACTGCCAGCCGGCTGGAAAAGTATCGAGACCACTTGGCCGCGCATTGGCAAGAACAAATTCCGCATCGATAACGTTTCCCGCCTGTTTGACCGGCCCACCGGCTGGATGCTCGCGGGTACGCTGGGCACGCGTCGGGTACGCCTGGGGGAGACCGAAATCACAGTGGCCTCGCCCAAGGGCCAGGGCATGCGGCGCATGGACGTCCTGACACTGCTGACCTTTGTCTGGCCCCAGGTGCAAGCGGCGTTTCCCCGCCATCCGGCCAAACTGCTGGTGGTCGGCGCCAGCGACCCGATGCGACGTGGCGCGTTCTCGGCGAGGGATTCGATCTACCTCAACAGCCGCACGCCGCTGGTGAGTGAAAACGGCAGCAGTGCGCTGATGCGTGAGGTGGTGCAAGCGATCGGTCGCATCAACGACAACCAGAGCAGTGACTGGATCAGCGAAGGCCTGGCGGAGTATTACGCCATTGAGCTGGTGCGCCGTGCCGGTGGTATCAGTGACGAGCGCTACGCCGCGATCCAGGCGCGGTTGAACAAGGAAGGGAAGGCTGTGACCACGTTGCGCGGTGATCAGGTCAGCGGCGCAACGGTGGCGCGTGCGGTGGTGTTGTTGCAGGAGCTGGACCGCGAGATTCGCTTGAAAACCCACAACAAGCGCTCACTGGATGATTTGACTCAGGCGGTGATGCGTTTGCGCAGCATCAGCACGAAGGAGTTTGTGCAGTTGGGGGAAAGCATTATTGGCGAGTCGTCGGTGGTGCTGGATACCAAGCTGTTGCGCTGATTTGTAGCCGCTGCCGAGGTACGAGGCTGCGATGCGTGTCCGCAGGACCGCCCTCGGGGTCTGCTGCGCAGCCCATCGCAGCCTCGTACCTCGGCAGCGGCTACTCCCACACTTGATAGTATTCAGCCTGTGGTTTTAGCGGTCTTTTCGGCCGCAACTTGCGCCTCGGTCTTGAGGTTCTTCAGCTCTTCCCCCGCCCGCTCAATCTTCGTGCGCACGGTGTTCATGTCCTGGCGGCTTTTTTCCAGCAGGTCTTTCGCCGAGCTGTGGCCGCTGATGCCACGGGCCAGCGCCACGCCGCCAATCGCCACCTGGATCAAGCCGAAAAAGCCGCCACGGCGCAGGCCTTTGCCCATCATCACCACGCCGCCCGCCAGGGAACCAATGCGTTCCCAGCCCTGCACGTTCTGCGTGGGTTGGCTCCGGAACGGGGTGGACTCGGTGATAGGTCGCAAGGTTTTACTGTCGCTCATGATCTGTCTCCAACAAGGGTCATTGATAGATAGCTGACCGTCGGCGCGACACAGATGTTCCCGAAAAATCAGTACTTGGGGCCCGAGCGGGTGTTGTTGCCCTTGGCCAGGCGGTCATAAAGCACAACGTTGACGGTGGCGGCGAGGTTCATGCAGCCGGTGGTCGGGATGTAGACCACGTCTTCACACCAGTCGCGAATCTCTTTGTCCAGGGAGCCGTCTTCCGGGCCGAAGATATACAGCGCGCGGTCGGGATGGGTGTATTCCGGGAGAGGGCGGGCGCCTTCCACCAGTTCCACGGCGACCGGGATGCAGCCCAGGGGCAGGATTTTTTTCAGGTCATCGATGCCGATCAGTGGAATGTCGTGGTGGACTTTCTTGGTGTCGGTGATGAAATCCCGGGCTCGTTCATACCGCTTGCCGGTGTAGAACACCGATGCCACGCCATAACAGCCGGCGGCGCGCATCACCGAACCGACGTTCTCGGGCGACTTGGGGTTATACAGACCAATGCAGCTGTAGCGTTTATTGCCCACGGGAAAGGGTGCCTTCGAGAAAAACCGCGATTATACGGGGATTGCTCGCAAGGAGGGCGGCACATGATGACTGTGGCGAGCCCGCTCGCCACAGTCATCAAACGCTTCAGTCGTCTTTCTTCATCAGGCCAGCCAGCGCCGCGAAGGGATTATGCGTCGCCTTGGCGATGGTCGGACTGCTGGTGGAACCCTCACCGAAATACTGCTGGTCGGTATAACGTGAGTGTTCGTTATCGTGGCAGTACAGGCACAGCAACTCCCAGTTGGAGCCGTCCTGGGGGTTGTCGTCATGGTTGTGGTTGCGGTGGTGCACGGTCAGTTCGCTCAGGCGCTTGCCGGCGAATTCACGGGCGCAGCGGCCGCACACGTGGGGGTACATCTTCAAGGCTTTGTCGCGGTAGCCCATTTCCCGGTCGCGCTGGGCATCGGCAAGGATGCGGTCCAGCTTGGCGGTGTGGGAGGGCGGGTTGGTCGAGCTCATCATGGCTCCTGTGTTTTAGTGGATCACGGATAACGTTGATTCTAGCCGTTGGCGGAATAATTAGCCCCCGGCTTTTTTCAACTGCGCGCCGTCCCGTGGCAGGTTATTTTGTAATATTGCTGCTTGATCATTGGCTGATCATCTGGAGAAAGTCTTATGAAAGGATCCTCATTCATGCGCTTGCAATCTGGGCTGTTGGCCCTTCTGTTGTGTGTTGTCACGGCTCAAGTCCAGGCGTTCTCGACGCCCAAGCCGGGGCAGGTGATTGATGTTGCCCTGGAGCAGTTGCATCCGACCCAGGCGGTCATCGGCTTTGATCAGATCTATTACAAGCTGGGGCTGTTCGCGGGGTCGCGGTCCAAGCTGTTCGACGAATACTGTGAGACTAACGGTCAGGGCAAAGCCGACAAAGTGCCGAAAAAGGCCGATTTGCAAAAACCGGACAGCTTCACCTGCAAAGACCCCGTGGGCACTCACCCCGCTGATATGAAAACCGTGGTGGTCGGCCCCGCTGGCCAGTTGTACCTCACTGATGGCCACCATACGTTCAGCAGTTTTTGGGAGCAGCCTGGCGCTGGCCCCAAGTTGAAGATGTGGGTACGGGTGACTGACGACTTCAGCGACAGCCCGAACCTGGCCATTTTCTGGCAGCGTATGGAGCAGGGTCGCAAGGTCTGGCTCAAGGACGGCCAGGGCAAAACCATTGCCCCGACGCAAATTCCTGCGCATCTGGGCTTCAAGGACCTGCAGGACGATACCTTCCGCAGCCTGGTGTACTTCTCGCGCAAAGCGTCCTACGGCAAGCCGAATTCGGACGCGGTCGCGCCGGAGTTCCTGGAGTTTTATTGGGGCGGTTGGTTGCGGCCGCAGGTGGACCTGACAGCGTTCAATTTGAACAAGAAGGGCGGATACAGCGACGCCATTGAAGCGGTCGCCAAATTGATGGTGACGCTGGCACCTGATGCGCCCGTAGGGGATAGCGGTTTCACAGCGCTGCAGTTGGGAGGCTTTACGTCGCTGGACCGCAAGGAGCTGGAGAAAACCTTCGAGGAGAAGGTGCCCTATGTGATCGATTACCGGAACGGGTTTCGCTAGGCCATGATGACCGTTCCCACGCGGGCGTGGGAACGGTCTGGCTTAGCCTTTGAGCTTTTCAGCAATCCAGATGGTATGACGCGTGCCCTTGTTGCCATGGGCAAACACTTGCACTTCTTCGGCCTTGAAACCCGCCTTGCGCAATTTTTCGCTGAACTGTTTATCCGCACTGGCCGACCACACCGCCAACACCCCCTTGGGCCGCAGGGCCTTGGCGCAAGCGCTCAGGCCGCCGGCGGAATACAGCCAGCTGTTGGCTTTTTGCGTCAGGCCTTCGGGGCCGTTGTCGACGTCGAGCATGATTGCATCAAACCCCTGGGGCTCGGCCTGCAGCACCTTGGCCACATCTTCCATGCGGATCACGGTGCGCGGATCCAGCAGCGGTCGACCCGACTTCTCGCCCAAAGGGCCACGATTCCACTCCACCACGCCCGGCACCAGTTCGGCGACCACCACTTCGGCGGCCTTGCCCAGATGCTTAAGCGCCGAGGCCAGGGTAAAGCCCATGCCCAGCCCGCCAATCAACACCCGAGAATCGGGCCGGCCGGCCACTTTGCGGCATGGAATCTCTGCCAAGGCGTCTTCTGAACCGTGCATGCGGGTGTTCATCAACTGGCCACCGTCACCGCCCTGGATCTTGATGACAAAGTCCTCGCCGTATTCGAACAGGCACAAGGCACCGCCGTTGTCGGGGATCGGGGTGGTGTCCAGCAGAACGAAACGTTTCATGGAAATCTCATTGAGAAGGGCATTCTTGCGCGGTTGGGAGTAGCCTTGGGACTGGATTACAGTCAGGCCATGGAGCCATCGATGAAGTGCAGCATTCTAACGGTCATTGTATGGAGCGCGCTCACCTTGAGTAGCGCGTATGCCCAGGAGTTGCAAACCGTGCCAACGCCTCCCGCACCCACGCCGGGTTCGCCGGGCACTGCAACGCCCACTCCCTACCCGCAAGTGACGCCGCCGACGACGCCAAAGGCCCCCGGCAGCACCGGTGCACCTTTGTTGCCGCCGATTGAAATGCCCAAGCCGCCGAAGGATCAGACGCTTCCCGGCTTGCAGCAGAACGACATCAAGCCCAAGCCATCGGGCAGCTAGCACCACTGTCGGGACGGCAATTGCCCGTTCCTTAAGCCAACCCCAGCGCCTTGAAAACGAACCCGTATTCGAGGGCTACGTCACGTAGTCCTTGATAGCGGCCACTCATTCCGCCGTGGCCGGCGCCCAGTTCGGTCTTGAGCAGCAGCAAATTGTTGTCGGTCTTGGTAGCGCGCAGTTTGGCCACCCACTTGGCCGCTTCCCAATACTGCACCCGGCTGTCGTTGTAGCCCGCAATCACCAGCGTCGCGGGATAAGACTGAGCGCTGACATTTTCGTAGGGCGCGTAGGCCTTGATCCGCTCGTAGACGTCCGGCTCCTGAGGGTTGCCCCATTCGTCGTATTCAGTGACGGTCAGCGGCAAATCGGGGTCGAGCATGGTGTTGAGCACGTCTACGAACGGCACTTCGGCAATCGCCGCCTGGAACAGCTGCGGACGCTGATTGAGCACCGCGCCGATCAGCAGGCCGCCGGCGCTGCCGCCGCTGATGGCCAGTTGCTTGGAAGTGGTATGGCCTTGGGCGATCAGGTGTTCGGCGCAGGCGATAAAGTCGTTGAAGGTGTTCTGCTTGTGCTCCTGCTTGCCGGCGCGGTACCAGGCTTCGCCCAGCTCACCGCCGCCGCGTACATGGGCAATCGCGAAGGCCACGCCACGGTCGAGCAGGCTCAGGCGGGCGTGGGAGAACCACGGGTCAAGGCTTTCGCCGTAGGCACCATAACCGTACAGGTACAGCGGCGTTGGCTGACCGAGTTGATCGCGCTTGACCACAAGGCTGATGGGCACCTGGGTGCCATCGACCGAGGTTGCCCACAGCCGCTGGCTGACGTAATCGTCGGCGTTGAACGCGCCCAATACCGGGGTTTCCTTGAGCACGTGCTGTGCGCCGCTGGCCAGGTCCAGCTGACGTACCTGGGCCGGGCGGTTCAGGGCTTCATAGCGCAGGCGGATCTTGTCGCTGACGAATTCCAGGGTGTTCTGCACGTACAGGCTGTAGGCCGCGTCCGGCAATTGCACCCGATACGCCGGCAGGCCTTGTGGGTGCACCTCGATGATTGGTAGGCCGCCTTCGCGCAAGCTCAGGGTCATGGCCCGCGCGTTGAGGCTCACACCCTCGATCATCACCGTGTCGCTGTGCGGGACCAGGTTCTGCCAGTCTCCCTGGGTCGGTACGCTTGCGGTGTCGGCCGCCTGGAACAGGGCGAAGTTGATCCCGTCGCGGTTGCTGCGGATAAACCAGGTCCACTGATCATCCAGCTTTCCGTGGTCGACGTCGTATTCATGGCCTTCAACCCTAGGCGCCAGGCAGGTAAAGGCCTGGTGCGGCTGATCGGCGTCCAGGGCCCAGACTTCGCTGGTGGTCTTGCTGCCCAGGGACAGCAGCAGTTGCCGCTCGGAGCTTGCCCGGTAGCAATGCAGGAAGAAACGGCCGTCTGGCTCATGGAACACTTCTTCGGCCGCTGTGCCGTCCAGGCGATAGCGATACAGCTTATGCGGGCGATGGGTGTCATCCAGCTCGCCAAAAAACAGGGTCAGGCTGTCGTTGGCCCAGGTCATGCTGCCGTCGCAGTCTTCGAATGCCAGTTCGCTGACGTTGCCGGTGGCCAGTTCCTTCACGTACAGGGTGTAAATCTCTTCGCCACTGGTATCCAGGCTGTAGGCCAGGCGCTGGTGGTCCGGGCTGATGCTGAAGGCACCGAGGGAGAAAAACCCGCCGTTGGCCAGCACGTTGGGGTCGAGCAGCAACTCTTCGGCATTTTCGTCCACCTGCTGGCTGTCGTCGGCCGGGCGTGGGCAGCGGTAGTGACGGGCGTATTCGTCGCCGGCCGTGGTGCGGGTGTAATACAGGTACGGCCCCCATGGGGAGGGCAAGGACAGGTCAGTTTCGAGGATCCGGCCCTTGATCTCTTCGAACAAGGTTTCGCGCAGGGCTTTCTGATCCGCAAGCTGCGCCTCTTGCCAGGCATTTTCTGCCTTGAGGTAGTCGAGCACCTCGCTGCTGTCGCGTTCTTGCAGCCAGGCGTACGGGTCGTTCCCTGTGGCTTTGCGGGCAATCGGGGCGGCAGTGACGTGGGTCGATGGGGGCATGGATCACTCTCTGTCTGGCAGTTGGCCGACGGCATTGCAGCCTCGGCACTGAAAAGCCGTTATCATAGCGGCCTGTTTGCCTACCTTGCCATGGACACCATGACCGAGAACGACTATCTGACCGCTTGGGGCCTCTACGCCTTCGCAGCTTTGGGCTGCCTGTTGGTGTGGTTTGCCATGACCCGCTGGATGTGGCGCTGGCTGCGTGAGCCACTGCGGTTGCTGATGGCGGTGTTGCTGTTAAGCCCAACCATCGTCGACCCGGTCAAGACGCAGTTTGCGCCGGCCGTGGCCATCACCGCCCTGGACTTGGTGCTCAAGGTCGGCAACAACGCCTGGCGGGCGATTTCCGACCTGGTGATGTACGCGATGATCGCCTTCGGTGTGTACCTGGTGATCGTACTGATCCGCTGGCCCATCGAGCGTGCTGCCAAGGCTCGCCGTGAGCAGAAGGCTGCGGCTGCAACTGCTGCGGCGGCGGAGCCTGCAGAAGACGATGAACCCTTTGGTGGCGAGCGTTACGGTCGTCCGGCAGCCCCAGCCAGCAATCTGCGGGTCGAACCGCGTCTTTAACGTTGTCCGCCCTGCTGTGAGAGTCCTGGCATGTGTGAATTATTGGGCATGAGTGCCAACGTACCGACCGATATCGTCTTCAGCTTTACCGGGCTGATGCAGCGGGGCGGTCGCACCGGCCCCCACCGCGACGGTTGGGGCATCGCCTTCTACGAAGGTCGTGGCCTGCGCTTGTTCCAGGACCCGGCCGCCAGCAGCGAATCGGAAGTTGCGCGGCTGGTGCAGCGTTATCCCATCAAGAGCGAAGTGGTGATTGGCCATATCCGTCAGGCCAATGTGGGCAAAGTGTGCCTGTCCAATACCCACCCGTTTGTCCGTGAGTTGTGGGGCCGCAATTGGTGTTTTGCGCATAACGGGCAATTGGCTGGCTTCAATCCCCGCGCCACGTTTTACCGCCCGGTCGGTGATACCGACAGCGAAGCGGCGTTCTGCGATTTGCTCAACCGGGTGCGCGAGGCTTTCCCGGAGCCGGTGGACATCGAACAGGTGTTGCCGGATTTGATCGCGGCCTGCGCCGAATACCGCAGCAAAGGTGTGTTCAACTGCCTGCTCAGCGATGGCGATTGGCTGTTTTGCTACTGCTCGACCAAGCTGGCGCAAATCACCCGGCGTGCGCCGTTTGGCCCGGCGCGCTTGAAAGATGTCGACGTGATCGTCGATTTTCAGGCCGAAACTACTCCCAATGACGTGGTGACGGTGATTGCCACCGAGCCCCTGACCGAAAACGAGACCTGGACCCGCTACGAACCGGGCCAGTGGAGCCTGTGGCGACGCGGTGAATGCGTCAGCCAGGGCATAACGGCATAAGGACATCGCTCATGTTGCTCAGCTATTTGCGTCTGGTGCTGTTTGCCATTGGCTTGTTGGTCGGTGTTCAGGTGCCGGGGTTTATCAACGACTACGCCAAGCGCGTGGAAGCCCACCTGATCGAGGCCCAGACTGGCCTGCGTGGCTTTGACGCCACGGCGCAGCAGTTCTTCAATGGCGATTTGCAGGCGTTGGTGGCCCATTACCGCGCCAGCGATGATCCTGTCTTCCGTAGCGATGCCAACAGTCTCGGCACCTTGCTCGACCGTCAGGTGGCGTTGGACAAGCAGTTCCAGGCGATGCAAGGCCCTTGGTACATCCGTGCCCTGCAAGTGGCGGTGGCCGCTGATCCGG
>NZ_WNNK01000045.1 GCF_009724245.1 Pseudomonas spelaei | reverse complement strand
TTACCTGTTCGGTTCTCTGTCGTACTCCTGGGCCACCGGCAAACGCGACAATGCCTATACCAATCCGTGGGGGCCGAGTGTCTGGGCGCGGGATATTCCGCCGGCCAAATGGGTAGTGGTACTGGGGACCAAGATCCCAAGCTGGGACG
Source organism: Pseudomonas spelaei (assembly GCF_009724245.1). Classification (GTDB taxonomy): domain Bacteria; phylum Pseudomonadota; class Gammaproteobacteria; order Pseudomonadales; family Pseudomonadaceae; genus Aquipseudomonas; species Aquipseudomonas spelaei. Next base: position 21,576 of record NZ_WNNK01000045.1, on the reverse strand, counting down.
CACAAGTGGGCTGGCAAGGGCAGTTCGTACGCAAGACCGACCGCCTGCCGAGCGACAAGTACTCCGGTGGCTTGGGTTCCGTCGTAGGGGACAGGTTCTACGACCAATATGCCAACGATAGCTACAACACCCAGGGCCTGTTCGCCAATTGGAAGCCGCAGCAGGCTTACCTGAAAGGCACAGAGGTCAACTTCACCGTGGACAACCTGTTCAACAATAATTACCGGCCCGCATTGAGCGGCGAATTGGCTTACACCGAGGGGCGCAATGCCAAGATCAGCGTGACGCGGTTCTTCTAAAACCTCAGGTTGAACCGCGATCAGAATGTGAGAGCGGGCTTGCTCCCACATTAGTCCAGCGGTGTTCTACAGAATCCAAACTGTACGGATAAATTGGGGTCAGTTTTCGGTCAGCGGCAACACACGGTGAATTTTTTGGACGATGAGCGTTTCTAGTGCCTGGAGCTGAAGGTGTTGGGGTAATGTTGCGAGGGTGTTACTCGCAATCGAGTAGGAGGCGGATTTACATCCGCCATCCTCTCACACCACCGTACGTACGGGTCCGTATACGGCGGTTCAGGTTATGCGGTTAAGCCGTTTTATCGTATCCAGTATTGAGACCAGCCCCAGGCTGTCCCACAGCTTCTTCGGCAGCGCGTGATTCATATGTGACACTCCCGAGTTCCACCATGGGCCGCGGCCATTGAACGCTGATTTGCAGGCGCGTGCCTCGTTGAGCCCCAGACGTATCAGGTTGCGCGCCCTCGTTGGGCGCTGCTTCCATTGACGCCAAATGACACAGCGAAGTTTACGGCGCATCCAGCCATCCAATTCCTCAAGGGGGCGGTTGCTCTGGCAGAGCTTGAAGTAACCTGCCCAACCACGTAGCACCGGGTTAATCCGCTCAATGACGCTTGCCATCTTGTGGCCCCGCGCTCCGCGCAGCAGTTCTCTGAGCCGATCGCGCAAGCGATTCAGGCTCATCGTAGCTACTTTCAACTTCGGCTGTTTATGCAGGCTCATCCCGTAACCCAAGTAATCACACGCCCACGGCCGTGCTACTCGGCTCTTTTCCTGATTCAACGTCAGTTTCAGGCGTTGATTCAGGAAGCGCTCAACCCTGACCAGCACTCGCTCGCCAGCACGACGACTGCGCACATAAATGTTGGCGTCGTCGGCATAGCGTACAAAACGATGGCCCCGCCATTCCAGCTCGCGGTCGAGTTCATTGAGCAGGATGTTCGACAACAACGGTGAGAGCGGGCCGCCTTGCGGCGTCCCTTCCTGCCGTCGACTGGCGATCCCGCCCGACATCACTCCCGCTTCGAGATAACGACGGATCAGCCTGAGCACCCGTTTATCTTCGATTTGACGCTCGATGTAGGCCATCAATACATCGTGGTTGACCCGATCAAAGAACTTCTCCAGATCGAGTTCCACGCACCAGCGGTGTCCCGCCGCCACATGGGCGCGGGCGGTTTCGATGGCTTGATGAGCGCTTCTGCCCGGACGAAAGCCGTAGCTGTGATCCGAAAACAGAGGGTCGAAGATTGGCGTGAGCTGTTGCAGCAGTGCCTGCTGGATCAGGCGATCCACGACGCTGGGGATACCCAGCTGTCTTGTGCCGCCTTTGGGTTTGGGGATGTCGACGGCGCGTACACCTTGCGGGTGATACTCACCGGCCAGCAACCGAGATTTGAGGATTGGCCAATACTCTTTCACGTAGCCCGCCAGCTGGTCGACCGTCATGCCATCGGCACCCGGTGCACCCTTGTTGCTGACCACGCGTTGATACGCACGCTTGAGGTTGGCGGGTGCAAGCACCCGCGCCATCAACGTGTCCGGCTCCGTGTTCGTCCACGTCACAGACGCCGCAGATACCTGTGCGCTGTCAGCCGTCATCCTCGGATTCTGTCCGGGACTCGGAGTGACAGTCTTCTCTGCGAGAAATTTCTGCATTTCGATATCCAGCGAGACTCTGACGCCTAGTGGCGGCATAACCTGTTCGGCCCTTGGTGGCATGGTTATTTGCCACTTACTACGGCCTCAGCTGACTTCTGTAGGCTCATCCCGTCGCCTCTCGACGCTCGGTAGCACAACGGCAAACCTACAGATCTCCCAGGGTAATTCGCGCGACCTTCCTGCTTATGCCTGTCGGATCTACGTCACAGCGTTCCGTGCAAGTATTGGGCTTTGAAGATATTGGCCTTCTTACCCCACTGCGCCGCCTCTATCCGCTTCCTGTTCGTCAGGCCAGCATTTTGCCTCGGGCTTCCTTCAGATTCGCAGTCGCCCGCGACACCCTTGCCTCTGGCTAACACTTCCCCTTGCCGGGTGTGTAGAGGACTTTCACCTCCAAGTCACCAGCGTGGCCACCACAGCCAAGCTGGTTGCGCTTCGCGCAACGCGCCATGCCTGGCGCACCAATGAAAAAAGCCCGACAGATGTCGGGCTTGGGGTAGTGCTGTGAATTTAGATGGTCTATGGGCAGGAAGTATGGGTTTCTTCCTTGAGTGAGATGTACAGATAGAAAACGCCAGGTGGCGATTCTATGCGGTCAAGTTTTAGGTCCAGCCAGACTCGATCAGGATTGTTGCCGGCAGGCAGCAATCGATAGAGGCCAAAAAGGATCTGTGTCCTGTTAGGTTGTAAATGCAGCTCTCGGTACACCTGCAGGACAACTTCGCCCAGTCGGTCGCTGATAACTGCCGCATCGTGCGGGTTTTCAATGTGAACGGCTTCTTGCCAGGCCCGAGGGGTTAAAACGACAGGTAGCTTGAGCAGGTCAGACGACACAAGGTTAGTGGTGTTTTGCATGGTTAACTCCAGGTGTGAGAAACCACCTGTCCCGTCCGGGAAGTGGTTTCCCGGCGAGGTATGTTTAGGTTATGTCAGGACCAGCACACGAGGCGTTGGGTCCAAAGGTTGAGTTCAAGAGCCTGTTTCGCGGCATCTTTGCTGCGGTAGTACTCTTCTGACTCTCTGGATACTGGTTCAAACCCATCAACGGTGCCAATGTAGTAACCGGCTACGCTTCTCAGTACTTGCAGTGGAAGCTGCATGCCGCACACACTGGAGGCGAGTTTTCCACAAGTCAAATCCGACGCAGTGTCGGGTTCCGGTGTTTGTATCTGCATGTCTTCTTCCTGTTCTTCTTCAAATCGTGACCAGCCGCCACCATTAATGGCCGCGTTCACTCCTTCATCCCAAGCACGATTGAGCGCGGGAATGGTCTTGAACAGTCCGGGTACGTTTGGAAGGCCGGCGCGGTGCGCGTCGGCGCCTAGAATATGAGCCTCGACTTCATACTCGAATTGGGTACATTCGTCTTCAAAGATAACTACCTTTGCATAAGCAACGCGTATCTCGAGAGCTTGTGTAAATATCGTGCCGATATTGAGGCGTTCTGCGTTGTGCATCATGGTGAGTCTCCATGGTTTGGAAATCACCAGGCCCGGAGGGAGGTGTTCCCGTCGGGGTATGCGAGGGAGAGCTTGATGCCATTGAAGGGGTTTGTTGCCGAGATGGAACAGCGCGTTGACCGGTCTGCGACTGAAGTGCAGCGCTACGACAGCCTATGATGATTGCGATAAAAAAATAATTGGCGCTAAAACTGCTTCTTGTTGATGGCTGCATGAAGTTGCCCCGGCACTGGCCACCCGTAATAGTAAGTCTTTCAAACGGTCGGGGAGGGGCTCCATCGTGCACTGACAATGTGACGGGGGCTTACAGAGACCGTGCGGTCCACGTCTATGCATCAGGGAATGGCAGTCCTCGCAGCCATTCACTGAACTTCACCAGCGATGGAAGATGCTGATATCGATTGGCGTACGCGAGGAAGTAACTGCGCCCAATGTCTATGGGCTCGAACAGCGTGACAAGCGCTCCAGAGCGCACTTCATCCTGGACAAGAATCTGAGGTACCAACCCCACGCCTATTCCCGCTACCACGGCTTGAATCAGGTGCGCAGTGATTTCGAAACTTGGCCCCTCCCGCAGACTAGTATGGTTCAGCCCATTTTGCTCCAACCAGTCGGACCAGGCATGGGGTCGTGAAACTACATTGAGTAGCAGATGCTTGGCAGTCAGGTCTGCGGGCGCTATGTCCTTGCAATCTTGCATCAAGGTCGGGCTTGCGACCACGACAAGTTTTTCGGCCAGCAATTTGTGGGACACAAACCCCGGCCATGGTTCTTTCCCGACACAGATAACCGCATTCATCTCGACGTCGGTATTGGCCACATGCTCCGGAATGATTCGAGAGTGGATGTGAACAACTATCTCCGGGTGTCGAGTGTAGAAATCACTTATCCTCGGCAGCAGCCACTTGGACGCGAACGTGGGCAAGACTGCCAAGTGTAGAGTTTCGTCTTGGGATCTGAACGAAATGGTTTGCAGTGTAGCACTTCTGATACGGCCAAGCGCAGCAGACAGTTCATACAGATAACGCGCACCTACGGCGGTTAGTTCAATACGGCGTCCGTCCCGCTTGAACAGGCTGGTTTCAATCTGCGCTTCAAGTGCTTGCACCTGCCGACTAACGGCACTCTGGGTGAGTGCAAGCTCGTTCGCTGCCCTAGTGAAACTAAGGTGACGTCCCGAGGCTTCGAACGCCAATATCAGGGACATCGAAGGTGTCAAACGGCGCGGGTTCATTCATAAACCTCATGCAAAAGTGCCTTGAATTACGTTTGTGATCACTCTCGGGAACCTCGAAAATTCAAGAAAAGTGGCCTCCATACGTATTTGCATCCGATATTGATGGATACATGCGACGAATTCAAATAATGAGCCTTGCCGCCAGGATCCCGCCTTATGATCGCTCGCCTTCAACCAAAGACACCCCCCGCAGCAGCTTGCGAGGGTTTTCTCAATACGCTGTGGGCACATGGATTCAAGGGCGAAATCAGTACCGACTACGGTACCCGGACAGTTCTTGCAACCGACAACTCCATTTATCAGCGTTTGCCCCAAGCGGCACTCTTTCCCAGGGACAGCACAGATGTCGAGCTAGTCGCAAGGCTTGTGGCCATGCCAGAACACAGTTCGGTGGTGCTAACCCCCCGGGGTGGAGGCACCGGAACTAACGGTCAATCGCTGACCGACGGCATTCTCGTCGACCTTTCTAGGCACCTGAACAACATTCTAGAGATCAACGTCGAAAAGCGCTGGGTACGTGTGCAAAGCGGCGTGGTCAAAGACCAACTCAACGACTTTCTGGAGCCTTACGGCTACTTCTTTGCGCCAGAACTCTCGACCTCCAACCGAGCGACCGTTGGGGGGATGATCAACACCGATGCCAGCGGCCAAGGCAGTTGCACGTATGGCAAAACTCGTGACCATGTACTTGAACTGTCGACGGTCTTGTTGGGCGGCGCTCGCCTGGATAGCAGGGAGTTGGGTTCCGCAGGAGCGGCGATGGCCGCCACACAAAGCGGCAAGATCGGAGATATCTACCGTTGCACTCAGTACATCGCCGCTGCCAAGGCGAAGCTGATACAAGATACATTTCCCGAGCTGAACCGTTGCCTTACGGGTTATGACCTCGCTCACTTGCGCAGCCCAGATGGCCAATTCAATCTGAATAGCGTCTTGTGCGGTTCTGAGGGGACTCTTGGGTTTATCGTCGAGGCCAAGCTCAACATACTCCCTATTCCCCGCGTCAGAACCCTGGTAAACGTGCGCTACCCGTCATTCATGGATGCACTACGGGACGCAAAAGTGTTGATGGCGTTAAAGCCATTGTCGATCGAGACGGTCGATTCCAAAGTTCTGCTGTTGGCGATGGAAGATATTGTCTGGCGCGGTGTGGCGGAGTTTTTTCCGGAGGACTGCGGCAAGCCTGCATTGGGTATCAATCTGATTGAATTCAGCGGCGACGATCAAATTGAGTTGGAGCGACAAGTCAATGCGTTCACCGAACATCTTCTGAAGGACAACGCTGTTCCACGGCTGGGCTATACGCTTGCCGTCGGAGCCGAAGCAGTAAAGCGTGTCTATGCGATGCGAAAACGTGCAGTGGGCTTGTTGGGTAACGTCCAGGGCGAAGCCCGCCCGCAACCCTTTGTCGAAGACACCGCCGTTCCTCCCGAGAATCTAGCCAGTTACATCGAAGAGTTCCGCGCACTGCTAGACAGTTACAACCTTCAATACGGCATGTTTGGCCACGTTGACGCTGGCGTACTTCATGTAAGGCCAATACTGGACATGAAAGATGAACGGCAAGCGGCCTTCATTCGCCCGATATCCGACGCCGTCGTAGCCTTGACCCGTAAATATGGAGGACTGCTTTGGGGTGAACATGGTAAAGGACTCCGATCCGAATATGCGCCGGAATACTTTGGCGAACTGTACGCGTCTCTGCAGGATATCAAAGCCGTTTTTGACCCGTTAAACCAATTGAACCCTGGGAAAATCGCCACCCCCGCTTCAGTCTTGACTGCACATTTGACCAAAGTCGATGAGGTGGGTTTGCGCGGACAGGTAGATCGGCAAATCGATGAGCGTGTCTGGCAAGGATATCAAAGCGCTGTCCAATGTAACGGTAATGGTGCCTGTTATAATTTCGATCCCGATGATGCGATGTGCCCATCTTGGAAAGCTACGCGCGACAGGGTGCAGTCCCCCAAAGGGCGGGCATCGCTGATTCGGGAATGGATTCGCTTACAGGGCAATCATGGCGTCAACATTCTTCACGTTCAAACGTCTTCGACCATCGTGACTGTCCTCAAGCAAGTACGAAACAGCATTGCCAGACAGCTGGGGCAAAAAGATTTTTCACATGAAGTCTACGATGCCATGGCCGGGTGTTTAGCGTGCAAATCCTGCTCGGGTCATTGTCCCGTCAAAGTCAACGTTCCTGAGTTCAGATCCCAATTTCTTGAGCTTTACCATGGCCGTTACCTTCGCCCGATCAAGGACTATCTCGTCGGCTCCCTGGAGTTTACCGTACCGTACGCTGCACGCGTTCCACGTTTGTATAATGCACTCATGAGCTCGGCGGTGGTTTCGTGGGGGTTTAAACACTGGGCAGGCATGGTAGACAGCCCGCTCTTGAGCACACTGAAGCTAAGCGAGGCCTGCAAAAAGTTGAATGTATTGCCGGCTACTCATAAAACGCTGTCGCGACTGACAGAGGCCGAACGCAAGAGGAGTGTAATACTCGTTCAAGATGCATTTACCAGCTACTTCGATACTCAGGTTACGACCGACTGGATAAAACTACTTGGCCTGCTGGGCTTCAACGTGTTGCTCGCGCCGTTCTCACCTAACGGCAAACCCCTGCAAGTCCTAGGTTTTCAGGAAAAATTCAAAAAGACAGCAAGCCGCAACGCAGAGGCGTTAAGCCGCCTGCAACGTCACGGTGTTCCGTTGGTAGGGCTTGACCCTGCGATGACGCTGGTTTATCGCCAGGAATATACAAAAGCCTTAGGCGAACGGGGAGCGCCTAAGGTACAGCTGCCACAAGAATGGCTGGCTACGGTATTGCCGGAGCAGGTCGTGGTACAGCCTAAAGTCTTTCATTTTCTACCGCACTGCACCGAACGAACCAACTTCCCTGCAAGCACCGATCTATGGAAACAGGTGTTCAAACTCTTTGGCTTGGAACTGAAAACCCTTCCCAGTGGGTGCTGCGGAATGTCAGGCACCTACGGTCACGAAACCAGAAACCTAAAGACCTCGACGTTGATTTATTCACAATCTTGGCAACCCTTGGTGAGCCGCCATCAGTCAACGGGTACCCTCGTTGCCGATGGTTACTCGTGCCGCAGCCAGGTCAAACGCCAGGACGGGAAAATCGTCCTTCACCCACTGCAGGTACTTTTGGAGAATCTGCCAACTGCCCGGTAAAACGCAGCAGCTCATTCCAAATAGGGATGTGGTCGTTCCTAAAACTCGTTTGCAGGCGTTTCCTCTCAGCCAACATACTAATCAAGGCCGATAGGGATATTTATATATTCCGGGTGCGACTCAGTTTTGCACGTGGGATACGGACAATTGGCGGCTGGTTGATCTACCTCATAGGTAAAACCGGTTCGTTCCGACTGCAATTCAATCACAAAAATAAGGAAAAAAGATGAGGGCTACCCTTGAAGTCCAAGCAGTTTCTACCCGTAATAGAATGTGGATAGTTGTTTTTGTCTTTTGCTTTATAGGCATGATCATTGATGGTGCCGATGTAATGTTGCTGTCCTACAGCTTGGGTGGTCTGAAAAGCGACTTTGGCTTAACACCGTTTGAAACCGGCAGTCTAGGAAGTTTTACGCTGGCGGGAATGGCGGTAGGCGGTATTTACGGCGGATATGCGTCGGACAGGCTGGGCCGCGTCAAGACTGTAGTGTTGAGCATTCTATTGTTCACTGTCGGCACCGGTGTCCTTGGGTTTACGCAGAGTTATCTTCAATTCTCCGTAGTAAGGTTCATATCAGCCTTGGGCATGGGCTCACTTTATGTCGCCTGCAACACGTTGATGGCAGAATACGTCCCAACTCGTTTTCGCAACACGGTCTTGGGTAGTTTGCAGGCAGGTTGGTCGGTTGGCTACATACTCGCAACGCTCATGGCCAGTTGGATTATCCCGACGTACGGCTGGAGGGGAATGTTTTTCGCCGGCGTCACACCGGTGTTTCTTGCATTACTGATGTACCGATGGGTGCCGGAGCCTGACACCTGGAAAAATCTGCAAATTGAACGTGCAACGAAAAAGAAGGCTGTTTCTACTGGCCCTAAAGAGAAGTACAAGCAGATCTTTTCCGACCCCATGGCCGGACGCATGTTTATTCTTTGGGCTATCACGGCTGCCTTTTTGCAGTTCGGAAACTATGGAGTGAACAACTGGATGCCCAGCTACCTCGAGGGGGAACTAGGCATGAAGTTCAATTTGATGACCACCTTCTTGGTTGGCAGCTATTCCGCGATGATCGTCGGGAAAGTGATAGCGGGAGTTGCTGCAGATCGGTTTGGCCGACGCGCCATCTTTGTATTTGGATGCCTAGGCACTGCGCTTTTCTTACCCATCATTGTACTGTTCAACACTCCCGGTAATATTCTCTGGCTGTTGATAATTTTTGGGTTCCTTTACGGCTTACCTTACAGTGTCAATGCAACCTACATGACCGAAAGCTTCGAGGCCAAGTTTCGAGGTTCGGCTGTAGGCGGCGCCTACAATGTTGGCCGAATTGGCGCTGCGGTTTCACCTGCAGCCATCGGTTTCTTCGCATCGAGCGGGTCAATCGGGTTGGGCTTTCTTATCGTCGGCGGGGCTTACTTCCTGTGTGGGATCATCCCAGCGCTGCTTATCAAGGAGAAGCAGTTCGACCCATCCAGGGAGTGATGTAGGGCGCAAGTGAGAAGCACTGTTTGATTCATGATGACCCTTACTAAATAAGTTTAGCAAAATAACTCTGCTCAATTTACTAAATAATAACACGGCTACACTTCGCGGTTGCTGAACTGGCAATATAACAGCGGATTAACACGATTGCAGAACCCAAACGCTCCGAAAGTTTCTCCGCGACACTCACACTATCATTTGAATAAAATAATTAACTACTGAGGTTTGTGATGAATCATTCAGGTTTTGTAAGCGTTGATAGCACCAGGATAGACTTCTCGCGTGCCATGTCCGACATGTATAAGCATGAAGTTCCGCTTTACGGCACGTTAATGGAACTTGTGGCGAAGACCAATGAGTGCGTTCTCGCTGCTTCACCCGCTTTCGTCGAGCGCTTGACAGTCACCGGTGAAATCCATCGGCTGGGAATTGAGCGACATGGTGCCATCAGAGTGGGTACGGCCCAGGAACTTGCCACTTTACGACGCCTATTCGCAGTCATGGGCATGGAACCTGTCGGCTATTACGACCTGACCCCAGCTGGCGTTCCTGTACACGCTACGGCATTTCGACCCGTTAATGAAAAATCACTCGAGCTCAATCCATTTCGAGTCTTCACATCTTTGCTTAGGCTCGGATTAATAACTGACGAACATGTGCGTAACCTCGCTCAAACCACCCTTGCCGAACGAACCATTTTCACGCCACGCGTACTGGAACTCATAGACAAATTTGAACAGCAGAACGGATTGAACTGGGCCGATAGTGCAGAGTTCGTGAACGAGGCGTTGGAAACGTTCCGCTGGCATAGTAATGCAACAGTCACACTTGAGCAGTACCAGTCACTCAGTGCCGAGCACCGTCTCATCGCAGACGTCGTTGCTTTCAGAGGTCCGCACATCAACCATTTGACGCCGCGGACCCTGGATATTGACACTGTGCAACTAAAAATGCCGGACTGCGGCATCGTGCCCAAGGCGGTCATCGAAGGTCCGCCCAAACGGGAGTGTCCGATTCTACTGCGCCAGACCAGCTTCAAAGCGCTAGAAGAGCCAATCACCTTTAAGGGGCAGACTGATAGCGACCTTGGCAGCCATTCTGCACGCTTTGGAGAAATAGAGCAGCGCGGTGTTGCATTAACACCGAAAGGTCGCGCTCTTTATGACCGCCTGCTGAATACTGCTCGAGATCGCTTAGGCGAGTTCCCGAACGAATCAAATGCCAAGCGCTACGTTGCGGCTCTAGAAGAAGCTTTTGCGGAGTTTCCTGACAGTTATGACAAGATGCGTAAACAGGGGCTGGCTTACTTCAAATACATCCCTGCGCCACAGTTGAACACGTATGACAAGGGTGCCGTAGCCAAACAGCAACTGGAAGCATTGATTGACGGGGGGCACGTACGTTACGAGCCTATCGTCTATGAAGACTTTCTACCGGTGAGTGCTGCCGGTATTTTCCAGTCAAACCTAGGGGACGATGCGCAATCGAACTACGCTACGTCTTCAAGTCAGGAAGAGTTCGAGGCTGCGCTGGGAGTATCCACGATCAACGAGCTGAAGCTTTACGCCGACACTCAACGCCGTTCAATTACAAAATGTGCATTGGCGCTTGGGATCATCGAACTAAATTGATGCTATTTCGAATTGTCAGCTGAAGGCTAGGAGGTGCGAGTTGACTTGAAATCGCCAGAAGAGCACGCTCCAAAAATAGGCAAACTGAAAATGTTTCAATCAATAATTTCAAAACGAATTATGCCATCCATCGTCGGCCTGCAATATTTTGAGGCTGCTGCGCGGCACCTGAGTTTTACCCAAGCCGCGCAGGAGCTCAACCTTGTTGGCGCTGATTTAAAACTGACAGCAGAGTAAATTCCCAGCGGAAAAAGTGTACTCCTGCGGGTGTAAGCTTGGTGCTGCCACTGAGCATTTTTAGTCCTGCCTCATCATCAAGGCGATACTCATATCAATGGACGCCTGGTTCGGCCGGGCACGGATGCGACCTTGCTAGGGCTGCAAGGCAATACGGGATTAACCCAGCTGTCAAGACTGGGTTTTTCATGTCCAAGATTTGTATGGGAAATCATAGTCGAAAAAACTATCCCCCTAGAAAAACTTATTTCCTCCTGCGCTTAACAAGCCGATTTGAAAGGGTGTCTTTGCTTTCCCGTGAGACCCCCATGCACCTAGAACCGCCGTAGTACTCAGCCTCTGCCTAACCATCGACGCAAAAATCCTGGAGTATCCGTGGGAGAAACTTCGTCGGCGGCAAGCCTGAAGGTGTAGCGCTTATTGCCGATGCTTCACCCTGGGACTGGTGGCCAGCCGACATGATCCACCACGGAAATGATGTGATAGTGGTGCTATTTCTAGTGCCCGCCGCGCGAACGCGCCGGTTAAAGGTACAGAGCCAATTTCTTATCACTTCCTATGCACTGCAAATTCCTCATCTAACCTGGCCAAGTCAGTATCCCGAAGGATGCCCGCGTAGTAATGCAACTTGATCCAAGCCATCAGGTAGTCGTAACGGGCCTGGGCCAGGTCGCGACGGGTGCTGTACAGCTGCTGTTCGGCGTTGAGCGCATCGAGGTTGACCCGCTCGCCGCCGAGGATGCTTTGCTTGGTGGAGACCACCAGGGCCTCGGCCGACACCAGGGCTTTTTGATAGGCCTTGAGCTTGCTCACCCCCGACAGGCAAGCGCTGAACTGGCGGCGCAGTTCGATCAGGGTTTCCCGGGTCTTGCCTTCCAGCTCGTACTCCGCCTGTTCCATGGCGCGACTGGCCTGGCGGGTCGAGGCCGATACGCCGCCACCGGCATAGATCGGCAGACTGACTTCGACGCCGATGGTGTTGGTGTCGTAGCGCTGGTTGTAGGTGTTGCCGCTGTCGGATTCCTGTTGGCGCGAGCTGGCATAGGCGGTGATTTTTGGCAGATGCCCGGCGCGGTTGCGCTCCACTTCATAACGCGCCACTTCCAGGAACTGGCGCTGGGAGGCCAGTGTGGGGTTATTGCTCAGCGCCAGTTCATGCCAGGTGTCGTAGTTGGCCGGCGTCAGCGTGAACGCGGCAAAGCTTTGGTTCAGCGGCGCCAGGTCGCCGATGTTGACGTTCTGCACGCCAATCAACGCGCCCAACTCGCGCAAGGACGCATCCTGCTCATCCAGCGCCTGGATCTCTTCGGCGGTCGCCAGCTCATAACGAGATTCGGCTTCGAGCATATTAGTGTGGGTGCCTTCGCCATGTTTGAACAAGTGTTCGTTCTGCCGGAACTGCTGCTCAAAGGCCATTTTCTTGGCGCGGGCGATGTCGATTTCATCCTGGGCAAACAGCGCCTGGGTGTAATAGCTCAGCACCCGCACCAACAGGGCCTGACTCTTGTCGCGAAAGCTTTCATCGGCAAACAGCGCCTGGGCCACACCCTTGCGGTAGTTGGCATAGGCTTCGTAGTCGAACAGCGGTTGTTGCAGGCTGAACGTGGAACCGTAGCTGCTGTAATTACGATCCTCGCGGCAGCTACCGCCGCATCTATCCGGCAAGTATACCTCGGATTTGTTGCGGCCCTTATTGTAGTTATAGGACAGCTTAGGCAATAGGCCCGCGCGGCCAATGGCGCGGTTTTCCAGGCCTGCGTCGTGTGCTTTGATCGCGCCGAGGAATATCGGATCGTTACGCAGAGCCTGCTCGTATACATCGAATGGCCCCATCGCTGCCTGGGCGTTGGCACAGCTGAACAGCAAGGCAAAGAACATAGGTTTCATGTTTATTCCTCAGTCAACGCAAAGCCGGCGCGATCCAACAGCGGCTTGAACAGGTAATTGAGCAGCGAGCGCTCGCCGGTGCGCACGAACATCTCGGCAGGCATGCCGGGCTTGATCACCAGGCCATGCAGTTTCTCTAGCGCTGCCTCGCTGACGGTGGTGCGCAGCACGTAATACGGCTGGCTGGTCTTTTCGTCGAGCATCTGGTCGGCGGAGATCAGGCTCACCTCCCCCGGCACACGCGGTGTGCGGCTCTGGCTGAAGGCGGTGAACAAAATGTCCACCGGCAGGTGGGTGCCGACCTTGTCGACCAGGTGCACCGGCAAGCGCCCTTCCACTTCCAAGCGTGCCCCTTGGGGCACGATTTCCAGCAGGGTTTCGCCGGCGCGAACCACGGCGCCTTCGGTGTGCACGCTGAGGTTGACCGCGATGCCATCGGCTGGCGCGTTGATTTCGCTGTGCTGCAGGTCGAAGCCGGCCGACGTGAGTTGTTGCTCCAGGGTCAGGCTGCGCAGTTGCGCGTCGGCCAGCTGGCTACGTACTTCCTTCTGGTACTCCTCGCTGTGTTGCTGCAGCTTGAGCCGCGACTCGAGGATGCCCTGTTCCACCCGGCCACTTTCGCCAGTGTTTTGCGCCAGGTCCTGTTGCACCTGGAACAGTTGGCGCTGGAACTCCATCAATCGGTTGCGTGGGATGTAGCCGTTGTCGGCCAGGGGTTGCAGGTTGGCTAGTTGATCGCGCAAGGATTGCGCCTGCGCGGTCAAGTTGCTGCGGGCACGGCGCATGCCGCCCAATTGCGAAGTGGCCCCTTCGATACTCGCGCGGATGCCGGCCTGTTCACGGGCAAAGGCTTCACGGCGGCTGCTGAACAGCTGGCGCTGGCCTTCGAGGACCAAGGCCAGCGCCGGGTCGGGATTGGCGCTGAGTTCGGCGGGAAAGGTGATGGAGAACTGGTTGTCACGCTCGCTCTGCCAGCGCGCCACGCTGGCCCACGCCATGCGGTATTGGGCTTGCAGCGACTGCACATCGGCCTGGTTGCGCGTCTGGTCGAGCCGAAACAGCGGCTGGCCCTGTTTCACCAGCTCGCCCTCGCGTACCAGGATCCGGCTGACTACACCGGGGCTGAGGGTTTGCACGGCTTTGCGCTTGCCTGACACCACCACCGTACCCTGTATCGGAATGCCCTGGTCCAGCGGTGCCAGGCTGGCCCAGAGGAAGAAGCCACCGGCACCGATCACCGTCAGCAGCCATCCCATCCAAGAGAAAAACCGCGCGTCGCGCTCAGGGTGAGCCTGCTCATAGTCGTGGTTGTTTTGAATGCTATTGTTGGTGCTCATACGCTTGGTTTCCCACCGTAAGGACACAAAACCCTCAGGAGCGAGCTTGTCTCTGAGCGGTGCTCAGACGAAAAGCTCACAGACATCGTAGGAATCCAAGTTTTACGCGTCATCGTTAACTTCCTTCGCGAGCAAGCTCGTCCCTATCTTGAGGTGGTTGTCCGCGCAGGCGAGACAAGGCGCGCAGCACTTCCTGGCTGGGCCCGAACGCCTGCAGGTGCCCTTCGTTGAGCACCAGCAATTTATCGGCCTGGGCCAGCGCCGAAGAACGATGGGTGACCAGGATCACACTGCTGCCCTGGGTCTTCATCTGCACGATGGCACTGGCCAGCGCGGCTTCGCCGACGGTGTCGAGATTGGAATTGGGCTCATCCAGCACGATCAGGCGCGGCGCGCCGTACAGCGCACGGGCCAGGGCAACCCGCTGTTTCTGGCCGCCGGACAGGCCGCCACCGTTGTCGCCCAGCACCGTGTCGTAGCCCTGCGGCAGGCGCAGGATCAGCTCATGCACGCCGGCCTGTTGCGCCGCCTTTACCACCAGCGCGGGGTCGGCGTCGCGAAAGCGCGCGATATTGTCGGCAATGCTGCCGCTGAACAGTTCGATGTCCTGGGGCAAGTAGCCGAGATGCGGGCCGAGGTCGTCACGGTCCCAGCGGTGAATGTCCGCGCCATCCAGGCGCACGGTGCCGGCCAGGGTCGGCCATACGCCCACCAACACGCGCGCCAGGGTGGATTTGCCGGAGCCCGAGGCGCCGAGCACGCCCAACACTTCGCCGGCGCCGAGGTGGAAGCTGACTTGATGCAGGGTTGCCATGCGTCGCCCGGGCGGGCCGGCACTCACCTGTTCGAAACTCACCTGGCCTTTGGGCGCCGGTAAGCCCATCTGTTCGCCTTCCGGCGGGAATTCGCGCAGCAGCTCGTCCAGGCGCTGGTAGGCCAGCTTGGCAGAGCTCCATTGCTTCCACACGGCGATCAACTGGTCGATAGGGCTGAGTACGCGGCCCATCAGGATCGAACCGGCGATCATCATCCCGGCGGTCATATCACCCTTGATCACCAGCAACGCGCCCAAACCCAGCACCAGGGATTGCAGGCACAAACGCAGGGATTTGCTCAGGGAAGTGACCACCGAGCCGGTGTCGCTGGCCTTGTTCTGCAGGCCGAGGAACTGCGAATGCACGGCAAACCAGCGCGTACGCAGCGCACCGAGCATACCCATGGCCTGGATGGTTTCGGCATTGTGCAAATGGCTGGAGGCCAGTTGGGTCGATTGCTGGGAGAAACCGCTGGCCTCGCCCAACGGCTTTCTGGTCAGGTATTCGTTGAGGCACGCCAGGCCGATCAGCAATACGGCGCCGGCCGTGGAAAGTACGCCGAGCCACACGTTGAACAGGAAAATCACGAACAGGTAGATGGGAAACCACGGCGCATCAAAAAACGCGAACAGCGCCGGCCCGGTGATGAATTGGCGAATATGCGTGAGGTCGCCCAGGGATTGCCCGGCATGGCCTTGCCCGCGCTGCAGGTTGCGCTCAAACGCAGCCTTGTACACGCGCAAGTTGAAGCGCCGCTCCAACTGGCTGCCGATCCGGATCACCACAAAACTGCGGATGACTTCCAGCAGCCCAATAAACGCGAAGAACCCGACGACCATCAGCGTCAACATCACCAGGGTGGTTTCATTCTGGGAGGACAGCACGCGGTCGTACACTTGTAGCATGTAAATCGATGGCACTAACATTAATACATTTATCAATACAGTGAAGAAAGCAACACCAAACAAATCGAATTGACAACCATCGAAAACCCTCAGTACCAATCGCTTCTTCGCTATATGCAAAGCTTGAATTCGGCCCAAACGATAAGACACTAACATTTCTATGTCTCCAAGGATCGCTACAAATGTAGACGAACTTAAATACCAGAACGAATCCGATAGTCGTCTGCTTAAGGAAGGAAAATCAAGTCAAATCCAAACCGATGCCTGTGTAATAGCTAAAAAATCAGTGCTCCTCGTGAAAAAATAGGCACTGCAATCTTGAGGGGTTTCCAGAGAATCCACAGGAGTGAACCCGTCGCCTACAAACTCTCGGCTCAACATTTTTTCACAATCTCTACCCTGAGCAAAGACATCCAGAAAAGCATTAAACTGCGAATTGAAGTCCCAAACTAGATAGGTTTCATGACAACTTATAATCTGATCATTACTACTAAAAAATAGATCAGCCTGAAAACTCTCTGTTAGATGACCTAGGCTTACATCAATTGAACTTTGTATGACCTCATAATAATGGACATCCAAAATGTCGTTAAAATTAGCAGGGCCATTGAATAAAAATCCATGCAAGTTTAGGTAAAGATATTCTAAGCCCATGGTATTCCCACCTTGCCGCCACTCACTTCCCATCGCGGACCATTCAGGTGCTTCAACGCCCTGTGCTATCGCCAACTGCTGCCCCGCTAACCACGATACACGCAGTCCGCGCACGTCCGCAAAATCACTAATGAACGTCGGAAATTCATATGATAAAAACGGTAACTCCCAACAAGAATTTGATTTTGTGTTTTCCTCGCTCGACAAAATGTAAACTCTCAAATCCTGACAACCCGCAGATGCCTCGGCATTAAGCGCTAATTTATATCCACTAAACTCCCATACCTGCTCCGTGTCGTCCTCTCCGACTCCCGGCGTCTTCTCACATTGCGATTGAAAACCATCACTTATTAGCCCAGACGACCGCTCCATTACTTCACGGCTATCTTCATATTTTTTTACCTTCGCATTAGCATCCACTGTTGGCGAGCTTTGGTTTATCGGTTTAGTATTTTGATTTTTTTCGTCCCGAAAGCCATCACCTACATTCAGTTGCAAACTATGAATTGTAATCGGCAGTCTTACTTCCTCTTGATGGCAGAAAGCACTGTCGCGTGGTAGACATTTCACGCCACTAGCTGGGTCGTTTAGACCGTTATTAGCCAGAGGAATACCGACGTCAGCCAACCTATGCACGTCGCTATCTCGACTAATTAGCAAGACTGCTGGGACACCCAGTTTCGATTGACCATCATCTTTAATGACCCCGACTGACCCAGTCGAATTGATAGCGCCGTATTCCGAAATCAAAGCCTTCTTACTATCCTCGGACTCGATTCTAGGGCTGAGAGGCGAAATCCCTCGGTTAGATTCAATATAATTTTCAGACTCTTCGACATCACCATTCGAAAGATTACTTTTGATAGGTTCTCTTTGATGTGACGCAAGACGCTCACTTCCAGATCGATTTGTCTTTGATAGCTGAGCACTATCCTCTATCGTTTGTGGTGGTATCTGGATCATATTTTTCGCTGTATCTTCTTTATGTCCGGGCAGGCCAGGCGAACTCATACCATCACGCTCAGAAATCAAATCCTGCTTACCGCTTCCAGTCTCAACCTCAGGACCAAAAGGCCGAATCTGCGGACTGGGCTTAATATAATATTCCGATTCTTCTACATCTCCATCCGGAAGTTCACCTCCGATAGGTTTATTTTGACGTGAAGCGAAATTCTCACTTTCTGACGTACTCAGCTTTGATAATTGAGTACTATTTTTTATCATACGCGATGGTATGTGAGGCACAATTTCCGCTGCACTTTCTTTATGTTCTGTCGGACCAATCGAACTCATACCATCGCGCTCGGAAATGATATTCTGCTTAGTACTACCAGACTTAACATCAGGGCTGAAAGTCGGAATCTGCGGGCCGGGCTCAATATAATATTCCGATTCCTCTACATCATCTCTGATAAGATCGTTTTGATGCGAAGCAAAATTCTCACTTTCTGTTTTATTTAGCTTCGATAGCTGATTACTATTTTTTATCATATGCGATGGTATCTTGGCTAGAATTTCCGCCGCGCCTACTTTATGACAATCCTCAACGGTCTCATGAATAACCTCCGAATTTTTCGCGAAAACTTGGCCGCCCACACTGCTCTCTGCTTGAATTCCCGGCTTTAGAAATGGCGCTTGCAATTCAGGCTCAGCGAAAGATTCAGTATAAGACCCTGACTCTTCTACATCATAATCCGATGTGTCACTTCCAATTTTTTCGGTGTATTCACGGGTAAATGTTTTGATTTTAGGAATATTATGAATTTGTTTCTCATTCTTCACCATTTTCAGTGCAAGCCTCTCTTCAGAATAGGTTGGCAGAACGTAACTATTTGCCGTGAAAGGCAAGTTATGAAAGCCGTCGCAATGATATTTGCTGCATATTTATGTACTGACACCAGTGTTAACGGATACTATATTTTCTAGGATCAGTTTTTTTGTGACTGCGCCCAGAATTTTAAGTTTCTCGGGAGCCAACTAAAACTGAATTTACTAGAGGTAAATTTCATGCATTTAATATACCCCCCGAATCTAAAACAAATAAATTCATCCACCCAACCTCATACAGATGAAAAACCATGACACACTCCACGCTTAGACCGGACGTATTAGCTATATATTTAGCCTATATTTAAGATCATAACCTTCAGAAAATTCCTAATTTTGGACACGCATTACAAAATTCGTCAACGATGGTCAACGCCCGAAAATCGATAGAGCGCTAAATGATGAAAAACCAATCAAAAGCTAATTTTAGCGAAATCTGCAGCTCTTCTGATTTGCGTTATGAAGCCGCACAACATCAATTGACCATACGATGCTGGTCCAGATATCACCGGATGGCAAACGCAGATTGATTAGGGAGCGCGTTAATCATTCGCCCAGCGCTAACTATGCCACTTCAGATATAGGCGATGCCAAAGCTCTTTAAGTATGGTTATATTCTCCAGTCCACTTACACTCAGGACAGCTCTTTCTGCATATTTAACATTACCAATTCCTGATCTGTTGCGACATTCAACTTAATCATCGCAGATCGTTTCTGAGTGCTGACAGTTTTGACACTTCTTCTTAGAATCAGTGCGATTTCACACACGCTTATTCCGCAAAGAAAATGACGCACCACTTCTATCTCTTTCTTTGTCAGCTTGGAAAAAGCATCACAACCCGAGGAGGTAAAACTCAAGCTAGTTTTAACTCCGCAAATCCCGCCGCTTCTGACACGCTCAAGCACATTCAATATTTCGCGAGGCTCCTGGCCTTTATAAACAACAGCTCTCACACCAATATCATAAAGCCTTGAAATTATAGAATGCATGGACACCATCGTTAGAACAATAATTTTGACCCGAGGAAAACTTCGTAAAATATACTCAAACAATCTCATGCCGTCGCCATAAACATTATCCCCTGGCATGTTATAATCACATATTAATATATCGGGCAATTTTTCTCTTAATAAACAGATTAGCTCTGTCGAGCTTTGAGCTGTCCCCGTGACTTTATACTGGCTTTTATTGGACAGTATAAAAGCAACGCCAGACAATATGATCGGATGGTCGTCGGCGATTACAACGCTTATCTGCTCCATACACACCCCTAAAAAAATTCATCTAAGATCATAATTAAAAAAATTACTTAGCGTCATAGTTAAAGCTAGAATTTAGCCCACTCAGGATTCTATTACGCAACACTTAAGATATAACTTTTAAACACTTTAAGATCATAAAGCTGCTCTGAAAAGTCATTATAATCATATAGCCACCAGAAAGGTTTAGTCGGAGTTCAACTTATGCACCTTAGGAAAATTCCTAAATTTTGAGCCGTTTTTTCATAAGAAGAGAATCATAGAGTTCGCGCTACGGATGCTCCAATCAACTTGCCGTGTACCGGCGGCGGTCGCAACTTTCCCTAAGCGCACCGCCATTTGCTCAAGCGAACGGTGTATTGGGCATTGAGGGCGTTTTCGCCCGGATCTCCGTGTTAAGCACATGACTCGCCATACCCATCGCTTGTTTTCGAGCCATCCACAGGTTCGATAGGGCGAACAGCATGGTCAACTGAGCCGTGCTTTTCATCAGACCACGTAAGAGTACTTTTACCTCACCGAACTGCGTTTGATAAGCCGGAAAGGATGCTCAACCTTGGCCCGCTTCTGAGCTTTGCAGTGTCCGATCTTGCGTTTGAGCTTGTACAGTAGGCTGCGTTTATTCAACTTGGAATAGGTGGGGCGCGACCCAAAATTTGCTAGATCACTTTACGATTTTTCATGTCTTCACGTTTCTTGACGCCAGTGTATTCAGCGTCCGAATGCACCGCGTTTCTTGGCCATGCTGCAGCTCGGCGACCCGCGTGGCATCGACCACTTTGGCTGTGGTGCCATGGATGTGATGAACGAATCCCGACTCTTCATCGGCGCAAATATGGGTCTTCATACCGAAGAATTACTAGTTACCTTTCTTGGTCTTTTGCATCTCGGCATCGCGCTCTCCGTCTTCGTTCTTTATCGAGCGCGGGCACGAATAACGGTCGCATCAACGACGGTGCCCTGGCGCAGCGACTGGGATTTGTCTTGCAAATAGACATTGATGACAGCGAGTATTGCAGGCGCTAGCTTATGTTTCTCCAGCAAGTGCCGTAAGTTCATGATCATGGCGTCTTCAGGAATCGGTGCACTCAGATTCAAACCCGCGAACTGTCGTATGGCGTGATTTCATACAGTGCCCCCTCCATCGCTGGGTCGCTCAAGGAGAACCAGTTTTGCAACAGCTGATGCGTAACCTGGTTTTCAGAGGATAAGGTTTTCGACCCCCGCCAGCCATTGGTAATACGGTTCAATCAGTTTTACCAATGCGCTCCAGGGCATGACTTGATCCGTCTCAGGGAAGAAGCGTTCACGGCGTGTATGCTTGCGCTTGCCTGCGCATTCACAGTCAGAAAGCTCAACCGGCTCATGGGTAGCCCGGATCAGAGGACAGGCACACTTCAGCACCGCTACGGACTGATTCGGCGAATCAGTAGCTCTAGAAAATTTAGTCACTCATGCACTATCTATCCCCGGAGTAGCTGCACCGGACTTCTCGGGAGATGGGCGGAAAATCTTCAGCCAGATCAAATGATATGCAGGAATAGCTACCTATTCTTTCCATAGTATAGAAAGCGCAATTTATGTAACCATATACAGGTCCTCTGGCAAAGACCGAACAATCGTCATTACCTGTATTGGCCGTTTAAAAACTCTTGTCTTAAGGCCTATAGCTGCCTTTGCCTGCGTCAC
>NZ_WNNK01000044.1 GCF_009724245.1 Pseudomonas spelaei | reverse complement strand
CCCCAAAGGGTTGTCCCACTCAAGTCCAGTGCCCCATTGCTGTTCGCCCGTGCTTTTTTGACCATCGTTATTACGTGACAGGCTGGCACGCCAAGGCTTCTGCGGGTTGTTTTTCACCAGCACCGAACTGCCGCCAACAGCATCGCCTGGCGCCAGCTCCATTTGCGCCTGATTGGATGGCAAACGGTTGAGCTGATCAATGGCCTGCTCGATTTCTCGCAGGTTCAGCAAGTCGCCGTTTTTACCGGGAAAGGTCATGGCCAGTTCGCGGTCTGACAGACCGCTGTTGTCAGCGCCTTTCAAGCCTTCGAGTTTGCCTTCCACCACCAACACTTGCAGATGCCCCGTGGAAAGGTCTTGCTGCGGCAAGTAAGCGCGGCTGGTGACCAGGCCTTTGTCGATGTAGTAGTCGGTGATGACCTTGAGCAACTCATTGAGCTGGGACACGCCCAGGCACTGGCCGATATAAGGCTTGAGCAGGCGTTCGCGGTCACCGGCAGG
Organism: Pseudomonas spelaei; assembly: GCF_009724245.1. Taxonomy (GTDB): domain Bacteria; phylum Pseudomonadota; class Gammaproteobacteria; order Pseudomonadales; family Pseudomonadaceae; genus Aquipseudomonas; species Aquipseudomonas spelaei. The sequence goes on along the minus strand of NZ_WNNK01000044.1, from coordinate 24,144 downwards.
CAGGCTGTCGGCGCCTTTGATTTCGATGTCTTTGATGGGGAAGCAACGGGTGTCCACTGGAACAGCGGGAGCGACGGGTTTTGCTTCTTTGCCGGGCAGATCCTTGAGCTCTTCAAGGCGCCGCTGCTGTTCTTCCAGCAGGCGGTTTTGGCGGTCGCGAATCAGGTCCTGATCGCCAGGCGTGGGGGCAGCCGACGCGCTGTTCAGCGCGAAGCAAGTGAGCAGGCAGACGCCCAGCAGGAGCCGAGTCCGTGGCAGGAATAAAGACATGTTCGATCCGTCGAATTACAAAGGCTGGCAAACTAACATCGAAGCTCGGGCTAGCCAACATTCTGGCTAATTACAGACTTATGACAAAAACGAAACCAACTTATTGATTTAAATACAATTAAATAAGTATATGCACATTCCAGATAAAAACATTTCCGACGGATGGCAAGATTTAAATTTGACATCCATGAATGTCAAAATATTTATGTAGGACTTTTCCTAAAAAACATCAGACTTTTCCCGAAAACATTACCGGCAACATTGTTAATGAGCCCCATGGCTCTTTCGCAGGAAAGCTTCAACTTTCAGATTTATCGTCTCTGATGTTCTGACGAATCCGATTTTTTCAAGAACGCCGGTCGATACCGGCATTCTGTGATCGACTACTCGAAAAGAAACCCTCTGATCAAACGATATTAATCACAAGAGCAGAGGGTCCGCTGATATCAAGCGTCAAAACATGTCGACGTGGGACTCTCAGTCTTAGCCTGCACCATTAACGCCTGCTGCAAACGTGACACAAACCCCGCCTCAAAAGCTTCTTGATAATCACCGACTGCATGACGCTTTCGGTTATGCGCTAAGGCCCACCACAGCGGCGATGGTGAGCCGCTGAGCCAACTTTCCGCACAACCGACACCATCTTGAATCACCTCAGCAAAATCTTTATCCCATGGCGTACGAATACCTGGACATCCTTTGACTGAAGGTATCGAGTGGCACTGCTCAAATTGCTTGTGGAGCCGCTGTGCAGGCATGCCCGTCAGACGCTTAAATGACATATCGAACAGCACCGCCGCATCATCAAGGAGCTCGACAGCAAGCTCAATATCCTTCGGATAATGGAGCAAGATGCTTTGGGCACCATTCAGGCGTAGACATGCGGCCCGACGAAGTTTGGCTGCCGCATCTTCGAGACTTAGGGACGTTGTATCGATGGAGCTGGGCTTGGGTAGATCGACAAGCAGATGGAGATCAAACATCTCGAAATCCTCCGAGGTACTTGTCACTGCAAACTATCTGCGCAGGGTGGCGCTCGGGCTTAAAAGGGGGATATTCCATTTTCCTTATCTCCTCGGACAGTTGAGGACCCGTCCACCCCAACGTTCTGACACGCAGAGGGTGGCGGACCGTACGGGGGTCAGAAACCGGCGTCCGAGGGAACCGGCCAGGCCTAAGCCTGCCCCGCACGGACCGCCATAGAAAAGCAGCAGCTAAGCCTTTGAAAGCACTTCTCTACCAGCTATGGCGCTATGCGCCTCGAACATTCAGGCTCTGACACCCGGCCGCGGGTTCACCGCAACGTCACGAAGCCTAAAGGCGAAGCCCGATCAACACAAGCCCATTACCTCTGCAGAAGCGTATTTTAAGTTGCTGACTACCACAGCCTAAAAGCTGGCGATCTTAATTCTTATCCCAGGCATCCTCGCAAGAACGCTGATACCCCCAAGAAATAACCATCCTCCAACTACCGAATAACACTGACGTACGCTTGCGGCACGATCAATCCTTGGTCGCCTGCGTCGGTGATGCTGATAATTCGTCGGGCCTACGTAGGTCAGAGATCCCATCGTCACCTTCACTGGACTGCAATGCCTGGATATAAGGTGAAAACCTCGCTGCCAATGCTCGAGCCGACGCGACAGAGGCGCCAGTGTTGGGGTTCTCAGCAAGGCGAATCAGGGCGTTCCGCACCGGTGCGCTCTCGTAAAGACGGGCAAACCCACCAATAGCTCCGGCGATGGGGATGGCTTTAAGTCCGGCCGCGGAAGCAGCTGCAAACCCACCGATGCTGTAGTTCTGCTGGCCGGTGTTAGTCATGACACCAGCCTGCCCAGCACGCCGGGTGGCGTCTAAAACCTGGCGTAATCCCTCAAGTTGCCGGCGATCGGCATCCCTGAAAAAGACGTTTGCCTGAGCCGGCATCTTGTTCAGATTATTCAGGAATCGATCCGGAGACAGCCCATCTACGCCTTGTGAATCTCTGAGAAGCTTTTGAATGATCGTGGCCCGGGCAGCCTGCCTTCCCTCTGTATCCAGGCTCTGAAACAGGCTCCGGACCTCGCTTGGCTTGCGACTGAAAAGTAAGCCCTCAGCGACTTCAGGGGTAACGTCTCCCTTATCAAGCACCGACTTCATCCGTGAGTTGCTGACCCTGCCCGCCTCCTCCCCGTAAACCACGTTCGCTCGCCGAAGCTTGAGGAAGTCTTGAGCAGAGAGATTCGCCTGTGCGACCTCGCTCATGTCGTCAGTAAGCGCGGATTGCACTCGAGTCAACAGAGCACGGGCCCTCGTAGGCAGCTGGCTTCGAGCAGCACCATCGAACGAACGAACCAAATCGCGCAATGCAGTACGGTTCTCCCTAAGTGAGGAGTAAGTTTGTGGCGCCGAATCCAGCGTTTGCATGAACTGCCGGATTTCGTTCGTGGCCTCTGGACTTCCGACAATACCGGGCCTGTTCAACTCGGTGAGTGCCTCATCTGCAGCGGCGCTGGTCCTGGCATATGGCACTACACCCGCTTGATCAAGCTCGGTTTCGTACCTACCGATCCTGTTACCAGCCGCTTGACGCCTGCGGCCAACCCGCGCCTGGAGGCTGTCCATCAATTGATGGGCTTCGGGCTGCGGATACTGGGCATTCAACCCCTCAGCGGCAGCGACCCTGGCCTCCCGTTGGGTTTGTCTCGCGCCCGCAGTGCCGGCAAAAGGAATTCTCTCCCCCGCCACTTGCGCGCTCCGCGCCATGAATGTGTTTGGGGGAAACACATCGGAAGTCATCAGCGGAATGTTGGCCTGCTCAGCCGCTCGTACCAGTTGAGCGTTTTCGCCCTGGGCAGGAGCTCGCATTGCACCGACTACCCGACGGCCAGCATCAACCAGGGGCGACTGCACTGGCATGCCTGTTGGATATGGTCGCCAGTTGGCACGGTAGCCGGGCCCAGATCGGTTTCCATGACTTCGGCCAGCGTTGGCTGATCGAGGGCGGGGCAACCAGCAAAGTGGCTGACAAGCTTTTACGCGATCTGTTTGGCCTGAGCGATCCCGATCCAACCCGGAGGAAAGTGGCATGAAGAAGCGCACGTACGTCAATAAACCCCTGGGCGACACCGAGTGGCTATTGGAGCAATGGGGTTCTTGGAGGATGGCAGCGATGGGCGTTCCTCGGTACGTCTCTCAACTCGCTGCGGTGATGGATCAATTCAATCCTCAGCCAACCCACCCTGCAGACAGTTTCTCGAACCGGCTGTACTTACCCAGAAACGCTGTCCGGACGGTACCAATCTCGCTGTTACGCGCCTTGCCGATGATGATTTCCGCGATCCCTTTCTGGTCGGTATCAGGGTGATAAACCTCATCGCGGTACACGAACATGATGATGTCCGCGTCCTGCTCGATGGCGCCGGATTCGCGCAGGTCCGACATCATTGGGCGCTTGTTCGGACGTTGCTCCAGGCCGCGATTTAGTTGCGACAAGATGATCACCGGGCAATCCAGCTCCCGCGCCATCAGCTTCGCTTGGCGGCTCATGTCGCTGACATCTTCGGTACGGTTACCACCGCGGCCTGTTCCCTCCATGAGCTGCAGGTAGTCCAGTACCAGCAGGTCGAGGCCATAGCGTTGCTTGTGGCGTCGTCCCAACGAGCGAAGACGTGGCGCGGTCATGCCTGGACGGTCGGACATATGGAGCTTGGAGTTCTTGACCTTCCAGGCCGCAGCAGTCAGCTCGGTGCCGTATTCGCTGGTAGCACTGCCATCCTTGAGCGCCGGCAGCGGGATCTTGCCCAGCGATGCCAGGATGCGATCCATCAACGCCTCATTGGTCATCTCCAGCGAGACGATGAGCGCCGACTTGCCCTGGTCCACCGCCACGCTCTCGGCGATGTTCACAGCGAACGCTGTCTTACCCATTGCAGGCCGAACCATCGAGAACAGTGCCGAAGTCACGCACAATCAGCGCATCAAATTTTCTGAACGAGGCAGGAGAAGCCCCAGAGCTCGGCAGTTACTGGGTTGGCCAAGGCGGTATCTACGCAGGCATTCGCCATTACCCCGACGGCCCGTACCACCTGATTGTCAGCTCTGATGAGCTGGGTGACTTCGCATGGGGTTCGACCAGAACCCGCACCACCGCCTCCAGCCGTATCAACGGCGTGCTGAACACCACCACGCTGCTGGAAACGGAAGGTGAGTTTCCAGCAGCCACAGCCGCAGGAAACTACACCGCCGACGGACGATATGACTTCTATTTGCCCTCCATCGGCGAGCTACATCAGGTCTGGCAGTACCTGCCGAATCTGATCCTTGAAGGCACCTATTGGTCAAGTTCTCAGCGCTCGGAAAACCACGCCTTCTGCATGCTGTTCGGCAGCGGATACCAGTTCAACTACGAGAAGAACAGTGAGCTCTGTGTCCGGCCGTTTCGCAGATTGCCCATTCGTTAATTGCTGTTGTGACCTGGATCACTCTGGAGACTCGCATGAAAACCAATAGCAACGACTCCCGTTCAAGCCCGCTCATAAACGGCGGTGCAAAGATAATGATGGGGCGTAACCGTGCTGGCGAGCTGGCCAACCTCGGTTCCCGCTTGGTCCACCTGGGCCAGATGCTGCAGGACGACCAGACCAAGATCGGTGAGCTGATGCGACTGGCTCAGGAATGCAGGTTTAACCTCAACCTGCACGTAGCGGCCGAGTCGGAGTAACCCGATGGCTAAAACAACCCTACGGGTACGCCAGGGCGGCATCGCCTATTACCTGAACGAGTCGTCCAGTGGCGCCAGGAACAGCGGGCGCCGGTTCATCCTGAGCCGCACCAGTGATCACGGGAAAACCAAGGATGGTTGGATCAAGGTCAACGTTACCCAGCACCAGGTGCTGATTGATGCTGGGAGCGAGTTGGACCAGTTCAACGCCTGCGCCAACCTGTACGCCCGCAAGGAGCAACGACCACACGTTGACCGTCATCACATTCGTGGCATGGCCGGGAAATGGGAAGGCGAGGCTTTCCCGATGCGTGTGACACATAGCCGTGGCGCGACACCATCCGCGAATAACGAAAACGTGTCGCGACACGAAGAGCAGTGAAGTTATGCGCTATGTGACCGTTAGGAAATTTGCCAGCGAGTCTGGCTATACAGAAGACGCGATCCGCTCAAAGATCCGTGACGGCATCTGGCGGCTCGGTGAGATATGGATCAAGGCGCCGGATGGCCGGACGCTTCTCGATGTAGAGGGATATGAATCATGGGTAGAGGCGGGAGGGGAGTTCGGGCAGTCTCCGATACGAGTATCGAAATCACGTTCATGTATCGGGGCGTCAGGTGCCGCGAGCGGATCACGCTCAAGCCCACCGCCACTAACCTGAAGAAGGCCGAGCAGCATAAGGCTGCGATCGAGCACGCAATATCGATCGGCACCTTCGATTACTCGGTGACCTTCCCGGGATCTGCTCGGGCGGCGAAGTTTGCGCCCGAGGCATCCCGCGAGACAGTCAATGGTTTCTTGACCAGGTGGCTGGCGGCCAAGGAAAAGCACATCGCCAGCAGCACCTTCGACGGTTACCGAAAGCTGGTCACCCTTCGCCTAATCCCGGCCCTGGGCGATTCGATGCTAGTGGACCTGAAACGGAAGGCGGTGCGCGACTGGCTCGACACCCTGGAGGTGAGCAACAAGACGCTCAGCAATATCCAGAGTTGCCTTCGGTCCGCACTTAACGATGCCACCGAGGAAGAGCTGATTGAACTGAATCCATTGGCGGGCTGGACTTATTCCCGTAAATCCGCACCTCCCAAAGATGATGATGTGGACCCGTTCAGCCCTGAAGAACAACAGGCGGTGCTGACCGCCCTCTCCGGCCAGGCGCGCAACATGATGCAGTTCGCTCTGTGGACAGGCCTGCGCACCAGTGAGCTTGTGGCGCTGGACTGGGGTGATATCGACTGGCTGCGCGAAGAGGTGATGATCAGCCGTGCGATGACCCAGGCCGGAAAGGGAAAGGCGGAAACAACGAAGACTGCCGCCGGGCGCCGAAGTGTGAAGCTGCTCCGACCTGCGCTGGAGGCATTGAAAGCGCAAAAGGCACACACGTTCCTGGCGGATGCTGAGGTATTCCAGAACCCGCGCACTCTTGAACGGTGGGCGGGCGATGGGCCGATCCGGAAGACGATGTGGGTGCCGGCGATGAAGAAAGCGGGCGTTCGATATCGACGCCCCTATCAAACCCGGCACACCTACGCCTCAATGATGCTTTCAGCTGGAGAGCATCCGATGTGGGTGGCCAAGCAGATGGGGCATACCGATTGGACAATGATTGCCAGAGTGTATGGCAGATGGATGCCATCGGGTGATGAGGAGGCAGGATTTAAAGCTGAAAGAGCTTTCGCCAGCGTCACACCAACACTCACTAAATTAACTCGCAAGCCCTGACCGACATAATAAACTTTAATGCTTCAGGTGCGTTCCAGCCGATCACCGCCAAATTAAATCCACCTGACAGGTCAACAACTCTTTCAGTGTGGTTATAAAAAAATGATAGTCGCAGCTTATCCAAAGATAGCTTTCTATCACCAACGATGCCCTCCATTTGAATAATTGCGTTCGACGACGACTCCACTGCGATTCTAAAAGATGACTCCCCATCAATATTTATGATTGAGGATTGCGCTTTCAAAATGCGAACCCTTGTAATATTAGGAAAAGTTTGAAATTTTTTGTACCACTCATAAACATCAAGCTTCACAGGCTCGAACGAAAAAGGTCCCGAAAATGCGCGACGTAGCGTGGATACAAACTGCTTGAGGCTTTTCGGGGACGATTCTATAAAAATCTGATGAACACCATCAGATATTTGAATCATATAAAACTTGAAACTTATATATTGAAGGTATGCGTTACGCTGTGTCTCACCATACACGTCGGTAATATCATCGATTATTTCGCTCTGTTCGTGATACTTAAATATAGAAAAGCCAAGCTCCTGATCGATTAGCTCAACGCCTGAGCCTTCTTCAATGCTGAAAGTTGTTGAATTGAGCATGGAGATAACTTTATCTGACTCCGCACCAATGCGCAGTGAGAAAGCACGAAGCCTGACATTTCGCATTATGTTTTCCCTGTGGTGAGAAATTTAATGGTATCTTCCGCAGCGCGAACGATTAGCTTCTTTATCCGATCCTCCTCCGGGGGGGAAGCTTTAACCCTTGCGCCATAAACTCCATGACTCTGATAGTGCTGAACGCCCTTGATTATATAAGAAAAATCAGAACACGCCGATTTATTTCCGAACTGAGACTCCATTACATATATATCGGAATCGACCTGATTGCTATCCTTGGCATGCCATAAAATTTTGCAGATATAAAAACCCTGAGCCTCAAGCGCCAACAACTGCTCAGACTCTAAAACTCCCTGCCCACTTAGCTGAGCTTTAGTAATATGAGTAGTCGGACGCGGGCTTTCAGGTGGAAACTCTTCATCTTCATCGCCCTGTAGGTCGTCGACAGTCAAATCGACCTCTTTAAGCTTAGGATTGAATGTAGCCACATCAATGACATCGACTTGCTTAAATTTCGGCAGTCTCTCAATCAACTCTCTAAAAAAACGGGTGCGGAGCTCCGGATCGGGGTATGCAGAAAGAGATATTTCCGAAACCTTTACTTCACTTGAAGTCATAATTTCAATTTGGCTTTGCAGTTGAGCACTCAGGTTTTTGAACTTATCGTTCATAGGACCGCTAATTTTCCATCCCTTACGAAGAGGCTCGAACGTTATAACAGCCTGCTTTTGAACTACCTGTCTAAATTCAGACTGGCCAAAATCAGTTTTCTGGTAGTGAATAGTGCACGTAATCACCCCATCCACAGACGAGATGTCGATGACGTCGTTTTCTTCTGCTTCGAAAAATTCTTTAGTCGACTCCAGGGATTTCATCATATCATCAGCAGTGACAGCGGTCGTAATACTTATGTTGGTAGTTCGCTCTCTAACACTGTGAGCACCAATTAAGAGAGACAGTTTTTGGTAGTCAGCGTAATCATGAAAAAAACTGCTGAATTGTCGCGCCAAAGCCTCTTTATCAGTATCAGGAGAAATGACAATCCCTCTAGAAAGAAACAACTCGCGCAAATGTGCGATAGTGACCTTTCGCTGAGTTAGCGCATCAAACATCGCTTTATCAGACGCATAATAAATGCTACCAATTTTCATGCGCGATCCCACCCTATCTGCTCAGCTTTGTAGTTATGAACCGCCATGCTAACTATTTCGAGCTCTATACGTTCCAAGATAGCACGCCGGTGCTCGTCCTCGTTCCAATCTCGAACATAGCTTGCAATAGCACTCATGTAATCACTGCGAAGGTTTGCGCTTGAATTGCGACAAATCACGCGAATACGGATCTTCAAATCCTTATCGCCCTTAAGAAGCTGAAATCTAGATAGAGCGTCGAATAAATACATGAACTCAAATTCAGACGCACCAGATCGACGGTAATATATTATGTAACCTTCACTATGACTTTGTGAACGAACACCTTCAATAGACTCCGTCGTAACAGCACCATGATGAATTATCATGTACGGTGCAGCTATCAACTCCATAGTTGCAGGTCTTGACCAATAGTCTCCGGACGGCTTATGCAAGACCATCTCAGGATACAAAAAAGTATATTGATGCCGGGGAAAAGTTTCAGCTGCTATTAGAGAGTTGATATCCTGACGAAGAGTCGCCATATGATTTATTAGCGCCGGCTCGGCAATATGCAACTGCTGCCCTTCCCTGACATGCATAGTCTCAAAACGGAGACTTTGAAAATGATCATAAAAGTCACGATCGTATTGATCGTCGTGATTAAATACAAACAACAGTCCTTTAACGACACGGCGCTCACTTTTTATTGCCACATACCGGTCGCGCCACTCAATGCTCACATGCGCGCATTCAATTGAGCGAGCTAATGAAACCAGCGCTTTTTTTATTTCAGTGGAGCTAATTGAACCTTTGGCATAGCTCTTAAGATCAGTATGCATGTAAACTTCTTTATTCGCATACGGATCGAAGTATTTAAATACCACATCGGTAGGGTGATGATGATCTCCATCTTTTGTTTTAGCGTGGAGATCTTTTTTTTCACACTTATAATTGAGGTTAGTCGGGCCTACAACTTTCCATTTAAAAAAAGAAAATATTTCATTTGAAATCTTTTCCGCTATTCTTCCAATGTTCGATAACTCGCCGCCTGACATACCAATTCCCTTAATAGCTGTAATCGTGAGCTTAGAGGACGTTGTCGGCGGTGTTTTCAGGCCTCCTGCCTACCTCGTCATGCTAGAAGAGCGACAGTAGACTAAGCGTTGCTATGTCTCAAGAAAGTTCTCGCATGCCCGTTCAGCAGGTTACTCAACGAATGACAGCAAAATGGCAGTCTCGACACTGAAAGCCACGAAATACAAGGGCTAGACGGGGGTTCAAATCCCCCCGGCTCCACCACTTCAACATCTAAAGACGTCCACGGACGTCTTTTTTTGTGCCTGAAATCCAGTGAACACAGGGGTTTCAGCGCTCATGGGGGCTTTGCAGGGTTTCTGAGTTCCAGGCGTTTTGGTATCCCAGGTGGTATCCCGGATTGCCAAATGCTATTTTCAGGATACCAAAACGGTGCTGGAGGTAGCCCCCATGCCTACTAACGCAACCCGCCTCTCCGATCGCCAGCTCAAGGCAGTCAAGGCAACTGGTAAAGACTTCGTCCTCAGCGACGGCGATGGCTTACAGCTTCGAGTACGCGCGAGCGGCTCAATGATGTGGAATTTCAATTACCGCGAGCCGTTGACCAGAAGCCGTATCAATATGGCGCTTGGTCCATACCCCGACCTCTCACTAGCCAACGCCCGGAAGAAAGCCGCGGAAGCGCGTGAGTTGCTCGCTTTGGGCACTGATCCCAAAACCCAGCGTGATGAGATAAGGCAAGCCAAACTTGCTGAGACTGAACACACTTTCGAGAAGGTGGCCACTGCCTGGTTCGAGCTGAAGAAAGACTCCGTAACCAAAGCCTACGCCGAAGACATTTGGAGATCGCTGACGCTACATGTTTTCCCAAGCATGAAAACAACACCGCTCTCTCAAATCACCGCTCCGATGGTTATCAAAATCCTTCGCCCAATCGAGGCCAAAGGGAGCCTCGAAACCGTGAAACGATTGAGCCAACGACTCAACGAAATCATGACCTACGGGGTCAACTCCGGGCTGATATTTGCGAACCCCCTCAATGGAATTCGGGCAGTGTTCAAGAAACCCAAGAAAGAGAACATGGCTGCGCTACCACCTGAGGAGCTTCCCGAGCTCATGATGGAAATCGCGAACGCCAGCATCAAGCGCACGACCCGCTGCCTGATCGAATGGCAGTTGCACACGATGACCCGCCCTGCCGAAGCAGCCACCACACGATGGGCAGATATCGACTTCGACAAGCGCATTTGGACAATTCCACCAGAGCGCATGAAAAAGCGTCGGCCGCACACAATCCCGCTGACCGAGCAGGCACTTTCGTTACTGGAGACGCTCAAGCAACTCAGCGGTAACAGAGATTACGTGTTCCCCTCAGATAGAAACCCCCGCACCCATGCCAATAGCCAGACCGCCAACATGGCGTTGAAGCGCATGGGCTTTCAGGACCGTCTAGTCAGCCACGGCTTGCGCTCGATGGCGAGCACCATCCTGAATGAGCATGGCTGGGATCCGGAGCTGATAGAGGTGGCGCTGGCGCATGTCGACAAGGACGAAGTTCGTAGCGCCTACAACCGGACGGATTACATCGAACGCCGGCGTCCGATGATGGCTTGGTGGAGTGAACATATCCAGAAGGCGGCCACCGGCAGCCTGTCGGCATCGGCCATCAATCAAACCAGGGACCGCAATGTCGTACCAATTCGCTGAGGGATCATTGGATGACGATAGATTTGGTGAGTGTCGCCAAACCGTCGGCTTGCCTGTGCTACTCATGCCAAGCTCCTGCAAGCGGGAAGGCTCCTCATTCCCGCTTGCAGGAGCTCACTGGCGGCATGACGACCGCCGCTGCAATTCAGGTCTCGAATACTAAAGCGCTTCCGATCCTTGACCCGCAGCCACCCCGCGGCCCGTCCGCCGCCTCCATGACCTAGCATACCGGTGCATGTTCAGTCAGGCGCCGGATCTAGTTGAGGTAGTAGCCGACTAAAGCGGAGGTCCATTGGATATGATCGACCTCCACGACCCTGCTCTCTTCCACCACCGCAAGGACGCTGGCGACGCGCAGCAGGCTATCGGCGGCCGTTGATCCGCTGGGCAGAGTCGAGGTATGGACTGCACCTGACTGACGGCCAGTCATTCTCCTGCCACCACATAAACATCGCACCCGACTAAAGATCTGGCGGTACTGGCCTGGCACTCATCTTGGCATGTAGGAGGGTATACCCTTTGTAACCAGCTTCTATCTATCGACGAGTACCAGTTTCCTTCTCTCGATTGGAACCGATAAAACGATGCTGGTGCGCGTTTCGCCATAGTTATTAATCTTCGCGATAACGCTCTCAATGTCTGCCATCGACTTGGCATAGATTCTAATAAGGTAAGAGTCATTACCAGTAACGTGTAGGCATTCAACGACCTCTGGGATGTCGTTGAGCGTCGCGATCAACTTGGATTTTGATGGTTTGAAGGTCGTCATGCCGACAACAGCTGATATGCCAAACCCAAGCTTTGCTGGATCAACCTGAGCACAATAACCAGATATGACTCCCCCATCCTCGAGCTTTCGCAGGCGGTCAGTTGTGGCAGGGATGGAAAGGCCCGCGTGCTTTGACAATTCGGTAATGGAAATGCGCCCCGAATCTTGCATCACGCTCAAGATCTTGATGTCTATACGATCCATGAAGGTTTTCCTTGAAAAAAGGTGAAAATTTTAATGAAACTCATACAATTTCCATTAAAAAATAATGCATCAAAAAAGTAGCGAGTGCTAGCCTATTTTCAGCTCATAAAAACTCTGCAAAAAAACAAACGACAAACTGCTTCACTTTTTAAACGCTGCCCAACCAAAGCTTTTCTCAAAGAGCGGGTAATCGTATGCGAGACGAACAGATAAAGTCAGAAAAAAGAGCCGGCTTCTATTTCCGTAGTTACCTAAAAACACAAACGCTGGGGTTTCTTGATTTTAAGATTGATCAGGTCTTGATGTATTTACTGGGCGTCACGGTATTTTCATTGGGTGCAAAGTTTTTTATCGTCAGCCAGCTCGGCACCGACCCACTGGATGTTCTTATCATCTCAATCGATAAGCAGCTCGGGCTCGGGATGGGAGTATGCTCAGGAATAGTATCCGTACTCTTTTTGACGTGGTGGACGCTCTGGAACAAAAAGCTCCCACCAATCAGTCCATTTATTACAACTACCCTGACAGGATTATTAATTGACCTTTGGACATTCCTCGGAATGGGCGACTACCTGACGGCTCGACTGAATGGCTACGCAATGTTGGCGATTGGCTTGATCTTGTGCGCCTATTCCTCTGCATTGATCATCATGAGTGGAATCGGAATCAGGATCATGGACCTGGTGGTACTGACTATGGTTTCAAAGTGGTCCTGGTCATTTACCAAAGCCAAAATGATTATTGAGATCGGTATCTTTTCGATCGGATGGCTGTTGGGTGGCCCATTCGGAGTAGGAACGATCGCATTCTTACTGGTTATAGGTCCTCTCATCCAGCCGTTCATGAACATGAACGCCAAACGGCTTTCACTTAAGAACTATGGCTTAGCCAATACGTCTGCTGCTTATTAATGATGATTAGGGCGTGCAGCCATTGGCTGCGAAATCGTTCGCCCCGAGTATTTAGCCCGTGATGTGCATAACGCAACTTCGTGATGAGGAGTGGGACATGGAAAGTACTAATGGAAAAAACTGGATGTTGGAAAGTACCCCGGCCATGTTGGAAGAATTGCTCCCAAATGGTGCCGTGAAATGCCATTTATCACCCAGAAACTGTGTCATACCGGAAGGGAAGTTGGGATTTTGCAAGGTACGTGGAAACAGAGGTGGGCGGCTAGTCACTCTGAACTATGGTAAAGGCGTACATAGCACCGAAGAAACAATAGAAACTGAAGCTGTTTTCCACTTCGCGCCAGGAGAGCGAATTCTATCCCTGGGCAATATTGGTTGCATGCTGAATTGTGGGTACTGCCACAATTGGAAAACTTCACAAGCGAAATACGTGACCGACAAGGATGTGTACTACTACACCCCCGAACAAGTCGTGGAAACTGCTTTGCAACACGGCATACGTGTTATTTCTTGGACTTATAACGATCCTGTCGTCTGGCATGAGTTCATACTGGACACTGCAAAGCTGGCAAAAGAAGCGGGCTTGATCAATTTATACAAGTCGGCTTTTTTTATCAGCGAGGAAGCCATTGATGAACTTCTGCCGGTCATCGACATATTTTCAATTTCACTAAAGTCTATCTCTCCCGAATACTATCGAAAAGTAACCACAGGGTGGGTAGAGCCGGTACTGGCCGGGATCAAAAAAGTCTACGATGCGGGTAAGTATGTCGAGGTCAGCACCTTGATGGTGACCGATATCAGTGACGATGAGGATACGGCACGAAAAATCAGCCAGTGGGTGCTCGATGAGCTGGGGCCGGAGGTGCCGTTGCACTTTGTCAGGTTTCATCCGGACTACAAAATGAGCAATAGCATCAGAACCCCCGTAGACCGCCTCCTTAAGGCACGGGACGTTGCTCGTGGCATGGGGGTTGAGCATGTTTATCTTGGGAACGTGAATGATGTCGATGGCACGGATACCCGCTGCAATCAATGCAATGCTCTACTTGTTACTCGCTACGGCTTGAATGCCGAAATCATTGGGTTGGACAGCAAAGGCTGCTGTACTCAGTGCGGGAAGGACGCGCATTTCAGGCTCTTGGGTACTACTGCGCACAACCGTACTGTTGAATTGCGCGAGCAAGCACTGTCCGCTTACGAGAAAAGAAAATTCGAATGGCATGGTGATATTGTTTCTCTGCACGCCCAAGTGCTAAACACCGAAAATTTCGAGCAGACCGTTTATTTGCGGCGTAATTATCTCGCAGGAATCAATAGCGAGTGGAAAACGCTGACACTGCGACCGCACGAAAGTTATCGATTCATTATTGCAAAGGCTAGGATTGATGAGACAGGTCCGGAGGTATGGCTTCCTGAAGGGGTTAACTCAAACCTGCACGAAGTCTTTGACCGGGCCCACTTTCCCACCGAGTCGATTGAAGAGATTGGCATTTCCCAAAATGACATAACTCCGACTATCGGTTATGTGGGCAAGCAGAATATGTACGAGCAAGTTATTAAATTGGTAAGCAAATCATGAATATTTCTACTGAGATGCTACATATCAGAGTCGACGATCGAGAAGCTCATCCTTCAGTAACGCCGATCTATCAATGCAGTGCTTTCAGTGCTGACTCGGCATTCTTCTATTCCAGGAAGTCCAACCCCAACGTCACTGAGTTGGAGCAGGTGGTTGCGGCGCTAGAGAACAGTGAGTATGCGCTAGCGTACGCCACAGGAATGAGTGCTATTTATATGGTGCTCGAACTACTCAAGCCGGGTGGGTCGTTGGTCATAAACAAATATATCTACGGATGCTCGTATAAGTTGTTTCAGAGATACGCCAAGCGTATTGGTGCACAACTGACCATTTTGGACCTGACTACCGAAGATGGGTTGAATAAGCTGCCCCCGGAGGTGGATATGGTCATCTTCGAGACACCGACCAACCCCTTTCTCAAAGACATCGACATCCATGATGTCAGCGAAGCCGTAAAGAAGATAAACCCGCAAGCGTTGGTGGTTGTTGATAACACTTGGGCAACCCCACTGTTTCAAAAGCCGTTAATGTTTGGCGCTGACATTTCGTTGTACAGTGCTACAAAGTACTTCTCTGGTCACAGTGACGTCATGGGTGGCTTGGTGCTTGTCAATGATCATGAGCTTTACAATCGACTACTTGAGGGTCGTTTCTATTCAGGCTCGATACTGACACCTCATAGCGCATGGTTACTTCGCAGAAGTATGCAGACGTTTAGCTTGCGCATGGAAAAGCACAGTTCGACGACTGCCGTCATGCTGAGCTATTTACAATCGCTTCCATTTATTGAACACGTTTACTTTCCGAATATCGATGGCAAACAACTGGTCGGTTATGGTGGTATTGTATTTGTCGATATTCGATCTGATCTGGTTGACCATTACAAAGTGTTTACCAGCGCGCTGAAATGGTTTGGCACGGGAACGGGAATGGCGTGTGTCACCTCTATGGTGGCCCAACCGTTTAGTGGAAGTCATGCCTCTATGTCTGACCAGGAAAAGGCTGAGATGGGAATCGGTAAGGGCCTGGTTCGATTGTGCTTTGGGCTGGAGGACCTTGAGGACCTTAAAGAGGATTTACTTCAAGCATTTCAAACAATGGAAAGCAGGGTCGGTATTGAAAGCGTGCTTGATCCGGCGTAAGTGATATCAATCACTCGCGGCGGGCCTTCATTGGCTCGCCGCTTTTTTATGGGAAACGATCATGTCCATTGCGCTCGAACGCTCCGCCTTCGATGACCCCGTTCTGAATGTCATCAATCTTCTGAACTCTCTCTCCAGTGCACATCCAGATGCTATTTCCCTGGCGTCTGGTCGACCGGATGATGAGCTGTGCGATCCTGCTCTTATCTATAAGGGGTTGGCCAGTTACGCGCGGTATGTCAACCAGGAAGAGCAGTCGCTCTCGATACGACTTTGCCAGTACGGAAAAACCAGTGGGATTATCAATGAAATACTGGTTGAGCATATGCGTGTCGATGAGGAGATAGTCATCTCCAACGTTGAAAATATTGTGGTCTGTATGGGCTTTCAGGAAGCCGCGACATTGGCCTTGTTATCAATTTTTGATGACGGCGGTGTACTGCTGGTGCCTGACCCCGTTTTCTCAGGGATAACCGGCATTGCGAAGCTTTTGAGAGTAAAGACCGTGCCTGTTCCGATTGCAGATTTTCTAGATTCTCACGCCTTGTCCGATGTCGTGAATGCCATTGAGTCTTCCGGAGAGAAGGTCAAGGCGTTATATGCTATTTCAGATTTCAGTAATCCAACGGCGGACAGCCTCTCATTTGAAGGTAGAAAGGCCCTAGTCGCGCTGGCAAGGGCAAGGGACTTCTTGATCTTGGAGGACAATGCTTACCGATACTTTCGGTACGAGGGGGCTCGGATACCCTTGATGAAATCGATTGATAGCAGTCGAGTCGTCCTGATGGGGTCCTTTGCGAAATCAATCTTCCCGGGCTTGCGTATGGGGTACCTGATCGGGCCGGAGGACGTTGAGGTAACTTCCCTAAGCACTAAAATATGCAAAGCCAAAAGCGTGATAACGGTCAATACTTCAGCGCTGTGCCAAGCCGTTGTCGGTGGGCTCCTGATAGAAAACGATTATTCTTTAAAGGCCTTAAATGAGCCAAAGACAATGTCCTATTTGAAAAAAAGAAACTGGATGATCAGCTGTCTTGAGGAGCACTTCCCGCTGAATGCCAACGGCCAGCGGGCCATCATCTGGAATGACCCCGAGGGCGGCTTTTTCATCAATGTACAGTTGCCGATAAGGTTTGGTTATTCTGAGATGCAGGAGTGCGCGACTCAATTCAAGGTTATTGTTTTTCCCACCTCTTTTTTTTCATTGGTGGGGACGGGGATTAATCAGGTCCGATTATCTTTTAGCAGTGCAACCGTATCAGACATCTATCTCGCGATAGGACGTTTGAAAGCCTATATCGAGTTAAAAATGCAGCCCCTAGCTCTTTAATAGGGGCCGCTGCACGCTCCATGTGGTCCTTATGTAGCAGCGGCAAGCATGACACCGGTGACCACTTGATACGCACCAAGGACGGTGATGGTCGATCCGGAAAAATAGTTAATCAATTTGAGTTTTGACTTGGATATTCTGGTTTTGAATGCGGAGGAAAAACCGCTTAATCCAAGCCACCAAACCGCGGAACCTAGAAATATACCGGTCACCATTGGCCACACTGAATGCTGGCCTTGGTCGCCGACCATGCCATCGCTCATTGACGCGAATATGGCGATGAACGACAAGATGGTCATCGGGTTCGATAAGGTCAAAAGCAATGTCGTCGAATAAGCTTTCATCATGCCGGCCCGTTCGCCCGACAAGGCGGTTGCAGGCTCCTTTGACTTTATCGTCTGGTAGCCGATATACGCCAGAAAAAGCCCGCCGAAAATGCACAGCCAGGGTTTGAACATAATCAGTGTTGTGATAATCGCGGTGATCCCTAACGCGCCTATAAAGCCATACATTGCGTCGGCGGTTGCTGCCCCTAACCCTGTTGCAAAACCTGACCTCCAGCCTCGCATAAGGCTCCGCTGTATACATAAAAGGCCTATTGGGCCGACTGGGGCTGCTATGCACAGTCCAATAATCATCGACTTCATAAAGATCAACATAAATCCCCCTCCGTAATTGAGTTTATAGATTAGATGCTGAACGCGCGAAGATGAATTAAATATTCAACTGTTTTTGACTATTTGATATATGTTTTTAAGGTATAAATAAAAAACAACCTTATTTATTAAGGAAAATAAAAAATCCTTCACATAGCGAAATCATTCACTCATCGGGTCAATCGACGCCCCTCTGCTTCAGCAATAGACCTGCTGAACTCCACTCGAAGAGAGCGTCAAAAAAGGAGTTCCGAGTCGATCCGTCTATTCTTGGAGCGCCCCCAGCAGAATGAACACTGCTTGATCTCACCCCTTCTTTGTGGCGAGAATTTTCGCCTAATGAAGCATCCAATTTTAATAAACCACCATACCTACAGCTCAACGGCATTTACGCCGAAGGCGAATCAGTGCTGCGGTTAACTCGTAGTAGTAAACGGTCGCTGGTGCTGAGCCACGCAGATATTGCTCAAAAAACCATCTCACGTGCTTTTCCCTCCAGGACCAGGGGGTCTCACAACTCCAGCGCTCACGAATCGCCTCGTGCATCCTTTCTGCTTGCCTGATGTGCCGCTGGCGCGTTGCGTACGCACCTTTGAGCACCGGACTCAGAAACAACGCCATGTCAAACTCGGCCGTCATAGCTGGCCTCCGATGTAGGTACTCACCACATCGATGCGGTTATGTCCCAACTCGTGGCTGATCTGCTTACGGGCTCGCTGATCGAGTGCTCGATCCTCTCGATGAACACGACCACCATTAACGGGTGCGGGGAAACCCGTCAGTTGTTCATAGCGCTCACAGGCGTAAGCTGCCCGCAGCTCATGAAAACCTTTCAATCCATGCTCATGCAGGATGTCCCGTGCCGGTCGCACAACTGCCTGCATAAAGTCTTTGTAGCTTTCGTCGGGCGCCAACAAATTCCGGCTGCCATTGGGTGAGTTCGCGCTGGCCCAATCCAGGGCATCGCGAACTTGATCCGTTACCGTAATCCAGCGCGGTGCCGAGGCCCCTGATCGACCACCCTTAGTGCCGTCTTGGATATTGATCTTCCCCAGTCGCTGAGCCTCTCGTTGCAGCCGTGCCAGGTCCGCCAAGATCGCTTCGCGCAGGCGCATGCCGGTCTCTCGGGCAAGGAGCACAATCGCACTAACCCTGGACTGCTGTCGCTCTGACAGCGCTTGCGCAATCAGCCTGACCTGGGCACGGTCTTGGCCTTGCGGGACCTCACTACGCACACCTGAGCGCTGCAAGCCCAGCGCCTTGCTCGGACTGGGGATTTTGACGTACTGATCACCGCGCAGCGCGGCCATCGTTCGGTTCACGCTGGACAGTCGGTTCTGCGCGGTGGCGATGCCGACGTTGCCCTGATCAACCTGCTCCCGCACGTGGACGGCGTACCGCATGAGGATCTTGCGGTCTATCTGGCGCGCGTCGTTGACCCTCGGTCCTTCATCGGATCGACACCAATGCACGAACGCCTGCCAGCGATCACTATGGGCTTTGACGGTAGCAAAATGGCCGTCGCCAAACAGGTCTTTCAGTGCTTGCGGTCCAGCATAGCTAAGCTGGCGACCGAAGCCGAAATTGCGCCCCGTTCGCTTACCGACCCGAGCCATTTTTCTGTTCCTGATCGACTGTCGCGAGATCATGCAAAAGGGCTCGCCAGTGCGCACTTACAATCGCGAACTGAGCCCAATCAGTCGGGCGAAAACACAGCGTGTTGTCGGTGACGTAAAGATGCGCACCCTCCTCTTTCAGCCATTGAATAATGGCTGTCGTAGAGGCGATAGCTTTATGGGTGGTGGCGACACTGGCGACAGCGGCGACAACCCTTGTCCTGCCTGGTTTTGAGCGTGGCGACAAAGTGGCGACAGTAGCGGCGACAAATCGCGCTTTGGGCTCCTTTTGAAGCTGAGCCAGATGGTTGCGCAGCGCTTCATCAAGATTAAACATGGCGCACCTCGAAGGTGTGGCCATCGGTGATCAACCACTGATGATCAATCAACTCGACCAGCAGCTTGGCGGCATGACGACTGCTCTTGCGGGCAAAGCGGGGACCGTTGCGATTCAATTCACGAATACTGAAGCGTTTCCAATCCTTGACCTGCAGCCAGCGCAACAGCCGGTCCGCCTCTTCTTTTACCCTGCACACCGGCTCCTGCTCGGTCAGGCGCTGGATCTCGGTGAGGTAGTAGCCAACTAAGGCCGAGGCCCGCTGGATATGGTCGACCTCCACGACACTGCTCTCCTCCACAACAGCCAGAATGCCGGCGACGCGCAAAAGGTTGTCGGCGGCCTTCGAACCGCTGGGCCGCACGCTGGCCAGCTCGCCAAACTCACCCAGTTGAGCTTCGATAGCATCATGCAAATCAATCCAGCGACGACGCGCCAGCGGACTGAGGCTCAGCTTTGGCAGTTGCAAGGCTCCGTCAGCGGAAAGTGACCAAGGCTGATAAAACAGAGCCGAAAGGCGATGATGATAGCGCTTGAGGGCAGCGTCTTTGGACAAGTCGACAGCCTGGTAGCTACGTTGCCCGGCTAGACTGGTGGGCCAGGTCATCAAGCAGCGCCCTAGAATGCCTTGTCCCTGCAGCAACGGGTCACTGAGTAACTGCATGGCCAAATACGGTTGCAGCATCAGGTGCAGGCTCAAGCGTCGGTCATAGGCTCGCAAGCTTTCACCAACCATGGAACGCGCGCGATCTATCGGGCTGCCATCCCAGAGTGACGACAAGGTCGTGACCGCTTTCAAACGGTTATCCCGACTCATGGTGCTGCTGCCGAGGAATTGTCCACCCTCATCACAGAACAGACCCATGCTAGGCAGATCATGACAGAGCCCCTTGATCAGGGCCTCGATAGTCGGGTCGGTGGTGATCAGTCTAGGAGCTGAGGGCTCCGCTTCGAGCGACATTCCGTTTGCGGGCTCAGGATCGCCAGGCTTGATACGCTGCGCCTGTCGCTGTGCGGCACGGTACCGGGAAAGTTGTTCGCGATAGCGCTGCCACTGTTCACGCTCCCATTGCCGTGCAGGCAGCAATGCACATCGGTCTGCGGCGGTCTTGCGATCACCTGACGCGGCCACCGTGATCAGGTACAGCGACAGGGGATAATTTCTCCCGTCGAGCTGTAAGTCCGCATGACCTTGAGTGGCCAGCGCCGAGGCAGCCAACACTGATTGCGCGGCCAATGCCTGGGGCACGCCGATGACCTCGGCCATTCGCTCTACCGCAGGCCCAAGAATCCCACCCAGTGCCTGCACCGGATAAGGCTGAGCCACGGGATTCGACTCAATCAGCGGTCGAGGTGGTTGCGGTAGTTCAAGCTTCGGATCTAACTGCTGCATGGGCCCTCTCCTCGTTCATTGCTGGTTGCCCTCACGTAGCCCCGCCACGGATGTTGAGTGTTATCAGGGATCAAGGCCCCTGCAGCCTGTGAGGTGTTCACTGACGTGGAACGAACGGCTCCTTACGACCGGGAGCAAGGGCATGACCCCATGAATCTGACCTCCTTAGACGCATCCGAAGATGCGGGCGGGTGGAGGCTGTGCCGACTGACGAGTTCGACACCTGGAGATCCTGAGCGGGAGAAGGCAACAATATCGATACCTGGGGCATGCCTGACTGTCAGTCAGGTGCAGTCTTTCCATAGGCTGCGGCACCGGCGCCTGTGTCGTTGCGGATGGCGACGAATCGGATTTGTCAGGCCGATTGTCACGAGGAGAGTTGCGGCAATGCCTTGTACGACGCGGCTTGCAGCAGTGGTACGAGCGCCCGTCTCTTTCCTGGAGAAAGAGACGGGCGAGGTCTGGCGCAGCGAAGTGTGCCAAGAGGTGAGGTTGCTGCAATGCAGCGAGGTAGGTCCATCTTCTGCCGCAATGGGCAGATTGGTCGAGTAGGCATCCATCACTCTTGGGGAGTGACCGTGCGAGCCGCCGGACGCTAATCGCATTTGGGGAAGAACCACCACGCGAGGGGCGTAGCCTTAAAGGTTCTGGCTACCTGGGCAGGTGCTGTCAACGACAGCGATCCGTGCGCCAATTGTTATACCCGCTCGAAAATGCGGTCAAGCGTCACGGCCAAAGCGCACAACAAGCGGCGACTGTCGCCACTTCTGTCGCCACGCTCCAGGCCCCGGCCCGCATGGGTTGTCGCCGGTGTCGCCGCTGTCGCCACACCTATATCCATGCCCAACGAAAAGATTCGCACACACACTGAATGGCGCTGCGCTCGATGGGAGTCGCGGAGGAATTACTGACGGGTGAAAGCAAGCGTGGCGTCAATCAAATATGAAAATGGGAGGGTTGAACGCGACGGCGGCGAGAAAAAGCGAGTGAACCCTCCGACCGGCGCGATCAAAGATCGCTTGATCGGAGGGTTTGGCGGGAAAAGCAAATCTCAAACGTCAATTACAGACTCAGGCATCAAAGCGGGTTGATTGGGAAGTGACGGCCTCACGCCGCATGACCAGCGTCTGCTGCAACCGCAGCAAAAAACCTGCTTCAAATGCCTCTTGTGGATCACCTGGACCATGACGTTTGCGGTTCTGAGACAGCGCCCACCATAACGGTAATGATGAGCCTTCAAGCCAAGTCTCTGCGCAACGAACACCCTCCTTGATTACCGAAGCGAACTCATCGCCCCAAGGCGTTTGGATCGCGGGAGACCCTTCAGCGGACGGGACAGAGACATACTCATGGATCTGCTGATGGACGCTTTGAGCCGGAATGCCAGTTAAATTCCGGAATGCCTTGTCGTACAACACGGCGGCGTCATCCAACAGCTCTACTGCCAGCTCAACGTCTTGCGGAAAATGAAGCAGAATACTCTGGGCTCCGTTAAGCCGAAGAGTGGCAGCCTGCCGCAGTTTAATCGCTGCATCTTCAGGGGTAAGCGATGAAGTATCGATGCTGTTGGGTTTGGGGAGGCCGATTAGAAGTGAAAGATCAAACATCACGGAATCCTCCGAGATAGTTTGCAGCTTGAACCATTGGGCCAGGGTGGCGCACGAGCTTAAAAGGTGGGCATGCCATTTTCCTTATCTCCTTGGTTTGATTAAGGATTGCCATCCACCGTTCTGACGCGGCATAGGGTGGCAAACCGTACGGGGGTCAGAAACCGGAAACCAAGGAACCGGCCAGGCCGAAGCCTGCCCCGCACGGTCCGCCATAGAAAAGCAGCAGCTAGCGCACGAAGCACTGGCTGTGCGGAATGGAAGAAACCGCGCCTTGGTTTTGATTCAGGTTCTGACGCCCGGTCGCGGGATTGACCGCGACGGAACAAAGCGTAAATGTGAAGCGGCGACAACACAAGCATGAGTGTCAATAAGCGCCGCATTCGAATGAGCGCTCCGGGCAGAAACTCACGCTCGTCCGAATTTGGTGGCTATGGCCAGTCTGATATCACGCAAAGCCTTCTTATTTCCAAAGCCTTCCACAGTGATAGAATCGGTAACGCTATACACGACACCCTCTCGAGAATGGTATGACTACAGAGTTGACGGAAGAAGAAATGCGTCGGGCGCTATTCGGTGAGCCAGAGGCCCCTGCATCAGTAATCGACACCCACGAGCAAGACATTGCACCGGAAATCCTGATCGCGGAGCAGACAACGATAGTGAAGAAAAAGAAACTATCAAAATCTTTTACTCCCAGATTGAAAGTCACACTGAGGGTGGGAAATGAATTCGAAGGCAAGATGCACGAGATCGTACATGAAGCCGATACGCTCAGTTCCATAGTTGCAGAGCAAGAAGCTACAAAGATAGCCAAGAAAAAATTCAGGTTTGTGGAAATTATTTCGGTCAAGTCTATGTAAGCTGGCATGCTAACTTCCAATTTAAGCGCATTTCATCCCAGCAGCCCACCCGGCTGTTGCCGCTGACCGAAAACTGACCCAGTAGAGGCTGTTCTGCCGACTGAAAACTGACCCAGGTGTTCAACTGCTTCTGCTCACTTTTTGAGCAGGAGAACACAGGGTGATCAGCATGGAAATGTTGGGGAAAATCCGGCGGATGTACTTCCGCGACAAGCTCTCGCTGCATCAGATAGCCAAGCGTACCGGGCTTTCTAGAAACACCATCCGAAAATGGGTCAGAGCGCCCGAAGCCACTCAGCCGGCGTACCAACGGTGCGCAACCTTCAACAAACTCAGCCCTTTCCACGAGACGCTGGAACAGGCGCTCAAGGCCGATTCGTTCCGGCCAAAACACAACCGCAGGAGCGCCAAAGCGCTTCTCGAGCAGATCAAGGCCGAGGGTTACGACGGCGGCTACAGCCAGCTCACGGCGTTTGTACGCTCTTGGCGAGGTGAGCAAAGCAAGTCTTTACGCGCTTTTGTACCGCTGACTTTTG
>NZ_WNNK01000043.1 GCF_009724245.1 Pseudomonas spelaei | reverse complement strand
CAGGCAAGAAAAAAGGCGCCAGATTATTAATCTGGCGCCTTTTCAGAATATGGGGTGGACGAAGGGGATCGAACCCTCGACAACGGGAGTCACAATCCCGTGCTCTACCAACTGAGCTACGCCCACCATATTGCATTTTGTGCTGGAGCAATCTGGTGATTACCCCGCGACAGTTGAACCGGTGATCAAAAAAAGCCGCTGATCGCTACTTTCCCAACCTATCCCATCAAAGCCGATCACTCTGACGAAATTGAATTTGGTGCGGATGAAGAGACTCGAACTCTTACACCTTGCGGCGCTGGAACCTAAATCCAGTGTGTCTACCAATTCCACCACATCCGCGTGTGAAGCTGTTAAAGCAAAGGCGCCAGACTATTAATCTGGCGCCTTTTTAAATATGGGGTGGACGAAGGGGATCGAACCCTCGACAACGGGAGTCACAATCCCGTGCTCTACCAACTGAGCTACGCCCACCATATAGCGCTACTTGTGCCAAAGCTGCCTAATGGCGCACCCGGCAGGACTCGAACCTGCGACCATCCGCTTAGAAGGCGGATGCTCTATCCAGCTGAGCTACGGGCGCCTTATTAATCTGTACTCTTGGAGGATTACAAACTAAGTGCTTTCAAGCCTTTCAGAACAACAATTCTGCTAGACCTTCTGAGCCAGTGCTAGGCTGTGCCCGACAAGTGCGACGAATAGTATAGACGCCCCCCAAACCCGTCAAATCTTTTTTGAAAAAAATTCATTTTATTTAAGGGGTTAGGGGAATTTGCAGACCAAGCGCCTTTGCCCTCACGTCCTGGCATGCGAGAATGCATGCTCTTTTCTTCTCCCTCTCGATGGTTAATCACGCGTAATGACTGCACAACTTATCGACGGCAAATCGATCGCCGCCAGCCTGCGCCAGCAGATCGCCAAACGTGTCGCCGAGCGTCGCCAGCAAGGCCTGCGCACGCCAGGGCTTGCGGTGATACTGGTCGGCAGCGATCCCGCCTCTCAGGTTTATGTCTCGCACAAGCGCAAAGACTGTGAAGAGGTCGGCTTTATTTCCAAGGCCTATGACTTGCCTTCCGATACCACCCAGCAGGCCCTCACCGACCTGATCGACAGCCTCAACGACGACCCGAGCATCGACGGCATCCTGCTGCAGCTGCCTTTGCCAGAGCACCTGGACGCCTCCAAGCTGCTGGAGCGCATCCGCCCGGACAAAGACGTCGATGGCTTCCATCCTTATAACGTCGGTCGTCTGGCCCAACGTATCCCTCTGCTGCGCCCTTGTACCCCGAAAGGCATCATGACCCTGCTGGAAAGCACCGGCGTTGATCTTTACGGTCTCGACGCGGTCATTGTCGGCGCCTCCAACATCGTGGGTCGCCCGATGGCCATGGAGCTGCTGCTGGCCGGTTGCACCGTGACCGTTACCCACCGCTTCACCAAGGACCTGGCCGGTCATGTCGGCCGCGCCGACCTGGTGGTAGTCGCCGCCGGCAAGCCGGGCCTGGTGAAAGGTGAATGGATCAAGGAAGGCGCCATCGTCATTGATGTAGGCATCAACCGCCAGGATGACGGCAAACTGGTGGGTGATGTGGTGTATGAAACCGCCCTGCCTCGCGCCGGCTGGATTACGCCGGTTCCGGGCGGCGTTGGCCCGATGACCCGTGCCTGCCTGTTGGAAAACACGCTGTACGCGGCAGAAACCCTGCACGACTAATAACCAGCAGCTCTGAAAAAGCCCTGCCTTATGGCGGGGCTTTTTATTGGACGGAGAAAAATCACTTTTTTCTTTGTTTTTAAGAGCTTTCGTCTGGTTTTAGAAGCACATTCGACAAAATCTGATCCATACTCCTCAAATGTAACGTCATTTGTCAGAAAGCCCGTTGCAGAACGGTATATCCCTACTTTTTAGCGAGTTCATCCGCGTGAAAATTCGTCTTTCTCTCGTCAGCCTATTTTTTGCACTTACAGGCACCTTCGTCAGCGCTAACGTCGACGCCCGCGAAACCACTATTGCCCCCCGAGACACTTCGCAGCTGCACATTGCCTCCGGCAGCGCGATGCTGGTGGACCTGCAGACCAACAAGATCATCTATGCCAGCAACCCGGACGTGGTCGTGCCAATCGCTTCGGTAAGCAAGCTGATGACCGGCTTGATCGTGCTGGAAGCCAAGCAGAACATGGATGAGTACATCGACATCAACATCACTGACACGCCAGAAATGAAAGGCGTGTTCTCCCGGGTCAAGATCGGCAGTGAAATGCCACGCAAAGAGATGCTGCTGATTGCCCTGATGTCCTCGGAAAACCGCGCCGCCGCTAGCCTGGCCCATCACTACCCGGGCGGCTACGCAGCCTTTATTGCAGCGATGAACGCCAAGGCCAAGGCACTGGGCATGACCCATACCCACTATGTGGAGCCCACCGGCCTGTCGATCCATAACGTCTCGACAGCGCGGGACTTGAGCAAGTTGCTGGCAGCCGCACGCAAGTACCCGATGCTCAGCCAACTGAGCACCACCAAGGAAAAAACCGTGGCTTTCCGCAAGCCCAACTACACCTTGGGCTTTTCCAACACCGACCATTTGATCAACCGCGCCAACTGGGACATCAAGCTGACCAAGACCGGATTTACCAACCAGGCCGGCCACTGCCTGGTGTTGGTGACAAGCATGGGCAATCGTCCGGTGTCGCTGGTGATCCTCGACGCGTTCGGCAAATTCACGCATTTTGCCGATGCCAGCCGCATTCGCAATTGGGTTGAAACCGGCAAGAGCGGCTCGGTGCCAGACGTGGCGCTGCGCTACAAGGCTGACAAGAACCTGAAAAACCGTCAGGGTGTGGTGCAGACATCCGAGCGCTGACAGGCTTTCGACCACAATAAGAAACGGCGCCCTTGAGCGCCGTTTTTTATGGCTTCGCGGCCAGCACCTTGAGTGCCTGGGCCGCTGCCTGCTCCTGCCCTGCCTGGGCCAAAGCACTGGCCGCTTGCTGCCAACGCTGGGTATCCACGTTGGCTGGCAATTGGCTAGGTCGCTGAACCAGGATCGCCCAGTGACCAGCGCTCTCCCACGCGGACTCAAAGGCACTGAAGCCCATCAGCAACCGTTGATTCATCCCCGAACGCAACAACACCGTGCCTTTCTGCTGGTTGAAGCCCACCAGCACGGCGTAACGCGGCCCGGACCAGAAGCTCGAGCCCTCGGTAATCCGCACCATGACCGGATACCCGGCCGCCACTTGCGTCAGTAACGCCGGCAGCTTGGGATCCAGTGGGTAAACCAGCATGCCGTATTCCCGGGCCAGTACCTGCATATTGCGCTCAAGGTCCGCCTCGGCCCCCGGCAAATGCAGTGGCTTATCCAGCAACCCCGGTGTAATCACAATGCCTTGTTGGGACAGCATGCTGGCCAAGGCAGAAGGACCACTCAGGTAGGCCTCAGTGCGGAAACCCGCCACGCCATTGAGTTCGACCCGCTCTGGCAGGCCCTGGATTTTCGAAGGATGCCCGGCGCAGGCCGCCAGCCCCAGGACGCAGGCTGCCAACAGCCAGGAGGTTTTAACGTTCGACCGTAACCGCAACTTCATCACTCTCTTGATCAAATGCCGACGTGGGCGTTGATCATAGGACGCTCTTGAACCGGGGTATAGCCTTGAGCCGCAGTAAATGGCCCCGCATAGAGCAAACAAGTTGGACACACACGACCATTGGTCAATAGCACGCAACGGTCCGCTGGCTAGACTGTCCATTGAACAGACAGTGTGTGCCCTGCACAGGGCAAAAGGAGGCACTCATGAGCCTGACGACAACGATTCTGCTACTGGTATGCGGCTGGCTTTCAGTGGCCGGTGCCATGCTGTGGGGCGTGCTGCGTGTTACCCGGCGGCACCATCCTCCACAGGTAAAACCCGTGGCACCCGACACGTCACACAAACCCGCCGCGCACCACGCCTGACCCTGCCTCACCCCGGCATGCAATTGAAGTCCTGGGTGTGGGCCACTTCCTTGCCATGACCATCCATCAGCTCGGCCCGTACGGTGGTGCCCAGGCTTGATTCCACCAAGGTGTAATGCTCACCGGCCTTGAAGTTCTTGTAGTCGACATGGCCCTGGCAATCCTGCTGGTTGTCGTCACCCGCCTCTTCTTCAAACAAGGTCACGTCGAGACGATGGGCGCCGGGTTTGACTTCAAAATAGCGACCATCATCGATGCGCTTACCATCCACCCGCTCGGCCATCAGGTCGTTGGGCGCTTCCTCTTGCAAGCCGATCCAGGCTTCACTCGGGTCCGGCTGCGGCATAGGGCCGGCGCAGGCCGACAACAGCAGGACCGCACTCAAGGCCGGGATCAACAACAAGGGTTTGAGGGACATGGCAGAACTCCAGAAGGACAAGAGTGAACGGGCAAAAGGTGCCTCGTCCGAACGGTATCCAGCTTGTTACTGCCACCATTGTTGAACAAATGAATACATATGAAAGGATCTTCAGGCATTACCTAAAACTTCCTTCACTTGGCTGAAAGGTGCGTGTTAGGTGGGTCGGGCAAGACTGCCGGGGTTTGCAATCCCACTCCTTTGGAGGTTCAGGCATGCTCGGGCTGGTAAAGACCGCACTGCTCAAGCCCTACACGTTTATCGTGCTGGCAATTTTCATCTGCATCATCGGGCCCATGGCGGCCCTGCGTACCCCCACTGATGTATTCCCCGATATCGGCATCCCCGTGGTGGCGGTGGTCTGGCAGTACAACGGCCTGTCGCCGGACGCCATGGCCGGCCGGGTGATCTACACCTACGAACGCTCCCTGAGTACCACCGTCAACGACATCGAACACATCGAGTCCCAGTCGTTGCCAGGCATGGGCATCGTGAAGATCTTCTTCCAGCCCGGCGTCGACATCCGCACCGCCAACGCCCAGGTAACGGCGGTGTCACAAACCGTACTCAAACAGATGCCACCTGGCATCACTCCACCGTTGATCCTCAACTACAGCGCATCGACGGTGCCGATCCTGCAAATGGCGTTCTCCAGCCCGACCCTCTCCGAGGCAAAGATTCGCGACCTGGTGCAGAACAATATCCGCCTGCCCCTGAGCGCCCTGCCCGGCCTGGCCATGCCGACCCCCATGGGCGGCAAGCAACGCCAGATCACCCTTGACCTCGACCCACAAGCCCTGGCCGCCAAAGGCCTGTCCGCCCAGGACGTGGGCAACGCGCTGGCCTTGCAGAACCAGATCATCCCGGTGGGTACCGCCAAGCTCGGCCCCAACGAATACACGATCCTGCTCAACAACAGCCCCAAAGCCATTGATGAACTGAACGACCTGCCGATCAAGACCGTCGACGGCGCGATCATCACCATCGGCCAAGTAGCCCACGTGCGTGATGGCTCGCCACCGCAGACCAACATTGTGCGGGTCGATGGCCATCGCGCCGTGCTGATGCCTGCGCTGAAAAACGGCAGCATCTCCACACTGTCGATCATCGACGGCATTCGCCAAATGCTGCCGCGTATCAATGAAACCTTGCCGCCGTCGCTGAAGACGTCGCTGTTGGGTGATGCGTCGGTATTCGTCAAACAGTCGGTGGGCAGCGTTGCCCAGGAAGGCATCATCGCTGCGCTGCTGACCAGTGCGATGATCCTGCTGTTCCTCGGCAGCTGGCGCTCGACCTTGATCATCACCGCCTCGATTCCGCTCGCCGTATTGTCAGCCATCGCCCTGCTGGCAGTCAGCGGCCAGACCCTCAACGTCATGACCCTCGGCGGGCTGGCGCTGGCGGTGGGGATCCTGGTGGACGACGCCACGGTGACCATCGAGAACATCAACTGGCACCTGGAACAAGGCAAGGCGGTGAAGACGGCGATCCTCGACGGCGCCAAGCAGATCGTCGGCCCGGCGTTCGTCTCCTTGCTGTGTATCTGCATCGTGTTTGTGCCGATGTTCATGCTGCAAGGCATCGCCGGCTACCTGTTCCGGCCGATGGCCCTGGCGGTGATCTTTGCCATGGCCAGTTCATTCATTTTGTCGCGAACGCTGGTACCGACGCTGGCGATGTACCTGCTCAAGCCGCATGCGCCGGAGCCCGGCCTGGGGCATCACCCGGAAGATGAATTCATCAACCATCACGAAGGTGAGCAGCACAAACCCCAACGCCACGCAGCCCTGCAAGCGGTGTTGAGTTTCCAGCAGGGTTTCGAGCGCCACTTCTCCAACGTGCGTGATGTTTACCATGGCCTGCTGACCCTGGCCCTGGGTTATCGCAAGCGCTTTATCGTCGGTTTCCTGGCCTGCGTCCTCGCCTCATTCCTGCTGCTGCCAAGCCTGGGCCAGGACTTTTTCCCGGCCACTGATGCCGGCGCGCTGGCGATGCATGTACGCCTGCCTTTAGGCACGCGGATCGAGGAAAGCGCCGCCGCCTTTGACCGAATCGAAGCGCGGATCCGCGAGATCATTCCGGCGGAACAACTGGACACCATCGTCGATAACATCGGGATTCCCTTGAGCGGGATCGACATGGCCTACAGCAGCAGCGGCACGATCGGCCCGCAGGACGGCGACATCCAGGTCAGCCTCAAGGCCGACCACAGCCCCACCGCCGACTACGTGAAAAAACTCCGTGAAGCCCTGCCCGAAAGTTTCCCCGGCAGCCACTTCGCGTTCCTGCCGGCAGACATCAGTAGCCAGATTCTCAACTTCGGCGCACCCGCCCCGTTGGACGTGAAGATTTCAGGACGCAATGACGAAGAAAACCGCGCCTATGCCTTGGAGCTCGAACGCCGACTGCAGCATGTGCCGGGCATTGCTGACCTGCGCATCCAACAGTCCACCGGCTATCCGTCCCTGCAAGTCAACGTCGATCGCATGCGCGCCAACGGCCTGGGCATTACCGAACGTGACGTGACCAACAGCATGGTCGCGTCACTGGCCGGCAGCTCGCAAACCGCACCGACCTTCTGGCTCAACCCGGCCAACGGTGTGTCCTATTCGATCGTCGCCGCGACGCCGCAATACCGTCTCGACAGCCTGCCATCACTGGAAGCCTTGCCGGTCACCGGTGCCGATGGGCAGTCACAAATCCTTGGCGGCGTGGCAACCATTTCCCGCGTGCAAAGCCCGGCGGTGGTCACCCACTACAACATCGAGCCGACCCTGGACCTGTACGCCAACGTGCAAGGCCGCGACCTCGGCGGCGTCGCCCGTGACGTGCAAAAAGTCCTCGATGACACCGCCGCCATGCGCCCCAAAGGCGCGACCATCAGCCTTCACGGGCAGATCGACGCCCTGCATGAAGCCTTCAACGGTTTGAGCTTCGGTCTGCTGGGCGCCGTGGTGCTGATCTACCTGTTGATCGTGGTGAACTTCCAGTCGTGGGTCGACCCGTTCGTGATCATCACCGCCTTGCCCGCGGCGCTCGCCGGGATCGTGTGGATGCTGTTTCTCAGCGGCACCTCGCTGTCGGTACCGGCGCTGACCGGGGCCATTTTGTGTATGGGGGTGGCCACCGCCAACTCGATTCTGGTGGTGAGCTTCTGTCGAGAGCGCCTGGCCGAACACGGCGATGCCTTGAAGGCTGCGCTGGAGGCCGGTTACACCCGTTTCCGTCCGGTGTGCATGACGGCACTGGCGATGATTATCGGCATGCTGCCCCTGGCCTTGTCCGAGGAGCAGAACGCCCCGCTGGGCCGGGCCGTCATCGGCGGCCTGATCCTCGCCACCACCGCCACCCTGCTGTTTGTTCCCGTGGTCTTCAGCCTGGTCCACGGTCGTCATCCTACTCGCGCTGCTGCTGGAGAAAGCCCACATGTCGTCTGATCACAAACCCTCGCGCAAGCGCTTGATGCTCATGGGTGTCGGCGGCCTGACCCTGGCCGCCCTGTTGGTCGCCAACGGCCTGCATGCCCGCACGATGCACGAAAAGGCGGTCACCGCCTGGACCGAAACCGCCGCAATACCGCAAGTAATGGTGTTCCAGCCCAAGCAAAATGTCGCGGGCGATACCCTGCGCCTGCCCGCGCACCTGGAAGCCTGGAGCAAGGCGCCGATTCATGCACGGGTCAGCGGCTACCTGAAGGACTGGAAAGTCGATATCGGCGCCCACGTCAAAGCCGGGCAGGTCCTCGCCGAAATCGACAGCCCCGACCTTGATCAGCAAGTGGCACAAACCCACGCCCGACTGATCCAGGAACAGGCCAATGCACGTCTGGCCGAAACCACCGCGACCCGTTGGCAAAACCTGCTGGCCAGCCATTCAGTCTCGCGCCAGGAAGCCGATGAAAAAACCTCGAATGCCGCCGCAGCCAAAGCCAATGCCCAGGCTGCCGCAGCCGACTATGCACGGCTCTCGGCGCTGGAAGACTACAAGACCATCCGCGCCCCGTTTGCGGGCGTCATCACCGCGCGCAACACCGACATCGGCCAGTTGATCAAGGCCGACAACGACAGCGATCCGGAACTGTTCGACATCGCCGACACCCATCAACTGCGCCTCTACGTGCCGGTGCCGCAGAATTATGCAGCGGTGATTCACCCTGGGCTTGAGGCGCAACTGACGGTCCCCGAGCATCCTGGCAAGCACTTCGGCGCGCGCTTGATGGGCGACTCCACCGCCATCGACCGCCGCTCCGGCACCCTGCTCGCCCAGTTCGTCGCCGACAACCCCGACGGCCAGTTGCTGCCCGGTGACTACGCCGAAGCCACCTTGGCGATTCCGGCGGATACCCATGGCGTCAGCATCCCCGCCAGTTCGCTGATCTTCCGCGCCCAAGGCACCCAGGTTGCCGTGCTGGATGCAAAAAACCATGTACACCTGCAAGACATCCATATCGGCCTGGACCTGGGCGAACGCCTGGTGATCGACCAGGGCCTCAACCCCGCCGACCGCGTAGTCGACAACCCTCCGGATGCGCTGCGTGAAGGCGACTTCGTGCAACTGGCCGACGCCGGAGGTGCTCATGCGCCCAAGGCTTAAACCCCTCGCCGCGCTGGTATTGCTGGCGCTGCAAGGCTGCTCGATGGCGCCCACCTACACCGTGCCGGCGATTGACCTGCCGGCGCAGTACCGCGAACAGACCAGCGATGGTCCGTGGCACAGCGCGCAACCTGCCGACCAACTGGCGCCACAATGGTGGTTGCTGTATCAAGACCCGCGCCTGGATGACCTGCAACAACGACTGCTGAACGCCAACCCGGACTTGGCGGCGGCGCTGGCGCATTTCGATGCATCCCAGGCGTATGCCAGCCAATTGCATGCGGGGCTATTTCCGCAAATCACCGCCAGTGCGCAGCCATTGCGTCAACGCCAGTCAGACAATCGACCGCTGCGGGGCGACACGCAACCTTCGGTGTACAACAGCAACACCGCCGGTTTTTCCCTGAGCTACGACCTGGATCTGTGGGGCAAAATCCGCAATCAGGTAGCGGCCGGTGACGCCCAGGCCCAGGCCTCGGGCGATGACCTGGCGGTGGCGCGCCTGAGCCTGCAACATCAACTGGCGACGTTATATGTGCAGCTCAATGGACTGGATGCCCAGAGCCGAATTCTCAGCAAATCCCTGGATGATTTCGGCCAGGCGCTGCAACTGACCCGCAGCCGTTACGAGGGCCAGATCGCCTCGGAACTGGACCTGACTCGCGCGCAAAGCCAACTGGCGCAAGCCGAGGCGCAATTGGATGACGTGCGTGGCCAGCGCAACCTTACCGAGCATGCGATAGGTGAGTT
This sequence comes from Pseudomonas spelaei, assembly GCF_009724245.1. Classification (GTDB taxonomy): domain Bacteria; phylum Pseudomonadota; class Gammaproteobacteria; order Pseudomonadales; family Pseudomonadaceae; genus Aquipseudomonas; species Aquipseudomonas spelaei. The sequence goes on along the minus strand of NZ_WNNK01000043.1, from coordinate 22,653 downwards.
GGTCGGCGTGTCAGCCAGTGATTTCCAACTGCCGCCGAGTCAGCAACTGATCGCGCTGCCGGGTATTCCGCAACAGCTGCCGAGCCACCTGCTGCAACGTCGGCCCGATATCGCTGCCGCGGAACGGCGGGTGTTTGCCGCCAACGCCAATATCGGCGTGGCCAAGGCGGCGTGGTACCCGGACTTCAGTTTGACCGGGTTGATTGGCGGGCAAACCCAAGGCGTCGGCAACTTGTTCTCGGCGGCTAATCGGTATTGGGCGCTGGGGCCGTTGGTCAATCTGCCGATCTTCGACGGTGGACGGTTGAGTGCCAACGAGCGTCAAGCCAAAGCCGAGTTTGAAGAGGCTTCAGCGCATTACCGCAGCCAGGTTTTACGGGCAGTGCGTGAGGTGGAAGATAACGTGGCGCAGCTGCGGGATTTGCAGCAGGAAGCGCTGGATGAACAGGCGGCGGCGAATGCGGCAGAACATACTCAGGCACTGGCGATGAACAGCTATGAAGCCGGCGCGGTGAGTTATCTGGACGTGGTGACGGCGCAGACGGCGGCGTTGCAGGCGCAGCGTACGTTACAGGCGGTGCAGACGCGGCAGTTGCAGGCGAGTGTCGGGTTGGTCACGGCGCTGGGTGGGGGGTGGAAGCCGGACGCTTGAGGTTGGTTGGGCGATGGACGACAGTGCAGAGAACAGTAACGGCCTTTCGGGCCCCATCGCGAGCAAGTCGAGGGCGGTGTGTCAGGGGTAAAATATTACCTGACACACCGTTATCGCAGGCAAGCCAGCTCCCACATTTGATCGATGTGAAACCTGCTGAATCAGGCGGCGAGTTTCCCGCTGGCAATCGCCGCCGACGCTGCCACCATCGCTCGCAGCAGCACCGCACATCCCGCCGCCAAGTCATCCGGCGCGGCATTCTCGATTTCGTTGTGGCTGATACCGCCTTCACACGGCACGAAAATCATCCCCGCTGGACCGAGTTCAGCCACGAAGATCGCGTCATGCCCTGCCCCGCTGACGATATCCATGTTCGACAGGCCCAAGCCATTGGCCGCATTGCGCACGGCATCCACGCAGCCTTTGTCAAAGTACAGCGGCGGGAAGTCGGCGGTGGGGACCATCTCGAATGTGAGCCCGTGTTTGGCGCAGGTGTCGTCGATTACCTTGCGCACCTGGGCAATCATCGAATCCAACCGCGCCGGTTCCAGATGACGGAAGTCCAGGGTCATGCGCACTTCCCCAGGGATGACGTTGCGTGAGCCGGGATAGGCTTGCAGGCAGCCAACGGTGCCACAGGCGTGAGGTTGATGCCCCAGCGCGGCAGCGTTGACGGCGGCAACCACGGCAGCGGCGCCTACCAGGGCATCCTTGCGCAGGTGCATGGGTGTCGGGCCGGCATGGGCTTCCACCCCGCGCAACTTGAGATCGAACCATTTCTGGCCCAGGGCGCCGAGCACCACGCCGATGGTCTTGCGCTCATCCTCAAGGATCGGGCCTTGTTCGATATGCGCTTCAAAATAGGCGCCCACCTTGTGCCCGCTGACCGGGCGCGTACCGGCATAGCCAATCGCGTTCAGCGCATCCCCGACGGTCACGCCGTCAGCGTCGGTCTTGGCCAGGGTATCGGCCAGGGTGAATTTCTCGGCGAACACGCCGGAACCCATCATGCAGGGTGGAAAGCGCGAGCCTTCTTCGTTGGTCCACACCACCACTTCCAGCGGGGCTTCGGTTTCGATATTGAGATCGTTGAGGGTGCGCAATACCTCCACCCCGGCCAGCACGCCGAAGCAGCCGTCGAACTTGCCGCCGGTAGGTTGGGTGTCGATATGGCTGCCGGTCATGACTGGCGGCAACTTGGGATTACGCCCAGGACGGCGGGCGAAGATATTGCCGACGCCGTCGATGGTGACCGTGCAGCCGGCCTCCTCGCACCACTTCACAAACAGGTCACGGGCTTGGCGATCGAGGTCGGTCAGGGCCAGGCGGCAGACACCGCCTTTGGGCGTGGCGCCGAGCTTGGCCAGCTCCATCAGGGACAGCCACAAACGATCGCGGTTGATGTGCTGATGGGTGGATTGCAGAACGTCTGTGGCAGCGTTCATGGGGATCTCCTCAGGCTGTATTTCTTATGAGTTGATTCAAGTCAAACTGTGCAAACCCGATCAAATGTGGGAGCTGGCTTGCCTGCGATGCGGGCAGCTCGGTACTTCAGTTACACCGAGGCGATGCCATCGCAGGCAAGCCAGCTCCCACATTGACCGTGTTCACAAGGGTGTTTTCACAGCAACCGGGCTGGCCCCGCGCTTCATGCACAGGCCGTAATACAACAACCCGCCCAGCGCCGAGCCGGTGAACCAGCCGTAGCTGTAGAACCAGCTGAATGCATCACTGCCCAGTGACAACAACGTCAGCACCACCGGCACACCGAAGGCGATAAAGCCATACCAGTTCCATGCCGGGTACACGTCGTCACGGTACAAACCGGCCAGGTCCAGTTGCTGTTTCTTGATGATGAAATAGTCCACCACCATGATCCCGGCAATCGGCCCCAGGAGGCTTGAGTAGCCCAGCAGCCAGTTGGAATAGACCGTTTCCAGGCTGACGTTGGAGACGATCAGCCCCAGCTTCTTCAGCAGTTCATGGCCCATCAGCGCCAGCCCGACCAGCCCGGTGAGGATCACTGCCGTGGTGCGGTTGATCAGCTTGGGGGCGATGTTCTGGAAGTCGTTGGTGGGAGAGACGATGTTCGCCGCCGTGTTGGTGGACAAGGTGGCGATGATGATCAGTGCCATGGCCACGGCCACCCACCCCGGGCTCTGGATATGACCGATCAGCGTCACGGGATCGGAGACGCTGACGCCCACCAGTTTTACTGAAGCTGCGGTCATGATCACGCCGAGGGCGGCGAACAGGAACATGGTCAGCGGCAAGCCGAAAATCTGCCCGAGGATCTGGTCCTTCTGGCTTTTGGCATAGCGACTGAAGTCGGGAATGTTCAACGACAAGGTGGCCCAAAAACCGACCATCGCCGTCAGCCCGGCCATGAAGTAACTGGTGACACTGGCGCCCTCCGGCCGCTTGGGTGGAATCGCCATCAGTTCCGTCAGGGAAACATTAGGCAAAGCCCATACCAGCAGGCCGATTCCCACGGCCACCAGCAACGGTGCAGACAGGGTTTCCAGCCACTTGATCGACTCGGCGCCGCGTAACACCACCCACAGGTTCAGGGTCCAGAAAATCATGAAGCCGATCACTTCACCGGTGCCGCCCAATGACTTCCAGCCTTCGAAAATCGAGCCGAGAAACAGGTGGATCGCCAGCCCGCCAAACATAGTCTGGATACCGAACCATCCGCACGCCACCAGGGCACGGATCAGGCACGGCACATTGGAGCCGATCACCCCGAAGGAGGAGCGCAACAACACCGGGAACGGAATGCCGTACTTGGTGCCGGCGAAGGCGTTGAGGGTCAGGGGGATAAGCACGACCAGGTTGGCCAGCAGAATCGCCAGCAGTGCTTCTCCCACCGACAAACCGAAATAGGCGGTCAGCACACCGCCCAGGGTGTAGGTCGGCACACAGATCGACATGCCGATCCACAGCGCGGTGATGTGCCACTTGTTCCAGGTTCGTTCGTGCACCTTGGTCGGTGCGATATCGTGGTTGTAACGAGGGCTGTCGAGGACGTCGGGGCCGGCGTCGAGTTCATACAGGCCGTCGCGTTCGGTGACTTGCGATCTGTTCTGTTGCATGGCCGCTCCACGGTTTTTTCGAATTATTTTTGCTCATCCCGCAACACGCGCAGGATGGCCGGAGTACCTCGTTGACAACATGACATCACGGACCCGGCCAACCGCCACTGCACTCAATAACCGTGCCGCCAGCCGCAACCGTGTCCGCACCGCACCTATAACTCGCTGATGTTTATCAGCTTTATAGTATCGACCGATAAGTCCCTCGGTACTTTCAGCGTTACTCAGGCCAAATAACGCAGAAGTTGTCCGAACCATCAGGACTCAATCTGGTGCGACACAATTATTTTTATTTCCCGGCCTCGTCAAGAGGCACGTCTCAAGCGTCTGATTTGCAATAAGAAATGTTGCTTATATTGGGAACCTGTCAAGTGCGTCAAAATGGTGAATGGTCGCTACATTTTGGTGATTTTTATTTTTTATTGTTTTAAATCAGTATGTTATTAAGAATATAAGCTTATAAAAATTATTCTTGCTCATTCGAAAAACTCGGGCTAGTTTCTATTCCTGTCACCGCTGACAGGAATTAACCGACCTGCGGCGCGATGTATTACAACACTTAGAACTGGCACAAGCCGGTCAAGCCCGTGAGGAACTCGACATGTCTCTGTTGATCCGTGGCGCCACCGTTATTACCCATGATGAAAGTTACCGAGCCGATGTCTTGTGCTTCGAGGGTCTAATCCGCGCTATTGGCACTGATCTGGATATTCCGGCAGGTGCCGAGGTACTCGACGGCAGCGGTCAATACTTGATGCCCGGCGGCATCGATCCCCATACCCACATGCAACTGCCCTTCATGGGTACCGTGGCCAGTGAAGATTTTTTCAGTGGCACGGCGGCAGGTCTGGCGGGCGGCACTACGTCGATCATCGACTTTGTGATTCCCAACCCGCAGCAATCCCTGCTGGAAGCCTTTCACCAATGGCGTGGCTGGGCCGAAAAGTCAGCCTCTGACTATGGTTTTCACGTCGCCATTACCTGGTGGAGCGAACAGGTTCGCGAGGAAATGGCCGAACTGGTCAGCCATCACGGCATCAACAGCTTCAAGCACTTCATGGCCTACAAGAACGCGATCATGGCGGCCGACGACACGTTGGTAGCGAGCTTTGAGCGTTGCCTGGAATTGGGTGCGATACCCACGGTACATGCCGAAAACGGCGAACTGGTCTATCACCTGCAACGCAAGCTGATGGCCCAGGGCATTACGGGGCCGGAAGCGCATCCGTTGTCGCGTCCTTCACAAGTCGAGGGCGAAGCGGCCAGCCGTGCGATTCGCATTGCTGAAACCATCGGTACGCCGCTGTACCTGGTACACGTTTCCACCAAAGAAGCGCTGGACGAAATCACCTACGCCCGCAGTAAAGGCCAACCGGTCTACGGCGAAGTGCTGGCCGGGCATTTGCTGCTGGACGACAGCGTCTACCAACACCCCGACTGGCAAACCGCCGCAGGCTATGTGATGAGCCCACCCTTCCGTCCCCGTGGGCACCAGGAGGCGCTGTGGCATGGCCTGCAATCGGGCAACCTGCACACCACCGCCACCGACCATTGCTGCTTCTGCGCCGAGCAAAAAGCTGCTGGCCGTGACGACTTCAGCAAGATTCCCAACGGCACTGCGGGTATTGAAGACCGCATGGCGCTGTTGTGGGATGAAGGGGTCAATACCGGGCGTTTGTCGATGCAGGAGTTTGTCGCGCTGACCTCCACCAACACCGCGAAGATCTTCAACCTCTATCCGCGCAAGGGTGCGATCCGGGTCGGTGCCGATGCCGACCTGGTGCTGTGGGATCCCCAGGGTACACGGACCATTTCCGCGAAGACCCACCATCAGCAAGTGGACTTCAACATCTTCGAAGGCAAGACCGTGCGCGGCGTGCCGAGCCATACCGTCAGCCAGGGCAAGCTGGTCTGGGCCAATGGGGATTTGCGGGCGGAGCGTGGGGCCGGGAGGTATGTGGAGCGGCCGGCGTATCCGTCGGTGTTTGAGCAGTTGAGCAAGCGGGCGGAGTATTCCAGGCCGGTTGCGGTGAAACGCTGAAAGCGGCCTTCGGCCTATCGCGGGCAAGCCCGGCTCCCACATTTGAAATGCATTCCCCTGTGGGAGCTGGCTTGCCTGCGATGAGGCCAGTGCAGACAACACAAAACCACTGCCCATCAGAGGCAGCACCTCAAAACCGTGAGGCCATTACCGTGATCCAGACCCTGAACCATCTTCCACACCCCCATGAAGATGCGGCAACCCTCGCCGCCCACTTCACCGACCTGGCGCCGCCGCTCAATGCCCGGCAAGCACAGCTTGAAGCCTCGCGTTGCCTCTATTGCTACGACGCGCCGTGCATCAATGCGTGCCCCAGCGAGATCGACATTCCATCGTTCATCCGCAATATCCACACCGAAAACGTCCAGGGCGCGGCGCAGAAGATTCTCTCAGCCAACATTCTCGGCGGCAGCTGCGCCCGGGTGTGCCCGACGGAAATCCTCTGCCAGCAAGCCTGTGTGCGTAACAACGCCGAAGAATGCGCCCCCGTGCTGATCGGCCTGTTGCAGCGCTATGCGGTGGACAACGCGCACTTCAGCGAACACCCGTTCAAACGCGCCGCACCTACTGGCAAGCGCATCGCAGTAGTGGGCGCGGGCCCTGCCGGATTGTCCTGCGCGCATCGCAGCGCCTTGCATGGTCATGACGTGGTGATTTTTGAAGCCCGGGAGAAAGCCGGTGGCCTGAATGAATACGGGATCGCCAAGTACAAGCTGGTGGATGACTTCGCCCAGAAGGAGCTGGATTTTCTCCTGCAAATCGGCGGCATCGAAATCCGTCACGGCCAACGCCTGGGGGACAACCTGACCCTGAGCGACCTGCACCAGCAATTCGACGCGGTATTCCTGGGCCTTGGCCTGGCGGCCAGCAAGCAATTGGGTTTGCCTCACGAAGATGCGCCCGGCCTGCTCGCCGCCACCGACTACATCCGCGAACTGCGCCAGGCCGATGACCTCAGCCAGCTACCGCTGGCCGACCGCTGCATCGTGCTCGGTGCCGGCAACACCGCCATCGACATGGCCGTGCAAATGGCCCGCCTCGGCGCCCGTGATGTGAATCTGGTGTACCGCCGTGGCCTCAGCGAAATGGGTGCCACTAACCACGAGCAGGACATTGCCAAGGCCAATCAGGTGCGTCTGCTCACCTGGGCGCAGCCCGAAGAAGTGCTGCTGGACGATCAGGGCCGTGTGCGCGGCATGCGCTTTGCCCGCACACGAATGGACAACGGCCGACTGCAGGCCACCGGCGAGACCTTTGAGCTGGCGGCCGATGGGATTTTCAAGGCCATCGGCCAAGGCTTCGATGAAGAGGCGCTGCACGACCCATTGGCCCACGAACTGCAACGGGTGGGCGACCGTATCTTCGTCGATGAACAACTGCGTACCAGCATTCCTGGCGTCTATGCCGGTGGTGACTGCGTCAGCCTCGGCCAGGACCTGACCGTCCAGGCGGTGCAACACGGCAAGCTGGCGGCCGAAGCCATGCACACCCAACTCATGCTCAATGTGGAGGCTGCGTAATGGCCGATCTCTCGATTGTCTTCGCCGGTATCAAAGCCCCCAATCCATTCTGGCTGGCCTCCGCCCCGCCCACCGACAAGGCTTACAACGTGGTACGTGCCTTTGAAGCGGGCTGGGGCGGCGTGGTCTGGAAAACCCTCGGCGAGGACCCGGCAGCGGTCAACGTCTCGTCGCGCTACTCGGCACACTTTGGCGCCAACCGCGAAGTGCTGGGCATCAACAATATCGAGCTGATCACCGACCGTTCCCTGGAGATCAACCTGCGGGAAATCACCCAGGTGAAAAAGGATTGGCCGGACCGTGCACTGATCGTGTCGCTGATGGTGCCGTGCGTTGAAGAATCGTGGAAACACATCCTGCCGCTGGTGGAGGCCACCGGCTGCGACGGCATCGAGCTGAACTTCGGTTGCCCCCACGGCATGCCGGAACGCGGCATGGGCGCGGCGGTGGGCCAGGTGCCGGAGTATGTGGAACAGGTGACGCGCTGGTGCAAGACCTACTGTTCGCTGCCGGTGATCGTCAAGCTCACACCCAACATCACCGACATCCGCGTCGCGGCGCGTGCGGCCTATCGCGGCGGTGCCGATGCGGTGTCGCTGATCAACACCATCAACTCCATCACCAGCGTTGACCTGGAGCGCATGGTCGCCCTGCCGATGGTTGGCACCCAAAGCACTCACGGCGGTTACTGCGGCTCGGCGGTCAAGCCGATTGCCTTGAACATGGTGGCGGAAATCGCCCGTGATCCACAGACACAAGGCCTGCCGATTTGTGGGATTGGTGGCATTGGCAATTGGCGAGATGCCGCAGAATTCGTGGCCCTGGGCTGCGGTGCGGTGCAGGTGTGCACGGCGGCGATGCTGCATGGTTTTCGGATTGTCGAGGAGATGAAGGACGGGCTGTCGCGGTGGATGGACAGTCAGGGTTACAGCAGCTTGCAGGAATTTTCCGGGCGAGCGGTGGGCAATACCACGGACTGGAAGTACCTGGACATCAACTATCAGGTGATCGCCAAGATTGATCAGGCAGCGTGTATTGGCTGCGGGCGCTGTCATATTGCCTGTGAAGATACCTCGCACCAGGCGATTGCCAGTTTGAAGCAGGCGGATGGCACGCATAAGTACGAGGTGATCGATGATGAGTGCGTGGGCTGTAACTTGTGCCAGATCACCTGTCCGGTGGCGGATTGCATCGAGATGGTGGCGGTGGACACGGGCAAGCCGTTTTTGAATTGGACGCAGGATCCGAGGAATCCGTACCGGGAAGCCGTGTAGCACCGGGAAAATCACTATCGCAGGCAAGCCGGCTCCCACATTTGATCAGTGTTCGACAGAACAACCCGGCCCACTGTGGGAGCCGGGCTTGCCCGCGATGAGGCCGGCGCAGGCACTACAAACCTCAAGAAGGCTCAAGGCTCCAACCCAATCCCCCGCAAAATCACACTCGTCACCGTCTGCACCGCCCGTTCGAACTGCATGTCCGACAACGGCTGGTGCTCATTCAAAATCATCACCTGATGATCAAAGTCGGCATAGTGCTGGGTCGACGCCCAGATCATGTACAGCAAGCTCGACGGTTCCACCGGCAGGATGCGTTTGTCTTCCACCCACTGGCGAATCTTCGCTTCCTTCATCTTGGCCCAGTCGTACAGGCTGACGTCCAGTGCCTCACCGAGGGTCGGGGCGCCATGGATGATTTCGTTGGCCCAGACTTTCGAGCCATACGGTCGGCTACGGGAATGCTGCATCTTGGCGCGGATGTAGCTGCTGAGCACCACCCGCGGGTCGTCGAACATCTCGAAGCACAGCGCGTCCTGTTTCCACACTTCCAGCAGGTCGAACAGCACCGCGCTGTACAGCTCGCTCTTGGTGCTGAAGTAGTAATGCAGGTTGGAACGCGGCAGTTGCACTTCCTCAGCAATGTCGGCCATGGCGGTGCTGCCATAGCCCTTTTCCGCGAAGACCTTTTCCGCTGCCAATAGAATTTTTTCGACGTTGACCCGACGAATCCCGATCTTGTGATTGCCCATGAGGGCTCCCTGACAACGATATGGACTCAAGACTACCATCGGCTCTAGATCACGGCGACACACCACAATGAAACTTCGTACAAGAGCCTTTCCCGTACAAATCGGATTGGTTAGGATCGCCCTCCCCACGAAGGATTCTGCCCCATGGCTATTCGACAGCGTGTGGCCTCCGACGACCCTGTGCTTGCTGCATTGTGGGAACGTTCGGTGCGAGCCACTCATGATTTTCTTTGCGAAGACGACATCCAATACCTGCTGCCCCTCGTCCGGGACAGTTACCTGCCGCTGCCGGCGCTCGATATCTGGGTGTATGAAGAGCACCACGGCATTGCCGGCTATATCGCCACCGGCGGGCACAATGTAGAAATGCTGTTTATCGACCCGGACCGGCGTGGCCAAGGTGTTGGTCGCCAGTTGCTCGACCACGCCCGCCGTCGGCACGGCACCCTGAGCGTCGATGTCAATGAGCAAAACCCGCAAGCCGTGGGCTTTTACCTGCACTATGGTTTTATCCAGACCGGCCGCTCGCCCCTCGATGGCGAGGGCAAACCCTTTCCCTTGTTGCACATGGCTTTACCGAACGACTGACACTCACCTGAAGGTATTGAACAATGTTGATCAAGAAAACCCTGACGACCCTTGCCCTGCTGGCCTCCCTGCTGGGCGCCTCCGCAGCCTTTGCCCACGCTCACCTGAAAAGCTCGACGCCGGCGGCTGACAGCACCGTTGCGGCACCCAGTGACCTGCGCCTGACGTTCACCGAAGGCGTCGAAGCCACCTTCACCAAAGTCTCCCTGAGCAAGGACGGCACCGAAGTAGCCGTCAAGGGCCTGGAAACCCCGGACACCGACAAAAAAGTCCTGGTAGTGACCCCGGCCGCGCCGCTGGCCGCCGGCACTTACAAAGTCGAGTGGCACGCCGTTTCGGTGGACACCCACAAGAGCGAAGGCAGCTACAGCTTCAAGGTCGGCCAATAAACCATGGCGGATCTGTTGGTCCTGTGCCGTTTCCTGCATTTCATCGTCGTGTTGCTGATGTTCGGGGCCTGTGTCTTCAGGCCCTGGCTGCTGGGCGCTGAACCGCAACCGTTGCTGGACCGACAGTTGCACGCCATCACCCGGGGACTGGCCTGGCTGGCACTTGGGTCCGGGGTGGCCTGGCTGCTGCTGATCACTGCCAGCATGGCGGGCGACTGGTCGGCGGCGCTGCAGTGGCCGACTGTGCAGTTGGTGCTGGGCAAGACCTTTTTCGGTCAGGTCTGGACCTGGCACCTGCTGCTGAACCTGTTGCTGGTGCTCGGCCTGATGACGCCCTGGACCGCCCTGCGCCTGCCATTGAGCGCGCTGCTGCTGGCGACCCTGGCACCGGTGGGGCATGGCGCCATGCTCGATGGCCTCAGCGGGCAACTGCTGATCCTCAATCAGGTGGTGCACCTGGTGTGTGTCGGCGCCTGGCTTGGCGGTTTGCTGTTGCTGGTGTTGATCCTGCGTCAACCTGGGCGCTTCACCCCGGCGCCCATCCTCAAGCGTTTCAGCGGTGTCGGCTACGGCCTGGTGACTGGCTTGCTGGTGACGGGTTTGATCAACGTTCGTGTGCTCACGGGGCAGCTCTGGCCGACCCCACTGTTCAGCGGCTTTGCCCTGATTCTGCTGATCAAGGTGATGCTGGTGGGCGCCATGCTGGCGTTGGCCTTGTTCAACCGACTGCGGATCGAGGACTGCGAGCAACGACTGGGCACCTTGAAAACCAGTGTGGTGCTGGAAGGGTTATTGGGTATTGCAGCAGTAGCGGCCGTTTCCCTGCTCGGCACCTTGCCCCCCATGGTCATGGCCGGCTAGAACTGACGTGGCACTCGCCAACGTCATGGCATAACCCTCGATCGTTCACCCCAATCTCGCGTTGACAAGCACAGGAGTCCCTAACGATACTCCCGCACAGTCGTACGACAACCTACAACGAGCCGAACAACAATAATGGGCCCTTCATGACTACCACTCCAACCGCCCCCGCTCCCTTCAACCGCCTACTGCTCACCGGTGCCGCTGGCGGCCTGGGCAAGGTCCTGCGTGAACGCCTGCGTCCTTATGCCAAGGTGCTGCGCCTGTCGGATATCGCCGACATGGCACCGGCGAAGGATCCCCACGAAGAAGTGCTGGCCTGTGATCTCTCAGACAAACAGGCCGTGCATCAATTGGTGGAAGGTGTCGACGCCATCCTGCATTTCGGCGGTGTCTCGGTTGAGCGGCCGTTTGAAGAAGTCCTTGGCGCCAATATCTGTGGCGTCTTCCATATCTATGAAGCAGCGCGGCGCCACGGCGTAAAGCGGGTGATCTTCGCCAGTTCCAACCATGTCATCGGCTTCCATAAACAGGACGAAACCCTCGACGCCCGCTCCCCGCGCCGCCCGGACAGCTACTACGGCCTGTCCAAGTCCTACGGCGAAGACATGGCCAGCTTCTATTTCGACCGTTATGGCATCGAGACCGTCAGCATCCGCATCGGCTCTTCGTTCCCCGAGCCACAAAACCGCCGGATGATGAGCACCTGGTTGAGCTTCGACGACCTCACGCAACTGCTGGAGCGCGCACTGTATACCCCGAACGTTGGCCACACAGTGGTCTACGGCATGTCCGACAACCTCAAGGTGTGGTGGGACAACCGCTTCGCCGCCCATCTGGGTTTTGCCCCCCGGGACAGCTCCGAGGTGTTTCGCAAACAGGTCGAGGCGCAACCGATGCCTGCCGCCGATGATCCGGCCCGGATCTACCAGGGTGGTGCCTTCTGTGCCGCCGGCCCGTTCGGCAACTGAACGCACATCAACCCAATGGAGTGAGTTGCCATGCCGGCTGAATTGATTGTCGATGCGCGCAACGCGGTGGGTGAATGCCCGGTCTGGGTCCCTGAAGAAAATGCCCTGTACTGGGTGGATATCCCCAATGGCAGCCTGCAACGCTGGGACGCCGCCAGGGGCTATGTGCACGCCTGGAAAGCCCCACAAATGCTCGCTTGCATCGCTCGCACCAACGCCGGCAATTGGGTGGCGGGCCTGCAAACCGGCTTTTTCCACCTGACGCCCCACAACGACGGCAGCCTCGATACCACGTCGCTGGCGACCGTCGAACATGCTCGCCCGGGCATGCGCCTGAACGATGGCCGTTGTGATCGGCAAGGACGATTCTGGGCCGGCAGCATGGTGCTGGACATGGGCGCCAATGCCGCAGCAGGCGCGCTTTATCGCTACGAAACCGGGAAGGCCGCCCACGCTCGACTGAACGGTCTCATCACCCCCAACGGCCTGGCGTTCAGCCCAGATGGGCGGACGATGTACCTCTCGGATTCACACCCACTGAGCCAGCAAATCTGGGCCTTCGACTACGACATCGACAGCGGCACGCCTTCCAACCGGCGGCTGTTCGTCGACATGCGCTCACTGCCGGGCCGCCCCGACGGTGCCGCTGTTGACGTCGAGGGTGGCTACTGGATCTGCGGCAATGACGCCGGGCTGATTCACCGCTTCACCCCCAACGGCCGCCTCGACCGCTCCCTCGCCGTACCGGTGAAAAAGCCGAGCATGTGTGCCTTCGGTGGCAGCCGTATGGACACGCTGTTTGTCACCTCGATCCGCGACGACCACAGCGAACAGTCCCTGGCCGGCGGTGTATTCGCCCTCAACCCCGGCGTACAGGGTTTGCCGGAGTCCCCCTTCATCCTCTAGCTACCCAGGTTGGTGTTATAAAAGCCCATGAATCCGACCATGATTGAACTCAAAGATGACCTTACCCGCCTGACCCTGGCGCCAGAGTTGGGCGGTTGCATCGTCAACTGGACCCTGCTCAGCAACGGCCAGCCGTTACTGCGGCACACTGATCAGCAATCGTTGGACACCGGCCTGCCGGGCAAACTGGCGTGTTTCCCACTGGCGCCCTGGTCGAACCGGATTGCCGAAGGGGGTTTTGATAACCCGGATGGTTGGCTGGCATTGGCACCCAATAGCACCACGGATCCCCTGCCGATTCATGGCAGCGCCTGGCAACAGGCGTGGCGCGTGGTCAGCCAGACGGAGGACGAGGTGGTGTTGCGACTGGACTGCAGCACGCCGTTCGCTTATCGCGCCGAGCAACGCTTTCAACTGAAAGACGGCAGGTTGAGCATCACGCTACGGGTCACCCACCTAGCGGAACAGGCGACCTGGCATGGGCTGGGGCTGCACCCGTTTTTGCCTCGTACTCAAGCCACTCAGTTGCAAGCCCGTGCGCGGCAGGTGTGGCTCAGCGATGCGGCTCACCTGCCCACCCAACTCCGCGCGCTGCCCGCCGAATGGAATTTCGGGCAGCCCAATACACTGCCTGAGGCCCTGGTGAACAATGGCTTTTGCGAATGGGACGGGCATTGCCTGATTCGCCAACCGGACCTTGGCTATGAGCTGCACTGCCAGGCCACAGGGAGTGACGTCTATCTGCTGTACTGTCCGCCGGGCATGGACTTTTTCTGCATTGAACCGGTGAGTCATCCGGTGAATGCTCATCACCTGCCGGGGCGGCCAGGGCTGAAGCTGTTGGAGCAAGGCCAGTCGACAGAACTGACCTTCACCCTGAAATGCCAACCTCTGTAACACCACAAGATCCTGTGGGAGCCGGGCTTGCCCGCGATAGCATCTCCTCAGTGTAACGGGTACACCGAGGCGTCTGCATCGCAGGCAAGCCAGCTCCCACATTTTGATCGGTGGTGTGTCAGGGCGGTGTATTTTTGAGGCGGCCCACCGTATCAATACTCACCACCACCGACAGTCCCGGTCGCAGCCGCTCAATCTCCTCCTGATCCGGGTCCACGGTAATCCGCACCGGCACCCGCTGGGCGATCTTGACGAAGTTGCCGGTGGCATTGTCCGCCTGCAACAAACTGAACTCGGAACCGGTAGCCGGGGAAATGCGCTGCACCGTGCCGTGAAACTTGCGGTGGTTCAGGGCATCCACGGTAAAGGTCACCGGCTGGCCGATCTGCACATTGGCCATCTGGGTTTCTTTCATGTTGGCAATCACCCACAGCTGGTTCGGCACCAACGCCATCAACTGAGCGCCGGAGTTGACGTAAGCCCCCAGGCGTACGCCAATCTGCCCCAACTGCCCGTCCCGCGGGGCAATAACCCGGGTGTTCGACAGGTCGATCCGCGCCAGCTCCACCGCCGCATCGGCATTGGCCACGGCCGCTTCGAGGGAGCCGCGATTGACGATCACGGTCTGCAAGTCCTGGCGGGCGATTTCCAGACTGGCCTGGGCCTGCGCCACGGCGGCGATGGTCTGCGCGTTAGCGGCGCGGGTCACGTCCAGGTCGCGCTTGGACACCGAGCCATCGCGGATCAATTCTTCATTGCGGCTCAAGTCGGCGGTGCTTTTGCGCGCCTGGGCCTGACTGTCGGCGAGCGCAGCCTGACGCAACTGGATCGTCGCCTCGGCGCTGTTGCGTTGCTGCACCACATTGGCCAGTGACGCCTTCTGCACGGCCAATTGCGCCAGTGCCTGGTCCAGGCGCTGCTTGTAGATACGGTCGTCCAGGCGTACCAGCAACTCCCCGGCCTTGACGTACTGGAAGTCCTGCACCGGCACTTCATACACATAACCGCTGAGCTGCGGGCCGATGATCGTCACCTGGCCGCGCACCAGGGCGTTTTCGGTGGTTTCCACATTGCTGCTGAACGGCGGCAATTGCCAGGCGTACAGCACGATCAGCACACCAATGATGGCAATCGCGGCAAAGCCCAGGGACGAGATGATCCGCACCCGCAAGGAACGTGGCTCGGTGGCCGGGATAGTCGGCGGCGCGGTGCCTTCCGGGGTCGAGGCGATAGCATTGGTGGTTGTAGTGGTTGGTTCGGTCATGAAGAAAGTGCACCGCTAGGTTGAACAGGAGGTGCTGCACTGGCGGCAGCTTTTTTGGTGGTGCTCATCAGCCAGAGGCTGCGGATGAAGATCCAGATCATGGTCAGCATGGCGATGATCGCGATCAGCATGAACACATCGTTATAAGCCATCACGTTGGCTTCCCGGGTGGCCGCCGTGGCCAGGCTGCGGATGCCCATCAGGTTGCGCAGCTCCGGATCGGCGATCACCGAACCGTAGGCCGAGCCACCGCTCTGCACCCGTGCCGCGACCCGTGGGTCCATCAAGGTCAGGTGTTCGACGATCATGCTGGAATGAAACTTCTCCCGCACAACCTGGAAGGTGCCGAGCAACGCCGCACCGATCAGGCCGCCGAGGCTCTGGCAAATCCCGAACAGCACCGAAAAACTCACCAGGTTCCTGGGGTTGGTCAGCACGTTGCGGGTGCCCAGGACCATGGTCGGGCCAAGAAAGAAGGTGCCACCGAAGCCCAGCAGAAACTGACTGATGTACATGTTCTGCGGGCGGGTCAGGTTGCTGGAGAAACTGTCGATCACCGAACCCACCGCCATCAGCGCCAGGGAAATGATCAATGGCATAAACAAATGCGCCGGGTTGATGGTCAGCGCACTGGTGGCCAGGCCGGCAATCGCCCCCAGGAACATCACCAGGTACAGGGTGCGCATTTGCTCGCTGCTCATGTTCAGCGCCTGGAGGAACCCCACCGCCCCGGTGGACTGCTCCGACAGCACCATGCGAATCAGGATCACCGCCAGGGCCAGGCGAATCATCGCCCCGCTGCCCAGCCAGCGGGTCATCAGCATCGGGTTGCTGCGGTTATGCTCGATGGCCAGCCCGGCCATGATCAACACCAGCGAACAGGCCGAGGCAACGCCGATCCACGGCGCCTCCAGCCACCAGTCGATCTTGCCCAGGGACAGCACCGCGCACAGCAGGGCCACACCACCGGCAAGCAAGGCGAAGGTCAGGAAGTCGAGCTTTTCAAAGGTCTTGAAGCGGTCACCCGGCGGCAGCTTGAGCAGGAACACACAGCCCAGGCAGGTCAGCGCCATGCCCAGTTCGAACAGGTACAAACCACGCCATTCGGCGATTTGCAGCAAATCCTCGGAAAACATCCGCGCCATCGGCAACGCCAACTGCGACGTGCCCAACCCCAACACCAACGCTTTCAACCGCCACTTCGCCGGAAAAGCCTGAACCATGTAATACAGGCCCAGAGAACTGAGAGCTGCCCCCACCATACCGTGGGCGGCCCGCACGGCAATCGCCGAGCTGAGGTCGTTGACGAATAAATGGCCAAAGGTCACCAGGGCATAAAGCATCAGGAACACTTCGGTAAACGCCCGCAGCCCGAACTGCTGGCGAAACTTCACCAGCAGCAGGTTCATCGAGACGTTGGTCATGACATAAGCGGCGGGCAGCCAGGCCATTTCCGCCGTGGTAGCGCCCAAAGCACCTTGCAGGTAAGGCAAGTTGGCAACCACCAAGGCGTTACCGAGGCCGCCGGTGATTGCCACTAATATCCCGACCAGCGCATAGGCCCAACGTTTACGAGTGGAATGCAGCGGTGTCGACGGCGAACCGGGCAGGCTCGGCCGCTCATGGGGTTGCCAGGCGTGGGGGGTGTATTTGTCCATTCAGTGACCTTGATGACCGGCTGGACCGCGTATCAGGGAGACGGCGTCCGGGCCGGTAAAACCGTTACTCACAGAGTAGTAAACCTGAGCAGAGTTCATCTTGTCACGGCGGATCTCGGATCCGGCCCCCTCCCCGCTAAATAACTCCTCCCGCCACTCGTTCTTTGGTTAACCGCCTCGATACCCATCGAAGCCTGCACTGTGCGCCCGGCCCACCGTCTATCGCTGACACACGCCGCGCCCTGCATTGCCTTGTGCTCACCCCCCAGCCTGAAACGGGAGACTTGAATGTCCAGCAAACCTCGCGGCGCCGTCAGCGAACTCTTCGGCCTGCTCAAACCCTTTTGGCCGCTGGTGACGCTGTCGATTGCCCTCGGCATGGTCGGCGGCCTCAGCGTCACCGCGCTGCTGGCGACCATCAACAACGCCCTGCACTCCGACAGCGGCCTGACCCAGGCCGTGGTGTTGCTGTTCGCCGGCCTGTGCCTGCTGGCCCTGGCCAGTTCGATCTGCTCCGATATCGGCACCAACTACGTCGGCCAACACATCATCGCCAAGCTGCGCCGGGAACTGGGAGAGAAGGTACTGGCCGCGCCCATCGACCAGATCGAACGCTACCGCAGCCACCGGCTGATCCCGGTGCTGACCCACGACGTCGACACCATCAGCGATTTCGCCTTTGCCTTCGCCCCCCTGGCTATTTCGTTGACCGTGACCCTCGGTTGCCTGGGCTACCTGGCGATGCTGTCGTGGCCGATGTTCCTGATGATGCTGGTGGCGATCGTGATCGGTACCGCCGTGCAGTTCATCGCCCGCTCCCGGGGTATGCAGGGCTTCGAGTCGGCCCGCGAGGCCGAAGATGAGTTGCAGAAAAACTACAGCGCCATCGCCGAAGGTGCCAAGGAACTGCGCATCCACCGCCCGCGCCGCCAACGCATGTTCGTCAACGGCATCCAGAACACCGCCAACCGCATCTGCGCGACCCAGATTCGCTCGATCAACACCTTCGTCATCGCCAAGGCCTTTGGCTCGATGCTGTTTTTCGTGGTGATCGGCCTGGCCCTGGCCATGCAATCGTTCTGGCCCAGCGGTGATAAAACCGTGATGAGCGGCTTCGTGCTGGTACTGCTGTATATGAAAGGCCCGCTGGAACACTTGATCAGTACCCTGCCGATCGTCAGCAAGGCACAGATTGCCTTTCGACGCATTGCCGAGCTGTCAAAACAGTTTTCCTCCCCCGAGCCGCACCTGCTACTGAGTGACTCGGGCGCTGCCGCCCCGGCGGTGCATAGCCTGGAACTGACCGACGTCAGCTACACCTTCCCCCGCGTCGAAGGCTTCGAGCCATTCCACCTGGGCCCGGTCAACCTGCGGATCGAGCAAGGCGACATCACCTTCATCGTCGGCGAAAACGGCTGCGGCAAGACCACCCTGATCAAACTGCTGCTGGGCCTGTACGCTCCGCAAAAAGGCAGCATCGAGCTCAACGGCCAGGCCATCGTGGCGGCAAACCGCGACGACTATCGCCAACTGTTCACCACGATTTTTGCCGACTACTACCTGTTCGACGACGTGATCCAGGGCGACAAGCCGATCCCGGCCGACGCTGACCGCTACCTCAAGCGCCTGGAGATCGGCCACAAAGTCACCATCACCGATGGCGTGTTCAGCACCACCGACCTGTCCACCGGACAGCGCAAGCGCCTGGCCCTGGTCAACGCCTGGCTGGAAGAGCGCCCAGTGCTGGTGTTCGACGAATGGGCAGCCGACCAGGACCCGACCTTCCGACGCATTTTCTATACCGAGCTGCTGCCCGACCTCAAGCGCCTGGGCAAGACCATCATCGTGATTTCCCACGACGACCGTTACTTCGATGTGGCCGACCAGATCGTGCGCATGGAAGCCGGGCGCGTCGCCACCGAACTGCAAACCGCGTGACAGCGCTGACCTGAAAACCGGAGGTGAAAGTTTTCTTTCCGGTTTTCGGGGGGACCAACGTCTTATTGGTACTTAATACGAATCACTATCATTAAATAACGCCACTTAAGAGCCCATGATGTCAGCCATTCACACCTTCTCACCGCTCACCAAAGCCCTCAAGATGCGCCGCGTGTTCCAGCCGCGTCTGCTGAGCGCCACCCTGGTCCTGGCCCTGCCCTTCGCCGCACAGGTGCAAGCGCAAACCTTCAACTTCAACATCCCGGCCCAGCCCTTGGCTAACGCCCTGCAGACCTTCGGCCAACAAGCCAACCTGCAAGTGCTGTACAGCCCGGATGATGTGCAACGCCTGCGCAGCCGCGCAGTGAGCGGTGCGTTGACGCCCCAGGCCGGTATCGAACAACTGCTGACCGGCAGCAAACTGGCCTACAGCCTGGAAGGTAATACCCTGACGTTGAGCAGCCGTGGTGCGACTGGCGCGCTGGAACTGGGTGCCACGCGGATTTCCGGCGAAGGCCTGGGCTCGGTCAGCGAAAACACCGGTTCCTACACCACCGGCTCCACCAGCACCGCGACGAAAATGAACCTGAGCCTGCGGGAAACCCCGCAGTCCATCAGCGTCATGACTCGCCAGCGCATCGACGACCAGAGCCTGACCACCGTCAATGATGTGTTGGCACAGACGCCTGGGCTTAACGTGCAGAGTTTGGGTAGTGACCGGTTTTATGTGTTCTCCCGTGGTTATGAGATTGATAACTACCAATACGATGGCATGCCGACCACCCTCTTTTCCTTCACCCAATCGCTGCCCCAGGACCTGATGGACCTGGCGGTCTACGACCATATTGAAGTACTGCGTGGTGCTTCCGGCCTGCTGACTGGTGCGGGCGACCCGTCCGGTACCATCAACTTTATTCGCAAGCGCCCGACTGAGACCTTCCAGGGCCACGTCAGCGCGGGAGCGGGCTCCTGGGACAAGTACCGCACTGAAGCGGATGTCTCCGGCCCACTGATAGACAGCGGCAAGATCCGTGGCCGTGCGGTGGCCGCCTACCAGCAAGGCAATAGCTACCTGGATGCGCTGAAACAGGAAAAAACCTCGCTGTACGGCGTCGTGGAAGCCGACCTGAGCGACGACACCCTGCTGACCTTTGGCGTCGACTACTTGCACAACGACCCCAAGGGTTATTCCACCACCGGCATCCCGCTGTTCTACAGCAACGGCAAGCAGACCAACCTGTCACGCTCCTTCAACGCCGCCAGCGGTGACAGCACCAACCGCCAGGACTCGACCACCACCTTCGCCAGCATCGAGCAAAAACTCGCGTATGACTGGAGTCTGAAAGTCTCGGCCAGCTACCTGTACAACACCCGCGACTATGATTCGCGGATGCTCAGCACGTCCCGTTTCGCCAATGAACAGACCGGTGCCGGCACGCGCACCGCCATGACGAAGGGTGACGCCACGCAGAAGCAGAAAGGCTTCGACGTACAGCTCAAGGGCCCCTTCCAACTGGGAGGGCGTGAGCACGAGTTGATGATGGGCTTCAACTATCAGGACTACGAAAACCACCGCCAAGGCGCCAACCCGCTCAGCGGCGACCGTTCGCCACTCAATCTCTATACCTGGGACAACCACACGGTCGAACCGGTCTACGGTGCCCGGGGCTCGTATGACGACGACCGCCTGAAGTTCCGTCAGAACGGTACCTACGCCGCCGTACGCCTCAAGCCGATAGATGACTTGGCCGTGATCCTCGGCGCACGCGTCAGCAACTACAAATACGACTCAAGCCTGGACTTCAAAACCCCGGCTAATGCCCCTTACAGCACCGCCGACACCACCAAGATTTCCGGAAAAGTCACGCCTTACGCCGGGATCGTCTACGACCTCAATGAAAACCACTCGGTCTATGCCAGCTACACCAGCATCTTCAAGCCACAGACTGTACGCGACCGCAACGGCCAGACCTTGTCCCCACGTGATGGCGACAACTACGAGCTGGGCCTCAAGAGCGAGTACTTCAACGGCCGCCTGAACAGCGCCATCGCCATTTACGAAAGCAAACAGGACAACCTGGCGGTCCAGGACGTGGGCCAAAACGTGCTCGGCACCGACAACCCGGCCTACAAGGCGGTTACGGGCGCAAAAACCCGCGGCGTCGATCTGGAGCTGAGCGGCGAAATCATGCCGGACTGGAACATGAACGCCAGCTACAACCACAGCGTGACCAAGGATGCGGACAACGAACGAATCAACACCATCATCCCGTCCGACATGTTCAAGCTGTGGACCACCTACAAACTGTCCGGAGACCTAGAGCGCCTGACCATCGGTGGCGGTGCCAACTGGCAGAGCGGTATCCACTTCAGCGCAGCCCCGAGCCTGATTGGCAAAACCGTCAAGGCCAAGGAAGACGACTACACCGTGTTCAACCTGATGGCTCGCTACCAATTGACCAAACAGTGGTCGGGTACCGTCAACGTCAACAACGTGTTTGACAAGAAGTACATCAGCTCCCTGGATAGCAACTTCTACAGCATGTATTACGGTGATCCACGTAACGTGATGTTTAGTACTCGTTACGATTTCTGATAGCGACGGTACAAAAAAACGGCGAATTCGATCTTTCGGATTCGCCGTTTTTTGTTGTGAATACGTGAGTTGGAGTCAGACCACAATAAATAGGCAATGAGTAAAAATTGTGGTCTGACTTCGTTTATCAAAGCTCTATCGAGCGGTTGAAAGAGGCACTGGTTGTTGAGGCCCTTTGTAAATCGCGCTTTGTGCAAGTAAAAGTATATCTTTAAGCTTTTCAATCGAATTTGCGGTCAAGGCCAGAATCGGGAAATCCCATTCATAGTCTTTTATTACTTTTATCTGAAAACTCCCTTTGGGGTCGAAGGAAGGATACCAACCTACATCAAGTAGATGGCCTTCCGGATATTCAACTTGAAGCATGTCCTCCTTCAGAGAGTTGGTCTGACCGTCAAGCGCAGAATCCAGCAGCAATGAAAGGTCATCATGGGTGACTTTACCCTGTAGAAAATCTAACGAGATCATTTGGTCAGTCTCCTGAACTCTTGCTCTGATATCGGATGACCATGGATGGTTTTTGCACTTAGTTCTATGCGTATCCAGCGGCTAGACTTTCCCTCGCTGGCGCCAATACTCTCAGGGTACTCCATCACCTTCCAAGGTTTTCCATTAGTGACAACTGCTCCGTTTTTGTAGGCGTCTCTTTCCAGTTTCTCAATGTCCAGACCCGGTTTGTATTTTGCAGGACCAGATTTTGTCGTAATGATAATCTCATTCCAAGGCATCTTTTTCGAGGGGTTGTGCTTGTAGCCATGGGCCGTCCATTTGACGTTATCAGACGTTGGAGCTTTTGGTTGTCCCTCGTCAACCGTGGTCGTTGTAAGAGGGTTTTCAGCCCCTGCGGCCGGCTTACACCCATCCTTACCCGGACACGTATTCAACCCCAACGGATCCACCCACCCCGTCGGGTTGGGCACGTACTGGTATCCGTTCAGCCCACCCGCCAGTTTCACCGGGTCGGGGGTCAGGTAGCGGCCGTTGTCCGGATTGTAGTAGCGATGGCGGTTGTAGTGCAGTCCGCTTTCCGGGTCGAAGTATTGACCCTGGAAACGCAGCGGGTTGCTGACGGTGTTGACGTCGAGCCGGGCGATTTGGCCGTAGGCGCGGTAGTGCGCGGACCAGACGATTTCGCCATCAGGGTTCGTCAGTTCCTGGGGCGTGCCGAGGTGGTCGAGTTGGTAGTGGAACGGTTTTACGTTGTCCGGACCAAAGCCTTCCAACAGCGCTAACGGTCTAAAACTATCG
>NZ_WNNK01000042.1 GCF_009724245.1 Pseudomonas spelaei | reverse complement strand
TACGATCGCGGCCGCCAACTTGCCGCAGCCGTTGATCAACGGGCTTGCCAGTGGTCAGATATTGGACCTTAACACCTTCACCGGTAATGCCCGGACAACATTGGCTAAATGGCGCTTGAGTGTAACTGGGCAGCGAGTGTGGCTGGTGGTTGAAGTCCCCGGCCAGACCTACACCCCTTTGTTTTATGACTACCCAATCTCCGCATCGGAGGCGCAGAGCGGTCTGGCAAAAAACGAGCCGCTGCGTAGCTGGTTGGCGGGGTTGCCAAACAATACCCGGATTGAGGTGAAATGCCAGGTCACGTTTGATGGCAGTCAGGACCCAGGGAGAGTGGTGATCTTTCCAATCACGACGTACACCGTGGTACACGCGTTGCAGATCGATCAGTCGGTGATGAACTTGAATGGGCGGGCTATTACTGTACCTGCTAGATGGAATTGGATACGAAGCGGAGACTATTCGGGTAACGCGCAAACGCGCACTGTCACAGGCGGAGTACCTCCTTACACCTATAGCTCTCGGTCCACGGAGGTTTCAGTGACAGCGACCGGGGGCAAAGTAACGGGCATGAGCAATGGCAGCACGTTTATAGATGTGAAGGATAGCGCCGGCAATGTTGTTTCGTATCCGGTGGTCGTCAGTAATGTGTGGCAATTGCGCGAGTACGATAGTGGTCTCAATTGGGCTCAAGCGGTCGCTTGGAGAAAAACATTGCCAGGTTCTCAAGGCATCTACTTTGCTGATGGAATACGACTGATGGGGGATGCATATGGCTGGCCTATTCCGGTGCCCCCTGACGCCTACTACTGGTTATGCGTGGAGGAAGGATGTGATTCCCTGACAGGCGTACATTGGGAGGTCATAAAGCCCAATCAAGTCCGGTGCGTCCATAGAGGCACAATCATGTGGGCCTGGTGTCTGCAGCCATGATTGTCCAAGGTGTTTGAATTGAGCAGCAAAAAACGGGACAGATTTATTCAGTCCCGTTTTTTGTAACCCACAGTTTTTTGATCGTTCCCACACTAATGGGAATGACCAGCACCACAACTACCCCCAACTCAACACCGGCCAACCCGCCGCCTGCGCATGAGCCCGCAACACCGGATCCGGGTTCACCGTATACGGCTGGCTGACCTGGCTCAGCAGCGGCAAGTCGTTGCGCGAGTCGGAATAGAAACTCGCCCCTTCCAAGCTCTCGCCCTCAGCCTGCAACCACTCCATCAAACGTGTGACCTTGCCTTCACGGTAGGTCAGCACGCCTTGGGTACAGCCACTGAAGCAGCCTCTTTCGGTTTCCAGGTCGATGGCCAGCACGTCATCGATACCCAGGTACGCAGCGATGGGTTTGACCAAATGGGCACCGGACGCTGAAATCACCAGCAATCGGTCGCCAATGGCGCGGTGGGTGTCGATAGTCTTGCGAGCCTCCTGGTACACCGCCGGGGCAATGACCCGTCGGATAAAATCTGCCACACACGCGGCCACCTCACTCTCCCGGCGCCCGGCCATGGGCACCAGGCTGAAGGCCATATAGTCCTCCATCACCAACTTGCCGTCGGAGTAGGCGCTCATCAATTGCGTGTCCTGCTCCATGAACAACGCACCATCGACCCAACCCAGGCGGACCATTTCCCGGCTCCACAGGGTTGAGCTGTCACCCTTGATCAGGGTCTCATCCAAGTCGAACAGTGCCAGTGCCATGTGATACCCATTGTGTTGTTTATTTTCAATTCATCACCGGCGTGGCGCCCGCTGGGGCCTTGCGTCCGGGTGCCGCTATGTCGAACAGGTTCTGCACCCGCGCGCTTTCCGCCGGGCTAGGTTTGATCGCCCACGCACACACCACGAAGATCACGGCATTGACTACCAACCCGACGATCCCACTGGTCAACGAGCCCAGGCCGGGGATGTCATCCGGGTACATCGTCGTCAGCACAATCGCCACCACGATCCCCGCGAGCATCCCGGTAATCGCGCCTTCCTTGTTGCCACGGCGACTGAAGATCCCGAAGAACAGCGGTACTGCCAATTGGATGATGCCCTGGTAGGAAATCTGCGCCAGCAGCTGCAACCGCGAGTAGTCGAAGGTCAGGTAGGCCAGGATGGAAGCGGCGACGATAAACACCACCATTCCCGACTTGGCCAGCAAGGTCAGTTGCCGATCGGTACGTGGGGTGTTCCAAGTAGCCAGGTCATTGGCGAACTGAGTGCCGCACACCTGCACGCAACCATCCACATGACCAATGCTCGCCGCCAGGACGATGACGATGGCCAGCGCCAGTAACCACGGCCCGCCGATGTCGAACAGCGACAGGAACCAGCCTTGTTGCGGGTTCGCCAGTACGTTGGGGTCTTGGCTGATGGCAGCGGCGAACAGCATCAGGATTCCGTAGAAACCGCCCACCAACAAAATGGTGTAGAGCGTGCCCTTCTTCACCGCCCGCACGCCGCTGGCGGTGTAGATGCGCTGGAAGCTCATGGGCCAGCACATCGAGCCGATGACCCCGGTGAAAATCAGGCTGAACATGTACAGCGGGCCGTAGCCGGTGCCACTGTCGCCAGGGACCAGCAGCATCTTGGCCGGCAAATGGGACAGGTTGGAGAACGACGCCTGGTCGCCAAACAGCAGGAACACACACAGTGCCGCACACAGCACATAGGCAATCAAGCCCTGGAACATGTCAGTCATGATCAGCCCGCGCATGCCCATGCTCACGGTCCAGTACTGGCGCACCAGCACCACCCCGACGCCGGCCAGCAGGCAGGTGGTCACGCCCCAACGGCCAAAACTGGCGAATTGAAACAACATCGCCAAGGCCTGGATCCCCATCACCACCCACGGGAACACCGAGATGATGCCGATGATCGAGGCCACGCGTTTGACCGCCGGGCTATTGAAGCGCATGCCGAGCAAGTCCGGTTGGGTGCGCAGGTTGAAGCGCTGGCCCCAGGTCCAGGCACGGCGGGCCATCAGGTACATGGCGGTGACGCCGAGGGTGGCATAGACCATGCCGTAGAAGCCCAGGACACCGCCGATACTCAGGGCAAAAAATGCGGTAAAGGTCGAGCCCGGCCACCACGAGTTGGTGTAACACATGGCGATGTACCACGGCCCATAGGAGCGCCCGCCTACAGCGTAATCAGAAAAGCTGGTGCTCTCGCGGTTGGTGGCGTACAGCACGGCGATCATCCCGGCCAGGAACACGCCGATGATGCCGAAGGTGATGTAGAGGTTGGCGTCGGTGGCAGTACTGATCATTGCCCCTCCCCCTCTTCCGGCAGTTCGCCCGCTGCCAGCTCGGCGAGATACAACGCCCACAGGCCGAGGCCGGCAAGCACGGCAATGGCGATCCAGTAGAAGATCGGCAATGGAATACCCAGGACCAGCGCGGTACTGCCGCTGACACTCAAGTAGAGCGGCGGAAATAACGCCAGCATCAGCAACAGGAAGAAATACACGCCGAAGAGTTGGCGCTTCAGGCGTCCAGGGGGTGCGGTATCGGTTTTCATGACGTCGTGTGCTCCTTGAATTTCTGGATCGGATTGTTGTGTGATCAAACAAAAATCAAGCAGTGAAAACGTGAGCGCCAACCAGCGCCAAAGTGACTACTTTTCAATGCATTTATTGTTCTAGGCCGCAGGCTCAAGCCTGTCTCAGCCAGGTTTCCCATTGTGAATCGTTGATGATGCTGCGAGCCCGCATGTGCTTCCAGGTGCCGTATTTGTAGAAGTCGAAATCCAGTTGCGACACCGCGTGCTGAACCATCGCCCAGGTCGACCACTTGATGTCCGCCAGGGCCTTGTGCAGTTTGATCCGCGCCAGGTTTTGCGAGGTCACCTGGCCGAAGTAATCCTCGATCAGCGCCAGCTCCATCTCGTCGGTGAAAAACATCTCGCCGAACCACAGGGCCAGCTCGTAATGACGGTCGTTGTTGGAGGCGTACTCGAAGTCCACCAGGCGAATCTGCCGACGGTCGTTAAGCATGAAATTACCCGCCAGGGTGTCATTCATGCACGGCGCCAGGTCGATACCGGAGGCCTGCAACACGCCACGTGCACGATCACTCTGACGGCGTAACCAGGCATCGTCGGCGGGTTTGCAGCCGTTGAGTTCTTCAACCTGACGCTGGTGCTCGGCAATCATGTCGAACACCGTCTTGGTCTGCACCAGCGGCGGCTGGTCGTTGAAGGCCTTCAGCGCATGCAGCGCATTGTGGCGTATGTCGCGGTCGAGGAAGTCGTGGTTGGACGAGGCGCGCCAACCTTCCATGAACTCGAATACTTCCACGCCGAACTCTTCGAGGAAGGCAAACACCGGTGCGCCGAAACCGGTCTGCGCGGCCTTGACGCTGGCGTCATGGGCGGTGCGACGGTCGATAAACATTTCGGTGCCCACACCGGGAATCTTGAAAAAATACGCGGTGTCTGCCCCGGCCACTTCCACCCGCCAGTTGCTGTTGGAAATCCCGCCACTGACCGGCTCGTAACGAATACCATTGCCGCCCCAGCCGGCGACGCCGCGCACCGCCGCCTCCAACTGACGCTCCTGGGGCGTGCAGCCCTCACCTAATGCTTTCATCCTTGCCCCTCCTGCACCTGACGCAGCCAACCTTCGAACCGTGGGTCTTGCAGGCTTTGCCTGCAGCGCAACAATGTCCACTGCCCGACCTTGGAAAACTCCAGCGGCCGCACTGAGGTGGCGCCGACCCACAGGCCCCAAAGGGTCCAGTACCAATCATTGATCAAGGCGTACAGTCGACAGCGGGCGTAGTCGCTTTCCCGGCAGTGACCGGCCCAAGCGGTGATACCTTCGCGCCATTGCGCTTCAAATGAATACAGTTCATTGAGGCTGATGGCCACGTCATACCAGGGATCGAAACAGCCACCGTAATCGAAGTCGATCAGTTGCAGAGCACCGTCCGGGCCGATCAGCACGTTACTGGCCACACCATCTCCGTGCAGCGGCACTGAGGGGCTGGCAGTAAATTGCAGGGCGGTCCAGGCCAGGTCGATGCAGGTGCTGATCCAGGCGTGATCCACCGGCAAGACCACGCCATCGCGGGCACACAGTTCCCGCAGGTGCTGGATGTCCTGTAACGGTGAGCGCGTGAACCCCGGCGAGGTACCGGCGTGCAGTTGCTTCTTCAAGTTCCACAGCGCTTGCAGGCGCTGGGGTTGCATCAATTCATCGAGCCGCGCCCAGCGCCACTCGTTGGCCGGCAATGCGTCCAGCAGCAATACCCCGGCCGCAGCATCCACCAGGCGCACGCCCGGTGTCACGTCGCAATCCGCCGCCAACTGCGTGGCGCGGGCGGTCCGTTCGATGTCGATCAGCGCCCGCATATCGTCATGCAGGACCTTGGCGTAGCACTGGCCCCAGGGAGCGCTGACCGTGAAGCCAGTCCACTCGGTAGCCAACCGCACGGGCGAGGCAATCCCGGCCGTGCCCTCCTCAATCACCACCTTGGCTGACAGACCGGCTGCCTCCAAGGCACCCAGCAGTCGTGACATTGCTTGTGAACGGCTCGACATGGCTCACCTCAGCGATAGGCGTTTGGGGTTGAACAGGCGCGGTAAAGCAACGCGGTCAGCATGCGCAAACCGTTGCGCATGTCCTGGTCGCTGGTGAACTCCGCTTCGTTATGGGACACACCGTTGCTGCTGGGAATAAACAGCAGGCAGACCGGGTAATGCCGACTCAGGCTGATGGCGTCGTGGCCGGAAACCGTCACGCTGTTGCCAATGGGTAATCCCAGTTGCTGCCCGACACTGTAGGCCAGTTCCGCGAAACCATGGTGCATGTGCGTCGACTCACGCAGGGCATGGCTTTCCACCTCGTAAGACGTCGATGTGTCAGCCGCGACGGCCTTGAGGCTGGCGTCCAGACGATCACCGGCTGCGGCCAGTAGCTCGGTATCGGGCGAGCGGTACTCCACATGCAAAGTGACGCGAGACGGCACCACGTTGGGCGAGTTGGGATAAATCTCCAGGCGCCCCACAGAACTGTGCAATTGCGGCCCATGCAGATCCGCCTCGGCGCGCACGGCAGTAATGGCATGGGCAGCGGCCAGCAAGGCGTCCTTACGGGCAACCATGGGGGTGGGCCCGGTGTGGTTTTGTTCACCGATAAAGCGAATCCGTTGTTTGAGGGCGGCCCACGTGTCGCGGACCACACCAATGGCCAAGCCATCACGCTCAAGCCCGTCGCCCTGCTCGACGTGGATTTCCACATAACCGGCGATCTCCAGCTCGACCCGGCCGGCGCCCAGGTAGCCGATCTGTTGCAGGGCCTGCTTGAGGCTGATGCCATCACCGTCGCGGCAGGCCCAGGCGTCTTGCAGTGCCAGGTCGCCGGTGAATACGCTGCTGCCAATCAGGCTGGGCTGAAAGCGGGCGCCCTCCTCATTGGTCCAGTTCACCACCGCCAGATTGCACGGCGGCACTTCACCGCGCTCGCGCAGTTGTCGAGCCAGGCTGGCTACCGCCACCGCACCGGCCAACACGCCGTAGACCCCGTCAAAACGACCGGCGCTGGGCTGGCTGTCCAAGTGCGAGCCGCACAGCACATAAGGTGCATCGGGGTTAAAAGTAATCAAGCCGAACATGTTGCCCACGGCGTCCACCCGCACTTCAAAGCCACGTTCGGTCAGCCAGGTGGCGAACAGGTCGCGCACGGCGCCGTCCTCGACCGACGCTGCGAGGCGATGCAAGCCTCCGGCCGGCGTCGCGCCAATCGCCGAGCTGTGCCGGAACAACGCCTCGAACGAGGCGATGTCCTGTTCACTGGGCGTTAGCAGTTCAGGGGTAAAGGATATCGACATGAGCTTGCTCCAGACGGGCCGAAAAATCGTCGGACAACGGGCGATTGGTGACCAGAGTCGTGATCGCATCGAACGCCAGCGTATTGATAAAAGTGCGATGCCCGAACTTGGCGTCGTCGGCCAGGATCACACTGCGCAGGGAGTGTTTGGTCAGCACACGGCGCAGCAGCGCCTCGGGCTCCTCGTAGTCCGTGAAGCCCAGTTCCAGATCAACCCCGCCAATCCCCATGAAGGCGATGTCATAGTGAAACTGGCGGACAAACTCCAGGGTGTGGGCACCGATCAGTGCGTTGTCATTGCGCCGTACATCCCCTGGCACCACCAGTACCTGGTTGGCACTTTGCTCGGTGATCACGCGGGCGATGTCCAGGGAGTTGGTGATGATGCGCAACCGGCTGAAACCGATCAGTTGCTGCGCTACCGCCAGGGTCGAGGTACCGGTGTCGAGAAACAGCACCATGCCTTCAGTCACCAGTTTCGCAGCCCGTACTGCGATACGGGTCTTGGCCTGTGTCTTGATGCGGCTGCGTACTTGCAGCGGCTGTTCTTCGTTGAGCCGGGGCAGGATTGCCCCGCCGTGGATACGCCGCAGCTTGCCCGCCTCCTCCAGGTACTTGAAGTCACGGCGGATGGTTTCTTCCGAGACAAACAATGCGTGCGCCAGGTCCGACGCCTTGACGCGCTGGTGTTGGGTGAGCAAGAGCATGATTTCGTCGAGACGAGGCTGGTTAAGCATAAATGGGGCATTCCAAGGCGGGTTCGGGTGGCCCTGATCAGGGGGTCAGCAAGGGTGGAAGATGCTGGTCCCAAGGTGCAATGGCTTCAACGGCTGCGCAGAATTGCAGCACCAGAGCATCGGTGAAACGCGGGCCGACCACCTGCAAACCAATCGGCAAACCACTCGGGCTCCAGCCACACGGCAGGCTGGCGGCGGGGTTGCCGGTGATATTGAACGGATAGGTAAAGGGCGTCCAACGGGCCCAAGGCACAGCACCCTCCGCGCCGGGCCAGCCCTCAGGGGCGACCTGGTCGGCAGCGAACGGCAGGATCGGCAGCGTTGGCATCAGCAGCAAGTCGTAATCGGCAAACAGGGCATGTACCTGATTGGCGAATGACGCGCGCTGCTGGACAGCGTTGAGGTAACCCCCCAGGTCGTAATCGGCGGAGCGCTTGATCAGCGTGGCGAAACCGGGATCCAGTTGGTCCAGGCGGTCAGCCAGGGCTTTGCCGTATGCAATACCGCGCCCACCCACCCACAGGGTCTCGAAGGTAGACAGCGGGTCTTGCCAGTCCAGGGTCAAGCGGGTGACGGTGACCGGAAGTTGCTCTGCCAGGTTGCAGATAGCGGCCTCGACCGTGGAAGCAATCACCGGGTCGACCGGTGTATCAAACAGCGTCGGGCAGTACGCCACTTTGAGTGGCTTCAGCGGTTGGTCACACCGGGCCAGACAGGATTCAGTCGGCGCCGGCAGCGCCTGGTGATCCAGGGGATCAGGGCCGGAAAGGATATCGAACAGTAATGCGCTGTCGCGCACCGTTCGCGTGATAGGCCCGGCGTGGCTGAGCATTTCGGTAGCCGACCAAGGCCAAGTCGGAATGCGCCCCAGAGAGCCTTTCAAGGCAAACGCACCGCAGAATGCAGCCGGAATCCGCACCGAACCACCGCCATCGGAACCCAGGCTGCCCGGGACCATGCGCGCCGACACGGCAATGGCCGAGCCGGAGCTGGAACCGCCGCTGGTGAGCTGTGGGTTCCAGGGGTTGCGGCCATTACCGAACACCCGGGAGGTACTGGCACCGGTCCAGCCGAACTCGGTGGTGGCGGTCTTGCCAAGGATGATCGCGCCCGCCTCCTTGAGCCGACGAATGATCGGAGCGTCCTGGGTGGGCACATTGTCCAGCCCGGTCAATGAGCCACGGGTAGTACGCAGGCCGGCGGTGGAAAACAGATCCTTGATCCCAAATGGCACGCCATGAAGCGGACCGCGCACCTGCCCAGCCCTGGCTTCTGCCGTCAAGGTACGCGCTTGATCCAGGGCGGACTCGGCGTAGATATCACCAAAGGCATGCAGTGTGGAATTGTGGGCTTCGATGGCGGCCAGGCATTGCTCAACCAGGTGCAGCGGGGTTAATGAGCCCTGCCGAATACGTTCGGCGGCGCCAGTCACGCTGGGCATGACAGTCAGTGAGGGGTCAGATTTCATTGAGCATCCTTGGGCATCAGCGAAAGAGTCCAGCCGTATGCCAATAAACGCCAGGGATGTCGATGATGTCAAGTTGGTTTTGTTGGATATGTGGCCTTTGTGGACTTACCCCCACGCCACCACCAGCAGGCCCGCTCCCAATGCCAGGCACAGCGGCGAATAGAACAGCGTATCCAACCGTGCAAACTTCGACCCACTCACCTTCTTGAAAAAACCCACCAGCTCCGAATCCCCAATCGCCCTGGCAAACATCACCAAGGCAACCGCGCTGATGCCCCACTGCAACGCACCATTGGAAACCGGCTCGAAGTACAACCCCGCCCGCAAACACACCAGTAATGCAATCAGCACCAGCCCCACCGCCACCAGAAGTGTGCCCAGCGTCGAGGGTTTGAATGCCGGTCGCGGCCCTCTGGCGAACTCGCCGGGCAGCTGCGGAATGGCCGCCGTGCTCCCCAGCTTGCCACCCGCCGCCCAGTACAAATGCACCATGCTGATAAAGGCAAACGCTGCCACGATCCACCGCGCAATCACAAAGCTCATGGCTGGATATCCCTGAAAAAGTGGGAAAGAGGATAGTCCCCCTGAGATTTTTTGCAGGTCATTCGTCGGCGACTGATGGTAAAGTGCCGCCCCATGAAACTCGCCCGGACCGACCGCTCGCTCATTGCCTGGATGCTTTATTGCTGCGTCCTGTTCAATGTGTTCGCCTGCAGCATTGGTCACGGGCAGATGGTCGGGATGCAGCTCAACGGCATCGGCGGCCAGTTCTGTACGGTAGACCCGCGCACCCAGGCGCCGGCTCCGACCAACTCCACCGATGAATCCCTGCCGACGCTGTCCAAGGCCTTCGGCTGCCCGCTGTGCTCCAGTGGCGGCATGGGCCCGGCGCTCAACTCCAGCCTCAACGTGGCGGTCTTGCCACAACCCCACGCGCCACCGGCGGCTATCGTTGCCAGTCCTGACATTCCTGCCCGCTTCACCTGGCCTGCGGCCAACCCGCGCGCGCCACCCGCCTACGCCTGATACCTGCGCTTTCTGATCTGCACGGAACACCGTTTCCTTTGGGAGTACGGGCGGCTGTGCGTTGCTTTCAAGCCACGTTTTTCAGGATGTACCGATGAAACATTTACCTCTGTTGGCGGGCCTGTTCGGCTGCCTGCCTGTCAGCGCCTGGGCCATTGAGCTGGCACCCACCACGATTGATGGCGAGCAAACCGCCGAGCCAGGCCTGGCACTGGATCAGTCCAGCGGCATGGCCTCGCGCCTGGGGCTGAGCGTGCGGGAAACCCCGGCGTCCATCAGCATTGCCAACCGCAACGATATCGAACGCCGTGGCGCCAGGACCTTCCGCGAAGCGGCCAACACACTGCCGGGTGTCAACGCCAGTGCGCCGCCGGGGTTTGGCGGGTTCGTCTCCTATCGCGGCTTCACCAGCAGCCAGATCACCCAGATGTTCAACGGCGTCGCCGTCTCCGGCGGTCTGGCACGGCCGGTGGATGCCTGGATCTATGACCGGGTGGAACTGGTAGGCGGCCCCTCCTCCCTGATCAACGGCGCCGGCTCCGTGGGTGGCTCGTTGAACTACGTGACCAAGCTGGCCACCCGTGAAGAACACGCTGCCGAAGGCCAGCTCACCTATGGCAGCTACGACACCACCGGTATTGCCTTCGGCCTCAACCATGCGCTGACCGAGCCTGGCGCCGAGGTCCAGCATTACGCGCGCCTGGATGTGAGCCGCAACACCAACCACACTTACATCGATCGCCAGCAACGCGATGCCTGGAGCGTGGCCTTTTCGCTGCTCAGCGATTTCACGCCTGACCTGTCCCACACACTGGCCCTGGAATACCAGGACGAACACGAAGACAGCCCTTATTGGGGCACGCCGGTACTCAACCCCAAGGCCGGCGAGTTGAAGATCGACAAACACAACCGCTTCAATAACTACAACGTCGCCGACGGTCGCTACGAGCAACGCACAATTTGGGTGCGCTCGATCATCGACTACCGGATCAACGACAGCACCAGCCTGCGCAATACCCTCTATCACCTGGACAGCCAACGCGACTATCGCAACCTGGAGACGTACCAGTACAACGCCGACAACAGCGCGGTGAACCGCTCAACCGCGTATCAAGTGCGCCATCAAGGCCAGCAGAACGGTAACCAGTTCGAGCTGCGCCACGAAGACACCTTCTTTGGCCTCGCCACCACCTGGTCCGGTGGTTTCGAGTACAAGGTCAACAGCACCACCAACAACCCGCTGAATGTGCCGGGCAACAGCAGCGTGAACCCGAACAGCTATGATCCAGGGCACTTCTATGACATTCCCGGCACCAAGCCCGGGTTTATCAAGGACAAGACCAACGAAGTGACCACCAAGGCGTTGTTCGTGGAAAACCGCCTGGGGCTGACCGATAAGCTGTCGCTGCTCACCGGCCTGCGTTACGACGCCATTGACCTGGACGTGACCAACCACCGCGAGGTGACAGCCAGCAACCCTCGGCACGTCAAGCGTAGCTGGGAGCCGGTTACCGGGCGGGTTGGCCTGACCTATCAGTTCATTCCGTCGGCCAATGTCTACGTGCAATACAGCACCGCCGCCGAACAGCCGTCGAGCACCACCCAGGTGTTCGATGTGTCCACCGGCAAGCAGTGGGAAGTCGGCAGCAAGTTCGACTACCTGGACGGCAAAGGTTCGGCCACCGTGGCGGCCTACAAGATCGAGCGCAAGGACTTTGCCGTGACCGATCCGCTGGACCCGACCCGCAGCATTCCGGTAGGCGCGCAGACGTCCAAGGGTATCGAGCTGGCCAGTTCGTTACGGATCACGCCCAAGCTGCTGGCCGAAGGCAACTTCGCCTGGGTTGATGCCGAGTACGATGATTTCAATGAGAAGATCGCCAGCGGCGCGGTGGTATCACGCAAGGGCAACACCCCGACCAACGTGCCGAAACGGGTGGGTAATCTGTGGCTGACCTATGACTTCTCGCCGGACTGGCAGGGCGGTGTGGATGCGCGGTATGTGGCGTCAGTGTATGCCGACAATGCCAACACAATGACGGTGCCGGCCTACACCTTGTTCGGGACGTTTCTGAAGTACAAGGTGGATCAGCACACCTCCGTGACCGGCCGCGTGCGCAACCTGACCAATGAGGTGTATGCCGAGTTTGCCCATGTGTCGCCGGCGTATTATCTGGGGTCGCCGAGGACGTTTGAGGTAGCGGTGCAGACCCGGTTCTAACGCTGGATGTGAGAGCGACGGTGCGACGATTCGACTTGCTCGCAGAAGCGGTTGTAGCCGCTGCCGAAGAATGAGGCTGCGATGGGCTTGGTGCGGCATCCCGACGTAGCGCTCCCCAGAGCGGTCCTGCGGACACGCATCGCAGCCTCGTGCCTCGGCAGCGGCTACAGGCTGGGGTGTTATTTCAGGCCCGCTTCAACTTTCTGCGCCACATCGTCCGTCAGCCAGGCTTTCCAGACGTCGGGATGAGCCTTGAGAAAGGCCTGCGCCACTTCACGCGGCGGCGTGTGTTTTTCGCTCATCTCGGCCAGGGCCTGGTTCAGCGGTTCGATCGGGAAATCAACCTTGGTAAAGAAGGCGGTGATCTGCGGATGTTCCTTCTGGAACGGCGCCGACACCCCGATGCTCAACTTGGACGCCAGGGAACGGGTCGGTTTTGGGTTGGGGTTGTCGGCATCGGTCAGGGTTTTCCACGCGTCGGCGTCGAACGGTGGCTCTTGCAACTGGATCAGCTTGTAGCGGCCCATCAACGGTGTAGGCGACCAGTAGTAAAACAGGACCGGCTTGCCACGGCGGATCGACGAGGCAATCTCGGCATCCAGCGCGGCGCCCGAGCCACTGCGAAAGTTCACATAACTGTCGTCAAGCCCATAAGCCTTGAGCTTCTGTTTGTTGACGATTTCCGAGGTCCAGCCAATCGGGCTGTTGAGAAAGCGGCCCTTGCTCGGTGCTTCCGGGTCCTTGAACACGTCCTTGTAACGCGCCAGGTCCGTCACGCTGTGCAGGTCCGGAGCCAAGGGCTTGATCCCTTTAGCCGGGTCACCTTTGACGACATATTCCGGAACCCACCAGCCTTCAGTGGCACCCTTGACGATATCCCCCAGGCCCAGCACTTTGCCTTCGGCTTCGGCCTTGATCCACACCGGGCTGCGACCGGCCCATTCTTCACCAATCACCTGGATGTCATTTTTGGCCAAGGCGGTTTCCAGGGTGATGGTGGTGCCGGGCAAGGTGTCGGTGGGCAAGTCGTAGCCTTTTTCGACGATCAGCCGCAAGACCTCGGTGATCAGGCTGCCACTTTCCCAGTTCAGGTCAGCAAAATGAATCGGCGCCTGGGCAGCCAATACCGGCAGCGGGGCCGTCGTCAGACCCAAGGTCGTCAGGGACGCGACCAGCAGCGCTCGAAATCCTTTCATGGCTTTGCACCTCGTGTTTGACACAGCAATAGCGGACGGCTTTGCTGTCACACCGCAAAAGCCTCTGAATACTTAAGTCAACTCAACTGTAGTAGAGGTTCCGGTAAACACGATACCTCGCCCATTTCAGGGAGGGCTCTGCAAGTGCTGCAGTTCCCGACGCACCATGCTGGCGTACTCGGCGGGACGAAGCTCATACAACTGACTGGCCACCCAGCTCAGCCAGGCGCCTTGCAACTCGGGTTTGCGGGCAAACAGTTCGGCTGCCTTGGCCTGGGCATCCGCGAGATGCTGCTGATGGAACTGCGCCCGATCCAGGCTCATTACTCACTGGCCTTGAAGGTCACGAGTTCACCCTTGCGCCATTTGGCGGCCTTGCCGGTCACGGCTTTCAGGGTTTTGGTCAGGCCTTCCTGGAGCTGCTCATTGGCCGCGAATACCAGCATGACGCTGTGGCCTTCCTTGAACACGATGCCCTGGCCTTCGTCCGTGGAAACAAAGGCGTAGTCGCCCAGGCCATAGACCGTCAACTTGATCTCACGAAACTTCAGCTCGAACTTCCCACCTTCGCGACTGGGCAGTACGGCGGCGCGAAAATGATCGCCTACTTTGAGTTCCAGATGCTGTTTGTCATCGACCACCATTGCCGTTTCGGTATCGAGTTCGGCGATGTAAATGCCTTCAGGCGTCTGCTCAGTGATGTAGACAAAACGAGATTGAAACTGCTTGACCAACTTTGCACGCAAATCACCCAGCACAAACAGCGCGTGCATATCCAGATTACTGACTGCCAAGGAAACGCCCCCACATCAAAAAAGGTACTGCCCGCCCAAGCGCGCAGCACGAAAAAGCGGCCGATTCGGCACGATCACACAACAAGAACACTGAAAAAACTGAAGACGATCCCCACTGCTGCACCGCAAGCCTAGTACAGGCACGCCCAACGCACCTTGTGCAAGGTCGTCAGGCGTAGCAGGAAATCACAGGTTCAACCACCAGAGAATACCGGCAGACCCGCTTCAGAGAATAACCCATTTAAAAAGAAGAATTCCGACAGCCCATACAAAAGGACATCCATTGAATGGAACCAGTCGCCGGATGCTGACGACAATACTAAAACAGCAACACGGGTCAAAACCACTCGAAATACTGCAAGCGGGTCAACACGACTGATCGACGGGAGCTGACGATGCCACTACTCCAACCGCAACGCGACGCTGCGCTGTCCCATACGGGCCCATCCAGCCTGAACCCGAGGCCATTCTACAACTTGTACGCCGAAGGCGGGTGCCTGCATTCGGTGCTTTATCGCGTCGTGCCCGCCGGCAAGAACTTCTTTCATATCCTGGAAGTGCCCAGTGGCCGCATCAAAGGCTTTCGCAGTGACCATAACCAGGCTTGCGCCCTGGCCAAGGAATTGGAAATTACCCTCTACGCGTTGAACGCCAACGTGGTCGTTTCGTCACATCGATGACTTTACTGCGCCACCCGAGCACAACAACTGCCATACTCATCCGTCCACTGAAACCTGCCCCCCATGGGGCACGGTTTCATCAGCGCAATTACCTCCAAGGGAAGGCTTTACGTGACGGAATTTGATATAGGCGAGTTTTTCATCCATGGCGAAGCCAGGGAGGTAGACGGTGAGTTCCAGGCCGTGATTGTGATGCGTGCCAAAGCACCGCTGACTACCGTCACGACTCACCAGGTGGAAAAGGATCGCTGGTTCAAAACCGTAGACGCGGCCGATACCGCTGCCAAAGATGCCGCCAAGGCGCTCAAGACCGCCGTCGACTCCGGGGCACTGACGTCCTGATCAAGATGCCAATTCGGCGATCGCGCTGGACGAACTGAACCAACGCCCGCCCCACCCAACCCGTCTTCAATGCAAGCTGTCTGACTGCTCCATTTGAAGCAACGCCTGCCAGGCGGCCTTGCATTCTTCGGCCTCATCACGACTGGCGAAGGCAGTACCGCGCTGCTCACCATTGAGCAGCACCACCCAACAGGCTTTCTGACCCAGCGCACGCAGGGTAGCCGGTACACCACTGCCAATCATCACGGCCACATCGACTTTGCTTTGCATGGAGATTCTCCAGGGAGTTAGTTAGCTACCTAACAATATTGGCCATCCTACTGGTTTCCTCCAGTAGGAAAAAGCTATCCCCGGAATAGCTGCATTGCATAACCCGTAACAATCTTCGCCAGCGGCTGACAGGACGTCATGAGAAAGGATGTAGGACAGATCGCGAGTCGACTCGCCGAAGGTATCGACAGCCTCAGATAGCGGTGCGCTGACTGTGGGATTTTTCAGAAGTGGCAGCGTGAGCTTTAAACGGACGAAATCTATTGCAGGAGCGAGCGAGCACCAGGCGTGCCCTCGCTCCTACCTGATCACATCAAGCTTGGCGCTGATGCTTGTCGATTTGCTCGTGGCGCTCTTGCGCTTCGATGCAGTACTTGGTGGTCGGGCTGATCAGCAGGCGCTTGAGGCCGATAGGCTCGCCGCTGTCATCGCACCAGCCGAAGGAGTCTTCCTTGATTCGGCCCAGGGCTTGCTCAAGTTGCGGCAGCATACGCTGGTCGCGGTCGATGGCATTCACCAGCCAGGTGCGTTCTTCTTCAACGGAAGCGGCATCAGCCGGGTCAGCCGGGGTATCCAGGCTTTCAATGGCGATACGGTTCTGTTCAATGCGCTCGTGGTGTTCCACTTTCATGTCTTGCAACAACTGCTCGAAAAAAGCGTGCTGCTCGGCATTCATGTAGTCATCCGCCGGCATGGCCAGCAACTTTTCCTTTGTCATTGATTTCTCTATAAAAAATACGTGCATTAAGGCGAATAAGGGAGCGTTCCGGCCGACCCTTGCAGGTCTCGGAAAGGCGCCGTCCATTCCAAGCGCCACCCGGCACTCAATTTACGAGGGGCGGCAGTCTAAGGCCGACTTGAGGGCTCAGCAACTGAAATGACAGGCAATTTTTCCAAGATAACCCCCAAAGGCACCAGGACGGGCTCGGCGAACGGTCATCGGAGTGCGTTTATAGCAAGAAATTCACTGCTGTGGAGCTATATAGAAGACAAACGGTTGTAGCCGCTGCCGAGGGATGAGGCTGCGATGGGTTGCGAAGCGACCCTTGAGGGCGCTCCTGCGGACCGCATCGCAGCCTCGTACCTCGACAGCGGCTACGACAAAAGCCACTCAGCGCTTGAGCTTGCGCTTGTTACGGTACTGGTCGATCACCACCGCCACCACGATGATCAGGCCCTTGATGATGTCCTGGATATACGCATCCACCCCCACAAAGGTAAACCCGCTGGCCATCACCCCGAGGATCAGCGCACCGATCACCGTACCGGTAATCCGCCCTACCCCACCTGCCAGGCTGGTACCGCCGATCACCGCCGCGGCAATCGCATCCAGCTCATAAGACATGCCCATCCCGGCCTGCCCGGTCGCCGCCCGTGCCGACGCCACCACACCTGCCAAACCCGCCAGCAAGCCGGCGATGCTGTAGACGATGATCAGGTGGCGCTTGACGTTGATCCCCGAGGTCCGCGCCGCCTGCATGTTGCCGCCGATGGCGTAGGTGTACTTGCCGTACTTGGTATAACGCAGGGCGATATGGAAAATCACCGCCACCACCAGGAAGATGATCACCGGCATCGCGCCGTGGCCAATAGCGGTGTAGGAATCCGACAGCATGCTCACCGGCTGGCCTTCGGTGTAATAACGGGCCAGGCCACGGGCCGAGACCATCATGCCCAAGGTGGCAATAAACGGTGGAATGCCGGTAACCGCGATGATGCTGCCGTTGATCGCACCCGCCAGCAGCCCGACACCCAACCCCATCGCCACCGGTATCCACACCGGCAAGTCAGTCAGGGACGGGAACACCGCCCGGGAAAAGTCGGACGTCTGCGCCAGGCTGGCGGCGATCATTGCCGACAGCGCCAACACCGAGCCTGAAGACAGGTCAATACCGGTGGTAATGATCACCTGGGTCACGCCAATCGCCAGCAGGCCGATGATCGACACTTGCAGGATCATCAGTACCAGGCGCTGGGAGTTCATCAAGAAGCTCTGATCGCGCACGATCCAACCGAACACTTCAAACACCAGGCCGATGCCGATCAGCACCAGGAAGATGCTCAACTCGGTCGGGAACCGTCGACGGCTCTTGACCGGTGCCGTGGAGGGTTTCTTCTCCTCGGACTTCTTTTCCTCGGGTTTGCTTTCCAGTATCGCGTTCATAACCACTCACCTTTTTTATCGCGTGGCGCAGGCCCTGTCTCAGGCCCGTGCTTTCTATTCGTTAGTGGACCGCCGTCATACCGGAAGCCAGTTGCATGACTTTTTCCTGGGTCGCCTCAGCGCGGTCCAGGGTGCCCATCAGGTCGCCTTCGTGCATCACCATTACCCGGTCGCTCATGCCCAGCACTTCCGGCAGCTCCGAAGAAATCATGATCACGGCCATGCCTTCGCTGGCCAGGTAGGAAATCAACCGGTAAATCTCAGCCTTGGCGCCAACGTCGATGCCACGGGTCGGCTCATCCAGAATCAACAGACGCGGGTTGGTCATCAACCAGCGGGCGAGCAAGGCCTTTTGCTGATTACCGCCGGACAGTGTGTCGATGCACTGTTCAAGGGACGGGGTTTTCACCCGCAGCTTCTTGCACATGTCTTCACACAGCACCCGCAGGGCTTTCTGCTGGATAAAGCCGTTGCCCGAATAGTGCGGCAGCACGGCCATCTCCATGTTTTCCAGCACCGACAGGCAAGGGAACAGGCCACTGAGCTTGCGGTCCTCGGTCAACAGCGCGAAGCCCTTTTCGATGGCCATGTGCGGGTCACTGATACGCACCGTCTGGCCATCGAGCTTGATCTCGCCGCCACTGCTGGGGGTGATGCCAAAAATGGTTTCCGCGACGTTAGTGCGGCCCGACCCCATAAGCCCGGCGATCCCCAGAATCTCCCCGGCGTGCAGGTCAAAGGACACGCCCTGGAACACCCCATCGAGGCGCAAGTCGCGCACCGACAACAGCAAATCGCCGATGGGCTTTTCCCGCACCGGGAACAGCTGGCTCAGTTCGCGGCCCACCATCATCGAAATCAGGCTGTCGCTGTTCATGCTGTCGGCCCGTTGCAGGCCGATATAGGCACCGTCGCGAAACACCGCCACTTCATCGGCGATGGCGAACACTTCATTCATTTTGTGGGTGATATAGATGATGCCTTTGCCCTGGGATTTCAGGTCGGCAATGATCGAAAACAGGTGGGCCACTTCCTTGTCGGTAATCGCGGAAGTGGGTTCGTCCATGATCAGGATGTCGGAGTCATAAGACACCGCCTTGGCGATCTCCACCATCTGCCGCTCGGCGATACTCAGGTTGCCGACCTGCTCCTCCGGATCGAGGTTGATGCGCAGGCGTTCCAGCAGTTGCGCGGTGCAGCGATGCATTTCCCGGTGGTTGACCATGTGCAGGCCATTGAGCTGCTCGCGGCCGATCCAGATGTTCTCGGCGATGCTCATGTGCGGCATCAGGTTGAGTTCCTGGTGGATCATCGCGATCCCAGCCTTCTGCGCCGCCAGCGGCGTTTCAAACACAATCGGCTTGCCACGCAGGCGGATTTCACCGGTGTCCGGCTGGTAGATGCCGGCGATGATTTTCATCAGCGTCGACTTGCCCGCACCGTTCTCACCCATCAGCGCCAGCACGGAACCGGGGCGCACCCGCAGTTGCACATCGGCCAGGGCCACGACGCCGGGAAAGCCTTTGCTGATGTTGACGATTTCCAGCAGGTAGGGTTCTTCCAGCAGCGCAGGCTGGACGCCGGGTGGCTGCGAGACAGTGGCTTG
Source organism: Pseudomonas spelaei (assembly GCF_009724245.1). GTDB lineage: Bacteria > Pseudomonadota > Gammaproteobacteria > Pseudomonadales > Pseudomonadaceae > Aquipseudomonas > Aquipseudomonas spelaei. Next base: position 14,138 of record NZ_WNNK01000042.1, on the reverse strand, counting down.
AGCGAGCATATCGAGTACTCCATCAGCAGGGCGACCGTGGCCACCCTGCCCGCTTATTGTTGTTATGAAGGGCTACTTGAAATCTTTGACGTTGTCCGGGGTGATCAGCTGGAACGGGATCACCACGTTCTGCTCGATGGGTTCGTTCTTGGCCATCTTGCGCGCCGTCTCCACCGAATTGTCCGCCTGGCCCTTGGCATCCTGGAAGGCCGACACGGTCATGTCACCCTTGGAGATCGCGTTCAGGCCGTCCGGCGTGCCATCGACACCCGCAATCAATACGCCTTTCTTGCCTGCTGATTTCAGCGCCATGGCGGCGCCAATCGCCATCTCATCGTTGTTCGACAACACCGCCTGAAAGTCGCGGCCCTGAGTCAACCAATCGTTGACCAGAGTCATGCCCTTGTCACGCAGCCAGATACCGGTCTGCTCTTGCTCGACCTTGATGCCCGGGTACTTGGCCAGGACTTCCTTCACACCCTTGGTGCGGTTGGTGGTGGAGTTGTTCGCCAGGTCACCCAGCAGGATCACAATGTTGCCCTTGCCGCCGAGCTTTTCGGCGATGTACTGCATTTGCAGTTTGCCGGCTTCGACGTCATTGGAAACCACCGCCGCGACGCCCGCGGGCAGTGTCGGGCTGTCAGGACGACGGTTGACGAACACCAGCGGGATTTTCGCAGCGGTGGCGGCCTTGATGATGTTAGCTGTCGAAGCGGTGTCCACCGGGTTGACGATGATGGCGTCGACATTCTGGCTGATGAAGTTCTCGACCTGGCTCAGTTGTTTGACCACGTCGGCGCGGGCGTCTTCAAACTGCAGCTGCACGCCATCGCCCTTGGGATAGGACTTGGCTTGCTTGTCCATGTCTTCGCGCAGGTAGGTCAGGAAGGTGTCATCGAAGGCGGACATGCTCACGCCCACTTTGATATCGGCGGCCGCAGCAAAACCACTGGCCAGCATCATGGACAGGGCCAGCGCGGTAAAACGGATCGGGGTCTTCATGAACGGTCTGTCTCCACATTCTTGTTGGTTTTGTTGGACGTTACGTTGCTCAGAGCGGGCCTTGCGACGTCGGCAGTCGAACAATCGGTGCGCCTGGAATGCAGCAGACCAGGGCGCCTTTGTTTTCGACGCACAGCACATTGAGGAAGGAGAAGTAAAACGGCCGGGCGCGGGGCAGACCGCGTGGCGTATGGGCAGGGCGTAAAATTCGCAGTACAGCGTTGAAGATTTTCATCTGACGGTACCTGGTTGTTTTTGATCTTGTTTTTGTTGAGCCGCCAGAATCGCCTTGATGGCAGATCGGGACGGCACTTTCGGCAACCTGGAAATGACTTTATTGGAAAATAATTTCCATATCAACCTATTTTAGAATTTTATTCTATTTTCGCTGTGTAGACTTCAATCGCGGCCATTTCCACCACTTGCTGACGCTTGGAACTCAGCCGTGCGGCATCCAGCACCCGGGTGGTTGCCAGGGCATCACGGGCGTTCACCGGCAACGGTCCCTCACCGTGCACAGCCGTCTGCAGTTGTTGGTAGAACTGGTTCCAGCGACCTTTTTCCGAGGGTACCCGTTCACGCTCCGGACCTTGTTCGAACCAGCCCCAGCGCCGATGCTCTTCCGCGCCCCAGTGCTCACCCTCGGTTTTCGGGGTCAGGCCTGCCATCAGCGCGTCTTCCTGGCCGTCCAGGCCCTCGACCGTGTAACACCCCTGGCTGCCATTGACCCGAAACCGCGGGGCTTGGCTGTTTTGCAGGGCACTGCCCCACAGATGGGAGATCACCCCGTTGGTGTGGGTCAGAGAGACAAAAAAGCCGTGGTCGACGTCCGGGTGTTCGGCGGTGTAATGCAGTTGCGCAAAGACCCGATCCACCGGGCCGAACAGTTGCAGCGCCTGATCCACCAGGTGGCTGCCGAGGTCCCTGAGGAACCCGCCGCCGCTGGCATTGCCCACGGATTTCGGGCTGTAGCGTTCCACCCGGGATTCAAAACGAGTGATGGTGCCCAGGGCACCGCTGTCGATCAGCTTGCGCAGGGTCAGGAAGTCCGAGTCCCAGCGCCGGTTCTGATAGACGCTGAGCAACACGCCCTGGCGCTCGGCGGCAGCAATCATCTCGAACGCTTCGGCGGCATCACTGGCAAAGGGTTTATCGCTGACCACCGCCACACCGTGCTCGATGGCTTCCAGCACCAACGCGGGACGGCCTTCCAGGGTGGTGGAAATCACCAAGGCATCAATACCGGCCTCAACAATCTGCCCGATGCTATCGAATGCCTTAACCCCGGGGTGTTCGGTGGCCAGCAGTAGGCGTCGCTCCGGCGAGCGAGTCACCACCCCGACAAACGTCGCCCCCGGCAGGCTGGCAATCAGCGGTGCATGAAAAAAACGGCCACCGTGGCCGTATCCAACCAGTCCGATTCGCATGAGTCGATTCCTTTATTGGCAGAGTTCACGGGTCACTCGCTCCAGCATCATCCGGTTGGATTCATCCGGCCGGTCTTCCCAGGCAAACACCGAGACCGTGGCAATGCCGTCGAACTTGATCTCCCGCAACGTGCTGAAAAACGCCTCCCAGTCCACTTCGCCCTGACCGATGTCCAGGTGCTGATGCACGGTGGCGGTGACGCCCGGCGGATTGACAATGTAGCGCAACCCGGAAGAGGCCTTGTGGTTGTAGGTATCAGCGATGATCAGGTGGCTCAGCTTGCTGCCGGCGTACTTGAGCATCGAGGCGATGTCACCCTTGCCGTCGTCATAGAAGAAGGTGTGGGGCGCGGCGTAGAGGTAGTTGATCCAGTCGCGATCCAGGCCGCGAATGATGTCCACCGATTCGTTGTTGCGTTCGCAGAAGTCGTAGGGATGCGCCTGGATATCCAGTTTGATGCCTTCGCGTTCGAACTCCGGCATCAACTCGTCCATGGAGCGCATGAACTGGTTTTCGCAGACCAACGGGTTATCCGATTGGCCGGTGAACTCGGTGTTGACCCGCTCGCAGTCCATTTCCACGGCGATCTGAATCGCGCGCTTCCAGTTGCGTACAGCGGCGACCCGCAGGCCTTCATCGGCGGCGGCCCAGTGGTACATGGGCAGCAAGGATGAGAGTTGCACGCCGGTGTCGCTCAAGGCTTTGCGAAATGCCTTGATCCGCGCCCGGTCGACACGTGGTGCCTTGTAGAACGGCAGGAAGTCTTCCCGGGGGGACAGTTCGATGTGCTGGTAGCCGAGCTCGGCAACCTTGTCGACCATCTGGCCCAGGGGCAGGTGGCGGTACATGTAGGGGTCCAGGGCGATGCGCATGCTAGAGATCTCCCGAATCAGGGGGTGAAACCCGATCAACTGTGGGAGCTGGCTTGCCTGCGATAGCGGTGTATCAGGCGACAGTCATGTTGAATCTGCCGCCGTCATCGCAGGCAAGCCAGCTCCCACACTGACCGGGTTCCTCCAATGGAATAGGTGGTTAACCGTAGAACCGTGGACGATCCGGCAGGCCGACTTTGACGATCTGCCCACTGTTCTGCGCCTCGATACACGCATCCGCCGCCACCGCCGCCGCAAACCCGTCCCACGCCGAAGGCCCGCCCACCTGCCCGGCGCGCACACCGTCGATGAACGCTTGCAACTCAACGTCATAGGCCGCGATAAACCGGTCCTTCCAATCCATCAGAATCGCGTTGGACAACTTGGCGCCGCTGCGCATCTGCACCTGGGACGGTTCCGGCAGCTTCGCAATGCCGGTCTCCCCCACCACTTCGCACTGGATGTCGTAGCCGTATTGGCAGTTCACAAACACTTCCACATCAATGCGTGTGCCCTTGGCGGTCTCCAACAGCACGATCTGCGGGTCTCGCAAATGCGCCAAGGCCTTGCTGGATTTACGCGGGAACACCACTTGCACCGACACATAGTCATCGGCCAACAACCAGCGCAACACATCCAGCTCGTGAATCAGCGTGTCGGTGATCGCCATGTCGGTCTTGTAGTTCTCACCCACGGTCGGGTTGCGGTGCGCGCAGTGCAGCATCAGTGGTTCACCGATCTGGCCGCTGTCGATCACTGCCTTCAAGGCGCGATAGCCTTCGTCATAAGGACGCATGAAACCCACCTGCACCAGACGCTTGCCGTGGGCGACTTCAGCCTCGACGATCTTGCGGCAGCCTTCTGCGGTGACCGCCAGGGGTTTTTCGCAGAACACCGGTTTGCCGGCAGCAATGGCGGCCAGCACGAATTCTTCATGGCTCGGGCCCCAGGAGGTGACCAGGATCGCTTCCACTTGTGGCGAGGCAATCAGCGCATGGCCGTCGGGATAAACCTCGGCAGTGAGCTTCAAATCCGCGACGACCTTGGCGGCCTGCTCAAGATTGATGTCCGTCACCGCGACGACCTGGCTGTTGAGCAGCGTCTGGCTGCAACGACGAATGTGATCCTGGCCGATGGCGCCAGTACCGATAACACCCAGCTTCAACGACATAAAAACACTCCTCTTGTTATTAGTACTGCCGGGCCTTGGCCAAGCGTTCATTGAGTTGTTTGGCCACCGCATCGGTGCGTTCGCTGGTGGACACCTGCGCCACACCCACCCGCCACCAGGACAGGTATTTATGGATCATGGTCTTTGGCAGAACCTTGATATCAATCAGCGTCGACACTGTTTGCGTGCGTGCATCCGCCAGCGCCGCACGCAGTTGCTCCACGGTGTTGACCTTGTAGGTCTTGCAGCCATACGCCGCCGCACTCATGGCGAAATCCACCGGCACAAAACCACCGTCGAGCTTGCCGCTTTCAGGATTGCGGAAGCGGAACTCGGTGCCGAAGCTGTCCATGCCGTGTTCCATCTGCAGGTTGTTGATGCAGCCGAAGGTCATGTTGTCCAGCAACACCACATTGATTTTGCGGCGCTCCTGGATCGAGGTCGCCAGTTCCGAGTGCAGCATCATGTAGGAGCCGTCACCCACCAACGCGTAGACCTCACGCTCAGGCTCGGCCAGCTTCACGCCCAGGGCGGCGTTCACCTCATAGCCCATGCACGAATAGCCGTATTCGACGTGGTAGGTGTTGACGCCCTTGCTGCGCCAGCTACGTTGCAAGTCACCGGGCAGGCTGCCGGCGGCGGCGACGATGATTGCGTCGTCAGCCAGGGTTTCGTTGAGCACGCCCAGCACCCGGCTTTGGGTCAGGCAGGAGCCGGTCAGCTCGATAAACTCACGCAGGACGGCCGGGTCCATGTGGTCGTTGATTTCCGGGATGAAGTTTTCGCTCTGGTATTCGGCCTGGTAGATGCGGTCGACTTCGCTGTCCAGCTGCGCCTTGGCATCCCGTGGCTGCTCGCCCCAGCTGGAGCGGTAGTCACCCAAGGCATCGTACAACGCCTCCAGGCCCACCTTGGCATCCGCCAGCAACTGCACGCCATCGAGTTTCAGTGCATCGCACGGGCTGATATTGAGGTTGAGAAACTGCACCTCGGGGTGCTTGAACAATGACTTCGATGAAGTGGTGAAGTCGGTATAGCGGGTGCCGATGCCGATAATCAAATCGGCCTCTGGCGCCAACAGGTTCGCCGCCAGGCAGCCGGTTTCGCCGATCCCGCCCAGGTTCAGCGGATGGCTGGACACCACCGCGCTCTTGCCCGCCTGGGTCTCGGCGAAGGGAATATCAAAACGTTCGGCAAACGCTTGCAGCGCGGCATTGGCGCCGGAGTACTTGACCCCACCGCCGCAGATGATCAGCGGCTTGCGCTTGCCTTTGAAAGCGGCCACGGCATCACCCAGCATGGCCTCGGTGGCCGGGCGACGGTCGATACGGTGTACGCGTTTTTGCAGGAAATAGTCCGGATAGTCCCAGGCTTCACCCTGCACATCCTGCGGCAAGGCCAGGGTCACCGCGCCGGTTTCCGCCGGATCGGTGAGCACGCGCATCGCATGGATCGCCGCGCTCATCAATTGCTCGGGGCGGTTGATGCGGTCCCAGTATTTGCTGACCGCACGAAAGGCATCGTTGGTGCTGATGCTCAGGTCGTGGAACTGCTCGATCTGTTGCAGCACCGGGTCGGGCTGACGGCTGGCGTACACATCGCCAGGTAACAGCAACAGCGGAATGCGGTTGGCCGTCGCGGTGGCAGCAGCCGTCAGCATATTGGCCGCACCAGGCCCCACCGAAGAGCTACAGGCGTAAATCTTGCGGCGCAGGTGCTGCTTGGCAAACCCAATCGCAGCATGGGCCATGCCTTGCTCGTTGCGCCCCTGATGCACCACCAGGTCACCGCTGTCCTGCTCCAGGGCCTGGCCCAGGCCCAGTACGTTACCGTGGCCGAAGATCGTGAAGATCCCGGCGACGAACTTGCTCTGCACGCCATCGACTTCGATGTACTGGTTATCGAGGAACTTCACCAGGGCCTGGGCCATGGTCAACCTTGTTGTGGTCATTGCTTACACCTTGTGTGAATGCAAATCTGTAGATCAACCAAGATCAAATGTGGGAGCTGGCTTGCCTGCGATAGCGGTGTATCAGGCGACATCAATGCTGACTTGCCACCGCCATCGCAGGCAAGCCAGCTCCCACATTTTGATCGGCGTTATCCCAGCGATGTTTGTAGGTGGGCCATGCTCGCCCCCAGCGCCTGCTTGATATCCGCCAGACCATGCACGCTTTCGGCAAAGGGTTCAAATGACAAATAGCCGCTGTAGCCGGTGCTGAGCAAGGTGTCGATCTGCGCGGCATTGCCGAGGATATCGCCCTCGCCCACCAGCACCCGATGGCCGTCACGAATGCTTGCCAGCGGCGCTTGTGCGTCTTCCACACCGGAGATATGCACCAGCCCGGTCAGCTCGGGGAAGAACTCGTGTTCGCTGGCCAGATGGTGGTGAAAGGTGTCATGCACCAGACGGAACACGTCCAGGCCGCCGATGGACTTGATCGCGTCCACCGCCGTGCGCTTGCGGCGCAGCGAGCACTCTTCGAAGCCCAGGGGTTCGATAAAACCAACAATCCCGTATTCACGCAGAATCGGCGCCAACTCGGTCAACGCAGTACGCAACCCGGCGGCGCGCTGGGCTTCGTTACGCGGGTCGGCACGGTCGTTCAACGGGCACATCACCAGCCCCTGGGCGCCGCACTCACGGGCATAGGTCGCCAACTTCACGGCCTGGGCGCGGCGTTCGTCATTCCACACATCGAACGGGTACAGCGCATTGATCGACAGCACCTTGATGCCCTGCACGGCGCATAACTCGCGCACGCGACTGGCCGGCGTACCGTCTTCAATCTCGATGCCCTTGAGATCATTGCGGATCTCGATGGCGTCGCATTTCAAGGTCACCGCCAACTCGATAAAGTCCGGCAGGGACAGGCCTGGAGCAACCATGCGGTTCAGGGCAAAACGTAGAGGCGACTTCATTATTGTTGTGCTCCACACTCGAAAACATTACTTGGCGGTTGGCATGCTGAATTCAGGGCCCTTGGCGATACTGTCGGGCCAGCGTTGCATGACGCTTTTGTAGCGGCTGTAGAAACGAATACCTTCTTCGCCATAGGCGTGGTGGTCGCCAAACAACGAGCGCTTCCAGCCACCAAACGAATGCCAGGCCATTGGCACCGGGATGGGTACGTTGATGCCGACCATACCGACCTTGATGGTGCGGGCAAAGGCGCGGGCAATGCCGCCATCACTGGTGAAGCAGGACACGCCGTTGCCGAACTCATGGGCGTTGATCAAGGCCACCGCGCTGGCGAAATCCGCCACCCGCACAATGCCCAGCACCGGGCCGAAAATCTCTTGCTGGTAGATGCTCATCTCGGTCGTGACGTTATCGAACAAAGTCGCACCGACGAAGAACCCACCTTCGGCACCTGGCACCTTGAAGCCACGCCCGTCGACAATCAGCTTCGCGCCCTGGGCCACGCCCTGGTCGATAAACCCTTCAACCTTGGCCTTGTGCTCAGCGGTGACCAACGGCCCCATTTCGCTGTCCTTCTGCATGCCGTTGCCGACCTTCAATTGGTCGATGCGTGGCAGCAACTTATCGATCAGTTTGTCACCGACATCGCCCACCACCACGGCAATCGAGATCGCCATGCAGCGCTCGCCGGCCGAGCCGTAAGCCGCGCCGATCAAAGCGTCCGCTGCCTGATCCAGGTCGGCGTCAGGCATTACGATCATATGGTTCTTGGCCCCGCCCAACGCCTGCACGCGCTTGCCGCGCTGGGTGGCCTGCTGGTGGATGTATTCGGCAATTGGCGTGGAGCCGACAAACGAAATCGCTTCGATGTCCGGGTGCTGCAACAGCCCGTCCACGGCGCTCTTGTCGCCCTGGACCACGTTGAACACGCCATCCGGCAACCCGGCCTGGGTCAACAGACGGGCCATCAGCAAACTGGCGGACGGATCACGCTCGGACGGCTTGAGGATGAAGCAGTTGCCGGTGGCCAGGGCCAGCGGGATCATCCACAACGGCACCATCACCGGGAAATTGAACGGGGTGATCCCGGCGCATACGCCCAGTGGCTGGCGCAGGTTCCAGTTGTCGATACCGCCACCGATGTTGTCGCTGAAATCGGTTTTCAACAGGTTGGGGGCACCGCAGGCGTATTCGACGATCTCGATACCGCGGGTGACTTCGCCCTTGGCATCGGAGAACACCTTGCCGTGTTCGCGGCTGATGATTTCGGCCAGCTCGTCATGGTGCTGGTCCAGCAGCTCCTTGAATTTGAACAGCACCCGCGAGCGACGCAGGGACGATTGCTCGGACCACGCCGGGAAGGCCTTCAAGGCCGACGCCACGGCTTCATCGACGGTCTTCTGGCTGGCCAGGCCGACCCGCGCCTGCACCTCACCGGTGGCCGGGTTGAACACATTGCTGAAGCGCTCGCTACCGCTGTCCTGCACCTGGCCGTTGATGTAATGGCCGATTACCTGGGCGTTGCTCATGGTGTTCTCCGTCGAAGTCGTTAAAGGTCCAGCAGCCAACTGTGCTGCGGGTCGTTATGGAAGTGCCAGGCGCGCTTGGGGCCGGCCATCACGTTCAGGTAGTACGACTCGTAGCCGTAGGGCACGCTGACCGGGTGATAACCCTTGGGCACCACGACCAGGTCGCTGTTCTCCACGGCCATGGCCTGGTCGATGCTGCGGTCATCGGTGTAGACCCGTTGGAACACGAAGCCCTGAGGCGGGTTGATCTGGTGGTAATAGGTTTCTTCGAGAAAGCTCTGGTGCGGCAAGTCGTCGGTGTCGTGCTTGTGGGGCGGGTAACTCGACGAATGGCCGGACGGTGTGCGTACTTCCACCACCAGCAGCGAATGGGCAGGCTCGCTGTCAGGCAGGATGTCGCACACGTAGCGGGTGTTGGCGCCCTTGCCACGCACGCTGCGCTTGCACTGTTCGGGACGAATCAGCCGTGGGGCGAGACCGGCGGCGGCCGAACCGGGGGCGGCGCAGACCGCGATTTGTACGTCGCTCAAGGCCACCACCTGAGCATGGGTGCCCGGTGGCAGGTAGGCGGCGAACGGCGATTTGTCTTCGAAGACCGATTGACGATCACCGAGGTTTTCCCAGTTGAAACCCTCGCCTGTAATCGTGACGCGACCGCTGAGCAGCACCAGGCACAGCTCTTTATCGCCGGCGCTGACCGGCAGGGTTTCCCCCAGGCTCAGACGGTAGGCGGCAAACCCCACGTACTCCAGGCGCCCTTCCTCCAGCGCCACCATGGTCTGCCCGCGTTTGCTGCTTTTGACCAACAGACTCATTGTCCCGTCCTCTCATTCAGCAGTGCCCGCAGCGTGTCGTAACCCTTTTTCGCGTAGATATAGCTGGGGGCCACGGCAGGATCCTGTTCGGCTTCCACCACCAGCCAGCCGTGATAATTGGCGGCCAGCAGCACGTCGAGCAGCGCAGCGAAGTCGATATCACCGTCACCGGGCACGGTAAACGTGCCGTTGATGATGCAGTCGGGGAAGCTCCACAGGTTGTTGCGGGCCAATTGCACCACCGGTTTGCGCACGTCCTTGAAATGTACGTGGCAGATGCGGTCGATGTGCTTGCGCAGCACCTCGATGGGTTCACCACCGCCCATGTAGCAGTGGCCCGAATCGAACAGCAGGCCGACTTCGGGGCCGGTGAGGCTCATGAGTTTGTCGATGTCTTCCGGGGATTCGACATAGGCGCCCATATGGTGGTGGTAAGCCAGGCGCACACCCTGGGACAGGGTGAAACGCGCCAGTTCAGTGAGCTTGTCGGCATAGTCCTGCCAGGCGTGTTCGCTGTGAAAGCGCGGGCGCTCAACCAAGCGAATGGGGGAACCCTGGATCGAGTCGGCGACTTCGCCGTAGACCAGCACCGTGGCGCCGTTTTCCCGCAGCAGTTCGACGTGGCTAGCGATGGCCTCGATTTCCTCCGCTACCGAGCGCCGGGCCAGACGGCTGGAGTACCAGCCGGAGACCAGTGCCAGGTCATAAGGGCGCAACACATCGCCAACGCCCTTGGCGTCCTTGGGGAATTTTCCGTTGAGTTCGAAACCTTCGTAACCGATCTCCTTGCCTTCGCTCAGGGCGGTGCTCAAGGGCGTTTCACCGCCCAGGGCCGGCAGGTCGTCGTTGCTCCAGGAAATCGGGTTGATGCCAATACGGATAGCGGGCATGGCTGCACCTTTTATTGTTTTCTACAAATTAACTAGAGATCACGGGGATCTGCTTTATGTGGGAGCCGGGCTTGCCCGCGATGGCATCAACTCGGCATGGCTGTCAGACCGAGTCGCCTGTATCGCAGGCAAGCCAGCTCCCACATTTGATTGCATTCCAGATGCAGGCCAGCGTTCAGCTGCGTGAACTGCGCCAGGCGTTGATCAACTGTTCGAAGGTGCCCTGGACTTGCTGGATCAGGGTTTCGTCATCAATCTCCCCCGCCATCCACGCCCGGCTTGGCTCCTGAAAGATCGTGCGACCCACGGCAAACCCTCGGCAGGTCTGGCTCTGGGCAGCCTGCTGGAACCCATCCGCCAGGCATTCGGCTGACGCATTCAAGCCCAGCAACACCACGCCACGGCAGTACGGATCGCGCTCTTGAATCAGCTCATCGAGCTTTTTCCAATCCTCGGCCGACTGTGTCTCGATCTTCCACCACGCCGGGTAAATGCCCAGGTTGTACAGGCGCTTGAGACTTCGATAGAGCACATCGGGGTAGGTGGACGGGTGATCCTTGGGTGGCACGACTTCCAGCAGTAATTCGTGACCACTGACCAGCGACGCCTGGTACAAGCCCTTGAGTTGCGCTTCCTGTTCCAGGCGCAGCAGTGGCTCGTCGTCGGGGTGGTATTGAACCAGGCATTTGATGATCTGCTCCTGGGGCCAGGCAACCAGGTTGCTGCCGACGGAGCGGCCATGCTCGAAGGCCAACGGGCGCGAGCCCTGGACTTCCACCGGGCGGGCAACCCACCAGCCACGCCCCGTGGCGGCGTTGAGCGCATCCTGGCCGAAGCGTTGATCGGCCAAAAGACCCACATCGGCCTCGACGCCCTGCTCTTGCAGTTTGCTCTCGACCCGCTCTACGGCCTTGATAAACAGCTGCTTGATGGCGCTGATACGCGCCGGGTCCTGGCCACCTTTCTGCGCCAGCTCCACCAGTTGCCCACGATGGTCGAAGGCAAACACAAACAGCTGCTTCCAGCTTTTACGCGGCACGCTGACCTGATGCAGGCGTTGCAGCACCGGGTCTTGATCCGGCCGGGTGATGGGCACCGGGCTGTTGAACAGGTAATCCAGTTCGGCACGGGTCGGCATGGCCGGCGCGCAAGCATGACGAGACACCACCAGACCGCCGCAGGCATTGGCCAGTTGGCAGCAGCGCTCGTCACTGGCGTCTTCCAGCCAGCCACTGAGGAAGCCCGACATGAAGGCGTCGCCGGCCCCCAGTACGTTGAGTACTTCCACGCGCACGCCGGGGTAGATCGCGCCGTCTTCGAGACGCACCGGGATATCGCCGTGAATCACCGTGCAGCCTTGCGGGCCGAGCTTGACCACCAGCGTTGCCGCCGTCAGGCCTCGCACCGTGCGCAAGGCCGTGAGCAAGTCTTCGCTGCCACCGGCAATGTGGAATTCTTCTTCAGTGCCGACGATCAGGTCGAACCGTGGAAGGATTTTCTGCACATGCTGGCTGACATTCTGGTCGGCGACAAAACGGGTTTCACCGTCGGCCTTGCCGGCCAGGCCCCAAAGGACCGGGCGATAGTCGATATCCAGCACACGCTTGACGTTGTGCTTTTCGGCGTAATCCAGCGCCTGAATGCTCGCCTTGTACACACCATCGGTAGAGAAATGAGTGCCGGTGATCAACAGAGCCTTGCTGGAGGCAATAAAGGCCTCACTGATGTCCGTGGCCTGCAAGGCCATGTCGGCGCAGTTTTCGCGGTAGAACACCAACGGGAAGGTTTCGCGGTCCTTGAGGCCCAGCAACACCATCGCGGTCAACCGCTCCGGGTCGACCTTGATACCGCTGACATCACAGCCTTCGCGGGCCAGGGACTCCACCAGGAAACGGCCCATGTGGTCATCCCCCACCCGGGTCAGCATGGCCGACTTGAGCCCCAGCCGCGCAGTGCCGAAGGCGATATTGGCGGAGGAACCCCCCAGGTATTTGGCGAAGCTTGAAACGTCCTCCAACCGTGCACCTACCTGCTGTGCATAGAGGTCGACGCCCAGGCGCCCGAGGCAAATCAGATCCAATTGACGCCCACTGGCAAAACGAGTCTGGCCCATGCTGGCTCCTGTTATTTTTATCAGCCTGCGTCTGCCGTCGTGGAGGCGGCAACCGCTCTTGGTAGATGCAGACTAAAACGTCCGACGGCGCCAATCAATATTTATTCTATAAATATTTTTAGTGGAATAATTTTTCCATTAAGCTTGCACAGGATTGTTCCAGCCACGGTGCATCGTTTCAGCCAGCGCCCAGGCCATGAAGCCAAGGTTTTTTTTTACGCCTACCCTGTAGACTTGCGCACATCGACCTATTGTCAGGGGCAGAACGAATTGCCCTATAAGAACAAGCCAGAAGGATTTCCTATGTCCCAGAGCGCCCCGGAAGACGCACTCGCCAGCCCGCCGATCAATGCCGAGCGTCTGTTGCAACTGATCACCGACGAATACGAAAGCCTGCCGCGCCAGCTCAAACGCATCGCCAGCTACATGAGCCAGCAGAGCGACCGGATCATGGTCGACCGCATCAGCGATATCGCCCGGGAATGCGAAGTGCACCCTTCGGCCATCGTGCGTTTTTCCCAGCGCTTCGGTTTCAGTGGCTTCAGTGAGATGCAGGCGCTGTTTCGCGAGGCGTACACCCACAAGACCACGCCGGTGCAGAACTACCAGCAACGCATTCGCAGCATGATTGCCAACAAGTCGCAGAAAGCCAGCGGTGGCGACCTGGCGCGTGAATGCGTCAACGCTACCCTGTCGGGCATCGAACGCCTTGGGCTGGAGCTGGATGACGCGGCCTTCGACAAGGCCGTGGACCTGGTGGTGAATGCCGACAACATCTACGTGGTGGGCGTGCGTCGCTCCTTCGCCGTGGCCGATTATCTGGTCTATAACCTGCAGCACACCAACAAGCGTATCCACCTGGTGTCCGGGTTGGGCGGCAGCTACCGCGAGCAGATGCGCAGCGTGCGGGCCAATGATCTGGTGATTGCGATCAGTTTTACGCCGTATGGCAAGGAGACCCAGCATTGCCTGCGCATTGCCCAGCATCATCAGGCCAAGACGCTGATCATCACCGACAGTAACCTTTCGCCCTTGGCGAAGCGGGCGAATGCGGTGTTGTTGGTGAATGAAGGGTCTTCGTTTGCGTTTCGCTCGTTGAGTGCGACGCTTTGTCTGTGTCAGGCGTTGTTTATTGCGGTGGCGTATCGGTTGGAGTTGAAGGTGGATGAGATTCATGAGCAGGTGGGGTTTGATGATTGACCGCTGTGCTCTTCCGTTCCTTGGGATTGGGGGCATATCCGTTGTTGCGGTAACGGCGGCTATGGGTTCCGCTCTTACAGCGGGTCACTTTGGAAAAGCCCCAAAGTAACCAAAGGGCTCTTGCCCCACCACTCGGCACCTCGCCCAGGCTCGGTGTGCCCTCACTCCGGCATTGCTCCGTGGGCCGCCGCAATG
>NZ_WNNK01000041.1 GCF_009724245.1 Pseudomonas spelaei | reverse complement strand
TCGCTGTAAGAGCGAAACCAATAGCAGCCGTAACCGCAGCAACGGATATGTACCCCCCAGCCCGCCCAACTTGAACTCCGTTCCCCCGTAGAAGCCCCCTCGTGTGTGCTATATAGTCACCCAAGCAAGTGCTTGGTTGGCTACCATCGGAACACACAGGAGCGCGTCCCATGTCTGTCGCTTTTCGTTTGCCGCTGCAGGTCTTCTTCGAACGTGAAGCGCGTCACCCGCGCCAACACTTCATGGTCCAACCCATGGGCGGTGGCGAGGTGCAAACCCTTACCTGGGCCGACGTCGGCCATCAAGCACGTTGCGCCGCACACTGGCTGCGAGCGCAGGAACTGGCCCCAGGCTCCCATATCGCCCTGATCTCGAAAAACTGCGCCCACTGGATCATCGCCGACCTGGCGATCTGGATGGCCGGACACGTCTCGGTGCCGCTCTATCCCAACCTCACCGCCGACTCCGTAGCCCATGTACTGGAACATTCCGAGGCAGCCCTGGTATTTATCGGCAAGCTGGACGACTGGCCCGCCATGAAACCCGGGGTCAAGCCTGGCCTGCCCACCATCAGTTTGCCGCTGTGCCCGGCCGATGACTTCGATTACACCTGGGCCGACCTGCAAGCCTGCTCACCGATCCAGGACAACCCGGCGCCTGCCCCTTCAGACCTGGCCACCATCATTTACACCTCCGGCACCACCGGCCTGCCCAAGGGCGTGATGCACTGCTTCGGTGCCCTGGGTTTTGCCGCCGAGGGTGGCACTAAGTTGTTTGGACTGGGGGAGGGCGACCGGCTGCTGTCCTACCTGCCGCTGTGCCACGTGGCTGAACGGATGTTTGTCGAACTGGCCTCGATCTACACCGGGCAGACCGTCTTTTTTGCCGAAAGCCTCGATACGTTTCTGGCTGACCTCAGGCGGGCGCGGCCGACTGCGCTGTTCGGTGTGCCACGGATCTGGACTAAATTTCAGATGGGGGTGTACAGCAAGATTCCAGAAAAACGCCTCGATACCCTGCTGCGCTTGCCGTTTATTGGCAAGCGGGTAGGGCACAAGGTGCTCGCCGGGCTGGGCCTGGATGCGTTGCGCATTGCACTCTCCGGAGCGGCGCCGGTGCCCGAGGCGCTATTGCGCTGGTACCAGCGACTGGGGCTGGATGTGCTGGAGGTCTACGGCATGACTGAAGCCTGCGGTTATTCCCATGTGTCTCGCCCCGGCCAACAGAAAATCGGCTGGATCGGCCTGCCGTGCCCGGAGGTCGAGGTGCGTATTGATTCATCGGGTGAAGTTCAGGTACGCAGTGGCGCGACCATGCTCGGTTACTTCAAAGACCCGGAGAAAACGGCCGAGACCCTCACCGAAGACGGTTTTCTGCGCACCGGAGACAAAGGCGAGCAGGACGCCGAGGGACGTTTGCGGTTGACCGGGCGCCTCAAGGAAATCTTCAAGACCAGCAAAGGTAAATACGTGGCACCGGCCCCCATCGAAAACCGCCTGTCCGAGCATGCGCGCATCGAACAGGTGTGCGTGGTCGGTGATGGCCTGAGCGCGCCCATGGGGCTATGTGTGTTATCCGCCGTGGGTCTGCAAGATGCGGCGGGCTCGGCCCGCAATGCCCTGCACGGTAGCCTTGAGCGCTTGCTGGAGGAGGTTAACCAGGCCTTGGATAAACATGAGCGCTTGCGCCAACTGGTGGTGGTGAAAGACAGTTGGGCGGTGGAGAACGGTTTCCTGACCCCGACCCTGAAGATAAAGCGCAGCGTCATCGAATCCACGTACGGGTCACAATTCCAGGCCTGGAGCGAACGCTCCGAGGCCGTGCTGTGGCAGGATTGAACCCTTCACAACACCAATAAGGACACGTTAATGAGCCTGTGGCGTACCCAACCCGATATCGAACGATTGAACTCCAGCCAGAAAAATACCATCGGTGAAGTGTTGGATATTCGTTTCGAAGCTTTTGATGATGAATCCCTGACCGCCAGCATGGTGATCGACCATCGTACCCATCAGCCCTTTGGCCTGCTGCACGGCGGCGCTTCGGTGGTGTTGGCGGAGACGGTGGGCTCCATGGCCAGCTTCCTGTGCATCGATGCCAGCAAGTTCTACTGCGTGGGCCTGGAAATCAATGCCAACCACCTGCGGGGCCTGCGTTCGGGACGGGTGACGGCGGTGGCCAAGCCGATTCACATCGGGCGCACCACGCATGTCTGGGACATTCGCCTGACCAGCGATGAAGGCAAGGCCAGCTGTGTGTCACGGTTGACCATGGCCGTGGTGCCGCTGGGTGAAAATCCACCGGCTCGATAGCCATGGCGTGAGTGTCATCATTCCTGGCAGTTACAGTCATTGCTGTGGCAGCCGGGCTTGGGGACAATAAATTTCTGTTTTCGGTGATGGGTCCGGTATGTCGCAACACGTGTTTTTCACTCACGCCAATGGCTTTCCTTCGGCGACCTACGGCAAATTGTTTGCCGCCCTGGCCCCAGAGTATGCCGTCGCGCACTTGCCACAGCACGGTCACGACCCCCGGTTTCCGGTGGACGATAACTGGCAGAACCTGGTGGACGAGTTGATCCACCACCTGGAGCAGCAACCGGAACCGGTGTGGGGCGTAGGCCACTCCCTGGGCGGCGTGTTGCACCTGCATGCGGCCTTGCGTTGCCCGCAGTTGTATCGCGGTGTCGTGATGCTGGATTCTCCGGTACTGACCCGGACCGACCGCTGGGTGATCCGTGCCGCCAAGCGCTTTGGTTTTATCGACCGCTTGACCCCGGCCGGCCGCACCCTGGGCCGGCGTGAAGAGTTCGCAGACCTGGACGCCGCGCGTCAATACTTCGCCGGCAAGACCCTGTTTCGTGGTTTCGACCCCGAGTGTTTCGATGCCTATTTGCAGCATGGCCTGCAACAGGTCGGTGACCGTCTGCGCCTGCGCTTTGACCCAGCCACCGAAATCAGTATCTACCGGGGCGTACCTCACACCAGCCCCGGCCAGGCCCGTCAACTGAAAGTCCCGCTGGCTGTGGTGCGCGGGCGTCAGAGCCGGGTGGTGATGCGTCACCATGCCAGCAGTGTCGGGCGCATGCCCATGGGCGAAATGCTGACCATGCCCGGCGGCCATATGTTTCCCCTTGAGCGTCCCCAGGACACCGCGACCTTGATCAAGCACCTGTTTGCCCGTTGGGAAGCCCGCCAGTGTGAGCCCGACTGCGCATGACCGCGCCTGTCGAAGAGGTGCGCCTGAGCCTGCCCCATATCGAACTGGCGGCTCATTTATTTGGTCCTGAAGACGGTTTGCCGGTCATCGCCCTGCACGGCTGGCTGGACAACGCCAACAGCTTTGCGCGCCTGGCGCCGAAACTCAGTGGTCTGCGCATCATTGCCCTGGACATGGCCGGGCACGGTCACTCGGCCCATCGACCCATCGGGGCCGGTTACGCCCTGTGGGATTACGTCCACGATGTGCTGCAAGTGGCTGAACAACTGGGCTGGAAACGTTTTGCATTACTTGGCCACTCCCTGGGCGCCATCGTTTCTCTGGTGTTGGCTGGCGCCTTGCCTGAACGGGTGACACACCTGGGATTGATCGACGGCGTGATCCCGCCGACCGCCACCGGCGAGAATGTCGCCGAGCGCTTGGGTATGGCGTTGCAGGCGCAATTGAGCCTGCAAGACAAGCGCAAACCGGTGTACAGCACACTCGAGCGCGCCATTGAAGCACGGATGAAAGGCGTGGTGGCGGTCAGCCGCGAAGCCGCCGAACTGCTGGCCCAGCGCGGCTTGATGCCGGTACCGGGCGGTTACACCTGGCGCAGCGACAGCCGCCTGACTCTTGCCTCACCGATGCGTCTGACGCAAGAGCAGGCCATGGCTTTCGTGCAACGCGTGGCTTGTCCGACGCAATTGGTGGTGGCTGAAGACGGCATGTTGGCGAAACATTCCGAATTGCTTGCACAGCTTCCTTTCAATCTGGCAACGCTGCCCGGTGGCCATCATTTGCACCTGAATGACGAGCCTGGCGCGGTCCTTGTTGCAGACTGTTTCAATCGGTTCTTCACCACGCCTTGACTTGGCGGGGGCAACTGCCGAGGCTGGGCGGATCGAAAGGGAGTCAACCATGAACAATCTCAACACCGCTGCGATCCCGTATGGCCAGGGCTCGCTGACCCAATGAGTATGCCGAAAGGATTTATCCGTATTTTGGGCCTGTGCTGTTTCAGCCCGCTGGTGTTCGCTGCCGACGTGCCGGGTAGCCAGGATTTGCCTGCCGTGGCGCGTCAGGCCGACGCACAGATCGTCGATTACCGCCCGGCCGAAGACAAGGAACGCATCTACCCGATGGGTGCGATCCGCAAGATCAGCGGGCAGTTGCGCTATGAAGGCCAGGCCACCGCCCGGGGCCAGGCCACTGCCATCACCTATGAGCTTCCTGCCGAACACACCTCCAGCGCAGCCTTTACCGCAACCCGCGAAGCCTTGCAGGCCAAGGGCGCGCAACTGTTGTTCTGGTGCCAGGCCCGCGATTGCGGGGAAAGCAGCCTGTGGGCCAATGAGGTATTCGGCAACGCCAAGTTGGTGGGCGCCGATGGCCAGCAGGAGTACCTGCTGTTGCGTTTGGCCGCTCCGCAAGACAATTCGCTGGTCGCGCTGTATGGCATCACCCGAGGCAATCGTCGGGCTTACCTGCATGTCGAGCAACTCGACGCCAGTGCCCCCCTGGGAGATTTGCTGCCGACGTCGGCCACGCTCCTGCGGGAACTGAAAAGTACCGGTGAGCTGGACTTTCCCAAACTTGGCGCCGAACCGGATGCCACCTGGCTGACCTTGATTTCCCGTGGATTGAACCTGGACGCCACTTTGCGGGTCAGTTTGACTGGGCCCAATGCCGAAGCCTGGCGTCAGGGCCTGATCGAGCAAGGCGTGCGTGCCGCGCGCTTGGAAACCGGCACTGCCGAGGCCAAGGGCCTGCACCTGCATCTGATACGCTGACCTGTAGCCGCTCCGAGGTACGAGGCTGCGATGGGCGCGTAGCGGCCCCCGAGGGCGGTCCTGCGGCCCGCATCGCAGCCTCGTGCCTCGGCAGCGGCTACAATGCCGAGGTCACCGACCAAGCTGCTCTTTCCCTCTACAGACTTCTTTTCGAGAAACCACATGCTCAACAATGATCGCCTGCTGGTGCAGATCCTGCTCCTGGTACTGTTTGGTGCCAGCTTCTGGGTCATGGCGCCGTTCTGGTCGGCGCTGTTCTGGGGGGCAGTGCTGGCGTTTGCCAGTTGGCCGCTGATGCGTCTGCTGACCCGCTGGTTGGGCGGGCGCGAATCCCTGGCCGCCGGCATCCTGACCCTGGTCTGGATGTTGTTGGTGGCGGTACCGCTGGTTTGGCTGGGCTTTAACCTGGCGGACCATGTGCGCAGCGCCGTGGTGCTGATCAAGGATATTCAGGTCGACGGCTTGCCCCATTCACCCGCCTGGCTGGGTTCCATCCCTCTAGTGGGTGAGCGGTTGGTGGGCATGTGGGACAGCATCGACCAACAAGGTACTGCACTGATCGCCAGCCTGAAGCCCTACCTGGGACAGGTCGGCAACTGGTTGCTGGCCCGTAGCGCGCAGATCGGTGGCGGTATCCTCGAACTGACCCTGAGCCTGGTGTTCGTGTTCTTTTTCTATCGGGATGGGCCGCGCCTGGCGATGTTTGCCCACCGCCTGCTGGAGCGCCTGATCGGTGACCGCGCCAGCTACTACATCGAACTGGTGGCGGGTACGGTGCAACGAGTGGTCAATGGCGTGATCGGCACGGCGGCTGCCCAGGCGTTGCTGGCGTTGATCGGGTTCCTGATTGCCGGCGTCCCGGGGGCGCTGGTGCTGGGGATCGTGACGTTCCTGCTCAGCCTGATTCCCATGGGCCCGCCGCTGATCTGGATTCCGGCCACAGCGTGGCTGGCGTGGAAAGGTGATTACACCTACGCGGTGTTCCTCGGGGTGTGGGGCACGTTCATCATCAGCGGCGTGGACAACGTGCTCAAGCCGTACCTGATCAGCCGTGGCGGCAACCTGCCGTTGGTGATCGTGCTGCTGGGAGTGTTTGGTGGGTTGATTGCCTTTGGCTTTATCGGCTTGTTTATCGGGCCGACGCTGCTGGCGGTGGCTTACAGCTTGTTGATCGACTGGAGTAACAGCCAGGCCCAGGCGCGTCGGGAAGACAAGGCGGGTCAATAATCGGTACTGCATGATCGCTCCCGCACGGAGCGATCAGCACGTTACGCCCGGGGCAGCCACATGACGGCTGTCAACCCGCCCCCTGGTGTTTCCTCCAGGCTCAACTTTCCACCGAGCCGCTCCACTGCTTCCCTGGCAATGGTCATCCCCAAACCCACTCCGCCGGAGTTGCGGTTACGCGAACCCTCCAGTCTGAAAAAGGGTTCGAACACGGCTTCACGCTTATCTGCGGCGATCCCCGGTCCATGGTCGATGACTCGCACCACAAGGGCTTGAGGGCTATCGGCCAGTTCAATGCGCGCGGTACCGGCATACCTCAGTGCATTATCGATGAGGTTATTGAGGCTTGAGCGCAGGGCCATCGGCTGTACCTGCAACGGCGCGCACTGCCCACTGCATTGCACGTCCGAACCTCGGTCCTGGGCGTTTTCGCTGAGGGACTCCACCAACGCCTGCACATCCAGCCAATGCCGGGTTTCGCTGGTGCGTTGCTCGTGCAGGTAGCTGAGGGTGGCGTCGAGCATGCCGATCATGTCGTCCAGATCCTGGCGCATCTGGCCCTGCAGTTTGGTGTCTTCGATCTGTTCCAGGCGCAGTTTGAGCCGTGACAGTGGGGTACGCAGGTCATGTGAGACGGCCCCGAGCATGCGCGCCCGCTGTGTGACCTGCTCGCGGATGCGTTTTTGCATCAAGTTGAAGGTCGATGCTGCCTGGCGTGCTTCTCGGGGGCCGGATTCATCCAGCGGCGGGCTATTGAGGTCGACGCTCAAGCGCTCGGCCGCCGCGCTCAGGCGCTGGATCGGCCGGCTGAGCAGTTTGGCACCGTACCAGGCGGCGATGATCAACGAGATGAATTGGAATGTCAGGGGGACCACCGGGCCTCCAAACCAAGGCCGATGATGAGCTTTGGGCATGGGTGTCAGGGTGCCGTCGGGTTGTTCGATAAATGTTTCATGGGGCGGTGGTGGTGGCGGGCCGTAGTGGTGAAACCAGAAGAAGGCGAGCACATGGGCCAGGACAATGGCCACCAACAACACACCAAACAGCCGGCCGAACAGCGTGTTAAAGGCGTTGCGCATTAACCGATATCCCGGGCGTCGAACAGATAGCCTTCGCCGCGCACGGTTTTGATCAGTTGCGGTGCTTTAGGGTCATCCCCCAGCTTTTGTCGTAGACGCGACACCAACAGGTCAATGCTGCGATCAAAGGCTTCGATGGAGCGACCACGGGCTGCATCCAGCAACTGCTCGCGACTCAGCACCCGGCGCGGGCGCTCGATAAATACCCACAACAAGCGAAACTCGGCGTTGGACAGTGGCACTACCAGGCCGTCATCGGCCACCAATTGGCGCAATACGCTGTTCAGGCGCCAGTTATCGAAACGGATATTGGCCCGCTGCTCGGTCCGATCGTCGCGCACCCGGCGCAGAATGGTCTGGATCCGTGCTACCAACTCACGGGGTTCGAAGGGTTTGGACATGTAGTCGTCGGCCCCCAGTTCCAGGCCGATGATGCGGTCGGTGGGCTCGCAACGGGCGGTGAGCATCAGGATCGGGATGTCCGACTCGGCCCGCAGCCAACGGCACAACGACAGGCCATCTTCACCGGGCAGCATCAGGTCGAGTACCACCACGTCAAAGGTTTCGGCCAGCATGGCCTGGCGCATGGCGGCGCCGTCGGTCACGCCGCTGGCAAGAATGCCGAAGCGGGCCAGGTAATCGATCAGCAGTTCGCGGATCGGCACATCGTCGTCGACAATCAGCGCGCGGGTGTTCCAGCGCTTGTCGTCGGCGGGGCCAGTACCTTTTTGATCGTCATTCAGCGCGAAGGGTGTGGTTTGCATAGTGCGATCATCTGCCTGGTTGGCCGCTGGGCCCAAGGGCGGCGGCGAGGTTGTCACGTCCAGCATAGGCGCCCAATCCTGTGGCTGGAAGTGCTGGCCGCTCGGGTCATGGGGCGAGGCTAGTCTTCAGGCGTGTTGTAGACATGTCGTGAATGTATCTACTTTGAAATATTTGCCGGTCAATGGCCGAATCCTGAGGATTTACCGATCATCGGATCCCGCAAAGGCGCTGCTTGCGCTACAATCCGCGCCGATTTCGACTTGCCTGAGAGCCCATTCCAATGTCCGTCTGCCAGACTCCTATCATCGTCGCCCTGGATTACCCCACCCGTGACGCCGCACTGAAGCTGGCTGACCAGTTGGACCCGAAACTGTGCCGGGTCAAGGTCGGCAAGGAACTGTTCACCAGTTGCGCGGCGGAAATCGTTGGCACCTTGCGTGACAAAGGCTTCGAGGTGTTCCTTGACCTGAAATTCCACGATATCCCCAACACCACGGCCATGGCGGTCAAGGCCGCTGCCGAGATGGGCGTGTGGATGGTCAACGTTCACTGTTCCGGCGGTTTGCGCATGATGGCGGCCTGCCGCGATGTGCTGGACCAGCGCACCGGCCCCAAGCCCCTGCTGATTGGCGTGACCGTGCTGACCAGCATGGAGCGAGAAGACCTGGCGGGTATCGGCCTGGATATCGAGCCGCAGGAGCAGGTGTTGCGTCTGGCGGCACTGGCGCAAAAGGCTGGTCTGGATGGTTTGGTGTGTTCGGCGCTGGAAGCCCAGGCGTTGAAAACCGCCCATCCGTCCCTGCAACTGGTCACCCCGGGGATTCGCCCGGCGGGCAGTGCACAGGACGACCAGCGCCGTATCCTGACTCCGCGCCAGGCACTGGACGCCGGTTCCGATTACCTGGTAATCGGCCGCCCGATCAGCCAGGCAGCCGACCCGGCCAAGGCGTTGGCGGCGGTGGTTGCCGAGATCGCCTGATAGCGAGGCCCAGGTGTAGGAGCGAACGCTGCTACACCTTCAACACCAACTTCCCGAAGTTCTCCCCGTTGAACAACTTCATCAACGTTTCCGGGAACGTCTCCAGGCCCTCGACAATATCTTCCTTGCTCTTGAGCTTGCCCTGCGCCATCCAGCCGCCCATTTCCTGCCCGGCGCTGGCATAGTTCGCCGCATGGTCCGTCACCACAAAACCTTCCATACGGGCCCGATTGACCAGTAATGACAAGTAGTTGGCCGGTCCTTTTACCGCCTCTTTGTTGTTGTACTGGCTGATCGCACCGCAAATCACTACCCGGGCCTTCAACGCCAGTCGGCTCAGCACCGCGTCGAGAATGTCGCCGCCGACGTTATCGAAATACACGTCCACACCTTTGGGGCATTCACGCTTGAGGCCGACGTGTACGTCTTCGTTTTTGTAGTCGATAGCCGCGTCAAACCCCAGCTCATCCACCAGGAACTTGCACTTGTCGGCGCCCCCGGCGATCCCCACCACGCGGCAACCTTTGATCTTGGCGATTTGCCCGGCAATGCTGCCGACCGCACCGGCCGCGCCGGAAATGACCACGGTTTCTCCAGCCTTCGGCGCACCGGTGTCGAGCAGGGCGAAGTAGGCGGTCATCCCCGTCATCCCCAGTGCCGACAGATAACGCGGCAGTGGTGCCAGTTTTGGGTCGACCTTGTAGAACCCTCGCGGCTCACCGAGGAAGTAATCCTGCACGCCCAGGGCACCATTCACGTAGTCACCCACTGCAAATTTGGGGCTGTTCGACGCAATAACCTTGCCCACGCCCAGTGCCCGCATGACTTCGCCAATGCCAACCGGTGGAATGTAGGATTTACCTTCATTCATCCAGCCGCGCATCGCCGGGTCCAGTGACAGGTACTCGTTGCGCACCAGAATCTGCCCCTCCTGAGGCGTGCCTACCGGCACTTCCTGGTAGGTAAACGTATCCCGGGTAGCCGCGCCGACCGGGCGTTTGGCGAGCAGGAATTGGCGGTTGGTCTGGGCAGTCATGGCAGGGACTCTGAAGAAGTGAACCTTGAGTGATAGTCCCTCTTGGTGCGGGGAGCAAGCTGGGCCGACGGGTGCGAATGCCCGCCGATAGGTTGTGATGATAGTGAGCGCGGCAGACTTATCACCGCCACTCATGAAGCACTAACCGGTCCTCTGATAGTGCTGACGTGGCTGCGTGACCAGTGGCTAGACTGGGTCAACGGGCATTCCATCCAAGGATCCAACCATGAGCATGACGTTTTCCGGCCAGGTCGCCCTGGTCACCGGTGCGGCCAACGGCATTGGCCGCGCCACGGCATTGGCGTTTGCCGATGAAGGTTTGAAAGTGGTCGTCGCCGATCTGGATGTGGCGGGAGGCGAAGGTACGGTGGCGCTGATCCATCAGGCCGGTGGCGAGGCGATTTTCGTGCGCTGCAACGTCACCCTGGACGCGGATGTACAGCAGTTGATGCAGCAAACCGTGGCCACTTATGGCCGGCTGGACTATGCCTTTAACAACGCCGGGATCGAGATCGAGAAGGGCAAGCTGGCCGATGGCAGCCTGGAAGAGTTCGACGCCATCATGGGGGTCAACGTCAAGGGCGTGTGGTTGTGCATGAAGTACCAGTTGCCGTTGCTGCTGGCCCAGGGCGGCGGGGCGATCGTCAATACGGCGTCGGTGGCCGGGTTGGGCGCTGCGCCGAAGATGAGTATTTATGCCGCTTCCAAGCATGCGGTCATTGGCCTGACCAAGTCTGCGGCCATTGAGTATGCGAAAAAGAAAATTCGGGTCAACGCGGTCTGCCCGGCGGTGATCGACACCGACATGTTCCGTCGCGCTTACGAGGCGGATCCAAGGAAGGCAGAATTTGCCGCCGCCATGCACCCGGTCGGGCGTATTGGTACGGTTGGGGAAATCGCCAGTGCTGTGCTCTATTTGTGCAGCGACGGTGCTGCCTTCACCACGGGGCAAGCGTTGGCCGTGGACGGTGGCGCCACGGCTATCTAGGACCACAAGCCCTTACCTGATCAGAATACCTTCGAGGTGCTGTGGGGCGTTTCCGTAGGTGGCCAGATGCCGCTTCAGAATGTGTTTCTATAGGTAAATAAATCAATAAAATCAATGATTTAATAAATATTTTGAGCGGCGCTCACCAGCGGCTGTGCTTAACTGTTTTGGGTTTAAATGACAAACAGTTGAAGTGGGTGGCTCATGGATTTAGGGATTGATCGACAGGCCCTTGTACCGGTAGTTCAGCAGATCGTCAGTGCGGTTGCCGAGTGGATTCGACAGAGCGGGGTAAGCCCTGGGACGCGCTTGCCGCCCATCCGACAATTGGCCCGTGACAACTTGCTCAGCCAGTCCAGTGTCATCGAGGCATTCGAACGGATGGTGGCGCAAGGGTTGCTGGCATCAAGACAAGGTTCCGGGTTTTTCGTTGCCGAGCAACTTGTAGCCAGCGGCCCCAAGGGCGAAAGCCAATGGTATGAGGGCGCGGAACAAGGATGGGGAAGTTTCACCGATAACCCACTGGGTGAATTGAAACTGGGGTGCGGCTGGCTGCCCGACGCATGGCGTGAAAGTGACGACATCATCTATGCCATTCGTGAAGTCACCCGCACCAATACCGCAGGGCTATTCAACTACAGCACGCCGCTTGGGCTGACGGCGTTGCGCGAGCAACTGCTCAGGCGCCTGACCCATATTCGGATTGCCACCAGTCTCGACCGTATCATGACCACTCAGGGCGCCAGCCATGCCCTGGACCTACTGATACGCACATTGCTCAAGGCAGGTGACACGGTGGTGGTTGAAAGCCCGGGATACGCCAACTTGTACCGTTTATTGGCGTTTCACGGCGTCAAACTGCTAGAGGTTCCCCGCACCCATGGCGGCCCGGATATTGCGGCGCTGGAGGCGTTACTGCTGGTACATCGTCCCAAGTGCCTGTTCATCAACAGCCTCTATCACAACCCGACCGGTACCAGCCTGTCTCTGGTGGTAGCGGAGCGATTGCTGCAACTGGCTCATGCCCAGGACTTCTTCATTGTCGAAGAAGACGTCTATGGTGATTTGCAACACGCTAACTGCACACGGTTGTCGGCGTTGCCCCACGAAGACCGGGTCATCTATGTCTCGAGTTTTTCCAAGACCCTCAGCAGTGCCCTGCGGGTGGGTTATCTGACCGCCAGTACGGCAATCATCGCGCAACTGGTCAAGGTCAAGACCCTGACCGGCATCGGTACTTCGCGATTTGCCGAGGCGGTGGTGGCAACCTTATTGGCCAATGGCACTTATCGTAAATGGGTGCAGCGACTACGCAAGCGCCTGAGCACTGAAATGACCATGACCTTGCAGGTGCTGGAGGACGAAGAGTGGGAGGTCTTTGCCGTGCCGGCAGGTGGCATGTTTGTTTGGGCCAGGCCTTGCGTGGCCCGCCGTCCGCAGTTGCAGGCCAGGGCTCGTAAACTTGGGGTTTTGCTGTCGCAGGGTTCGCTGTTCAACCCGGCGGGCGTACATAGCGACTGGCTGCGTATCAATGTGGCCTATGCTGCTGATCAGCGTGCGCTGGCGCTGTTCAAAGCGGCAGGATCGACCTCGACCATTCTGAAAACGACGAGTGTGTAGCTTTTTGCCATTATTGTGGCGCCAGTGTCTTGTGTTCAATGCCTTGTCGTTGCGAATCTCCCTGCATGGAAAGTGGGCTTGATGGCATTCGCCACTCCAAGAGGACTCAAGTGCAATGATTTCGGGCGTGCAACGACGTTTTGCCAACCTCGGTATGGCGAAGAAATTGGGCCTGGGCTTTGCCTTGGTGTTGCTGCTGACGGCGCTGGTGGCCGCCATTGGCGTGTGGTCCCTGCAAACCGTCGGCCTGCGTTTTGAAGGGCTGAAGAGCATGTCTTCGCTCAACAGCGGCCTGTTGAACGTGCGTTTGATCGAGCAGGACTATGCACTGCATGCCGATCCAAAATCCGTCGACGCCTTGCATGAAAGCGTTGATGCATTGTCCGCTTTGGCCGCCAGTCTCAAGGCCGGTTCTGCTACCAATGTGCCGGTGATGACCGATGTGGAGCAGGCCCTGGTCGCCTATCGCAAGGCGTTCGACGAGTTTGTCGAACTGACTCAGGCCAAGGACCTGGCGCTGGAAATGGCCAGTTGGTCGGTCTCCAGCGTTTCCAACAACCTCGACGTGTTGCAGGCCGGTCTGGCGGATGACGGTGCCTACGGTCTCAAGGAAAGCCAGGGCAAGGACGGCGCCGAGTTTATCGAGCAGGCGGGGCAGGTCAGCCAGGTTTCGCGGCTGATGTTGCAAGCCATGAACGAGGCACGGCTGCGCCTGGATCAAAGCCGCAAGGGCGATGACGAAAACGCCGGGCAAGGCAAGATTGAACAGGCCGATCAGGCCCTGGCCCAAGCCGAGCAACTGAAAACCACAGTCAAGGATCCCGGCTACCAGACGGTGCTCAATGAAGTCGCCGGGCATATTGCGGCGTTCAGCGAAAAGCTTGGCGAATACACCGGCCTGCTGGCGCAGGAAAAGACTGTCTACAAGCAGTTGCATGAGCGCGCCGATCAGGTGGTGACCCGGGTCAACCAGGCCTATGCCGCAGAAGATCAGTCGATGCAGGCGCAACTGAAGAAAAGCGCCTTGCTGATCATGGGTTCTTCTGCTCTTGCCCTGTTGGTGGGGTTGATTGCCGCATGGGGCATCACTCGGTTGATCGTCACGCCACTGCGCAGTGTGATTGCAGTAGCCCAACAAATAGCCGCCGGTGACCTCAGTGGTCGGATGGAGGTCAGCCGTCGCGATGAAATTGGCCAACTGATGCAGGCCATGCAGCAGATGGGCACGGGCTTGAGCAGCATGGTCAGCGGGTTGCAGGCGGGTATTGAGCAGTTGGCAAGCTCCGCCCATTCGCTGTCCAGCGTGACCGAGCAGACCAATATCGAGGTCAGCAGCCAGAAGGAAGAAACCGAGCAAGTTGCCACCGCCATGAACCAGATGACCGCCACGGTACACGATGTGGCACGCAACGCCGAAGAGGCAGCCCAGGCCGCGCAAACGGCAGATGACAAGGTCGACAGTGGTCAGCAGGTGGTGCGCCAGAGCTTGCAGCGCATTGAGTTGCTGGCGACCTCGGCGACTTCCGCGAGTACCAGCATCGAAAGCTTGAGTGCGGAAATCCAGAGCATCGGCACCGTCCTCGAGGTGATCAAGAGCGTGGCCGAACAGACCAACTTGCTGGCCCTGAACGCAGCGATCGAAGCGGCGAGGGCAGGGGAGCAGGGGCGTGGCTTCGCCGTGGTGGCCGATGAGGTGCGGGCGTTGGCCAGGCGGACCCAGCAATCCACCGAGGAAATCGAGCGGCTGGTCAGTACCTTGCGCAGTGCGGCGCAGTCTTCGGTGCAGCAGATCAAACAGAGTGGTGAATTGGTCAAGTTGGCGGTCAGCGATGCGCTGGAAACCGAAAGTGCCTTGGGCAGCATTGCGGCAGCGGTGTCGTTGATCCAGCAAATGAATCAGCAGATCGCCGCCGCCGCCGAGGAGCAAAGCTCGGTGGCCGAGGAAATCAATCGCAGTGTCACCAGTATTCGTGCCAGTGCCGATCAATCGGCGTTGAGCATGCAAGGCAATGCGGCATCCAGTATCCAGCTGGCGCAGTTGGGGGCGGAGCTGAAAGGGATGGTCGGGCACTTCCGCCTTTGATCGCCGCTTGATCGCGGCGTTTCAAAGGGGGAGGCGTCAGGCGTGGTTGGCCAGGAACGTCAGCAGCACTTCGTTGACGAAATCAGGGTTTTCCCGGCTGGAGATGTGCCCGGCATCTGGAATCAGGGTCAGTGCGCAACCGATCAAATCGGCCATCTCTTTGGACTCGGCCGGTGGCCGTGGTTTGTCCTGGTCGCCGCACATCACCAGTGTGGTGTCGGCGTCCAGGCGCGGCAGGTGTTCCAGCACATCGCCGCGGCTGAAGATGAGCCGGCCCAACGGTACGATACTGTGCAGCAAGCGCTCCTTGGGGAAGGCCTTCAGCGCGTTGCGAAAGTCCTGGTACAAGGCCGATTCGCGGTCAATGCCCGGGCGGAAGAAGATCGGTGCGATCACATCCAGCAAGGGCTCCGGGATGGCGCCGACATCTTCGATCATCTTGAATAGCGAGAAGTAATACTGGCGAGTGGCCTCAGGCTCGGCGCCCAGGTAAGTGTCCATCAGTACCAGGCTGTTGATCCGCTCCGGTGCCTGCAATGCCAGGCGCGCACCCCACATGCCACCGACCGAAAGCCCCACCAGATTGATTTGGGCAATGTCCAAGTGATCCATCAGGGCCAAGGTCTGGCGTGCCAGGTCATCCATGGACGCTGTTTTCTGCGGCAGAGGGCCGGACTCACCGTGGCCCCACAACTCGGGAACGATCACGCGGTATTGTTGGGAAAGGGCTTCGATCTGCGGCGCCCACATTTGGCGGTCCCAGAGATAACTTTGGCCTAGCAGGACGACGGGGCCGCAGCCTTGGTCCAGGTAGTGCAAGGGTTGTCCATCAATCACGGCGACAGGCATGGAGAGAGCCTCTTTCGTTAACAGAGTGAGGGGCACTTTTTTACGCTAGTCGCGGGCGAGGGGATAGATGCAGAATGATGGCACCGGGCAATTCCTGTAGGCGCTAGGGGGACGCCTGGTTCCTACAGGGGGAGAGGGGATCAGTCGTAAATCGCCTTTTTCTTCCAGTCAGCATCCGCATCCACGACTTTCAAGCCTTCGGTCAATTCATTGACTTCATTTTCAGCCGGCTGGGTGTTAGTCAGCACCATGGCGTTGGCGCGGGCCAGTTGTTTCTCCAGCCACTGCAACTGCTCGCTGTAGAGCACCGGCTCTGTCTGTTTGCGTAAATACTGGACGCCACGCTCGAATGCCAGGCGTGCCTGGCCTGGCTGAGTCTGTTGCAAGGCATGCTGGCCGAGGTTGTTGAAGAACTCGATGTGCAGCAGCACCAGGATGTGGCGGATCTCCTTGATCCAGTGCTTGGCCTCGTTAGTCGGCAAAAAGCCGTCCTGGGCCGCGCGGGTCACCTGGCCGTGCAGCGCTTCCAACAGGAAACGCACATCCTTGGCCTTGGCTTCGGTCTGGATCGGGCCGGGAGGGTTGGTCACCGGAATCGACTCGCCCTGGGCGATCAGTGCGTTGAGCTCGGTGATTCGCGCCTTAAGGGGTGTGCTGGATTTGTTCAGGTTCAACAGGCGCTGGTTGACGTTGAGTTCCAGGCGGGTCAGCAACAGCTTGAGCGCCGGGGTCATCAATTGGCCCGGGAAGGTCTCGGTGATTTCGCCACAGCGACGTAGTCGGTCATTGAGCTCGATCTGGGTCCTGGCTTTTTCCAGTTTGTTGTTTTCCACCACGTGGTTCATGTAGCCAATGGCGATCAGTATTACGATCCCGGCTATTACCAGCAGGGTGATCATGAGTGGTGTCACCGGTGAGACCTCTTTATTGGTTTACGTTGGAGTGTAGTGACTGGAGCATTGGGCGGATAGGACTGGTCGACGAGTTGACCCGGCACTTTCCTCTATATAGGTAGGCGGTATCGGCATGGATGCACATTGCCATCATTCACCGATGTGAACTATAGCGTCTTGTCGGACGCCAGAATATAGGCGCCAAACACTGGACGGCGAGAATGCCTGGGAAGCCCGGTAAAGCGCATCGAAGTCATTGATTTAAATAAATTTATAGTTGGGGGTTGACGACCTCCCAATCCATCCATAGAATGCGCGCCACTTACAGCGTAAAGCACACAGCGAAACGCGGTAGGGAGTGAATGTTGTACGTGTGTCCCCTTCGTCTAGTGGCCTAGGACACCGCCCTTTCACGGCGGTAACAGGGGTTCGAGTCCCCTAGGGGACGCCATTGCGGGAATAGCTCAGTTGGTAGAGCACGACCTTGCCAAGGTCGGGGTCGCGAGTTCGAGTCTCGTTTCCCGCTCCAATTTTAAACAGTGTTGCTTTCGGGCGGCACTGAGTGAAACCAGGACCAAGTCTTCGGACTAGGGTCTGGGCACTGAAATACACACCATGTGTTTCAGTTAGCGTGTCCCCTTCGTCTAGTGGCCTAGGACACCGCCCTTTCACGGCGGTAACAGGGGTTCGAGTCCCCTAGGGGACGCCATTTGCGGGAATAGCTCAGTTGGTAGAGCACGACCTTGCCAAGGTCGGGGTCGCGAGTTCGAGTCTCGTTTCCCGCTCCATATTTAACAAAAACGCCGATCAGTGATGATCGGCGTTTTTGTTTGTGCGTTATTTATGCCTGGCTGTTCAAGTTTGTGCCGCGATCAAAGCCGGACCCGCCGCAACAGCGGGCCCGAAAGGAGAGTCAGAGCTTCGGCAGTTGCCCGATGCGGCTCATCATCTCGGTCACAACCTGCAGGTCCAACAGGAACTGCTCCACTGTCTTGAACTCGCCGTCGGTGTGGCCGGTGTATTTGACGTTGGGCATCGCCAGGCCGAACTGCACGCCATTGGGCAGGTTATGGACCGAAGTGGCCCCGGCGGAGGTGCCGAACTTGTGTTCCATGCCCAGGTTTTCAGTGGCCACGGCCAGCAGGGCCTTGACCCATTCACCCTCTGGGTTGCGGTACATCGGTGCCGCGACCGAGTAGTCGAAAGTCGCTGCAATGTGGGTCTTTTTGCTCCAGGCGCCGATCTTATCGGCAATCTCGGATTTGAGCGCTTCTGGCGACTTGCCCTTGGGTACCCGAAGGTTGACCGCGAGCTTGAAGGTTTTGTCATCCATGGCGACATAGGTCAGGGAAGTGGTCAGCGGGCCCATAAAGGCATCGGAAAAACCGACCCCCAATTTGCCCCCCAGGTAATCCAGGCCCCAGTTGTCGGCTGCGTAACGGGCAGCGTCAGTAATGTGGTTGTGCTTGAGTGCGACTTTTCCGTCCAGGCTGTTGATAAAGTCCAGCATCCGGGCGACCGGGTTCACACCGGATTCGGGTTCCGAGGAGTGGGCGGAAACGCCGGTGACGGTCAGTTTGACGTCGTTGCCGTCAACCTTGGTGGTGATCGTGAAGTCGCCACCATTATGCTTAACATACTCACCACCGGCCTTCAGCAAGCTGGCGGCCAATTCGGCGGGTTTGTCAGTGATCAGGGTGGCGACCGAGGCCGACGGAATCTGGTTGGTAGCCAGGCCGCCGGTCATTGAGGTGATCTCGGCGCCTTGGCCTTCAGCTTTGCGACGGGCAAAGGTCGCCATGACCGTGCCGTAGCCTTTTTCGGCAATCACTACCGGGTAGCCGCCGTCCAGCGCCAGGTTGTAGTTGGGAACCGGGTTGCGTTCAAAGTAATAAGGGATGGCGTCGCCGGTGGTTTCTTCGGTGGTGTCCACCAGCAGCTTGAAGTTGCGCGCCAGTGGCAGCTTCTCTTCCTTGATGATCTTCATGGCGTAGAGCGTTACCACGATGCCGTTCTTGTCATCCTCTGTGCCTCGGCCATACATGCGGTCGCCGATCAGGGTGACCTTGAACGGATCCAGTTTGGTACCGTCCGGCAGGACCCAGTTTTCCGGGGTCACGGGTACGACGTCGGCGTGAGCGTGAATGCCCACCACTTCCTCGCCAGCGCCTTCGAGGGATATTTCGTAGACGCGGTTGTCGACGTTGCGAAAGTTCAGGTTGAAGGCCTGGGCAAGACTCTTGATCTTGTCGGCGATCTTGATGAATTCGGGATTGTCGTGCTGGGCCACGCCGTCCACGCGGAAGGTTGGAATGGCCACCAACTCACGCAGGGTCTCAAGGGCTGCGTTGCCGTATTTCACCCGTGCATAGATGCCCAGCAGACGATAGATCTCGTTCTGCTGTTCGGCGGAAAGGGTCTTGTTGCCTTGAAAGGTACTGATTGCCGAGCCGAGGTCATCGGTTTTGGCCAGGTCACTCTTGGCCAGGGTTGTCAGGAACTGCCTGAAATCCGTGACCGGTGCATCGCTGAAGGACTTGAGGATGGCCGCGCTCTGTTGCGGGGTAATGTTGGCGAACGCGGGCGTGGCGAGCGACGAAAGGCTGGCCAGAATCAGGGTCGTTGCAGCCAGGCGCTTGAATGAGAAATCCATTGCTGGGGGCATTCCTTTGCAGGTGGTGGGTAAGAAATGTCTGATCGAAAGATCAGAAATATTTCCACACACTAACACCATGAAGGAAGGGTAAGGGAGACCCTGAAGTGGGATCTGTCCTACATAAATACAAAAACGGCGCTTGGAAATAAGTGGTGTTTTTCAGGAATGTCTATATCCACCCAGGTGGATGGGGATGTGTTCGGTAAAACATGCGCATGGCCGCCAGGTCCCGCTCAAATCCGTCATGGACCCACGTCTGGTAGGCCGTTTTCACGCAATGTTCGTCGTTGGCGGGACTGGACAGGCAGTCGACAATGGCGAAGGCCACCTGCATTCCCGACATGACGGCCTTGAGCACCCCGTGGGAGGCGCAAGGATCCAGTGTGCCAGCAGCGTCGCCCGCTAGAAAATACCCAGGTCCTGCAACCTTGAGGCATAGGCGCCAAGTGACATCCGCACCGCGAGTCGGGCCGATAGGCGAAAGTCCTCCAAGGCATTCAGGCACTGTGCTGTTGCTGTGTGAGGTAAATCCCAGCCGAGTCCAGTGCAGGCACGCGGCACTGATCCGTGCAATCCAGTACCAGCCGTCTTCTTGTGCAAACAGCCCAAGGTGTTCGTGATGTGAGTGGTTTGCCTGGCAGTAGCCATATCGTGCGATCAAGGTTGGCGAAAACGCTTGTCGGGGTATTTGCAGCTGTCGCTGTAGCCATCCATGACGGCCTGTGGCATCCACTACCTGCTCCGCTGTCCATTGCGCGGAACCAGATTCCACTCCCTGAACCCTGCCGCATTTGTACATGACCCCGGTGACGTTGTAAGGCGTCCGAACCTCGACCCCCAGGGCTTTTGCCTGCTCCAGCAATTGCTGATCAAGCAGGGCGCGTGGCAGTTGAATCCCTCGCCAGGGGCCGTTGGTGTCACTGCCGAATCCGTGAAAACGTGAGGGGCCTTCCCATTGCACCCAGTGGCCTGTATGTCGCAGCAAATGCGGATCACTGAAGATCGAAGTAATCCCCAGCTGGTTAAAAAGGGGTTCAACACCAGGGTGCAACGTTTCCCCGGGCCTGTATCGGGGGAACGCGCACTTTTCCAGCAAGGCTACCCGCAAGCCTCGTTGGGCGCAGGTGATGGCCGCAGCACAACCTGCTGGCCCGGCCCCGAGGACAATGACGTCAAAGTGACTCATGCAGATGTTGCCAGGGACTGCCATCTCGGCTGATCAAGATGGCATCTTGATCAATGTAAAGTTGGACCTGCTGTTCTATTTCCACATGGCGAAGTTTGAAGTTCGTGGCAGGTGTAGTGATCGTGCCTCTTTTGTACAGGTTGTAATGCTGTACCTGGCTTCCCAGCCAATACCCGGCCTCCTTTTGGGCGGCCTCGAGAGCCTCATCAGGCAACTGCACCCGTGAGAAGGACAGCAAGGGCCAGCTCTTTTGGAGTTCCTTGTCTGCTCCGGCGCCGACGGCCTGGTAAGCGCGATGCATCCCCAGCACCCGTTGATGGTATTGCTCAGTGCTGGTGTGGCCGGTCTGGCACAGCGATAGCTGGCCGGCCAATGCGGCTCGCGTGTAGTCGCTGTATTCATAGGCGTGGTATTGGACGATTGGGCGCCCCTCAACCTCGATCAGCACCGGCCCCGACCCGCCATCCCAGGCCGGGCTGCCCCGTAAACCGATCTCGGTATCGGTCAGAGGAATGATGGTTGCGGCCAGCCCCCTCGGCTCGAAAGTACGGGTCGAGTCGGGCGCCACCCCTGGCCAGTAAGAGCCCAGCGCTGCACAAATCCGAGCATCTTCGGTGAAGGGGCTGGCCAACTGATAGCCACAAAGCACATTGGCAAAGGGTGCATCGATCAGGCCTCGACCCACTTCCCAGCCGGGCCCGAACACTCCGCTGGCAAAGTCCGGTAACCAGGATTGACGTTGAGCAAGCGCCATCGATGGGGCAGGTTGCGGTCCCGTGATGGCCATGGGGTGGGAGATGATGGCGGTGACACTGCGGTCATCGGGTGAGAAAAAGTCACCGACAAGGGATTGGTTAATGAAGAACCGGACATCCGAAAGCGGGTTGATCCCGGCATGCCAGACTTGTGGGCAGGGAGGTGTCGGGCAGGGAAATATGTCGGAGTCACTGGACCACTCCTTGAGTTCACGTTGCCCGCACAGGGGGAAAAAGTCGGGTGCACCAATAATGGAATAGGCGGCGATGCTATCCAGTTCCTGCTCCAGTTCCGGACAGTGGGCACGTACCCAGCCATCAGCCATTGCGTCTTGATAGTGCAGGGTACGATAACCTCCCGCTTTGACGATGCTGTCGACGCCCTCCACCTCATTGAGGTCTTCGATCGAGCCGTCGTCGCGAACCCGATGGCGTCCATGTACCAGACCTCCCGTACCCGCAGGCATCATGAAGGACAGGGGGCGCCCTTGATAGAACGCCAGTTCGACAAGTTTTTCCTTGTCATCGGGGATCAATAAGCCTGGACCGAATTCATCGGTGCTTCCCCAATGACAAAGCCCTTCGGTAATGACGAAAGGGGGATTCAAGATGTCAGGCTCCTGCCAGCCCGTGTTACGAAACCTCATATGGATCTGCCGGATTTTTTCATTGATCTGGTGGTTATCCAGCCGCACCTTCAGATTCAACCCCGTCAGGCACTCGTCGCCGTCGAACAGTTTGTGCAGGGGCACCCAGAACTCGAGATCCGAATCGATTGCCGGCTGAAAACTCATCGGTCCGAATTTCGACGGGTCACCTTTTCGCTGCATGGCAACATAAGCACCATAGCGGGCCGGAATGACCCTCATGCGATCCGGGCGGTTATCTACAAAAGGTAGAAAGCCTCGGTGCTGAGCGTTATACAACGCAGAAGCCGTGCCGACTCGTGCAACCCCCGTGCGGGAAAAACACATGTCTGCCTGGTGTTTATGGACAGTTTCGGGGCCGGGGCGGTACTCATAGGCGAACACCACAATGGCCAGTGCAGCGCCATCGGATTGTTGCCTCAGGCTTTCCAGGCTGGGAGGCTCGACGCCGTAGACATAATTGAGTAACTGTTCGATTTCTGCCGATGTGGCAAACGCCGACAACGTACGAGCATTTAACCCTGTGAGGACGTTGGGCGAAGCGATTGCATGAAATAGCAGGCTATCGGCAGGGCTTGCGGGTTCAATCCCGCGGACCCCATGAGGGGAAAAGTCCTCAAAACCCTTTAATGTTCGATCTACCTGAAGGGTTTTTGACAGCTCTTGTCGCAAGTTGGCGGCCGAGATGTCCAGCCCGTGCTGCAACAACAGATCTCGCCATCCAGCAGGCGCCAAACGTGCACAGAGTTGTTCGACGTGACTGATTAACGACATGGGACCGCCC
Source organism: Pseudomonas spelaei (assembly GCF_009724245.1). Classification (GTDB taxonomy): domain Bacteria; phylum Pseudomonadota; class Gammaproteobacteria; order Pseudomonadales; family Pseudomonadaceae; genus Aquipseudomonas; species Aquipseudomonas spelaei. Next base: position 13,906 of record NZ_WNNK01000041.1, on the reverse strand, counting down.
TGCTGTCAGGTTGATTGTTCTCCAATAGTTGAGAAGCCTCTATTCGATTACAACTGGCCGAACAGCTAGGTAGATAGGGTTCCTACACGTGTTCAACGTTGCCCGGGATGTGGGTCGGGGTATTCACCCATGACCTCCAGCGGTTTCGCATAGGGACCATCCCACAGTTGCTCATGCAGCTCACCAATACGCTTGGCCATCGCAGCGTCGCGCATCACCACTTCCAGATTGCGCGAATTATCCAGGTAGCCGCCGAGCCAGTTGCTGGTACCCACCCAGGCCACCTGCCCATCAATTTCCATGGTTTTGCTGTGGATCACTCGGGCGTAGGGGATAAACCCCTCGGGCGCCTGAGGCAGGGTGACGATCTTGACCTGGACATTGGGCAGTACCGCCAGGCTTTTCAGGTAGGGCAATTCCAGCTTGTCAGTGTTCCAGTTAGACACCATCAACTTGACCAAAACCCCTCGCGCCGCCGCGGCTCGCACGGCATTGTCGATCACCGCGTAATACGGCCGGGTTCTATCAGGTCCGTAGGACAGCGGCGCATAGTCCAGCAACTGCACCCGTACTTCTTTCTTCGCTTCGGCGAGCAGGCGCGGCAATTCCTGTTGCGAGTCGCCTACGCCGGGCGGGTTATAGCGTTGTGGGCTGGCAACCAGATAGTTGCCGGTGCGCGCGGGTTCCTGGCCAGCGGCAGGCGGGGGCACGGGCTTGTTTTCCGCCAACGCTGCCTGAGCCTGCCAATCCTGTTCAAAGATCGCTTGCACCTGGGCAACCACGGTTTTATCGCTGATGCGCAGCCCGGTTTCGTGGATGTGTTCAAGCGAGCGCCAGTCGAAATTCTGGCTGCCGATAAACGCCTGCTTGCCATCTACCAGCATGTATTTGGCATGGATAATCCCACCGCTCACTTGTGCGTAGGGCAGTACCCGGAAGGTCAGGTTGGGAATGGCCTTCAGCCGTTCGAGGGTGGCGGGATCCGACAGCTTCAGGCCCTTTTCTTCCAGCAGGAAGCGAATTTTCACCCCACGTTTGCCGGCGGCCTCAAGGTGTTCAATCACCGTGTCCATCACCGAGCCCGGATGATCCGCCGCGTAAAACTGGCCGATATCGATCTGGCTTTTCGCCCCATCGAACAGCTCGATCCACACGGGCCCCGGTTGACGCAAGTCCGCCGTCCCCAGCGTGGTCGCCACCGGCACGGTGTGTACCAATTCAAACCCTGGAATGGAAAAGTCCGCCTGAACCAGCGGACTGATAAGCAAGCCAGCCAGGCCAGCGATACGAACGCCGAGCAGCGCCCGTGGGAACTTCATGCATACGGACATAAACGTCTCATATAAAAGAAAGACGGGCGCACCCTGCGCCCGCCCTGGGGTTAGGCGGTGCGGCTGTGCATCGGGCTGGGCACCAGGTGCGGCACTTCACCTTGCACGCGGGCACCGGTGGCGGCGCGAATCAGCAGCATCTTCAGTTGATCGTTGATGCGCTCCAGGCTGTCCTGGAAAAAGTTGTGAAACACCACGCAGAACAGGGCAATGGCGATACCCAGCCCGGTGGCGAATAGCGCCGTACCGATACCACCGGAAATCTGGCCCGGGTCGGACACGCCGGCGCTGGCCAGGGCCTTGAAGGTATCGATGATCCCCAGGATGGTCCCCAGCAAGCCCAGAAGCGGTGCGGCGGTGGTGATGGTTTCAATGATCCACAGGCTGCGGGCCAACGGTGCGCGGGTCGACAGGTACTGGGTTTCGATCACGTCATCCAGGTCCTTGCGTGAACCATGGGACGCCTTTTGCGCCAGCACCGGTAGCACCATGCTCAAGGGCAGGCTGTCGCGGCGGGTTGCGCTTTGCGGCAGGTCGCGCTCGCTGTGTACGGCGGCGCCCAGGGCGTCCATCAACGATCGTGCCTGGCGCCGTACATAGGCGAAGTAGATGCCGCGTTCGATGGCAATGAAGATCGCGATGGCCATTGCGGCATACATCACATAGAAGGTGATGTCGTGAAGCAGGTTCATGTCCATGATTGTTTACCTCTTGGGTGAAGATCAGAAATTCGCTTTCAGGGAAACCGTTACGGTCCGCTCCAGGCTGACGATGCTTACTGCACGCTGTAGTTGAAGGTGGCGGTGAAGCGTTGTTCATTGCGTCCACCGAAGGCTTGCTCGGGGAACGGCTTGACCTGCCTGATACGGCGCAGGCTGTTGGTGGCGGCCCGATTAAGCAGCATGCTCGACGCCTGGGTCTGGATCCCGGAGTCGAGGACGCGGCCTTGGCGATCCACCATCAACCAGACCACCACCTCGCCTTTGGGGCGTTCGAGGGAAGCCTGGCGTCCGGTGGGGTACTGCTTGTAGGTGTCCAGCTCGTTGCGCAAGCCTTTGAGGTAGCCGCCTTCCAGGGCTTGGCCGTCAACTTTCGGTGGCGCTGGTGGGGCGGGCGGCGTTGGCGTCGGGGCAGCAGCGGCCTGCACGGGCTTGGCGGCGACCGGTGCTGGCGTCGGCGTCGGCGTTGGCTTGGCGACCACGGCCACAGGCTTGGGCACTGGTTTGGGCTTGGGTTCAGGTTTTGGCAACGGTTTTGGCGGTGGCGGAGGAGGGGCCGGCTCGGCTTCTTCATCCTCGATCATCGGTGGCGGCGGCTCTTGCTCCACCACGGGCTCGGGGACCACTTCCGGCTCGGGTTCGACCAAGGCAATTTCAACCGACGACTCGTCATACACCGGCTGCACTTTCAGGGTTTGGGACTGGATACCCAGTGCAATCAGCACCAGGGCGATCAGGGCCGGGACACTGCCCAGCAGCTGACGCGCACGAAACAGGACATACATGATCAGGACTTACGTGTGGCGATGGAGATGGAGGTAAAGCCGCCCAGACGCAAGGTGTCCATGACCTCTACCAGTCGGGACACTTCCACACCCTTATCGCTGTTGACGATGATCGTCGACTTGCTGTCAGGCTTTTCGGCAGCCTTGAGCACGGGCACCAGAGCCTCGACGGTCAGGTCCTTGCCATCCAGTTGCAGTTGGCCTCCCAGGCCCAGGGTGAGGATGAATTTGTTCTGCGGTTTGAGCTGTTGCGAACTGCTGGCGCTGGGCAGTTGGGTCTTCATGCCCAGTGCCGGAATCACGTTCAGGCTCACGAGTACGAAAAACACCAACAGAAACATCATCACGTCGATCATCGGGATCAGCTCGATGTGCGCCTTGCGTTTTTTGGGTTCGTCCCAGGTTCTCATTCCGTTATCCCGTCGTTGATTAGGGGCGAAACGTTAGCAACCAAAAATGACCGAATGGTTAACTTTAATTTAAGCTTTTAAGTGTCTAGGACGTGTCTTGCAGAAGACCGTGCAGTCAGTTTTGTGAGGTAATGAAACTGACACGAAGCAGGTACATTCTTGGAAAATTTACCCGGCGAGCCACTCGACATGAGCGCAGCACTCCCTCATCTATTCACACCGCGACTGGTGTTGAAACCACTGCAAAAACATCAGGCCGAGACACTTTCCGAGCTGGCCAACGGGCCTGAGATTGCCGACAACACTGCCGCTATCCCGTCGCCTTACACGCTGGATACGGCGCACTCCTTTATTGACGCTCAACCGGAGAATTTCCGCTCCGGGCATTCCCTGGGGTTGGGCATTCATCTGCGGGAGACCGACGAGTTGATCGGCGTGATCAGCCTCAGGTTGTCGGCGGCGCATCGAAGTGGTCATTTGGGATATTGGGTGGCAGCGCACCGGCGCAACCTGGGCTACACCACCGAGGCGGCAGCCGCGATCATGGCATTCGGCTTTACCGAGCTGGCGCTGCACCGTGTCGGCAGCCAGTGCTTTGCCCGTAACCAAGGCTCGGCCCGGGTGATGGAGAAGATTGGCCTGCAGTACGAAGGGCGCATGAAAGGTGCATTCTTCAAGAACGGGGTGCATGAGGATATGTTGCTGTACGGGCTGTTGCGGGTCGATTGGCAGCCTGCGTCATGAGTGACGACACTCGTAAGTCGGTAGATCTGGATCGCCGCCGAGTACTGTCGGGCCTGGCGGTGGCGACGGTTTTTTCGATTCTCAGCCCTTTTGCTCGCAGTGCCGGCATCGACTACCCGTTCACCTTGGGTGTGGCCTCGGGGGATCCGTTGCCGGATGGCTTTGTCATCTGGACCCGCTTGGCGCCGCTGTTCAACGCCGCCGATGGCCGCGGCGGGTTGAGCCGTGCGGTGCCGGTGCGCTGGCGAGTGGCCAGTGATGCGGCGATGACACGGATTGTGAAGCAGGGCGAAGTCATGGCCTCTGAACGCTTCGCTCATTCCGTGCATGTCGAGGTCGCGGGATTGGAGCCAGGCCGGCCTTATTGGTATCAGTTTGAAAGTCTCGGGGCACAGAGCCCGACGGGCCTGTCGCGCACGGCACCGCCCCTGCATGCGATGGCGTCGGCGCGGTTGGGCTTCGTGTCCTGCTCTCACTGGGAGCGAGGTTATTTCAGTGCCTATCGTCATCTGGCTGCTGAACAACCTGACTTGGTGTTTTTCCTCGGTGATTACATCTACGACTATTCCTATCCCACAGGCTCCAGCAAAATCATTCGTCCTCATGGCAGTGGCGATGCCGAAGACTTGGCCGGCTATCGCAATCGTTACGCCCTGTACAAGTCTGACCCCGACTTGCAGGCGCTCCATGCTGCGGCGCCCAGCGTGGCCACCTGGGACGATCACGAAGTGCAAAATGACTACGCCAATCAATGGTCTCAGGACGCGAACGTTACGGCGCAGAGTTTTCTCAAGCGCCGAGCGGCCGCTTATCAGGCCTTCTACGAACACATGCCGTTACGCGCCACCAGCCTGCCACGCGGGCCGGATATGCGCATTTACCGGAACCTGGACTACGGCCGACTGGCTCGTTTCCATGTGCTGGACGGTCGCCAGTACCGTTCCGAACAGCCGTGTATTGCGGCCAATGGCAGCCGCAAAGGGCATATCGCCGCCGATAGCTGCGCAGACCTGAGCAATCCTGAGCGCACCATGCTCGGTTGGAAGCAGGAAGCCTGGCTGGACCAAGGCTTTGCCGAATCCCGCGCGCAATGGAATGTGATCGCCCAGGACCTGCTGGTGGCGCCGCTGATCCAGCGTGATCCGGCGAGCCAGGCATTGGGCCACTGGACCGACGGTTGGGACGGCTATAGGGCGACCCGCGAACGCGTGCTGGCGTCCATCGAGCGCAGGCGCGCCCGTAACCCGGTGTTCTGGGGCGGGGATATTCACTCGTTCTGGGCCACGGACCTGCACGCCGACGCCGACGACCCAGACTCGCGGATCGTCGCCACCGAGTTCGTCGGTACGTCAGTCACGTCCGACGGCCCGCCGTTCGATGTCTTCAACTCGATCCTGCCCCTCAATCCCCATGTGCGTTTTTTCGACAGCCGGCAGCGGGGGTATGTGTCGGTGGAGCTGGAAGAGCAGAAGATGCTGACGAACTTCCGGGCGATTTCCGATCCTCGGGATCCGAATGCCAGTGTCTCGACTCTCAAGTCCTTTGTGGTGGAGCCGGGGCGTGCAGGGGCGATTGCGGTGTAGTCAGTCCAGGCTATAACGCACCGACAGCGCGCCCTTTTTCTCGGACAGGGCCAGGATCGTCACCTGGCCCAATGCCCCGAGAGCCTGTACATGCGTACCGCCACAGGCGTAGGCCGGAAGGTCACCAAAGCCGACTTCGCGCACGCCTTCCTCAAGCGCGAGGTGACGCGGCAAGTCGGCGGCGATCCATTGATTGATTTGGTGCTGGATCGCCTCGGCGTCCATGGTTTGCGCCGACTCCCCACGTATGAAAGTAATCTTTCCTTCGCCTGGCCAGTGATGAGCCTTGATCGGCATCCAGCCTAGGGTTTCGCCGACGTTGCCGATCAAGTGTCCGGCGGAATGCAATCGGGTATTGAGGGTGCGACGTGCCTCATCGACCCGCGCATTTATCAGCCCTGGCTCAATCGGCTGATCCACGTAGTGCACGATGCGATCCACGTCCTGGGTTACCTTGATCACTTGGCTATCCCCCAGCCAACCGGTATCGAAAGGCTGGCCGCCGCCTTGAGGGTGGAAAATGGTTGATTGCAGGGTCACGGCAAAGTGGCCCTCGTGAGGCACGCATTCCAGCACTTCAAGCTCGGCTGTCAGGTGGTCGTGAGTGAAAAACAGGCGCTGGGTCATCATTTACATCCGCATCAGGGTTCTGCCAGGCAGTATAAATAGTGCGCTACTGGGTGATAATCCGTTCAACTCTCAATGGACTTGTGCGTCATGAGCATTAATCTTCCGCTACCGCTGCTGGGTGAAATGGCGATTTTCGTCAAAGTGGTGGAGACCGGCAGCTTCTCCGAAGCCGCGCGGCAACTGGGGGCTTCGCCATCGTCGGTGAGCCGCAGCATCTCGCGTCTGGAAAAGGCCCTGGCCATTCGGCTGTTGCAACGCACAACCCGTAAGTTGCGCCTCAGCGAGGGCGGTGAAGAAGTGTTCAAGCGCTGCCAGGAGATGGTCAGCGCTGCGCGTTCGGTGATGGAAATCAGCGGCCAGTACACCCATGAAGCCGAGGGGTTGGTGCGGGTCAGTGTGCCCAAGGCCGTCGGTCGATTTGTGGTGCACCCGCACATGCCTGAGTTTCTGCGGCGCTATCCCAAGGTTGATGTGCAGTTGATCCTCGAAGACCGGCATGTGGACCTGATTGATGACAACGTTGACCTGAGTATCCGCATCACCGACAGCCCGCCACCGGGCTTGGTCGGGCGGCAGTTATTGCCTATTGAGCATCTGGTCTGTGCCACGCCGCAGTATCTGGCCGAGCATGGCATACCGAGTCACCCCCATGACTTGCTGGAGCACAGTTGTATCTATCTGGGTGAAACCCCGGGGGATGCGCGCTGGAAATTCCGCCAGGGCAGCAAGGCGGTGACGGTGGGGGTGGGTGGCCGATATGCAGCCAATCACACAGGCGTGCGGCTGGATGCGGTGTTGCAGCACGTGGGGATTGGCAGCTTGCCGTATTTCACGGCGCGCCATGCGCTGGAGGAGGGGGCGTTGGTACAGGTGTTGCCCGAATGGGACTTTATTGCGTCCTACCATGGTGATGCGTGGTTGCTGCATTCGCCCACGCGTTATCTACCGCCGAAGTTGCGGGTGTTTATTGATTATCTGGTGGAGTGCATGGCGCGGGAGCCTACGTTGCGCAGGCGATAGGTGTGCGGTGCAAATGTGGGAGCGGGCTTGCTCGCTCCCACATTTTGATCTTCGCGGGTCCTGATATCAGTGCTTGCTCTGGTCGTTGGACATGGCCAACAACTGCTTTTCCTGATTCCAGTCGAACGGTTCGTCGTTCTGCTCGGCTTCGAAGCGACGTTCTTCCAGGGCCTGGTACAGGTCCAGTTCGTCGTCCGGCATGAAGTGCAGGCAATCACCGCCGAAGAACCACAGCAGGTCGCGCGGTACCAGGTGGGCAATTTGTGGGTAGCGCAGGATGACCTGGCTCATCATGTCCTGGCCCAGGTACTGGCTTTCGATCGGGTCGATGGGCAGCAGGGCGCGCAGTTCATCGAAGCGCTCCAGGAACAGGGCGTGGCTTTCCTCGGGCACCTGTTCGGCTTCGCCGACGGCAACCAGGATGCTGCGCAGGTGGTCGAGCAAGACGAGATGATCGGCAACGACGTTGGACACGGAATAAGTCCTCAAGAGCAAAACGGGCGCGAGAGTATATAGCCCCCGCGCCCGCATTTATATCACTGGTAGCCTCAGCGGACTTTTCCGTCGGCCTGGCTCAGTTCCTCTTTGCTGAAATCATCCACGTCGATCACCTTGCGCCGCGCCGCTTCGGCGTCACGCAAGGTCTGCGCTTCGGCCGGTTGCAGCACGCCAGCTTGCAGTGCAGCGTCGATCGCATGTTCGCCAGCGGCAGGCTTGACCTGGCCACTCTTGAGGCTTTCGTGGAGTTTTTTCTGCAGGGGATGGCTGTCGGCCAACAGGTCGTAGGCATGTTGCAGGGCGCCCACTGGGTCGTCGGCCGATTGCGGGCGGTAGCAACCCGCCAGCACGGCTTCGAGGGCCGGATCGCCTTTGGCCCGGCCAATCACCGCCGCGACCTCGGCGTCCAGCGCATCGGATGGGCCCTTATGGCGACGCCCGAACGGGAACACAATTACCCGTAGCAGGCAGCCCATTACCTTGTTCGGGAAGTTGGTCAGCAGTTCATCCAGCGCCCGCTCCGAATGGCCAAGGCTTTCTTCCATGGCCCAGACAAACAGCGGTTCCAGGTGATCGGGTGAATCCAGGTCGTGATAACGCTTGAGCGCTGCCGACGCCAGGTACAGATGGCTCAGCACGTCTCCCAGGCGCGCCGACAGTCGTTCACGGCGCTTCAACTCGCCACCCAGCAGCATCATGCTCAAGTCCGCGAGAAGGGCAAATGCCGCTGCTTGACGGTTAAGGGCGCGGAAGTAGCCTTGGCTCAAACGGTTACCCGGGGCCTTTTCGAAATGCCCCAGGCCGAGGTTCAGCACCAGGGTGCTGGCGGCGTTGCTGACGGCGAAACCGATGTGTTGCAGCAGCAGCCCGTCGAACTCTTTCAGTGCCTGATCGTGGTCTTCGCGGCCGGCCAGGGCCATTTCCTTGAGCACGAACGGATGGCAGCGAATGGCGCCCTGGCCGAAGATCATCAGGTTGCGCGAGAGGATATTCGCGCCTTCCACGGTGATGAAGATCGGCGCCCCTTGCCAGCTACGACCCAGGTAGTTGTTGGGGCCCATGATGATGCCCTTGCCACCGTGTACGTCCATGGCGTGGCTGATGCACTCGCGGCCGCGCTCGGTCAGGTGGTACTTGAGGATAGCCGACAGCACCGAGGGTTTTTCCCCAAGGTCCACGGCGTTGGCAGTGAGCATTCGTGCGCTGTCCATCAGCCAGGCGTTACCGCCGATACGGGCCAGGGCTTCCTGGATACCTTCGAAGGCCGACAGCGGTACGTTGAACTGCTCGCGCACCTGAGCGTACTGGCCAGTCACCAGGCTGGTGAACTTGGCTGCACCGGTGCCCACGGCGGGCAGGGAAATCGAACGGCCTACCGACAGGCAGTTCATCAGCATCATCCAGCCCTTGCCGAGCATTTCCTGGCCACCGATCAGGAACTCCAGGGGAATGAATACATCTTTGCCGGCGTTCGGGCCGTTCATGAAGGCGGCGCCCAACGGTAGATGGCGACGGCCGATCTCTACGCCAGGGGTGTCGGTGGGAATCAGCGCGAGGCTGATGCCCAGGTCTTCCTGGTCGCCCAGCAGGTGGTCCGGGTCATGGGCCTTGAACGCCAGGCCGAGCAAGGTCGCCACTGGGCCGAGGGTGATGTAGCGTTTTTCCCAGTTCAGGCGCAGGCCAAGGGTTTCCTGACCTTCCCATTCGCCTTTGCAGATGATGCCGGTGTCGGGCATGGAGCCGGCATCGGAGCCTGCCAGCGGGCCGGTCAGGGCGAAGCAAGGGATATCATCGCCGCGGGCCAGGCGAGGCAAGTAATGGTTACGTTGTTCGTCTGTGCCGTAGTGCAGCAGCAGTTCGGCCGGGCCCAGGGAATTCGGAACCATCACGGTGGAGGCCAGGTCACCACTGCGGGTGGCCAGTTTCATGGCGACCTGAGAGTGGGCGTAGGCGGAGAAGCCCTTGCCGCCGAATTCCTTGGGAATGATCAGGGCGAAGAAGCCATGTTGCTTGATGTGTTCCCAGGCAGCGGGCGGTAGGTCCATGGCCTGGCCGATTTCCCAGTCTGTGACCATGGCGCAGAGTTCTTCGGTGGGGCCATCGATAAAGGCCTGCTCTTCGTCGGTCAGTTGTGCCTTGGGATAGGCCAGCAGCTTGTCCCAGTCAGGGCGGCCGCTGAACAGTTCACCGTCCCACCACACGGTACCGGCGTCGATGGCGTCGCGTTCGGTCTCGGACATCGGCGGCAGGACTTTCTGGAACCAGTTGAACAGCGGCGCAGTGAAGTACTGGCGGCGCAGGTCCGGCAGCAGCAAAGGCGCAGCCACCACGGCAATCAGCACCCAGAAGACCAGCAGCAACCAGCCCGGTACATGGCTGAAGGCACCCATCGCCAACAGGTAGACGGCCACTACGCCCAGGGCGGGCAGGGGCGCGGTGCGGCGGTGTGCCAGGTAGGCAATGCCGACCACCAGAACCAGTATCCACAACAACAGCATATTCAATCCTCCGTGAAGCCAGGGGCAAAATCACCTCAGAGCTTAGTCGGCATCCGAAAAAGCGGGTGACGAGCGTGTTACGTGTTGTGCCGGGAAGCGCTTTTTAATCACTGGGTCTCAGGCGCCGACATTTGGCCGAATTGTCGTTATCGCTGGGGCGGGCCTGTGGTTAGACTCAGGGCTCGCCTCGGAGATTGTGCTCATGGATACGTATTTGAATCCCAGCCGCTTCATCGATAGTGACCACCCTGCGGTGGTGGAGTTCGCCGAAAAACATCGGGGCTCGAGCCCCGGTCTTCGTGACCAGGCAGTCAGTCTCTATTACGCCGTGCGCGAGGCCGTGCGTTATAACCCCTACACCTTCAGCCGCGACCCGCAAACCCTCAGTGGCAGCTTCGCATTGGCCGCTGGCGAGAGTTATTGCGTGCCTAAGGCGACGTTGTTGGCCGGGTGCGCCCGGCACTGTGGAATTCCTGCGCGCATTGGCCTGGCCGACGTACGCAACCACCTCTCGACGCCACGTTTGATCGAGCTGCTCAGAAGTGACGTATTTGCCATGCACGGCTACACCGAGTTGTATCTGGACGGCCGCTGGGTCAAAGCCACGCCGGCGTTCAACCAGCAACTGTGTGAATTGTTCGATGTGCCGCCGCTGGATTTCGACGGCATTCACGACAGTGTTTTCCATGCCTTCAACCGTAAAGGCCAGCGTTCCATGGAGTATGTGGTGGACCATGGGCAATTTCCCGACGTTCCCGAGGACTTCTTCTTCGCCCACCTGGAGAAATGTTACCCACACCTGTTCGGCGAGCAGATGCCCGCTCTGCTGGGGGACATGCAGAGTGATTTAAGCCGCCCGTAAACCGGCGTATGCTGCCTCGGCATTCATCCACCATATTCATCACGTCGGGGCGGTCATGCTGAAAATCTGGGGTCGTAAAAATTCGTCAAATGTCAGGAAAGCACTGTGGTGCGCCGAGGAGCTCGGCCTGGACTATGAGGCAATTGATGCGGGCGGGGCTTTTGGGGTGGTCGACACGCCGCGTTATCGGGCATTGAACCCCAACGGCCGGGTGCCGATGATCGAGGATGGCGATTTTGTATTGTGGGAATCCAACACCATCGTGCGTTACCTCAGTGCCAAGCATGCCCCGGACTCGGCCTGGTACCCGAAGGACCTGCAGGCCCGCGCCAGTGCGGAAAAATGGATGGACTGGACCACCTCGACCTTGGCCGACCCCTTCAAGACCGTGTTCTGGGGCGTGCTGCGTACCCCCGCTGACCAGCAAAACTGGGACAACATCCACGCCGGGCGCAAAGCCTGCATCGATGTGCTGAAAACGGTGGATCAGGCCCTGGCCACGCAACCCTATCTGTCAGGCGCCGAGATCGGCATGGGCGATATCCCCTTAGGCTGCTTTATTTATGCCTGGTTCGAGATGCCCATCGAGCGGCCGTCGATGCCCAGTCTAGAAGCCTGGTATCAACGTTTACGCCAGCGCCCGGCGTACCAGAAAGCGGTTATGACCGCGTTGACTTAATACTGACTATTAATACAGGTGACTGTACTTGTGCGGCGCGGGCAAGCACCATGCTTGTCATGCGCAGCCGTTGTATTCCGCGCGGTCAGCCCACATGTAACAATTCTATTCCTCTTCTTTGGTGCGTAATCCGATATGAGTTCCGCTCTGTCCATCCGGCAGCTAACCAAAACCTACGGCAACGGTTTCCAGGCCCTGAGTGGTATCGATCTGGATGTGGCCGAAGGTGACTTCTTCGCTTTACTCGGCCCCAACGGGGCCGGCAAATCCACCACCATTGGCATTCTCTCGACCCTGGTCAACAAAACCAGCGGCACAGTGAATATCTTTGGCCATGACCTGGATAAATCCCCGGCCGCGCTCAAGCGCAGCATTGGCGTGGTGCCCCAGGAATTCAATTTCAACCAGTTTGAGAAGACCTTCGACATCGTGGTGACTCAGGCGGGTTACTACGGCATCCCGCCGAAGATCGCCAAGGAGCGCGCCGAGCAATACCTGACCCAACTGGGCCTGTGGGACAAGCGCGACGTGCCTTCACGCTCCCTGTCCGGCGGCATGAAGCGTCGCCTGATGATCGCCCGTGCCCTGGTTCACGAGCCACGCCTGCTGATCCTCGACGAACCGACGGCGGGGGTGGATATCGAGCTGCGTCGTTCGATGTGGACCTTCCTCACCGAGCTGAACCAGAAAGGCATCACCATCATCCTCACCACCCACTACCTGGAAGAGGCTGAGCAGTTGTGCCGCAACATCGGCATCATCGACCACGGCACCATCGTCGAAAACACCAGCATGCGTTCGCTGCTGAACCAGTTGCACGTCGAGACGTTCCTGCTGGACCTGAAAAACGACATGGCGGTGCCACCGCAACTGATCGGCTACCCGAGCCGCCTGGTGGACAGCCGTACCCTGGAAGTCCAGGTGGATAAAGCTGCGGGTATCACCGCGTTGTTCGGCCAATTGGCGACTCAGAACATCGAAGTACTGAGCCTGCGTAACAAAACCAATCGCCTTGAGGAGTTGTTCGTGTCTCTGGTGGAGAAAAATCTGGCGAAGGTGGCGGTATGAGTTCTGAACTGCAACCCAATCTTGTCGCGCTGCAGACCATCGTTTATCGCGAAGTGAAGCGCTTTACCCGGATCTGGCCGCAAACCCTGCTGCCGCCGGCGATTACCATGGTTTTGTACTTCGTGATCTTCGGTAACCTGATCGGCCGGCAGATTGGCGATATGGGTGGTTTCACCTATATGGAATACATCGTGCCGGGGTTGATCATGATGTCGGTGATCACCAACTCCTACGGCAACGTGGTTTCCAGCTTCTTTGGCAGCAAGTTCCAGCGTTCCATCGAGGAATTGATGGTGTCGCCGGTGTCACCGCATACCATTCTGATCGGCTACACCCTGGGTGGCGTGCTGCGTGGGTTGATGGTTGGGGTGATCGTGACGCTGCTGTCGCTGTTCTTCACTCATTTGCAGGTGCATCACCTTGGGGTCACGTTGTTGGTGGTGGTGCTGACGGCCACGATCTTTTCGTTGCTGGGTTTTATCAACGCGGTGTTTGCGCGTAACTTTGACGATATTTCGATTATTCCGACGTTTGTGTTGACGCCGTTGACGTACCTGGGCGGGGTGTTTTATTCGATCACCTTGCTGCCGCCGTTCTGGCAGACGGTGTCGTTGGCCAATCCGGTGTTGCACATGGTCAATGCCTTCCGCTACGGCATTCTGGGGGTGTCGGATATCAAGATCAGCGTGGCGATCACGTTTATGCTGGTGGCGACTGTGGTGCTGTATGTCGGTTGTGCGCGGTTGCTGGTGAGTGGGCGTGGGATGCGTACCTGATTGTTGGTTTTTAGAGAGTAAGACGGTCTCTTGATGAGGCCGTTTTTTTTGGGGTGTCCATCGATCAAGTGTGGGAGTTGTCGAGCTTTAGCGAGGCGATGGTGGCGGTTTGATCGGTGACCATTTTCTGGGGGGGGTGTACATATCCGTTGCTGGGGTAACGGCTACTTATGGTTTCGCTCTTACAGCGACTCACTTTGGAAAAGCCCCAAAGTAAGCAAAGGGCTCTTGCCCCACCACTCGGTGCCTCGCCTAGGCTCGGCATGCCTGAACGTAGACATTGCTCCGTGGGCCGCCGCAATG
>NZ_WNNK01000040.1 GCF_009724245.1 Pseudomonas spelaei | reverse complement strand
TCCCAAAGGGTTGTCCCACTCAAGTCCAGTGCCCCATTGCTGTTCGCCCGTGCTTTTTTGACCATCGTTATTACGTGACAGGCTGGCACGCCAAGGCTTCTGCGGGTTGTTTTTCACCAACACCGAACTGCCGCCAACAGCATCGCCTGGCGCCAGCTCCATTTGCGCCTGATTGGATGGCAAACGGTTGAGTTGATCAATGGCCTGCTCGATCTCTCGCAGGTTCAGCAAGTCGCCGTTTTTACCGGGAAAGGCCATGGCCAGTTCGCGGTCTGACAGACCGCTGTTGTCAGCGCCTTTCAAACCTTCGAGTTTGCCTTCCACCACCAACACTTGCAGATGCCCCGTGGAAAGGTCTTGCTGTGGCAAGTAAGCGCGGCTGGTGACCAGGCCTTTGTCGATGTAGTAGTCGGTGATGACCTTGAGCAATTCATTGAGCTGGGACACGCCCAGGCACTGGCCGATATAAGGCTTGAGCAGGCGTTCGCGATCACCGGCAGGCAGGCTGTCGGCGCCTTTGATTTCGATGTCTTTGATGGGGAAGCAACGGGTGTCCACCGGCGCGGTGGGCGCTTGTGGCTTGGCCTCTTTGCCGGGCAGATCCTTGAGTTCTTCCAGACGCCGCTGCTGTTCTTCCAGCAGGCGGTTTTGCCGGTCGCGGATCAGGTCCTGATCGCCGGGCGTGGGGGCAGCCACCGCGCTGTTCAGCGCGAAGCAAGTCAGCAGGCAGACGCCCAGCAGCAGCCGAGTCCGTGGCGTGAGAGAAGACATGTTCGATCCGTCGAATTACAAAGGCTGGCAAATTAACATCGAAGTTCGAACGGGCCAAGATTCTGGCTTATTATTCAGAATTTCCTTAATCGCCATGCAACCTATTGATTATAAAAAATTAAATATCTTAGATAGATTTATTGAGTTGTATTTGGAACTTTTATTCCGACAAACGGCATTGGTTTTGATACAAATCTCGACTACGCCTGAACAAAACATTCCCACGCCCCGCGTGGGAATACAGCCGTGGCTTATCTCACTTCCCTGGTTCGATCCTGCCCCGCCACCAACTTCAAACCCTGGCGCTCAACATCCCGCGATACATGGGCCTTCACCGCCTCTACACCGCCTTCGTGGTCGTTATGAATCACCAACACACCCGGTCGGCGCAATTGCTCAAGGTCACCTTCAGCCAAGCTGAAACTCTCACTCAACCCTTTGTCGCTCAACACCTTGGCGGCCGAGCGCCGCTGGGCAAAACGCTTGCCGCGGCGTTGCTGGTAGCGCGCCCAACTGATCAACAGCACCGCATTGAACGCCGCAATCCACAGGTAAATCTGCAAGGTATCCAGCGCGGCGAAAATCGGCGCGTCAATGCGTGGGCCGCCATGGCTATCGAGCATCGGCACCAGCCCACGCACCAACAAAGTAATCAATCCGGCCCAGGCCATCAGGGTCAGTAAAATGTCGATGGCCTGCATCACAGGCCGCTGTGGGGTTCGGATCAGGTTCATGGGTTCATTTCCTTGCCGGGGGCTTTGATTCCGCGGTCCGGGCTGACCCAGCGCGCGCGTTTCTGGTGTTGGCGGAACAGCACTTTGGGAAAGCTGACCAAGGTGGTGAACAGGCTGACCAGCCAGAACACCAGCGGATACCAGATGGTCCAGAACAGGGTTTTCCACAGGTCCCGCTCATAACGCCGGTCGATCATGATGCTCACCGCAAACTGCACCAGGCACACCACCGCCAGCAGCAGGCCGGTGAAGGCCGGCGGCATCAGCGAGTCGACGGCGATGGCGGCGGGCAGCGTGACGAACTTGCCCACGGCCCAGAAGATCACCGACAGCAAGAAGGTGAAGGCCCAGCCGGTGGACAGGCAGTATTCGAACAACAGCGGCCACAGGTAGCGATGGCGCCATTGCCAGATGCCGCGAATGTTTTTGAACAACACTTCGGCACCGCCCTGGGCCCAGCGCAGGCGCTGCTTCCAGATGCCGCCAAGGGTTTCCGGCATGAGAATCCAGCACAGCGCGCGCGGCTCGTAGAAGATGCTCCAGTGGTCCAGCTGCAGCTTCCAGCTGACGTCAATGTCTTCGGTGATCATGTCGGTGCTCCAGTAGTCGACCCGGTCCAGGGCCGCACGACGGAACGCAACGACCACGCCGGAGACGGTGAAGATCCGTCCGAATACCCGCTGGGTGCGCTTGATCAAACCGATGATCGAGGAGAACTCACCTACCTGCACCCGACCGATCAAGGTTGAGCGTGTGCGAATCCGTGGGTTACCGGTGACCGCACCCAACCGAGGATTGTCGAGCATCGGTGCCACCAGATAGGCCGCCGCGTTACGGTCAAGCAACGCATCGCCATCGATACACACCAGGTATTCGCTGTGGGCCGCCACCGCCCCCATGCGCAACGCCACGGCCTTGCCCTGATTTTGTGCCAGGTGCAGCACCCGCAGGCGCGGCTCCTTCAACGCCAAGGCATCAAGCACGGCAGCGGTGTTGTCGCTGGAGCCGTCGTTGATGGCGATCACTTCGATGTTGCGATAGTGCTGGGCCAGCGCCGCGCCAATCGTCTCAGTGGCGTTGTCGCCTTCGTTGTAGCAAGGGATCAGGATCGAGATCAGCGGGTTGCCGGCCAGTGTCGGCGCCGGGGTGTCCTCATCCCAGGGCCAGTGGCGCTCCCAGTGCAGCCAGAAATACAGGCCGCCGGCGATCCACAGCCCAGACATGAACAGCGGATAGAAAAACACGAAGTCCATCAGGAACTGCCCGGTGACCAGGAAGATCAGGCCCAGGGGCACACCCAACACTAATGACAAGACGAGAAGAGCAAGGATTCTGTCGAACATGAGTCAAGGATTCCATTGGTTGGAAAGGGCCGGACGCACGGTTTTCAGATCCGGCGAATTCTCCAGGAAGTTGTCGGGGTAGTAACCAAAACTGGTGACGCCCTGGCGCTTGAGCACACCCATCCATTCGGCCATTTGCGCACCGGAAATATCGGGCGCGGCCGCAGTGCGCCAGTCCTTGCCTTGCAGCTCGAAGACCGTGCGTTCCAGTGCACCAGGACGGGCCTTGACGGTGGCCACGAGTTTTTCCAGCCAGGCGTTGGAGTCCTTGAGGCTTTGGCCTTCCATCAACGGCATGGCCATGGGCGCGGTCCAGTCGTAGCTGGTGAGGAAGTCGTCGAGGTTCTGCGCGAACCAGGCTTCGCTGCCCGGGTTGAGCATCGGCTCGGCGAAGATATTGCGCGCGGTCTGCACCTGCGGCCCCCGCAACTTGCGGACCTTGGCGGTCAGCTCATGGGTGAAGTCGATCAGGTAGCGGCTCTTGAAGCGGGTCCAGCGTTGCATCACGGCCGGGTCGGCGCGCAGGGCGGCGATGTTATCCGGCAGGCCGCTGGCGGCGTATGCCTTGAGCGCTTGGGGGCTGGCGTCTTCGAAGTCCGAGAACACCGCATCATCGTGGAACAGCACGCCGTCGATGGCACTGGTGCGGGCCAGGTCTTCGTAGATCTCGCCAATGATTTGGCGCACCTTCGGGTCAAACGGCGACAGGCGCTGATACTGGTCTGGATCGACCGCCACCTTGCCGGTCTTCGGGTCCCAGCGGGTGACGCGGGGCAGCTTCGAATCGAGGGCAAAACTGAGCACCGGCATCCACGCGAAGACGTTGACGTGAGCCCGCGTACGCAGTTGCCAGGTGACGCGGTTGAACAGGTCGGCGCGCACCGGTAAATGGCGGTTTGGGAAGTACAGCGAATGCACCAGGCCATCGCCCTTCGGGTCGGCAAAGGCTTGCAGGAAGACCGTGCTGGCGCCCATGTCCACCACGCGCTGGATCAACTGGTCGAGGTTGCGCACCTGTTGGGCCGGGTCAGGGTCGTAGACGTTGTCCAGGTCCACATGCAGCACGCGCTGCGGTGGCAGGGTCTGGGCCGCCACAATGCTGTTGGCGAAGTGCTCGCCGTCCGGATCTGAAGCCACCAGGAATCGCGGGCTGCTCATCAGGTTGCCGAGGCTGTCGAGGCCGTCTTCCAGGGTCAGGGCCATCTGGTAGCCGTTCTCGCCCACCACCGCCAGCGAGGTGCCGTCGGCAGCGCCGTAAGGCCACACCCACACGCGCGGCGCCTTGCCGGTCACCGCGCGGATCTTGTTGGAGATGGCAGAGACATCGGCGCGCATCCGCGCCTGGAACTGCGCTTCGGTTTCGTAGCGGCCAGTGCCGGGATCAAAGCGGCGGGTGGTGGCGGCCGGTTGCAGGTTGCCCTGAGGGTTGGCCTGTATGCCTTTGTGGTTGGCGTCGGTGTGCGCGGCGATTTCCACCAGGCCGGATTGAGACACTTCGCGCACCTGCTGCCAGGTGAGGAACTCCGAACGCGGGCGTGGCGTGCCGGCAAAATCCACCGGCTGGTTCAGCGGCGTATCGACCCAACTGCCCACCGGCGCCAGCAGCGCGTGCCAGTTGTAAGCCCGCAGGATCGGCATCACGCGGGTATAGAAGCTGGCGTAGCCGTCATCGAAGCTGAGCATGATGGCTTTGGCCGGAAGCTCGGGGCCGCCGTTGCGCGCCGCCAGGATCTGGTCAACGGAAACCGGCTGGTAGCCGTTCTCACGCAGCCACGACAACTGCTCGATCAAACGCTCGGTGCGCACCGCCACCACCGCCTGATCGGGGTCGCGATCCTCGACGTCATGGTAGGCAATGCCCAGGAAATGGTTTTTCGGCCACGGCGCTTCGTTAGCGGGTTTGAGCCGCTCGGCCGGTGGAGTGAAAGGCGCGGGTTGCTGGGCGCAAGCACTGCTCAGCAGCAACCCCAGGGCCAGTAGGCATCGGGAAAGGACAGGCATGATCGGACTCTTCTAGAAGCGGTAAGTGAGGTCGACGATCAGGCGCAGATCGCTTTCGCGCTCACCGTCATAAGGTCGGCTGATCCAGCTCAGGTTGGCGCCGGTTTCCAGTACGTCGTTCCAGCGAAAACGCTGGCCGTAGCCGATCAACCCGACGCCACCGGTGGAGTAATCCCGCTGGCTGTAAGTACCCGCACCCACCTGGAACTGCTGACTCCACTGAGTCTCGTAGCGGTGATAGAGCACATGATTGACGTTCACCGTGGGCAATACGCTGAAGTCCGAACGCGGGTTGAAGTACGGCGTGTCTTCCTTGCTGTTGCGGCTGGTGCCGACTTCCAGGCCGAGATCGACTTGCACTTTCGGCGTGCTGTAGATGCCCTCACGACCGGTAAGCAGGGCTTCGACACGGTTGTTGCCATCGCTGAAATGGGACGGGCTCAGGGCCAGTTTCCATTCGCGGCTTTCATTGGCGCGCCAGCGGATAAAACCGCTGCCGCCGTTGGCCGTGATGTCGGCGTTCAAGGCCCGCAGCGGGGTGCTGGCCGAGAGGTAGTCGAGGCTACCGCCGTACTGCCAGTGATCGTCGATATCCCGAGCTACTGCGATGCGCGCGCCCTGTTTGGAACCAAAGCCGTAGGAGTGGTTGGAAACTTCGGCTTCCAGGGTCATGTCGCGGGTGCGCCGCTCCACGCCGAGGCGCTGCCAGCGGTGTTGGCCGGTGCCTTCCTGGAAGTCGGCGGTGGCGTAACCGACGCCCCCGAATACCCGCCAGTCTTCGTCGATCGGCGGGCTGTAGAGCAGGGTTTCGATGCCAAAGTCACGACTGCCGGCCACCGCACCGGCACCGCTGCTGCCGCCACCGTAGCTTTTGCCGGTGTAGGCTTCGACGCGCAATTCGGCCATGTCATGCACATCTCGCAGGCGGCTGAGGCGCTGCACCTGACGGTTGTCCGGGGCGCGGGCGACGACGTCATCGGTGAGCGCATCGAGCTGGCGCCACTCCTGCAAGTCCAGGGCGGTATGGCCTTGGGAGACTTCCAGGCCGATGTCACGCGGTGCCTGGCTTTCGGTTTCCTTGAGGCTGCTTTCGGCGCGACGCGGCCAGTCCCGGGCGCGGTACATGTCGGCCTGGGCCAGGCGTAGGCCAACGTTGCCCGGCGCCTTTTGCACCAGAGCTTCCAGGCCTTTTTCGCTGGACGGCAGGTCGGCGCCATAGGTGCCGGCCTGGGCGGCCAGTTGTTGGGCGTCCATCCATGCATCGTTAGGGTTGCCGATCGGCAGGCCCTTGAGTTCAACCCGTGCGGGTTGACTGCTCGCCAACTTATCGGCGACCTCGCGGGCCTCGCTCACCTGATCGTTTTCCAGCAGGGCGTAGAACAGCGCGGTGCTGTCTTCAACGCGATCGCTGCCTTCAGCATCCGGTGCGGCCAGCGCCTGGCGGTACAGCGGCGCGGCTTTTTCCGGCTGGCGCTGGTCGAGGTAAGCGGCAGCGACCCAGCGCAGGGCGTAGGTCGGCAACTGCACGCCTTCGCTCTTGAGGGTTTCATAGTCGTAGATCAATTCGGCGGTGCGCGCGCGGGCCTTGAGGGCGCCCAGGCGGTCGATGCGCCAGCGCACTACGTCGTCATGGGCACTGGCGTCCGGGGTCCAGGTGGCGAGCAACTGGTTGTAGTCCTTGAGGGCGCGGTCAGCGATGACGTAGCGCTCTTTTTCCGTGCGTGAAGCGAACTCGGCCAGGCGCACACGCTCGGCCGCGAGGTCGCCTTCCAAGTGGCGCTGGGTGACCGGGTCCAGCAGGCCAGGGCGTTGAGCCGCCAGGCGCAAGGCTGGCTCCGGCATCCGAGCGCGTTGCAGGGCAACGACGTACTCACGGGCGACGTCCGGCTTATTGCCGGCACGGATGAAAGCCTGGTCGAATTCGAACAGCGCATCAAAGGTCGAGCCCGCGCGAGTCAAGGCATAACCCAACGCCATGCGCCGATCTGCGTCGTCTGGCTTGGCGGTCACCAGGGCTCGGGCGCGCTGCACGGCTTCGGCAGCCTGGCCGCCATCGGCCAAGGTCAGGGCCAGGCCCAATTGCAGGTCAGCGTTGTTCGGCTCGCGCACCAGCGCCTGGCGATAGACCGCTATCGCCGGCTCCCAGCGCTGCTGGTTGCGGTAGGTACGGGCGACGGTGGCGAGTGCCTGGGTGGTCAGGTTGCGGTTGCGCCCCTGGGCCTCATAGACCTTCAGCACTTCGGCGTCTTGATGGGCCCAACTGGCGATCAGCAGGTGATCGCTGATCTGCCCCGGCGTCTGGCGCTCGGCAGGCAATTGACGCAACAGGTTGAGCGCCGGCGCATAGTTACCGGTGCGGGCCTGATGGATCAGGGAGTCGTAGGCAGGATCGGCCAAGGCCAGCGCAGGCAGCAGCAGTTGGCTGCACAGGGCGGCGCGGATAAACAGGCGCAATCGACTGTCGGTAGGAGGATGTGAGTGTTGCAGCATTTCGTCAGCTTCCCTAACACGGAAAGCTGTAGCGATAGGTTCACCTGTAAAACACACATCAGGCCGCCGGCGTCTGATGACCCGGCCAAGCTTTCCTGCGGCGCAATATCCGTGAGAGGGGCACAAAAAAGGGCAATTCCAAACAATTGTTCAGAATTGCCCTACAAACTCTACGGCCTAGCAAAACACCAATGTGGGCTTGTGTGGGAGCTGGCTTGCCTGCGATGCAGGCGCCTCGATGTATCAGCTACACCGAGGTGATGCTATCGCAGGCAAGCCAGCTCCCACACACACCCGCTCTCACATTTTGTCCGGTGGTGGCCCCAATTTTTACTGAGCGCCGCTGACCGCACCGAGTTTGCCGAGCACGCCGCCAATGAACTGCTCGACGGTCATTTTCTGGCCGTTGAAGGTCACTTCATTGTTGGTGTAGTTCAGCTTGGACACGATGTCGGTGCCGACCAGGGTTGCCAACTGGGTGCCGACGGCCATGTTGCTGATCATCTCACTGGCCATCTGGGATTGCTGTTCAATGGCTTTCGGGTCGGTGACGCCGCCAACTTGTGCTTGCAGGCCAGCGACATCGGCGAGCATCGGCTTGGAGAGGGTCAGGTTGGCATCCAGCAGCGAGATGATCTGCTTACCCAGTTCAACCGGTGGCAGTTCCATGGTCGAAGGCTTGGCCATATCAACCAGCAGGTTGAAACGGCTTTCGCCATTGGTGGTCTTGAGGGACAGGTTTTCCACCGCCACTTGCGGCTTGGCGGCCAGCAGTTGGTCGACATTGGCCTGGGCCAGCGCTTGCTCGGCTTCGGTCAGTTGCAGCTCCGGGATCGGTTGCCCGGCAGCGGAAGCGGCCTGCACCGGCTGCATCTTGTCCTGGTACAGCTTGGTCAACACCAGCATGGCCGGGATATCGACGTTCTTCATGCTCACGGCCATGGCCGCCGAACCTACTGGCTTACCCTGGTAACCGATCTCGTCGATCTTGTAGTCCACGCGGCCGGACAGGCTGTTGTCCTTGGCCTCGCTGCTGTCTTTCTGCTCGAAACCCTTGAAGGTCAGCACCGCTTGCTGCGGGCCGAAGGTGGCCTTGGTGTTGGTCAGCTCGATGGTGTTCTGGCCGGTGTAGAAACCGAAGGTGCTCTTGACCAGGTTGCTGGCCACGGTCAGCCCGTTCAGCTCGGCCTGGAACGGCGCGCCGTTGGCATCGACCAGCGAAACCTTGAGGGAGTCCATGTAACCGCTGGCCTTGACCTTCTGCGCGTCGGCGGTGCTGGTGAAAAGCAGGGCGCCGCCGGAGAAGTTCACCGAGGACTTGTCATCCTTGATTTCCAGGGGCAGCAATTCAATGTTGCCGTCTACCGAGCGGCTGTAGCCGATATTGGTCACGCCCTTGAGTGGCGTCACGTCTTTGGTGGCCGCGAACCATTTTTCGGTGGTGGCGTTTTTCTCAAGCGCGAAGTGACTGGTGGCCATGACCGGCAACCATTTCAGCGACACCAGGCGGGAGAACGGCAGCGGGCCGTGCTCAATGTGGTCAACAAACAGCAGTTCGGAGTCTTTGTGGTCTTCGCCGAACACCGAGCCTTGCGCCTTGAGGCGGTAGTGGGCGGTGCTGCTGAACAACTGGCGATCCAGGGACACCAGTTCGAGGGTCACGGTACCGTCGACGCCGGCCATGGAAGTCTGCAGTTCCTTGTTGGCATTCTGGATCGCGGTTTGCAATACCGGCTCCAATTGCTTACCGGTGTACCAGGCGCCACCTGCGCTGACGACGCCGACCGCGACAACAAAACCCAAAAGTACAACTGCTGGTTTATTCATGGAGTGACCTGATCAAATCCTGTTTGGATGTGGGCTGTCTTCCCTGAACACCCGAAGGGTGTCGGCTCAAGCCCGCCGAAAATCCGGGGAAGATTAGCATAGGCACCCAATCATAGCGGTAGGCCCCTCAGGAATACTCCGTCTCGATCTCGTCCAACTGATGGTCAAAGCTCTTCAGCCGCGCCGTCCACGTATACACCAGCACCTCGAACTCCCGGTGAATCACCGCGTTGCTCGGCGTGTCCGCCTTGGGGTCACAAAAATCCAGCTGGTAACGCTCCCGGGCCATGGCCGTGGCGACGTCGGACAGTTCCCGCGCGTTATTCAGCCAGTGACGGCCGTCGGCGACCTGTTGATCCAGCGCCACGCATTGTTTCTTCAGGGCTTCGAGGCTTTTTTCCAGGGGCGTGCCGGTGAGTTCGCCCATGACTTCCTGGAAGGTACGGCCGGGCTGCCAATAGCTGCCCCAAAAATAGCGGTCGAAGACGGTCTCGACCCGGCGCAGCGCGACTTTGGTGTCCCAGATGGCCACCCGCGTCTTGCCTTGCTCGAGCAGTTTTCGCTTGATGCGCTGGCCCTGGTAGGAGGCCCACGCCACCACACCGATGGACAGCACGGCAATCAGCGCGCTGGCGCTGTCGAGGAACACCATGGCCTTGTCGATTTGATGGGCAAGCATGATGCCGTAGAAGTAGGTCGCCGATAACAGCACCAGTGCGAAGAACACGCACCAGAAAGCGGGAGCATAAGGGTTTTTCATTATTGGAATCCCCATGAGCAAACGCGAGCAGTGACAGGTGGGTCATCAGGTGCCCACCTGTCAAAGCATAGCAACCTGCTCAGGGTTTGCTGGCTTGTGTGCCTTGCGTTCGTCCACTTTCCCAACCGCCACCCAACGCCAGGAACAAATCGATCTGGCTCATGGCAACCTGGGTGTTGGCGGCGGCCAATTGCGCCCGCACGTCGGTGTAAGTGCGGGTGGCTTGCAGGTCGGCCAGGAAGGACGCGCGCCCCGCCTGGAAGAAGCGGTGCGTCTGGTCGGCGGCCTGTTGCGCCGACTGCTCGGCATCGGCCAGGGCATCACGGCGTTGCAGTTGCGCGGTGTATTGCGCCAGGCCGGTCTGGGTCTCGCGGATGGCGTTGAGCACCACCCCGTCGAAATGTGCCAGAGCGCCCTGGGTCGCGGCCTCGGCCTCATGAATGCGCGCGCGGGAACCGTTGGTCGGTACTGACCAACTGATCAACGGACCAAAACCCCAACGGTTGGTCTGGGGCTGGCTGAGGTGATCGAGGGCGCCAATGGTGGCGACCGTCGCACCGATGCTGATATCCGGGTACAACGCACCCGTGGCCACACCAATGCTGGCAGTGGCCGCCGCCAACTGGCGTTCGGCCTGGCGCACATCCGGGCGACGCTTGAGCAGCGCAGCACCATCGCCTACCGGCAGCAATTGAGCGATGCGTGGTAACTCGGCGCAATCACGGGTGCCTGCGGGCAATTGATCGACAGGCTTGGCCAGCAACATCGACAAGCGGAACAACCCGGCTTGGCGCGCGGCTTCATAACGCGGCAGTTCGGCGCGCAAGGATTTGAATTGGGTCTGCGAACGGGTCACCTGGGTTTCGTCGCCACGCCCCGCGTCCCGCAAGCGCTGGGTCAACCGGGTACTTTCGCCTTGCAGGTCCAGGGAGTGCTGGGCGATTTCCCGCTCTTCGTTCGCGGCGCAGACCTGGGTGTAGGAACGCACCACATCGGCCACCAGGGTAATGCGGGCGATATCGGCCGCTGCCTGGGTCGCATCGGCACTGGCCTGGGCGCCTTCGATGCCACGCTGCAGGGTGCCGAACAAATCGAATTGATAGGACGTGGTGATGCCCACATCCCCGACATTGGTCACCGGCACTTTTTCCGGCAGCAAATAAGCCTCGCCGGACTCTTGCAAACGTTGCGCGCCGGCCTTGGCCCCGCCGCTCAAACCACCAGCGGACTCGGCTTGCTGCACCTGATAACGCGCGCGTTGCAGGTTGGCTGCGGCCACCCGCAAGTCGGTGTTGGAGGCCATGGCCTGGCGCACCAGTTCATCCAGGCGAGGGTCCTGATAGAGCTTCCACCAGTCGGCGGGCACCGGCGCCGACACGACATTACTGCCCTGCCCCGCCAATTGTCCTTGCAGGTCGGCACGGTGCACGGAGGCCTGGTCCGGCAGATGATAATCCGGCCCGACTACTTGGCAGGCCGAGAGCAATACCCCTAACCCGGCGGTCGCCAAAAGCGCTGCCGGTTTCATGGTTTATCTCCTTGCTTGGCCTGATCATCGAGGATCGACACCGTGGCGGTACGCCCGGCGATCATGCGGAAGTCTTCCGGCACATCGTCAAAGGCGATCCGCACCGGAATCCGCTGGGCCAGACGCACCCAACTGAACGCCGGGTTGACGTTGGGCAACAGGTTGGAGCCACTGCTGCGGTCGCGGTCTTCGATACCGGCGACGATGCTCTGCACATGCCCACGCAGGCGAGCACTGTCGCCGATCACACGGATGTCGACACTCTGGCCAACGTGAATACCGTCCAGCTTGGTCTCTTCGAAATAGCCGTCGATGTGGAAGGAATTGCTGTCCACCACCGACAACACTGGGCGACCGGCGGTGACGAACTCCTGCACGCGGGGCGCGCGGTCGTTGACGTAGCCGTCCACCGGGCTGCGGATTACCGAGCGATCCAGGTTGAGCTGGGCGCTGTCCACCGTCACCTGTGCTTCGGCCAGGGCCGATTGGGCACGGGCCACGCGCGATTGGCTTTCTTCCAGTTGCTCGCTGGCCACCAGGTTGCCCAGGCCTCGGTTACGCTTGGCTTCACGTTGGGCCTGAGCCAGGGTTTCCTGACGGTCGGCGACGGCAGCCTGGGCCTGGCGCAGGGCCAGTTTGAAGCGGTCCTGGTCGACAGAAAACAGCACTTGGCCGCGCACCACCAACTGGTTGTCGCGCACGTCCACTTGCTGGATCAGCCCGGACACGTCCGGAGCGATCTGCACAATATCGGCACGGATGTGGCCGTCACGGGTCCAGGGCGCAAACATGTAGTACATCACCATGCGCCAGACCACGACACAGGCGAAGCTCACCACCAATAACGTCAGAACTACGCGGCCGATGGTCAAAAAAGGTTTTTTCATGTCATCAGGTATCGACTGAGTGAATCCACGGCGCCCAGCAACAGAGCGTAGAGACCCACATTGAACAATGCCCGGTGCCAGACCAGGCGATAGAAGTGGAAGCGCGTCAACAACCCGTGCACCACCAGGTACAACACATACGTAATGCCCATCAGCACCAGCAGCGTGGGCAGGAACACCCCGCTGACATCCAGATCACCGATCATAAAGGCGCTCCATCGGGTAGCGGCGCGTCCAGTTCTGGGCCGCCAACAAATTCCACGCCCGGCAACAGCGCCAGGCGCAAGCCGCTGAGGGCATGCAACAGGTGCAGACGGGTTTCGTCTTCACCTTGCAGGCCCTGACCGTTGAGGGCACGGCGGGTACGGTCCATGGTCATCAGCAGACCGCCGGGGGCTGGCAGGCGTTCGCCAGCTTTCAGGCAGGCCTTGAAGTACCCTCCAACGCCCTCCACCACTTGATTGAGCAGCACACGCGGCACGCCGAGGATGCGCGGCGAGTAAGCCAGCAGGTCCAGCAGATTCAGCGCTACCCGCACTTCGCGCAGCGCGATGCCGGTGTCTTGCCCGGTCATTGCCAGGCGCGGCAGGTGCTGCATCAGGCGGTCGAGCAGGCGCACACCCATCTGCCGGTGCTCGGCCAGGGTCGCAGGCTCGGTGAGGCCGACGATATCGCGCCAGCTGAAACGAGTCAGGCGCTTGGCGGCGTACTCCGCACCGAACGGTCGGGCGATCAGGGTCCAGACAAAGGCGAACAACAGGCCCATGGGGCCGGCCAGGTTGGAGTTGGCGAAGGCCAGGAAGTCCGCGTCGTAGGCACCCTGGATGCTGATAAACGATGAGGTGTTGACCAGGGTCAGCAGCATGCCCAGGTAGAAACGCGGTTGCACCGTCAGCGTGCCAATGCAGATAAAGGGTATGGCGAAGGCCAAGACCAGCATCGGGAAATCGTGCAGGTTGGGCAGTACCAGAAACAGATAGAGGCTGGCGAGCAGCACCGACATCGCCGTCCAGAAAAAGAACCGGTAAATCTGCGGCGCCGGGTCGTCCATGGCGGCGAAAAAGCTGCAGGCCACGGCCGCCAAAATCACGGCGCTGCCGCCATCGGTCCAGCCCAGCAGGATCCACAGTACCGAAGCGACAACGATTGCGGTCACGGTGGAAAACGCCGAGTAGAACATCAGGCCACGGTCAATAAAGGGCGTCAGCCGGCCCAGCCGCCAGTGGCGATACACGGCGCGCCAATTATCCTGGCTTTCACACTGGATGGCCGCTTGCAGGCTGCGGCAGTCCTGCCACAGGTCGATCCACTCACCCAACCGGTAGAGGGCATTGGAGAACAGCAACTGATGACGGTCATCCAGGGCTTCGGCGTCAGGTTGCAGGGCTTCAATCTGGTCACGCAGGGCGCGCCAGCGTTCGACGGGCGCGTCCTTTTGAGTGTTTTCCAACCATTCGACGGTGGCGTCCAGAAGCGGCGTAAACCTTCCGACCAGCTCCGGCGTGCGACGCTCCAGGGCATACAAGGCGTCGTCGAGGGCATCCACCACCGGCAGCAGATGGATCATCCGCCCACGCAACTCTTTGGTGTTGCGCACCGTTTGCGGCCGCGCGCCCTCGTGGGGCAGTTGACCGATCATCAACTCCAGGGTGTTGAAGGTGGCGACCATGCCGCCGCGCAGGGTGCTGACTTCTTCGGGTTGCACGTTGCGGGTCAGGAAGCGCTGGCTGTAGACCTGTGCGTCGGCAAACCACTTGCTGACCGAATCATCAAACACCGGCGCCAGGCGCCGAGGCCAGAACATCGCGCCGACCACCGCCGCCACGGCGATGCCGAGGAATATTTCTTCGGTACGCGCCTCGGCCACGTCCCATACCCCCAGGGGGTTATCCACCACCGGCAGGGCAATCAACGGCAAGGTGTAGCCAGCGAGCATCAGCGCGTAACTGTTGGCGGTGCGCAGGTGCAATGAAAGGAACAGCAAGATCCCGGTCCACAGCGCAATCACCACCACCAGCACATACGGGGTCTGCACAAACATCGGCACAAAAAATACCGCCGCCGCCGCCCCCATCAAGGTGCCGACGGCGCGGTACAGCGCCTTGGAGCTGGTCGGGCCCACAAACGGGCTTGAGACGATATACACCGTGGCCATTGCCCAATACGGGCGCGGCATCTGCATCAACATCGCGATGTACAACGCAATCATCGATGCAGCAAATGTTCGAACGCCGTAGAACCAATCCCGTGCCGGCGGCATGCCGGAAAAAAATCCGTTCAAGGCGTCACGACCGCTGGGTGTTGGTTGGCGGCCTCGAAGGCACGCAGTACACGCAGTGCGGTCTCCAGATCATCGTGGTCGATGTCCGCCAGCACTTCACGGCGCAAGCGCACCAGTTGTTCCTCCACCGCCTGCACCAGTTCACGGCCACGGGCAGTCAGGCTCAGGGCCTTGGCACGGCGGTCATGGATATCTTCAGTGCGGCACACGAAGCCGGCGTTGCACAACTGGTCCAACAGGCGCACCAGGGACGGGCTTTCCATCCCGGACGCCTGGGCCACCTTGACCTGATGCACACCGTCGCCCAGGCGGCCGATCATCAACAGCGGCACGGCGCAGGCTTCGGAGATGCCATAGCTCACCAGCGTGGTCTGGCAGATTTTGCGCCAGTTACGGGCACCCACCACCATGCTGCTGCTGATGTTCATCTGGAGTTGTTCGAGGGTTTGGGACACGGGATCATCCGCACAATGTTAGTTTGCTAACTATCAATATGGTGGATGGATCCGACTCAGTCAAGTTTTGATACAAATTTGAGGATGGGTGGTGGCAGTGAGGTAAGTAAAGCGGGTTTGGAGGAAGGTATTGAAGATTTTCAGGGTGCTACAAAACAATGTGGGAGCGGCTACAACCATGGGCAAGCACCGCTCCCGCGCCTGGGAGCAATTATTCGGCAAAGTTTTTTACACCCCGCGCCCACTCCTCAACAGCAAATTCAATTCATCCACCACCTCCGCCCAATCCGCATCTTCCAAAATCTCGTCCTGCAAGAACGCCCGCTGGCTGTCGCTCCAGAAAAACGCGTCCGCCAGCTTCAAATCCGGCTTAAGCGGTGAATGTGCCGTGATGAATTGCTCGATGCTTTGTGCGTCGTCAGGCAATCCGAGTTGCTTGAACAACGAAGGCAGGCTGTGGACTGGGGATTCCATGACAGGTTCCTGATGAAGGGATTCACTGGAGTCTAGCCCAGGCGCCGGTCGATACCGGTCGCCTGCGCCAGACGGACATTAACCGCAACCGTCCTTGGGCAATGGCCCAGGCACGTGACAGAGCACGAACAAACGCGCCCTGGCACCACCGCCATCTTGCTGGCTGAGCAGGCGCCAGCCGTCGGGCAGCGGGGCAAATTCATCCGGCCCGTCGCTGCTGCTGATCAGCCAGACACGCTGGGTCTGAGGCGCAAGTGCCGACAGGCGGTCGAGGTAGATGCGGCCACCGTCCTGATCCACCAAGGTGCCAAACCCGTAGGCATTGGGCCGCGTCGACTTGCCCTGGGCCGTCGGCGGTGTGTAGAGCTGCAATTGGGCATCGGTCTCGTCGTAATACACATAGGGCAAGTACCAGAGCATGTCGCTGATGACGATGCGGTCGTCCTCTTGGTAGTTACGATTGACGAATTCCACCGCGACGTTGAATTGATCGTGCTCGTCGACGGTGAAGTTGCTCTTTAATCCCACCAACTCCACCCCGACAAACAACACCACCAGTGCCGCACCGAGGATGCGCAAGCGAGCCCCAAGGCGATCCACGGCCAAGGCCACGACGATGGGCAAGCCCAGGGCGTAGACGGTGAGATAGCGCTCGATGAATACCGGGGAAATAAACGACACGCCATAGACCAGCAGCATCGGCAACAGGAAAAACAGCGCCAGCAACCAGCCGAACCGATAACGGCTCTGGTCTCGCCACGCGGTCACCCCCAACACCACGATCAACAGCACCGGCACCAGCACAAACAGGGGACGCCACAGGCTATCGCCCTCGTCCTGGATCAGGAACTGCCAGATCATCGCCGGCA
Organism: Pseudomonas spelaei; assembly: GCF_009724245.1. GTDB lineage: Bacteria > Pseudomonadota > Gammaproteobacteria > Pseudomonadales > Pseudomonadaceae > Aquipseudomonas > Aquipseudomonas spelaei. Next base: position 21,953 of record NZ_WNNK01000040.1, on the reverse strand, counting down.
CGGAGAACAGGGTGACCGGGTCTTCCCAGCCTATGTCACCGCCGACCTTGAGCTGTTCGACGTGCTGCACCAGGTCCAGCAGATTCGGCAGCCAAGGCAGGTACAACAAGACAATCGCAACGTTGGCCCACCACCAACCCGGACGGGTGATCAACCGCAGGTTCGACGCCTGCGGCAAGCGCAGCAGCCCCAGCCAGAACCAGTGCACCAGCACGCACAGGGCGGTGAAATAGTGGGTGTAGAAGCCGGCGCTCAGCAGTAGTACATAGGCCACCAGATACCGCGCCCGTTCTGGCTGCCGGACCCAATAGACCAACGCCAGGGTGGCCGCCAGCAGCCACACCGCCAGCAACGAGTACATCCGCACTTCCTGGCTGTAGCGCACCGCCGTGGGCAGCAACGCCAGCAGGATCCCGGCCAGCACCGCCGCGCGACGGGTGGCGATCACACGCGTCAACCAGATGCCCAGGCCCACGGCAACCACACCGGGGATCACGCTCATGCTGCGAATGGAGAAAATCCCGTCACCAAATAGCCCGATCCAGCCGCGCAGCAGGAAAAAATACAGCGGCGGGTGCACATCATGGGCCGCGTGGTACCACAGGTCGCCCGGTGCATACTCGCTCAGCAGCAGGCTTGAGCCTTCGTCGCCCCAGACCGCCGATGCAGTCAGGCCATAGAAGCGCAGGATCATGGCCAGCGCCAGGATTGGCACCCACCATAACCGGCTGATCCAGCCGGCCCCTTCCCAGGCACCCGACAGGCGATTGAATGCGGGAAATGCCCCGACCTTGTCGTCTTGTTCTACCACAGTCCGTCGCACCTCTATTCCCCCACCACTGCCACTTTCCAGGGCAAAACCTGCGCTTGCGCGAACAATCGCCACTCTAGGTCAAAAGCACGCGATTCGCCTGTTGTTTCGCAATGTACGAGCCGCGCACGATACCTGGGACTGCGGGGTTAAATCACTGACTTCCTATCGGGAAAATCTGAACTTTACGCAGGCCCTCACTGCTGCTTTTTGTAGGTTCAGGCTATGCTTGCGAACTTCCACGGATTCAGGATCAAGGACTCTTCATGCGCATCGGTCTTCTGTCACCCTTGGCACTGGCGCTGCTCGCCGGCCTTTCCCTTCAGGCTCAGGCCAGCTCCGACGACTCGTGCTACCCCGACTGGCGGGTGTCGCGTAACAATCTGGACGGGTGCAGCAACCTGCCCTTCCTGAGTCCGGGCAATGACAGCCGGGTCAACCTGCGCCTGTTGCTGGCCGACAAGAAGGCCGCGCCGCTGGCGCCCAACGACTTGGGCGAAGAAGACCTGGCCCAGGGCTTTGGCCCGGTACCGTTCCCGGTGTATCGCCTCGCCTCCCCTGCGGATGAGCCCACCGATGAGCCCGATGACTCGGGTACCGCCTCACTGGCCGAGATGCTGACATCGTTGGGCATCGCGCGTGACAACGACAAAGCAGCAGGTGACGCCTTTCTCGCTGGGGAAGGCAGCCGTTGCCGCAGCAACAACGATGACAGCACCGCTGCCTTTATCAACCAGGTGGTGAAAGCCGATATGCCGCCCGCCGAACGCCAACTGCTGGCCAAGCAACGCGTGCAGATGCTCACCGCCTGTAGTTGGGACGGCGTGGCAAGCAGCGACGCCGAGCAGTTGAAATCGGCCGACGGCAAGGTGCTGCTGGCGTACCTGCAAGCCGCCGGTGACTTTTACAGCGGTCGTTTTGCCGAGGCGCAAAAAGGCTTTGCAACGCTGACCGACAGCAGCCTGCCCTGGCTCAAGGAAACGGCGCTGTACATGACCGCCCGTACCGCGCTGAACAATGCCCAGCAAAACGCTTTCGATGAATACGGCACACCGTCTCTGGAGCATGTGGATAAGTCCGCGCTGCAATTGGCCGAGACAGGCTTTGATGACTACCTGAAAGCTTATCCACAGGGTGAATACGCCACCTCGGCCCGTGGCCTGCTACGCCGAGTGCATTGGCTTGCGCCCAACCCGGACAAATTGGCGGACGACTTCACCTGGCAACTGACCCAGGCCAACGACGCCCAGCGCAACGTGTCCCTGGATGAATTGGTGGAAGAAGCCGACACCAAACTGCTGATGAGTACCACCGAGGCAGTGAAGAACCCGATGATCCTGGTCCTCAACGACCTGATGTGGATGCGCGCCGGCAACCCGCCCAAGCTGACCCGCGAAGCCCTTGACGCGCAAAAATCGATCTTTGCCCAGGAGCCCGCGCTGTACGACTACGTGCAAGCGGCATTTGCCCTGTACGTGGAGCACCAACCCGACAGCACCTTGAAACTGCTGCCGCAGGACGTGCCGTCGACCCTCGATTACTTCGCGTTCAGCCAGCAAACCCTGCGTGGCCTGGCCCTCGAAGCCAAGAACGACTGGAAAGACGCCGAAGCCCTGTGGCTGCAACTGCTGCCGCTGGCCAAACAACCGCTGCAACGCGACCAGTTGGAACTGGCCTTGGCAATGAATTACGAGCGCAGCGGGCAACTGGCCAAAGTGTTCGCCAGCGATTCACCCATCAGTGCCAAGCAAGTGCGCTACATCCTGCTGCGCAACGTCGCCGGCCCCGAACTGCTGCGCCAGCAACTCGCCCACGCCAGCGATCCGGTGGAACGCCAGACCGCGCAATTTGTGCTGCTTTATAAAGACCTGCTGCACAGCCAGTTCGCGACCTTCGCCGACGACCTCAAGCAACTGCCCTCCCCGGCCCCCGAGGACAAGATCGGTACCAGCCTGGGTTACGTCTACTCCGGCGGCAAACCCCTGCAACTGTTCCAGTGGAACGGTGAGAAAAGCGAATCCGGCTACGCCTGTCCGAGCATCGCGCAAACCGCCAGTACCTTGCAGAGCAACCCGAAAAACCCCCAGGGCCTGAACTGCTTCGGTGAGTTCATCCTGCGTAATGGCCTGGACGGTATGCCGCTGGAGCTGGCACGTTCCGCCGGCAGCCTGGGCAGCACCGCGTCGGACTTCAAGGGTGAAACGTTCTCGCGGCTCGACGGCTATATGCAGGTCATCGACAACGCCAAGGCACCCCATAACGACAAAGCTTATGCGCTGTTTCGCGCCATCAACTGCTACGGACCGGCCGGCTACAACAGTTGCGGCGGCGAAGAGGCCGACAAGAGCGAGCGCAAAGGCTGGTTCCGCCAGTTGAAAACCAAGTTCGCCGATACCCAATGGGCCCAGTCGCTGCAGTATTACTGGTAAGCCGTGAAAGGCTTCTGGCTGGCCTTGCTCTTGCTGGCAAACCCGGCCTTCGGCGCCGTGGATGCCGGTGACTATGACGCCTTCTGGCTGTGGAGCGGCGTCGCTCCACAGCCGGTGCTCAAACAGGCAAAAACCCTGTACATCCTGCAAGGCCAGATCAACTCCACCCGCCGCGCGCCCAAACGCGGCGTGCAATTCATCGCCCAAGGCATGAGCGTGCCGCGCCTGACCCAGGGCGAGGTGTGGATCGTCTACCGTGCCCACACGCTACGCTGGCCGGAATCGGTCTACACCCAACTGCTGGGGCAAGTGCAGCGTTGGCGGGAGGCAGGTAACCCGGTGGTCGGCATCCAGATCGACTTCGACGCCCGTACCCAATACCTGCACGAATACGTCGATTTCCTGCGTGACCTGCGCCAGCGACTGCCCAAGGAGTTGCGCCTGAGCATCACCGGGCTGATGGACTGGAGCAGCAACGCCGACCCTGCATCCATCGCGCAACTCAATGGGGTGATCGATGAAGTGGTGGTGCAGACCTATCAAGGACGGCACAGCATCCCGGACTACGCGGCGTACTTGCCGCGAATGAATCGGTTGGGGGTGCCGTTCAAGATTGGGCTGATTCAGGGTGGGGAGTGGGAAGAACCGGGGTATTTGAAAGGGAGTGATTGGTTTCGAGGGTATGTGGTGTTTTTGCAGAACTGACCTGGCGCTTGACATACGCTAGGAACTCATGCGAAAAATCGTCCACAGTCCATGGACAGTGGACACCTCGGTTTAAGCCAGAATGAAAAGTCAAGATATCGTAATTCTCTTTAAGCTGATCAGCTTGGGCCTTCAAGACAAGGAAGAGAGGGTTAAAAAGCACGAGTTCAATGTGAGACGAAATGGAAGCGAAGCGAGGATCATTGAACTGAGTGAGATCACATCCAGCTTCCCTATGGATACAAAAATTGATCTCGCCCAATCTGAAGACTGGAGGGGTTGGGAGAACCTTGAAGACGAACTGGACAGACTCGATAGCACGGACAGTTATTCCGTACGAGCACTCTCCGCTTCGCTAGCGTTGAGCAAAAGTGAAGTATCCAACGCCCTGAATCGCTGCCGCGAGATCAACCTCATTCACACCGAACGCCTGAGTGGCCAACCGATTGTCAGGAGCGCGGCTCTCCTGGACTTCGTAAAATACGGCATCCGCTACGTGTTTCCGGCAAAACCAGGGCCTATCGTACGCGGTATCCCCACCGCCTTTGCCGCACCAATCATGGCCGGCAAAGTCATGAGCGGCGGAGACCTTATTCCTGTCTGGCCGGACGCTTATGGGAAAAGCAAAGGACAGGAAATAACACCTCTGTATAAAACAGTGCCGGGAGCCGTCAAGAAAGACGAACTGCTCTACCACTTCCTAGCCCTCGTCGACGCCATTCGCATCGGAGGTCCACGAGAGACCAGCGTGGCAGACGCCATGCTCCGGGAGTGGATCCTGTGAATTCAAACAGAACAATGATGCTGCAAATGCTTGAAGAGGTTGCCGAAGCACTAGGCGAAGAATTGCGCGAGCAAGTGGCCTTTGTCGGCGGATGTACCACTGTCCTGCTTATCACCGATGAATACACGCAAGAATCGATTCGCGGCACCGACGATGTGGACCTGGTCATCCATCTGACCAGCACCGCTGAGTGGTACCGGCTGGAAGAAAACCTCAAACCCAAAGGGTTCAAAAATACTGGACAGGACACTGTCACTTGTCGCTTAAGGTTGGGTGCCCTGAAAGTCGATTTCATGCCGACAGATGAGAAGGTACTGGGGTTTTCAAATACCTGGTTTGTCGGTGGGCTGAAAAATGCCCTCTATCACGGCCTACCCAACGGGGCTCGGATCAAGGTATTCGCTGCACCGTGGTTTCTTGCTGCGAAACTGCAGGCTTATCAGGGAAGAGGCAATGGTGATGTGCTGATGTCCAACGATATTGAAGACATCATCGCCCTGATAGATGGCCGGGAGGAGCTGGTTGAGGAAATGAAGCAAGCACCGCAAGAGCTAAAACACTTCGTCAGCGAGCAACTCTGCGCTTTACTCAGACTGACGGCATTTCAGGATGTGGTTCAAAGTACGGCCCAAGGCCCTGACCGTGAAACGTTGATTCACGACCGCCTGAGCACAATAATCGCATTTGGGAGTCACGATTGACTTTGCATCTGACCGTGACCCGACAAGGAACCAACAGGACAGAAAACAGGGATATCACAGGTTCTGCACACAACACAGGGGTGTACCTCTACGTCATAGCCGATGGCACTTCCAAGCTGGGGAGCAGCGAGTTGGCGCGGACCCTGGCTCAACATGTACTGACGTCTTTTTCCCGCGTACATCCCTCTGATATCTCATGCCCTGACAAGACTCTTGAACTGACGCTCATCTCACTCAACGAAGTACGTTCAACCCTTTGCTCAAACTACCCAGTGGCCTCCACCAGCTACCTCGTATTATTGGTGCATGGCCAAACAGCTATCTCTATTCACGCTGGCGACTGTTGCCTGGGACGAATTGAAGAGGACCTATCCGTAAACTGGCTGAGTCCGCCTCACTGTGTGCTCAATTGGAAGGGCGACCAGAGCCATGACCATATCGCCAGCAGCCCTGCCCGTAAAACACTGTGGAACTGCATGAGTTATCGCAGACCGCATGAGCCACACATTCAGTCGTTACAAACAATCCCTGACACGAAGTGGATCTTGGCCACCGACGGTTTCTGGGCTGAACTTTCGACCGAAAAGCAACTCAACGCTATTGCAAGTCAAAGCCTTGATGACTGCCCAAGTGAAGACGACATCACCTTTATGCTGCTGCAACCCTAGAGCCGACGCAAAGCGTTTTCTCAGTCAGCGCGTGCGGTCTGCACCGGGTACACCGACTCCCAACCTCCGCCCAACGCCTTATACAACCCGACCATGGCCAGGGACACGCCGGTGGAGCTCTCGACCCACTGTTCCTGCGTCGCCAGCAACGCACTTTGCACCGTGAGCACGTTGACGAAATCCGCCACGCCTTCGACGTATTGATGTTGGGCCGTGGTAAGGGCGATCTGGTTCTGGCGCACCGCTTCGGCAAGGCTGTCACGGCGCAATTGGCTGGCGTTGTAGCGGGTCAACTGGTCGTCGATTTCATGCCAGGCGCGCAACACGGTTTGCTGGTAGGCCAGGGCCGCTTCCTGTTGCTGGGCTTCGCGCAAAGCAAGCATGCCCTTGAGGCGGCCTCCGTTGAAAATCGGCAGGCTGAATTGCGGGCCGAAGGCGAATGAGCGAGAACCCCACGAGCCTAAATCCGACAACTGCATCGCTTGGGAGCCGAGGCTACCGGACAAGGTGATACGCGGGTAAAAATCGCCCTTGGCCACGCCGATGCTCGCAGTCGCCGCATGCAATCGGGCCTCGGCCTGGCGGATGTCGGGGCGACGTTCGGCCAGTTGCGACGGCAGGCCGATAGCGACCTGGCGTTGGGTCTGGGGCACCGCGGCGTCTTTGGATAACTGCGCGTACAAGGCTTGCGGCGGCTCACCCATCAGCAGGCTCAAGGCGTTGATCAACTGGTCCTGGCGCTGCTGCAAGTCCGGCAACCGCGCTTCGATGGCGGCGACTTGGGCAGCCGCCTCCGCCACGTCGAGGTCAGTGGCCACGCCGTCAGCCAGGCGCAATTGCGACAGCTTGAGGCTATGGCGGGCGACGTCGAGGTTTTGCTCGGTAACGGCGCGGGTGTTCTGCACGCCACGCAACTGGATGTAGTCCTGAGCGGTATCTGCAAGCACCGATAACAGCACGGCGCGGCGGTCGTTTTCCGCCACTTGCAAAGTGGCGTCGGCGGCTTCGGTTTCGCGTTTTACCCGGCCCCAGAAATCCAGCTCCCAGGCAGCGGAAAAGCCAACATCCCAGAGGTTGAAAGCCGAACGGCCGTTCTTGCCAGAGGGGTCGCTCAGGCCGTCAGCACTGTTGCGTTGGCGCATGTAATCGCCATTGGCATTCACGTTCGGATAACGCTCGGCGGTGATCACCTGACGCATGGCGCGGCTTTGCTGCAAGCGGCTGCTGGCCAGTTTCAGGTCGAGGTTATCGGTCAACGCGCGGCGTGTGAGGGCGGACAGTTGCTCGTCGTGGAACACTTCCCACCAGCGCTCTTCGAGTGCACCGGTGTCCGCGTGACTGGCCGCCTGACGGCCCTGGGGCTCAGTCCATTGCGAGACTGCCGGGCCCTGAGGGCGTTGGAAATCCGGGCCGACGGTGCAGGCACTCAGGCTGATCAGACTCAGGGTGAACCAGGCCATCCGTCTCATTGCTGGGCCACCTCGCGCTGCTGGGTCGCGGGCTGGGTGTTGACGCTGGCTTCCACCGACATGCCGACCCGCAGGCGCTCGGTCAGGGCTTGGCCGGGTTCCAGGATGATTTTTACCGGAATGCGCTGCACCACCTTGGTGAAGTTGCCAGTGGCATTGTCCGGTTTGACCGACGCGAAGGTCACACCGGTGGCAGGCGCCAGGCTTTCCAGATGGCCGTTGAGCACTTTACCGTCGAGGCTGTCGACCCGCACTTCCACCGCTTGGCCGGCATGCATGTGGGACAGTTGGGTTTCCTGAAAATTGGCCACCACGTAAGCCTCGGCCAGCGGTACCACCGCGAGGATCTTGCTGCCCGGCGTCACGTAGGCGCCAACCCGCACGGCGCGCTCGCCGACCATGCCATCCACCGGGGCGACGATGCGCGTGTAGGACAGTTGATAACTGGCGATCTCCAACGCGGCCTGGGCCCGTTTGAGGCCACCTTCGGCTGCATCACGCTGGGCGGTGAGGATTTCCACTTGCTTGCGCTCGGCGGCCAATACCGCCGTGGCGTTGGCCAGCCGCGCGGTGGCCTGATCAATACGGGTCTTGGCCTGCTGGGCATTCTGCACCGTGCCGGCACCGACGCCAGCCAGGTGGTTGTAGCGGTTCAGTTCATGTTCGGCAAACGCCACTTCGGCACGATCCGCCGCCACTGTGGCCTGGGCCTGGGCGATCACCGAGCTCTGGCGCTCCAGGGTCGCCGTGGCATTTTTCAGTTGGGCCTGGGCCACCAGGGTGTCGGCATCGGCCGCCTGGGCGGCGGCGCGAAAATCACGGTCATCGATCAGCGCCAGCAATTGCCCGGCCTTGACCCGCTGGTTGTCTTCCACCAACACCTCTTTGATAAACCCGGCCACCCGTGGAGCCACCAAGGTGTAATCGGCGGCGACGAATGCGTCGTTGGTGCTCTGGCGCTTGCTGCCAAACACGCCTGGCGCCAGCAGGTAAACCAGCGCGCCGACAGCGAAGACGGCGATGACAGTGACGGCAATTTTGTCTTTGCGTTTCATAAAAATCCTTTGTCTCGATAAGCAATCAGGTCGGCGCCCGGGGCGGGTAGATCCGCGTCGGCATCCAGAAAATCAGCAGGATCAACGCCGCCGCGACACCGGCCATGACGTAGTAGAGATCCGAAGAGGTGAGCACCACGGCCTGCTGGTGCAGCCGATGGGCCAGCCCCGCCGGGTCGCTGTTGGCCAGGGGTGAGTTGCCCAGGCTGTCCACCAGCATGGTTGAGTGGAAATGCAGGCGGTGGGTGGTCAGTGCGTCGATCACGCCGGTGGCGACCACGGCGGCCAGGCCCTTGACGGTGTTGAACCAGGCTGAGGCGAATGGCCCGTCCGCCGGGGTGATGCTGCCGGTGGAGAGCATCAGCAGCGGCAACACCGCCATGGGCTGCCCGAAGATTTGCAGCAGTTGCAGGGCATAAAAATCATCGCGGATCCACGTCGAGGTCAGCTGTGCTCCACCCAGGCAAGACAGGATCAGCATGCTCAGGCCAATCCCCAATACCCAGCGGCAATCGACCCAGCGCAGGTTGCACAGCGCGGCCACCAATGGCAGCGCGATCAACTGCGGCAGCGCCATGATCAGCATCACCGGCGCGGTTTGCAGCGGTCGGTAACCCTGGACCTGGGTCAGGTAGCTGGACGGAATGATGATCACCGCCAGCAGCACAATCAGCACGCCAGCGAGGACGATCAGGGCAAATGCCAGGTTGCGGATGCCGAGCATCTGCAACTTGAAAAACGGCATCGGGTGCGACCATTCGTTGATCATGAACAGCACCAACAGCAACGTCCCGCCACACAGCAGAGCGGTGATGAGCGTCGATTCGAACCAGTCCAGGCGATTGCCCTGCAACAGGCCGATCACCAGCATGCAGATCGCCGGGAAACCCAGTAACAGGCCACGCCAGTTGAACTGCTTGAGACGCTCCAGGCGCGGCGGATCCTGAGGCAGGCCGTAAGCCACGGCGGCCATGGCCAGCAGGCACGGCGCGACAATCTGCCAGAACGCCCACTGCCAGCCGACGTACTCGGTCCACAACGCCGCCAGCGGTGTGCCGAGGCTCGGGCCGAAGGTCGCGGTCAGCGCGTAACCGGCCAGGCCATAGAGCTTGACGTTGGCCGGCAGGAAACGCAGGGCCACGGTCATCAGCATCGGTGGCAAGGCCCCGCCGGCCAGGCCTTGCACCGTGCGCAGGATCAACAGGCTTTCGTAGTTCGGTGCAAATGGACACAGCACGCCGAGCACAGTGAACACACCGATTGCCCACAGCGTGAAACGGCGCAGGGAAAACGTCACCGAACACCAGGGTGCAAATGCCATGGCCGAGACGGAGGTAGCGGTGTACGCGGCCACCAGCCAGGTGCCTTCGTCAAAGCCGATGTACAGCGCACCGCGGATGTCGGCGAGAGCGACCTTGGTCACCATCTCGTTGAGCCCGGAAACCAGTACCGCGAGCAACACGCCGACCAGGCCAATGATGATGCGGGGGCCGAACGTGGGCGGCGCGATGGCGGTGGGTTTGGCTGCGGCCAGGGGTGCGGGGGCAGCGAGGGAAGTCATGAATACAACTCGGAATAAGAAATACCCGAGCAGTCTAATAAGGCATAGACATGACGAAAACTGACTTATTGGAAGGTTATAAGTGCGCCAGACGCAACTATTGAAACACACAAAGACCTTGTGGGAGCCGGGCTTGCCCGCGATGTAGGCGACTCAATCTTTCAGTCATACTGAGGTGATGCTATCGCAGGCAAGCCAGCTCCCACATTGACCGTGCTCACTTCAAATTTGGGCGGGCTGGGCTTCGCGCCAGGTGGCTTCGCAGCACTCGCGCATGGTTTCCCGCAGCCACTTGTGCGCCGGATCCTTGTCAAACCGTGGGTGCCAGGCCTGAGTCAATACCAGGGTCGGCAGGGAGATCGGCAAGGTGAAAGCCCGCAGTGGCAGGTTCAGGCGATTGGCGCTGTACAGCGCTTCCTTGGGCACCGGCAGGATCAGGTCGGAGTCGGGCAGCATGAACATCGCGCCGTGAAACCCCGGGGCGATCATCGCCACCCGACGCTCCAGGCCCTGGGCGTTAAGGGCAGTGTCGATGGGGCCACGGGCAATGCCACGGCGGGAGATGCTGATGTGCGAATAACTGGCAAACCGCGCCGCAGTAATTTCCTCATCGAACAGCGGATGCCCTTCCCGCGCCAGGCCGACAAAGGTGGTGGAGAACAGGTTCTGCACTTTCACTTCCGGGGTGATCGGCATGGTATTGCCCACCCGCAGGTCCAGCCGGCCTTCGCGCAATGCTTCATCGTCGCTGTCACCTTCCGGCACGAAGCGCAGTTCGCACAGCGGCGCCATGCGCTCCATGGTGTCGAACAGACGACCGCCATAGACCCCGACGAAAAAGTCATTGGCCCGCACACTGAACCGTCGGCGCAAGGTGCTCAAGTCCACCTGATCCGCCGAGCGGAACAGCAACGCGGCCTGTTCCACCACGTTGCGCACCTGGTCCTGCAACTCCAGGGCCTTGGGCGTCGGCACCAGGCCGCGACCGGCACGCACCAGGATCGGATCGCCCACCGCTTCGCGGATTCGCGTAAGGGTACGGCTCATGGCCGCCGGGCTGAGGTTCATCCGCCTCGCGGCGCCCACCACGCTGCCTTCATCGAGCAAGGCGTCGAGGGCGACCAGCAGGTTCATGTCCGGTAGTTGCATGCCAAGCACTCGTGATCAGTCGGGAGTGAACTGAGTGCAATCGTAGCAGGGTTGGAGACCGTATCCGACGCAGCCCCAGCAAATGCAGTTATCCTCATTTTCAGGGTGATCTACAGACACCTATCCAAGTCACTGCTCGGACGAATCGAAGGCATCAGGCAAAAGCTGTTCAACGAGCTGAGGATTTTGTGCCGAGCACTCAAGCACCGAGAAGCTTTCCGGTACGTCGACGCGTCTTAGCACATAGGCTTTTTTCTCCAACCAGAACTCTTCGAGCTTGGGAGCAACCAGCACGCGGCGTTGCTCAGGTCCCAAAAAGACCGCACTGTACTTCTGGTCATCAATACCCACACAACGAAACGTCTCGTTGAAATCTGTCATATGAGCGATGCGATATAAGATCTCGGCACGACGCTCTGGGGATAGATTGCTGTAGATAAATATCCAACCAATCCCGCACGCGATCATCGCCGCCATTGTTGGCACATAGATCCCCCACTTCTCTTCGGCAGAGCTATCCGAATCAAAAAAACGGCCCAGACAAATCAGCAATAAAATAAGGGCCGTTATCACGACAACAATGATGCAAGGCCACAACATTAACTTGGCCAGGTGCAGCGTGGTACCGGCGACCAACGTCATGGGAAACGCAGAAGCATCAATGTGAAAGATCCCGTTAATGTCCGTGATTGCCCTGAGCCTTGCCACATAGCCCAGGATTGCCAGCAAGAGCCCCCAGAAAATGACCGTTACCTTGAAGTCCTTGAAGTAACGCTCAAGCATTTTTTCAACAAAGGCCAACACCACATAAAAGCCCATGAGGACCGAACTGAACAGCAGCAAAAATGCCGTATCGGCAGATACGTAATTTTCCTTGATCATCCCGGAAAAAATCAAAAACGTTAGCAGTGAGACAGCAGAAGCTACTGTCAGAGTGTTTTTGTTCGACGCGCGCATCTTCTTCCGCCCAGCCAAAAAGTCGTTGGCCAAAGCATCGGCTGATGCCCCGCAAGCTTTAGTGCTTAACCCACTGGTTCAGAAAGGCGCATCGCCCTGGATAGTGGTGCGGTACAGCTTGCGGCGCAGGTGGCTCGGGCAGCCTGCAGCCAGGTGGACCAGCGAGCGGTTGTCCCAGAACACCAGGTCGTGGGGCTGCCATTGATGGCGGTAGATATTTTCCGGCAGCACGCTGTGGGCATAGAGCTGGGCCAGCAGGTCGCGGCTTTCGTCTTCCGGCAGGCCGACGATGCGCGTGGTGAAGCCTTCGCTGACGAACAAGGCTTTGCGGCCGTTTTCCGGGTGGGTACGCACGATCGGGTGCACCACTTGGGCCACTTGGGCCAGTTGCTCAGGTGTCAGGGTCGGGCGCCAGTTGCCTTCGAATTTGGTCTCGCTGTAGCGCGCCGTGTAGGAGTGAGCGGCGCTGCGGCCCTCAACGGCTTTACGCAAGTGCTCGGGCAGTTGGTCCCAGGCTTTGTGCATGTCGGCAAACAGGGTGTCGCCACCTTCGGACGGCAACTCCTGGGCGTGGAGCATGGAGCCCAGGCTCGGCAGCTCCTTATAGGACAGGTCCGAATGCCAGAACTTGCCGGCGTCTCCGAGGCCGATGGATTGGCCGTTCTCGATGATGTTGGAGACGATGAGGATTTCCGGGTGATGGGCCAGCAGGAACTGTTTGAGCACGTGGATTTGCAGCACGCCGAAGCGGCGACTGAAGGCGATCTGTTGTTCGGGGGTGATGCGTTGGTCTCGGAACACTACGACGTGGTGGTCCAGATGCGCGCGGTGGATGCGGGCGAAGTCCTGGTCGTTGACCGGGCGGGACAGGTCCAGGCCAATGATCTCGGCGCCGACGCTGCCGGGAAATGGGCGGATGTCGAAGGTTTGTGCGGCGTGGGTGGTGGCTGGGGCAACAGAGGTGGCGGACATGAAATCACTCCCGGGCGGTCAGGAGAGTGACTTTATAGATATAAGAACGGCAGTTTAAATACCGTTAATGAATATCCATATGGCGTTTTGGGGTAGGGGTTGTGTGTGTTGATGCTGAAGGCCTCATCGCGGGCAAGCCCGCTCCCACAGGAGTTTGTATTCCAATGTGGGAGCGGGCTTGCCCGCGATGAGGCCAGTACAAGCGCCAGAAATCAACGCTCGTGCAACGCCTCGGCCCGCGCCTTGATGATCGGCTTGAGCAGGTAGCTGAGGATGGTTTTCTTGCCGGTGATGATGTCCACCGACGCGACCATGCCCGGGATGATCAGCAGCGGCTTCTCGTCCGTGCCCAGATGGCTGCGGTCGGTGCGCAAGGTGATCATGTAGTAGGTGGTTTTCTTGTCTTCGTCGGTGATGGTGTCGGCACCGATGCGTTCCAGCTTGGCTTTCAGGCCACCGTAAATGGTGTAGTCATAGGCGGTGAACTTGACCACCGCTTCCTGCCCAGGGTGCAGGAAGGCAATGTCTTGCGGGCGGATCTTGGCTTCCACCAGCAGGGTGTCGTCCAACGGCACGATTTCCACCATGTCGCTGCCCGGCTGGATCACACCGCCGATGGTGTTGACCAGCAGCTGCTTGACGATCCCGCGCACCGGCGAGGTCACCAGGGTCCGGCTGACCCGATCTTCCAGGGCTTTGCCGGTGGCCTGGGCCTTGTTCAGGTCGGTGCGGGCTTCGTTGAGTTGGGTCAGGGCTTCACTGCGGTACTTGCCGCGCGTCTCGTCGATCTTGCGCTGCACTTCCTTGATCGCCGAATCGGCGCGAGGGATCGCAAGGGTCGTGGCGTCCAGTTGCCCACGGGTTTCCATTTCCGCGCGTTTGAGGCGCAGCACTTCCACCGGCGACACCGCACCCTGGGCGACCAGCGGCTCGGACATGTTGATTTCCTGGCGCTGCAACGACAACTGGTTGCGGTATTGGCTCTGCTTGGAAGAGTACTCGCGCAGTTCCTGTTGGCGCTGCGTCAGTTGTTCCTGCAAACCACCGATTTCGTCCTTGAACTGCTGGCGACGGCTTTCGTACAGCGATTGCTCGCTGATGGCCTGGCTTGGCGCGGCAGTGCGCACATCTTCGGGGATGTTCAGCGGCCGGTCTTCAACCTGGGCGCTCAAACGCTCGATACGCAGCAGCAGGGAAAGGCGCTGGGCTTCGGTTTCCCCGGCGTTGGACACAAACCGGGTGTCGTCGAGGCGAATCAGCGGCGCACCCGCATTAACGATCTGCCCTTCCTTGACGTACAACTCGGCAACAATGCCGCCTTCCAGGTTCTGGATTTTCTGCAGCTTGGAAGAGGGAATGGCCTTGCCATCGCCCCGGGTCACTTCATCGATCTTGGCAAACCCGGACCACAGCAGCATGCACAGGAAAAAGCCGATGATGCCCCAGATAGTCAGACGCACCACGCGGGGGGCGTCTTCGATCAGGGCCTTCTTGACCTCCGGCAGTGGCTGGCCGTCCAGCGAGTCGGAGCCGATGAAATAGCGACGGACCGCGTCCTTGAATTTACGCAACACTGATCTGCCCCTTCTTCAACGCTTCCATCACTACCGCTTTCGGGCCATCCGCGAGGATTTGCCCACGGTCGATCACCAACAAACGGTCCACCAGCGACAGCAACGACGCCCGGTGCGTCACCAGTACCACCGTCTTGTGCTCTACCACCGATTGCAGGCGCTGCTTCAGGCGCTCTTCACCGGTGTTGTCCATGGCGCTGGTGGGTTCATCCAGCAGCAGGATGGGCGGGTTGAGCAACAGGGCACGGGCCAGGGCGACGTTTTGCCGCTGACCACCGGAGAGGTTCTGGCCACGCTCACCCACTTGCAATTCGTAACCCTGGGGATGCAGGCGGGCAAATTCGTGGACACCCGCCAGTTCGGCGGCTTGCAGCACCAGTTCGTCTTCGACGTACCGGGCGCCGGAGACCAGGTTATCGCGCAGGGTACCGGCCAGCAGCTGGATGTCTTGCGGCACGTAGCCAACGTTGTGGCGCAGTTCGCTGACGTCGATTTGGCGGATGTCCACACCGTCCACCAACAAGGCACCGGAGTCGGGCTGGTAGAGTCCGACGATCAACTTGGCCAGGGAGCTTTTGCCCGAGCCGCTGCGGCCGATGATGCCGATTTTCTCCCCGGGCTTGATGATCAGGTTGATGTTCTTGAGCGCCATGTTCTGCTGGTTGGGGTAGGTAAAGTTCATACCCCGGCATTCGATGGCGCCTTGCAGGGTGCGGCGGCTCAGGGGGCGCTCTTCGAAGTTGCGCTCCTGGGGCAGCTCCATCATCTGGTCGGTGGAGACCATGGTGACCTTGGCTTGCTGGTAGCGGGTCATCAGGCCCGACAACGAGGCCAGCGGGCTGAGGGCGCGACCGCTGAGCATGTAGCAGGCAATCAGGCCGCCCATGCTGAGGTTGCCGCCAATAATCTGGTAGACCCCGAAGACGATCATGATCACACCCGCCAATTGCTGGAGCAGCAGGGTGATGTTCATCGACAGGCCGGAAAGCATTTTCACCCGCAGCTCAAGGCGGCTGAGGGTGCCAATGGTTTGTTCCCATTGGTATTGGCGTTCGCTTTCAGCGTTGTTGACCTTGACCGCGTCCAGCCCGGCCAGGGTTTCGATCAGGCTCGACTGGCGCTCGGAGGCCAGGGCCATGGTGCGTTCCATGGTCGCGACCAGCGGCTTTTGCAGCAGATAGCCGATGCCCAGGGCAATCGGGAAGGCCAACATCGGGATCCACACCAGATGCCCGCCCAGCATGGCGATCACCAGGAAAATCAGCAGGGTGAATGGCAGGTCGATCAGGCTGGTCAGCGTCAGGGACGCGAGGAAGTCCCGCAGGCTCTGAAACTCGTGGATGTTCTGGGCAAAGCTGCCGACCCGCGCCGGGCGGTACTTCATCGACATGCCGACGATCCGCTCGAACAGTGTGGCGGAGATGATCAGGTCGGTTTTCTTGCCGGCCAAATCCAGGCACAGACTGCGCAGGCTCTTGAGGATCAGGTCGAAAATGTAGGCGATGATGATACCAGTGGCCAGCACCCACAGGGTTGCAGTGGCCTGGTTCGGCACCACGCGGTCATAGACGTTCATCACGAACAATGGCGCGGCCATGGCGATGATGTTGATCAGGAAACTGGCGGCGATGGCGTCGGCGTAAAGCCAGCGCGAACGCTTGAGGGTGTCGCGAAACCAGGAGCGGGCCCGGGGAATCAGGGTGCCGTGGCTGACATCGAACTTGTGCTGGGGTTGGGCGAAGAACACTTTGCCGATGTAGTCCTCGGCCAATGCTTCGCGCTTGACGATAGTCTCGCCACCGTCGCTTTCGCTGAGCAGTACCTGCGCTTCATCTTCACCCTGCCAACCGAGCAGCACGGCACTGCGGCCGTCTTTGAGCAACAGCAGCGCCGGCATGGCAATGGCGGGAATCGAATCAAGCTTGCGCTGCAGCAAACGCCCCTGCAAACCGGCCCGGGCAGCCGCTCGGGCCAGCAAGTCAGCGCTCAGGCGCTGCGACGGCAACGGCAGGCCGGTGGTCAGCATTGCCGCGCTGGCAGTCTTCTGGTGCAGGGCACAGAGCGCCAACAACCCGTCGAGTAACGGGTCGTCGTGCAGCGTGCGTGGATCATGACTGAGATTAACTCGACCGACTTCGGATTCCACGCGGGTACTCTCGACTAACTGATGGGTCTATAAGGAATAGCTCAATTCATCCCAGGCAGTTGGACTTTCGGCTTCACATCGTTCTGCACGACGGAGGCCATTGGCGCGACCACTCCCTGGCTCTTGAGCAACTCGCCCATGGTCGCCTTGATTCGGTATTGAGTAAATAACTGAATGTTCTTGATTTCTTCCAGGCGGCGGGAAGCGGTGAACAGTTCGTTCTCGCTGTCGAGCAAATCGAGCAGGGTCCGTTGGCCCAGGCTGAATTGTTGCTGGTAGGCGGTGCGTACGCTGGTGCTGTGATCAACATATTGCTGAGCAATCGGCACCTGGGCATTGGCGTTGTTCAAGGCGTTCCAGGCCAGGCCCAGTTCTTCGTTCAACACACGCAGGGCATTGTTGCGGATATCCAGAGCCTGATTGGACTGATAGGACTTGGATTCCAGATCGGCCTTGTTGCTGCCACCGGCGAACAGGTTGAAGCGCATGCGCACCATGGCTTCCCAACCGTTGCTATGGCTCGGATCACCGTTGATGTTGTTGTCGGCATTGGTACCCAACTCAGCATCAAAGCGCGGGTAGAACGCGGATTTGGCCGCTTCGTACTGTTGCTCGGCAGCAACGATATCGGACTCGGCCGAACGCAGAATCGGGCTGTTGTCGAGCATCTGGCGACGCGCTTCGTTCAGGTCGGCGGGCAGCATCGCCATGAAGCTGGGCGGACGCTCCAACTGATCAGGTGCCTGGCCAACGGCACTGAGGTAGTTGGTTTGAGCATCAGACAGGTTGGTCTGCTCGGTGATCAGGTTATTACGGGCCTGGGCCAAACGAGCCTCGGCCTGATCCAGGTCGGCGCCGTTACCCACGCCGCGCTGGGTGCGCAACCGGATCTGGTCATAGATACGTTCGTGGTTGCGCAGGTTGTCTTCGGCCAGGCGCACGAATTCACGACGGGTCAACACGTCCAGGTAAACCTGGGCAACGGTCAGCCCAGTGCGCTCGGAAGTGCTGAGCAAGGAGTAGGCACGGGAGTTGACGGTGGCTTGTTGACGCCCGACTTCGCTGGAGGTGGCGAAACCGTCAAAAATCATTTGTCGCAAACGCAGGCTAGACTCACCACGACTCAGTGTGTCCCAGTCTTTGGAGGTGCCGTTGGCGCGATTGTTGGCACGTGTCGTGGACGTATCGACGCCCTCACGGCCATAGCCGGCGTTGAGATCCACAGTCGGCAGATAGCCACCTTTGGCTGCCTTCAACTGGTAATCGGCAGACAGGCGGCTATTCACGCCGGCCTGAACTTCCGGGTGCACATCCAGCGCTTGCTGCATGGCCTGCGGCAGTGTTTGGGCCTGTACGAAACTGGCGGCGAGAGCGAACGGTATTGCCTTAAACAGGTGCAAGCGCATTTATAGAGTTCCCCTGGACTTCTTGTCTCAAATCACAGCGGATCGTGCCGCAGTGTCGGAAAATGGCAACCGTAATGACCGTACGTCGGAAAGTTCAAAAAGCGGAACTGGTTCACACATGTAGGACGGTTCGCCGGCTAAATATCAATGTGACATTAGTGGGACGATTGTTTAGGATGGCGCCCATAAGGTCAATAGTTTGGCATAAAGTTATTCTCGAAATAATACAGTCAAATTATTGACGAAACACACGTCAATATTCAAAGCACCTCCAGCCTGATAGCTAACACGCAGTCAGGCCTATGGAAGTCAGCGAGCGGATCGCCGGAGAAATCTTCAATGAGCAGCGTAGTTGCTATTGTCAAAAGCATTGTAGGCCAGGTTTTTGTTATTTCTCCGGAAGGGGTTCGCCGTGTGCTCGTTGAAGGCGACCGGCTGTTTGCTGGCGACCAGATAGACACCGGTATGTCGGGCGCCGTCAGCCTGCAGTTGGCCGATGGCCGCATCCTGGACTTGGGCCGTGACACGCAATGGAGCGCTGACACGCCCGATTCCAGCGTCGACCTGGCCCAAGCGACCGCGCAAGCAGCGCCGTCGGTTGCCGAGCTGCAGCAAGCCATTGCGGCGGGCGTCGACCCGACGACCGATCTCGAAGCCACGGCAGCCGGTGCAAACGCGGCCGGTGTCGGCGGCGCGGCAGGCGGTGGCCACAGCTTTGTAGTGCTTGATGCCACCGCTGGCAGCGTTGCTCCGGTGATTGGCTTTCCAACGGCAGGCCTGGGCTTCGCCACCTCAGCCCTGAACCAACTTGCCGGCGCGCAAGCGAACGGCAATGACGGCGTGACGCAGCAGGCGTCGACCCTGACCCTGGGCGCCACCCCGACCATCACCGAAGCCGGCGGCGTGCTGACCTACACCGCCACTGTCACCCGGGCCTCCAGCACCGACTTGAACGTCACCCTGTCCAACGGTTCGGTGATCACCATCCCGGCCGGCCAGTTGACCGGCACCGTCAACGTGCCGTTGGCCCCTAACGACAGCCCGTACATCGACCCAAGCCAGATCAGCGTCACCGTCACCGGCACCACCGGCGGCACCAACCTGGTGCTGACCGTCGACCCAACACCAGCCGTAACCCAGATTACCGACACCATCGACACCACCACCGTGACCCTGACAGCGGCCGAGACGGTGACCGAAGGTGGTCAGATCACTTACACCGCGACCTTGACTAACCCGGCGCAAACGCCGGTGACTGTCACCTTGAGCAATGGCTCGGTGATTAACATTGAAGCGGGTAAGTCCACCGGCACCGTGGTGGTCAATACGCCGCCCAATGACGTCTACAACAATGGCAGCACCGTCACCACCACGATTACCACGGCCACCGGCGGTAACTTTGAGCACCTGGTGCCGAACACGACGCCAGCCGTTACCACCATTACCGATTCGGTCGACAACACTGGCCTGAGCCTCACCGCCACCAATACCGTCACCGAAGGCGGCCAGATCACTTACACCGCTACGCTGACCAACCCGGCGCAAACACCGGTGACCGTGACCCTGTCCAATGGCTCGGTGATTACCATCAAGGCCGGCGAGTCGGTCGGTACCGTAGTAGTCGATACCCCGCCGAACGACGTCTATGTCAACGGCAGCACAGTCACCACGAGCATCACCGGGACAACCGGCGGTAACTTCGAGAACCTGGTACCCAACACCACGCCAGCGGTCACGACCATCACCGATTCGGTCGATACCACCACCGTGACGCTGACCGCACCGGGCGATGTCAACGAAGGCGGCCAGATCACCTACACCGCTACGCTTTCCAACAAAGCGGGTACCGACGTCACGCTGAAGCTGGATAACGGTTCGACCATCACCATCAAGGCCGGCGAAACCGTCGGTTCCGTGACCGTTGCAGCGCCTGGCGATGACGTGTTCATCGACAAGAGCACCCAGACCGTCAAGATCACTGACACGGCGGGTGGCAACTTCGAAAACCTCGTTGTGGCCGGTAACGGTGCGACTACCACCATCAACGACACCATCGACAAAGTGGACGTGGTACTGACCGCGACCACCAGCGTGGGTGAAGGCGGCCAGATCGTTTACACCGCCAGCCTTGTGGATAAAAACGGCGCGGCGGTGACCAATATCACCAACCCGTTGACCGTGACGTTGGATAACGGCCAGACCATCACCATCGGCGTAAACCAGTCGAGCGGCACTGTCTCCGTTGTGGCTCCGGACGATGTGTACAAAGGCGACCAAACTGTCACCACCGCCATCAAGGGCGTGACTGGTGGCGAGCACTTTGAAAATCTGGTTCCAGGCACCACGCCGGTCAGCACCACCGTCACGGATACTCCGGGTACCGATAACACCACGACTGTGACGTTGACGGCCCCGTCTGAGGTTAACGAAGGTGGCCAGATCACCTACACCGCGACCTTGAGCAACAAAGCGGGTACCGACGTCACTCTGAAACTCGACAACGGCTCCACCATCACCATCAAGCAGGGTGAAACCGTTGGTTCGGTCACCGTGGCCGCTCCAGGCGATGACGTGTTCATCGATAAGAGCACCCAGACCGTCAAGATCACCGACACCGCTGGCGGCAACTTCGAGAAGCTGGAAGTGGCGGGCAACGGCGCAACCACCACCGTCAACGATACTATCGACAAGGTCGATGTGGTCCTGACGGCGACCACTACTGTGGGTGAAGGCGGCCAGATTGTTTACACCGCCAGCCTTGTGGATAAAAACGGCGCGGCGGTGACCAACATCACCAACCCGTTGACTGTCACCCTGGATAACGGCCAGACCATCACCATTGGTGTAAACCAGTCCAGCGGCACGGTTTCGGTTGTGGCTCCGGACGATGTGTACAAAGGCGACCAGACCGTTACAACCGCCATCACCAAAGTAACCGGTGGCGAGCACTTTGAAAGTCTGGTTCCAGGTACCACGCCGGTCAGCACCACCGTCACGGATACTCCGGGTACCGATAACACCACCACTGTCACGCTGACCGCACCTGATGCCGTCAATGAAGGTGGCCAGATCACCTACACCGCGACCTTGAGCAACAAGGCCGGTACCGACGTCACCCTGAAACTCGACAACGGCTCGACCATCACCATCAAGCAGGGTGAAACCGTTGGTTCGGTCACCGTGGCCGCTCCAGGCGATGACGTGTTCATCGACAAGAGCACCCAGACCGTCAAGATCACTGACACCACTGGCGGCAACTTCGAGAAGCTGGAAGTGGCTGGCGACGGCGCAACCACCACCATCAACGACACCATCGACAAGGTCGATGTGGTGCTGACGGCCACCACCACTGTGGGTGAAGGCGGCCAGATCGTTTACACAGCCTCCTTGGTCGACAAATCGGGTAATGCGGTGACCAACATCACCAACCCGCTGACTGTCACCCTGGACAATGGCCAGACCATCACCATTGGCGTGAACCAGTCGAGCGGTACCGTCTCTGTTGTGGCGCCGGACGATGTGTACAAAGGCGATCAGACCGTCACCACCGCCATCAAAGGCGTGAC
>NZ_WNNK01000003.1 GCF_009724245.1 Pseudomonas spelaei | reverse complement strand
CTTTGGTTACTTTTGGGCTCTTTTCAAAAGTGACCCGCTGTAAGAGCGGAACCAATAGCCGCCGTGACCGCAGCAACGGATATGTACTCAATACCCCCACCCAGGCTCCCCCTCAAACCCCTCAAACAACTCAAAAATCGTCTCCCTGACCTTCTCCACCGCATTGCTCTGCACCCCCGTATCCGGCCAGCACAACGACAACTCCCGCGTAAACAACCGATGATCAATCCTCGCCAGCTTGAGCCTGCGTTGCTCCAGCTCCACATGCGCCGCCGCCCAGGGCAACACCGTCACCCCCAACTTCGCCAACACCGCCGAAAACAACAGATCCGTCGAGTTCGCCTCAAACTCCACCTCAAACGGCAACCCCGCCTCCTGCATGGCCGCATCAACCCGGCTGCGAATGGTATTCGGCGCACACGGCAACACCAGCGGCATCTTCGCCAGCGCCTCAATACTCACCGCCCCATCAGGCAGCAAAAATTCCGGCCACGCCACCAGGTACAGAATCTCACTGAGCAACCGCCGCGACGCCACACCACGGGTCGGCACCCCATCGACAACCACCGCCATCGCCACCCGCCCTACGGTGATCAACCCTCCAAGCTCGGCGCTCGGCGCATCGATCAACTCCAGCTTGATCCCCGGATAACGACTGCGAATGGTCCGGGCCAGAGGAATCGCCAGCATCCGCGCCGTGCTCGACGGCATGCCCACCGAAACCTTGCCTTGCGGATATTCAGCATCCTGACGCAGCAGTTCCCGAGTGCCATCGGCCTGTCGCAACAACTCAATGGCATGCCGATACAAGGTTTGCCCCGCAGCAGTCGGCACCACCCCGTGCACGCTGCGTTCGAGCAACTGCATGTCCATGTCCCGCTCCAGATTGCGCATCTGCTGGCTGATCGCCGGCTGGGCGATGTGCAGGGCTTCGCTGGCGCGGGTGATGTTCGCGCACTCGACCACCTTGATGAAGTACCGCAGCTGGCGCAGGTCCATGGGAGCCTCCTGAAAAATTCGACTCTATATAAAGATCCGATGGAACCAAAGGAATTTCATATTTGTGGCTTATGGGTCACGGGCATAGATTGATTTCACAATAAACGAAGCGCCTCGCCGCGCTTCTATAGGCCCGATCAGGGTCAATGGGAGATCGTCATGTCCAAAGCGTTAACCGCGTCGGCAACGAGCATAAAACCAATCAAGACGCCCCTGTCCCGCGAACAGATTCGCGGTTTCTGGGCGGTGTACCTGGGCTGGGTCCTGGATGGCGTGGACTCGGTGATTTTTGCCCTGGTGCTGATTCCCGCCCTCACCGAATTGCTGCCCAACTCGGGCCTCGCCCCCACGCCTGCCAACATCGCCATGTACGGCTCGATTATGTTTGGTCTGTTTCTGGTGGGTTGGGGGCTCTCATTCATCTGGGGACCGTTGGCGGACCGGTTCGGGCGGGTCAAGGTGCTGGCTGCGAGCATCCTGGTGTATTCGTTGTTTACCGGTGCGGCAGCGTTCTCCGACAACATCTGGCAACTGGCGATTTTCCGTTTGATCGCTGGGATCGGCGTCGGCGGCGAGTGGGCCCTGGCCGGTACGTATGTGGCCGAGAGCTGGCCGGAAGACCGGCGCAAGATGGGCGCCGGATACTTGCAGACCGGTTACTACCTGGGCTTTTTCATTGCCGCCTTGCTCAACTACACCGTCGGCGCCACCTATGGCTGGCGGGTGATGTTTTTGTGCGGACTGTTCCCGGCGGTCGTGGCGATCTATACCGCGTTGAAGGTCAAGGAACCCCAGCAGATTCGCCAGGTAAAACCCGCCACGACCACACGTGCCGTGTGGTGGGAAATCTTTGCTCCGGCATTTCGTCGTCGCACGTTGACCAGTTCGGCCCTGGTGGGCGTAGCCATTGTCGGGCTGTGGGCCGGCTCGGTGTATGAAGCCACCGCCGTGGTCACCCTGGCGACCCGCGCCGGTATCGACCACGTGGGCGCGGTACACCTGGCGTCGATTGGCGCGGCAGTGTTGTCGTTGAGCACCATCCTCGGCTGCCTCGTCGCACCGTGGCTGGCCGAACGCGTCGGCCGGCGCAAGGCGTTGGGTATCTACTTCGGCGGCATGGCGGCCTCGATCGTCTTCGCCTTCGGCTGGGTGTTCTACCTGGATAACGGCCTGCACCTGTTCATGGTGTCGCTGCTGTTCCTGGGTTTTTTCGGCGGCAACTTCGCGATCTTTTCCCTGTGGCTGCCCGAACAGTACCCCACCCGGATTCGCGCCACGGCCTTTGCCTTCAATGCCTCAGTGGGGCGCTTCATCGGTGCCGGGGTCAACTTCCTGCTGGCCGCCGCGATTCATGGGTATGGCTCCATCGGAGCGCCTATCGCCTGGACGGCTGCCGCCTTTGTGTTGGGCATCCTGATCCTGCCGTTTGCCGTCGAAACCCGCCACCAGACATTGCCGCAATAACCCGGACAGGAGAAACCCATGCAAGCGTTGCAAGGCATCAAGATCATCGACCTGAGCCGCGCCCTTTCGGGACCGTTCTGCACCATGGTGCTGGCAGACCTGGGGGCCGATGTGATCAAGGTCGAGCCCGGCCCCGCCGGCGACATGAGCCGTACCTGGGGACCGTTCGACCGGGGCGTCAGCACCTACTATCTGTCGTGCAACCGCAACAAACGCGGCCTGTGCGTGGACTTCCGTTCCCCCCATGGCCTGGACACCCTCCAGCAACTGATCGATGGAGCCGACGTCGTCATCGAGAACTTCAAGCCCGGCACTCTGGACAGCATGGGCCTGGGCTATGAAGTACTCAGCGCACGCAATCCACGGCTGATCCTGGGCAGTATCAACGCCTTTGGCAACGACGGACCGATGAGCAGTTGGCCGGGGTTCGACCAGATCGCCCAAGGCTATTCGGGCCTGATGAGCCTGACCGGTTTCAGCGACGGCGACCCGACCCGTACCGGCACCGCCATTGGCGACCTGACCTCGGGCATGTGGCTGGTGAGCGCCGTATTGGCGGCCCTGCTGGAGCGTGAACGCACCGGGCGCGGCCAACACGTCAACACCTCGCTGCTGGCCAGCCTGGTGGGTTTGCTCAGTGTCCATGGCCAGCGTTTCCTGAGCCTGGGGGATGTGCCGCGACGCACCGGCAACGCCCACTCGGTGATCGCCCCTTACGGGGTCTTCCAGACCCTGGACGGTCCGCTGAACCTGGCACCCATCACCCCAGCCATGTGGGGGCGTTTATGCGCCCTGCTCGACCTCCCGGCGCTGCCGGACGATCCGCGTTTCGCCAGCAATGAAGCCCGGGTGGAACGCCGGGAAGAACTGAAAGCCATCCTCGAAAGCCGCCTGAAAACCCGCAGCAAACGGGAATGGACCGAGCTGTTTATCGCCGCCGGGTTGCCTGCCGGCCCGATCAATACCCTGGACGAAGTCTTTAATGACCCACAGGTATTGCACAGCCAGTTGACCCAAACCCTCAGTCATCCCACCCTGGGTGCATTGCGCCAGGTGGTGACGCCGATTTTCAATAACGCAGGCACCGCCGCTGACCGCAAACAACGCCCGCCGCCCCTGCTGGGCGAGCACAGCGTGGCGGTGCTGCAAGAGGCCGGTTTCGACCCTGCGTCGATTCAGGCCCTGCTCAAGGCCAACGTTCTCTACCAACACTCAACAGGAGCCGCACAATGACTTCCAACTACGTCACGGTCCAGAGGCTCGAGCCGCGTATCGCTCGCCTGGTCTTCAGCAACCCCAGCCAGCGCAATGCCTTGAGCGCGCAACTGCTTAACGCCGTCGACGAACACCTCGCCGCCCTCGCGGAGCAACGGGTTGGTGTGGTGATTCTCGGTGCTGAAGTGGGCCAATCGGTATGGAGTGCCGGCCACGACATCGGCGAGCTGTCCCACGATCGCGATCCGGTGGCCCCCGGCAAACCCCTGGAGCGGGTGCTGCGCAGGATCCGCGCCTACCCCGGCGTGGTCATCGCCGCCATCTCGGGCTCGGCGTGGGGTGGCGCAGTCGACCTGGCCATGAGCTGCGACCTGGTGGTCGCCGATCACAGCGCCAGCTTCGCCATGACCCCGGCCAATATCGGCCTGCCCTACACCACCAGCGGTCTGTTGCGGTTCTTCAACAACCTGCCGATCCATGTGCTCAAGGAAATGTTCTTCTGTGCGCAGAAACTGGATGCACAACGCGCCGAACGTTTCGGCGTGATCAACCGACTGGTAACCACCGAAACCCTGGAAGCCACCGCCCTGGAAATGGCCCAGGGCATCGCTGCCAAGGCACCGTTGGCAATCCAGGCGGTGAAGGAACAACTGCGGATTCTCGAAGACCTGCAACCCATGCCGGTGCAGGCCATGGAGCAGATTGCCGAGTTACGGCGCCAGGCCTGTGAAAGCGCGGATTTCGGCGAGGGGCTGGCGGCGTTTGCAGAGCGCAGGCCGCCGGTGTTTGAAGGACGCTGATTTGCACCCGATTAATCAAACCAATCCCTGCGCCCCTCAAACGTACTGACGATCAGTTCGACAATCATGTCCACCTCCTGCGGATGCCGCACATCCGCATTCACCGCCATCCAGACCTGACGTTGCATCTTCTCGCTCAGTAACCCGGGCAAAGCGATCAGCCCACGGTCGACGCAACTCATATAGCGTGGCAACAAGCCAATGCACGCACCGCAGCGAATCATTTCCAGCATCAGGGAATAGACGTGCACCCGCACCACAGCGGCCAGGCGCTCTCGCACCAGGGTGTTCCAAGGCTGCAAGGCTTCGACCTGCTGGTCCGGTTGCCACTGCACCAACGTGTAGTCGGCCAGATCCTCGAGGCTGTCCGGGCGGGTCGCCAGCCGTGAGTAACGCTTGGCGATATGCGGCAGGTAATTCAGGCTCGCCAGCGCCCGTGGCGGCTGGGTAGCACAACCGGGGCCGGGCGTTGACGCGTCCGTTCCCGATAACCACAGCACCACATCAGCCTCCACGGCTTGCAACGCCAGCTCGCTGTCGATGGAGATAATCTCCAGTCGCACGCTCGCATTACGTCGCAACAACGCAATCAGGTCGCGCCCGAGGATGTCATGCAGGATCGGCTCGGCCACGGCCAGGCGAATCAGCGGTTGCTCGATCATCGGCAGGCGCCACTCATGGGCCCTGGCAACCAGATGCGCCTGCAACTGCTGGCCTTCACGGCTGAGCAGAACCCCGTTGCCTTGATAGCTGAATAGCGTACGCCCCAGGTGCTCTTCCAACTGTGCCAGGCGCTTGCGCAGCAACGTCGCCTTGATATTAAGCCGGCGTGCCGCCTGCATGAAGCAGCCACAGCGGGCGCTGGTAAGAAAGTAGCCGATCACTTCCGAATCGCTCTTGACGATCGTGGCAGTCTGGGCAAGCCAGGTTTCCCGCCCGTGACTGTGGGTGCGATACGGCGTGCTGTCTTGGGGTGCAGCGGGTTCCAGTAATGCCATGGGGGACTCCCTGTCGTATGGGTCTTTGCATCCAAGCCTTGTAGTTTTCTATTCCAGGACCTTGTTCAGTTCGGCGCCATCAATGCTCAAGGTGGCGGTATTGAGCATGCCCTCCAGGTACGCCTTGGCGATCTGCTCCTGGCGTTGGTCGCGCAAAGCCTGGGTCAGGCGCTCGCGCAGCTCGTCGAGGCTGGCGGTGCCCGCCGGTTGTTGCCCAGTGAGTTTGAGCACATGAAAGCCCGCAGCACTTTGTACCGCGTCCGAAACCGCACCGACTTTCAGTCGCGAGACGGCACCCCGTACCTCTGGCACCAGTTGCTGCAACGGTTGCAGACCCGAGTCGCCGCCGCGCCGGGCACTGTCGACGTCCTGGGAATACTGCCCGGCCAAGGCCGCAAATTCACCCGGCGCCGCCTGCGCCTTGCGGCTCAGTTCCTGGGCCTGGCGGCGCACCGCGTCGAGGTTTTGCGGGTCATTCACCGCGAGAAATATCTGACTGACCCGGTACAACGGCGGGGTCAGCCATCCGGCCTTGCCGCTGTCGTAGGCCTGCTGCAGTTCCGCCTCGCTTGGGTAGTCGGCGGGAACCTGACTGACTGACAACATGTAGTCGCGAAACACGATCTGCTCGGTGGCGGCACGGGTCTGTTGCTCCACCTCCGGGCGCTGGCGCCAGCCCTGGGCGTCGGCCTGTTCCAGCACGGTCTTTTGCGCCAGCCGCGAGCGGATCCAGGTTTCCAGGGCGCCGCGATTCCCCCGCAGTTGCTCGCGCGACTCAACCGGCAAGGTCGCCAATAAGGCCTTGAGCTCCGGTAACGCCACCTGCTGATTGCCCAGGCGCGCCACGGCGGGTCCATCATTGATGATGGGCACCGGTTGCTGGGCAGCTACCGGATCACTGCCCGGACGCAGGCCTGATACAACCGCGACCACCAACAGCGCCAGCGCTCCAGCGCCGATCACCAGGGTAGGTTTTTTCACAGGACCGGGGCCTCTTCGCGGTTTTCCACGGTCGGCGCCGCCTCAAGCTGCGCGGCATTCTGGCTGTACTCACGCAGGTAGACGATGAATTCCTGCAACAGGCGGTCCCACAGTTCCAGTTGACTGCGCAGGTGGTCGGCGCCGACGCCGGCCACCACCACGTCCATTTCCATCAGCAGGAATTCACCCTGCAACGACAACCGCGCAAAACGCCGCGAGGCGTTCCATACCTGTGCCAGACCTTCCGGCAACTGGCCCTGGACCCGCAGCGCGCAACTGTAGGTGAAATCCACGTAGCTGCCCTGCTCTGCTGCCGGGTTACCAAACCGCACGGCAAAGCCGATGCCTTGACTGGCGCTGAGCAGTTGCACGATGCCGTTCTGGTCGGTCTGGTTGACCCGGTAGCCCGCTGCTTGCAATAACTCGGTCAGGCCTTTGGGCGTCACGCTGGTGATCAATTCGCTCATGGTTTATCGCTTCCTGGTTGATCAGTGATTGACGACAGCCTGGGGCGCGTCAAAGCGGCTCTGGTACAGCTGGTCGCCAAACCCCTGGGCCAGTTCTTCGAACTTGACCCGTGCGCCGCTGGCGAACGGCTGGCGGATGCTCATGACCTCGGCCACGTCGATTTTTTCGTAGGCCGTCAGCAACTGCTGGGCCACGCCGTACATCTGTTGATTCTTGGCTGAACATTGCTGCACTTGTGTGTCACGTTCGCTCAATTGCACCTGCAAGCGCGCGCGCTCAGTCTCTTTGCCCTTGGCCAGCACCAGCAGTTCTTCATAGGCTTTCTTGAACTTGCCGGTCTGTTCGTTGCTGGCCGCTACCTGCGCCTGGGCCTGGCTGTGCAGGCTCTGCTGCTGCCCCACCAGTTGCTCGGCCACACCGCGGGCCTTGTCCAGTTCGGCGGTCAACTGCTTGATCTGTGCCTGGGCCTGCTTGGCCTGGTTCTCGGCGGCGATGCGCGCAGCGCTGGCCTGGGCCTGCTCGCTTTGCAAGGCCTGCAACTGGGCGGTGGTGCTGCGCAGTTGAGTGCGCAAGCGCTCCTCCATGCCCTCGGCAGAGGCGCCGGTGGCGGCCAGGCTGCCAATCACCAGTAACAGGCCGCAAATTCGCGTGTTCATGGGGTGTCTCCCTGCGCGTCAGAAGCGCGTGTTGAGTTCCAGTTGCATGACGTCGACTTCAAACGGTGCGCCATACACTTCGGAGGCGCTGAGCCAACGCGCACTGGCGTAGATGTTCTTGTCGATACCGTAGTTGCCGCCGATGAAATAGCCCTTGGCGTTGGTGCCGCCGAGGTGGAATGAGGAGTCGTTGAAACCATCGGGCAAGGCGTCAGGCTGGATGTACTTGTAGCCCGCCAATACGTTCCAGTCGCCAGCCTTTTTCATCTCCAGCGCACTGCCCAGGGTGAACTGCACCATCATCGCGTTGGCGCCGCTTTCAAACTGGCCATCGCGGTTGATGTTGTTGACGATCTCGCCTTCGCTGCGCTTGAGCATCTCGCCCTTGTCATAGGCCAGGTTGTGAATGAAGTTGGTCTGGCTGCGCAGTTTGAAGTCGTTCGGCAACTCACTGTCCCAGACCAGATTGAGGTCAAGTACGTCGAACTTCGAAGCCAGGCCTACGTACTGTGGCTGTGGGGTCAGGCCAGGCGTGGCCGGGTTGGCGCTGATATTGCGCAGCAGGAACACGCTGTTGCCCTTTTGCATGAAGGCCGAGCGCGAGCCATCACTGTCGCAGCTTGGCTGACCGGCCCAAGGCGTACAGGGGCTGGAGCGCTGGCCTTCGATGCTGTCGAAGCGGTAGTAGGCCAACGCGCCCTTGAGGCTGTTCGTGTTGTTGATCTTCCAGTTGGCGCCGATCTGGCCGCCAAACAGCCATTTGTTGTCGCTGTCTTCCTTGTCCAGGCCATTGTTGCTGGCCGTGTCTGAGCTGTACTCCACCGGGAACGCACCGAGGGTGCCGAACACACTCCAGTCGCTGCTGAGCTTGTGGTTGAAGAGCGCCGCCACACCGTCGAAGTTGAGGTCGTTGGAATACATCATGTCGGTGGAGAAGAACGGGTTGGCGAACCGCCCACCGGTCAGGGTCAGGTCCTGGGTGGCCTTCCAGGTCAGGTAGCCCTGGTCGAGCCAGATGTCCTTTTTGCCAAACCCGCCACCGAGGGCCTGGGTGGTGGACACCGGGTTGTTGTCGGAGCCGGTGCCGATGCGAATGCCGGCGGTCCAGTCCGGCGCCACCACTGCTTTCATGCCCAACCGTGCCCGCAGGCGCATGCTGTTTGAGCGGTCCTGGCGGGTGTTGAGCAACGGCGGCAGCTTGCTGTTGGTGTCCTTGTTGACGTCGTAAGGGCCCGAGTCGTTGAGCTTGGCGTAGTCGACAATTTCATTGCTGTTGTTGCCGGAGAAGTAGCGCGACTCGTCCCGCAGGCGAATGTCGCCGTCGAAGCTGATACGCGAGACCCAATCGGGGAAGGTATTGGGCTGGGCCCAGTTTTCCTGCTTGGCGGTGGCCATGACTTCGGCCTTGACCTGATCGCGGATCTGATCGCGTACCGCCGCCGGCACGTATTGCACCCGCACGTCCCCCGGGGCCGTCGCCGGACCTGCCGCAACCGCCGTGGCGGTGCTGGCCTGGCGGGCTTGCTGGGCTTCTTTTTCGGCCTGGGCGATCAAGCCCTCGGCCTGTTCCTGCTTGAGCACACCTTGCTGCACCAGCAGGCGGATCAGGTTGATCGTGGCGTTTTCCGAGGGCGCGGCAGGTGCTGCCGTCGCCTGGCCGACCAGGGTCGCAATGACCATGCCGACCGCCAGGGTCAATCGATTCACATGGGAAATCATCTGCACACAACTCCTGTAGAGAACTGCAAAATGGGGTTCGATCAATCCGGTCGCCGGCCCTTGAGGGACAGGCGTACCGGCAGGGTCAGAGAGGCCGGCGTACGTTCTTTCAGGCGTGGCGTGGCCCGCAGTGCAGCCATTACCTGGGCGTCGGTGTCGGCATCGCCGCTGGATTTGGCCAGCTCCACGCGCGTCACCTCGCCATCCGCGCTCAACCACAGGTCGGCCTGCACCGCGTAGGCCTTCTTGCGCAACTCGGGGTCTTCACGCAGCAGGCGCTGGAACACGCCCGCCAGGTATTGCTTGAACGTGCCAGTTCCGAGGCCACCGCCACCGGAACCTGCCATGCCGCCGCCCTTGCCGGCGCCGATGTTGAACGCGTCGCTACCGGACTGCGCGTCGCCGTCGATCTGCATCGGGTTAGCCAGGTCGTCGGCCGGAGACGGTGGTGCCTGTTCCTCAGGCTTGACCTCCTCGGGTGCAGGCGTGGGTTCAGGCTCGGGGATCTTCTCTTCCACCTTGGGCTCGGGCTCCTTGGGTTTTTCCGGTGGCGGCGGTGGCGGTGGCGGCAACGGGATAATCATCGGCACCTTGGGTGCTTCGCGGCGCACACCGCTCATGTCATTGGCCCATTGCCAGAGCAACCAGGCGGCCACAGCGCCCAACAGCAGGCCTGCGCCCCACTTCAGCGGGCGCAACCGCGGCTTGTTCTTCACCGGTACAGGCGGGATCGGCATCTGTGCAGTCATCACTCAGCCCTGGCTCGGTTTGCCGGTGACCAGCCCGACCTGGGACAGCTCCAGGCGCCGCAACAAGTCGAGCACCTCGATCACCTTCTGGTACTGCACCATGGCGTCGCCGCGCACGATCACCGGAAAGTCGGGGTTCTGCGCTTTCTCGATACGCAGTCGCTCTTCCAGCTCGCCGAGGGTCACCGGATAGGCGTCGAGGAACACCTGGCCGCCGTCATTCACCGAAATGGCCTTGGTCTTGGCCTCGGACAACGACACCGAAGCGCTGGCCTTCGGCAGGTGAATCTGGATCCCCGAGACTTGGGCAGTGGCGGTGAGGATGAACATCACCAGCACCACCATCAGCACGTCCACCAGGGGCGTGATGTTGATGCTGTCGACAGCGGCGTCGTCGTCATCGTCGTGGGAGGCATTCACGGAAGCCATGATGATTCTCCTCAGGCCGGCAAGGCGGCGTGGTGGGCACGTTGATGCGCCGATTCACTGGACTGGCTTTCGCCGTGCATCTCCGCCAGGCGGGTGATGAACTCGTCCACGAACACGCGCATGTCGGCACTGACTTCCTTGTTGCGGGTAATCAGGCGGTTGTAGCCAAACAGTGCGGGGATCGCGACGAACAGGCCCATGGCCGTGGCCAGCAAGGCCGCCGCCATGCCCGGGGCGATGGCGTTGATGTTCACGTCACCGGCCATGGCCGTACCAAGGAACACCACCATGATCCCCAGCACCGTGCCAAGCAGGCCGATGTAAGGGCCGCCGGCAATCGCGTTGGACAGGGTCGAGAGTTTGGAACTCAGTTGCTGGTTCTCGCGGGTGCGCACCCCGTCCATGGAGCAGCGGATGGCCTCGATGGTGGCCGCCGAGACCGACGAGGTGTCGGCGCCCTGGGCGCGGCGGGTACGGATCTCCTTGACCGCCACCAGGTACAGGCGCCACAGCGAAGAATGGTTCAGGCGTTCGGCCAATGGCTGGTCATCGGCGAACATTTCCAGGCGCGTGCCGATCTGCGCAAACTGTTCGCGGAACAGCTCGTTGGCGCGACTGACCTGGCCGACCATGCGGTTCTTGCGGTACATGATGATCCACGACTGGAACATCATCGCCACCAGCACCAGGATGATCACCCAGGCGTCCACCGGCACGGCCTTGAGCAAGAAGCCCAGGCTGCCGAAACCGAAGCCTGACTGTTCTTCATCCACGCCATACACCACCAGTTTCGACTCGGCGCCCTGGGCACTGGCATCGGCCAACAACAGGCTGGCCGGACGCGCGACCTTGGACAGCCGCAGCTCGTCCATGGCCCCAGTGAACGGCAAGTAAGTGCTGGCAGGTGCTCCGGCTACCGCTGGCAGGTCAGCGCCAATCGCCATCTGTGAATTGAACGCCGGCACCGCCGCCGCAAGGCTCGCGGTTTCGCGGCCATTGACGTAGAGCGTGACCTTGTCACCCTCGGCGGTGAACGCCAGGTGCTGCCATTGCCCCGGGTTCAACGGCTGGGTCGAGACCGCTCGCTGGCCGTCGACGTCCACAAACGGCATGCCCTGGTTCAAGCCCAGCAACAGACTCTGGGTGCCTTCGCGGCGAGCCAGCACGAGTTGTTCGCCACTGGCCTGGTCCAGGCGCAACCAGACGCTAAAGGTAAAGGCCCCGCCCGCGTTGTGTTGCAACGAGGGGCTGGCCGGCAACAGCAACGGTTGGCCACTGAACTGCAGCGCACGACCGATCACCCCGTCGATACTGGCACCGGTGGCGTTCAACGCGGTATTGCCATAGGCCGTGGTGTCCCGTGGCGGCATACCGTTGGAGCCGTCGAAATGGTAGAGCGCGGTGTAGTTCGGATCGAACGTCAACTGGCCGTTGGCCGCAGCAGGAGCCTTCTGGTTACCGTAGTACATCCACAGATCCTGGCGCTGGGCGCCTTCCACCTTGGGCACATCGACCCAGATCAGCGCCATGCCCATCAAGGGGTCAAAGCTTTCGATCTGGTGGTTGAATACCGTCTTGTCATCGGCACTGACAAAGCGCAGGTCGGAACCGTCGTCCTTGACCCCATCGAACGTGAAGTTGCCGGTGTGCAGGCGTACCAGCAGCGCAGTGCGGCCCAGTGCCTGGCTGATCGCCGCACCTTGGGCGGTGGTGTCCACCGAGATCTGTTTGCGGTAATGCCAATCGTCCTGCCACCAGGCATGGGCGGTAGCCGGGAGTGCGAAACCCAGGCAGATCAACAGGCTCAGAAATAGGCGTTGCATGTGAAGGGATCTCCGTCAAAAGGGTCAGAAAGTCGCCTGCACACTGAAGTGCAGTCGCGAGTCCTGTTTCTGGGTGTTCGGTCCATCGAGCAGCGGGTAACCCCAATCCAGGCTGCCGGATAACCATTTGCTCAAACTGGCGCGGGTGCCCAGGCCGACACTGGCCAGGCTGTATTCGTCTTCCTGCTCCGGCAGCGGGTCGTGCAGGCGCAGGCGCGCCCCTTCGGCGAACGCATAGAAGCGCCACTCCTGCACATAACTGCCGAGAAATTTGGCCAGAGAGGGTGTGCGCAGCTCCTGGGACAGCAAGAAGCCCTCGTCCCCGGTGCGCTCGGCGGCCAGGTAGCCGCGTACCGAGGTGGCGCCACCGGCGGAATACTGCTCGTTGGAAACCAGTGGCCCGGAGGCCAACTGGAAACCGGCCTTGGATGCCGACTGCCAGTCATTGGCGAAGGTGTAGGTGTAATTCAGGTCGCCCTTGAGTACGGCAAAACTGGCGCTGGCCTGGTCGCGTTTGTACTGGAACTCCTTGTCGTCGCTGCCGTAGCCGAAAAAGCTGCGGGTGCCGACCACCAGGTTCAGGCCCAGCCCCAACTGTGAGTGTTCGTTGTAGCGATAGCCGTTGTAGCCGAAGGTCATCGGTGCGTACTTGAGCGGGATCTGGTCGCTGCTGCCGCCGAAACGCATCTGCTCTTTGAAGTCCTTGAAGTCCACCCCCATCGACAACGAGTTGGCCCAATTACCACCGGCCGGCAGGTTGTAGATCGCCGACACACCATAGGAGTGGCCCTTACCCAACACATTGCTGCCGCCGATGGTGGCGATATTGCTGTCGGACTGATAACCGGAGAATTGCAAGGTCCAGCGCTCGTTCAGCGGCGCGCTGTAGGAGCCCGACCAGACCTTGGCGTTGGAGCTGTCCTGGGGCGCGGTGAAGTAGGTCAGGGAAATGCTGTGGCCCAGTTGCCAGAGGTTGTCGTAACCCAGGGTGGCAACACTGCGCAGCTTCTCGGTGTCGGCGCTGTAGTCGTTGTTCAGGCCGATGCTGGCGTGCCAGGGGTTCTGGTCTTCCACTTGCAGGTCGACGTCCATGGTGCCCGGGCGCTGGCCTTCGCGAACCAGCGGCGTGACCTGGCGCCCGGCACCCCGATTGAGGCCGGCCAGTTGGGTTTGCACGCGGGCAAAGTCCGGTACCGCGCCTTCCTTCAGCGCCGGTACCTCGTCGCGAATTTCTACCGGCGAATAGTGTTTGGCACCGACCACCCGCACCCGGCCTACCTTGGTTTCGCTGACTTGCAGGTAAACGATGCCGTCATCAACCTTCTGCTCCGGCAACTCGACAAACACCGACTGGTAGCCGCGTTCCTGATAGATCTTCTGCAAGGCATCACGGGCGCCTTCGATATCCCCCAGAGACTTTTGCGGCCCCAGAAACGGATACACCGCCTCCTCGATGGCCCGCGCATCAAGCACGGTATTGCCGCGCACGAAGTACTCATTGACGTCCACCAGACGCACCGGTGCCTCAGGCTGAGTGCCCTCTTCCTCGGCTTGCGCCGGCTGCGCCAACGCCCCCAGCGCCAACCAGCACAGCGCCAGGCAACGCCCGGTACCGAGCGGCCACGTCGACTTGAACAGATGCTCCACACCGCCCCCTGAAATGCTCGAAAAACCCGGATACCGGGAACTGGCCGTCGCTGTTTGCACAGCGTTTGGCCGACTCAATTGCTGGTGGTCGAGGTAGCGCCGTGGCGTGCCAGCCAGGTGTGCAGCAGGGCGAAGTTCAGCGAGAACTCCGGCATGTGCAGCAAGGCGCCGCAGAACACTTCACCAATGATTTTCTGGATCAGTTGCACTGCGCGCGGGTCATCCAGCAGCGTGGCGATGTCACGCCGCAAAGTGGCCGCGCTCCAGACTTTCTGGCTCAGGTCCAGTCCGACGAACCAGCGAAACAGCAGGTTGTAATTGAGCTGTTCGTGCAGTTGCTGTTCGCTGGGGACTGAATAGAGCAGTTGCAGCAAGAGAACCTGCAGCACCGTGCGTGGCGCGATCACCAGGCCGGGCTCGACGTTAAGGGCCTGGAGCAGGTCGCGGTGTTGGTCGAACACGTCGTCGATCTGCGGGCGCAGCAGCACCAGCGAATGGCCCGCAGGGATGTAGCTGGAGACTTCTTTCAAGGCGCTTTGCCAGTCATCCTGGGAGACGATCCAGACCCAGGGTGCGCCGTAGCGATAGACCGAGACCGGCTTTTTGCGGGCGGCTTCGACGATCTTTGACAGGCGCTGATCCAGCTCCTGCATACCCACTTTCGAGTAGCGTTCCATAGTGCCCATTTGCTCCACTCCTGGCATCTTGTCACTGGCCGAAAAGTTGCCTTGCGGCCTCCTCAAGCGCGTTACATAGGCAAGACGGGAGTGGCTGGGGACTACCGAACTTTTGTCATAAAAGCTTCATTCGTGGGTTGTTGGAGGGGGTGTACATATCCGTTGCTGTGGTAACGGCTGCTATGGGTTCCGCTCTTACAGCGGGTCACTTTTGAAAAGAGCCCAAAAGTAACCAAAAGGCTCTTGCCCCACCACTCGGTGCCTCGCCTAGGCTCGGCATGCCCTCACTCCGGCATTGCTCCGTGGGCCGCCGCAATGGGCCATCCCTGGCCCAGTGCGGCTAAACCGGCGTCCTGCCGGTTTACCCACGGACCAATGCCTGCGTTCGGCCAGCGTGGTTTAACGGGGCGCCTAAGATCAAAGTCAAAAGCAGATCAAGAGCACAGCGGCCTACCGGCCGGCTTGAGTGGTGTGAAGCAAAGGCAAGATCAAACGCGGGCACGGTCGACTGTGGGAGCTGGCTTGCCTGCGATGCAGGCAACTCGGTCTTTCAGGAACACCGAGGTGATGCCATCGCAGGCAAGCCAGCTCCCACAGAAAAGCAGATCTGCTTTCGCTCTGGCCCTTGCTGGGCCTTGCCTTTGCTTCTACCACTCAGGTCGGCTTTCAGGCCGCCGTGCTTTTGATTTTGATCTTAGGCGCCCCGTTAAACCACGATGGCCGAACGCAGGTATTACGGAGTGGGTAAACCGGCAGGACGCCGGTTTAGCCGCGTTGGGCCATGGATGGCCCGTCGCGGCGGCCCACGGAGTAATGCCGGAGTGAGGGCACACCGAGCACTAGCGAGGTGCCAAGTGGTGGGGCAAGAGCCTTTTGGTTACTTTTGGGCTCTTTTCAAAAGTGACCCGCTGTAAGAGCGGAACCAATAGCCGCCGTGACCGCAGCAACGGATATGTACCCTACCCCCACCCAAAAAAATGGGCGATCACTGATCGCCCCAAATACAACGAGAGGTCCCTGAAAACCCTACAAACTAATCTGCCGCCGCTCCTCATCCGTCAACTGCGCCCGCGCCTGGTCACTCAATGGCCCAGCCCCAAGCACCTGCACCGGACTGTCCGGGTTATACACCGGTGACGTCGAAGCCGAATCCGGCCCACGCCGCACCGGCTCCGTCCCAAACCCCAACACCTCAACCGTGACAATCGACGCCCTGCCCTGACGCGCCGCCGCCTGCTGATTACGCGCCGCATCCTCCGCCGCCTGGGACGCCGCCGCCCCCGCCGCACTGGCCGACGTCATCGCCCCGGTATTCACCGCCGCCGACACCGGCACCCCGGACGACTTGCCCTGGGTCTGGATATTCGCCGCGTTCACCACCCGCAACGCCGCAATGTTGATATTGCCCGACACCCGAATCCCCGCCTCCCCCGCATCGATGGTGCCCAACGGCGCGATCAGGTCGATATCCCCCGCCGGCACCTCAGGAATCGGGTTAAGCGTGGCAATCCCCGCACCGGTACTCGGCACCGATGGCGACAGGCTGACGTTGCCCCAGTTGTCATAGATCCGCCGGGGCGGCGTATACACCACGGTGGTCTTGGAGCCCCGGCCAGCGTTGATGTCACCCTCGGCCGACCAGCCCATGATCGACCCGCCAAAGGTGGTCATGATCCGGCTCTGGCCCAGCAGGATGCTGCCCATGGAATACAGCTGAATATCTCCGGCGCCCTGGGTGATTACCCCCGCCGTCGACGGCGGTGCAGCACCTTCGATACCGAAGGTCTGACCGCCACCCGGCGTGAGCATCTGGATCGAGCCACCGAAATCGGTGTGCACACCCGATCCGCCGAACATCGTGATATCGCCTTTGTAGGTAATCGGGTTACCGGCCACGTCCTTGTCCGGGAACAGCGCGGCAATCGCCGCCCGGCCGCGCACGTAACTGCCCTGGCGCACGCCGCCGTTCTGGTTGTACTCGCGGCCGGCAGCCTTGAGTTCGGCGAAGTACAGGTCGCGGGCAAACACCCGTTGTTGCTCGGCCGGCAGCGCCGCGTAATAGGCACGGGCCTGGTCGGTGTCGCCGACAAACCCGAAGCGCTCGGCCAGCCAGGTGGCCAGTTCTTTTTCGTAGGTCTTGGCGACTTTCTGGCCTTGCAAGGTCAGCGGTTCGCCAGCCACCAGCTGGTTGGACGGATCGAGGTAGGCCTCAACGAAGCGACGGTAGTCCGGGCCGTTGGGGCCAGCACCGGCTTGCATGACAATGCTCGCACCGGGGCGGTTGTCACCCGACATCACAGGGCCAAGGCTGGTAATGCTGACTTCGCCGCCACTGGAAACCGGACGCCCGGACATCAGGATGTTGCCGCCAGCCGTCACCTCCAATGCACCGGGCCCGGCCACCTGGAAGTTGCTGTAGAGAATGTCCCGCCCGGCGGAAACGATGGAGATATCGTTGGGGTTGTTGTGGATGAACAGGTTGCCCGTCGATTGGATGTATTCGGGGCTGGCAGCCGTATTAAAGCGACTACCGCTGCTAACAATATCCCGCCCGGCCATCATCCATACTGGCCCACCACCTTCATACCAAGTCTGTCCCGCATGCAAATCTCCAGGGTTAGGACTAAAGGATATGATCCGCCCACTGCTGACCCCCAGCAGATCTCCGGTCAAGGCATAGAAGCGCGACGGTTGCGTTGAGATATTCGAGGCTGCCGATGCGGTGGCGGATCCAAAGACAAACAATGGCAGTGGATTGGAGTTCGACGAACTACCGTTAGTCGAAAGGTTGCTGCCACCGGTGACAATCTGCCCGCCTATCCTGCCGACAAACGCCGTCTGCCAAGGTGTGGCCATGATCCCGGGGTCGGCCGCCGATGGCGTGACAAACATACCACCCGCGTAAATCGAGTCATGCGCCAAGAACTGCAATTCACTGTTGGAGCCCGGGGCCAACAACAGGGGGCTGCTGTAATTAACGTCATTAGTATCTATCGCGACAGCCTTGCCGTAGTAAAGACTGCCACTGGCTGCCGTCGCCCGTACAATCGAGGGGTAGACAATCGCCAGATCGGACGCTCTGCCGCTGACGTTCGGGGCCAAATTGCCCCCGGCGGAAAATACATCAATGGCCGTGTGCCCGGTCCACAATGAGAACCAACTTTCGCCGGTTCCCTGTTCTGCACCACGGGTGAAGGATGATTTGTTGGCCAGCACGACGCGGCCCGGGTCGATCACGTCATGCACGACCAGGTCGCCCAAGGTCGCCAGGCTGAAGGTGGCATCGCCCGGCACCAGGGTCATGCCACCTCCCGCCCGGCCACGGGTGGCCTGCAACGAATCGAACGCCCGGGTTTCACCGGGGCTATGCGCACTTACCACACTGCCGTAGGTCAGTTCAATACTGCCCGTGGTGGTGCCGAACAATTGGGCATTGCCGCGTATATCCACCAGCATGCCGTTCTGATCGTCGGCACCAGGGTTGTTACCAGGGTTCAAGGCGCCACCGATACGGACTCGTAGATCGCCACCGCCCGTTAGCTGCAGGCTGCTGCCATCATTGGCAACCCGACCAGTGCTGCCGACTGCCAACACAAGCCCCTGACTGCGCGGATTGACGGAGGACAGCAGGGTGTTGCCAGCCATACGCTGAAGCAGCCCGGCGTCCCCCCCTACCCGCACATCCAGGTCCCCACCACCCAAGGTGCCAAAACCGGTAAAACCGACCAACTTGTCGACCGCGCCACCATCAGCAGTGTAACTGCCAAAGTTGACCCACCAGGCCGTAGGCTGGGCTTGCCCACCGGTATTCACTGTACCGCTGCCCTGACGCCACAACCAGTTGTCGACGCCTGCCGAATCAGTACCTCGGTCCTGGGGATTGGGTCGCAAGGAACTCGTGGCACTGCCAATGATATTTCCCGTCAGGTTGCCACCGACGTTCAAGGTGAGGTTACCGCCCGCCTCCGGGTACCAGGCCCGATACAGGCTGTCGGCGGAACCGTTGACGAACTGCTCGAAGTAGCTGCCCGGATCGTTCAGCACAGTCTTGTCCGCCCCGAGGACCTTGGGCTGGTTATAAGGGTCTCCCTTGTAAGTGGCCGTGGAAGAGGTCCCTGCGGTATAGACGCCGTACAGCGAATCCATGCTCAGGTTACCGGCGCTGAGCAGATCAAGGTCACCTGTGCCGGTACGGATCACACTGAAGCGCGCACTTGATGGCGTTGCCTCGTACTTCGTATCCCCCTGGGCCAGGCAAAAAGACGGTACCTGAGTACATACGTCCTCGACCGTTTCCATACCTGGAATACCCAGCCCCTTGATGAACGCGTCGGTGATCACTGTTCCAGCCTCGACTCCCAGTTCGTCCACTGCATCATTGGTCCAGACATACTGGGTCTTGGTCGCACAGTACTGCGGGAATGTGCCACAAAAGTCCTCGATCTTTCCCTGGTTCAAGTCATCAAGCAATGCCTGGTCAATCGGTTCACCTTCTTTGATATCCAGCCCCTCGCCATCCGGACCGAGCTCGAGGACTGCCTGCGCGCTCCATACCTGAACACCTTGCGGGGGCAGTTTCTTGGCAAACATGCCGTAGTGACTGTCCGCCAAGTGCAAGTCGCCGCTGCGCGGATGTGCCTGCAAAATGCGGCTGTCTGCCGCTTCAGTATCGGCGCCCGCCACTAACCGCAACGACCAGGATTGCGAACCTTCGGCCAGCATCGGCGAAATGGCCCAGAGCTTACCCTGACGGCCAGCCACTTCCGGGCGCAACTGCACCGACTCCACCCCGTCCGGCAGCTTGATATTGGTACCAGAAGGAATCAACGCCCCCCGTGGCAGCGGTATATTGCCGTTAAGGGAGACAATATTGTCAGCAGGCCTCGCGGGTGCGGACACGAAGGGCAATGGAACCCCTTTGGGCCAGGTCATGGCCTTGAGCGACGTGCCTTGGGTCAACAGGCTCCCTGCGTCCAACTGTGAGCCGGCCACCAGTGTTTGCGCCTGGCCCAACAACGTACCAGCCGCCCACAACACATTCCCGGAAGCATCCCGTACCGCCGCCGCGAGCACCGTGCCGGCCGGCAATACCAGATTCTGAGCCAGGGTTGCACGCACCGGCAAACGAGTACCGGCGATCAAGGTCATCCCCTTGATCGGTAAGTCGTAGTTCAACACGGTGCCCGCTGGGAAGGCCGTACCATCGGCCAAGGTCACGCCGTTACCGGGCACGACAATATCGCCGCCGGTGAAGTCGGTCCCTGGCAACAACACCCAACCTTTGTCATCCACCGTCACCGGAGGTGGTGCAAAACCGTCGTTGATGCTGCCGTAGATGTTCAAGTCGCCACCGGCACGCAAGGTCAGGCTACCGGACTCACCCGAGCCGTAAACCGAGGTTTTCTGACTATGGGGGTTAAGACTGGCGTAGCGATAACCAGAAAGGTCAACGTCGCCTTGCACCACCAGATCACCGTCCGGGGTCTTGCTGACGATTTCCACACCAGGACGCAGGTGGAACACATCGGCATAGGTCGGGTTATTCAAACCGGCGAGCTTGTTCTGCAGCAGGTTGTTGTTGAGCAGCGCCGCGTTGATGAAGGCTGTGCTCAAGGCATGCTTGCCATCCAGGTACGCCTGGTCGATCACCTGATACGGCCGCCCGCTGGCAGTCGGATCGGTTTTCTCCACCGCGTCGTCATAGCTGACCATGCCGTTGAGGTTGATCGATCGGGCGCCCAGGATATCCAGGCGGCCACGGGCATCAATGGCGATGTCGTTGCTGGTACCGTCGGTATTGATCAGCCGTGGCGCGTTCAACTCCAGGGTGCCGCGATTACGACCATCGTTACCTGACGGGGTTTGCGTGCCATGGCGCAGGTCAATACGCGTGCCCTCGGCCAATGTCAGCAAGCCGTTGCCGGAACCCAGGACCACCATGGCCCGGTTTGGCGAATCAATGATCTTGCCGTAACTGTCGACCCGCAGTTTGCTGCCATGGGCATCCAGCACCGCACCGCTATCCAGGGTCAGGCCATGCTTGCCGGCCAGGTTGATGCTACCGACCCGCTCGCCACTGGCATCCACCACCCCGTTGACCCGCAAGCTACCGTTGTCCACCGAAACGCTGATAGCGCCAGCCTTGAGGCCATTGCCGATGGTCAGGTCACCCTGCTTGAGCTGGAAGCTGCGCGCACCGAATACCTGGCCTTCGTTCAAGCGCTGGTTGAGGGACGCAAACTGTTGGTCCAGGGAACCGCTGTCCGCCAGGCGCTGCGCCTGGATCTCCACCGTACCGGCCTGATAAGGCATCAAGGTGCCGCCAGCATCGTAATAGCCAGTGCTGCTGCCCAGGATCTTGCCTTGCAGGTCGACAACACCACCCGCCGCGTCCAGCGCCACGGCCCGCAGCTTGCCGGCCTGGTTGTGTTTGGCCGACAGGTCAATGGTCGAACCCGCCGCCTGGAGGATGTTGCCGTTGCGGCTGTCCAACAGCACCTCGCCGCCCCAGCCATACCGGGTCACATCGTTGAACGCGATGGCACGACCGGCGACGTCGATCAGCGCCGAGTCGGTCAGCACCACGTCGCCACGGGCGCCAAGGCTGACCTTGCCACTGGGCAATACCACCGCACTGGCCAGACGAATGCTGTCGCCTTGAAGCGACAACTCGGCGCCTTGGCCGTTAGCCATGCCACGCGGACCCGCCGAGGCGCCGACATCAATCGCACCGCCCGCTGTGAGGCGATTTACCGAGCCCCCTTCACCGGTCATCAACGGCGTGAGGATGGAGAGATTGCCCCCGTTGTACTGGAAGCCCTTGATCGGGTCATAAGCCCCCTGACTCTGATAGACCGACAGGCTGCCCTTGTGGTTGGCGGTAATACGTTCGCTGGCGTTGAGGTTGACGTTGGCAAAGCCCAGGGCCAGGCGGTCAAAAGTCTTGGTGGTGCTTGGCTGGGCAAAGGCGCCGTAACCGAATTCAATACGCTCGGCGTTGATATCCAGGCGCCCGCTACCAGTACCAGCACCGCCGGCCACCACGGCGCCTGGGGGTGTTGTCGCACCCAACCAGATCAAGTTGGCCGTGTGGAGGGTTGCCACATCATCGACGCCTCCCAAGCCATAAATTGCCGGTGTCGAGAGCATCAGGTTGTCCAGCAACGATTTTCCAGTCACCGGGTCATAGGTATCCAGTGTGGTGCTGGCGTAGAAATTGACGCTGTCACGGGCCGAGAGTTGCAGGGTCTCGAGGGCAGGTGCACCGAGCTGGGTGTCACCGCGTAGCAAACGATCGAGCAGCGGTTGAGTGAGGGTCAGCCCGGCCGGCAAGCGACTACCCGCTACAGCAGCCAAGGCCTCGGCGCTGCCGAGGTTGATGCTGTTCACCCCCAGGTTGAGGTGCCGGGTACCGTAACGCACCTGATCACCCAGCTGGAAGGTGCTGTCGGTCAAGG
Source organism: Pseudomonas spelaei (assembly GCF_009724245.1). Taxonomy (GTDB): domain Bacteria; phylum Pseudomonadota; class Gammaproteobacteria; order Pseudomonadales; family Pseudomonadaceae; genus Aquipseudomonas; species Aquipseudomonas spelaei. Next base: position 375,353 of record NZ_WNNK01000003.1, on the reverse strand, counting down.
CCACGACACTGCCTTCGGAATACAGTGCGGTCTGCCCACTGCACACAGCGCTGGCGCAGACACCGAGCCTGATACCGTCACTGACCTCCTGGCCTTGTGACGTGCTGAGCACATTGAGCACGCCATTGGAAACCGCCAGCATGTTCGCGACCTGGTAGGTAAACCCGTCCCGGGCATCGTAACTGGCCTTGCCACGCCCCAAGGTGTTGATGGATGCGCCTTGCTCCAGAAGAATCTCGCCGGAATTACTGGCCAGAAGGACTTCTGGGGCCGCCAGCGTCGCGCCTTCGCGCAGAATGATGCTGCCCCTGGGAGTGTTCACGTTACCGGCAAAGGTAATGTAATTGCCTGACTGGCCGTATTCCACAAGCGTCAGGCCGCCCAGTATCAGGCGCGAAGCACCCAGTGCGTTGAGGCTTTCAGCGTTCAGGGTCACGCCACTGAACGAATGGCTCGCCGGCTGGCCGGCCTTCACCACTTCGAGACCGCTATCGCTCATATTCCGTACGGCCACAGCACCGCCGTAACCACCGTCCGCCGCGTCGAAGTGCCCAATCCCCTGGAACGAAAACGCCTCAGCGCCGCTGCCGGGGTGCAGCGCCAACTTCAAGGTCTTGGCATCCACCTCCACCATAGGGCGTGGCACGCCGAGCCTGGCCGCATCGGCGCGAGCGAACTGGGCATAGCCGGTTTCGTTGTATTGAGAGTAACGGCGCAGGGTGTCGGCCGAAGTCAGGATCAACTGACTTGCCGTACTCTTGCTGATCCCGGTGTCAGCGATCGACAAGTGCCCAGCGGTAGACCAGGAACCATTGCGCATCAGACGGGTAGCCGGGTCACTGCCCTCCCCGGCCAGGCCATTGATCTCGACGCGAAACGCCCCAGGCATCAGTGCATAGGTGGACGGCATCAAGGTGTAGGTGCCGGCCGGCAACCCCGGTACACCCGCGCCGATGGTGACCTGCTGGCCCATCAGCGGTGCGACCGCCCCGCCTTCCGGCGCCAGTGGGGCCGCAGTGGGCTGCGCACCCGGCACAATCGCGTACACCGGGTTAGTGGCCAGGCCCGGTAACACAAAACCGCTATTGGCCCCGAATTGCACCAAGGGGTTGTAGCGCGCATCGGTAGAACCACCCCGCCCGGAAATGAACCCGGCCCCCAACAACTCGCCGCCACCGGAGAGGTCCAGGGTGGCATCCGGCAGTACCGCGATCGACTTGCCACCCAGAATCACCCCGACACTCAACTCGTTACCGACAACGGCCCCCTGGCCGAGAAACCTCACCGTCTGACCGTTGTATTGATAGACCTGCCCATCGACCGTGCCGCCGTAAGGCAGTACCAGGCCCTTGCCACTCACCGATGTCAAACTGCCAGGCAACAACTGGACCAGGTTGCTCCCCATGTTGCCCATACTGATCAACCCCAGAGGCGCTCGAACCACACCGCCTTGGCGAACCGTCGCGGCGCCCAGTTGCAATCGACCAAACGCTGAATAGGGCACCGCTACGTCAACATCCCCGATACGGCCAATGGTCAGCGTGCGCGTGGGGGAAAACGTCATGTTGGCGCTGTTGAGTTCGCTCTGGTAACCGGCGATCACTCGCGCACTGGCTTCGGTGCCTGGATACAACTGCGCCGCGCGCAACGTCATGTCACCTTGAGTCAACAACTGGGTACTGATGCCGGTGGCCACTTCATTCGCGTTGGTTCCCGCCAGGAAGCGCAAATCGCCCTGGCTGGTGAGGTTCACCTGATCAAAACCGCGACGTTCAACCCCCACCAGACTGCTGTCTGCCTGCCTCAGGCTACCGTTGCTGCCAAACAACACACTGCCACGCACATCGATAAAGTTACCGCCGGCAGTGAACTGCGCCTCGGTTGCCCGCAAGGACGGCTTGGGCAGAAGGATCACCGGACGCACGTACGGATCCAGCCCAGGCGTGTTCATGCCACCCAGCAACAGATACGGTGCCGACAGGTTGACCCGGGAATGGGCATCGGCGCTTTCACTGAGGCTGTAGGCAGCGCTGAATAGACGCAAGCTCTGACCCATGCTCAATGAAACATCGCCATCAAAGCTCATCAGGCCGTTGCTCATGAGCGCAAGATTGTCAAAGCCACCCGAGCTGACTTGATCCACCCCCAGGCGACCATGCCCGTATTCCAGACTGCCGGCCGCCTGCTCGGCGGTAGCCGCCAGGTTTTGGGCTTGATGAGTCTGGCCAAGGTGCAATTCACGGCCTTTGAGTACCCTATCCGTGGCAACAAATCTGTCGTAGTTCGGACTCTCCAACGCTACGGTGAGGCTCCCTCCCGCCGCGCCGGCACCACCCGCCCTGGCGATAAAACTGCCGTCCAGATACAAACCATTATTGGAGGCCAGGCTGATGCTGCCACCGTTACTGTTTACCCCGACCGCGCCCTGCCCGGGAATATTCAGTAAAGCTTGAGTGCCCGAGGCCTCCAACCGCGCGCCCTCGCGCACCACCACAAACACGTCACTGGCCTTGGCAATGCCGGTGGCCAAGTCGATAGTGCCGCCTACCGTTATCTTGCCGCCATCACGCACCAGGCCGTAATTGCGCCCACGGTTGTCGACGGCCGTCGCGGCCCGGGCCGTGGCGTCAATCAAGGCGTGTTCACCGACCCAAATGGAGCGGCCATGGCCGATGGCATTGGCCTGCTCCAGCGTCTGTGGCGGCGTAGCCAGGCCGCCCAGGCTGACGCTGCCACCCCAGGCATTTAGCGTACCGTCCAGGGTCAATTGGCCGACGCTGCGCAAGTTGATTGCCTGGCCTGGATCAACGTTGATGACCGCACCCTGGCCCACCGTCAGGGCGGTGGTCGCCAGTTGCGCGGCGGTGGATTCCTGGCGGCCGGCGGTCAAGGTCAACCCGGCGCCACGACGCTGGGTCAGCACACTCTTGAGCGCATCCTGCTGATACAACTCTGGGGTCCAACGCTCCATGACACTGGCCAGATCACTGCCACTCGGCGTGGTCGTCCCCTGCTCGCCCACGCGATAGACCGGCGTGGTGACATCGACCTGGGTACCGTCAGCGACAATCAGCCCTTCATTGCCGGTGATGTCATAGGCCGAAAAGCCTTTATTGAAAAAGTCCCCGGCCAGTTGCAGGGTGCCGGCGTCCCGTGCGCCATCGCCGATCAACACCTTGCGAGCCTGCAAGGCCAAGGTGCCACCACCGCTGACGCCATAACCACGGATCTCACCGCCCAGCTCAAGGGCACCAAACGCCCCCAGGGTCACGCTGCCGCCCTTGCCGCCGCTGACCTTGCCATCCAGTCCGATGGTTGCCCCCGATGACGTATCCACCAGGCTCCCGGACGCCAGTTTCACGTCACCGGTACTGCGCAGCGATACCTTGCCACCGTTGGCATAGGCAACGCCCTCGGTAACCTGGGGTTCCAGCGCGAGATTGTTCCAGCGTCCGGAGGCATCCAGCTTGACCCCGGTGGCCACGTCGACCCGTCCCTGGCCCGCCAGGATCACATCCCCGACGACATTGTTGCTGTTGAGGTTGACCTGATTGAGCACGTTCCCGGCATTGATGCTGCCACCCTTGGCGGTCAGGTTGGCGTTGAGCTTGACCTGTGGCCCGTACAAGGTGATATCGCCGCCGGCAGCCACGTTGAGTACACCATTAACTTCAATCTGCTGCCTGGCCCCGACCTTGATCGCTCCCAACTGGAAACCGTTGAGTTGATCACTGTCGAGCACCAATTTGCCCTGACGCTCACTCGGCAGTGCGCTAGTGAGGTCCAGCCCCTCGGCGATTTTTTGTGTATTGCCTTCGATCAGCACCTGATCCATGGCCGGGGTCAGGCCGTAACGCAGGGTGCCGGTGCTTTTGTTGAAGATCGGCGTGTACTGGCCAATGATCAACTGCGCACGCTGGGCCATGGTTTTCTGCGACTGCTGATAGCCATCGAGGTTGATATTCGGTGCCTGGGTTTGGCGATCGCCCTGGAATACATCGCTGATCAACTGGCCTTCCAGAACAGCGCTGGAGGTGCCGACCACCAACTTGCCAGCGTCGCGACCCACGGTGTAACCGGCCTCGTATCGACGTTGCGAAGCGATCAACGGGTTGTAGTAAAGATCGGTGCGCCCCCAGCGTGCACTGGTGTCTTCAAACCCTTTGTAGAAGCCGGTGTAGAGAATGTCCCCCGGCGCTTTCGACAGCTCATAGAGGCGCCCATCGGGCCCCTTGAGCCAGCTTTGCTGGATATACCCTCCCTGCACATCCACGGTACCGCCCGACAGGTTGAGCTGCGCGCCCGCCTGGGTCACCAGCTCCTTGCCGGTAAAGGTCAGCGTGCCGCCCTGGGCCATCCACTCGCCTACCGAATGACCTTGGGTGCCCAGATAGCCGCCCACTTCCAACAGGCCGCCGGCGGTGTACCAACGGTCCGTGGCGTAGCCATTGGTGCCTGCCGGGACGAACACCAACTCCCGCAGGTCGACCCAGACATCGTTGTTGATCAACTTGCCGCCTTCGCGGTTAACCGAGGCATCGCGCTGCTCATTGCCCTGGACGTTGATCTTGATGTTGTTGGATTCCATCGCCACCTTGACGCCGACGGCGCCGGACACATCGATCATCGCGCCGTCACGCACCAGGCTGCGCTGGCCGGCCGTGACCGCCACCTGGCCGCCAGTGGCCAAGGTGATCGAGCCTTTCTGGAAGTCCACCGTGCCGCCGCTGACGATTTCCACCCGGGATTGATCGGTGCGGTCGGCGAGGCTGCTCAGGTTGTTGAATTGCCCGGTGATCAGGTTGACCGACAAGCCGTCGAGCTTGACCAAGCCGTTATCCCGCTGGCTGTTGAGGGCGGTGCTGGTGCCGCTGTCCAGCAGGATCGCCGTGGTACTGCCCTCTCCCAGCGTCACACTGCCGGTTTTGTCGCCGGCGGAGTTGAGCAAGTGGACAGTGCCACGGGTGTCCACCGACGTGCTGGCCAGCGCCACGCCGTTTTGCTGCACCTGATGCCCGGTGAGGGTGATATCGCCGGTGGAGGCCATGATCAGGCCGCTGTTACTGACCTTGCCGGCGCTGCTGCCAGCCTTGAGGCTGGTCGCCACTTCATTGCCACGGGTGGTGGAACGGTCATTGCCTCCCGTGCCGACACCCCGGCGGATGTAGAAACTGTCACCGGCCGCCAGGGTGGTCTGGCCCTTGGCAGTGATGATCGTACCGGCGTTTTCCACCTCCGAGCCCAGCAGCAACGTGTAGCCACCGGCGTCGGTGGACGTAGCCGGGTTGTGGGTCTGGATCAACGCCCCGCGCTGCACTTCAACCTTGCCTGCCGCCTCGGTGAACGTCGGTTGGGTACCGCTGGCGTCCACGTAGATCCCGCGCTGAGTGAACTGCTCATCAGTGATGGTCGCGGCAGCGGCCACCAGATTGCGCACGTTGACTTGGCTGGTGCCACTGAAGACCACACCGTTGCGGTTCATGATCATCACGGTGCCAGCGCCCTTGATCTGGCCCTGGATCTCACTCGGCCGGGCGTTGGGGTCATTGACCCGGTTCAGCGCGGCCCAGTTCGACTGCTGCTGGAAGTCGACGGTGGTGTTGCGCCCGACGTTGAAGGTCTCCCAGTTGAGGATCGCCTTGTCGGCGGTCTGCTCGATGGCCACTGTGGTTTTGCCACCCGCCTGGTTCTGCACCGGGCTTTTGGCGTTGGTCCAGCCCTGGGTCAGGCTGTTGTCCACCTGCAGCCCGCCCTTGCCGAGGCCGTCGGGAATGTTCGAGATCTGCCCCAACGCAGCCTGCCGCCCCGCCGCCTGGGCCGCCTGCTGGGCAGCAATGGCGGCGACGCTGGTATTGAGGGTGCTCAAGGAGCGCTGCAACTGCTGATTGACCCGTGTCTGCTGGGACAACGGTGGCGGCATGCCCGGCATTTGGGCGCCGGGACGCGCAGCCGTCGCCGCCTGAGAGGCACCTTTGGCCGCGAACCAACCGGAACTGAACGCCGTGGCGCCCTGGGCGCTGCCCGCTACCAGCAACAAGGCAATGGCATGGGCCAGCGGCTTGAGGCGCAGGATCGTCTGGCCGCCAGGGCCCTGGGCATTCACATTTACCGTTGGTTTGCAGCGGACCATCTGGACTCATCCTTCTTTGTCATTGCCGAAGACGCGCGTCACGTATGGGAGTTAGGCCGTTGGCGAGGGGCGCGACTGAACTTCTGTCATGGAAAATTCATATGCGACTGATAGCGACACCCAGTGAATGCAAACGGCAACGACCCGGGCCGTTGCCGTTCAAGGGGTTACAGAGGGCGACCCAGCCCGGTGCAGACGTTCGGGTTACCGATGCTCAAGCCACTGGCGGCGGTGATGAACGTTTCACGCACCGCGTTTTTCCAGTACACCGGCAGCGGCACCAGCCGATTGTTGTTGATCGCCACGTTATTGCTGACCAGCGCACCGTAATGACGGGCGAAGAAGGCGCGCACCTGCGCCGTCTCGGTCGCGTCGGCGTAGCACTGGCTGAAGATCAGGTTAGTGAAACCGAGGATTGGGTAGCCGCTGCTTGGGTAAGGCACAACGCTTGGGTCTAACGGATTGGACGTGGCTGCGAACACCGGCACCCAGGCATTCGGGTTCAAGCGGTCAGAGACCGCAGGCGGCGCAACCGTTGCAATCGCGGCGGCGATGTTGGCAGGCGCAGGCGATACACCCGCGACCCGGGCCACTTTGGTGGCGTCATCCAGGCCCGCCAAGGTAGACGCGGCATAGGCCGGGCTCATGAACGTGATACGGCCATCGGCGGCATTCATGGCATCCATCACGCCTTGGCTGGTGATGGCACCCACAGCCCCCACCGGCAAGCCGCCGGAGTAGCTGGCAGCGAAGTTCGTCGTGACAGAAAAGCGTCCGGTTTCATTGCACTTGGCGTTCAATACACGCGTAAACAGCTCGGTGGTACCACTGCTCTGCGCCGGGTAAACCACCGTCAGGTTACCGGTGCGGCCCGATGAGGGGATCTGATCCCATTGGGTCAAACGCCCGGAGAACACCCCACACAACGCGTTGATGCTCAAGTCGACCGCTGCAGCGCCGGCCTTATTGAAGGGAATGGCGATCGAGGTGGCTGCCGCCGGGACCTGAATCAATGGCCCCCAGGCCTCGCCATGATTAGCCCGATAGGTACTCAGTTCAGCCGCCGTCAACTTGGAATCACTGGCGGCCCAATGCACATTTTTGTTGATGACGCCCGGCACAAACTGGCTGTAATCGTTGTTCAGGAACGCCAATTTGCCTTTGCCGCTGCCCACACCGATGTAAGGGGCAAAACCGGCAGTCAATACACCGGCAGTCTGATACAGCGGTTGCGGCAGGGTCGACCCGCCACCGTTGATGTCGGCCATTGCCGCCTGGGCCGCACACAGGGCGGCGAGGCTTATGGAAACCGCGAGAACGTTGCACTTGAACATGAGCAAACTCCTTTCGTGGTGTTATCTACACAGTTGCGCAGGGGCCTGACTTTCTGTAGCCGCTGCCGAGGCACGAGGCTGCGATGCGGGCCGCAGGACTGCCCTCGAGGGGGCGCTTCGCTACCCATCGCAGCCTCGTGCCTCGGCAGCGGCTACAGGTTTTTCAGGGAACTCAAGAAATGTGTAGATACCTATGCACATCAGAGGGCACCCCCCTGGCAAAAAAAATCAGCAACGGCACAGGCCGTTGCTGATCGGGTGTTACCTAGCGTCGAAAGCCCGAATTACAGCGGACGGCCGATGGCGTTGCAGACGCTGGTGTTGCCGATGCTCTGACCGCTGGAAGCGGTGAGGAAGGTGTCACGTACCGCTTTTTTCCAGTTGGTTGGCAGTGGTACGAAGCGGTTGTTGTTGATGGCCGTATCGTTGTTGACCAAGTTGCCGTAGTGACGCGTGAAGAAAGCACGTACTTGAGTGCTCTGGGTGGCGTCGGCGTAGCACTGGCTGAACACCAGGTTGGTGAAGCCGAGGATTGGGTAGCCACTGTCTGGGTAGACCACTACGCTTGGATCATCGGGGTTGGCAGCTGCGGCGAACACAGGGACCCAAGCATTCGGGTTGGAGCGGTTGGCAGCGGCAGGCACGTCAACGGCGGCGATTGCTGCCGACACGTTAGCAGGTGCTGGTGAAACACCGGCAACCTTGGCGACCTTGGTCGCGTCATCCAGACCGGCCAGAGTAGACGCCGCGTAGTCCGGGCTCATGTAAGTAATGCGGCCCTCGCCAGCGTTCAGCGCGTTCATCACACCCTGGCTGGTGGTAGCGGCTACAGCGTTCGCAGGCAAGCCACCTGGGTAGCTGGACGCGAAGTTGGTGGTGACAGCAAATTTACCAGCCGCTTCGTTGGTGCACTTGGCGTTCAGGAAACGGGTGAACAACTCCGTGGTGCCACTGGCCTCATCACGGTAAACCACGGTGATAGCACCGGTGCGGCCCGAGTTAGAGATCTGATTCCATGTGGTCAAACGACCAGAGAACACGCCACACAATTGATCAACACTGAGGTCGACACCTGGATCAGGTGCAACAGCAGCCTTGTTGAACGGAATGGCAACTGAAGTGGCCACCGAAGGTACCTGGATCAGTGGGCCCCAGGCTGCACCGTGATTACTGGCGTAGCTAGCCAGTTCATTAGCGTTCAGCTTGGAGTCGCTACCTGCCCAGTGTACGTTCTTGGTGCCGGTCCCGAACTGGCTGTAGTCGTTGTTCAGGAAAGCCAGTTTGCCTTTACCGCTGCCCACACCGATGTACTGGGCAAAACCGGCAGTCAACACACCGGCAGTCTGGTACAGCGGTTGTGGCAGGGTTGCGCCGCCACCGTTGATGTCAGCCATGGCAGCCTGGGCGGTGCACAGGGCAGCGAGGGTCATGGATACCGCGAGAACATTGCGCTTAAACATGAAGATGCTCCTTTCGTCGTGTTCGTACGTTGAGTAGATGGCTCTTGCATGACGCTATGGCGCTCCGGTCCCAAGCCTGGATCAGGGGTGACTTGAAGGTGAGGCCATGGCGAAGAAGTTCGCAGTTTCCGATGACAGCTAAAGGAAAAAACCTCGGGAGAAAACCATTGATTTTTAAAAAGATTCTCGGGTGTTTCGGCAACAAAAGCGGACGGTTTCGGCTCAGGTGACAGTGAGGTTTCACGGCGATTCGAGAAGGCTGCGCTGGAACGCGCACGGGCAGTACCTGCGGGGTCGGCAGATGACAGAACGGGGAACCCGAGCTTGCCGGTAATGGCGGTCGGGTGCCCGGCTCTGTACCTCGGCAGCGGCTACAGGATTGGCAGGGCTGGTCTTAGGTGACCAACTGATTGATCTCGATGATCGGCAACAACACCGCCATGACGATCACCAGCACCACCGCGCCCATCACCACGATCATCAAGGGCTCGAGCAACGCCGTCATGCCCATCGCCCGCCGCTCGATGTCCCGGGACAGGGTTTGCGCGGCACGCTCAAGCATCGGCGGCAGGGAGCCGGTCTTTTCGCCGCTGGCGATCAGGTGGATAAGCACCGGCGGGAACACTTTCTCCACCGCCAGGGCCGGTGCCAGGTTGACGCCTTCGCGAACCTTGGCCGTGGCGTCGCTGACGCACTGGCTCAGGCGGTCGTTGGACAAGGTCTGGCGTGCCGCTTCCAGCGCCCGCAGCAGCGGTACCCCGGCGCCACCGAGAATCGCCAGCGTGGAGGCAAACCGTGCGGTGTTGAGGCCCAGTACAAAACGCCCAATCAGCGGCAACCGCAGGACGCGACTGTGCCAGTTCAAGCGCGCCACCGGGTTGCGCAAGTACAGGCGCCAACTCCAGAAGCCGCCCACCAGCACGGCAAAACACAACCAGCCCCAGGCGCGGATAAAATCGCTGGCATTGAGCATCGCCAGAGTCAGCCCGGGCAGGTCCTGGCGCGCCTGGGAAAAGGCGCTGACCACCTGCGGCACCACGTAGCTCAGCAGGAAAATCACGATGCCGATGGACACCAGCCCGACCACCCCCGGATAGATGAACGCGGTGAGGATCTTGCCCCGCAAATTGTTGCGCTCCTCGATATAGTCCGCCAGGCGCTCCATGACCTGGGCCAGGTCGCCGGACTCTTCCCCCGCCGCGATCAGCGCGCGGTAGATCGACGGAAAATCCCGAGGCCGCGCTGCCAAGGCGTCGGCCAGGCGCATGCCGCTGCGTACATCGGCGCGCACGCCACTGAGGATCTGGGCGATGTGCTTGCGCTCGGCCTGTTCCACCGTGGCACTGAGGGCCGCCTCCAACGGCAGGCTGGCCCCCAGCAGACTGGCCAGTTGGCGAGTGGCCCACGCCAGGTCATTGTCCGATAGCTTGGCACTGAACAATCCACCCGCATGGGCCGTGGGGTGGTTGTCCTCAACCTGTACCAGCAAGGCGGTCAAGCCCCGGCTGCGCAGGTTGGCAAATGCGCCGCTCTGGCTGTCGGCTTCCAGGTGGCCGGATTCAAGTTTGCCGGTGGCATCGGCGGCTTCATAGCGGTAGCGATTCATCAGGCGTCCCGTGTCACACGCAGGATTTCTTCAGGTGCGGTGGCGCCGCTGCGCACCCAGCGCTCGCCGTCCTCACGCATGCTCAACATCCCCGCCCGTCGCGCGGCGGCCCGCAGGTCCTGCTCACCGGCGCCTTGGTGGATCAGGCCACGCAGGTCATCGTCAATACAGAACAACTCGTGGATGCCTGTTCGACCGCTGTAGCCGATCTGGTTGCAGTGAGCACAACCCACCGGACGCCAGGTGCCGGGGTTTGCTGGGTCCTCTTCCTTACAGTGCGGGCACAGGCGGCGCACCAGGCGCTGGGCCAATACGCCGAGCAGGGATGAGGCCAACAGAAAGGGTTCGACACCCATGTCGATCAACCGGTTGACCGCCGACACCGCGTCATTGGTGTGCAGGGTGGCGAGCACCAAGTGCCCGGTCAGCGAGGCCTGCACGGCGATTTGTGCGGTTTCCAGATCACGAATTTCACCGATCATGATGATGTCCGGGTCCTGACGCAAAATCGCCCGCAAGGCCAGGGCGAACGTCATGTCGATCTTGGCGTTGACCTGAATCTGGCTGATACCCGGCAAGTCGTATTCCACCGGGTCTTCTACAGTGAGGATATTGCTGGTGCTGGCATCCAGCCGCGCGAGGGCGGCGTACAAACTGGTGGTCTTGCCGCTGCCCGTAGGCCCGGTCACCAGCACGATGCCGTGGGGTTGGCGGATCAGCGTATCGAGCCTGGCCAACAGTTGCGCTTCCATGCCCAGGGTTTCCAGTTGCAGGCGCCCGGCCTGCTTGTCCAGCAGCCGCATCACCACCCGTTCGCCATGGCCGGTGGGTACCGTCGACACCCGAATATCAATGGGCCGCCCCGCGACCCTCAGGGCGATGCGACCGTCCTGGGGCAGACGTTTCTCGGCGATGTCGAGCTGGGCCATGATCTTGATCCGCGACACCAACGCGCCATGCAACGCCTTGCGGGGCGACACCACATCACGCAGGGTGCCGTCGACGCGGTAGCGCACCACTGAGTGACTTTCATAGGGCTCGATGTGGATGTCACTGGCTTCGTCGCGGGCGGCCTGGGTGAGCAAGGCGTTGATCATGCGAATCACCGGCGCGCCGTCCTGGGTGTCCAGCAAGTCGGTGATTTCCGGCATGTCTTGCATCAAGCGGTCGAGGTCGACTTCGTTCTCAGCGGCGCCCACCACGGCGGCGGCGCTGCCGGTGTCGGCGTAGGCGCTGGCCAGCAGGCCGTCGAGTTCGTCATCGCGCACGTGCTCCAGAGAAGTTGGACCGAACTGGCGCTGGACTTCGTTGATGGACCAGCCAGGGGTCGAGGGGCAAATGGTCAGCAACGGGCCCTCCTCACCCGGGCGCAGGAGGATGCGCTGGGACTTGGCCCAGACGTAAGGGAGCAAGCTCATGAAATAACTCCCTGGCGGAGCGCGTTCATCTCGCTTTTGCTTGGCTTTGGCTTTGGCTTTGGCTTTGGCTTTGGTTTTTGATCTTGCTCCTGATCTACCGGCCCCATTAACCAGAGGCCGAACGCAGGCGTTGTGCAGTGGGTAAACCGGCAGGGATGCCGGTTTAGCCGCGCTGGGCCAAGGATGGCCCATCGCGGCGACCCACGGAGCAATGCCGGAGTGAGGGTACCCGGAGCCCCAGCGAGGGGCCGATAGGTGGGGCAAGACTTTTTGGTTACTTTTGGGGCGTTTGCCAAAAGTGACCCGCCGTAAGGGCGGAACCATAGGCCGCCGTTACCGCAAGAATGGATATGTGCGCCGCCTAAAAATAAAGGTCGGCTGTCAGGCCGCCATCGCAGCCTCGCCAAGGCTCGACAGCTCCCACAGAAGTACTCAGTCATCATCACTGGCGCGCACTCCCCTCAATCGGCACCGCCCTGATCACCGCCCGCGTCGCCCCCGGGATCGCCTTCTCCACCGAAGGCAACTGCGGCGCCTGCACATCCGGCATCGCCCAACTGCGCTCCGGCTGCAATTGCCCTTGGGCCCGGCGCATAAACTCATAGCGGTTCAACGTCACGCTGCGCCCCGCTGCCGCATCGCGAATGATGTAAGGCCGCAAAAACACCATCAGGTTGGTCTTGGTCACACTGCGGCTTTCATTCCGGAACAACGCACCCAATCCGGGGATATCCGACAACCACGGCACCGCGTCATTGCTCTGGCTATAGCCATCCTGCAACAACCCCCCCAGCACCATGATCTGCCCGTCATCCAGCAGGATACTGGTGTCGATCGCGCGCTTTTTAGTGACCGTCCCGGCCTCCACCGAGGCCCGCGGATCGACACTGCTGACCTCCTGGTAGATATCCAGCTTGACCGTACCGCCCTCGGAAATCTGCGGCCGCACATTGAGCTTGAGCCCCACCTCCTCGCGCTGCACCGTCTGGAACGGGTTATTGCTGGTGCCGCCGCCGCCGGTCACATAGCTGCCGGTGACAAACGGAATGGTCTGCCCGACAAAAATACTCGCCGCTTCGTTATCCAGGGTCAGCAAGTTCGGCGTCGACAACACATTGGTGCCGCCCTTGCTCTTCAGCGCCCGGGCCAGGACCTTGAGGTCGAGTACCTTGCCGATCCCCGGAATGTCGACGCTACCGTTGACCAGCCCAATGTTCAGGCCCTTGGGCAGCACGTCGATGCTGGTCTTGCTGTTGGGCGAGCCATTAAGGCCACTGCCACCGAGGTTGACCCCGCCAAAGCCACCCTTACCGCCCAGATTACCGGCCTGCCACTGCACGCCGAATTCGCTGGCATCGTCCTCGCCCACTTCCACAATCAGGCTTTCGATCACCACCTGGGCCCGGCGCTGGTCGAGCATGTCGATGACTTCCCGCAGGTTGCGGTACAGCGGATCAGGCGCCGAGATCAGCAAGGTGTTGGTGGTGGCATCCGCCTGGATCGTCACGCCACCGGCGCTGAACGCGGTGTTCTGGTCGCTTGCCGAAGGGCTTGCACCCTGGCTGCTGGAAGCGCTCGCGCCTTGGCCATAGCCGCTTGAACCTGAGGAACTGCCACTGCCGGTGGGCGTGCCGCTGCTGTTTTGCGCAGCGCCCTGGCCGCCCTGCGTGGTAGCGCCCATGCTGCTCAGTTTCGAGCGCCCGTTGTCGCCGGTGCCACTCTCGCTTTCACCGGTCAACAAGCCGCGCAGGGACTGAGCCAACTTGCCGGCCTGGGCGTTGCGCAGGTACACCACGTGCATATTGCTCGGGTTGCTCTGGGCATTGTCCAGTTTGTAGATCAGGTTACGCGCCAACTCCGTGCGCTCCGGGCTGCCGGCACGAATGATGATCGAATTGGAGCGCGGGTCGCCGATCACATTGATTTTCTGGGTCTGGTCGGCGCCCTGGTTTTCCAACAGTTCAGAGACCATCGCCGCGATGTCCACGGCAATGCCGTTCTGCACCGCCACCACATCGGTGTCGATGGCGCTCGGGGTGTCGATGCCGGCGATGATTTGCGCCACCCGTGTCAGGTTCTCGGCGTAATCGGTAATGACGATGCTGTTGTTGCCGGGGTACGCGTTGATCGGGTTGTTCGGCGAAACAATCGGGCGCAGTACCGGGATCAGGTTGACTGCGTTTTCGTATTGCAGGCGAAAGGTGCGGGTCTGCATGCCATTGCCACCCGGGCTGCCAGGCGCGTAGATCGGCCCTCCCAACAGTTTGGCATCGGCCTCCGGCACCACCTGGGAGACCCCGCCGACGTCCACCACGCTGAAGCCCTGCATGCGCAGCGCCGCCAGCAACATGTCGTAGGCCTGGTGCGCCGGTACCTGGCCTTCGCTGACCAGGGTCAAGTTACCCTTGACCCGCGGGTCCACCAGAAATTGCTGACCCGTGGCACGGGACAAAGCCCGGACCACCGCCTGGATATCGGCGTCGACAAAGTTCAATTGCACCGGCTGATCACCCAAGGGGTTGGGCACCGCCCTGCTGGGGGCGACGGCATGGCCACGGGCGTTGTTGGTCACCGGATGCAGCACCCGAGGCCGTTGTTCCAGTGGGCTGACCGTCGGTTTATGGTCGAGCGTTGTGTCACCGCTACGTCGGGTATCGGCCAAAGGCTGGCCGAGTTCACTGTCCACCAGCAAGGGCTTGGGGGTCGGTGATTGGCCGGTGCTGCACGCACCCAATGCCAGCAGCAACAGGGGCGCGACCGTGCGGCAGCGCGCAGCGTTGGAAACAGACCACTTCATGAAGCTTCCTTAGCGCCAGGCGCCTGATCCATGCGAACGGTGCCGGACAATGTGCCGGCCGAGTCTTCAGCGGTGGCCGTGCCTGCTCGTTGCAAACGGGCCTCGGACACGTCCAGGGAAAATGCGCGGGTATTGTCCAGCAGCCAGCCCACAACAGCCTCAGCCGGGGCCTCTTGAAAGGTCAGGCGCCAACTGCCTGGGGCAGCGTCTTCGGCGACCTGTAATTGATAGCGTCCCTTGAGCCCGGCGTCGTCGAGGGCCTGGCGCAGGGCGGCCTCCAGGTCTTGCCCGGCGAGGATGCGCGGGTTTGGGGTGGCGGTCTGTAACAGCGCCTGCAAGGTCTCGGCCTGGGTCCGCAGTTTCGGGGTTTCAGTTTGCCAGTAATCAAGCTTCTTCAGCGGTGGCTGGATCAGCAGCAGCCACGACAGCAGGCTGACCAGCACCAGGGCTGCGCCAGTGAGCAAGCGTTTTTCCCGCAAGGCCAGACCCTTCCAGAACACCTGGCCCTGGCTGCGCAGATGTTGCCAGCGAGCGCGATACGCGGCGTTATTCATCGTCATCCTCGTCGTCTGCAGCAGACTCATCGGCGTCGAGCTGTTCGTTGGCCGGCATCAGGGTCCAGCCCTGGTCGTCGCGCGTGGCGCTGAAACCGGCCTCGGCCAACGTCGCTTGCCAGTCACCCTCCACGGCAGGGCTACGACTGTCAGCCAGCAGGCTCAGATGCAGCCGGCCTTGCTCGAAGACCAGGATTTCGACGCTGCCCACCATGAACGGCATGTTGCTGCCCGCCAGTTGCAGCAGGCTGGTGAAACGCTGACCGGGATCGCCGGCCGCGCCATTCTGACGCGCGGCCAGTTGTTGGCGGGCCTGCTGCAAGGGGTTGAGAATGATCGACAGTTCGGGGAAGGCCTGTTTGACCTGCTGACTCATTTGCGCCTTGAGTCGCTGCCCCTCATCGACCTGGCGCGCGGCATACAGGTTCAGCCCCAGGGTCCAGACCGCCAGCGCCAACGCACTGAAGGCCAGTGCCCTGCCCCAGCCGGCAGCACCGGCATCCGCTGCCTTGAGCCGGCCATGCAGGCCCCAGGTCGGCGGCGTTCCACTCAACTGCGTTGCGCCTTCTGCTACCTGGTGCAGGTCAGCACCGCTGCGCTGCAACTCGTCCAGCGCCTGTGGCCCCAATGGGTGCACTGCGCCCTGTTGCAGACTGTGGCGCAGCAACAACTGCTCATCGACCAGCGCGACGCTCAATTGACCGGCAGTAGGTACCGGCAAGGCATACGGCGCCGGGTACAGGCCGTGCACGTTCAACTGTGCCTGGGTCAAGACCCGATGCAACTGCTCAAGGCCCGCCAGGGGCAGCCAGCCCACCTGCACCAGGCCGCTAGTCTCCCGAGGACCGTGGGCGACGTGCATCTGTTCGATCGGTCCCAGAATCAACGCCTGGGCCGCACAGGCAACCGCCGCCGCCACTTTCGCGGCCGGTAACTGCGGTAATTCCAGGCTGGCCAGTTGGCTGTCCCGTGGGTGCAGAAAACACTCGGCCGCCACCGCCTTCTTCTGCGCCTGCCCCAGCTGCGCCAGGCTGCTGCGGCCCTCATCTGTGACGCGTCCGGCGCGGTCCAGCCGGACGAATTGCACCTGGCTTTCGACGTCTAACTGATCCAGCGGCGGCAAGGCAATACGCAGGCGACTCATGCGCCCACCCGTGACCAGATCACCTGGGGTTGCCGGTCTTCGGAGCGATACAGCAGCGCGTCAATCGTCACCCGACGCTGCTCATGCCGAGCCTGACCCTGGAGGCGAAACCATTCACTGGTAATCCCCACCTGAACCTCGTCCATCGGCACCTGCGGCAGGCGCAAGCGGTTGACGAAGTCCCCGCGATTGATGAACCAGCGCCCGCCGTCACGTTCGGCCACCAACGCTCGCGCCCGGGACACATCGAGCCCCGGTACCACGGCACTGAGCACTTCGGCACTGGCGGTATTGCCGTTGACCCAGGTATTGCCGGGCAGCACGCTGATATACGACGCCATCCGTTGCAGCAGGCGCGGGCCCAGGCCGTCGATATCGGCCAGGTCGTCCAGGCTGCGCAACATCGGCCGTTTGGCTGGCAGCACGTCGCCATCCGCCCCGGGAGACGTCTCTCGACCGCTATTGAAGCCAGCGCCGCTGGAACCCGGTTTGCTCAAGCGTTGATCATAGGAACTGATCACCCGCTGGCTGATGCGCTGACTGAGGCCGGGATCGACCCCGATCAACTGGCACAAGCGCTCGAAGCTTCGCAGTTGGGCCATATCCGCCTGTTGATGGGTGACCAGGTTGCTCAGGTTGAACTTGCCTTGCTCATCGACCAGGTGCCCCTCGAAGGCCGCCCCCATATTCGCCGCCAAGGGTCCGACAATGGGTCTGGCCCAAGGCTGGTCAAGCCGGGTCAAGACATCCCGTCGACGCGCGTCCCAGAGCATCTGGCGACTGATCTCCAGCCCGCCCTGCAACACCCAGCGGCCCTGGATACGCAGTTGCTCGGCTTCCAGGCTACGGGTGAAGACGGTTTGCCGGGTGAGCATGGCACCCGCAATGACCGCAACCACGGCGGCGATCAGCAAGGCGCTGATAATCGCCATGCCGCGCTGCGAACGGACGTTCATCAAAGCTGCCAGGAACCGATATCGGCATTCACGCCCTCACCTTCCGGTTGGCCGTCAGCACCCAGGGAGAACACATCGATCTCACCATTGGCGCCCGGGTTGAGGTAATGGTAAGGCCGACCCCAAGGGTCGTTGGGCAAGCGTTCAAGGTAGGCGCGCCAGTTGCTGTCTTTCGCATTCGCCGGACGCTCCACCAACACCTTCAGGCCCTGGTTCATGGTCGGATAACTGCCATGGTCGAGACGGTAAAGCTTCAACGCCTGCATCAGCCCGCCAATGTCTTGCTTGGCCGCCGTAGCACGTGCCTGGTCCGGCCGATCGAGCACCTTGGGTACCACCATCGCGGCCAGGATCCCGAGAATGACCACCACCACCATGATCTCGATCAAGGTGAAGCCACGCTGGCCGCGAGGGCCTGGCAATGGGGGCGTGAAGTGCGCGATATCCATCTCGACATTCCTTGGCTTGAGTGCTTTTCGCCGCGCAGTGTTGCAAGAACACATGTCAGTCGTATTGAAAATCCTCGGGAGCTTTAGTCACCAATCGGTAAAGTTCCGGCGCTAGTCTGCGGGGCTGTTTCCCGGCCAGGAGCACGTCATGGGCGGCCCTCGCAACGAGCAAGGCTTTACCCTGATTGAAGTGTTGGTGGCACTGGCGATTATCGCCGTGGCGATGGCCGCAGCCGTGCGCGTGGCAGGCTTGATGACCCAGAGCAATGGGCTGTTGCGGGACAAGTCGATGGCCTTGCTGGCGGCCCAGAGCCGTCTGGCGGAGTTACGCCTTGAGGGCCGTTTAAGCCCTGGCAAGAAAGTCTTCGAGTGTGATCAAGGCCGACTCAAGCTGCGCTGCGAACAGGTGATCACTGCCAGCACTGATGGCCGGCTGTTCAGGGTCAATGTGCAGGTGTTGGACAGCACCCGCGAAGCACCGCCTCTGGCGCGCCTGGAAACCTTATTGGCGCGCCCGCCCCTGAAAGCAGCGCTGTGAGTGAGGTTATTGCCGGGTGAGCGTTGGCAAGGCTGGACCGTCTGGCAGCTTGGCGAGATTCACCCGGACCTTTTCGCTGCCGCGCTCGATCACCACCCCATCCCCTTCAATGGCCGCCAGGCGTACCCCTGGGCTGAGCCGTTCGCCCGACAGAAAGCTACGGGGCGGGCCGTCGTTGAGGCTGAGGATCGCCACCGCGCCACGGGCACCCGCCAGGACGCCGGTGACCTTGACGTCCAGCGGCGCCGGCACGTTGGAAAACCATTGCCGCGCCGGGTTGTCGCTGCGAGCCGCCAGCGCCTGGGGCGCGATCGTCGGGGTGTGGGACTCGGCGGACGTCAGCAGCAACGACGTCCAGGTCACCACCCCGGCCAGCGTCGCCAGCAAAGCCAACACCTGGACGGCCTGGGCGGGTGAAAAACGATGGGCGAATGCCATGGGCGGGACCTCCTGTTTGTCCGTCCCGACAGCCTACAGGTCAATTCGCACGTTTTTATTTCACAGACTCATCATCTTCATCATGCAGGATGGGATCAACGCCAGGGAGCGCACCATGAACCGAGTCAAACAGCAGGGCTTCACCTTGATCGAGCTGATGGTGGTGCTGGTGATCATCGGCATCGCCAGCGCGGCCATCAGCCTGAGCATCAAGCCGGACCCGCTGCGCCTGCTGCGCAAGGACGCCGAACGCTTGAGCCAACTGTTGCAAGTGGCCCAGGCCGAAGCCCGCGCCGATGGCCGGGCAATCACCTGGCAGGCGGACGCCAAGGGCTTTCGTTTCAGCCGGCCGACGGACGACGGCCTGGGCGTGGAGTCCTTCAACCGCGACGAGCAACTGCGTCCACGCCCGTGGGACAGCACGCCGATGCAAGTGCGCATCGAGCCCCGGCAAATCCTGATACTCAATGCCGAATGGATCAACCCACCGCTGCAAGTGGTGCTATCTGACGGGCAACACAGCCTCAGCCTGCAACGGGACGCGGCCGGCTTGCTGCGGGTGGTGAGCCAGCCATGAAGAACGCACAGAACGGTTTCACGCTGATCGAGGTCATGGTGGCGATCATGCTGATGGCGGTGGTCAGCCTGATCGCCTGGCGCGGCCTGGACAGCGTCACCCGCGCTGACAGCCACTTGCAGGCCAGCACCGAACAGACCGAAGTGCTGTTGCGAGCACTGAATCAGCTGCAACAGGACGTCAGCCTGCGGGCCGGGATTGAGCTGGCGCTACCGGGTAACGCCGAAAATCCCGGCCCTGCGCCGGGCACGCTCCCGGCGTTGACCGTGCGCAGTTCCGACAGCAAGGGCTTTCGCCTGGAGCTGATCCGCAGTGCGGCGAACCCGGGTACCGGCTTGCAACGGGTACGTTGGTGGCTCAAGGGTGACACCTTGTACCGGGCGATTGCGCCGCCACAGGACAGGTACCCACTGCCCGCACCTCGGGATGCGGTGGCGGTGTTGAAACAGGTGAGTGATGTGCAGGTGCGGGTCTGGGATACGGACAAGGGGTGGCGGCAATTGAGTGGGAATCGGCAGGAGAATCCGCTGGGAATGGAGATCAGCCTGGTGCGTGAGACGCCTCAGGGGGTTGAGCGGTATCGGCAGGTGTTGGGGCCTTTGAATTAATGGGGTTGGCTTGAGATCCACCCCTCTCCCCAAAGGGGAGAGGGAACTGATCGGGGGATATTCAAGAAATCCTGCGACCTGAAAGTCCCGTTGTGAATCCATAATCGACTCGGACGTTCATGTCGCAGAGTTTCTCAGCACACTTCGGTCGGTCCCCTCTACCCTTTGGGGAGAGGGTTAGGGTGAGGGGCGAGTCCAAAGCCGATCACTTAACTCAACAACACCACCCCGCCCGGCAACTCTGTGCACTTGGCACCATAGGCATCACGAATCAGCAACGCCACACCCGCCAACTGGTTGAGGTTGAAACGCGCCTGCACCCGTCGCTTGCCCAGCTCGGCATTGAGCAGCACCAGCATTCCCGGGCGATAACGGTTGATCTCGTCAATCACGGTGTTCAGGGTCGCGTTGTTGAATACCAGCACCTGCTCACGCCAGGCGATCACCGCCTGGGTATCCACGGTCACAGGCTCACCCAGCCCGGCGGCGTCGTAGGTCAGTTGGCTGCCACTGCCCAGGCGGACACTGCGCCCGGCGACCTGCACCAACAGTGAACCGTCGATGCAGGTCACGCAGACACTGTGGTCGGTATTGCGCACATTAAAGCGCGCCCGAGCCGCAGTGACCCAGCCGGTGCCCGCCTGGACCCTCAGCGGCTGCACGGCACCGGCCATCACCTCAACCTCGCCTTCCAGCAACTCGATGCCTTCTTCACGACGGCTGATGCGGGTCTGGGTATTGAGCTCCAGGCTGACGCCATCACCCAGCTCGACCCGGCGTTGCTCGCCCACTTCGGTGCGATAGTCCGCCGTGAGCCCGGCAAAACCACCGGGCACTGTGACCCGCACCATCACCAGTGCGGCCGACGCCGCAATCGCACCGCCCAGGAACGCACGCCGCCCGAAATGACGCGGTTGCTGTTGCTCAGTGGCAACAGCCAATTGCTGCCACAACACCTTGGCCTGCTCGAAAGCCTGGGCATGTTCCGGGCTCTGGGCACACCACTGGCGCAAGGCCTTGGCATCGGCGACGGTGGCCTGGCCCGAGGTCAGGAGAACCAGCCAGTCCCGGGCTTCGCCGCGTCGCTGGCTGTCGGGTGTATCGCGAGCGGTGGGGAGGCTAAAAATGTTCAAGCGCGCAGGTACTCACGGATTTTTCCAGGGACTCAACACTTAAGACGGTTTTCCGGCACCGGGACCGAACCGCTGGATCACTTTTCTTTCCAGGCGCTGTGCGCAATGCCCCAGGGCCGCCTTGATTTCCTTCTCGACCATGCGCGTAGAAATGCCAAAACGCTGGGAGATTTCCAGGTGCGGCGCCTCTTCCAACCGAGCGGCAATGAGGATCTTGCGTCGCCGTGCCGGCAGCTCGTAGAGGGCCTTGACCAGGGACTGGATTTCTTTCTGGCCACCCACCACCCGGGACGGGTCCTGGGCTTCATCCACCGTTTGCAGCAGCTCTTCGACTTCACTGCCGGTCAACAAGCGGGCATCCGCCTGGCGTCGGTCGGCGGCAATGTTCAGGGCCATGCGGTAGAGATAGGCATTGGGTTGCAGCAGGTTCGGCGGCTCCTCCATGCGGTCGACCCGCAGGTAGGTTTCATGCAGGACATCATTGGCCAGGTCCTCCGACCCCAGGCGCTTGCGCAGGCGCACCCTGAAATCATCGTAGGATGCCAGGAACAACCTGACCATCGGACTGTGCCCGGTGTCTTTCATGCCCCCGGAACTCCTTCCCCTGCTGTGCATTCCATGCGTTTTCCTGTGGTGTCGGGCATCAAAAGCAAGGTAACCGGCAAGCGCAACGAGCTGGGTGCCGGACGTTCGACTTGGGTGCTGGCGAGGGTGCGTACCAGTACCTCGTCGCGCTGAAGATCACCAGTTGAGGTGACCAGGAAACTGTGTTCGATGAGACCGTCATGATTGACCCACACCTGAACCAGGGCGCGAAAGCTGCCCGGACGGGTCTGCGGCGAACGGCACAGACTGCGCTCGATGGCCTGCTGCAAGGCCGTGGCGTAGCTGCTGTTGATCCGCGCGGCGCCGCGCGCCTTCGGCCCCCGAGTCGACGCAGGCGTGTTGACCTCGGGTACCTGCAGGGTGAACGCATCACTACGGGCATAACGCGCCATCAAGCCAGTTCCTGTCAGTAATACGCCCAAGGCCTGCGGTGCACTGTAACGCCCGTGCACCCCAATCGACCGCCGTCCCCGCGTCAGTTCACGGTCCACCAGCACCGCCATCCCGGTGGCCCGGCTGAAGGCTTCCAGGGCCGGCGCCAGGTTCTGTGCCGGCAGGTCGAGGTTCAGCAAAGGCGACACCTCGGCCTGCGCCGCACGCACGCCCACCGACACTGTCAGAATCAACAGCAAAGCCCAGCAGCAGCACGCGAAAGCCGCGTGCCACCAAGCCCCCCGCTCGACCCTCGCTCTGCATCGCTGCACGGCTGACGTGTCCTAGAAAACCGTCATCCTGAGGCCAGTTTATGAATCTGATGTTACGGTGATAGCAAAAAAAACATCACCGTTTCGTCAGGTGCCGTGCACTACACTTGCCGCCTATAACGGCCTACTTCTTCGAGGCCGCATGGAGGCGAAAATGAAGCTGCTCCCGACCCTTGCCGGCCTGCTGCTGTGCGCAGGCCTGCCGTTGATCGCCCACGCCGAAGCGCCCCCGAGCGGCTGTACCGAGGTCAAGGTTGATGGCTACAAAGCGCCGGACTATGGCTGCCTGAGTCAGCAGATGGGCAACAACCCGCAGGCGGCCAAGGCCGCGCAGAAGAATAAAGAAGCGCAGAACGTACCCATCGAAAAGCGCCCACCGAATCAGGTCGGCCTCTCGACCCCGGCCGCCACCAGCGTGCGCATGGGCAATACCTTCGGCACCTCGGTCAAGCCGCAGCGGCCGTGATCAATGGCTACCCTGGCGCCGATACAAGGTCAGCCCCAGCGCCAGCATCACCAGGATGCCCGCACAACTGCGGTTGACCCACTGCATCACCCTGGATGAGAACCTGCGCATGGCATGACGCCCACCGAGGGCGTAGGCGCTCATCATCACGCAGTCGACCAGCACGCTGATCACCGCGAGTATCAGGTACTGCTGAGCAACGGGTTCGGCGGGTTGAATGAATTGCGGCAGGAACGCCGAAAAGAAAATCAGCCCCTTGGGATTCGACAGCCCGACGAACAACGCCCGCAGGAACGCCGAACGGCCACTTGCGGTGCTCGCCACTTCAGACGCGGACAACGCCCGGGTCGGCGCACGCCACAACACCCAAGCCAGGTACAGCAGATACAGCGCACCCACCCATTTGACCAGTGAGAACAGGTGCTCGGAAGCCTGGAGCAATGCCCCCAGCCCCAGACCCACGGCGCCGATCAACAGCAGGTCGGACAAGGCCGCGCCCGCGATGCCGAAGCCGGCGACCCGCATGCCCCTGGAGGCGCCATTGCTCAACGCCAGGAGCATTGAAGGACCGGGCGTCATCATCACGGCGCTGACGGCGAGGATGTAGAGAAGCAGCGTTGAAAGGTCCATCGTGGCAAGGCTCCGGCGTGGGGGGCGGACGGTCAATGTAGACGACACTGCGCCGGACAGGCAACGTCTGAGACACAGCAGGGAAACATGACCTCAGTGGTTGAGGGCCTGACGAAAATCCCCGGCACTCAGCCCAAAGCGCGTCATCTTGTTGTACAGCCCGCCACGGGACACATTCAGCTGCCTGGCAGCCAGGCGGACATTGCCGCTGGTGTCCTTGAGGGCCGCGATGATCGCGTTCATTTCATGGGTGCCCAAATCCTGGGCGACCTGGGGTTGCGGCCTACTGCCTGACACAGCCTGACGGGGACGTTGCGTGATCTCCAGGGGCAGGTCCACCACCTGAATCAGCTCGGTCACCGCCAGGTTGGTCGCACGTTCAATGGTGTTTTCCAGCTCACGGACATTGCCCGGCCAACCGTAGGCCGCCAGGATCTCCAACGCCTCGGGTGCGATCCCCTGCACTGACTTGCGCATTGACCGCGCGCAACGGCCAAGAAAATGCCGCGCCAACAAGGGAATATCGTCCCGGCGCATACGCAGCGGCGGCACCGTCAGGTTGAGCACGTTGAGCCGGTAGTAAAGGTCTTCCCGGAAGGCACCTTCGGCCACCGCCTGGCTCAGGTTACGGTGGGTGGCGGCGATGATGCGCACGTCCACCTGACGGGATTTCTTGGCCCCCACACGTGTCACTTCACCTTCCTGCAAGACCCGCAACAGGCTGACCTGGGCGTCGAATGACATGTCGCCGATTTCGTCGAGAAAGATGGTGCCGCCATCGGCCAATTCGAACTTGCCCGCAGAACCGCCACGGGCCGATCCGGTGAAGGCGCCCTCGACATGCCCGAACAATTCACTCTGCACCAGGTCCCGCGGAATCGCCCCGCAGTTGACGGCCACGAACGGCCCACTGCAACGGTCACTGGCGTTATGAATCGCCTGGGCAAACAGTTCCTTGCCGGTGCCGCTCTCACCCAGGATCAAGGTGGTCGAATCACTGCGACTGGCGATGCGGCCCAGGTGCAAGGCGTCCTGGATCGCACGCGAAGTGCCCTGAATGGTCTCGAAGGTGTAGCTGGCCTGGGTGCCGATGATCCGTCGGGTGATTTCCCGGATACGCCGGTTTTCACGCAGAGACACCACGCGCCCACCCTGCTCCAGTGCGCAAACGGAAACCAGGCACGCCAGGTGGCTGCGATCATGCAGCTCGAACGTGCAGTCCAGGTCCCGCAGCCCTTCCCCGTCGCGCATCAGGATTTCAGCGCTCAGCTCACTCTGGCCCAGGCGCTGGAACGGGCTACCGAGCAAGTCCCGGCCCACGCGAAACAGTTGCCGGGCATAGCCGTTGAGCGCCTTGATGCGACCCCGCTCATCCAGCACCACCAGGCCCTCATTGAGCACTTCAAGCACGGTTTGCTGTTCTTCCAACAGGGTTTGCAACGCCATCTGCCGCGAGACCGCTTCGGCGGCAGCCTGGACGGTGCCCAGGGTATGGAAGTGAAACCAACCTGGCTCGGCGGTCAGGGTCAGCATCGCCAGTGTCTTGCCCTGATCATCGCGGATGGGCGCTGCGGCGCAGTGCATGCGCCGTCGACGCAAGCCGGTGCCGAAGTTTTCCTCGGCCAGCACGTACATCAACCGGTCCTCGGTAATCGCCAGCCCGGTGCAGTTAGTGCCCTGTACCGACTCCAGCAGTCGACTGCCCACCGGGGTAAGGTCCAGGCCGCAAAAATACAGGGTCGTGCCGTCGGCATCGGTCAGGTTGATATGGCCCCTGGGGTTGTAGGCCAGTAACCCACGCATGACTTCTGCGGCAGCGGCGATCAACACCCGATTCTTCGTCAGGGTGGCCGACAGGCTGTCAGGCGCGACAAACCGGTAATGGCCATCGTCCGAGTCAAGGCCGGCCTCGACACTGCGCCGCCAGGAGTCCCAGATCACTTGCCTGACGCCGGCCGGCCGCACGGTGCGTCCTTCCTGGCACGCTTGCCATGCCCGGTCCAGCTCGGCAATGGGTTCGCCACTCAAGGACGCAGGCCCCAGGGCCGTAATGTAATCCAGGTCTTCAGCGCTGAAGGCCATGGGCTGTGGGTTTACCGGCATCGACGTTCGCCCCTATGTTCATATTTTTGACATGTCAGTATAGACATGTCTTTTAAATGAACGATTACTTAATAATCAAAATAATAAATACTTAATTTTCAATCAGTTAATAAATGGCATGACGCTTGCTCTGTTGTCCATACCCGCACAGAACGCCTGCCGCGGAGCCATTGAACAACAAGAAAAGGAGTCATCCATGGGTACTACTTCCAAGATCATCCGCCTCGGCCTTATCGGTGCCGGTCGTATGGGCAGCTTTCACGGCCTGACTGCCGCTCGACACATCCCCGGTGCCTGCCTGGCCGCCATCGCCGACCCGACACCCGGCCAGGCCGCTCGCCTGGCGGCGGAGTTAGGTGTCGCGCGGGTCTACACCGACCCACAACAACTGCTGGAAGACCCGGAAATAGACGCCGTATTGATCGCCGCCCCGGCCCGCAGCCATGCCGAACTGGTGATCAGCGCTGCCCGCGCCGGCAAGGCGGTGTTTTGTGAAAAACCCATGGCCATCACCCTCGACGAAGCCGACCGCGCCATCGCCGCAGCCGCTGACGCCCAGGTCGCGCTGCAAGTCGGTTTCAACCGGCGCTTTGCCAAAAGCTTTCGCACCGCCCACCTGGACGTGGTCGCCGGCCGTATCGGTACGCCGCAACTGCTGCGCTCGCTGACCCGTGACCCGGCCTTGAACAACCCGGCCGCTTCGCCGCAATGGGTAATTTTTCTCGAAACCCTGATTCATGACTTCGACACCCTGCGCTACCTCAACCCCGGCGCCGAAGCCGTTCAGGTACAAGTCATGGCGGATGCGCTGATCGCCCCGGCCTACAAGGACAAGGGCTTTCTGGATACGGCCGTGGTCACGATCCGCTTCGACAACGGTGCCATCGCCACCGCCGAAGCCAACTTCCAGGCGGTCTATGGCTATGACGTGCGCGGTGAAGTGTTCGGCAGCGCAGGCATGCTAACCATGGGCAGCCTCAACGACTGCGACCTGGTGCGTTACCTGGCCGGTGGCATCCAGGCCGATACCCAGCGCATGGACACTGACCTGCTGCGCGACGCCTACATCGCCGAGCTCAACCACTTTGTCGAGTGCGTGCGTACCGGCGCCAAACCCCTGGCCAGCGGCGAAGATGCCCGCGCAGCCCTGGCCATTGCCCGCGCCTGTATCGAATCCTTCCAGCAAGGCAAGCCGGTGGCCGTGCCAGGAGCCCGCTCATGAGCTTCATACCGTTCAAACTGGCCGTCAGTGCCGAGATGGTCTTCCTCGACCTGCCCTTCACCGAGCGCGTCAAACGGATTCACGCCTTGGGTTTCAGTGTTGAAATCTGGGACTGGACACAAAAGGACATCGCAGCCCTGGTCGCCAGCGGCGCTGACTTCACCTCCATGACCGGCTACATCGCCGGCAACCTGACCGATGCCGACGATATCCAGCTGCTGCTGGGCAGCGCGCGGGAATCCCTGGGCATCGCCGCCCAATTGAATTGCCCCAGCCTCAATCTGCACGGCACCGGCCTGGGGGATCGAGGCCTGCCGGTCAAGCCCGTGACCCACACCAGCGGGCGCATGTGGTTGAGCGCCTGCAAGACCCTGGAAAAAATCGCCCGCCTGGGAGAAGACGCCGGCCGGGTGTTCCTGCTGGAGAACCTCAACACCGAGGTCGACCACCCCGGCACACCCTTCGCCCGCGCCGACGATACCCTGGCGTTGATCGAGGCCGTGGGCAGCGCGCATTTGAAGATGAACCTGGACCTTTACCATGCCCAGATCGGCGAAGGTAACCTGATCGAACTGATCCAGCGCGCCGGCAGTGCCATCGGCGAAATCCAGGTGGCCGATGTGCCGGGCCGCAAGGAGCCCGGCACCGGCGAAATCCATTACCCGGCGATTGCCAAGGCTTTGTTCGACATGGGATACACCGGCGTCGTCGGGCTCGAAGGCTGGGCCAGCGGCGACAACGAAACGGCCCTGGAGCGCTTTCGGCAAGCCTTCACCCTGCACCACTGATCTTGATGAATTTCAACTCATAACAACAAAAGGAAAACCATCATGAGCCGCTGCACCTTGTTTTTTGCCACGCTGTTAATGCTCTTCAGCCAATGGACATTTGCTAGTTATCGCATTGGCGTCAGCATCGCCAGGGTCGACGACAACTTCATGACCTATGTGCGCAATGGGCTTGAACAGGCCGCGAAGCAAGCGGACGTCCAGCTCCAGCTCGAGGATGCCCAAGGCGATGTGGTTCGCCAGCTCAATCAGGTGGAAGGCTTTATCAACCAGAAGGTCGATGCCGTGATTGTGTTGCCCGTGGACACCGCCGCCACCGCCAACATCACCCGTGCCGCCGTCGCGGCGAAGACACCATTGATCTATATCAACCGCCACCCCGACGAGGCCGTACTGCCTGAAGGCGTGGTCACCGTAGCGTCCAAAGAGATCGAAGCCGGGCAATTGCAGATGCGTTTTCTCGCCGAAAAGCTGGGGGGCAAGGGTCGCCTGGCGATCATCATGGGCGACCTCGCGCAGAACGCCACCCACGAACGCACCGAAGGCGTCAAACAGGTGCTCAAGGACTATCCCGGCATCACCATCGTCGAACAGCAAAGTGCCGAGTGGCAGCGCAACAAAGGCATGGACCTGACCAGCAACTGGCTGCTGGCCGGCACCCATTTCGATGCCATCGTCGCCAACAACGACGAAATGGCCATCGGCGCCGCCATGGCCCTGCAACAAGCCGGCAAAGCCAAGGGCGAGATTGCAATTGTCGGCATCGACGGCCTGCCTGACGGCCTGGCGGCCATCAAACGCGGGATGCTCGCGGCGTCAGTGTTCCAGGACCCCAAGGCTCAGGCCAGCAGTGCAATGCAAGTGGCGATCAAACTGATCAAGGGTGAGCCGGTGGAGGGGGATGTCTGGGTGCCCTTTCAGTTGATCACACCGGATCAGGTGGCGCTGTTTGAACAGCGTTACAAATAGAGCAAAACCTCGCACTGCCTCCACCCAGGAGGCAGTCAGACTGCCCTCTCCTCAATGCACCGCCCGCGTCACCAGAAAACTCACCAACTGCGGATCATCCTCCAGTTCAATCGCCTGAACCGGTCGTGGCAGCCCATCCATCACCGAACGCCAGAACGCCTGGGACGCCTCGTCCTGATCATAGAAACGCACCAGCCAATTGGCGTCCCCGCTGGTCAATACCTGGGTGGCAATGGCCCGGCCGATGCCCTTGCGGCGATAGCGTTTCAGAATAAACAAGTCGGCCAATTCCAAAGCGTTGAGGTCCGGCAACTCGCTGGACTCGATCAACAGGAAGCCGGCAATGTAACCGTCGACCAACAACAGATTGGCGCTCCACTGCGGCGCTTGCCAGTAGCGGGCCAGGTGTTCCTCGTGAATGTAGAAACGGCCGTCCACTTCCACGTCTTCCTGCTCCCAGTCGGAGGATTCATAGGCATAGAACTGGTAAAGGTTGCGGATCAGTTCGGCGTGTTCCGGGCCAGTCTGGATCATCTCGACGGTGGTTTCGGGGCTTGAAGGCATTGGCATCTCGGTCAACGAATCGCGAAGTCGCCACGTACCGGGGCGTCTTTTGGGGGCGGCTATTGTTCACAAAACCTGCCCCCAACGCCATCACTCATAACATCGATCGCTGAACCTTTCAGTTTCCTGAATCACTTGCATTTTTCTCATCTTGTTACAAAATTTTCAGCAAGCATCAACTAGACTCGGCGTGCTGGATGAAGCCCTCGAACGCGCTGGCGCACGGTTCCAGCCCTGTTTTCCTTGAATGGAACACCCTCCTCCCTTCTTATTCCCAAGGATAAGTATTTTGACAAATATCTGTTCCAGCGGCCTTGACGTTGGCTTTGCTTCTCTGGATTACCTGCAGATCGGCATCCTGGGCATTATCCAAGGCATCACCGAGCTGTTACCGGTTTCTTCTACCGCGCATATGCGCATCGTCCCGGCCCTGCTCGGCTGGCCCGACCCGGGTTCCGCGTTCTCCGCCGCCATGCAACTGGCGGCATTGGCGGCCGTGGTCAGCTACTTCTGGCGGGATGTGCGGCAAGTGGTGACGGGGAGCGTAGGTGCCGTACGCCAAGGTGACTTCAACAACCAGTGGTTCAAGCTCGCAGTGGCCATCGTGCTGGCCACCATCCCTATCGGCATTGCCGGCCTGGCGTTATCCTCGACCCTCAACGCCTGCAACTCGCCGTTGCGCGGCCTGATGGTGATCGGGATTTCCTGTGTGGTGATGGCAGTGTTACTGGCTGCGGCCGAACTCAGCGCGCGCCATCAGCGGACCGTGGGTGAGATGCGCCTGCGGGATGCGTTGATTGTCGGGATTGCACAGATCGGCGCGTTGATTCCCGGCGTGTCTCGCTCCGGTTCGACCCTCACGGCCGCGCTGTTCCTGAACTTCAAACGCGAAGAAGCGGCGCGCTTTTCCTTCCTGCTGGGTTTACCTGCCATCGCCCTCGCCGGCCTGAAAGAGCTGTGGGTGCTATTCCATGCGCAACTGCCGGCGCAAGCGTGGAGCCACCTGATCTTTGGCCTGGTGGTTGCCAGTGTCTCCGCATTTTTTGCGATCTGGGGCCTGATGAAGTTCCTGGAACGGTTCTCCACCTGGCCTTTCGTGATCTACCGCGCGGTGCTGGGGGTTTTCCTGATTGTGGCGGTCAGCACCGGGTTGTTGAGCTGAGTCCACGGTGGCGAGAGGGCTTGTCCTAATGTGGGAGATGTCGAGCCCCGGCGAGGCTGCGATGGCGTCGGCACATCAAACATTGATGTTGCCTGACCCACCGCTATCGCAGCCTCGCCGGGGCTCGACAGCTCCCACCGTTGATCTCTGCCGCCTTAAGCATTGCGTTCGCTTATTTAACTGACAGGCATTAAGACTTGTGCCCTCACCACAGGTCAGTGCTCGCTTTTAGCACATCAAGCCTACCCACCGCTCCGCCGCCTGTTGTGCTTCTTGATACGCCTGTTCGTAACTGTCCCATTGGTCGCCCTCGACATACGCCATCAGCGGTGGTGACCCAGCCAGGGTCAGCGTCGCGCCAACCGGCACGTCGAGCGGCGGGCTCCAACTGAAACCAATCTGCACCACCACGCCTTTTTTCGTCCTGTACTCAACGGGATGCGACTTATCAATACGTACCGACATTTATCTCTCCTCGATCCGGCGCCCTGGCGATGCCGCCCCCCAACCGGGCTCAAGCACCGACGGCTTGAATCAGGTTGCTCGCCTGCGCCGGCTCAAGCCGGATCGAGATGAACTTGGAGGTGGGGGTGAAGGTACGGTCGCCGTAACTGCCCAGCGGTACCAGCGGGTTGGTCTCCGGGTAATAGGCGGCGGCCTGCCCGGCGGGGATGTCATAGGCAATCAGGGTAAAGCCGCTCACTCGACGCTCACGACCGTCACCCCACAACGAGACCATATCGACCTTTTGACCGGGCTCGTAGCCCAGTCGGCGGATGTCCTGCTCGTTGATGAACAGCACTTCGCGCATGCCATACACCCCACGGTAGCGGTCATCCAGGCCATACAGCGTGGTGTTGTACTGGTCGTGGGAGCGCAGGGTTTGCAGGATCAGGTCCGGCTTCACGTCCAGGTTACGCACACCTTCGGGGATCAGGTGCTCCGGCAGCTCGCTGGGCACGAACATCGCTTTGCCGGTGGCGGTGTGCCAGATGCGTTCGGCCGCCGCGTTGCCCAGGTGGAAACCACCCGGGTGCAGCAGCTTGGTATTGAAGTCCTCGAAACCGGGGATGGTGTCGGCGATCAGGTCACGGATGCGGCCATAGTCGGCGACGGTCCAGAGCCAGTCGATGGGGTGCTTGCCCAGGGTGGCGTTGGCAATTCCGGCGATGATCGCCGGCTCCGAACGCATCAGCGCGGATTTGGGTTTCAGTTGGCCGTGGGAGATGTGCACCATGCTGAAGGTGTCTTCCACGGTCACCCCTTGTGGGCCTTCCTGCTGCATGTCGATATCGGTGCGGCCCAGGCACGGCAGAATCAGCGCTTCACGCCCCGTCACCAAATGGCTGCGATTGAGCTTGGTGGCAATGTGTACGGTGAGGTCGCACTGGCGCAACGCCGCATGGGTGCGCGGGCTGTCAGGCGTGGCTTGGGCGAAGTTGCCCCCCAGGCCGATGAAGACTTTTGAACGCCCCTCCTCCATCGCCTCGATCGCGAGAATGGTGTTATGCCCATGCTTGCGCGGCACCTTGAAATCAAAGCGCGCTTCCAGTGCGTCAATGAACTCAGGCGGCGCCAGTTCGTTGATGCCCATGGTGCGGTCGCCCTGCACGTTACTGTGGCCACGGACCGGCGACAGGCCGGCACCCGGACGGCCGATATTGCCGCGCAACAGCTGCACGTTGATGATTTCCTGCACGGTCAGCACCGAGTTCGTGTGCTGAGTCACACCCATGGCCCAGCACATGATCACGTTCCTGGCCTTGCGGTAGATGCGCGCGGCCAGTTCGATCTCTGCCAGGGTCAGGCCGGACTGTTCGACGATGTGTTCCCACGGCGTGGCGTCGAGTTCAGCCAGGTAGGTGTCCAGGCCCGAGGTATGTTCAGCGATGAACTCACGGTCAAACACCGCCTCACCCTTGTTTTCGAGCGCGTCACGCTCCCACGCCAACAGGAATTTGGCGATGCCGCGCATCGCCGCCATGTCGCCGCCCAAGGCCGGGCAAAAGTACGCCGAGGAAGTACGCTCGGAGCCGTTGGTGAGCATTTCCAGCGGGTGCTGCGGGTGCTGGAAGCGTTCCAGGCCACGCTCCTTGAGCGGGTTGAAACACACTACCTGGGCACCGCGCTTCACCGCTTCACGCAGCGGTTCAAGCATGCGCGGGTGATTAGTACCGGGGTTCTGGCCGATGACAAAAATAGCGTCGGCGTGCTCCAGGTCGTCAAACGTCACCGTGCCCTTGCCCACGCCGACACTGTCGCCCATGCCCACGCCACTGGCTTCATGGCACATGTTCGAACAGTCGGGGAAGTTATTGGTGCCATAGGCACGCACGAACAGCTGATAGAGGTAAGCCGCCTCGTTGCTGGCCCGGCCGGAGGTGTAAAACTCGGCCTGGTCGGGCGAATCCAGCTCCTTGAGGTGCTTGGCGATTAACGCAAAGGCCTCATCCCAGCTGGTTTCGACATAGCGATCATAGGAAGCGTCATAGCGCATGGGGTGCGTCAGGCGGCCCTGGTATTCGAGCCAATAATCACTTTGCGCTGCCAACGAAGACACGGTGTATTTGTTGAAGAACGCAGGGTTGACCAGTCGACCGGTAGCCTCCCAGTTGACCGCCTTGGCGCCGTTCTCGCAGAACTTGACCAGGCCATCTTCCGGCGACTCGCCCCACGCGCAGCCCGGGCAGTCGAAGCCGCCGTTCTGGTTGGTCTTGAGCATCGCCCGAATGTTCTTGAACGCGTTTTCGCTGCCCAACCAGTACTTGGTCACGGCCATCAGCGCGCCCCAACCGGCGGCAGGCCCCTTATACGGTTTATAACGCTCAACTTCACTCATGATAATTCTCCAGGACGTCACACGCAGGCGGCTGCCTAATTTGAAACGCTTGTTGGTAGCTAATCTTATCTACAGACAAAATGTGACTTGGGTTCATCCAGCTTAGATTATTTACACAGCGCCAAAACACCGTTCAGCCGGCCAAAACCAGAACCACGAATCAAGCCTATTGTGTGTTCGCCCTGGGTGTCTAATCACAAATAACGACCAAACCATCGGCGTCATCTATCAAGATTTATTTTCTTATAGATCAATAAGTTAATCATATAAAACAATAACTTTAAGGCGTGATAGAGCGCATTGATCAACCGGTTGTTAATAGCAATTAGACGATAACTTCAAATGACTTTAACCTCCGTTTAACAAGGCCCTTATAGACTGGCGGCCTTACAAATACTGGCGCCAGGGTTGATGCAACTGGACCGCTGGCGGAGGTGGTGATGTCAGATCGAATCTTGATGGATAGTTTTTCTCGACGGGTCGACTATCTCAGGATGTCGGTGACCGACCGCTGTGATTTCCGCTGTGTCTATTGCATGGCCGAGGACATGCAGTTCTTGCCACGCCAACAGATCCTGTCCCTGGAAGAACTCTATCTGGTGGCGGAGCGTTTTGTGGCCTTGGGCACTCGGAAAATCCGCCTGACCGGGGGTGAGCCGTTGATTCGCCCGGGGGTGGTTGAACTGTGCCAACGCATCGCGGCGCTGCCGGGGCTGCGGGAACTGTGCATGACCACCAACGGCTCGCAGTTGGGCAAACTGGCGTCACCGCTGTTTGACGCAGGCCTCAAGCGCCTGAACATCAGCCTGGACAGCCTGGACGCCGAGCGGTTTCGCCAGCTGACCCGTACCGGAGACCTGGCACAGGTCATCAACGGTATCGATGCCGCGAACGCAGCCGGTTTTGAACACACCAAGCTCAACTGCGTGGTGATGAAAGGCCGCAACGATCACGAGATCAACGACCTGGTCGAGTTTGCGATTGATCGCAGGCTGGACATCTCGTTCATCGAAGAAATGCCCCTGGGCGTGATCAGCGAACACAGCCGCGCCGACGCCTTTTTCTCCAGCGCCCAGGTGCGCGAGCGGATTAGCGAACGCTACACCCTCATCGACTCTGCCGAATCCACCCAAGGCCCGTCGCGCTATTGGCGCCTGACTGAGGCGCCGCATATTCGCCTGGGGTTCATCTCACCCCACAGCCACAACTTTTGCGCGACCTGCAACCGGGTGCGCCTGACCGTCGAAGGCCGGCTCCTGCTGTGCCTGGGCAATGAACATGGCGTGGACCTCAAGCAAGTGCTGCGCCGCTATCCCGGCGAGCCTCAGCGTCTGGAGCAGGCGATCGTCGAGGCCATGAAGATCAAGCCCTACCGGCACAACTTTGAACTCAATGACGATGTGCAAATTGTCCGTTTCATGAACATGACCGGCGGATAACCCACGCCCTGGACAGCGCCCAGGACCTTATGGCCGCTGTCGAGGCGCGAGGCTGCGGCGTGTCCGCAGGACCGCCGCCTTGGGGCCGCTACGCTGCCCATCGCAGCCTCGTGCCTCGGCAGCGGCTACAACAAACCGCAGAACGGAATAAACCGCGCGCTATCACCGGCCTTCAACGTGCCGCCCTGCGGAATCTCCACCAACCCATCTGCCCAGGATGCGCTCAGCAAAATCCCCGAACTCTGGTTGCCATAGGGCACGGCACGGCCGTCCTCCAGCCTCGCTCTGAGGTATTCCCGACGGCCTCCCGCCTTGTGCCAATCAAAACCGACGCTGACCGGGAAACTCAGGGGCGTGACGTTTTCAACCCCCTGGATACGCAGCAAATAAGCCCGGGCCAACAGCCCGAAGGTCACCAGCGCCGACATCGGATTGCCGGGCAGGCCGATCACCGGAACGCTGCCAAAGTAGCCCACGGTCAGTGGTTTTCCGGGCTTTATCGCAAGTTTCCAGAACAACGGCTTGCCGCACTCGCGCAATACTTGCCCCAGGCAATCGGCATCACCGGCCGACACACCGCCGGTTGTGAGGATCAAGTCCGTCGAGTACTGCAGCTGTTCAAGCTTGAGTCGGGTCTGTTGCGGCTGATCGGGGAGCACCCCGCCATCAATGACGTCACAGCCCAATGCGCCCAGCCAATGGCTGAGTAATATCCGATTGCTGTTGTAGATACAGCCGGGCTTCAACGGCGTGCCCGGTTCAGCTAACTCATCACCCGTGGAGAGCAGCGCGACCCGCGGCCGACGTACCACATGCACATGGGTACAGCCCTGCCCGGCGGCGATGGCCAACTCGAAGGGGCCCAGGCGTTTGCCGGCCTGGAGCAGGACTTGCCCGACACGGTTTTCCTGGCCCTGGGGCCGGATATTCTGGCCTGCCACCAGCGGCTTTTTGAAGCGGATACGGCCGTCATCCAGCAGTTCGATGTTCTCCTGCATCTCGACACTGTTGGCGCCTTCAGGGACCGGCGCACCGGTAAAGATCCGGGCACAGGTTCCCGGCAGTAGCGCTTGCGGGGCAACACCGGCATAAATCCGTTGTGACACGGCCAAGGGCTGTCCGTCCCAGTCGTCTACGTTCAAGGCGTAACCGTCCATGGCGCTGTTGGGCCACGGCGGCAAGTCGAGGGTGGCGACCAGCTCACTGGCCAATACCCGTTGCCGGGCATCCGCCAACAGGACAGGTTCGCTGTCGTCGAGGCGTTGGACAGCGGCCATTTCCAGCAAACTGGCAATGGCTTCTTCCACCGGCATCAGCGGTGACACGTTCATCCCCGTGACTCGCAGGCTTTTACCGGCTTGAGATGCGCAACGAAATTGCAGGGGCGGTGGCGCGCGTCCAACTGCTCGGCCAGGATCCCTTCCCATGCGGTGCGACAGGCGCCTGTCGAGCCCGGCAGGCAGCACACCAGTGTGCCGTTGGCCAACCCGGCCAGTGCCCGGCTCTGCACCGTGGAGGTGCCGATATCGAGGATGGAGATGGCCCGGAACAATTCGCCAAACCCATCGACCTGCTTGTCCAGCAAACAGCTCACCGCCTCCGGCGTGCTGTCACGCCCGGTAAACCCGGTGCCGCCGGTGATCAGCACCACCTGAATCTCATCCTCGGCAATCCAGTGGGCCACCTGGGCGCGGATTTTATACAGGTCATCCTTGAGCAGGTTGCGCGCGCCCAGGGTGTGCCCCGCCTCCAGCAAGCGACTGACCAACAACTGCCCGGAGGTGTCATCGGCATAAGCTCGGGTATCACTGACGGTCAGCACGGCAATATTCAACGGGACAAACGGCGTATCCGACTTCACGCTCATGACACTCTCCGGCAGGCAATAATAAAAGCAATGGCCAGAGGCTAAGGCGCTGAAAAGTGACTGTCTAATCGTTCTGGCCAACCGGGTTATCGAGCGCGTCTATCAGCCCGTTTTCGTGCTGCCGGCGGTCATGATAGAGTCGCTCGATCAAGCGTTAAGTCCTTGTGATTGGACGGGTGAGAGGATCGATGAGATCGTCTGCTCACCCTACTCCCCGTGTTTTGTCAGCAGGTGCCTTTGTGGACATCAAGCAACTCAAATTCCTGATCGCCCTGGAACAGACTCGCCACTTCGGACAGGCCGCTGCGCGCTGCCATATCACCCAGCCGACCCTGTCCATGCGTTTGCGTAACCTGGAAGATGAACTGGGGCTGGAACTGGTGACCCGTGGCCAGCGTTTTGAAGGGTTTACCCAGGCCGGTGAACGGGTCCTGGCGTGGGCCCGCACCCTGCTGGCCGCCCATGACGGGCTGTTCGCCGAAGCCGCCGCCTGCCGTGGCCAACTGGTGGGTAACTTGCGCCTGGGCCTGGTGCCGTTGAGCGGCTTCAACCCGATCAACTATGTGCAGGGGCTTTCCCAGACGTTCCCCGAACTCAAGTTCAGCCTGTCGTCCATGAGTTCGGACCGGATTATCGAGGGCCTGGGCAACAATCAACTGGATCTGGGTATTTGCTACCTCGATCATGTCAGTTCCCATCTGCTGGATTTTTTCGAACTGGGCGAGACCCGCGTCGGCCTGCTGTACGACACACGCCATTTCCAGTTCGAAGGCACCGAGATGAGCTGGGAGGATGCCGCCCAACTGCCGTTGGGGATGATCAGCAATGGCATGCACTATCGCAAATCCATTGACCTGAGCTTTCGCAGCCGCGGGCTCGACCCGCAGCCCATCCTGGAGACCGACTCCACGCACCAACTGTTCCAGGCGATCCATGAAGGCTTTTGCTGCTCGATCATGCCCCTGGACAGTGGCTGGGAAAAACCGATCGAGACCCTGGCCTTCATCAACCTCCCGGATGCCAGCGTACTGGCGCCCCTGGGGTTGGTCATGCGCAAGACCGAGCCGCGTTCGGCCATCGCCGAGAAGTGTTTTGCCGAGGCGAAAAGACTGTTTGGCACATTGCCAAACAGTGACTAAAGCTCGCGGTCAGCCAACGCTTCCAGCAGATCGGCGGACGGCACGAAGAACAAGCCGCCGGTCACCGCCGTACTGAAGTCCAGCAGCCGGTCATAATTACCGGCGGGCCGCCCGACAAACATGTTCTCAAGCATCAGTTCCAGCGGCTCCGGCGAACGTGCATAGCCGATGAAATACGTCCCGAACTCCCCGGCGCCCGGCCGGCCAAACGGCATGTTGTCCCGCAGGATTTTCACTTCCTCGCCGTCCTTGGTGATGGTGGTCAAGGCACTGTGGGAGTTGGCCGGCTTGACCTCATCGCCGAGCTCGATATCGGACAGTTTGGTACGCCCGATCACCCGTTCCTGGGCTTCGGTGGACAATTCGTTCCAGGCCTTCATGTTGTGCAGGTACTTCTGCACCAGCACATAGCTGCCGCCACTGAAGGTTGGGTCTTCATCACCGACGATGGTGAAGCCGACCGCCTTGCGCCCGGTCGGGTTCTCCGTGCCATCGACAAAACCAATGATGCTGCGCATATCGAAATTACGGAAACCCTGCACCTCATCGACCACGGTCACAGCATCGCCGAGGGCCGACATGATTTGCGTCGCCAGTTCAAAACACAGGTCCATCTGATCGGCACGAATGTGCAGCAACACATCCCCCGGCGTGGAAACCGCCATGCGCCCTGCTACACCGACTGCATGAAATGGGTGCAGCGATGCAGGACGCGGGCTGCCGAACAAGGCGTCCCAGGCGGTGGAACCAAAGCCGCAGACGCACGTCAGGTTGCCCGTCGGCACGCGCTTGCCGACGGAGCGCGTGAGGGCTGCAACGTCGCCGCACCATTCGCGCACGGTTTGGGCGGCATCACTGCCGGGGGCCAGCGTGGCAACCATGAAAATGGCGCTGCTGGTGATAGGGCTGCAGACAGACTGGGGATCAGCATTCGGGTTGAGCGTTGTCATGATGAGTTCCACAAGCGACAGGCGATAATGAACGATCGCAGAGTAGCAGATGGTGCGCTTGCAGTAGTCGCCCGGAGCGATTTCCGATCCGGGTTTCATGCTCAACTACCGCTCTTGATCTTGCTCCACATCCGCGTGCGAATACGCTCCACCTTCAGTGGCATGGTCTCCAGAGTGAACAAGGTATCCAACACTTCTTTCGAAGGATAAACCCCTGGATTGCGGCGAATTTTCTCCTCCACGAGTTGGGTCGCATCCTTGTTGGCATTGGCATAGCTCAGGTAGTTGGACGAGCGGGCGATCACTTGCGGGTCAAGCATGTAATTGATGAAGGCCAGCCCTTGTTCAGGGTGAGGCGCATCGTTGAGCAGCACCAGGCTTTCGACCCAGAGCGGTGCACCTTCGCGGGGAATGCTGTACTCGATCTGACGGCCATTACCGGCCGCTTCCGAGGCTTTGCGGGCATCCATCACCCCGCCTGCCCAACCCAACACCACACAGACGTTGCCATTGGCCAGGTCGCTGATAAACCGTGAGGAATCGAAGTAGCGAATGTACGGGCGCACCTTCAGCAACAACGCTTCGGCCTTGCGGTAGTCCTCGGGGTTCTGGCTGTTATAGGGCAGCCCCAGGTAGTGCAAGGCGATGGGAATGATATCGCCGGGCGCATCCAGCGTGGCCACGCCGCACTGGCTCAGCTTGGCGATGTTTTCTTCCTTGAAGATCAAGTCCCAGGAGCCGACTGGCGCATGTTCACCCAGGAGTGCCTTGACCTTTTCCACGTCATAACCCAGCCCGGTGGTGCCCCATAAGTACGGCACGGCATAACGATTACCCGGGTCATTGCGTTGCACCTTGGCGAGAATCTCGGGATCGAGGTGGGACCAGTTGGGTAACTGCGTACGGTCCAGGTCCTTGAGCACCCCGGCCTTGATCAGGTTTGGCATGACGTCGCCGCTGGCCACCACCACGTCATAGTTGCTGCGCCCGGCCATGAGCTTGCCCTGCATGACGTCAGCGTTGTCAAACACATCAAACGTCGAGCGGATGCCGGTCTGGGTCTGGAAGTTCTTCATCGCATCCGGGGCAATGAAGTCGTACCAGTTGTAGATATTTACCTGGGGCTCGGCGGCCTCGGCGCCCGCCAGCCCCATACTGAGCAGCGAGGCCAGGGCCAGTTGCATGCAGCGGATACGGATCATCAAGAAACTCCTGGGCAGGCACGCACGCTCACCTGCTGATTATTGTTGTAGGGAGAAAGATCAGGGGATCAGCAGTTCACGGCGGCCATCGGCGTGTTCAACCTGCTCGCCGGCAAGCATCAGGCGTCGATCACTGAGGTAGTGGTAATCACGGCGGGCGGTCTTGAGCTGTTCAAGGTCCAGGCTGACAACCTGCCGACATTCCTCGCGCCCGGCTTCAAACAGCATTCGTCCAAACGGGTCTACCACCGCGCTGGAGCCGGAAAATATCAGATCGCCAGGCCCGCCTTCCGCGCGATTGACCATCACCGCAAACACCTGGTTTTCCTGGGCTCGCGCCATGATCGCGGTACGGTGCACCGGGCCGTAGGGGTCCATGTTGCCGTTGGTGACGATGATCAATTCGGCGCCAAGCTGGGCCAGGGCGCGGGCGGTTTCCGGCAATTCAATGTCGTAGCAAATCAGGATACCGACCCGCACGCCCTTCCACAGCGCAGTGACAAAACGGTCACCTGGGGTGATGTCGCCGCGCTCGTCGGGCCACAAATGGGTTTTGCGATAACTCAGCGCGATGCCTTCCGGGGTCATCAGGACCGAGGTGTTGTAATAGCTGCCACTGTCATTTTCCACCAGCCCGACGACCACTGAGACATTGCGCTCGCGTACTGCCTGCTGGACGGCGTGCAAGGTCGGACCGTCCAGGGTCTCAGCCACGTGCGCCAATTGCTCACCGCCCACGAAGCCCGTCAAATGGGTTTCCGGGAATACCAGCAGGTCAGTGCCTGCTTCGCAGTTGGCAATGGCCTTCAGGGTACGTGCCAGGTTATAAGCAGTGTCACCGTCACGACCGGCCAGTTGCATCAATTCAATCTTCATCGCTTATCCTTGTCCCCATTTAGAAGGCCCTGGTTGCAACATCAAACCCGTCGGGCCGAACCGAGTATGGAGCGCCGCGTCGCGGCAAAAAATCACTTCGATGGGGTACCCCTCAATGGGTAGTGAAACCAATCTGACGTTACAGGACGTGGCCTGGCATGACGCCGTCGGCCGGCTGATCGAGACCCTGGACCAGCCAAACTTCTGGACCGCGCTGGTGCGTTTGCTGCGCCGTTATGTACCGGCGGATAACTGGGTGGTGCTGATTTTCAGCTCGGGTAAACCTCAGGTGCTGGCCGAGTCACCGGGCCTCGATGACGGCCTGGACTTGCTGTTCCAGGAGTATCTCAAAGGCCTGTATTTGCTCGACCCCTTTTACCTGGCCAATCGTGAGGCGCCCAAGAGCGGCCTGTTCCGCCTGGAGGATGTGGCCCCCGAGTGCTTTGAGCAGACCGATTACTACCAGCGTTACTTTCGCCTGAACGTCCTCGCCGATGAAGTCCACATCAACGTCCAACTGGATGCCGAGCGCACCCTGAGCCTGTCCCTGGGCAGCCAGGCCCCCTTCAGCACCGAGCAGGTTGCCCTACTGGGTTTGATCCACCCCTGGGTAGCCGCGCTGATGCGCCAGCGCTCGGTGTTCGAGCAGGAACTCAAGCACGCCCCGGAGCTGCCACCCAACTGGGAGAACCACCTGGAGTCCACGGCCCTGCAGATCAGCTCATCGCTGTCGGCCCGGGAGATGGAGGTGGGCCGGCTGATGCTCAGCGGTTGCTCCAATAAAGAGATCGCTCGCAAGCTGGAGATTTCCGCCGAGACCGTGAAGGTCCACCGCAAGCACATGTACAGCAAGCTGGGGATCAAGTCCCAGTCGGAACTGTTCCTGCTGTTTCTACAGGCCCAGGAGTGAACTCAGGCTGCCAGCCGACTTTTTTCATCGCCGACAGCAGCTGCGCAGGCTTGAGCGCCAGGGCCCGACGGCCACGCCCCTCAAGGTCGTCGGCGGCCAACATGGCATTCACGATGGCCTCTTCCACTGCATCCGCCGCCGCCACGAACAACGCGGAGATGTAATCGTTATTGACCATCTGCAACGCTGTCGTCGGCGTGCCGGGATGCCCCAGGTTGGCCACCGGTAAACCCGTGTTGCCCACCGAAAAAGCGATGAAGATATCGCCACTGTCGTCTTCCGTACCGCCACCCACCCGCGCCAACCCCACACTGGCCCGCTGC
The DNA here is from genome assembly GCF_009724245.1 of Pseudomonas spelaei. Lineage (GTDB taxonomy): Bacteria > Pseudomonadota > Gammaproteobacteria > Pseudomonadales > Pseudomonadaceae > Aquipseudomonas > Aquipseudomonas spelaei. The sequence goes on along the minus strand of NZ_WNNK01000003.1, from coordinate 333,452 downwards.
GCCAGTCGCGTGCACTGGTGGGGCAACAACGGCGCGTCGGTGGCGATGGTGATCACGATGGAACCCATGCCCGGCACGCCGACGTTTACCGGGCCGTCATAGGGCGACGGCACCTCTTTCAACACCGTGCCCACCGGATAACCCGCGACCCGCAGCGACTCGCGCACGCCATAGTTGGCCTGCACCAGCGCGCCCACGGTCCAACCGCCCTGCTCTGCACTCAATACTCGCGAGGAAGTGCCGATACCGCCCTTGAACTCATGGCAGATCATCCCGGTACCGCCGCCGACACAGCCTTCCTGCACCGGCCCGCTACGTGCGTCCTTCAGCGCCAACTGCACATGCTCGGCGGTGACATGCTGGTCCCAGATATCGCTCAAAATCCCGTCGTAGGTTTCCAGCACCACCGGCATGCACCAGTAGGTGTGCTGGCGGGCCATCTCCCGTTCGGCCGCGACCAACGCATCGCGCACCACACCGACACTATGGGTGTTGGTGCAGGCGATGGGTGTGGTCAACAAACCCGCCTCGCGAATCCACTCCAGGCCCGTGGCATCACCGTTGCCATTGAGCACATGGACCCCGGCAAAGCAGGGTTCCAGGTGCGCCGCGACGGTGCGTGGCTCGATGACGGTCACGCCGGTGTGAATCGAGGTTTCACCTGATTGGACGTTGAGGGTGTGGTGGCCGACTCGCACGCCGGGTACGTCGGTAATCGCATTATTGACACCCGGTTTACCGGTCCCAATCACGATACCCAGATCACGTAAGCGCATGGTTTTGTTCTCAATATTCGATTTACTAAGGTGCCTGGAGTCTAGGGATCGGGGCGACACCTGGCGATAACCCTGATTTGTTACCCCCGTGGCGTTAACCCGGGCGCGCTGGACGATGACCAATGAAGTCCGGGGTTTGGGGCATGGTGCCGCTGTCCCTCAGCCCTATCATTTGCAATCGCGTTTTAACCCAGCAAAGTTCCAGGTGAGTCATGCCCATCCCTAGCGATCACGCCCCCAAAAAAACCTCAACCGGTTTTCTGTTTTTCCTGGCCCTGTCATTGATGGTGTCGCTGATGAACAGCAGCGCCCCGACGCCTCTGTATCCGTCCTTTCAAGAAGCCCTGCACCTGAGCGCAGTCGACCTGACGTTTATCTTCGGCAGCTATGGCGCAGGCGTTCTGCTGTCCCTCATGACCACGGCCAGCCTCGCCGGACGCCTGAAGGACCTGCGCGTCCTGCTGATACCGGCCGCCTTGCTGGTATTTATCGGCGCCGGGCTTTTTTCCCGGGGCCATTCGCTGGAGGCCTTGTGCACGGCGCGGCTGATTGCAGGCTTCGGGGCCGGAGCAATAACGACAGGCGTCAATCTCACCCTGGTGCGTTTCGGGCCCGCAGATAACGGTAAACTGGCGGCGTTGCTGGCCACACTGGCGATGGTCATCGGCTTGGCGCTCGGCCCCGTGTTGAGCGGTGCCGCACTGCAACTGAAGCTTTACCCCCTGGCGCTGCCCTTCTGGCTGATCATGGTGCTGAACCTGACAGCGTTGCTCGGCGCGCTCCTGTTGTGGCCCCGGCAGTCCATCGAAAGGTCTGCATCGACCAACGACCGGGATGCGAAGCCCATGAGCCTTGTCGCCAGCCTGAGAGGCATTGGCCTCCCCTTCCACCTGTGTGCCTGGTCGGTCTTTTTCAGCTGGTCATTTGCCGCCTGCGTCTTTGTGATGGGCCCGGCCAGCGCGGAACAGTTGTTGGGCTTGAATGACCACGGTGTATTTGGCTACAGCATCTCGGCCTACCTGCTGATTGCCGGTGCTAGCCAACTACTGTGTCAAAGGCTGGATGCACGCCGCGCCCTGCTGTCAGGTTTGCTCGCGCAAGGCGTCGCCTTGCTGATTCTACTGGTGGGCTTCTACTACACTTCACTCATGCTCGCAGCCGTGGGACTTGTGATCGGCGGCTATGCCTACGGCGCGATCTTTGTCGGCAGTGCCAGGCTGATCAACCAACTGGCAACATCCCGCAACCCTGCCAGGCTGATCAGCTATTTCTATATCACCGTCTACCTGTTCAATGGCGTACCGGTTCCGTTGGGGATGATGGTGGATTCGTTGGGCACTTCGCAGGCGATCAATGTATGCCTGAGCTTTTTTTTCGGTGCTGCCGTCGCGCTGAGCATCATTGCCAAAAAGATTCGATTCACCCCACCAGGCTGACTTGCCCACTGTCACAGGCAACAAAAAACCGCCGGATCCAGGAAGACCAGCCGGTGAATGAGCGTGGACCGACTTACCGTGGCGCAAACCAGGGTTGCGGTACCTCAGCTTGAACCGTGATGGTTTTTACCTGGGTATAAGCATTCAACGTTTCCCGGCAAAACTCACGGCCTATGCCACTGTTCTTGTAGCCACCAAACGCGGTGCCATCAGTGATATTGGAATAGCGGTTGATCCACACGGAGCCCGCTTCCAACCGACCCGCCGTGACCATGGCGTGCCTGAGGTTGCTGGTGTAGATGCCGGACGCCAAGCCGTACTCAGTGTCGTTGGCCTGGGCGATCAGGGTTTCGTAATCGTCCCAGATGATCATCGACAGCACCGGGCCGAAGATTTCCTCCTGGCAGATGCGCATTCGGTTGCTGGCCTCAAGCAACGTCGGCTGGATGAAGTAGCCATGCTCACAACCCGGTACCTCGGCCCTGGCGCCGCCCGCCAGCAACTTGGCACCCTCCTTGAGCCCGATATTGATGTACTCCAGCACCTTCTCGCCCTGACGAGCATTGACCAGGCAGCTGACACGCACGCTATCGTCCTGGGGTGAACCGACCTTGACCCGCTTGAACGAGGCAATCAGTTTCTCCCTGAACACATCGGCAATGTCCGCGTGTACAAATAGCCGTGTCCCCGCCAGGCATGACTGGCCATTGTTGTGAATGGCAGCAAAGGTCGCGTTGTCGACCACGGCATCCATATCGTCGATATCGGGGAACACGATATTGGCACTCTTGCCACCCAACTCGAGGGTCGCGGGCACCAGGCGCTCGGCCGCTACCTTGGCCACCGTCCTGCCAACTTCAGTGCTGCCGGTAAACGACAGCTTTCTCACCTGCGGATGCTGACTCAAGGCCGCACCGACCACCGCCCCCAACCCGGTGACCATATTCACCACACCTGGGGGCAGAATGTCGTTGATCAATTTGCCCAGCTCAAGGGTTGACAGCGAAGCGTTTTCATCCGGCTTCAACACCACCGTGTTCCCCGCCACCAGTGCCGGCGCCAGTTTGAACGCCGCCATGATCGCCGGCGCATTCCAGGGAATGATCTGCCCGCAGACGCCCAGTGGTTCACGCTTGGCGATGGCATAACCGCCTTCGATCTCACGGCCGGAATCTTCGTGCGCCATGATCACCGAGGCAAAATAACGGTAGTAACGCACAGCCGTCAGGTAGTCCTTGCGCACTTCGCTGATGCAGCGCCCCACATCGTGGGCATCGATACGGGCCAGGCGCTCGCCGTGGGTTTCAATGGCGTCAGCCAGTTGGTTGATCAACCTTGCCCGGGCCTGTTGCCCCAGGGCGCGCCAGGCCGGATAGGCCACCTGTGCAGCCAGCACCGCACGGTCGACGTCGCTTTCGTCGCAATAGTGAATGTCGGCCAAATGCTTGCCCGTGGCCGGGTCGATCGCGGCGAATGGGCGAGCGGTATGGGTTTCAAATACACCGTTGATCAGCGGCCCGTAAGCCCGGTCCAGTGTGATGTTCATCATCTAGTCCTCTGTTTAAATATGGCGCCCGCGCAGGACATTCCCTGTGCTAGGCTGAAAAAATATTGTCAATCGTCCAAAAAGGTGTCCCGTGGACCCACTTTCCGGTGTGCTGTCACTGTTGAGAATTCGCAACTACCACTCGGCAACATTGCGGTTGGGTGGCGATTGGGCCTTCAACTTTCCGAGGATCGAAGGCATCAAGTTCACTGCCGTGGTGAAGGGCAGTTGCTGGTTGCACGTCGAGGGCGAGCCAGCGCCACAACAACTGCAGCAAGGTGATTGCTTCCTGATGACCCGGGGCGAGCCGTTTACCCTCTCCAGCGACCTGTCGGTGCCCGTCATGGATTCCAACGGCCACTTTCAGGTCCTGGCCCAGGACGAGCTCACCCTCGACTACGGCGGCGACGAGGTACAACTGGTGGGCGGGCGTTTCGACTTCACCGGGGTCCCGACCCAGTTCCTGCTCAGCACCCTGCCCTCGCTGGTGCATGTACCGGGCGATTCACCCGAGGCCTCGCTCCTGCGCTGGGCCCTGGAACGCTTTACCAGCGAGCTGCAACAACGCCAGGCCGGCCGGTCGCTGATGAATGAGCACCTGGCGCACATCATGTTGGTGGAGGTGCTGCGGGCTCACCTCGCCACCCTCGACAGCAACGGTATGGGCTGGTTTTTTGGCCTGGCGGACCGCAACCTCAGCGCGGCCCTGAGTGCCATGCACGCCAACCCGGCCCATCGCTGGACGGTCGAGGCACTGGCGCGCCTGGCGACCATGTCGCGCTCCGCCTTCGCGTTGCGCTTCAAGCAGATCGTCGGCGACGCACCCATGGAATACCTGACCCACTGGCGCATGCTGCTGGCCGGGGACCGTCTGAGGAACACCCGTGATTCAGTGTCCACCATTGCCTTTTCCCTGGGTTACGAATCGGAAAGCGCCTTCAGCACCGCCTTCAAACGGGTCATGTCGCAATCGCCCCGCCACTACCAGCGCGAGCAACCGGCTTAGTGCAATCCGCCACCGATCACCAGGGTTTCGCCGGTGATCCAGCCGGCATCGTCCGAAGCCAGAAAAGCCACGGCCGGTGCGATGTCCTGCGGGGTGCCGATACGCCCCAGGGGCGTGATGGACTCAATCTTCTGGCGGAAGGCATCCTCGAGAAAACCACTGTCGTGAACGCCCTCGGTGACCACCAGTCCCGGATTGACCGAGTTGACCCGAATGTTCTTCGGCCCCAGCTCATTGGCCAGGGTGCGTGTGATCGCGTCCACCGCGCCTTTGGAGGCGGTGTACACCGTCGAATTGGCCGGGGTGAACGAGGTGACGCTGGAGCTGATATTGACGATGCTGCCGCCGTTGGGATTGAACATATCGACAGCGGCCTGGGTGCACTGGATCAAGCCCAGGACGTTCAGGTTGAACTGGCGATGGAACTCGGCTTCGCTGACATCGGCCAAAGCGCCGGTGGCATACACGCCGGCGTTGTTCACCAGAATATCGAGATGCCCATGTTGGTGGACGATGGCCTTGAACAGCGCCTTGATATCCAGCGCATCAGACACATCGGCCTTGATCGCATGCGCCCGGCCGCCAGCGGCGACAATCTCTGCAACCACGTGATCGGCCTCGGCCTGGCTGCGGGTGTAGTTGACGATTACCGTCGCGCCTTGCGCGGCGAGTTGCCTGGCAATAGCGGCACCAATGCCTTTGGAAGATCCAGTGACCAAGGCGATTTTCTTTTGCAGTGTTTTCATCATGCAGCTCCGGTTCAGAAACTCAAATCAGGCCCTTGAACATCAGGCGTTGATCGACAGAACCAGCTTATGAGCGTCACGCTAAAGCCGTAATAGCCGGGCCTCCAGAAAAGCTTCGCCATCGTCCAGATTGATTGATCAGGCAACGCGCACCAACAGATTGCGCCCCTTCTTCACGCCCACCGCCAGTGCCAACAGAATCAGCCCGATGCAACCCCACTCCGAGGTGCTCGGGTACTGGCCAAGGATGAACATGGAGCTGAGGATGCCAAACACCGGAATCAACAATGACAAGGGCGCCACGCGTGACACCGGGTACTCACGCAACAACAGGTTCCATCCCCAGTAGCAGAAATGCGTGGCGCCATAGACCTGGAACGCCAGCGAGAACAACGCAACCCCACTCAACTGCCCAGGCAACGCGACAAAGGGTGCCGAACCGTGCAGCAGCCAGGTCAACAGCATCAATGGGATCGGCGCGAACAAACTGGCCCACACCACAAAGGCAAAGATCTCGCGCACCCTGGACACCTTGATGATGATATTACCAATGCTCCAGGCCATGGCACTGATCATCACCAGCACAAAGCCCAGGGTAGTCGCCTTGCCGGGGCTGCCGAGCAGGATGCCCGCCAGCCCGCTGGCCGCCAACACCACGCTGATCAGTTGCGGCAGCGACAACCCTTCACGGAACAACAGCACACCCCAGCCCAACGTGAAAAACGCACTGAACTGGATCAACAACGAGGCACTGCCGGGCGGCACACCCAAGGCGATGCCCAGGTTGATCAGCGCCCACATGGCCACGCCAAAGATCAACCCATAGGCCGCCAGCCAATGAAAGGCCACGTTCGGGCGCTCCACGAAAAACACCCAGGGCAAGGCGGCCAACGTGAAGCGCAGAGCGGTAAGCAACAGCGGGTTGATTTCGGCCAGGCCGAGCTTGGTGATGGGGAAGTTCAAGCCCCAGACGGCCGTCACCAGGAGGGCCAGCAGCAGGTGTGTGTTCTTCATGGGGTACGCCGGTTTCCGAAACGGCACGGCGGAACGCCATGCCACCCCCTGATTTTTTCGCAAATCTCCATGGCCCGCATGCGATAGCGGGTCAATTAGTACTAGAATCGGGCCATGCCGAAATCAAACCTGACGCCTTACGAAAACACCCCGCGCGATGTCGTCGTCACGGCCATCGATTACGCCGACGGTGAGCTGTTCGACGCCCACACGCATCAGCGCGGCCAGTTTGCTTATGCCTCGCGGGGCGTGATCACGGTGTTCACCGACTCAGGTAACTGGGTGGTGCCGCCCCAACGGGCCATCTGGGTACCCGGTCGAGTACTCCACTCGATGCAGATGCGCGGCCCGGTCACTATGCTCAACACCTACATCCGCCCGCAGGCCGCGCGGCACCTGGGCCTGCCGCAACAGTGCGAGGTCCTGGATGTATCACCGCTGCTGCGCCACTTGCTGGAAAAAGCCGTCGAGATACCCGCACGCTACGCCCTCAACGGACGTGACGGTTATCTGATGGGCCTGTTGCAGCACGAGATCGCGCAGATGCCCGTGTTGCCCCTCTGTGCCCCACTGCCCGGTGAGCCACGCCTCGCCCAGGCCTGCCAGCGGTTCCTGGCGGCACCCTCGCTGGAAATTGACATCGACACCATGGCCGCCCACGCCGGCATGAGCCGCCGCACCTTTACCCGTCAGTTCCGCGAGCATATCGGCATCAGTTATCTCCAATGGCGCCAGCAAGCCTGCCTGCTCGCCGCTGTCGTACGCCTGGGTAACGGCGAGTCGGTGACCCGCGCGGCGGTGGAGCTGGGCTACAGCAGCCCCAGCGCCTTTGCGACCGTGTTCAAACAAGTGTTGGGCGAGGTGCCGAGTCGGTACTTCCTCAACCGCAAGGTTTAAGTCGCCATCCACACCGTCCAAATCACATCTATTAACGGTTTTTTTAACGTTTTTTTCTCATTCACGGCTCTACATTCGCCGCCCACAAACATGCAAATGATTCCTATTGAACCAGAGTCATTGCTGACCTTAGTCGCTGCTTTGCCCCACACAAATCAAACATCCAGGAGCTCCCCCGGCATGACTACCCGCATCCCCTCTTTTCTCAAAAAAGCATTGCTGGCCACCGCATTGGTCAGTGCCGGGCACGTCTATGCCGCGAGCGAGACCGACGGCATCGTGGTCTATAACGCCCAACACGAAAGCCTGACCAAGTCCTGGGTCGAAGGCTTCACCAAGGAAACCGGGATCAAGGTGACCGTGCGCAATGGCGACGACACTGAAATGGGCAACCAGATCGTCCAGGAAGGCGCGGCCTCGCCGGCCGACGTGTTCCTGACCGAAAACTCCCCGGCCATGGTGCTGGTGGACAACGCCGGGCTGTTTGCCCCGGTCGCGCCCACCACGCTGGAGCAAGTCGACTCGGCCTACCGTCCCGCCCACGGCAAATGGCTGGGGATCGCCGCCCGCTCCACCGTATTTGTCTACAACCCGAGCAAGCTGGCCGCCGCCGACCTGCCAAAATCCCTGATGGACCTGGCCTCGCCAAGCTGGAAAGGCCGCTGGGCTGCCTCCCCGGCCGGTGCCGACTTCCAGGCCATCGTCGCCGCCGTGCTGGCGCTCAAGGGCGAAGCCGCGACCCTCGACTGGCTCAAGGCGATGAAAACCAACGCCTCCATTTACCGGGGCAACAGCGCAGTGCTTAAAGCGGTAAACGCCGGCCAGGTCGACAGCGGTGTGATCTACCACTACTACAGCTTCGTCGATCAGTCCAAGACCGGTGAAAACAGTAAAAACACCTCGCTGCACTACTTCAAACACCAGGACCCGGGCGCCTTTGTCAGCATTTCCGGTGGCGGCGTACTCGCGTCCAGCAAACACAAAGAACAGGCCCAGGCTTTCCTGAAGTGGATCACCGGCAAAGACGGCCAGGCCATTCTGAAAAACGGCAACTCGTTCGAATACGCCGTGGGCCAGAACGCCCCGTCGAACCCGAAACTGGTGCCGTTGTCACAGCTCGACGCACCGAAAGTCGACGCCTCCAGGCTCGACAGCAAAAAAGCGGTGCAACTGATGACCCAGGCCGGACTGCTCTGATTGCTGCCTGAAAGCCTGCCGACGGATGTCGCTCAAGCGGCCTGCGCCCCTCCGTTACGACGTACCCGCGGCCTGTTCATGGGCCGCGGTGGCGCGTGGGTCACCGGTCTGTCGGTGCTGGTCTCGCTGTTGGCGCTGCTGCCGATCGCCTTTGTGATTGGCGTCTCCTGGCAAACCGGCTGGGCCACGGTCGAGGCACTGGTGTTCCGGCCACGGGTGGCCGAACTGTTGATCAACACCGTGCTGCTGGTGGTGATCACCTTGCCGCTGTGCGTGGTGTTGGGTATTGCCCTGGCCTGGCTGACCGAGCGCAGCAACCTGCCTGGTCGACGCCTGTGGTCGTTGTTGGCTGTCGCGCCACTGGCGGTGCCGGCCTTCGTCCACAGTTATGCGTGGGTCAGCCTGGTGCCTTCGATTCATGGCTTGCCGGCCGGCGTGCTGGTGTCAGTGATCGCCTACTTTCCTTTTCTCTACCTGCCGGTGGCCGCCACGTTGCGCCGGCTGGACCCGGCCATCGAAGATGTCGCCGAATCCCTTGGGCTCAAACCCTGGGCGGTATTTTTCCGAGTGGTGTTGCCACAACTGCGCCTGGCCATCTGCGGCGGTGCGCTGCTGGTGGGCTTGCATCTGCTGGCCGAATATGGCCTGTACGCGATGATTCGTTTTGACACCTTCACCACCGCGATCTTCGATCAGTTCAAATCCACCTTCAATGGCCCGGCCGCGAACATGCTGGCGGCGGTGTTGGCGTTGTGCTGCCTGGCCATGCTCACCGCCGAATCGGCGGCACGCGGCCATGCCCGTTATGCCCGGGTCGGCTCAGGCAGCGCGCGGGATCAACGGATTGTGCAACTGAGCCCTCGCACGACCGCATTCGCGCTGCTGTTGCAGGGGCTGACCTGCCTGCTGGCCCTGGGTGTGCCGTTGATCACCCTGGGCAAGTGGCTGATTGCCGGTGGCGTGGAGGTCTGGCAGATGAGTGAATTGCTACCGGCCCTGGAACAGACCCTGCTCCTGGGCGTCGCCGGTGCCGTGCTCACCACCTGCGCGGCGGTACCGATTGCCTGGCTGTCGATTCGCGCGCCCGGTCGGTTGCAGCGCGTCCTGGAAAGCTGCAATTACATCACCAGTTCGTTGCCCGGTATCGTCGTCGCACTGGCCCTGGTGACGGTGACCATTCACTACGCCCGGCCGATCTACCAGACCACTCTCACGGTACTGCTTGCCTACCTGCTGATGTTCCTGCCCCGCGCCCTGGTCAGCCTGCGCGCCGGCATCGCCCAAGCCCCCGTGGAGCTGGAAAACATGGCGCGCAGCCTGGGTCGTTCCCCCGGCCGGGCGTTGTGGCTGATTACCATGCGCCTGGCCGCACCGGGGGCCGCCGCCGGTGCCGCGCTGGTGTTCCTGGCGATCACCAATGAGCTGACCGCCACCCTGCTGCTGGCGCCCAACGGCACGCGAACCCTGGCCACCGGTTTCTGGGCCATGACCAGCGAAATCGACTACGCGGCCGCTGCGCCCTATGCGCTGATCATGATCCTGCTGTCGCTGCCGTTGACCGGCCTTCTTTATCACCAATCCAAACGTACGGCTGGCCGATGAACGCCCTCGAACTGCATTCGATCTACAAATCCTTCGGCCCCCAGCGCGCCCTGGAAAACATCAACCTGTCGGTGCCCACCGGCAGCCGCACGGTGATCGTCGGGCCTTCGGGTTCGGGCAAGACCACCTTGCTGCGGATGATCGCAGGCTTTGAGTTTCCCGACGCGGGCAGTCTTACGCTCAATGGCCAGACGCTGGTGGACGCTACCCATTGCGTCCCGGCCCACCAACGCCTGATCGGCTACGTCCCCCAGGACGGCGCGCTGTTCCCACACATGACGGTGGCCGCCAACATCGGCTTCGGCCTGACGGACAAAGGCCCGACCCGGCAAACGCGGATCGCCGAGTTGATGGACAGCGTCGCGCTGGACGCCAGCATGGCCCAGCGCTGGCCTCACGAGCTGTCCGGCGGCCAACAGCAACGGGTGGCACTGGCCCGGGCGCTGGCCCAGCAACCGCGGTTGATGCTGCTCGATGAGCCCTTCTCGGCCCTGGACACCGGCTTGCGCGCCGCTATGCGCAAGATGGTTGCGCGGCTGCTGGCCGACGCCGGCGTCACCACCATTCTGGTCACCCACGACCAAAGCGAGGCCCTGTCCTTCGCCGACCAGTTGGCCGTCATGCGCCAAGGGCGCCTGGTGCAATCCGGCCCACCCATGGACCTGTACCAATACCCCCACGACACACAAACCGCCTTGTTCCTCGGCGACGCCGTGGTCATGCCCGCACGGATCGAGGCCGGTTGGGCCCATTGCGATCTGGGCCGGATCGCCGTCAACAGCCAGAGCACCCACCCCACCGCGCAGATCATGCTGCGGCCCGAGCAATTGCAGATCAGCAGCACGTCGACGGATTCATCCGGCTGCCAGGGCGTGGTCACCGAGCGGGACTTTGGCGGCAACACCTGCACCCTGACCGTGGCCTTGCACGCCGCCGAATTCGAGCCGGGCCGCTCACTGCTGGTACGCAGCACCGGCCTGCAGGCGCCCGCCACCGGCAGTGCGGTGCACGTCACCACCCTGGGCCACGCTCACATTTTGCCGGATTAAGCTCGGCGTACTCGCGCCTCAGTCTCAGCTAAGTTTCCCTGCGTACCTTCTGCCCTGCGCCAATGACGGCGCGGTACCGCAGAGGTCGCTCAGATGAATGCCACGACAGCCCGCTGGCTGAACAAAGTCCCCGAGGTGACGCTGTCCTTCTGGGTGATCAAGATTTTATCCACCACCGTGGGCGAAACCGGCGCGGACTTCCTGGCCGTCGACGCCGGCTTCGGCGCTGGCCGCACCAGCATCGGCATGGCGGCCCTGCTGGGGATCGCGCTGTATTACCAACTGCGCACCAAGGCCTACACCCCCTGGATCTACTGGTTGACGGTGGTGCTGGTCAGCATCGTTGGTACGCAAATCACCGATATTCTTACCGACAAACTGGACGTTAGCCTCTACACCAGCACCGCGATATTTTCCGTGTTGCTGGCGGTCAATTTCCTGGTCTGGTACCGGGCGGAACACAACCTGTCGATCCGCGAGATCGTCACGCCACGCCGGGAGTGGTTCTATTGGACGACGGTGCTTTGCACCTTTGCCCTCGGCACCGCTGCCGGAGACCTCGCCACTGAAGCCCTGGGCCTGGGCTTTACCCTCGGTGCCGTGATCTTCGGAGCGCTGATCGCCGCCACCCTGATTGCCTGGCGCCTGGGCGCCAATGTGGTGCTCACCTTCTGGATCGCCTACATCCTGACCCGTCCGTTCGGCGCCTCCCTCGGCGACTTGCTGACCCAAGCCAAAACCTACGGTGGCCTCGGCATGGGCGCCACCTGGACCAGTGCGATCTTCCTGTGCGTCATCGTCTTGCTGGTCGCCGTCGCCCAAATCAATGGCGGCAATCGCAAAGCCCTCACTCAATAAAGCCACTCAAGGACATCCTCATGCGCCACGTTCAAACCCTTATCCGCCGCGTTGCCATTGCCGCATCGATCCTTTTGCTGGGCATCGCCGCCGGCTGCTCGAAACCTGCCGACAAACCCACGGCAAGTACTACTGCCAATGTGATCAGCACCCAAAGTCCGTCGGCCTCGAAACTGGGCGATCTGTCCGGATTTCGCACCATCGCTGCCGAAGTCTCGGCACTGGTCGACAAAAATGACCTGCCAGGCGCAAAGACCCGGATCAAGGACCTGGAAACCTCCTGGGACTCCGCCGAAGCCGGGATCAAGCCCCGCGCCGCCAGCGACTGGCATGTGGTCGACAAAGCCATTGACCGCGCACTTGACGCCCTGCGCACCGGTAGCCCGAACCTGACCGACTGCCAGGCGGCCATGGACGACCTGCTCAAGGCCTTCGACGCAATGAAGGGCAAGCCGTAACGGACAAACCCCACCACAGGTGCTTCAATACAGGCGCGACGGTCACGACCCTCGCGCCTTTTTTGTCGGAGCGGGACATGCGAATACTGTTGGTCGAAGATGATCCGATGATTGGCGAGGCCATCCAGGGTGCCCTCACGGACGCAAGCTATGCCGCCGACTGGGTGAAGAATGGCCCGAGCGGCCTCGCGGCACTCGACGCCCAGCACTACGACCTGGTGCTGCTGGACCTCGGCCTGCCCGGCAAAGACGGCCTGGACGTGCTGGATAACATTCGCGCACGCAACAACCCCGTGCCGCTACTCATCATTACCGCACGGGACAGCCTGGACGACCGGCTGCGCGGCCTCGACGGCGGTGCCGACGACTACCTGCTCAAACCCTTCGCCATGGCCGAATTACTGGCCCGCATGCGTGCCGTATTACGACGCAAAGGCGGCAGTGCCCTGCCTTTGCTGGGTAATGGCGTGGTGTCGCTGGACCTGCTGTCCAAGGAGGCCAACACCGAGGAACAGGGCAGTGTCCCGCTTTCCAGCCGGGAGTTTGCGTTGCTGCAAGCCTTGCTGATCCGACCCGGAGCGATTCTTTCGCGCAGCGATCTCGAGGACCGGATTTATGGCTGGGGCAACGAGGTGGAAAGCAACGCCGTCGAGTACCTGATTCATGGGTTGCGGCGCAAATTGGGCAGCCATGTGATCAAGAACGTCAGGGGGCTGGGATGGATGGTTTCAAAAAACGTTTGAGCGAATCGGTCCAGCTCAGGCTGTCTGTGTCTCTGTCGCTGGCAATCCTGATCGTCGCGATTGCGGCGGGCATTTTTTCGTTCATCTCGGCCTTTGAAGAAACCCACGAGATGCAGGACGACAGCTTGCGCCAAGTGGCGATGCTGTTTGACCGCCAGCACATGACCCTCAAATACCCCGAGGACAAGCCCCTCGACGGTGATGACGAGGAGTCCCGCGTCATCGTGCAGTACCTGGCCGATGGCGCAAAAGCCCAGGGCAACGATGACACGGCCATTCCCCTGCCGTTCCCCACAAACCTGGCCGATGGCTTGTCCACGGTGGACGTCGGTGGCGAAGCGTTTCGGGTACTGGTCAGAACCCTCACCGGTGGTCAACGCATCGCCGTCGCCCAGGAAATCGACGCCCGCGACAAGGACGCTCGCGAAGCGGCCTGGCGCAGCCTGTTGCCGTTCCTGATTCTGTTTCCGGTACTGCTACTGGTGGTCAGTGATCTGGTGCGCAAGCTGTTCCGTCCTATCGCCAGCCTCGCCACGGAAATCGACCAGCGTGCCGAACAAGCGCTGCACCCGATCGATGAACAGCACCTGCCCACTGAAGTCCGACCTTTTGTCGTGGCCATCAATCGGTTGCTGGGGCGCGTCGCACACTCCATGGAGACCCAACAGCGCTTTGTGGCCGATGCGGCCCACGAACTTCGATCGCCCATGACTGCCCTGTCCCTGCAAGCCGAGCGACTGGCCGCCAGCGAGCTGCCTGCGCCCGCCCGCGAGCGGTTATTGCCGTTGTCCCAGGGCATTGAGCGCAGCCGAAAACTGATGGATCAACTGCTGAGCCTCGCCGCCGTGCAATCGGCCGCTGAGCGGCCAGCGGCAAGGGTTTCGATACATGAGATCTATCGACAAGTGGTGGAAGATCTGCTGCCGCTGGCGGAGCACAAGCACCTCGATATTGGCGTGACCAGCCTCCACGATGTACAGGTCATGATCAACGAATTGGACCTGTTCACCCTGGTCAAGAACCTGGTGGACAACGCCATTCGTTATACCCCGCAGGGCGGGCAGATCGACCTGTCGGTGGAAGTGATCCAGCAGACCATACAGCTGCAAATCAAGGACTCGGGGCCAGGGATCAGCGTCGATGAACAGGCACGGGTATTCGATCCGTTTTACCGCAGCCTGGGCACCGGTGAGGCAGGCTCGGGGCTGGGGCTGTCGATCGTCAAGGCGATTGCCGATCGTATCGGAGCGCAGGTGCGCTTCGGGTTTACCGATGACATCCAGAAAAAAGGCTTGTGTGTCAGCGTGCGCCTGAAAGCAGACCAGGCCCTGATGGAGCTCGGCTAATCCGGCAGACAAAACAGATTCAGTGTGGGAGTTGTCGAGCCCCGGCGAGGCTACGATGGCGTCGGCACATCAAACATTGATGTTGCCTGACCCACCGCTATCGCAGCCTCGCCGGGGCTCGACAACTCCCACATTCGACCTGCTTCGTTTTGAAACCCTCGGCCCTTAGCTGAACGGTATTAAGCCTTGTCCCCTCGCCACAGGTTCAGCGTTCGCACTTAGCCAATCCCCTGCTCCGCTCCTTAGGCGTAATACCGGGCAATTTTTTCGGCGGTGGCGATCACCGTCAGGTTGGTGGCCACGGACGGCACGTCAGGAAATATCGACGCATCCACCACGCGCAGGCCTTGCAGGCCCAGAACCTTGGCTTCGAGGTCGACCACGGCGTGCGAGTCGCCTGGCCGGCCCATCGGCGCGGTGGAGGTGGGGTGGTGATAGGTATCGAGACTCGCGCGAGCACTGGCCAGCAGGGCTTCGTCGGAATCATTGCCCTGCCCCGGGTTGAGCTCGGAGGCGATCAGGCTGTTCAGGGGCGCGGTCGCGCCGATTTTGCGGGCCATGCGAATACCCTCCAACAGACGCTGGCGGTCGTCGGCCTCAGCCAGAAAGTTAAGGTCGATCTTCGGTGCCACGAACGGGTCACGACTGGCCAGCGACACCGTGCCTCGGGACAGTGGCCGGGTGAGTGCCACGGCGAGCACAAAGCCGACTTTGGTTGGGCTCTGGTCGTGGGGAAACAGGTGGGTGGCGGTGATATGCAAGTCCAACTCACCGGTTTTGGCGTGACTGCTGTGGGTCCAGACTTTGGCGCCAATGGCCGGGGACTGGCCGCCAATCAACTCGGGCTTGGCGGCGTAGGCGTTGTAGTAGAACGGGTGGTCCACCAAATGCTTGCCCACCGGAAGATCGGCCACCACGGGAATCTCCAGGGCCCGCAAGTCATCGCCCGGGCCAACGCCGGAACGCAGGAGAATCGCGGCGCTGCCATAGCTGCCGGCCGAGAGGATGACTTCACCGGCGAGGAGTTTTTCGCCATTGGCCAGTTGCACACCGATGGCGCGTTTGCCGTCGAACAACACCTTGTCCACCAGGCTGTCGGGACGAATATGCAGGTTGTTGCGGGCACGCACTTCATCGGTGAGGTAAGCCATACCGGTGTTGACCCGTACGCCGTTGACGATGTTCATCGGGTACGGGCCGACACCATTGGCATCCGCGCCGTCAAAGTCGCCGATCACCTTGAAGCCATTGCTCACGCTGGCGTCGATAAAGGCCCGCTGCATGGGGGTGACGTCGGCGCGGTCCAACTGGTGCACCGGCAGCGGCCCGTCATGGCCGTGCAAAGCGCTGGCACCGCCGCTGTGGGTTTCCAGTTTCTTGAACGAGGGCAACATGTCTTCGTAGCTCCAGCCCGGCAGGTCCCAGCGCTTGAAGTCTTCGGGGCGTGCGCGAATCGCTACGGCACCGTTGATGGCTGAACTGCCCCCCAGCACCTTGCCGCGCAACGCACCAATGGGATGATCGATGTAACCGGGTTGGGTCTTGTAGCCCCATTCGAATTCAGGGTTGCCATTGGCACCGACGATGTCGCTCTTGGCGAGAATCTCGGGGTACTGACGCGGACCGTAGCTGTGACCGGCCTCCAGCAGCAGCACCTGGCGCTTGCTGTTCTCGCTCAAGCGCCGGGCCAAGACCGCGCCGGCCGAACCGCCGCCGACGATGAGCACATCCACCGCCACGCCTGCACCTGGGTTTTTGCCGGTTTTGCCGGAAGGTTCCAGCGCCTGTGCCAGGCCGCTGCCTGCCGCCAGCGTCGCGGCCACCACCACGGTGCCCGCCATCACCGCGCGCCGTGCTGGACTCTCGAGGGTGTTGTTGTTCATGCCCATTCTCCCGATCAGACGCCAGGTTGGATTCGTCTGTTGGGAAGGAGCCTAAAACAGTGGTATGACTCGAATAAGCCGGTAAAAAACGAATCGACGTTTCGCTTTTTGCGAACGCCTCAAGGCTGTGCGAGCAGTTGCTCCCACACCGGCGGGCTGCCGATCTGTTCGCTCAAGAAGTTGGCCAAGGCTTCCAGCTTGGCAGAGCCGCGATGAGACTGGCGATACACCATCGAAATAGTGCCACCGCGGGGCGCAAACTCAGGCAGCACTTCCATCAGTTCGCCAGTCACTATCGCTTCAGTCGCCAGGAACGCCGGCAAAATCGCCAGTCCCATGCCGGCCTTGGCCGCTTCCATCAATTGATGGCCATTGTTAGTGCGCATCCGGCAGCGTACGCGGAACGATCCCAGAACGTCATCCACCGGCAGCGTCCACATGCCATGGGGTTCGCGGTGCACATACAACAAGCCAAAGTGGTTCGCCAGTTCTGCCGGCATTTGCGGTGTGCCGTGGACCGCAAGATAAGCAGGACTGGCACAGATCACATGGCGGTTGGCGGCAATGGTCTTGGCTACCAGAGAGGAATCGGGTAATTGCCCGATGCGGATAGCCGCATCGAAGTTTTCTTCGTGCAGATTGACGTAACGGTCGTCGAACTCCACATCCAGCCGCAACTGTGGGTAGCGCACGGCAAAGGCCGCCAGGATCGGTGTCAGGTAACGAATGCTGAACGCCATCGGTGCCGACAGCCGCAAGTTGCCGCGCAGGCTCGACTGGAACGCGAGCACCGCATCTTCAGCGTCTTCGACATCCGCCAGGATGCGCACGCAATGGCCGTAGAACACCTGCCCCGGTTCGGTCAGGCGCACCTGACGCCCACGCTCGAGCAAGGTGCTGCCCAGGCGCTTCTCCAACTGCTGGAGCCGTTGACTGACCACCGACTTGGCCGTGCCCATGCGCCGGGCGGCTTCGGAAATACTGCCGGTGTCGACCACCGCAACGAAGCAGTGCATTTCAGACAGTTTGTTCAAGGTTGGCATCGCTCACGTCGAAGGTTTTTTTACTCTGGCATAACTGAATGCCGGACAGGTGTTTCTTATAGGCGATGTGCCGAATGGACGATTGATGCAACGCAGCTGAATCAGTGCGCTTGCGATCAAATTGCCATCATCCAATGGGCGTTGAAGACTGAGTCATGACTCTCAAAAACGACAACAATTAATTGTCAATCTGAAAAACCTGTACTAAACCCAGTGCAGTTTCTAAAACAATAACAGGACAGTCTTATGCGCACGGAACGGTTCTTTCCACAGCCCCGCCTGCTCGGTGTGGGTGTCCTTTCCCTGATGAGCCTGGCCCTGCAACAGGCCCAGGCGGCCTGTGTACTGACTCCCGGTCCCGGCGTCGATTCTTATGTCTGCGACAGCGGCACCAGTGCCACGGGACTCACCGACCTGGTGGGCAACAATACACTGACGTTACCAGCCGGCGGCACCGGTACCATCAACGGCAACATCCTCACCGGGCCCGGCGCCGACTTCGTCGACATGAACTCCGGGCGCATCGCGGGCAGCGTCACTCAGGGTGACGGCGCCGATCGCTTCAGGATCAGCGCCGGTACCGTCACCGGAGCGGTCTCCCAGGGCAATGGCATTGATGACTTTGTCATGAGCGGCGGGCAGATCCAGTCCCTCGCCCAGGGTGATGGCCGCGACACTTTCCTGATGACTGGCGGCACCATCGTCGGTGCCTTTGAAGACGGCGACGTGGCGCAGCAAACGGGGGGCACCATCGGCCGGGTCGACATGAAGCTCGATAAAAATATCTACCTCATGTCCGGCGGCACGATCCTCGGTAACCTCGTCACCGGCTTTGACACCGACAGGATTGAAGTCTCGGGCGGCACCATCGGCGGCAATATCAGCACCAGTGGCGGCGATGACAGCATCACGGTCAGCGGTGGCGTGATCAACGGCGAGATCCGCGCCAGCGTCGGTAACGACACCTTCAAATGGCTCAATGCTGGCCAGATCAAATCTCCAGTACTGATGGGCGACGGTAACGACACGGCATTGCTCAGCGGCCTGACCGAAAGCCTGCTGAGCACCACCCCATCGATCGACGGTGGCCTGGGCAATGATCAATTGACCTTCGACAACACCACGTCCGGCACGGCCTCCCGCTATATCGGTTGGGAGACCGTCAACCTCAACAACAATTCGCACTTCGACCTGGCCGGGGACTTTTTCCTCGGCGACAGTGGCAGTAATACCGGCACGTTTTCCATCGACAACACCAGTGTGCTGGCCGTGACCCAAGGCAGTATCCGGCCCTACACCGCCGGCCAGCTGGCGACCCTCAACAACGCCGGCACCATCGACATGACCACCGGCAGCAACAGTGCTACCGACTCGCTGACGGTGCACGGCAACTACGTCGGCAACAACGGCCAATTGTGGCTGCAAACCGTGCTCGGGGACGACACCTCGGCCAGTGACAAACTGGTGGTCTCGGACGGCACCATCAGCGGCAATACCCAACTGGCAGTGACCAACCTTGGCGGCCTGGGTGGCCTGACGCTCAACAACGGGATCGAAGTGGTGCAGGCGCTCAATGGCGCCACTAGCAGCACCGACGCCTTTGCCCTGAAAGGCTCGCTGTCTGCCGGGGCCTATCAGTACTACCTGTTCAAGGGCGGCGTGACAGCAGGCTCGGAAAACAACTGGTACCTGCGCTCCTCCGTGGTAGCCGTCACACCGCCCGTGGTACCGCCACCACCACCGGTACCGCCAGTCGTGGTGCCGGTACCACCGATTCCACCGACACCACCGGTGGTCGCGCCCGATGAACCGCCCGTGGAACCGCCGACCTCGAAGCCCGTCGCGCCAATCGAGCCCCCTGCTCCACCGCCTCCAGTGGCACCAGCCGAAACCTCACCCGAGCCTGCCGTTACCACCCCTCCGCTGCCAACCGCAGTCGCGGGTGCCGACCCGATTCCGCTGTACCGCCTGGAAGTGCCGGTGTATTCGGTGGTCGTACCCGCTGCGCAGTTGATGACCTTGCAAGCGCTGGGCACCTTCCATGACCGCCAGGGCGAACAAAGCCTGCTGAGCGAAACCGGCGCGGTGCCGGCCGGCTGGGGCCGTGCGTATGGCAGTGACTTCAACAAGAGTTGGACCGGCACGGTGTCGCCAAGCTTCGACGGTACGGTCAAAGGCTATCAGGTGGGTCACGACCTCTACGCCTCTGAAACCAGCGGCGGGCAGATCCAGCGCTTCGGCTTGTTTGTCGGCCAGAGCCAACTGCGGGGCGACGTCAAAGGCTTTGCCGAGGGCTTCCAGGACCGACGTTCGGGCCGGGTCAAACTCGACGGCGACAACTTCGGCGCCTACTGGACCCTCACCGATCCGAAAATAGGCTGGTACGTCGACCTGGTGGCCATGGGCACACGCCTGGATGGCGATAACAAATCCGACCGTGGCGTGAAGATGGACAGCAAGGGGCATGCACTGGCGTTGTCGGCCGAAGCCGGTTATCCGATTGCGATCTCCGAACATTGGGTGGTGGAACCGCAGGTGCAGGTGATCAACCAACAGATCGATATGGACAGCCAGCACGACGGCATATCCAAGGTCTCATTCGACTCCCAGGACTACTGGACCGGTCGCCTCGGTGCACGCCTGAAGGGGCGCTACCTGGTGCAGAACACGCCAATCGAACCGTACCTGCGGGCCAATGCCTGGCGCACCTTCGGCGGCAGTGACACCGTGACCTACGATGACGTTGACCGGATCAAGAGTGATCACAAGTCTTCCTCCGCTGATCTCGGGGTGGGCGTGGTCGCACGGTTGTCGTCCACGGTCAGTGTGTACCTGGCTGCGGATTACAATACGAACCTGGACACCAACGCCCTGGAAGGCGTGAGTGGCAATGCCGGGCTCCGAATAAGCTGGTGAAGCCGTTCATCGAACACAAATAATCATGAACGCGACAGACTTGAGTGGTTCGGTTTACTGACGAAATAGGCCGTCGAGTGGCATAAGCGCTGGACGGCCTCGTGGCCCATCTGCCTGGATTGCTCATCAGTGGCCATGACATCCTCAAAACTCCTGACTGACGCACCGGTGTTCTTTTGCAGTACCCCATCAACCACGCGGGCTATATCCGTGAAGCGAATACGCCGCGCGAGAAAGGCCTCCACCGCCACTTCGTTGGCGGCATTGAGCACGGTGCTCATCCCTCCTCCTTCACGAATAACTTGCTGGGCCAGGGCCAGGCAGGGAAAGCGGGTCAGGTCAGGCTTTTCAAAAGTCAATGTGGCAACTTTTGCCAGATCGAGCGGTTCGACTCCCGACGCCATGCGCTGCGGATAAGCCAGCGCATGGGCGATGGGAGTGCGCATGTCCGGAGTGCCCAATTGAGCCAGCACTGACTGGTCGCGGAACACCACCATCGAGTGAATGATGCTCTGCGGATGAATCAGCGCTTCAATGCGTTCGGCGCCGATATCGAACAGCCAACGGGCCTCGATCAGCTCCAGGCCTTTGTTCATCATCGTTGCAGAGTCCACGGAAATCTTGCGGCCCATCCTCCAGTTGGGGTGGGCACAGGCTTCGTCCGGCGTGACTTGATCAAGCGTGTGGACGGGGCGCGTCCTGAACGGTCCTCCAGAAGCGGTCAGGATCAGGCGCTCAATCTCACCGGGGGCTTTTTGCGCGCCGTGCAGGCACTGAAAGATCGCGTTGTGCTCGCTGTCCACCGGCACAATGACGGCCCCCGATTTCGCGGCTGTGTCCATGAACAACGCACCGGACATGACCAACGCTTCCTTGTTGGCCAAGAGGATTTTTTTCCCGGCCCGTGCGGCACTCAAGACAGGTGGCAGTCCTGCTGCACCGACGATAGCCGCCACCACGGTGTCATAATCGGCAGCGCTCGCCGCCGTACACAGCGCCTGTGCACCACAGTAAACTTCGGTTTTAAGTCCAACTGATTGTAAGTTGGCCTGAAGTTCAATGGCGTGATGAGGCTCACTCACGATGGCCAGTGCAGGTCGGAACTTCAGGCACTGCTTGAACAGCCTCTCAATATTTCGATGCGCTGTTAACGCGTGAACAACAAACGCGTCGGCATTGCGTGAAACAACATCCAAAGTGCTTTCGCCGATAGATCCGGTAGAGCCGAGAACAAGCAGTCGTTGCGGCATGGCGCGTCGTCCTGATGCAGAGGTGGAAGTCCATAACCAAGCCAGACAATGACTTTTACAAGTTCGCACTCTCAAAAGAGAAAAAGGTCAAAGTGTCGTCCTTGAGTTTTTCCTGGGCGTCCCGGGACGGCCATTTGTCGTAGGCTAGCAAGCAAAAAAAGCTTTTCCATAACAGCTTCAACAAAATTGAAATAAGAATATAGCGATAAGTAAATTAGAACCTTTTCAATTTGAAATTGAATAGATGAAGAATTTTTACAAGACCCATAATTCGAAATAACTTAGCTTTTTAGTACAACAAAAAACCATAAGCCCGCCTCTTGCCACAAAAAAATATTCGCTTAATGTACCCCTCAACAAGCTCACGCCATCACACACTTTTTTCACAAGCGGTTAACTTTAACCATCAACACTTGTACAAAACAATTAAACTTGTACACCAATAAAAAAGCCGGGGTTATCATGGAAGAGACTCTTATTTTGGTAAATCAGGATGATTGCCCCACAGGTTTTGCCGAAAAACTCTTCGTCCATCGGGAAGGCCTCCTGCATCGAGCCTTCTCGATTTTCATCTTTGACCAACAGGGCCGTTTGTTGCTGCAACAGCGAGCGCTCACCAAGTACCACTCCCAGGGTTTATGGACCAACACCTGCTGCGGCCACCCCCGCCAGGGCGAAGAGATCAGCAGTGCTGCCAGGCGCCGGTTACGTGAGGAAATGGGCATCGAATGTGAGCTGACTGCGGTGACGCAGTTGCTCTATCACGAACAGGTTTCCAATCAACTGATCGAACATGAATACGACCACGTCTTTGCAGGCATCTACTGTCTGGACCCGGTCGCCAATCCCGATGAGGCTCATGCCTGGCAATGGTTGAGCCTGCCTGACCTGTCCCGGCGCATCAGCATGGCCCCGCACACATTCAGCGTCTGGTTTCGCAGAATCCTGGAGCGTCACACCATCGCCGGACTGCAGGATTGGCACGTGCAGGTGCAAGGCAGCCTCTTCGAATCATGGATGAGCGCGACGCTACACCAGACCGACCGAATGCTCGAACAACAACTCCCCGCCTCTGACCTCCAGCCCACGAAACTCCACGAGGCCATGCGTTATGCCGTGCTGGGTGGTGGCAAGCGCATGCGCCCGCTGCTGTGTCACGCCGCAGGAATGGCCGCGGGTGCCGATCCGATAAGCCTGGCGGTGGTCAGTGCTGCCTTGGAGATGATGCATGTGTATTCACTCGTTCATGACGACCTGCCCGCGATGGACGATGATGATTTACGCCGTGGCCGGGCGACTGTGCACAAGCAGTTCGATGAGGCCACCGCCATTCTGGTGGGCGATGCATTGCAGTCCCAGGCATTCATCACCCTGTGCCAGGTACAGGTATCAACCCATTGTCAGGCGGCGCTGATCGGCGAGTTGGCCCGGGCCGTGGGTTCGCTGGGCATGGCTGGCGGCCAGATGATTGACCTGGTCAGCACGGGCACTGCACTGAGTCGCACCCAACTGGAACAGATGCACCGGATGAAAACCGGCGCATTGATCCAGGCCTCCGTGCGCATGGGCGTGCTGTGCGCTGAAAACCCAGCATTCGATCTTCAGATGCTTGACCGCTACAGCGCCGCCGTCGGCCTGGCCTTCCAGGTCGTAGACGACATCCTTGACGCCACCATGGACACCGCCACCCTGGGCAAAACCACCGGCAAGGATGCGCGCGACCATAAAGCTACCTACGTCTCGATCATGGGACTGGCGCCCGCCCTGCAACTGGCGCGGCAACTGGTTGAACAGGCTCATCAGTCACTGGCGCCCATGGGCGCCAGGGCGGTCCGGTTGCACGACCTGGCGGACCTGGTTATCAAGCGCACGCACTGAGACCCGCCACTCTCGGGATTCAGACAAGGAGCCCAGCATGTTCGAGTTACTCAATACCATCGACAATCCGGTTGATCTGCGAGCCTTGCACCCTGCTGCGCTTGCGCCTCTGGCAGACGAACTGCGGGCCTTCATACTGCATAGCGTTTCACACACCGGTGGTCACCTCTCGGCGAATCTTGGCACCGTTGAATTGAGCATCGCCTTGCATTACGTGTTCGATACGCCCATGGACCGGATTGTGTGGGATGTGGGGCATCAGGCTTATGCCCATAAAATCCTCACCGGGCGCCGGGAAGCCATGGCGAGCATTCGTCAACTGGGCGGTATTTCCGGATTTCCACGGCGCAGCGAATCGCGCTATGACGCCTTCGGCACCGCGCATTCCAGCACCTCGATTTCAGCAGCATTGGGCATGGCTGTAGCCGCCCAGCTCAAAGGTGAGCATCGTCACTGCATTGCCGTGATCGGAGACGGCGCACTGTCGGGCGGCATGACGTTCGAAGCGATGAACAATGCAGGGTTGCATAAGAACTTGCCGCTGCTGGTAATCCTTAATGACAACGACATGTCGATCTCACCCGCCGTCGGGGCGCTGCGTTATCACTTGGGCGAACTCAAAGAGCTCGTTGCCTCGGCATCGTTGTTCGAAACATTGGGGTTCAACTATTCCGGCCCCATCAACGGTCATGATCTGAACGCGTTGGTTCCCGCCCTGCTAGCCATGCGCAACCTGCGAGGGCCGCGACTGCTGCACATCGTCACCGAAAAGGGCCACGGCTACTCACCCGCCGCCACCGACCCCGTGCTCTATCACGGCCCCGGAAAGTTCGAGCCGGTTCAAGGCATTCTTCCCGCCGCGCCTGGCAAACCCACCTACACACAGATCTTTGGCCAGTGGCTGTGCGATGAGGCGGAAAACGATCCGCGTGTCGTCGCCATCACCCCCGCCATGCGTGAAGGTTCGGGGCTGGTTGAGTTTGAGCGACGTTTCCCGGATCGCTACTTCGATGTCGGCATCGCCGAGCAACACGCCCTGACCTTCGCCGCCGGGCTCGCCGCCGAAGGCCTGAAGCCGGTGGTCGCCATCTACTCGACCTTCCTGCAACGCGCCTATGACCAACTGATTCACGACATCGCCATTCAAAACCTGCCGGTGGTGTTCGCCATCGACCGGGCCGGCATCGTCGGCGCGGACGGCGCCACCCACAACGGGGCCTTTGATATTGCCTATCTGCGCTGCGTACCCAACCTGACGATCATGGCCCCGGCCGATGAAAACGAATGCCGCCAGATGCTGCATACCGCGCTGCTCCTGGAAGGTCCCAGCGCCGTGCGCTACCCACGAGGGACTGGTCGTGGTATCGCCGCATCAATGGCATTGCAGACGCTGCCGGTGGGCAAAGGTGAAATCCGCCGAACATCCACTCAGCCTGAGGGATACCGTATCGCCTTCCTGGCTTTCGGCTCGATGCTGTTACCCGCTCTTGAAGCAGCCAAAACCTTCGATGCCACGGTTGCCAACATGCGCTTCATCAAACCCCTTGATGCTGACCTGGTTAAACAACTGTCCCTGGACCATGACTGGCTGGTGACCCTTGAAGAAGGTTGCGTATTGGGAGGGGTCGGCTCGGCGTGTCTCGAACAATTGATAAGCGCCGGCCACTCACCACCAGTGTTGCAATTAGGGTTCAACGATCAATTCATCGAGCATGGGGCGCCCGAGAAGGTGTTAGGCCTGTGTGGACTGGATACGCCCGGGATCGTCCATTCGGTAGAGGCGTTTCTGAGCCTGCACGGCAGAGAGTTTTCCAACAACGGTGCCGTAACGGGCAACGTTTCAGTCCAGGCAACAGCCTGAACCGAAGACTTATGAGGAGATAACCCGTGAACAAACAGACTGCAAGAACGCTCGTCGATCACGTCTACCAGCCTTATAAAATCATACAGGGCGCCAGCATCAACCCCTACCAGGAGAGAGTCGTATGCGCTTACGGCGACAGTCCTGAGAACTGGCGCAAAGCGATTGGCGATGCTCTGTGGTTCCAATTCGGTGTCTACGACGACCCACGCTCTGCGCAACCCATTACCCTTGACGAATCTGGCTTGCGTTACTTCGAAAGACAACTGAAGCTGGCCGGTTTTGAACAGACTGACAGCCCACAGATTAACCGCATTCTCGACGTCGGCTGTGGCTGGGGCTCCGTCCTGAAATATCTGGCTGAATACTTCCCCAAGTGCCAGCACTTGGACGGCGTCAATATCAGCACGCGTCAACTGGAACACGGAGCCAAGCTTCATACGGAACAGGGATTATCCGATCGCATTCACTTGTATCAATGTAACGCACAAGATATTGATTTGTTGCCAGACTTTGATCACCCATATGACTTGGTGATTATGCGCGGCGTCATATCCCACTTCCCCAACGACCTATACGAAACAGTCATAAAAAAACTATGGCAGCGCACGGCCATAGGCGGCACGATCATTATCTCCGACAACCTTTACAACGTAGAACTTGAACAATACACATCTGACATACCCGACACTGTTGACAGGCTCGCATGCAAACACCGAAAGACGCCTGAGTACTTCGCTCGTGTGCTAAAGCAAAGCGGATTCGCCATTCAGGATATGCGTGTACTGCCCAACAATTCCGACGCAATACATTGGCTACTCAACATAAAATCGAACATAGAGCATAATTTTCCGGAGGGCATCACCGGCGCACTGGAAGAACTACGCATAATGTGTGAGAGCTTGGCAGTGGCCATAGTAAAGAACAAATTCTCTATTTATAGCACGATTATAAAACGATACTAAAATATTACGACATCATCACTCAGCAGTCTCTATACAGGAGCGAATCATGAACAGCTCGCCTAACTTCGTTCAGACTTTAGTCAACCTCCCGAAGCTTGGAGATAAAATATACCACCCTGATTTTAATTTGACTTTAAAACCTATGTGGCATCCAGATCATGAGGAAACAAATAGGCAGGTTGCCCTCACCGACGGCCCCTACATCTTGGCTCATTATGGCAGCCAGAAAGCAGTTGACCACTATTTGTCCATGGAAATGACCGCTTATGGCGGTCTCGCATACCCGCATACTAAAAATGACAGAATTTATAATCTGGAAAGAATGATGAGCATCACAACACTCATCGATGATACAACCACTCGACCGGAGATACTTGGCAACCAACAGCGACAATCTGAACTACGCCAACACTACTTCGACGCAATTGCAGGCATTAAACCTCCCGTAGCATTTCCTATCGCTCAGTTACTGTATGAGGGGCTGATCCCCATCAAGAAACAGTTACTGTCGAAACCACAGGTGTGGAAACGCATGGAGGAGTCACTGAACACTCTAATCACCAGGCAAACCAACTCACTGGCGCTAGAGATGGACACGCTAACATTTGAACGCTACTTGGAGCTACGACGCGTTGATAATTATGGCGAGTGGGCTGCCATGATGACGGAATATGCTATCGACGTAGACATGACCGACGCACTGGCTAGCGACGAGTCGCTCATTACCGTAAGAACAGCAGCTATCGACTCAATCACCTTGGTGAACGACCCCTATTCGTTTCGTAAAGAAATACACATCGCAGATTCTGTCAACTCCGTATGGCTGTTCATGCGCCTCGAGGGACTCACTCTTCAGCAAGCACTCAACAAACTGGCGAGCATCGTTCTGGATAATGAGAAAAAACTTATTGCCGCCCGCGACAGGGTACTTGCCGGGCCACTCGGAAAACACAACGACGTACGAGAATACCTTACCGAACTGGAACATCTGGCCTCGGGCAATGCAGAGTTCCATGCTGTCAGCACGCGTTACCACGGGAGCGATTTCAAAGGAAAACGCTTTATCTGTGGGGAAGTGACCATCAGGCCATTGCCCTCTACCGATGAGATCGCAGCTGCGGATATTGCAGAGCAGCAGGCCAGTGGCACGAGATGACTTTCGTCACCGCATGGGTATCAATGTCGAGGGAAGATGTCATGGAAGCCCCTGATCACACCAACGAAACTGATCTCTTGTCATTTCCCTATCCGGACGGCTGGCTTGTGATCGCCACCACAGACGAACTCAAGCCCGGTGCAGTCATCACCAAACTGTTCATGGGTAGGGATATTGTGCTCTATCGAACAAAGACCGGCGTGCTGCGCGCAGTCGACCCCTATTGCCCGCATCTTGGCGCCCACCTCGGCGATGGTCAGGTAGAGGGCGAGGACATTGTGTGTCCTTATCACAAGTTCTCTTTTGCACCCGATGGCCGTTGCGTGCGGACCGGATGTGGAGACAAGCCGCCACAGGCATGGCTGAAAAACCGCCAGGTGCGGGACTGGAATGGCTTTATTGTTGTCTGGCAGGGCATGGATAGGCTAACGCCAGGCTGGGAGTTGCCAGAGTTTGACTGGACAGGCTATTGCGCTCCGATAAAGGGCCTGCGTACCCACTCCGGCAGTCTTCAGAATGCGACCGAAAATGCCTTTGACCCCGCTCATCAACACACCCTGCATCGCTGGGAAAGCAACACCGTGTCGCAACCGCCAACGGTCGATGACTATCGCATAAGTCTAGCCACTCGCTTAACGGCGAAAGGGCTTCCGGTAACCTTGGATTTCAAGTTGTACGGTCTTGGCTTAATGCGCGTGGAAATGAGGCTGGAACATGCTGATGTGCGAGCCACGTTCCTGGTAGTACCTACTCAGATAGCTCCTTTGAAATGGACATATCGGGAAAGTATGAGACTACGCATCGCTTGGCTTTCCAAGTGGCCGGCACTCGTACAGAAGCTTGTATACAGCGTGGTCTCTCCCGCGCTCTTCTATCTTTGGTACCTCCCGCAACTGCAACAAGACATGGATATCTGGGAAAAACGAAATTACATCCGAGACCCGAAGCCATCAGCCAGCGATGCTCCGCTAATCGCCTATCGCCGTTGGGCGACGCAGTTCTATCCCAAGGTGAAGGCGAACGCCACCGATAGTCTTGCACTGTCGAGTGCCTCCTCAGATGTACAGAACAACGTTGGCGAGCACCGTATCGCTTAATCAGGCTCATGTAGATATCCCCTCTACAGCAGGAGTTTTTTTATGGAATATCCAGACCATACCAACGAAACCGATCTCTCTTCTTTCCCCTATCCGGACGGCTGGTTTGTGATCGCCACCGCCGATGAACTCAAGCCCGGTGAAATCATCACCAAACCGTTCATGGGTAGAGATGTAGTGCTCTACCGAACAAAGACCGGCGTGCTGCGCGCAGTCAGCCCCTATTGCCCACACCTCGGCGCCCACCTCGGCGATGGCAAGCTAGAGGGCGAGGACATTGTGTGTCCTTATCACAAGTTCGCTTTTGCACCCGATGGCCGTTGTGTACGGACCGGGTGCGGGGACAAGCCGCCACAAGCCCAGCTGGAGGGTCGACCTGTACGGGATTGGAACGGCCTGATTGCCGTGTGGCAAAGTGCAAACGGGCGGCCTCCGGAATGGGAACTGCCAGAGTTCGACTGGACAGGTTATTCCACTCCGATCAGAGGTCTGCGTGTGTTTCCCGGTAGCGTTCAGAACCCGAGCGAAAACGGCTTTGACCCTGCTCACCTCCAACATCTTCATGGCTGGGAGAACGGGGTGTCGCAACTGCAAAAAAATGAGGGTCATCGCCTTGATCTGACCACCCACATAACGTTGAAAGGACTTCCAATATGCATTGACGTAAAGCTCCATGGACTGGGTTTAATGACAGTGGATGTCAATTTGGAACGTGCCGGCCTTCAGGCCAAATTCCTCGTCACACCCGCTCAGATTGCACCCTTGAAGTGGACATATCGAGAAAGCATGAGGCTACGTGCTTCCTGGCTTTGCAAGTGGCCCGCGTTGGCGCAGAAAGCCGTATATGCGCTGCTAGTCCCGGCTGTTTACCACCTTTGGTATGTGCGCCAGCTACAGCAAGACATCGATATATGGGAAAGACGAAGTTTTATTCGCCACCCGAAACCCTCTGCCACCGACGCACCACTGGTCGCCTACCGGCGCTGGGCGTTGCAGTTCTACTCAAGCGGAAAAACCGCAGGTTCTGATAGCGGCAAGCAGGCGCTCCTACACCCGGCGATCAGCCGTATTTAAAAAGGTCTTGATACGAGGGACAGTCATGAAAGTCATCCTCGCCCAACCCCGAGGCTTCTGCGCCGGTGTCGTCCGGGCCGTCGAAACGGTTGAGCTGGCCCTGGAGCAGTTCGGCGCGCCGGTGTATGTGCGTCACGAGATCGTACACAACCAGCATGTGGTGCAGACGCTGCGCAGCCAAGGTGCGCGGTTTGTCGAGACGCTGGATGAAGTGCCCGAAAACGCAGTGACCATTTTCAGTGCCCATGGCGTGGCCTCTGACGTGGAGAGCGAGGCCCGTGAGCGGCAGTTGCGGGTACTGGACGCCACCTGCCCGCTGGTGACCAAGGTGCACAATCATGGTCGCCAATACGCCGCCAAGGGTTATCAGGTGATTCTGATTGGAGAAGTCGGGCACCCCGAAATCATTGGAACGTTGGGGCAGATACCCGCCCCCGTCGTTGTGGTGCGTAACGTGTCAGAGGTCCAGGCCCTGGCGTTCCCCGAGCACACGCCATTGGCCTATCTCACCCAAACCACCTTGAGCGTCGACGATACACGCGCGGTAGTCAAAGCACTCAAGCAGCGCTACCCGCAAATAGTCGGACCCGATACCCGGGACATCTGTTATGCCGTACAAAATCGTCAGACGGCGGTACGTGAGCTGAGCCTGTGTTCCGATCTGGTTCTGGTGGTGGGCAGCGTCAAAAGCTCCAACTCCGTGACCTTGCGTGATATCGCGGGCGAGCGTGGCAAGCCCAGCTACCTGATCGCCGATGGCAGCGGAGTGTGCAGCGAATGGTTTGGCAAAGGGGTAACCGTCGGGCTTACCGCCGGAGCCTCGACACCGGAATCCATGATTGACGATGTCATCGCCGCCCTGGCGCGCATCGAACCGCTGGACATCGAGACCCTGCCAGGTCGAGAAGAACATGTGCAATTCCGCTTGCCCACCGGGTTGATTGCGCGCCAGTAAAGCATGCACCCAGAGGAGCCGAATCAATGAACCGTGCAATCCCCAGACGTCGCACCACGCAAGTCACCATCGGCCCGGTGGCACTGGGCAGCGATCATCCGATCGTCGTGCAAGCCATGACCAATACCGACACCGCCGATGCCCAGGCTACGGCGCGGCAGGTCGAAAGCCTGGCGCTGGCCGGTGCCGAAATGGTCCGGATCACGGTCAATAGCCATGACGCTGCCGCGCAGGTCGCGAACATTCGAGAACTGCTGGACCGACGCAACATCAATGTGCCGTTGGTGGGTGACTTCCACTTCAATGGTCATCGCCTGCTTGCGGCCTACCCTGAATGCGCCGACGCATTGGGCAAGTACCGCATCAACCCCGGCAACGTCGGCAAAGGCGCCAAACGCGACGAGCAATTTTGCAACATGATCGAGATCGCCTGCCGCTACGACAAACCGGTGCGGATCGGAGTGAACTGGGGCAGCCTTGATCCCGACTTGCTCGCACGCATGATGGACACCAACGCAATGCTCTCCCAGCCGCTGAGCGCGGATGCAGTCATGCGCGAGGCCTTGGTGGTCTCGGCATTGGAAAACGCCTACCGCGCTATCGAAGTCGGCCTGCCGGCGGATCACATTGTGTTGTCAGCCAAGGTCAGCCATGTGCAGGACTTGATCGCGGTGTACCGCAACCTGGCCGCGCGCTGCGAATTTCCACTGCACCTGGGGCTGACCGAGGCTGGCATGGGCTCCAAAGGCATCGTCGCCTCCTCCACCGCATTGGCGGTGCTGTTGCAGGAAGGTATCGGCGATACCTTGCGCATTTCCCTCACCCCGGAGCCCAACGGCGACCGCAACCGCGAAGTGCTGGTTGCACAACAGATTCTGCAAACCATGGGCCTGCGCGCTTTCACCCCCTCCGTAGTCGCTTGCCCCGGCTGCGGCCGTACCACCAGCAGTTTCTTCCAGGAACTGGCGCAGCAGATCGAGGCGTTTCTGCGGGTGCAAACCCCGGTCTGGAAAGGTCTGTATCCCGGTGTCGAGCATATGCACGTGGCGGTCATGGGCTGCGTGGTGAACGGCCCCGGAGAAAGCCGGTTGGCCAACATCGGTATTTCCCTGCCAGGCGCTGGGGAGAACCCGTCGGCGCCGGTGTACATGGACGGTGAACGTGTCGCGACCCTCAAAGGGCCGGGTATTGCCCAGGACTTCACCGATCTGCTGCAAGCCTATGTGGCCGCTCATTACGGGAAGCAGGAATCAGCCAGACTTGTGCTTGAGGGTATGCTCGAGAGCAGTATGATCAGGGTGCGCAATGAACCAGGCTGTACTGAAGGACCGGGCACCGTTACTCGCGAGCCATAGACCAAACCAGACGGACGACCTTGCCACCCGCCCCACCGGCGAGTACTGATGTCACACAGATGACATCCGCACGGTATACCACTGGACTCAGTCTGTACTCACTCGCGTAATTGGAGAACGACCATGACCCGAAAGCACCATATTCTGCTTGTTCACGGCGCATGGGGTGATGCCTCGCATTGGCAGCATGTCATCCCCCTCCTGCACGAAGCAGGGTTCAAGATCAGCGCAGTACAAAACCCGTTGAGCTCCCTGCCCAATGATGTCGAACGCACCCAACGCCTTGCAGAAGAGATCGCCGAGCCGGTGATTCTGGTCGGTCACTCCTATGGAGGAATGGTCATCAGCGGCGCAGGTCACGCCGCCAATGTGGTGGGCCTGGTGTACGTTGCCGCCTTTGCTCCCGATGAAGGCGAAACACCTGCCGACCTCTTCAAACTGCGTGCACCGCCGCCGGGAGCCGCGTATTTACGGCCCGACAAAAGCGAGTATCTCTGGATAGATAAAGAGCACTTCCACGCGTCATTCTGCCAGGACCTCGGCGCAACGGAGGCCTTGGTCATGTCCATCACACAAAAGCCGATTGCCATGCAGTGCTTCGCGGACAAAGCCGGCAAACCGGCCTGGAAGGACAAGCCCAGTTGGTATCAAGTCTCAACCCAGGACCGAATGATTCCCCCCGAAACCGAACAGTGGTTCGCCCAACGTATTGGCGCACGAGAAGTACTTTCACTCGACTCAAGCCATGCGTCACTGGCCTCGCACCCCAAAGAAATAGCGGACTTTATAATCGCGGCTTCAGAAGCGCTTTAGTCGCGTGCCGACCCATTGGGCTTAGTCCGATGGGTCGGTGCTCAAATGACCGAGAGCGCCAGCCCACGCTGCTTGAGCGTATCGGAAGGCAACTCGGAAAACTGCCTGCGGTACTGCTCGGCAAAGCGCCCCAAATGCACAAACCCATAATCAAGCGCCAACTCGGTGACATTCCTCACATTGCAGCTGGGATCGGCCAGGCAAGCATGTACGCGAGACAATTTCTGCTCGCGGATAAACCGCTGTGGCGTGGTGGACATGTGTTTTTCGAACAGGCTGTACAAGGAGCGCACGCTGAGCTGGGCCTGCTCGGCAAGGCTCTGGACGCTGATGTCCTGCTGAAGGTTGCGAGCGATGTAATCCACCAGCCGTTCGAACGTGCTGTTGGAACACGCCAGGTGTTCGCGCCGCACATTGTTGCGCATCAGGGTCAACATCTTGCTGGCCACGATCTGGGCATAGTGCTCCTGCACCCGAAGCAACGCTTCTCCGTCTTCGGCTTCGGTGCAAAGGGTGGCAAGCAACGGAACGAAGGTTTTCAACTGATCCAGTGAGTAACGTTGCTGCAGGAAACGTATGCCTTCACGTGGGTAAAGCCAGCGCTGTTCCTGGCAGATGGACTCGAGTAACTGCGTCGGCACCTTCAGAATGAATTTTTCGCAATCCTGTGAGTACGTCAGGTCTACAGGGTCATCGGGATTGATCAACAGCAACTCGCCGGGAACCAGATGGTGTACCCCAGCAGGGCCGCGCCACAGGCAATCACCACGCAACAGGACCTGCAAGTGGAAGATGTCCTCCAGTGCATGAGAAACCACGCGCACGCTGGAGCCGTAGCTGATACGGCACAGATCCAGGCTGGCAAACTTTCGGTGATTCAATCGGGCATGGGCATCGGCCTTGCGTGGCAACTGAATGCAGTGACTGCCGACATGCTGATTCACATAGCAGGAAACCGCATGCGGGTCGGCGTTCTTGAACACCTCGCTGCGCTCACTGAGCAGGGGCATATTCACGGAGATCACCCTTCTATTGTTTTTATGAATCAGGCTTGAAACGCTGGCGCACGTCACCAGCAGGTTACCGATTCTCGGACACGATCCGCCTGGGCGCCAATACGCATTGGGTTGAGTACGATACCTCCAGGGTATTCAAATATGCTGTTAACCCAGATCGCCCCCGCCCACCGGCAGCGTGACGCCGGTGATATAGGACGCCTCGTCGGAGGCCAGGAACAGGATGACACCGACCTGTTCGTCGATCGTCCCGTAGCGCTTCATCAAGCTGCTGTCCTTCGTCTGCTCGACAATCTGCGCGTACCACTGCTGCTCTTGCTCGGTCGCAACGCTGCTATTGCGCGGAATACGCCGCGCAGGGGCCTCGGTGCCACCGGGTGCGGTGGCGTTGACACGCACCCCACGCCCAGCCGTTTCGAAGGCCAGGCACGCCGTCAGCGCATTCACGCCACCTTTGGCAGCGCCATAGGGCACTCGGTTGACCCCGCGTGTTGCAATCGAGGACACATTGACGATCACCCCGCTGCCTCGCTCCAGCATATGAGGCAGCACGCTGTGGCAACACCACAAGGTCGGAAACAGCGAGCGGCGCACCTCAGCCTCGATTTCATCCGGCAGGTAATGCTCGAAGGGTTTGGCCCAAATCGTACCGCCGACGTTATTGACCAGGATGTCCAACCGGCCGAAGTGCTGTATCGCCTCGGCCATGACGCGCTGGCAATCTTCATAACGTTCCAGGTCGGCGGTCAGGGCGAGCACCTCGGCCGGCAGTTCGTGGACCAGCTCGGAACGGTCGACCGCCACCACCTGAGCGCCTTCGAGCAGTAAACGCTCGACCACGCCACGCCCTATACCTTGCGCTGCGCCGGTGACCAGCGCGACCTTATCGTTGAATCTCATGTTCATGGCGTCCTCGAAAACGGTTGGCGTGACTCACGCGGCGCTGGCGGCGAATTTTTCGTAGTAGAAGTTGGCGGGACTGATGCCCTGCTCACGCAGGTAATGACTCACGGCTTCCACCATTGGTGGCGGCCCGCAGAGGTAGATGTCCACGTCACCGTCGTTCAAATGTTCGACGCCGATATGCTGGGTGACATAGCCGGTTTGCGGCCATTGACTGTCCGGGTTCGCCACGCAGGCGCTGAAGGTGAAGTTGGGAATACGCTCGGCCAGCGCTTCCAGGCGATCCATTTCCACCAGGTCCCCATCGTGGGTCACGCCGTAGATCAGGTGCAGTGGGTGATCGCTGCCCAGCTCGGCGATGGTCTCGAGCATGGCCGTGAACGGCGCCAGGCCGGTGCCTCCGGCCAGTAATAACAGCGGGCGCTTGATCGGTCGCAGATAGAAGCTGCCCAACGGGCCAGCCAGGCTCATGGGGTCGCCCACCTTGGCCTGCTCGGTGAGAAAGCGGCTCATCAGGCCACCGCAGACATTGCGAATCAGAAAACTGACCCGACCGTCTTTCTGAACCGAACTGAAAGAGTACGCACGGCTTTGCTCGCTGCCCGGCACCTGAAGATTCACGTACTGGCCCGGCAGAAACACCAGATCCGTCAACGCGTCGCCCTGGAGCAGCAGTGACAATGTGCTGTCGGACAAACGCCGCACCTCATGTATCGCGCCCTGATAGGTGGATTGCCCGGTCTTGCAGACCTGCGAAGAAGCCGGGACTCGTACCACACAATCGCCCTTGGCGCGCATCTGGCAGGTCAGCACATAGCCTTCGGCAGCTTCCTCGGCAGTCAAGGCATCGTCGATGTATTCCTCACCCAACTCATATGCACCGGACTCGGCAAAGCACTTGCAGGTACCGCAAGCGCCATCGCGGCAATCCAGCGGAATATTGATGCCCTGACGGTAGGCCGCGTCGGCCACGGTTTCGCTCGGCGTGACCTCGATAAAACGGGTCACACCGTCTTCAAAATTCAGTGCAATCTTGTGGCTCATGGCATACCTCGCATGACCGTGTTCAACCCGGTTCACAGGTGATAGATATCGATGACCTGACGGACATAATCGTTTTTCAGCACGACCTTCTTGGCCTTGATCAGCGGCTGCTCCCCGCGCGTGTCCAGGGTGTAGAAGCTGGTGCCGAAATAGCTGTCGACGGTCTTGTAGCGAAAGCTCAGGGTGTGCCAGTTAAACCGTACCAGGCACTGGTCTGCGCTCTGCTCGATGATCTCGATATTGCTCAGATTATGAGAGGTGCGGGTGTCCGGAATACTCGCACTGGAGCGCTCGGTCTTGATCCGGAAAATCCGGTCTTCCAACCCTTCACGAC
Organism: Pseudomonas spelaei; assembly: GCF_009724245.1. Lineage (GTDB taxonomy): Bacteria > Pseudomonadota > Gammaproteobacteria > Pseudomonadales > Pseudomonadaceae > Aquipseudomonas > Aquipseudomonas spelaei. Next base: position 297,235 of record NZ_WNNK01000003.1, on the reverse strand, counting down.
TGCCGTACCAGATCAGCGAAATCTCGCTTTGCGGGTTCTCGGTCAACTCGTCATCGTCATCCCAGGCCGGCATCCAGAACGTGGCATCGGCGGCGTACAGCTCAAGCCACTGGTCCCAGTGCTTGTCGTCGAGGTAACGGGCTTCGCGAAACAGGAAGTCACGGACGCTGTCGTAAGCGATGCTCATGGAAGCTCCCTCGCGGGAATCTTGCCCGCCTGCTCGGTGGCCACGGCTTGCAGCATCGTGTCCTGCCAGTATTTATGCTGCTGGACGAACAGACCCTCATCCTCGGTACGAACACCACTGAGCAGCGGATGCAGGTCAATCTCCAGAGCGGCGTCATCCGGGCCTTCGACCCAATGCTCTGCACCCCGTGACATATCGTTCCAGGCCGTCGCACTGCCCTGATAACCAACCTGACACGAGCGAAACTCCTCCAGATCATCTGGCGTTGCCATGCCGCTGACGTTGAAAAAATCCTCGTACTGACGAATTCGCCGGGCCCGGGCTTCTGCGCTCTCGCCCACCGGTGCGATGCAGTAAATGGTGATCTCGGTCTGGTTGACCGAAATGGGCCTGGCGATACGAATCTGCGAACTGAACTGGTCCATCAGGTAGACGTTGGGGTACAGGCACAGATTGCGCGAGTGGCCGATCATCCAGTCAGCGCGCGCCTGGCCAAAATCACTGACCAATTGATCGCGTCGCTCATAAAGCGGACGATCCTCGGGATTGGCCCAGCGGGTCCACAGCAACATGTGCCCTTTGTCGAACGAGTAGAACCCTCCGCCGCTTTTGGCCCAGCCGCCGGCACTCATGGTCGGGTTGCTGTCACCGCACTGGCGTTCCTTGCGCTGGTTCTGCGTCGCGGCATAGTTCCAGTGCACGGAACTGACGTGGTAGCCGTCGGCACCGTTTTCGGCGGTCAGTTTCCAGTTGCCTTCATAGATATAACTGGACGAACCACGCAGCACTTCCAGGCCGTCGGGGGATTGATCAACGATCATGTCGATGATCTTCGCCGACTCGCCCAGGTGCTCGACCAAAGGCACCACATCCGGGTTCAGGCTGCCAAACAGGAACCCACGGTAGGACTCAAACCGGGCCACCTTAGTCAGATCATGGGAGCCCTCGCAGTTAAAACGCTCGGGGTAGCCGGCGTTGCTCGGGTCCTTGACCTTGAGCAACTTGCCGGAATTGTTGAAGGTCCAGCCGTGGAACGGGCACGTATAGGACGCCTTGTTGCCGCGCTTGTGCCGGCAAAGCATCGCGCCACGGTGACTGCAGGCATTGAGAAAGGCGTTGAGCACACCCTCCTTGTTGCGCGCGATGAAGATCGGCTGGCGCCCCATCTGCAGGGTGATGTAATCGTTGTTTTGCGGGATCTGGCTTTCGTGGGCCAGGTAGAGCCAGTTGCCTTCGAAGATGTGCTTCATCTCAAGGTCGAACAGGCGGGGATCGGTAAACATCTCGCGCTTGCAGCGATAGATGCCTGCTTCACGGTTTTCTTCGAGCAAGGAATTGAGATACTCGACGCCGAGGGACATGGTCGGAGCCTCCATTGTTTTTATTGGACAGCTCCAGTGTCATCGGTTGGTGAGGTCTTCAATATCCGTTGTGTGCAGACTGTTATCCGGTTTTTGCAGATTGCAACGGCTTCTACGTATAAATAAAGGCGACCATTCAGGTCGCCTCTGTTGATTTTCGGTTCAGGTCGCGGGCCTTGACCCGCGGGGCTATTACTCAGAATGCGCCATTCGTATGCACAACAACATCCGGAAACACAGCTGCTACGTGCCACTGCTCGGCAATACGCAACTGCTCGTCAAGACGAAACAGGTCCCAGAATGTATAGGTGTTCTTATGGACTTCACCTTCGCAATGCACGGCCACGAACTCGCCTTCGGCGATAACGTGATGGATCTTTTTATACTCATAACGCGTCTTGGCCAAGGCGGCTTTTAAACTGTCAATGCCATCTCCAATCTCAAGGCTGTGCTGCAAGACGTCAGGGGCAACAAACTCACCGATCCGGTCCAGCTCGCGACCGATCAGTACCGTCTTTACGTAGTTTTCGGCAACGCTCTCGCTCGTCGCCGTCAAGTGAGGCCTCTCGACTTGCGTCGCCCCTTCCAACTGACTACGGCCCGACACGCTCGCGGTGATCAAAGGAACGGAGGCATCCCAATGCTCGGCGATCCTATTATTCGCCACCCGGAACATATCAAACCCCACCACGGCCTCGCCGCCCGAGAACACCCCGTTCAACCAGTTGTGATGGATACCATGCATAACCGCAAACTCGCCCTCGCCGATGATCCGGACCAACTCATAACGGTAATCAGGGCGTAACCCATCGACCAGTTCTCGAAGCCCCTGCGGACCATCCTTCACATAAGGACTGTGTTGACGATAATTGGCATCTACATACGTTTCGATAGCGGCAGGATCAGCAGCCGTCATCAGCGCCTGCCACATAGTGGCAACTACCTCTTTTGCGTTCATGACATTTTTCCTTAAGTTATAAGTCATCTAGCTTATCAAGCAAAACCAGCGTCTACCGTTATTGGCCGACCACCCCCACCAAGCCAAAATCCAAAAGCGCCACATAAGGATTCCAATATTCACGGTACGCGTGGATTTTTCCATTTCGGAGCTCAACACGGGCAATATAATTCTGGTTATACACCTTGCGAGTCGCCTTGATGATTGCCATCCCCGTATAAGTAAAAACGTAGGTACTCGCCTCATCAGCAATGCGCTGGGCGGTCCAAGTACTTGCGGGGCCCACATCAAGTTTTTCCATATAAGGCGTCAGTGATGAAAAATACTGCTTCATCCTCTCGGCACCTTTTACCTCTTTAAAAAACAAGCCAAATTCTTCGGGTGCGAAAGGAAACTCCCACCCGCCCGCATCAGTAAAATAAGGCAACATCCGGCCTGGATCTTCAGTCCAGCCATTGACAGCATTGCAAACAAACTCTGCAACTTTAATCGGATCGTTCGGGCCGTGATAAGTCGTTACATCAGTAGTCATAGTGAGTCCTCTGTTGAAAACAGTTAAATATCAAGTACAGCGCATGCAGCACTCTGCAACAGCAAAAAGGGTGTTGTTTGCGGCTTGAATTTTTCCATGTCTCCGAGTCTAATACCGTACCTAAGTACGGAATCAAGGGCTGTTTTATGTCACCTGAATTGACTATCAGTGGGCTGGCGAAACTCGCCGGCGTCAACGTAGAAACCGTCCGTTATTACCAACGCAGGGGCCTGGTCAGCACCCCTGCCAAACCTCTGGAGTCATCCAGGCGGTATCCGGCGGACGTCGCGAATCGAATCCGCTTTATCAAGCGCACGCAGGCATTAGGTTTTTCTCTGGAAGAGATCGAGGGGTTACTGCAACTGGACAGCGCTTTCGCCTGCGCCGAAACACGTGAACGCATGCAAGACAAGTTTGTGCTGATTGAAAAGAAGATCACCGACTTAATGGCCATGCGTGATGCCATGGGCACTTTGGCTACCGGTGCTGTGGGCAGTGGCCCTCTGGAGGGCTGCCCACTTATCGCCGCGCTGGGTATGCCCGAGACACCCCAGCGCGAGGAATGAACTTGTCAGTGCGAGGTTCATATCCAGCCCCCGATCGACGTGCCCCTGGCGCCGAGCGCCTAGATACGAACATACCCGTGCGCAATGGCGTGGGCGATCTCAGCCGGACTGTCCTCCTGGACGACATGCAACCCGTTGACTGTGACTTCTGTCTGGTTAGGGAAGGTCCTGCAAACTGCCCGGTGAGCATCGAGCATAAAGCCAGGAGTGGCATTGACAAACAGTTCAGGAATATCGCTGGTACTCAGCCACTCGCCATAACGACGAACAACATCGACGACATTGGCAGGCTAACTTTCAAAGCGCGATTAAATCACCCACCCTCTTCGCCCCAGAAGCATTTTCAATATTCCAATTTCCGGAGACCCGATATGCAGAAGCGGTTGCATAAGTGTCTTCATAGAACTGAAAGTACACAATCTTCCCTTGCCGAACCTTAACGAACAGTGCAAACGGTGTAGAAACCACCCTGCCAATCGTTTTGGCACTGTACGAAAACGTTCCAAAAGCCGCTGCGAGCTCACCACTTCCAAACATTGTATCGACCTCGAAGCTCACATAATTACAGATATCCTTCATCCAATCGTAAACGGTATTAAACGCTTGAAAACCAAAATGAGCACCCGCCCACGGCATGATTTCTTTCAACTCTCCCGGCACAGCATTCAATGAAACGTACTCAACATTCTCATCAATGAATGCTTCAATATCGGAATGGGAGGCAAGTGCCGCCAAGTAATCTTTAAGAATCACTTCAGCTTCAGAACTATTGATATCAGCCATTTTTCCACCCTCATATCAGGTTATTTAATTATTCGCCAGAATGAATAACTTCAAGAAATCGCGATCATCCGTTATCACGTATCGCAGCGGTAAAATGCCAGACTCAAAGAACAACCACGGTTTTACCTCGCGCACCACCCGCCCGGTTTTCTGCCAGTGCAGCAGGCACTTGCGCCAGGGTGATTTGTCGCTCGACAGGAATCGTCAACTCTCCGGCCACGGCAGTCCTCACTAATAAATCTAGATCGGCGGAGGTTGTCTTAGCTTCGAAATTGCCGCCCTTGATCCCACGCGCCATAAGCTCCTCTGCCCGGGCCGACCACACGGTGCTCAGGGCTACCCCCCCGTTCTTTACAAACGAGGCGTTGCGGGCAAACCCGGCAGCATCGCTGACAAGGTCCACCAAACCGTCGATACCCTCCGGGTAATGAGTACCCATCCACTGGTCGATGGGCGTGGAGCGGTAATCGAGTGTTTTCACCGCACCCAGCACGCGCATCCGTTCGGCGGCGCCCCCTGAAGCCGTAGCGATGACGCGTAGCTCGTTCATGGTTGCCAATTGCGTCAGGAACGAACCGACGCCCCCCGTCGCCCCGACAATCAACACGGTGCTGCCAGGCTTCAGATCAAGTCGCTGACTGAGCTGCAAGGCCGTGATGCCTGCGGTGGGCAATGCTGCGGCCAACGCGGCGGGCAGTGTCTGCGGATAACGGCTCAGGACAGCATTTTGATCAATCACCGCATAGTCGGCGTAGCTGCCCTGACCTGCACGCCCAAAGAGGAACTGCCCCACCACCCGGTCACCCGGCTTGAAACGCCGGACATTGGCGCCAACCGCCTCAACGACCCCAGCGCCATCGACGCCGAGTATCAAGGGAAAGAGGTGGGGGATTTTTCCCTTGAGGATGCCGTCACCCACTCTCCAATCGAATGGGTTAAGCCCGCTGGCCTGAAGTTTTACAAGTACCTGCTCAGCGTCTGGAACGGGACGTGCCATATCCATCAGTACTGGAGCGGTTCCGAATGCATTGACGGCGACTGCTTTCATGATTGATCCCCTTTGAGGGTGAAATCGTAGAGAGCTTGAGACTAATAAAAAGACAATAATTGATAAATTAGCTAGAGTCGGAATAACTGTTACCCAATATCGGACAATAGATGTCAGGCCCAGCCGTACTACAAGATCTGAACGACCTCTACCTTTTCTCCATGGTGGCGGAACATGGCGGTTTCTCAGCGGCGGAGCGTGCGCTGGGAATCCCCAAATCCCGACTCAGCGCCCGGGTGGCAATACTTGAGCAACGACTGGGTGTGCGTCTGTTCCAGCGCACGACACGGCAAGTCACGCTGACGGACATCGGTGCGCGTTTTCTGTCCCATTGCAAAGCATCGATTACCGAAGCACTGGCTGCACAAGAAGTCATCGACATCGCCAGTGCCACACCGCGCGGGCTGGTACGTATCAGTTGCCCTATCCTTGCCACACAAGTCTTTATCGCACCCTATTTACCGCAGTTTATGAAGGCTTACCCACACGTGCGGGTGCAGGTGATGGCGACTGATCGCCCTGTGGATCTGCTGACCGAATCCGTCGACATCGCGATACGCTTGCGCCAGCCGGGGCACATGGACAGTGAGTTGGTGACCAAGCCTCTGGGGATCAGCCAGCGCATTCTGGTCGCAAGCCCAGATTATTTGAAACGCCTGCCACCGCTGTCCCATCCGGACGACCTGGCACTGACCTCAACCCTCTGCTTTGACTTAAAAGACGAGGTGCAGGAGTGGGAGTTGGTCGGCCCTGACCAGGAGCGTGCTGTTGTCCGGCATCAACCGGTATTGATGAGTGGTGACCACGAGACACTGCTGCAAGCGGCAGTGCAGGGCCTGGGCGTCGCGATGTTGCCAGACGTCGCGTGCTTTTCGGCCCTGGCTCAGGGTCAGCTGGAAGTGGTTCTGCCAGGGTGGGGAGCGCCTGAATTGGTGCTCCATCTGGTGTTCCTGACGCGTCGAGGCATGTTGCCCTCAGTCAGGGCATTGATCGACTTCCTCTCTGAAAACATTTCGCAGGCTGGAATGACACCGAGCGAATAACCTGAGGCGTCTACACCCTGGCGGGCAATGCTGACGCCGAGCGTGGAAGCTCTCATTCTGTAGCGCCTGGAGTGAACTCCCCAAGCGCGGGGACCTTGCCTTCAGAGTCTGGCAAACCCAGAGAAAACTTGACTGGGAAACGCACGGCGATGGTGCCTTCCTTCGCAAATTCACGAAGGGTGCCGCGTGATTGCACGTGAGCATCAGCAAACAACTCATTCGCGCCGAGCAGCGGCGAAAACGGCAAATCAACATCCGCAAAGTACTGGACCCACTGAGCGAGCGGTTTGCTCAAAAAGACCTGTTTCAGCAGTTGATTGACCTCAAGCTTGCACGCCAAGCGGCCCATCCGGGTTGAAAAACGTGGGTCCTTGAGCAGAGGAAATACCTCGCCGAGGCAATCACACAGATTGACCCAGAACTTGTTTTCGAGAATGCCCAACGCCAGATGACGACCGTCCTGAGTCTCGAAAATGTCATTTTCCGGCATCACCAAAGGCGACATCACCGGTTTTTTCTCAAAACTCCTGGCCAGCCAGGCGGTGGGAGCCGTCCATGAAAGAATGCTGTCGTGAATCGACACGTCCAAATGCTGACCGTAGCCGTTTTGCCGGGCACTCATGATCGCGACCACCAACGACAATGCCGCGTAGCTGGAAGCGGCATAGTCCGACACTCGCACGCCTGGGCGTGCCACCTTGCTCTCGACCTGCACCGGCGCCGCCCAGTAGCCGGCCATCGCGAGGTAGTTGAGGTCGTGACCGGCGTTATCCGCGTAGGGCCCTGTCTGGCCGAAGCCCGAGATGGAGCACATGACAATCGCAGGGTTGACCTTGACCAGGTCGTCATAACCCAACCCGAAACTGTTCATCACCCCAGGGCGGAACCCCTCAACCACCGCATCACAACCACGCACCAGTTCAAGGAAGGCTTCGCGGTCTGCGTTGTCACGCAGGTCCAGCGCAACCGAACGCTTGTCGCGATTGAATTGGGCAAACACCGCACTGCCCAACTCGCGGGATGGGTCGCCGCTACCCCGTCGTTCCACCTTGATGACATCGGCACCCAGTTGCAGCAGTAACGAGGTCGCATGCGGCCCCGGCAGCAACTGACTGGCGTCGATAATTTTCACGTCTTTAAGACAGGACCACTCTGGTTTCATTTCTACTCCTCACAATGACCACAACAGCACTGCCATGAGGGCTGCCAACGTTATCGATGAAACACAGAGACTCAGCAGCACTATCCTCAGTGGGCTGGCTACCGTTTCGGCAGACAGCAACGCGGCACGATGGCTGTCGTAACGACGTCGTTGACCCCGCGTCATGACCATCGCCAGCAAAATCGTCTGTGACGATATAAACAGGGCGAGTGCGGGATGGTGGGAGAAGCAGCGCACCGACAGTACCGCCACCATGAACAATGAAAACTGCGTACGGCGCCAAGCAAGCACCGTGCGTTCAGCTTGCAAGCCTGCATCGCTCAAACACGTCCCCAGCACAGCGTAAAGACAACCACCGTCACACCCGCACAGCACAAGGACAGCACCGGAACCAGCGATGACATCGGCAACTCGGCGCCACATCGCAATGCTCGCTCCACGCCCAGCCAACGCCAGAATGCCCCGACACTGACCAACAGACTCACGCTTAACAGCAGGCTGACCAGCAACACTTTGCCGTTCTCGCTCAGCACTGATGAGGCGAACGCCTCGACCGCAGCGCCACCGGCAAGCAGCGCCAATGCCGTGCGAATCCAGGCAAGGAACGTTCTTTCATTGGCCAACGTGAAACGCGGGTCAGGCGCTTGTCCTTCACCTAACACGTAACGGTTCAGGTTGAATCTGGAAGTTGACGATTTCACTCCGAGCGCACCCTTGTATCCATAAGGCCAATTTTTCGGATGCCGCATCCTGGCAAACCTGCAGCTCAATCCCATGCGCACTGAAGAGCACATTCTCCCGATCATGATGTGACCGGCTGACGCCGATCTGTCGCATGAATGAGTAGTCTCAATGCCCCGTTTGGTGATACTAAGAAGCCGGCTTTTTTTAAACAAATATCAACTTTCAATACATGCCATAACGCTTTGGCATGGCCCGAGAATCGTCCATGACGCTAAAACAACTCCGTTATCTGATTGCCATTACCGAAGCGGGTAGCTTCTCGGCGGCCGCACGGCGGGCGTACATCGCCCAGCCGGCATTGAGCCGACAGATTGGGTTGCTGGAGGACGAGTTGGAGGTGCAGTTGCTGGAGCGTCAGCGTGACGGCATCAACCTGACTGACGCAGGTCGGCGTCTCTACGAAATCGCCCGCTCGGTGATTCAGACCGTCGATTCGGTCAAGGACGAGCTGGAATCCACCAAGGGCAACCCGAAGGGACACGTGGCCATCGCCATCCCGGTCACCGCATCGGCGCTGCTGCTGCCGCTGATCATCACCCGGGCCAGCAAAAAGTTTCCGAGCATCGAGCTGACGGTACGTGACGGCCTGAGCCAGGAAGGTGGCGAAGCGATTGAGTTGGGCAAAGTGGATTTTGGCGTGGTGCCCAATGCCGAGGAACTCGAGCATGTACACGCTGACCCGGTGTTCATAGAAGAGCTGTACTGGCTGGGCCAACTGACAGAGCCCAATGACCGCAACACCATCACCTTGGCCAAGGCCGCGGCCAGCACGCTGGTCATGGCGCCGCGAAGCGCCTCGCATTTGCGCCGCCGGGCAGAACAGGCCGCCATGCAGACCGGGGTCGAACTCAATGTGGTCTACGAGCAACAGACGGCTCAAGGACTCAGCAGCTTGGTGCGTTGTGGCCTGGCGGCGACCATTTGTAATTGGCCGGCCGTCGAGGAAGGGACGCAGCAGTCTGCGCTGAGGATTGTCGAGCCGAGCCTGCAACGCACCATTGCGATTGCCCACTCGACCCACAAGCCACTGTCGTTTGCCGCCTCGTGCATGCGCGACCTGGTCCGGTCAATCCTGGTCGAAACCGTACAATCAGGTCGCTGGAAAGGCGAGTTGATCGAACAGCCTCGCCCTCAGGAGGACGCTTGAATGGCTCAGGCGCGCACGGCGCTCGGAGCCCTTTGGCGCTGTAACTGAATGCGCGAGCGCTGTGGGTTCATCATGTACAGGCACGTCAACCCGGCGATCACCAGGATCGCCCCACACACCAGAAAGCCATGGGCGTAGCCTTCACCGTTGATGCCCGTAGCACCTTGCACCAGGAACCCGGTGACCACCGGAGCCGCCAGGCCCGCCAGCGAACCGCAGGCGTTACCAATGGCCAACATGCTGCCGCGCTGCCCGCTGGGCACGACTTCTGCCAGCATCGCAGGGCCGATCGAGTACATCACCAGCGCCAGGCCACCGCTGAACGTCAGGCAAGCCATACGTTCAAACAACGACAACCCCGGCAACACCAGCAGTGCCGCCAGCAATCCGCTAAGAATGAGGCACAGTGAAACGAACATGCCACGCGCTACGCGAGAAGGCAGGCCGCGGCGCAACAGCCGCTGAGACCACCAGGCCATGATCAGGCTGAGGGGCGTGGTCACCAGCACGAAAATCCCGAACATCCGCCCGGCGTTCAGCGAGGCCATGCCCAATCCTTTCTCCAAATAAGCCGGTACCCACGTCAACGTCAACGCCAGCGACCAGTTGGCCGCAAAGTGGCCGAAGTAGTTGCCGAGCACCGTAGGGTCCGTCAGCAGCTGACGATAAGGTATGCGGTCTGCATCGGGCACTGCTGCCTCCTTATGGACAGTGTCCAACTGCCCTTCCCGCCCAAACCGGTACCAGACCACACACCAGATCAGGCCAACCAGCGCCAGCACCGCAAAGTTTATCCGCCAGCCATAGTGCAGGCTGATCCAGGGGATCAGTAACCCCGCCACCAGCACCCCCAGGGCACTGCCTGAATGCAACAGGGCAACGGGCAGGCTGCGCTTGTTATCGGGGAACCACTTGTACAACGCGTGGGTCGCCACAGGAGACGCCGGCCCCTCACCAATCCCCAGCAACACCCGGCAGGCGACGATCGCCCACAATGAAGTGGCAAACAGCATGGGCAGTTGAATCAGCGCCCAGCAGATACCCATGCCAAGCAACAAGGAGCGTGTGGGTTTGCGGTTGGCGATAAAGCCGCCGACCACCGCCGAAATCGAAAACAGCCAGTGCAACGCACCGGCGACAAGACCGAATTGCGCTGGAGAAAGCGCAAGCTCTTGCATCATCGGCACAGCAACCAGGCCGATGACGACCTTATCCAGAAAGTTAACCAACATCATCACGGCCAACAGCGCCGCAATCGTCCAGGCGGCCCTCGGGCGGTAGGCTGATTCAACACTGAGCATGCGGTACCCCTGATTATTGTTATGTTTTAGTCGCCTGCCCGCAGGCAGGCGTTACAGGCCTGCCCTTCAGTTGGGCATCAGAATGCCCTTGGCAATCGTGTTGCGCTGAATCTCGCTGGTGCCGGTGAGAATCCGCATCATGCGGGTTGCCCGGAACAACCACTCCACCGGGTTACCACGGATCAATCCGGCGCCACCATGGACCTGTACTGCGCGGTCGACGATACGAAACGCCGTTTCCGAGGCGAACACTTTACACATCGGTGCTTGCACCTTGATATCACCGCCCGCATCGTTCAACGCTGCGGTGGCGTACATCATGCTGCGGGCAGCAAGCAGCTCGGTGGCCATGTCGGCGATCATATGGTTGACCGCCTGGAACATGGCGATCGGCTTGCCGAACTGAGTACGGGTTCGGGCATAGTCAATCGACAGGTTCAAGGCCAATCCGGCCATTCCCAACATCGTCGGGCAATGCAGCAGCCGGTTAAGGGTAATGCGCCCCATCGCCAGCTTGAACCCTGCCCCCTCCTCTCCGATACGGTTGGCCACCGGCACCTTGACGTCGCACAGCTCGATATTCCCGTGGCTGCCGGCGCCGGACATGACCTGATAGTCCGAATCGATCTGCACCCCTGACGCCTTGAGATCAATGAAGAACGCGGAAATGCCCGCCGCGCCCTGGCCTGCCCCGGTGACCGCCAGCAACACCGCAATATCCGCATAAGGGGCGCCGGAGATGTAGCGCTTGGCACCGTTAAGCACGTAGTGATCACCCTCGAGCCGGGCGCTGGTCTTGATCGCCGCGGCGTCTGAACCCGCTTCTGCTTCGGTGAGGGCAAAGCACACGGCTTTTTCCGCACGGCACACAGGCTGGAGGAAGCGTTCAATTTGCACTTCACTGGCGACCCGGAACAGGTGACCAATACGCGGCGGCCCGCTCAACTCCCCCAGCACGTGCGGGGCGAGCATCGAACCGGTGAGAATCGCCGCTTCTTTAACCGCGCACAGATCCACCACGCTTAACCCGGCACCGCCCAGGGTTTCAGGCAGCATGATGTTGTAGAACCCCAGCTCGCAAGAACGCTTCCAGACACCGGCCAGCAGGGCCTTGGGATACGCTTCGCCCCATTGCAGTTGCTCTTTCTTTTCGAGCGGGATGATTTCGTCACGGATGAACGTCCCCATGTCGCTGATAATGCGTTTGGCTTTTTCGCTTGGCTCGATCATGTCTAATTCTCTTCTGCGGTTTCAGATCTTGCGATCGCTGGTTTTCCAATACCCATCACGCACCAGGCGGCGTACTACCTTGCCGTTGGGGTTCTTGGGCAACTCGTCGATGAAGTCGACACTGCGCGGTTTCTTGAAGCCCGCAAGGTGCTGGCCGCAATATTCAATGATCTGCTCCTGGTCGAGACTGGCGCCCGCCTTGAGCACAACAACAGCCTTGATCGCCTCGCCCCACTGAGGGTCCGGCACACCGACTACAGCGGCTTCAAATACCTGGGGCAGGCTGTAGAGCACCTGTTCGACTTCAGTGGGGTAAACGTTGAAACCACCGGAAATGATCATTTCCTTTTTACGGTCGACGATAAACACGTAACCCAACTCATCAACCGTGGCCAAGTCGCCGGTCAGGTAGTAACCGTCGCGCATGACTTCGGCCGTCAGCTCCGGTGCCTGCCAGTAACCCTTCATGATGTCCGGGCCCTTGACCACGATCTCGCCGATCTCGCCGGGTCGTACATCCTCGAACTGCTCATTGACGACCCGCAGGTCGGTTTCGAAATAGCAGCGTCCGCAGGAAGCCAGGCGCCGTACATCGCCGTCCTCAGGCAGGTGATCCTCCTCGGTCAGCACGGTCACCAATGAACAGGTTTCGCCGGCCCCGTAACCCTGGGCCAGGATGGGGCCGAACACCTCGATCGCCCGCTGAACCAGCGCCGGAGCCATTGGCGCAGCGCCGTACATGACCAGGCGCAGGCTGCTCAGGTTGAAACGCTCGACACCGGTGAAGTTCACCAGACGGTTGACCATGGCAGGTACCAGGAACAGACGGGTCACACGCTCTTGCTCAATCGTTTGCAGCAATAGTTCGTCGTCGTAGCGCTCGATCAACAGGTTGCAGGCACCGACTGCCAACAACGGCATGATCTGCATGCCACTGGCGTGGGTAATTGGCCCGACATGGGCCATGACGTCGTCGGGGCCCGCCTTGCGCACCGGGCTGGCCAGGCTCTTGCGTATCAGCGCCTTGCGGTTGCCGACGGTGAGCATCGCGGCTTTGAGTACGCCCGAACTGCCGGAGGTGTAGTGCAACACGGCGAGCTGATCGTCGTCCGGGTCACAGGACAACGGCACCTCCTCACCCATTTGCAGCACTTCAGCGTAGGGAATATCACCACCGGTGTCGGCCAGCACGATCACCCATTTCAAGTACGGCAGCGCTTGGCGATACGCCGCCAGCGCACTGGCGAATTTGCTCCCGGTGATGACCGCTTCACTGCGCGAATCATTCAGTACGCTAATGATTTCTTCAGGTGACAACCGGGCATTGATCGGCACCTTGACCATGGCGGTCTTGTAGAAGGCCACTTCCGCTTCGACCAACTCGACGCGGTTCATTGCCAATATCGCCACATGCGCGCCCTGCTTCAGGCCAAGCTTGAATAAACCCGATGCCAGGCGATTGGTCCGTGCCTCCAGTTGCGCATACGTCAGCCGTTGCCGGGTATCGATAACGGCTTGGTTATTGGGCCAATAACACGCACTTCGGCTCAGTATCTTTCCGAGGTTCACTTTTATTCTCCGAAGTAAGACGAGGTCAGGCGATCTTACAAGCGCAGAAAAATGGCCCGCCAATACCACTGTTTGATGTGACCCATAACAAAGTTGGATGGGGCATACGGCATGTCAGCGCTGCACGGACGGCTACAACCACTTCGCCATGTTGCCCTGCGTGGCCTCCTCCCGAAACAGATCAATCAGCCGGCAGCAAACTGGAGACAGGTACCCCCCGGTGCGTGTGACGAGTCCTATGCGGCGATTGAGTTCCAGGCCGTCGACCACCAACTTCAGCGGTTCCAACCCGGCCGAACGGGTGATCTGGCCACAGCGCGATATCGTCAGAATATTGGTGCCAGCGATCAATTGGAAAAGCGCTTCACTGCTGAAGTCGGCCTCTATGCGCAGTACCGGCGGCGCTAGCCCGTGTCGTTCAAATGCATCTTCCAGCGATTGCCTGACGGTGATATGCCCTTCCGGCAACAGCCATTCCTCCCCCTGCAAATCGCTCAGACGAAGGCGCGGCCTGGACAACAGTGGATGTTTTGCATCGGCTACCACCGCGAGGCGATCCTCATACAGGTCTTCGGTGGCGAACTCGGCAGAGATGCCGGGCAGTGGCATTACGGCCACATCGATCTCGCCGTTGCGCAATGAATCCAGCAGTTCCTTGGCCAGTCGGCGGCGAAGGCGCAAGCGGGCCGCCGGGCGCTCGCGCAACAATCGACGGCAACTGGCAACCAGCAACCCATCAGGTAGTGAGGGTGAGTAACCAAGCCGCACAGCGCCCTGCTCCCCGGTCCTGATGCTGCGCATCTCCGCCAGTGCATCGTCATAGTCGCGGCGCAGGCGTTTGGCCCGCGCCAGGAACTGCACGCCCGCCTGGGTTACCCGCATGCCGGTGGAGGTTCGCTCGAACAGCATGACCCCCAGCAGCGTTTCCACCCGGCGCACCGCTTTGGTCAGTGACGGCTGCGTGAGGCCAAGCATATCGGCGGCCTTTCCGATGGTGCCGCACTGCTCGACCGCAATGACATACTCCAGATCTCGAACGTCCATGGCATTCCTCTTGGCTATGTATCTATAACTAGTAATGCATTGCGCTTATGTATATCTCGCTCTCAGACTGGAATCAACGCCCACCCGACAGGTCTGGGCTGCGTGGGAGGCACGTTGACTGTCCACGCCATCAGGAGAAAATAAAAAATGCACGTAGCGAAGAGCGAGAAACCCGGCACAGCAAACCTGACAACGAAAGTCATGCGAGTGCTTCCCGCCCTCCTCCTGACGGCTATCGGTGGCCATGCCTGTGCCGCGACAACCAGCACCGACCCGATCCAGTTGGGTGTCATGCAGGGGTTTCCTCCGGCCATGGACAAGCGCGTCACCAAGCTCAACGCCTTTGAAATGCCAAACCTGCGCTGGGCCCTGCGTAATGCACGGTCAATGTCGCCCTCTGCCGGTATCGACCGCGGGCCATCTCCCCTTGTGCTGCCCGTAGGGACTCAACTTGCCCTGGATGAACTGAACTTCAAGGTCGGTGAGGCCACGCTGAGCCTGCCGGAATATCTGCAACAGACTTACACCGATGGGTTCATCGTTCTGCAGCACGGCAAGGTAGTGTACGAACGTTATCTGGACTCCTTCACCGCGCGGCAGCCGCATGTCTGGGCGTCAATGACCAAATCAGTCACCGGCCTGCTCGCCGCCAGCCTCATCGCCGAAGGCAAGCTCGATCCCAAAGCCCGGCTGGCAAACTACGTCCCGGAACTGGCCGGTACGCCATTCGGCGAAGCCAGCGTGCAACAAAACCTCGACATGCAGGTTCGCGCCACCTATCCAGCCAACCTGCCACCCGACCTCGGGCTGTTTGCCGCCGCTGGCATCCTGCCGCGTCGCGAAGGCATGCCCGACAATATTTACGACTTCCTGAAAGTGGCGACACGTCCTCAGGAATCTGCAGATAGCGACATCTGGTTCTATCAGAACGGCTCCCCCGAAGCGGTCGCCTGGGCGATGCGTCGTATCACTGGAAAAAGCTGGTCCACCCTGGTGTCGGAACGTATCTGGTCGCACATTGCCGAGGACGATGCCTACGCTCAGGTAGATCAGTTGGGCACGGAAATGGCCAGCGGCGGGATGAGCAGCACCTTGCGTGACGCGGCTCGCTTTGCCGAGGCTGTCCGCCTGGCCGCCGCCAAGGGGACAGCCGATGACCCGTTTGTCCAGGCGGTGCAACTGGCCTTGCGGCCCAACGATAACCAAGCCCTGATCAAAAATAATCCGGGCGCCAAGGAGCGCGCGGGCTACTCCTACAGAGATTACTGGTACCAAAAGAATGACGGCGAAGGCTCCGTCGAGGCCGCCGGGCGCTTCGGCCAACGGATCTACATCAATCCAAAACGCGGCCTGGTCATCGTCAAAATGTCCTCTGCGCCGGACATGGCTCCCAGGGCCACCAGCGCCGACGCCACCGCACATGTCTCAGCGCCAAAGATCGATAGCGTCACAGCTTTCAACAGCCTGATCAGCGCGCTGCTCCCGACCCTCAAATAGCGATCGACGCCAGTCCTGGGCGGGCTGGCAGGCCAATCAGAGTTGCAACTCAACGGTACCTGGCGCTCCCGCGCCAGGTGTGCCGAAGGGCTTCCTATAACAATAATTAAGAGGTAGACCCCATGGGCTCCCAATCAGGTAGCGGCACACTGCTGCGCCCTCGTAATCAAATCGCCGGCATGCTTCTGACACCCTTGGCCTGCGCCCTGTGCAGCTACGCCAGTGCTGCCGACTTCACCTGGGGCGAAATCAGCGGCCGCTACAACGGCAGCCTTAGCCTGGGTGGTGTGTGGAGCGCCGAAAAGCCCAATGCCGCTAACATATTCCAGGGCAACGCCAACACCATTGGCTATGGCAAACCCGGTGAGTTCAACCCCAGCGGTGGCCGCACTGGCGACGATGGGCGCCTGAACTTTCGCAAGCGTAACCTGGTGTCCTCTCCCGCCACCCTGCTGGGCGAGATGGAGTTGAACTGGAAAAACTACGGCGCCTTCATTCGCGGTAAAGCCTGGTATGACTACACCCTGAACAACCGTGAAGTCGATTTCGGCCACTCCTCCAACGGTTACCAAGCCAACCATAAGCTCGACGACAGCCACTTTGACGACCTGGCCAAGTTTCAGGGAGTCGCGCTGTTGGATGCGTACGTGTTCGGTGATTTCACCCTCGCCGACCACCCCTTGAATGCCCGAGTCGGTAACCAGGTGATCAACTGGGGTGAAGGCCTCTACTTCCAGAACGGCATCAATGCGATCAACCCTGTCGACCTCGCCGCCTTGCGGCGACCCGGCTCACAGGTCAAGGAAGCGCTGCTGCCAGTGCCCATGCTCTACGGCAACTTTGGCATCACCGATAACCTGAGCCTGGAAGCCTTCTACCAGTTGCAATGGCGTCGCACGGTGCTGGAAGGTTGCGGGACCTATTTTTCAAGCAACGATTTTCTTCCTGATGGCTGCTACGGAGTACCTCGCGGCGGTGCGAACGACCCGGCCAGCTTTGCCAACGATCAGATCATCCGCCGCACAGGTGACAACGAGCCCTCGAACAGCGGTCAGTTCGGCTTCGCCTTGCGCTACTTTGCCGATCAACTCAACACCGAGTTCGGGGCTTATGCCTTGAACATCCATTCACGCACGCCCTATACCAGCATCACCACTGACCTGCGGCCCGGCGCCGGGGCAGGCTGGATTGCGGGCAAGCAAGACACCAACGGCACTTACTTCGCCGACTTCCCGGAAGACATCCGCATCTTCGGCCTGAGCTTCTCCAGCAACCTGGGGGGCACCTCGGTCTTTGGCGAGTACAGCTATCGACCTAATCAACCGGTGCAACTGGCCAACGGCGATCTGATCCCGGCCTTTGCCGGTAACCCGCTGCAGTTGGGCCAACAGATCGGCCAGAACATCACCCTGGGCCAGGATGCTATCAACGCAGCGCCGGGCTCGGTCTACAACGGTTACGACCGGCGCAAGATCTCGCAGCTGTCGCTGGGGTTCCTCAAATCTCTGCCTCAGGTGATGGGCGCCGAAAGCCTCAACCTGATTGGCGAGGCCGGCATGAAGTACATGCATGACCTGCCCAGCCTGGATGATCGTCGATATGCCAAGGGAGACTTGTATGGCTCCGACCTGGCCAATGGCAGCGCAGCAGGCTGCGCCCTCGGTTCACCGGGCAAGTACCAGAAACTGGGCTGCTCCAGCGACGGGTACACCAGCAAGTTTTCCTGGGGTTACCGCCTGCGCGCGCAACTGAGCTATCCGGCATTGGTCGCCGGGGTCAACGTCTCGCCGTTCGTGGCCTTCGGCCAGGACGTTAAAGGCTGGTCCTACGACGGCACCTTTTCCGAAGGACGGCTGCTCAGTTCAGTCGGGGCAAAGTTCGACTACCTGCAGAAGTACTCCGCCGAGCTTTCCTGGTCTGCCAGTGGCAACACGCCCTACGCCACCACCGACAAGGATTTTGTTTCCCTCAGCCTGCGTATGGGCTTCTGATTAGTGAGGTACGCCATGAACACCACGCTGTTTCACGCCACCGTATTGGGCGCTCTCCTGAGCCTCGCCAGTGGTAGCGCCCTGGCCAAGCTTGACGCCAGTGAAGCGGCCCGCCTGGGCCAGGAACTGACACCCACCGGCGCACAAAAAGCCGCAAACGCCAACGGCAGTATTCCTGCCTGGACCGGCGGGCTCACCCAACCACCGGCGGGGTACCAGGCCGGCCAGGGTTACGTAGACCCCTACGCCAGCGAAAAACCGCTGTACACCATCACCCAGGGTAATCAGGGCCAATATGCTCAACTGCTCACCCCCGGCTACCAGGCACTGCTGGGCAAATACCCTGACTTCAAGATGCTCGTCTATCCCTCTCACCGCACGGCCGCCCTGCCCCAAAGCGAATACGCAGAAATTGCCAGGGAAGCGCCCACTATCTCCTTGGCTGACGGCGGCAACGGCCTGATGGGCTACGAGAAGAGCAGCGTGCCCTTTCCCATTCCTCACTCGGGCATCGAGGTGCTGTTCAATCACTTCGTCCGTTACCGCAGCGGTGGCTATCAGTATTTCCCCACCGAAATGGTGGTGCAGAACAACGGCAGCTTCACCCCGATCCGCCGCGACGTAAAAGTGATGATGGCCTCGGCCATGGGCAATCCCGAGCCAAACCGCCTGTACTACTACCTGGGCAAGGTCATCTCGCCAGAGAGCGTGGCGGGCGGCCAAACGCTGATTCACGAGCCCATTGACCAGACCCGCGAAGCACGCCTGGCATGGAGCTACAACCCTGGCCAGCGCCGTGTATTGCGTGCACCTGAAGCGGCCTACGACTCCCCGGTCGGCACCTCGGAAGGCCTGCGCACCTATGACGCCATCGACCTGTATAACGGCGCCCCCAACAAGTACGACTGGAAGCTGATCGGCAAAAAAGAACTGTTGGTGCCCTACAACACCTACAAACTGGCTGACCGTTCGCTCAAGTACAACCAGATCATCCAGCCCAATCATCTGAACCAGGACCTGTTGCGCTACGAGCTGCACCGCGTCTGGGTGGTAGAAGCGACCCTGAAGCCGGGCGAACGACATATCTACGCCAAGCGTGTGTTCTATGTCGACGAGGACAGCTGGAGCATCCTGACAGCCGACCTCTACGACGGTCGCGGCGACCTGTGGCGGGTCCAGGAAGCCCACACCTTGCAACGCTACGACGTGCTCTCGAGCCTGCAACTCAGCGATGTCGCCTACGACCTGCAAGCTCGCCGCTACGTGGTGTACGGGTTGGAGAACGAAGAGCGAAGCACCCAGTTTGGCATCAGCGGCAAGCTGGCCGAATTCAGTCCGGCTGCATTACGCCGCTCAGGCCACTGAACCGCCTGCTGCCGAACACTGGGGTGGTCATGTGCCACCCCTGCTATTTCTCCCGAGACATCTGCCATGAAAACGTTCACCTGCCCGTTCTTGAGTCTGCTCATCGGGCTGACCAGCGCCGTGCTGTCGGCCACACCTTTTGCCGCGCCTATGGCGGATCGCCTGGAACGTCCGTCACGGATATCCGCGAGTGCCAGCCAGGCGCCCCTCACCGGCATCCAGCGTTTAGGCCAGCGTCTGGTGCTAGTGGGTGCTGACGGCCACATCCTTCTACGCGAGCCGGATGGCCGGCTACACCAGGCCAAGGTTGCGGTGGATGTACTGCTCACTGCCGTCCATTTCGTCGACGATCGCCAAGGCTGGGCCGTGGGCCATGACGGGGTGGTGTTGCACAGCGCGGATGGCGGAGAAAACTGGGACAAACAACTCGATGGCAAGACCATCAACACCTTGATGCTCACGTGGGCCGAGACTGAGGTGGCACGCCTGGAACAGGTCGCCAGTGCACAGGGCTCCGACAACGCAGCACAACTGCAAGCCCTGGATAATGCCCGCTTCGCCCTCGACGACATAACCGCAGGCGCCGTCGCGGGCCCTTCACGACCGCTGCTGGACGTATGGTTTGCCAATGCTGACGAAGGCTGGGTGGTGGGCGCCTATGGCATGGTGTTGCACACTCGCGATGGCGGTAAGCGCTGGGATTACTTACCCGACCTGGATAACCCCGAGCGCCTGCACCTCAATGCCGTGCTGGGGTTGGCCAACGGTGATCTGTTGATTGCGGGTGAAGGCGGCCGACTGTACCGACGGGTTGACGGTCAATGGCTGGCCGCCCAGCAACTGACGCCCGCCTCGTTGTACAAACTCGTTCAGTTGCGTGACGGAGAAGTCCTCGCCATGGGCTTCGGCGCCGCGCTGTTGGTCAGCAATAACCACGGCCAGGACTGGAAGCCCATCCCACTAGGCACCAAGGCCAGCCTCTATGGCGCAGAACAACTTGCCGATGGCAGCCTTTGGTTGACCGGCCAGGCCGGCGTGTTACTGCACAGTCAGGACCTGCAGCAATTCCGTCTCTTCCAGAGCGCCATCAGAGGCGCCTGGCTTGGCGTGGCGGCCCTCGGCGATACGCAGTTGGCCCTGGTCGGTAACAAGGGTCTGCACGTTCTCGCCATCCATGAACTGAAGGAGCTGCGCTGATGAACTCGCGCCTGAACCTCAACCCGCCTCCTCAACAGTTGGAAAAACCCGAACCACGACTGCTGGATTTCATCGAACGAACGCTGTTCCGCAATCGCCTGGCAGTGCTGGTGTTTTTCCTGATTGTTTCGCTGCTGCTCGGGTACAAGGCCCTGGCGCTGCGCCCGGACGCAAGCTTTTTGCGGATGATCCCGAGCAGTCACCCCTTCATCCAGAACTACCTGCAATACGAGGACGTGTTGCGACCACAGAGCAACGTATTGCGCGTGCTGGTGGAAAACCCCAAGGGAGAGATTCTCGACCCTGTGTTCATGGAAACCCTGCGCGAGGTCAACGACAAAATTTTCTACCTGCCCGGCGTCGACCGGGGAAAACTCAAATCGTTATGGACCCCCAATGCGTTGTGGAGTGAAGTGACCACCGAGGGCGTTCGCTCCGGCCGTGTCATCCCGGATACCTATGACGCAAGCCCCGGGTCGCTTTCTCAGGTACGCCAGAACATCCTGCGCGCCAATATGCTCGGCAACATTGTGGCTAACGACTGGCGCTCGACGATCATTCGCGTGCCGTTGCTGGATAACGACCCACAAACCGGAAAACCATTGGATTACGGGGCCTTCAGCCAAGCCTTGAACACCCAGGTGCGTGAACACTTCAGCGCCCAAGGCGTGACCATTCGCGTGATTGGGTTCGCACAGATTATTGGGGACCTGCTGGCCGCTGCCAGCGACATCGCGTTGTTCTTCGCCATTACCGTCGGGTTGATCAGCGTACTGCTGTACCTCTATTGCCGTTGCTGGCGCAGCACTGCCGTCACCGTACTGACCTGCCTGCTCACCGTCATTTGCCAGTTGGGGCTGCTCAGCCTGTTGGGCTACGGCCTGGACCCATACTCGATCCTGGTACCCTTTCTGATCTTTGCCATTGGCATCAGCCATGCCGTGCAAAATATCAACCTGATGATGAACGAAATGGGCAATGGCTGCGCTGCGTTACCCGCGTCCAAACGTACCTTTCGTGCCCTGTTCATTCCAGGCAGTACCGCATTGCTGGCCGACGCCGTCGGGTTTATCACGCTGCTGGTGATCGACATCGGGGTCATTCAGCAACTGGCCATAACCGCCAGCATTGGCGTGTTTGTGGCCATCTTCACCAAGATGTTCCTGCTGCCGGTGCTGATGTCTTATGTCGGCATCAGCCCACGGGGTTTGCGTCAACAGCGTGAGCGCAGCCAGTCCGACTGGCCGGTCTTCCGTCGGCTTGCAGGGGTCATGCACACACCGGTCGCTGTCGCGGTGATCCTGACGAGCCTGGTGCTGCTCGGCCTTGGTTACCATGCCCGCCAGAACCTGCAAGTCGGTGACCTGGATGCCGGCGCACCGGAGTTGCGTGCACAAGCGCGTTACAACCAGGACAACGCCTACCTCCTCGCCCATTACAGCGCCAGTACCGATGTGTATGTACTGATCTTCAAGACCCCGCCCGAACAATGTTCACGCTTCGCCGCAGCCGACCTGGCCAACCAGTTGGAACAGCACTTGCTCGAAGTGCCAGGCGTGGAGTCTGTGCAGTCGCTGTACGGCACCATGCGTTTCAATATCGCTGCGCGCAACGAGGGCAATCCCAAGTGGGCCGAGTTCTCCCGCGACCAATACGTGATGAATAACGCCCGCGCCGGCGTAGCCACAGAACTGGTCGACCCGAACTGCAACATCGCGCCGATCAGCCTGTACCTGGCTGACCACAAGGCGCAAACCCTCAGTCGTGTCAGTGCAGCGGTGGAACAGTTCAACCGCACGTACAACACCGGCGATTTCCAGATCCTCCAGGCGGCAGGCAACGCCGGGATAGAGGCGGCGACCAACCAGGTGATCAAGCACTCGGAAAAACTGATGGTGCTGCTGGTGTTCGCCATTATCTCGCTGGTGGTGTTTTTCGAGTTCAAGTCGCTCAAGGTGACCATCGCACTCATGGCGCCGCTGTACCTGTCGACGGTGCTGTGTGAAGCGGTAATGGCGCAGATGGGCTTGGGCGTGAAAATCGCCACCTTGCCGGTGATCGCGCTTGGCGTGGGTATCGGTGTGGACTACGGCATCTACTTGTACAGCCGAATGGAAGGCTTTATGCAGCAAGGGCTGGCCATGCGCGCGGCCTACTTCGAGACATTGAAGACCACCGGCACTTCCGTTGCGTTCACCGGGATAACCCTGGCACTGGGCGTGTCTACGTGGGTGTTCTCTGAATTGAAGTTCCAGGCGGATATGGGTCTGTTGTTGGTGCTGCTGTTTATCTGGAACATGATCGGGGCATTGATTCTGATGCCCGCGTTGATCGCAGTGCTGATGCCATCGAGGGCTGGTACCCGTACGGTCTGAGTCCCGGATTGGGGAGGTGATAACGAATCGGCAGCGCGATGCTGCCGATATCGGATGTTCGTTCTACCTGCTTATTTAAGGCTTCCCGCCAGAAACTGCTTCAACCGCTCGCTTTGGGTATGGTCGAACACACTGCTGGGCGAACCTTGCTCCTCCACTCGTCCCTGATGCAGGAACATCACGTGATTGGAGACGTGCCGTGCAAAGGCCATTTCGTGAGTCACCACAACCATCGTCCTGCCCTCCTCCGCCAGTTGCTGCATGACCTTGAGCACCTCACCCACCAATTCCGGGTCCAGCGCGGAAGTTGGCTCATCGAACAGCATCACCTCTGGCTCCATCGCCAGCGCTCGGGCAATGGCCACGCGTTGCTGCTGCCCACCGGACAGCTGAACCGGATACTGCGCCTCGACCCGTTCCGCCAACCCCACCTTGGACAAGTACTTGCGCGCACGCTCCAGGGCTTGCTGCCGACTGATCCCCAGCACCCTGATCGGGCACTCAATGATGTTGTCCAGCACTGTCATATGGCTCCACAGATTGAAATGCTGGAAAACCATCGACAACTGGCTACGCATGATCCGCAGTTGTTGGGGGTCGGCGGCACATTGCTCGCCCTTTGCGTCCTTGCGTGTCAGCAGTTCCTGTTGATTGACGATAATGCGCCCGGCGCTGGGTTGTTCAAGGTGGTTGATACAGCGCAAAAAGGTGCTCTTCCCGGAGCCGGAAGAACCAATGATACTGATCACATCGCCCGCCTTGGCCTTGAGTGATACACCCTTGAGTACTTCATGGCTGCCGTAGTTCTTGTGGACATCTTCAACGATCAATTTATACATGCGAGCATTTCCAGTGAGGTCAGTGCGTGCGGGGTTTCAGGTAGGCCAGCCAATGCAGTTCGCCACGGCGAAACAGCCAGATCAGCAAAAATGCACTGCAGGCATACAGCACCCCGGCAATCCCGAATGCCGCAAACGAGGCGTAGGTCGCCGAGTTGACGTCCCGGGCGATCTTCAGCAGATCGGGCACCGTGGCGGTGAATGCGACGGAGGTCGAATGCAGCATCAAGATCACTTCATTGCTGAACAAAGGCAGCGCCCGACGTAACGCTGACGGCAACACAATCCGCCGGTACAGCGTGAAGGTGCTCATCCCGTAGGCCCTGGCGGCCTCGACTTCACCGTGTGGGGTGGCCCTGATGGCGCCGGCAAAGATCTCAGTCATGTAGGCACAGGTATTGAGCCCGAACGCAAGGACCGTACAGTTGAAGCCATCCCGGAAAAACGCATTGAGAAAATCCTGCGCCCGGATCACATGCAGGCTGTACACCCCGGTGTAGAAGAACAGCAGCTGGATATACAACGGCGTACCGCGAAACACGTAGGTGTAGAACCAGACCGGTGTGCGAATCAGCGGGTTGGCGCTGACGCGGGCAATTGATAACGGAACGGCCAACAGGAAACCGATCAACACTGAAAGGATCAGCAGCCACAAGGTCACCGCCAACCCGGACAGGTGCGCCCCGTCGCTCCACAGGTAGGCCTGCCAGTAGTCCTGGAGGATAGTGGTCATAGCACGGCCTTCCTGACACCCACGCAATAGCGGTGTTCGAGCCACATCAGCAGAACGTTGGAAACGCTGGTGATCGCGAGGTAGATCAGGCCGCCAACCAGCGTGAAATAAAAGAACTGCATTGAGCCCTTGCCCGCATCCTGCGTCGCCTTGACCACATCGGTCATGCCGATGATCGACACCAGCGCAGTCGACTTGATCAGCACTTGCCAGTTATTACCAATCCCCGGCAACGCGTGGCGCAGCATCTGTGGGAACAAGACCTTGCGAAAGGTTTGTGCTCGCGTCATGCCGTAGGCCCTGGCGGCTTCAATCTGGCCGGCTGGAACCGCCTGAAAAGCACCGCGAAAGGTCTCGGTAAAGTACGCCCCATAAATGAATGCCAGAGTCACGACACCCGCCAGAAAAGGATCGATATCGAGCTGGGCAACGCCCAGCCAATCAGTCAGTTGGTTGAGCAACATTTGCAGGCTGAAGAACAACAACAGCATGATCACCAGGTCCGGCATGCTGCGGATCAATGTCGTGTAGCTCGTCGCAAACATCCGCAGCACACGGTTTGAAGACAGCTTGGAACTGGCCCCCATCAGCCCTATCAGAACGGCGAACAGCAGTGACCCCAACGCCAGTTTGATCGTGGCCAGGGTGCCCAACAGAATCTGTGGACCAAAGCCTTCCAGAAGCATTTCACTCTCCTTGTTTTTATTAGGTTGAGGTGAAGGTAAAGCGGTAACAGAGCAGCCCGGGCGGCTGCTCTGCACAGGGTTTCGAGCGGGGTTATTTCGCGCCGTAGACGTCGAAATCGAAGTACTTTTTGTTGATCCGCGCGTAGGTGCCATTGGCGATGATCGTCGCCAGCGCTTTGTTCAAGTCTTCACGCAGCTCAACGTCCGCCTTGCGCACACCAATGCCATCACCCACGCCAAAGAACTCCGGGTTGTCCAGGGTGCCACCGGCAAACGCGTAGTCCTTGCCTACCGGCTTATCCAGAAACCCGTAGCTGGCCTGAATAGAACCCTGCAACGAGGCATCGAGTCGCCCGACCATGAGGTCGGCGTAGACTTGGTCCTGATTCTGATAAGAGAGAATATCCACGCCTTGGGAACCCCAGACGGCTTTCGCGAAAGCCTCCTGGGTCGAGCCCTGCTCCACGCCTACGCGCTTGCCTTTGAGCGACTCGACAGTCGGTTCCAAACCCGAGCCACGCTTGATGACCAGACGTGCCGGGGCGTTTGATACTTTGTCGGTGAACGCAATCTGCCCCATGCGCTTGGGGGTGACGGTCATCGACGAAGCCACCGCGTCGAACTTGCGTGCCAGCAAGGCCGGAATCATGCCGTCCCAGCTGCTTTCAACCCAGATGCACCGGGCATGCAGCTCTGCACAGAGCGCCTCAGCGATATCGACCCCAAAACCGGTCAGCGTGCCATCCTGATTTTTGTATTCCAGCGGTGGATACGTCGGGTCAACACCCAGCTTCAGTACTTTTCCGCTCCAGTCGGCCGCGCCAGCCAGGCTGGATGCGCTCAAGAACACCAGGGAAACAGCCGCGATTATCTTATTCATTGTTATCTTCCTCGAGGGCTCGCAGAGCCAGGTTACCGATAGCGTTTATGCAGCCCTGCTCAGCGCAGAAATCGTTCCACCAACTTGACCCAGTAACTGGCGCCGATGGGCAGGCAGGCGTCGTTGAAGTCGTAACCGGGGTTATGCAACAAGCACCCACTATCGCCCTGGCCATTGCCGATCACCAGATAACTGCCCGGGCATTTTTCCAGGATGAAGGCAAAGTCTTCACTGGCGGTGAATGGCCGCAGGTCCTCGATCAACTGTCCCTCGCCCAACCACTCTCTGGCGACCTCACGGGCGAATGCCGTCTGCTCGGGATCGTTGATCAATACCGGATGGCAATGTTGATAGTCGATATGCGCCTGTGCACCAAAACTCGCCGCCTGGCCCTGGACCAGTTCGGTGATTCTGACTTCAAGCAGTTGGCGAATCTGCGGCGTCAGCGCTCGCACACTCAGGATCATTTCGGCAGTGGCCGGAATGACGTTCGACACGCTGCCGGCATGAAGGCTGCCGACCGTGATAATCGCCGTTTCCTGAGGGTTGACGTTGCGCGAGACGATGCTTTGCAGGGCAATCACAATGGACGAACAAACCACCACCGGGTCGACCGCCTTGTGCGGGACCGCACCATGGCCACCGACACCCTTGATGGTGATTGTGACCGTGTCGGCAGATGCCATGAACGGCCCACTGTAGAACCCCAATTGCCCGGCGGGATAACCCGGGACGTTGTGCATGGCAAAAATCGCGTCGCAGGGGAAACGTTCGAGCAGCCCGTCCTCCAGCATTTTCCGGGCACCGCCCAGCCCTTCTTCAGCCGGCTGAAACACCAGATGCACCGTGCCGTTGAACACTCGGGTTTGTGCCAGGTATTGCCCTGCCGCCAACAACGTGGCCGTATGACCGTCGTGACCGCAGGCGTGCATCACCCCGTCATTGCGGCTGGCATACGGCAACCCGGTAGCCTCCTGAATCGGTAGCGCATCCATGTCGGCGCGTAACCCAATGGCACGCCCGGGGCCATTTTTCAGGGTCCCGACCACGCCGGTCTTGCCCACTCCTCGGCTCACTTCAAACCCCCACTGCGTCAAACACTGCGCCACCAGCTCAGCCGTGGTGAACTCTTCAAACCCCAGCTCGGGGTGGGCGTGAATACGATGACGCAGGGCAATCATCTCATTTTGCGATGCAGCGATTCCCGGCAGGACATGGTCAGCATGCACGGTGGTACTCCTCGATAAGATCATTCAGTGCCCCTGGCTCAAGGGTGAGTCCGGCGGGCGCTGCCGAATCGATCTTAAGGAACAGGTGCTGGGCCAGGGAGACTCAGTTTGGTTATGATGACAACCATTGGTTGTCCCAAAGGTGAGCCTATGAAGCTGCATCAACTGCAAGCGCTGATTGCCAGTGCCGAGACCGGCAGCATCCGCGCGGCCGCGCGCTCGCTGGATATCTCCCAGGCCGCCGTGACCAAAGCCCTGCGTGAACTGGAAACAGCTCAACAGTTGCCGCTTTTCGTCAGGACCCCCAGTGGCCTGAACTTCACTGAATACGGAAAAGTGCTGCTGACCCACGCCAAGCTGGTACTCAAGCAACTGGAACATGCGCAGGCCGAGCTTGATCAGTTGCGCGGCAAAGCCCAGGGGCGACTCTGCGTCGGCGTCACGCCCTGGATTGCACTGACGTTTCTACCGCAAGTGGTGTTGGACTTTCGCCAACGCATGCCAGACATCCAATTGGAACTGTTCGAAAGCCTGATGGCGGTGGCCCAGCCGCTGCTGCGTGACGGCAGCATGGACTTCGCCATCGGTCAGTTGCACCCGGCGCAGGCGACCCCGGAGTTTGCCTGCGAAACCTTGCTGGACTATCAGACCTCGGTGCTGGTTCGCCAGGGCCATCCTCGACAGAACGCACAATCGATCCACGAACTGTTGGACCAGAACTGGACGCTGAACTATGCCCCAGACGGTCGCGACGCCCTGATGCAGGAATTGTTCGGCAAACACAGCGCGCACATCGATAGCAATCGCATCGTGCGTGCGCACTCACTGGCGATCCTGCAGATGATGGTGGAGCGCGCCGACATGTGCACCTGGGGGCCAACCATCATGAGCACGGCGCCACCGTTCCTGGGGCGCATTGTTGCCCTGAAGTTGAGCGAAGCGTTCGAGCCGCGGCAACTGAGCATCGTCACCCGGCGTAATGGCTCGCTGAGCAATGCAGCGCTGTGCTTCACCGACTGCCTGCTGCAGGTGATTCGGCGCCACGCCCGTTCGGCGAAAAGGGAAGACCGTGAACTGTTTGAAACCCTGCGGTTGTTGGTTTGAGAGCGACCGCCTGAGGTTTTCGCCGCGGTGCTAATCCCCCAACGCCTGCGCGCGCACCTCGCTGGGTGTTTGCCCATAACGCGCCTTGAACGCCCGGGAGAAGTGCGCCTGGCTGGTAAAACCGTGGCGGTAGGCAACCTCCCCCACATCCAGGCCCCTGACCTGCTGGCTGCTTAACAGCCCGTAAGCCTGTTGCAGGCGTTTTTCCAGGATGAAGCGCCGTGGCTGGGTGTCTTCCAGGGCAAACAGCCGTGCCAGGTGTCGGGTGGAGATCCCGGTCTGGATCGCCACCCGCTCGCAACTCAAGGTCGGGTCGGCCAACTGATCCCGGATGCATTGCTTGGCCGCCAACAGGTAGGAAGCGCTCAAGGCGTTGATCCGGCGGTGCCCCACTTGGCCGGCAATGATATTGCCCAGCAACTCGAATGCATCGTCCTGATAGCTCCCCGCTTCCCCGCTCAACGGCTGCTGGAAAAAAGCCCGGGTGCGCTCACCGAGTGTGCGTAGCAACAAGCGCTGCACGCCGGTGTGGGCACTGATTTTCAGGGCATTGTCGAAGTGGCTCAAACAGTGGCTGGCAAAGATTTCCTGGGGCACATCGAAGATGAATTGGCGCATGGGCCCGGAAAACCCGAACAGGTAGGGTTTGTCGGTGCGATAGACCATCAACTCGCCAGGCTCCAACAACTGGCACTGGCCGTTCTGAAAGAAAAATGAACCGCTGCCCGTCACGAACGACACGAAGATCGAGGCCTTGGGCACCGCTCGAATCATCGAGCCGTCGCGTTCCACCACGTGTTCGTTACCGACGATATGGGCCAGGTGCATGCTTTCCAGGCTCAGGTTGTCCTGGGTCGCGGTAAATCCACCTTCGCTGTAGGACGAGCATTTGAGGCCCACCAGGGTGGACGCGTTGTACTGCTCCCAAAAGGCCAGGCGCTGGTCCAGGGGAATGCTGTCGGTACTGGCTCGCCGAGTGTCGAGCATGGCACATGGAGTCATTTTTATTCTTCTCATGGCAGCGGGAGGTTGCCCTGGCCCAGGCAAGGCCAATTCCGGGGCTTCCAGAGAACTCATTAATATCTGAACAATCCCCGATGTCAACTGATTGCCCAGACGGAATCGACCGCCGGGCACTCGATAAAGCGGCGTCCGATACAAGCAACCATCACGTCGCTTGCGATCAAACCGCCCATGCTTTGACGCCCTAGAGTGGCCCTGCATCCCCCACAAGCAGAGGCCGAACATGCCCGAATTAGCCAGCACCGAATTTTGGAAAGACTTGCAGCCCATCGCCAACTGCTTCAAGCCCGACGCCAAGCCCGAGGTTTACCTGCCCAACGCCGCCAGTGACGACCTGCGGCTCTATGTACCGTTCACCGAAACCGTGTCTTCACGCCCGTTGTGGATTTCCCCGAGTGAAAACCGCTGGTGCGACATCCTGATGTCCAGCCGCGCAGGCCTGGTCAATCGGCATTACCACCCCCACGAAGTGTTCGCCTACACCCTCTCCGGAAAATGGGGCTACCTGGAACACGACTGGACCGCCACCGCCGGCGACTTTGTCTACGAGACCCCGGGCGAAGGCCACACGCTGGTGGCCTATGACCACCCGGAGCCGATGCGCGTGTTTTTCATCGTCAAGGGGCCGCTGATCTGGCTCGATGAACAGGGTGAACCCAACGGCTATTTCGACGTGCACTCCTACATCGACCTGTGCCGCAAGCACTACGACAAGGTCGGCCTGGGCGCCGATGCCGTGGACCGCCTGTTTCGCTAAACGCGTTTTTCGGAGAACCACCATGGCTGACAACAATAATAAAGCCGGTTACGAAAACACCTTGCTGTGCGTGCTGTTCCTGACCTTTGGCTTCGTGTTTTTCGACCGTTTGGCCCTCGCGTTTCTGTTTCCGTTCATGGCCACGGAACTGCAACTGAGCAATAGCCACCTGGGCATGCTGTCCTCGGTGCTGGCACTGGCCTGGGCGCTGTCCGGCGCGCTGGTG
Organism: Pseudomonas spelaei; assembly: GCF_009724245.1. Classification (GTDB taxonomy): domain Bacteria; phylum Pseudomonadota; class Gammaproteobacteria; order Pseudomonadales; family Pseudomonadaceae; genus Aquipseudomonas; species Aquipseudomonas spelaei. Next base: position 266,658 of record NZ_WNNK01000003.1, on the reverse strand, counting down.
GGGGCCTGGTCGGACCGTCGCGGTATACGCAAGCCGCTGCTGATCATCGCGGTGATTCTGTTTTCCCTGTGTTCGGCGCTGTCAGGGCTGGTCACCGGCTTTCTCAGCCTGTTGCTGTTTCGCGGGATCATGGGCCTGGCCGAAGGACCGATTCTGCCGCTGTCCCAGTCGCTGATGGTAGAAGCCTCGTCGCCCCATCGACGGGGCCTGAACATGGGCTTGTTGCAGGGGTCGGCAGCGGGCCTTTTAGGCGCGGTGATCGGCCCCCCGGTGTTGATTGCCCTGGCTGAAGCCTACGGCTGGCGGCATGCATTCATTGTGTCGCTGGTGCCCGGCCTGCTGATTGCCTGGTTGATCTGGCGCTATGTGCGCAACGACGAACCGCGCCAGGCGCCGAAGGTCAGTGAGCACCAGACCGGGCATCGCCTGGCCCTGCTGAAAAGCCGCAACATCGTGCTCTGCACCTTGATCAGTTGCGTGTTCCTGACCTGGTTCATCATCCTGATCTCATTCACCCCAACCTTCCTGGTCAGTGTTCGCGGCTATAGCCCACCGAGCATGGGCGCGATCATGAGTTGCCTGGGCGCCGCCTGGGTGCTTTGGGGATTTGCAGTGCCGGCGATTTCCGACCGCATCGGCCGCCGCCCGACGCTGGTGCTGTTTTCGCTGGTTGCCGCGTGCTGCCCAATGGCCCTGCTGTTTGCGCCTTCACCACTGATTCTCGGCGTACTGATGGTGCTGACCTACACCGGCCTGGGCTGCTTCACGCTGTTTATGGCAACCATCCCAGCGGAGACCGTTCCCCGTGAAGTGATGGCCACCGCCCTGGGCATGATCATGGGGATTGGTGAACTGGTGGGTGGTTTTGTCGCGCCGACCGTGGCCGGTTTTGCTGCCGATCGTTTTGGCCTGTCCATCGTGATGTGGATGTCGTGTGCCGGTGCTCTGCTGGCCGCCGTTCTGTCGTTGTTCCTCAAGGAAACCGCCCCCGCTGTGCTGCGCCGTCAGGTGGCAGCCACGTCCATCCTGCAAGGAAACCAGCCATGAAAGCATTGCGTTGGCACGCCGCCAAAGACCTGCGCCTGACGGATCTGCCCGAACCCTCCCCCGGCCTCGGTGAGGTCCTGGTGCAAGTGGCCTACTGCGGGATCTGCGGCAGCGACCTGCACGAGTACCAGGACGGCCCGCATTCGATTCCACAGCAAACACCTCACCCCCTTTCAGGTTGCCGCGCCCCGTTGACCCTGGGCCACGAGTTCTGCGGCCAGGTGATCGCCCTCGGTGAGGGTGTCAGCCACGTACAGGTCGGCAGCCGCGTCGCGGTCGAACCCGAGTACCGCTGCGGCCACTGTGCGTATTGCCTGGAGGGCAGCTACAACCTGTGCCAGTCCATGGGCTTCATCGGGCTGATGGGCGACGGCGGTTTTGCCGAGCGTGTGGTGGTGCCGGTCTACATGCTCCATCCATTGCCGGATGCGGTGAGCTTCAAGCAGGCCGCCGTCCTGGAGCCCGCCGCCGTGGCCTTCCATGCACTGAACCAAAGCAGCTTACAGGCCGGCGACAGTTGCGTGGTATTCGGCCTCGGCCCTATCGGCCTGCTGTTGATCATGCTTGCGCGTCTGCGCGGTGTGGAGCGGATTTACGCGGTGGACATCAGCCCGCAGCGCTTGCAACTGGCCCGCGAGCTCGGCGCCCGGGAAGTGCTCGATGGCCGCGACGCCGACCTGCTGCCACGCCTGCGAACCTTGAGCGGCGGCGGTGTAGACAGCGCGTTCGAGGCAGCCGGCAGCCAACAGACCTTGACCAACGCCCTGCACTGCCTGCGCAAAGGCGGCGAAGCGGTGCTGGTGGGTTTGATGGGTGAGGTGCAGATCGATGCCTTTCACCTGGTCAACAACGAACTGCGGCTGCTGGGCAGCGTCGGGTACCGCCATGCCTACCCGGCGCTGATCAAGTTGCTGGCCAGCGGGCGCCTGGACCTCACTCGGATCGTGACGCGCTGCGTCGCATTGGAGCATGCCGTCGAACACGGTTTCGAGGGCCTGTCAGCCGACAAGAGCCAGATCAAGGTGCTGGTCAATCCCACGCCGTCACTGGCCCATCAATGAACCACCCGCTCATCACAACAACAATAAAAAGAGTCCCTGACCATGAACACTCCAATGCGTTTGTGCACCTTTTTGCTCGCGGTGTCCGTGTATCCCCAGGCCTGGGCGCAAACCCGTGAAGGCCCGCTGGCAGACCTGGGTGAACAACTGGCCGGCTACGGCATCCAGCCCCATGTGCAGTTCTGGAGCCTGTCGATGAAGAACCTCGACACCGGCCCAAGGCCCAACAGCTTTGGCAACAGTGGCGACCTGTTTATCGGTGCCGATGTCAACCTGGGCACGCTGGCTGGCCTCGATGGCTCGGCGTTTCATGTCGAAGAAACCGTGTTCATCCTCGACCAGGGCACCGGGCAACCCACTTCACGCAACTGGCAAGGCGCCGCCGGCAGCTACTTCGCCGGGGCGCCGATTCACAACGACATCACCAGCAACCAACTGAGCCTGCTGACCTTCGAACAAAAATGGCTCGACGGCCAGCTCGACTTGCACCTGGGACGCACCAATGCGCGGCGCTATTTCTATATCTACAACTGCGACACCGTGGTCACCTGCAACGACCCGATCATCGACTCCTCCACCGGTGTGCTGCCACCGCCTTATGGCGCCTGGGGCGGCTACCTGAAATACCAGCTGAACCCAAGCCTGTACGTGCACGCGGGGGCGTTCGAATCCAACCCGGTGGACTACCTGAAAAAGCGCAAGGGCCTGGACTTCAGCACCGACGACGCCAGCGGCACCAGTTTTCTGCTGGGGATCGGCAGCAAGCCAGGCGACGACACCACCCAGTACGAGCTCAACGCTTACTTCAACTCCTCGACGCAGGTCGACCCCTTGACTCAGGCCCGCGACCACGGCACCGCCGGCGCTTTCTTCAAGTTTCGTCAGACACTGTGGCGCACCAACCTGCAAGGCTTGCAAGTGTTCGGCTCACTGTCGGCGGCGGCCGATGACAAGCAGCCCTTCAGCCATTTTGCCGAAGCCGGGCTGACCTACCTCGCGCCCTTCGACCGGCCCCGGGACAAGCTCAATTTCAAGACCAGCTACCTGCGGATCAACCCGCACCAGTTGGAGTTCCAGCAACGGATGCGCACCGACAACAACGGCGACCCGCGCCTGGGCGACCGGGATGTCTACGCGCTGGAAGCTAACGGTCACTTTGCCCTTAGCCGCAATTTGTCCATTGAGCCAAGCGTGCAGTACCTGATCAATCCGGACAATTTCTACAACCCCGGCGCTCGGGAGCTTAGCGCTAATGGCTTCGTTGTCGGGCTACAAGTGATGCTGGATGTCGGCTCGATGCTGGGGCTGTAGAACCCAAGGCCAAAACCTGTAGCCGCTGCCGAGGCACGAGGTTGCGGCTACAGGTTCGGATACACATTCCAAGAAGAGGTAATTTTCATGACTCAATCCCCTGCGCATACGTTCGACTACATCGTGGTCGGCGCAGGTTCGGCCGGCTGTGTGCTGGCCAACCGACTGTCTGCCGAGCCTGGGGTTTCGGTGTGCCTGGTAGAAGCCGGGCCCAGTGATCGCACGCTGTTTCCGGGCGCCTACATCCGTACCCCGGCGGGCATCATCCGGTTGATCGCCAACCCGAAATGGAACTGGATGCATCAGTTCGAGGCCCAGTCCACCCGCGGTGACACACCCATCCCCTGCCCGCGCGGTCGGGTCTGGGGCGGGTCAAGTGCAATCAACGGCATGATCTATGTGCGTGGCCATCGCAGCGATTACGACCGCTGGGGGGCGGCCGGCAACCGGGGCTGGGGCTATGACGACTTGTTGCCGTACTTTCGCCGCTCCGAACATTTCGAGCCCGGGCCTTCGCCGTGGCATGGGCAGAACGGCGAACTGAACGTCACCCACCAACGCAGCCCAAGTGCGGTCAACTCAGTGTTCTATGAGGCGGCGGCGCAAATGGGCTGGCGCTACAACACCGACTTCAACGGCGAGGAGCAGGAAGGTTATGGCGCGTTTCACGTCACCCAGATCAACGGTGAGCGCTGCAGCGCTGCCCGGGCGTTTCTCTACCCGGCGTTGTCCCGCACGAATTTAACCGTGTTCAGCGAGACCCTGACCCATCGGGTGTTGCTCGATGGCAAGCGTGCCAAGGGTATTGAAGTGAGCCAGGGAGACCGGACGTTCACGCTCAAGGCCCGGCGTGAAGTGATCCTCAGCGCCGGCAGTATCAACTCGCCGCAACTGTTGTTGCTGTCCGGTATCGGTCCGGCTGAAGAACTGGCGCGGCACGGCATTACCCAGCACCACGAACTGCCCGGCGTCGGTCAAAACCTGCAGGATCACCAGGACATTGTCTTGATGTACCGCAGCGACAGCGACCTGGGTTACGGGCTGTCTGTGCGTGGGATATTGCCGTTGGCGGCCTCGCCCTTTCAGTACCTGGCGGCGCGACGAGGTCCACTGACCTCGAACACCGTGGAGTCCGGCGCCTTTTTACGCCTCAACCCCACCGATACCGCACCGCAGTTGGGGCTGATCGTTGCCCCGGCCCTGAAGAACCAGCCCCAACGCCTGATTCCCGTAGGCCACGGCATCAGCTTGCACGTGGCGGTGATGCACCCTAAAAGCCGTGGCCAGGTGCGCCTGCACTCGGCTGACCCAAAGGACAAACCGCAGGTGGACGGCAACTTCCTCAGCCATCCGGACGATTTGCGCACCCTGGTAGAAGGCTTTCGCCTGGTGCGCCGATTGGCGGCGACCCCGGCCTTTGCCGAGCGCTTGCAAGGTGAGCTGGTGCCTGGGGCGAAGGTCAGCAGTACTGAGCAGATCGAGCAGTGGATCAGGGAAAACCTGGGCACCGTGTTTCACCCGGTGGGCACCTGCAAAATGGGCAATGATCCCATGGCGGTGGTTGACGACCAACTGCGTGTCCATGGCCTGATGGGGTTGCGAGTGGCCGATGCGTCAATCATGCCGACCTTGATTACCGGCAACACCAATGCCGGTGCGATCATGATCGGCGAGAAAGCCGCGGACCTGGTCCTGAGCAAGACGTCGCCGGAGCACGAACGGGAGACGCCTGCCCTCTCACGCTGTCACTGACGCCTCACGCCTGTCGACCTTGGCCGGCGCTGTGACGGCCAAGGGCGCAAAGCTATGGGGCTGGGCTGCGCGCCACATGCCGGCATAGAACTCGGAATTGATCGACTCCTTGAGCAGTTCCCCAGGTTCGAGGAACACATGAATCTGCGAAAACAGCCGCACCTCGGTGGTGGTCATGCGCCGTACCAGGTGTTTGGGCTGCAATTGTGCAGGATGACTCAGGCCTGCGGCACTGAGCATTTCCCCCAGCGCCACCAGGGTGTTGCGATGGAAGTTGTGCACCCGCTCAGCCTTGTCCGGCACTTGCAGGGCGCGCTGGCGCAGCGGGTCCTGGGTCGCAACACCAGTGGGGCATTTGTTGGTATGGCAGCTTTGCGACTGGATGCAGCCGATGGCAAACATGAAGCCCCGGGCCGAGTTGACCCAGTCGGCACCGATAGCCAGCACGCTTGCGATGTCAAAGGCGCTGACAATCTTGCCGCTGGCCCCCAACTTGATATGCCCGCGCAAGCCGGCGCCGACCAAGGTGTTGTGCACAAACAGCAAGCCTTCACGCATCGGCATGCCGATGTTATCCGTGAACTCGCGGGGCGCGGCGCCGGTGCCGCCTTCCTTGCCGTCGACCACGATGAAGTCCGGCAGGATACCGGTCTCCAGCATGGCCTTGACGATGGCCATGAACTCCCACGGATGGCCCAGGCACAGTTTGAAACCCACCGGCTTGCCTCCGGAAAGATTGCGCAAGCGCACGATGAACGCCAGCAGTTCCATGGGCGTACTGAACTCGGAGTGCCGCGCAGGCGACACGCAATCGCTGCCCATTTGCACGCCACGGGTGCTGGCGATTTCCTCGGTGACTTTGTGCTTGGGCAGGATCCCGCCATGACCCGGCTTGGCACCTTGGCTCAGCTTGATTTCGATCATTTTGACTTGCGGCTGGCGGGCCTGTTCGGCGAAGCGTTCCGGATCAAAGCGACCGTTCAGGGTCCGACAGCCGAAGTAACCACTGCCGATTTCCCAGATCAGGTCGCCGTCGAACTCGCGGTGGTACGGGCTGATGCTGCCTTCACCGGTGTCATGGGCGAAGCCGCCCAGGCTCGCGCCTTTGTTCAAGGCGCGGATGGCATTGGCGCTGAGGGCGCCAAAGCTCATGGCCGAGATGTTGAACACCGACGCACTGTAGGGCTGCAGGCATTCAGGGCCACCGACCACCACGCGAAATTGCTGTGGGTCGCAATGGTCACTGGGCAACATGGAGTGGCTGATAAATTCGAAGCCGGGTTTGTAGACGTCGGTCAGCGTGCCGAAGGCTTTTTCCGCCGGCTGGTTTTTTGCGCGCTGATAGACGATCGAACGCTGGGTTCGGGAAAACGGCAACTGTTCATCGTCGCCCTCCAGCAGGTACTGGCGGATCTCCGGGCGAATGGTTTCCACCAGGTAGCGGATGTTGCCCAGAATCGGGTAGTTGCGACGCACTGAATGATGGGTTTGCAGCAGGTCGTTGAAGCCGATGAGGCTAAGTACGCCGGTGACCAGCGTCAGACCGGTCAGCCACGGTGACAGCGGCAGAAAAAACAGGCTACCCAACGTAAATAGCACACACACGGCGAAGACGGCATACCGGCTCAGGAGTGAGACTTTCATGGTTATTCCTCGTTGCGGACTCAGGTTCACCCTTGAGGCCCGACAGAAAAGACAGGGCTTATTGGGCGGCACCCAACTCACGAATCTCGGCGTAGCGCGCTTGCAGTTCCTGGCGCTGTTGCTTACGTAGTTGCGCCTGGGCAAAACGGCGTAATTCGCCTGGGGTATCCGGCAGCAACGGGCGCACCGGGCATGGGCGCCCATCGGTGTCGATCGCGACCATGGTGAAATAGCAACTGTTGGTGTGGCGTACGGTTCGTTCGTGGATGTTTTCGGTCATCACTTTCACGCCGACTTCCAGGGAAGTGCGTCCGGTGTAATTGACGGACGCGAGGAAGGTCACCAGTTCGCCGACGTGAATCGGCTCCTTGAAAATCACCTGATCCACCGACAAGGTCACCACATAACGGCCGGCATAACGCTTGGCACAGGCAAAGGCCACTTCATCGAGCATCTTGAGCAACGCCCCACCATGGACGTTGCCCGAAAAGTTGGCTTTGTCGGGGGTCATGAGCACGCTCATGCTCAACTGATAACTGCCAGGTTCCATACAGACCTCTCACGATAGGCATTGTGATTGTCGCCATGTTGATCTGGCGTTCAGGCCGCAGAGGTGCGACCTAGAGAGCTGAAACGTATCAGGCAATAGAGATAGTTAGCTAGCTAACATTTGGAATAGAGACTTGCGAAACGCGTAACAATGCCAACAAAGAGTGCCGCTGCGACGGGTTGTAGCCGCTGACGAGGTACGAGGCTGCGATGGGTTGCGAAGCGACCCCCGAGGGCGGTCCTGCGGACACGCATCGCAGCCTCGCGCTATTGCTTACGCTGCTCGGCCACCTGTCCAGGTGTGACGGAGCCTTTCTTGCCACCGAACTGAGTGACCACATAGTTGGCGATAGCCGCCACTTCCTCGTCGGAATGGCTTTGACCGAAGGCCGGCATGGACTCGTGATGGTCGCCGATGCTGATACGCGTGCCGTTGAGAATCACCTGAACCACGCTGCGCCCTTGCGGATCGTTGCTGGCGGTACTGCCCACCAATGACGCATAAGACGACTGGCGTCCCTGCCCGTTCCACAGGTGGCAACCCACGCAGTTCTGTGCGAAAAGCCGCTGGCCAAACGCATCCTGCTGTTGTGCCGGAGCCACCACGCTGGCGGCCAGGGCGCCTTCAGGCTTGAGGTTGACGGCGACAGAGGTGTCACCGGCAAGGGCCGGTATGTCGCGCAAGTAAGTCACGAGGGCCTGGATGTCGGCAGGTACGAGGTACTGCAGGCTGTGCTCCACCGCTTCCGCCATGGGCCCGGAAGCGCTGCTGCGTCCTGGCGCGTGACCGGTTGCCAGGTAAGCCGCCAATTGCTCCTGGCTCCATCCGCCGATACCGCTCTGCGGGTGCGGGGTGATATTGGCGGCGTACCAGCCCTGGATCACTTCGCCAGACAGGTACTGGCCGGGTTTCATCGCAAACCCCAGGTTGCGCGGGGTATGGCACTCGCCACAGTGGCCGAGGGCGGTGGCCAGGTAGGCGCCGCGGTTCCACTCCTCGCTCTTGGTCGGGTTGGCGGCAAAACGTCGGTTATCGAAGAACGCCAGCTTCCAGAAGGACATGCCCCAACGCTGGTTGAACGGGAATGGCAGTTCGTTGCTCGGGTTCGGCTGTTTGACCGGCGCCAGGCTGAACAGGTAAGCCTTGATCGCCAACACATCCTCACGGCTCAATGCCGCATAAGAGGTGTAAGGCATGGCCGGGTACAGGTTGCCCTCAGGCCCGACGCCATCGCGCACCGCCCGCACGAACTGGTCATCGCTCAAATTGCCGATGCCCGTCTCACGATCGGGGGTGATATTGGTGCCGTAGATCACGCCAAACGGCAATTTGAACGCCAGGCCCCCGGCAAAGGGTTGGCCGCCAGGCTGGGTATGGCAGGCCACGCAATCGGCCGCCCGCGCCAGGTATTCACCACGGGCCAACGGGTCGGTGATCTGTGCCGGCGCACCGGCAATCGGCGCAGCAGGTTCAGCCCCTACCGGGCGTAGCACCACATACAGGACATAGACGACCACCAGCACCGCCACTGCGATCAACAGCCACAGCAGGCGCTTCCACACGCCAGTCATGACGGCTGACCTTTGTCGAGGGCACCGGACGCCTCGTGGATGGCGGCACGAATCCGCACATAGGTGGCACACCGGCAGACGTTACCGGACATGGCCGCATCGATATCCGCGTCGCTCGGCGTGGTCTTTTGCATCAACAGTGCGCTGGCGCTCATGATTTGCCCGGACTGGCAGTAACCGCACTGCACCACATCCAGATTGACCCAGGCCTGCTGCACCGCCTGGCCCACCGGCGTGGCGCCGACGCCTTCGATGGTGGTCAGCTTCTTGCCCTGTGCGGCGGACACGGGCAGCACGCAAGAGCGCACCGCCACACCGTCCATGTGCACGGTGCAGGCGCCGCACATGGCCATGCCGCAGCCATACTTGGTGCCGGTCATGCCGGCTTCGTCACGCAGGAACCACAGCAGTGGCATGTTGGGGTCGCCCTCGAAGGACAGCACCTGGTCATTCACGGTCAGATTGATCATGGTTATTCCTTATACGCTGGGCCGCTGCAGAGGCAGGCTGAGAGACGAACGGGGCAGTCCAAGTTGGGCCAGGGCATTGCCCACCGCCGGCGCGATGACCGGCACCCCCAATTCACCGACCCCGGTGGGTACCTCACCCGACGCCACGATGATCACTTCGATCTGCGGCATTTCGTCGATACGCAAGGGGCGGTAGTTATGGAAATTGCTCTGCTCGACAATCCCGTCCTTGAGGCTGATGTTGCCGTGCAAGGCAATGCCCAGGCCGTAGCCGATACCGCCTTCGATCTGCGCACGCACCACATCGGGGTTGACCACGATGCCGCAATCCACCGCGCACCAGACTTTATGCACTCGCGGCACGCCGCCCTCACCCAGAGACACTTCGGCGATCTGCGCCACATAGGTGCCAAAAGCCTTGGCCACGCCAACGCCGCGTGCCCTGCCCTCGATCACGCCCGGACCTTGCCAGTTGGCCGCCTTGGCCACCGCGCGCAACACACCCGCTTCGCGAGGCGCATTGCCCATCAGGGCCAGGCGCCCTTCCACCGGGTCTTGCCCGCTTTCGTGCAGCAGCTGGTCAATGAAGCTCTCGACGGCATGCCCGGTATGGGTGCTCGCCACCGAACGCAACGAGGTGGTCGGCACCTTGCCCGGGACGATATGCGCGTCGCAGCGAAAGTGCTCGAAGGTGTAGGGAATCTCGCTGGCGCCTTCGACCATCATCAGGTCGACGCCATTGACCACCAGGGCATCCATGGCGCTGTTGCGGGTCCAGGAATGGCCGACAATGGTGTCGGTCCAGGCGACCACTTTGCCGCCACGGATCGCCCCGCGCAGGCGGTGCAGGATCATCGGCCGGTACCAGCCGTTGCGCAGGTCATCCTCGCGGGTCCAGACCACCTTGATTCCGTGGCCGGGCCCGATTCCCTTGGCCGCTGCGGCCATGTCGGCCGCCAGGTCCGGCCCCAGCGCCGGGTTACCCAAGTCGATACGGCGACCGAAGCTGCCGCCCGCCATGATGGTTTCGATCTCGACCTTTTCCGGCGGTAACTGGAACAGGTCGCACAGCTGTTTATGGTCCAGGGTCTGGATCTGGCAACCGTAGCGGGCCTTGACGGTGTTGCCGTCCCAGAACAGGTAGCCGCCCAGCGGCTCCATCGGCGCGTGGGCCACGTAGGGGAAGCTGTACTCGGCTTCGATCACCTTGTCGGCGTTTTTGAAGGCGTCATCCGGCGTCCCGACAGTTTTCGCCGTCACCCCGGTTTTCTGCGCCACTTCACGGAACTCCGTGAAGATCTGTTCAGTGCTGCGCATTTCTGCCTGGCTATCGTCCCACTCGACTTTCAGCTTGTTGCGGCCTTGAATCGCCGCCCAGGTGCCCTTGGCGTAAACGGCCACGCCGGTGTCGACCTGTTTGACGGCTACCACCCCCGGCACCGCCAGGGCTTGGGTGGCGTCGAAGCTGCGGACCTTGCCACCAAAGCGCGGTGATTTGGCCAGGGTGACGGTGAGCATGTCCGGTTCGTGGATGTCTTCAGAAAACTGCGCCGTACCGTTGGTCTTGCCCAACGAGTCGACACGGTGCATACCCGTTTGTTTACCGATCAGGGTGAAGTTCGCCGGGTCCTTGAGGGTCAACGTGGCAGGGTCCGGGGCACTCAAGCGCGCGGCCTGTGCCGCGAACTCACCAAAGCCGGCTTCACGCCCACTGGCCGCGTGGCTGATGCGCCCCTGCTTGACGCTGATCTGCTGCGCCGGCACTTGCCATTCCTTCGCCGCCGCCTGGACCAGCATGGCCCGCGCCATGGCGCCCATGCTGCGCATCTGTTGGTAGGCATTGGCCACCGAACTGGAACCACCAGTGCCCTGGAAACCGAAGGCCAGGTTCTTGTACACCGCCGTATCCACCGGCGCTGCGACGACTCGCATCTGCGACCAGTCGGCGTCCAGTTCTTCGGCCACCAAGGTAGCCATGCCGGTATACACGCCCTGGCCGATTTCGGAATGTTTGCTCAATACCGTAACAATGCCGTCTTCACCAATCTGCACAAAGGCATTGGGTACAAAAGCGGCTTCGTTATTAACGCCGGACTTGGCTTGCGCGCCTTTGCCCGGAAGATAGGCCCCAATAACCAATACGCTGGAGCCCACAATAAACTGACGCCGAGACAACGAGACTTCAGAAGTGCTCATTAAATAACTCCATCCTGGTGATCGACGGTAACAGAGGCCCTACGGCACGCCACTGCAGCCTGTCCCCGTTTCAATCTATTGATGACACACCTTACTCGCAGGCACCGCAAACAACCAAGTAGCGGCAGGCAAACTTTACATATCCAGGCAAAGCTTAATGATAGGGATTATTATTTAAAGCAAGCAGAACAACTTATGAGCAAGCAACAACCGATTCTTTGCGGATACAGGCGCAAGTTGTCTGACACAGTAGTTGATCAGGTAAAGGCAACTTGGTGATAGAACGAAGCTCGCTATTTCTTGCACGATCCTGTCAATCGAAGCCTGCCGGTTTTGTTCTTGTCGCCGCTGCCGAGGTACGAGGCTGCGATGGGGCTGGGCGGCATTCCGACGTAGCGGCCCGCATCGCAGCCTCGTACCTCGGCAGCGGCTACAGAGTCAGGTTTATCCTTGCTGCGATGGCAGGCAGTCCCGCATCAGAAAAGAGGCCCCCCACGCCAACGGCGCCAATCCCAAATGCGCAGCCAGTGTCTGGCCGATATCGGCAAAGCTGCCCCGCTCGCCCAACCATCCGGCCGCCACACCGGCCCCATAGGCCAATACAGGCACATGCTCGCGGGTGTGATCGCTGCCGGGACGCGACGGGTCGCAACCGTGGTCGGCGCTGATGATCAACAACGTCTGTGGGCCCATCAACGCCAACAGTTCCGGCAGCCTGCGGTCGAAGGCCTCCAGCGCGGCAGCGTATCCGGCCAGGTCCCGACGGTGCCCGTAGAGCATGTCGAAGTCGACGAAGTTGGCGAACACCAGGCTGTTGTCTGGCGCCTCCCGGCAGGCCTTGAGCGTGGCATCGAACAGCGCATCGTTACCGTGCGCCTTGTACAGACGGCTGATGCCGCGGTGGGCGAAAATATCGCCGATCTTGCCAACGGCATGCACGGTGCCGCCGGCTTCGCACAGACGATCCAGCAGCGTGGCCGAGGGCGGCGGTACGGTGTAGTCGCGGCGGTTGCCGGTGCGGCGAAACTCACCCGCACGCTCCCCGGTGAACGGTCGGGCAATCACCCGTCCGACCGTGTATGCATCGCACAATTTGCGCGCGATCTCGCACACCCGATACAGCGCCTCAAGCCCGAAGTGACTTTCGTGGGCGGCGATCTGCAGCACGCTGTCGGCCGAGGTGTAGCAAATCGGCTGCCCGCTGCGGATGTGCGCCTCGCCCAACTCGTCCAGCACGGTGGTGCCCGAGGCATGGCAATTGCCCAGGATACCCGGCAACCCAGCCTGCTCAATCAGATCAGCCAATAACTGCGGCGGAAAGGAATCGACCGGCTGTTCGAAATAACCCCAGTCGAACAACACCGGCACGCCCATCATTTCCCAGTGCCCGGACGGCGTGTCTTTGCCTGAGGATTGTTCCCGTGCATGACCGAAGGCACCGATCGGCGCAGCCTCCCCCCAGTAACCCGGCAACGGCCCCTCGCCACTGGCCGCCGCTGCGGCACCCAACCCCAACCGACCCAGGTTCGGTAATGACAGTGGCCCCTTGCGCTGCGGCCCATCGGCCTCGCCACGGGCACACGCCTCGGCGATATGGCGCAAGGTATCGGCGCCGGTATCACCAAACAGGGCAGCGTCGGCACTCGCACCGATGCCCAGAGAGTCCAGCACCAACACGATGGCTTTGTTCATAGGATGTCCTGGATCAAGGCGCGTGCGGCAAGGCTTTCGCCGCCCAAGCGATAGGCTGCGCGCAAGGCGGATGCGCCCTGCTCGGCCTGCTCTGGAGTGCGCGCGTGCACCCAACCCAGGGGCCGTTGCGCGTTCACCTGCTCACCGACAAACGCCAACTCGCTGAAGCCCACGGACAGGTCCAGCACGTCATCCGGATGACTGCGTCCACCGCCCAGCGCCACCACCGCCAAGCCCACTGCCCGAGTGTCGATCTCGGTGACGTGCCCCGCTTCCTCGGACCACACCGGCACCGACACGGCGGCCTTGGGCAAATGCTCGCTTGGGTTGCGGGTAAAGTCCTGCGGGCCGCCCAGGGCGCTGACCATCTGCGCGAATCGCTGCAGGGCCGCCCCGCTCTGCCAGGCGTGATGCAGTTGATCACGCGCCTGGGCGTCATCGCTCGCCAGGCCGGCCATCGTCAGTACCTGAGTAGCCAGTGCCAGGGTGACCGCCCACAGGCGCTCACTGCGCACCTCGCCCTTGAGCAAGGCCACCGCTTCGGCAACCTCCAAGGCATTGCCGGCACTGCGCGCCAGCGGCTGGTTCATGTCGGTGATCAGGGCGCGGGTGTTGACCCCGGCACCGTTGGCCACTGCAACGATACTGGCCGCCAGTTCCCGAGCCTGCTCAGGCTCGGCCATGAACGCGCCGTTGCCGGTCTTCACGTCCATGATCAAGACGTCGAGGCCGGCGGCGAGTTTCTTGCCGAGGATCGACGCGGTGATCAGGTCGATCGACTCCACTGAGCCGGTCACGTCGCGGATCACGTACAAGCGCTTGTCCGCCGGCGCGAGGTTGGCGGTCTGGCCGATGATGGCGCAACCGACCTCGGCCACCACCGCGCGCAGCCGCTCGGGGCTGGGTTGGCAGTCGTAGCCAGGGATGCTCTCGAGCTTGTCCAGGGTGCCGCCGGTATGCCCCAGGCCGCGCCCGGAAATCATCGGCACGTAACAGCCGCAGGCCGCCAGCAAAGGCGCCAGCAGCAGGCTGATCAGGTCGCCGACGCCGCCCGTGGAATGCTTGTCCACGATTGGTCCCGGCAGTTCCCAGCTCAGCACCTGGCCGGAGTCACGCATTGCCTCGGTCAGAGCGATGCGCTCGGCCACGTCCATGCCCTTGATAAACACCGCCATGGCGAACGCCGCCACCTGCCCATCGCTCAGACTGCCGTCGGCAATGCCGGCGACAAACCGTTGAATGTCAGCCGCCGCCAGGGCGTGCCCGTCGCGTTTACGGCGAATCACTTCTTGTGGCAACCACATACCGCACTCCTTACAGCGAAATGAAAAAGCCGACGATGGCCGCACTCATCAGGTTAGAGAGTGTGCCGCCGATCATGGCCCGCAAGCCCAGCCGCGCCAGTTCGTGACGACGCTGCGGGGCGATACCCGTCAGGCCGCCCAGTTGAATGGCGATCGAGGACAGATTGGCAAAGCCACACAGGGCAAAGGTGACGATCACTTGAGTGTGGACCGACAACAGCGGCACACCGGCTTCGGCGGCCTTGGCCGGGGTCAGGTAGTTAGAGAGGTCGGCATAGGCGACGAACTCATTGAGCACCAGTTTTTCACCGATGAAACCACCCGCCATGACTGCCTCGTGCCACGGCACCCCGAGCAGAAAGGCGATAGGAGCCAGCACGTGCCCGAGGACCAGTTGCAAGGTCAACTGCGGATAGCCAAACCAGTTGCCCGCCCAACCCAGCAGCCCGTTGAACAGGGCAATCAAGGCGATAAACGCCAGCAACATGGCACCCACGGACAAGGCCAGGCGCAAGCCGACCTGAGCCCCTTCGGCGGCGGCGTCGATGATATTCGCGGGGCGATGCTCGCCCTGGTTCAGCTCCTCGATCACCTGTTCGGTGCGGGCCGATTCAGTTTCCGGTTCCATGAGTTTGGCCATCAGCAACGCCCCCGGCGCCGACATGAAACACGCCGCGATCAAGTACTTGAGCTCCACCCCAAGCCCGGCATAACCCAACAGTACGGAGCCGGCCACTGCCGCGAAACCACCGACCATCACCGCGAATAACTCGGAGCGCGTCAGCTTGGCAATGAACGGCCGTACCACCAATGGCACCTCCGACTGGCCGATGAAAATCGCCGACGTCACCACCATCGACTCTACGCGACTGGTGCCCAGCAACAGGCGCAGGGCGCCGCCCACCAGGCGTATGACCCAGCCCATCACGCCGATGTAATACAGCACCGAGATAAAGCTGCCGAAGAACACAATCATCGGCAGCACCCTGATGGCGAACACAAACCCGCCATTGCCGAACACCTCGAACATATGCGGCGAACTCAGGCCACCGAAGAGAAACTCGATGCCCTTGTTGGCGTAGAGCTGCAGCGATGCCACCGCATTAGATAAGGAGGCCAGCACCGTCTGGCCCCACGGCACGTACAACGCGAAGGCGCCGATCAACACCTGGATCACAAACGCCACTGAAACCGTGCGCCAGTTGATCGAGCGTCGTTGGTGGGATAAAGCAATGGCAATGGCAATAAGTGTCGCTATTCCGACAAGACTGATCATGCAGGCGCCTCAACAGTGGACCACGCG
The DNA here is from genome assembly GCF_009724245.1 of Pseudomonas spelaei. Classification (GTDB taxonomy): domain Bacteria; phylum Pseudomonadota; class Gammaproteobacteria; order Pseudomonadales; family Pseudomonadaceae; genus Aquipseudomonas; species Aquipseudomonas spelaei. The sequence continues at coordinate 250,757 of NZ_WNNK01000003.1, read as the reverse complement.
AATGCAGGCCCGAAGGCCTGCCCAGGATTACAAAGCGTCGAAGGCGCCCGGTAGCAATTGCTCCAGGGTCCAGATACGCGTGGCAGCCGGGTCATTGCCCTGGCAGATCACCACCGCATCCTTGGCCATCAACTCCAGCATCACCTGGCGGCAGGCACCGCAAGGGCTTATCAGTGAAACGTTGGGTGCGTAGACAGCCATGACCTTGAAGCTTCCCGGCGCATGGCCCTGACTGATAGCACTGAATAAGGCGCTGCGCTCGGCACAATTGGTCAGCCCGTAAGAGATGTTCTCCACGTTGCAGCCCTGTACCACTTCGCCGTCGGCGGTCAGCAACGCCGCACCGACGGGAAAATGGGAGTACGGCGAATAGGTGCACTCAGCAGCACGCTTCGCTTGCTCCATCAAACGCTCTTCAATAGTCATTCACAGTGCCATCCCTTTTTTTGCGGGTACGACCAGGCAGGTCGTGCCGCTATTATTTTGGTATTTAAATAACATTTTCTGTGAATATTCAATCTTTTTTAAGCAGAAGTGAACAAAGGTAACTGCCGGACACTCCCCTCGCCTCCAACACGCATATTTATCGCCCGCAACATCACTGGAAGCCTCCATCGGTTTCACCCATAAAACGTCAACCTTCGCCGCGCGTTACTTCGTGAGGCACGTCGCGGTGAAATGCAGTGCCGATGTGCATTTTCGTGCCAGATAAGAAACCTTGTTTCATATGCGAAACATCAATACCTGTTACGAATACTTACAACCTATTAATAAATAAGCACTTTCCAACAAAATCACTTCAATAAAAACACCTGGCATTGTTCATGCACTAAACGATGTATCACCTATAAAACAGACCAGAGACCCCTCCCATGGCTGTGAATGAGATGTACGCCGTCGCCCCACAATGGAATAAGCCTGTTCACAAGGAAGAGCTGGAGCCGACCGAAATTGAGTTTCGTAATGTCGGTAAATGTTTCCCGGCCAAAGGAAAGTCCGAGGCCCCTTTCGCCATACGCGAGGTGAATTTCAAGATTCGTCGCGGTGAAGTGGTGTCGATCATTGGCCCATCGGGTTGCGGCAAGAGCACCATCCTTAATATGGGCTCGGGTCTGTATCGCCCCAGTGAAGGTGAAGTGTTTGTCGGCGGTGAAGCGGTCACCGGCCCCGTACGCAAAGTCGCGTTCATGCTGCAAAAAGACCTGCTGATGCCGTGGCGCAGCATTCGCCGTAACGTCGAGCTGGGTCTGGAGATTCAGGGCGTCGCTCGGGCCAAGCGCGAGGCCGTGGCGAAAGAACTGCTGGACCGCTGCCATCTGCAGGGCTTCGCCGACCACTATCCCTTCCAATTGTCCGGCGGCATGCGCCAGCGTGCGGCACTGGCCCGCACCCTGGCGATTGATCCGCAGGTGCTGTTTCTCGATGAGCCGTTTTCGGCCCTCGATGCCCAGACCAAGATGATCCTGCAACAGGACATGGCGCGGATGCTGTTCGATGAAAAGAAGACCGCACTGTTTATCACCCACGACTTGATCGAAGGCATCGCCATGTCCGACCGGTTGCTGGTCATGAGCGCCCGCCCCGGCACCATCATCGAAGAAATCACCATTGACCTGCCGTTTCGCGACAACCCGCTGGAGCGCCGCAAGCTGCCGGAAATCGGCCCGCTGGTAGGCCGCCTGATGGAGTTGCTGCAAGTAGGCGCCGACACCGAACTGCACTGATCACCGCCCCGATGCCCTTAACTGATTCCGGAGTGCCCATGCTCACGTCTCTGTTTCAACGCTTCTGCGTGCTCGGTCTTGGCCTCGGCCTGGCCGCCGGCGTCCAGGCGCAACCGACTGATGTCACCTACCTGCTGCCGGCGCCGCCCAACTCGCCGGCCTTTGCGCCCTGGATCATTGCCAAGGAAAAAGGCTACTACGCCGCCCAGGACCTGAACCTGACGTTCATTGCCGCCAAGGGCGGCGTCGACGTGGCCAAGCAGATCGGCGCCGGCAATGCCTTGCTCGGCGGTGCGATTGGCGACACGCCAATCGTGGTCCGGGCCAATGGCATTCCAGTGCGCGCCGTGGCGGTGCTGGGAGCCGGCGGCGTGACGATGATTGCCACCAACGCCGGCGACAACATCAACACCGTCAGCGACCTCAAGGGCAAGACCATGACGGTGATGTCCTATTCCGACACCACTTACTACGCCCTGCTTGCCACCCTGCGCAAAGCCGGGCTGAGCAAGACCGACGTCAACATCCAGGCCGCGGGCCCCGCCGGGGTCTGGCAGTTGTTCTCGGCCAACAAGGCCCAGGCCATGGCGGGGGTACCGGACTGGGTGGTCAATGCCCAGGAGGCCGGACTGAACCTCAAGCTGATTCCCCAGGAGCAGATTTTCGAAAGCATGGCCCAGGCGATCCTCGCTTCCGATGACGCGATCAAAAACCACCCACAAGTAGTGCGTGGCGTGGTCCAGGCCACCTTGCAAGGCATGCGCGACATCATTGCCGACCCGCGCGCCGCCGCCGTGACCTTCGCCAAGGCCGTTCCGGCGTATGCCGGCAAGGAAGACTCCCTGGAGAAGGTGTTCACGCTTTACGTCGAGCACGTTTACGCCAACCAGAGCGTGCTCGGCCACATCGACCCGGCTCGCCTGGACAAGGTCCGCCAGTTCTACGTCAGCGAAGGCATCGTCAGCCAGGAACCCAAGCTCGACGAGCTCTACACCAACCAGTTCGTCGACCCGCCGATGGCTGCGCAATGACGGCCTGTGACCACAAGGTAATGACACGATGAAAAACCTTAATACCTCGATGCTCGGCAGCGCTGTGCTGTTGATGCTGTTCCTGGCGCTCTGGCAATGGGGCCCGGGACTGCTGGGCATGCCCGAATTCGTCATGCCGGAACTGAGCCGCGTGGCCCAGGAAAGCCTGGTGATGTGGCACACCGGCGGCCTGCTGGAGCACACCCTGATCACGGCGCTGGAGATCATCGTCGGCTTCGGCCTGGGCGCCCTGCTGGGCGTGGTGATTGGCGTTTCGCTCGGCTTATCGCCGGCGGCCGAGGCCATGTTGTCGCCGTACATCCTGGCCTTGCAGATCGCGCCGAAGGTGGCCTTCGCGCCGCTGTTCGTGATGTGGCTGGGCTACACCATCTACCCAAAAATCCTGATCGCCATCCTGATCGTGTTTTTCCCGGTGATGATCAACGTGCTGTCGGCGATCCGTACCGTTGACCCCGACATGATCAACCTGGTGCGCACCATGAACGCCAGCCGCTGGCAGATCTTTCGCCTGGTGGAGTTCCCTTCGGCCATGGCCGCGCTGTTCTCCGGCTTGCGCATCGCGTCAACCCTGGCAGTGATCGGCGTCACCGTCGGTGAACTGGTGGGCGGCAATCAGGGCCTGGGCTTCCTGCTGGTGGACGCCGAAGGCCAAGGCAACACCGCAGGCGTGTTCGTCGCCATCGTCATGCTCACCCTGATCGGCGTGATTGCCTACGGCGCCGTGGTCTGGGCCGAAAAACGCGTGCTGCACTACATGCCCAAAGCCATGTTGAGTACCCAATGATGACGAACCTCAATCGTTTACTCGAAGGTCGCCGGGTACTGGTCACCGGCGGTGCTCGCGGCCTGGGTTATGCCTTCGCCCACGCCATCGGCCACGCCGGTGCACGGGTGGTGATTGCCGACGTGCTGGCCGAGCGCGTGCAACAGGCCGCTGCCGAGTTGCAGGGCCAGGGCCTGGATGTTCAAGCCGTGACGGTTGACCTCGCACAGCCCGCCTCCATCGACGCCTGTGTCAGTGAAACCCTGCGGGTGCTCGGTGGGCTGGATGGACTGGTCAACAATGCCTCGATCACCAATTCCGGCGGCAAAAGCTGCGAAGAGTTGAGCCTCGATACCTGGGACCAGGTCATGCAAGTCAACGTGCGCGGTACCTGGCTGATGACCACCGCCTGCCTGCCAGCCCTGCGCGCCAGCGGCCACGGGGCCATCGTCAACCTGGCCTCCGACACGCCGCTGTGGGGCGCGCCGAACCTGCTGGCTTACGTCGCCAGCAAGGGCGCGATCATCGCCATGACCCGCAGCCTGGCCCGCGAACTGGGGGCCGACAACATCACCGTCAACGCCATCGCGCCCGGCCTGGTATTGGTGGAAGCCACCGCCTACGTGCCTGAAGCACGCCACCGCTTGTACAACGACCAGCGCGCCCTGCAGCGCCCGCAACTGCCCGAAGACGTCAGCGGCGCGGTGCTGTTTGCGCTGTCCGACCTTGCCCGCTTTATCACTGGACAAACCCTGCCGGTCAACGGCGGGTTCGTCATGCCTTGATCTGGAGACTGCCATGACCGACCTATCTGCTTCGCAAGACACCCCGAAAACCTGGGAACGCCCCTCCGGCGCGAGCCTGGAGAGCTGGATGAGCACCCGCATCGCGCGCTACGAGACGCGTAAATACGACTGGGATGCCTTGAAGTTCCAGGCCGACTACGACCCCAAGTTCCGCCGCGCGCAAATGCGCTACATCGGCACGGGCGGCACCGGGGTAAGCACCGACATGAACACCATCCCATCGGAGCACTTCACCTTTTCCACCATGGTGATTCCGGCCGGCCACGAGGGGCCGCCGCACCTGCACACCGACGTCGAAGAAGTGTTCTTCGTGCTGCGGGGCAAACTCAAGGTGGTGATCGAGAAGGACGGCGAACGCTTTGAAACCATCCTCACCGACCGCGACGTGATCTCCGTACCGCCAGGCGTCTACCGCGAAGAAATCAACATCGGCGATGAAGACGCGCTGATGTGCGTGATGCTCGGGGCGAAAAAGCCCGTCACCCCGACTTACCCGCCAGAGCACCCTCTGGCCTCGATCAAGCGCGGATAAGCCGATGTTACCCAGCGTCGATCACCTGCCATTGACCGCGGACCTCGAGGCCCGCCTGGTCGCCGATTTTCCTCAGCGCACGCTGAAGATCGACGGCGGCCGGCAGGCCCTGCGCGAATGCGGCAGTGGCCCGGCCATCGTCTTGCTCCACGGCATCGGCTCGGGCGCAGCCTCCTGGTTGCAGGTGGCGCAACAATTGGCCCCCGGCGCTCGGGTGATCGCCTGGGATGCCCCAGGCTATGGCGACTCCACGCCGCTGGAAGACTCGTCACCGAAGGCTGCGGCCTATGCCCAACGCCTTTTGCAATTGCTCGACGGCCTGCACATCGAGCACTGCGTGCTGGTCGGCCATTCCCTGGGCGCCCTGACCGCCGTGGCGTTTGCCCGGCTGTATGCCAACCGGGTCAGTCGCCTGGTGCTGATCAGTCCGGCCCGTGGCTACGGCGATCCGTCCCGCAGCCAGCAACGCCAGGAGGTGCGCACCAAACGCCTGCGGTCGCTGGAACAGGTGGGTATCCAGGGCAACGCCGAGCAACGCAGCGCCCATATGGTGTCCGCAAAGGCCTCGCCACAGGCGCTGGCGTGGGTGCGCTGGAACATGGCGCGGCTCAACCCCGATGGTTATCGCCAGGCCATCGAGCTGCTGTGCGGCGACGACCTGCTGCGCCACACCCCGCTGTCGATGCCGTGTGAAGTGCATTGCGGGCAGGACGACGGCATTACCCCGCCGGAGGGCTGCCTGCCGCTGGCCAAGGCCCTGGGCGCGTCCTTCAGCCTGATCCCCGACGCCGGGCACGCCAGCCCCATCGAACAACCGCTGGTGGTTGCAGGCCGCCTGGCCTTTGCCATCAAAGAATCCCTGACAGGTAGAACCCTATGAACGACTCAGATCTGCTGAAGGATGCTCAGGACAAATACATCGTGCCAGGCCTGGAGCGCGGTCTGCTGCTGCTCTGCGAATTCACCCGGCGCAATCGCACCCTGACCGCACCGGAACTGGCGCGGCGGTTGGCCCTGCCACGCTCGACGATCTTTCGTCTGCTCACCACCCTGGAAACCATGGGTTTCGTCACCCGCAGCGGCAATGAATACCGCCTTGGCATGTCGGTGCTGCGCCTGGGCTTTGAATACCTCGCGTCCCTGGAGCTGACCGAACTGGGTCAACCGTTGCTGGCGCGGCTGTGCGACCGGCTCAACTACCCCAGCAACCTGGTGGTGCGTGACGGGCGTTCGATTGTGTATGTGGCCAAGGTCTCGCCACCGTCGGTGTTCTCCAGTGCGGTCAACGTCGGCACCCGCCTGCCGGCCCACGCCACGGTGCTGGGGCGCATCCTGCTGGAGGACCTGTCCCTGACCGAGCTGCGCGAGTTGTACCCGGAAGAACACCTGGAACAACACTCCGCCTGCACGCCGAAAACCGTGATGGAGCTGTTCGACATGGTTCAAGCCGACCGCCAGCGTGGCTTCGTCAGTGGCGAAGGGTTCTTCGAGTCGGCGATCTCCACCGTCGCCGCACCGGTACGCGACCAGAGTGGGCGCATTGCCGCCGCGCTGGGCGTGACCATCCCCACCACCCAGATCGGCCATGTGAACTTTCAGGAACTGCTGTCGCAAGTGCGACGCAGCGCCGATGAGCTGTCGCGCCTGCTCAACTACAACGGCGGTGCCCACGACGGGCAGCACCGTGTCACCGCACTGATGAGAGATTGAGATGAGCCTTTTTCAACTGCAAGGTCGCACGGCGATCGTCACGGGCGGTTCTTCAGGCATTGGCCTGGCGTGCGTCGAGTTGCTGCTGGAAGCCGGCGCGGCGGTCGCCTTTTGCGGGCGTAACGAAGAACGTCTGCGCAGTGCTGAAGCGCAACTGCGTCAACGCTTCCCCACTGCAAAGCTGCTGGCCGAGGTCTGCAACGTACTCGACGCCCAATCAGTCAAGGCCTTTGCGGCCGCCAGCGAGCGTGCATTGGGCGCCGCCAGCGTGTTGATCAACAACGCCGGTCAAGGCCGCGTTTCAACCTTCCATGACACCAGCGATGACGCCTGGACCGAAGAGCTGAACCTGAAATTCTTCTCGGTGATTCACCCGGTTCGCGCCTTCAAGGCGCAGCTTCAGGGGCAGGCCGACGCGGCCATTGTGTGCGTCAACTCACTGCTGGCCAGCCAGCCTGAGCCGCACATGGTTGCCACCTCCGCCGCCCGTGCCGGGGTGATGAACCTGGTGCGTTCGATGGCCACCGAGTTTGCCCCCGACGGCATCCGGGTCAACGGCATCCTCATCGGCCTGGTGGAGTCCGGCCAATGGCGCCGCCGTTTCGAGGCCCGTGAAGAGCGCGACCTGGACTGGAGTCAATGGACCGCCCAGTTGGCTCACAAAAAACACATTCCCTTGGGGCGCCTGGGCCTGCCGATTGAAGCGGCCCGCGCGATCCTGTTTCTGGCCTCGCCTCTGTCGGCTTACACCACAGGCAGCCATATCGATGTATCCGGAGGCCTGTCCCGCCATGCGTAATGAAAATACTGTCACCGTTGGCGCTGCCATCACTGCCTTTCTTGAGCAGTGCGACGTCAAAGCCGCCTTCGGCGTGATCTCGATCCACAACATGCCGATCCTCGACGCCTTCGCCGTGCGCGGCAATATCCGCTTCGTCATGGCCCGGGGTGAAGCCGGTGCGGCCAACATGGCCGATGCCTATGCCCGCACCACCGGTGGCCTGGGTGTATGCCTGACCTCCACCGGCACCGCTGCCGGCAACGCCGCCGGCGCCCTGGTTGAAGCGCAAACCGCCGGCACGCCGCTGTTGCACATCACCGGGCAGATCGAAACGCCGTACCTGGACCAGGAACTGGCGTACATCCACGAAGCCCGTGACCAATTGAATATGCTCAAGGCCGTGTCGAAAGCCGCGTTTCGGGTGCGCAGTGTCGAGACCGCCATCAGCACCTTGAAGCTCGCGGTGCAGACCGCCCTGACGGCGCCTACCGGGCCGGTCAGCGTCGAGATTCCGATCGACATCCAGTCGGCCTTCATTCCAATGCCCACCGACCTGACGCCTCTGCCGATCCCGGTCGCCGTCCCGCCCCGCGAAGCCCTCGACCTGGTGGCCGAGCGGCTGGCCAGTGCCAAGCGCCCGATGCTCTGGCTCGGCGGTGGCGCACGGCATGCCGGGCATGCGGTCAAGCGCCTGCTGGCGATGGGCGTGGGTGTGATCACCTCGACCCAGGGCCGTGGCGTGGTCAACGAGGACGACGAGCGCTGCCTCGGCGCGTTCTCGCAGAACAAGCGGGTCGAGCAATTCCTGCAAACCTGTGACGCGCTGTTGATCGCCGGCTCCCGCCTGCGCAGTAACGAGACCTTCAAGTACGCGCTGAAATTGCCGCAAAACACCCTGCGCATTGACGCCAACCCGGCGATCGAAGGCCGTAGTTATGCCAGCGAGCTGTTCATCTGCGGTGACGCGGCGTTGGCCCTCGAAGGCCTGGCGGACCGTCTGGAAGGTCGCCTGCAGATCGACCCGAACTTCCTCGATGAACTCAAGGCCGTTCGCGAGCAATCCCGCCGCCAGCTGATTGCTGACCTGGGCCCCTACTCGGCCATGGTCGAGCAGCTGCAAGCCAGCACCGGCCGCAACTTCTCCTGGGTGCGCGACGTAACGTTGTCCAACAGCATCTGGGGCAACCGCCTGCTGACGCTTTACCACCCACGTGCCGGCGTGCACGCCCTGGGCGGCGGCATTGGCCAGGGTCTGTCGATGGGCATTGGCGCGGCCGTGGCCGCCGCTGAAACGGCGCCAGAGCGCAAGGTGTTCGCCCTGGCCGGTGACGGCGGCTTCATTTTGAACCTGGGCGAGCTGGCGACCCTGGTCCAGGAAAAGGCCAACCTGGTGATCCTGCTGATGAACGACCAGCGCTACGGCGTGATTCGCAACATCCAGGACGCGGTCTACGGCAGCCGTCATTGCTACGTCGACCTGCACACCCCGGACTACACCCAACTCGCCGAGTCCATGGGACTGCGCCACGGGTTGGTCACCGACCTCAAGGATTTTGGCCGCGTCGTCGACAGCGCCCTGAGCCAGCCCGGCCCGTTCCTGCTGGAAGTCGACATGCTCAGCGTCGGCAACTTCGCCACCCCGTTCGCCGGCCCGCCCAACAGCGAAACCAAAGCCCAGAAGGCCAACGCCTGAGGATCGCCCCATGCTGCATATCACCATGATTGGCTGCGGCGCGATTGGCGTCGGCGTGCTTGAGCTGTTGGAGAAAGACCCACAGCTGTGCGTCGACTACGTCATCGCCTCCGAGGGTTCCGAAGCCCTGGTCCGCCAGCGGCTGGCCAGCTTCAAGCAGCCGCCGCAGGTGTTGACGGCGTTGCCGGCCGACGCGCGCCCCGACCTGTTGGTCGAGTGCGCCGGCCACCGGGCCATTGAAGAACACGTGCTGCCGGCCCTGGAGCGCGGCATTGCCTGCCTGATTGTCTCGGTCGGCGCACTCTCAGAGGTCGGCCTGGTCGAGCGCCTGGAAGCCGCTGCCGAGCGCGGCCACACCCGTATCGAGCTACTGCCCGGCGCCATTGGCGGGATTGATGCGCTGTCGGCGGCCAAAGTCGGTGGGCTGGACTCGGTCAACTACACCGGTCGCAAACCGGCGCGAGCCTGGAAAAACACCCCCGGCGAGCAGGCCTGCGACCTCGACAGCATCACCGAGGCGACCGTGATTTTTCAGGGCAGCGCTCGCGAAGCGGCGCGGCTGTACCCGAAAAATGCCAACGTCGCCGCCACCTTGTCCCTGGCCGGGATTGGCCTGGATCGCACCCAGGTCACCCTGATTGCCGACCCCCACAGCGACGAGAACGTTCACCACTTTGAAGCCCGGGGCGCCTTTGGCGGTTTTGAGTTGAGCCTGCGGGGCAAACCCCTGCTGGCCAACCCCAAGACCTCGGCGCTGACGGTGTACAGCGTGGTCCGTGCCCTGGGCAACCATGCCCACGCGATTTCCATTTAGGAGCCCGTCGATGACCCTTGAACAGACTTTACCCATCTGCATCGCCGGCAACTGGCGTCTGGGCCGTGGCGAGCGCTACGCCAGCCGCTACCCCGCCACGGGCGAAGCCGTGGCCTGGCTCAATGCCGCCGATGTGCAGGATGTCGAAGACGCCATCCAAGGCGCGCATCAGGCGTTTTTGCACAGCGGTTGGGCCCAGCGCAAACCCCACGAGCGGGCCACTGTGCTGTACCGCATCGCCGGGTTGATTCGCGAGCACGCCGAAGAGTTGGCGCAACTGCAACGCCAGGACAACGGCAAGCCGATCAGCGAAACCCGCGCCCTGGTCGCCAGTGCGGCCGGCACCTTTCAGTTTTTCGCCGCAGCCTGCGAAACCCTGGAAGAAACCATCACCCCCTCACGCGGTGACTTCGTCACCATGAGCGTCTACGAGCCCATGGGCGTGGTGGTGGCGATCACCCCGTGGAACTCGCCGATTGCCAGCGAAGCACAAAAAGTCGCGCCCGCCCTCGCCGCCGGCAATGCGGTGGTGATCAAGCCGGCGGAGATCACCCCGCTGCTGGCCCTGAAACTCGCGCAGCTGTGTGAAGAAGCCGGTCTGCCCAAAGGCCTGATCAGCGTGTTACCCGGCAAAGGCTCGCTGTTGGGCGATGCCCTGACCCGCCATCCCTTGGTCAAGCGCGTGTCGTTTACCGGCGGCACTACCACCGGCAAGCATATCGCCCACATTGCGGCCGACAAGATGATGCCGGTGTCCCTGGAATTGGGCGGCAAGTCACCGACCATCGTGCTCGATGACGCCGACCTCGACCATGCGGTGGCCGGTGTGCTGTACGGCATTTTCAGTTCCTCGGGTGAAGCGTGCATCGCCGGCTCCCGTCTGTTCGTCGCCCGTGCGCTGTACGAACCGTTCATGCAGCGACTGGTCGCCGCCGCCGCCCATTTGCGAGTCGGCGACCCGGCGCGGGAAGACACGCAGATGGGCCCGTTGATCAGCGCCGGGCATCGTGAGTCGGTGGAGCGCTACGTCGCCCTGGGCCTGGCCGAAGGCGGCCGTCTGCGCCTGGGTGGCCAGCGCTTGAGTGGCGAACGCTATGACCAGGGTTACTACTACCCGCCGACCATCCTCGAGGGCCTCAGCAACCACCAGCAAGTGTGCCAGGAAGAGATTTTCGGCCCAGTGCTGGTGGCCATGCCGTTCGACGATGAAGCGCAGTTGCTGGAGCAAGCCAACGACAGCCTCTACGCCCTGGCCGCCGGGATCTGGAGCCGCGACTACAAACGCGCCTGGGCCCTTGGCCGGCGGCTGCAAGCCGGTACGGTGTGGATCAACACCTACAAGCAGTTCTCGATTTCCACGCCCTTCGGCGGCTGGCGCGACAGCGGCCTGGGCCGCGAAAAAGGTCGCCTGGGGATCCTGCAATACATGGAACAAAAGAGCCTCTATTGGGGCATGAACGAACAGCCACTGGCTTGGGCCGGTGTGCCACACGAGGTAGGGCAATGAGCGTTTTAGGCATCGATGAAGTCACCTATGGCGTCGAAGACCTCGACACCTGCGTGCGTTTTTTCAGCGACTGGGGCCTCACGCCCGTCAGCACCCAGGCAGACGAAGTGATCTTCGAAACCCTCAACGGCTGCCGGGTAGTACTCGCCGACCTGCACAAACCGGGGTTGCCAGCGGCGATCGAAGCAGGCTCCACCGTGCGCGAAGTGGTCTGGGGGGTGGAAAGCACCGCCGACCTGGCGCTGTACCGCGAGCGTATTATTCGCGACCCGGGTTTTGTCGAGATAGACGGGCGTATCGGCTGCACGGACCCCAATGGTTTGGCGATCCGCCTGCAAGTGACCCGCAAACGCGAGATCGACATCGAGTGCAGCGGCCACAACACCTGGCAGACCAAAGGCCGGATCAACAAGGCCGCGCCGATCTATGAGCGGGCCACACCGATTGAAGTCGGCCACGTGGTGTTCTTCGTCAAGGACGTGAACGCCTGCGAAGCCTTCTATCACGAACGTTTTGGCTTCCAGGCCTCAGACCGCTACCCGGACCGTGGCGCCTTTTTGCGCACCGCCGAAGAAGGCGGCCACCATGACCTGTTCATGCTGCAACTGCCCGCGCCACGGGCCGGGCTGAACCACGTGGCGTTCACCGTGCGCGATGTGCACGAAGTGTTCGGCGGCGGCATGCACATCTCCCGCAGTGGCTGGGCCACGGAAATCGGCCCGGGGCGTCACCCGGTGTCTTCCGCGTTCTTCTGGTACTTCAAGAACCCCGCCGGCGCGCTGGTGGAGTATTACGCCGACGAAGACCAACTGACCGGCGAGTGGCAGCCACGCACCTTCGAGCCCGGCCCGACGGTGTTCGCCGAATGGGCAATTGCCGGTGGCATCGACGGCAACACCCGACGCCAGCAACACGTCGAGGCGCCGCAAGGCAAGTTCCTCACCGACAAACCGAAACCTTGAGCAGGAGTCGTCCATGTCTTCTCTGAACATTGCGATTGCCGGTGCCGGTATCGGCGGCCTGACCGCCGCTATCGCCCTGCATCGCGCCGGTCACCAGGTCACCGTATTTGAACAATCCAAGGCATTCCTGCGGGTCGGCGCCGACATCAACCTCACGCCTAACGCCGTGCGTGCCCTCGATGGCCTGGGGATCGGTGCGGCGGTGCGCATTCCCGCCGCGCGGCCAACCCACCGCATCAGCCGGATGTGGGACAGCGGTACGGAAACCTCGCGCCTGGAAATGTCCGACGCTGCCGAACAGAAGTACGGTGCGCCGCAACTGACCATTCACCGTGCCGACCTGTTGGCCGCCCTGGCCGAGGTGTTCCCGCGGTCACAGGTGCAGTTTGCCAAACGCGCCGAGTGTGTGGTGCAAGGCGCTGACGGCATCGACCTGCACTTCAAGGATGGCAGCCAGCACCGCTGCGACCTGTTGATCGGTGCCGACGGCATCCACTCAGTGGTGCGCAGTGCGCTATTTGGCGATGAACACCCGCGCTTCACCGGCGTGGTGGCTTACCGTGCGGTGGTGCCGGTGGAGCGTGTGGCCCACGTGCCGAATATCCAGGCGTTCACCAAATGGTGGGGCCCTACCCCACAGAGCCAGATCGTCACCTTCCCGCTGAACCAGGGTAAGGATATTTTCATTTTCGCCACCACCGCCCAGGACAGCTGGCACGACGAGTCCTGGACCCGCGCGGGCGATGCCGAGGAGCTGCGTAGCCACTATCAGGCGTTCCACCCCGACGCCCGGGCCCTGCTGGATGCCTGTACCGAGGTGCTCAAGACCGCGTTGTATGAACGCGACCCGCTGCCCTTCTGGTCCCAAGGCGCAATCACCCTGCTTGGCGATGCCTGCCACCCGATGATGCCGTTCATGGCCCAGGGCGCCGGCCAGGCTATCGAAGACGCCGTGGTGCTTGCCCGTCACGTGCAAGACCTGCAGGACCCGGCCTCGATTGCGGGTGCACTGCTGGCCTATCAACAGGCACGCCTGGAACGCACCAGCCAGATCCAGATCGGCTCGCGAGGCAACCAGTGGCTCAAGGACGGCGGCAATGCCGACTGGGTCTACGGCTACGACGCCTGGACCGTACCCACCGAGCACGCGGCCTGAGCATGAACGAAACCTTGCTGGTCACGGTGCTGCTCAAGCACGACCAATCGAAAAACCTGGAAGACATTCAGGGCCACATGAAGCGACAGGACTGGTGGGAGCGCTTTCCGCCCCAGGGCGTCGAGGTGGTGTCGTGGACCGTGGCCATGGGCCTGGGCCAGATCGTCACCCTGCGCCTGGCGCCCAGCCTGCTGCCCAGCCTCAACGTCGAGCTCGAACGCTCGGCCTGGGGCGTGTTCAGCACTGAAGTTTTCCCTACTTACGACTTTATCCCCGTGCGCGAAATGATCCGCGAACGGGTACGCAACGGAGGTCAATGAGATGAGCACAACCGAACCCTACCTGCAGCCCCATCAGGCGCGCAAACGGCCCAACACCCAGTTCGAAGAATTGTTGGGAGACTCCATCGAGCGGGCCTTTGGCAATGGCGTAACGGAGCTGCCTGCGCTGCTCGCGCACCTGAACCTGGCCGGCCCGCCCTGCCCCCTGACCACCGGAGAGTGGACGCCACAAGCCTATACAACCCTGATGGCCCGGTTGGGCGAATGACCCGACAGAGGTAATGATAAAAATGAACGCGCACTTGACCGTCGACCCTGCTGAACACCTTCTCGCCACTGGTTTGAAAAACCTTTGGTTCCCCGTACTGCCCAGCGATCAACTGGGAGAAAAACCGCTTTCGATTCGTCGCCTGGGCTACAAGATTGCCCTGTGGCGTGACAACGATGGCAGCGTCCACGCGCTGGAAGACCATTGCCCTCACCGTGGTGCTCCACTATCCCAGGGACCGGTGCTGGGCGACCGCTTGCAGTGCCCCTATCACGGCGTTGAAGTGCGCTGCGACGGCACGGTCACCAAAGTCCCGGGCAGCCCTGGCTGCAAGCTTGAGGGCAGCCGGCCGACGCGGATGTTCCACACCCGTGAAGCCGCAGGGGCGATTTTTCTCTACAACGCCGCCGAGCCCCACGTGGAGCAACCGCCAGAACTGATCCTGCCCGAGCAACTGACCTCCCCCGAGTGGAGCAGCTTCATCTGCTACACCGAGTGGAAAGGCGATTACCGTTACGTGATCGACAACGTCATGGACCCGATGCACGGCACCTACCTGCACAAAATGTCCCACTCGATGAGCGAAGGCGAAGCCACCGCCAAGTTCGTCACCCGTGACACCGACCAGGGTTTTTTCTTCGAGAAGGAAGGCCAGCGCGGGGTGAACTTCGACTGGACCGAGTTCATGGACAACGGCTGCCATTGGCTGCGCCTGGAAATCCCCTACCCGAAGACCGGCGGCCCAGGCGGCAACTTCACCATCATCGGCAGCTACACCCCCAGCAGTCGCTCCCTGGCCGCCGTGTTCCACTGGCGCTGCCGCCCACTGACCGGCTGGCAGCGTGACACCTGGCGCTTCCTCTACAAAAACCGCCTGGAGGCGCGCCACTGGGCAGTGCTGGAGCAAGACCGGGTGCTGCTGGAGTTCATGGAGCCAGACGCCAATCAGCGCGAAAACCTCTACCAGCATGACCTGGGCGTGGTGCGGCTGCGCCGGTATTTGAAGAACGCGGCCAAGGCGCAGTTGGAGCTGATCGACGCGAAGCAGTTGTCATGAGCCACACCGTGCAGCAGGTACAGGCCGACGCCGTACGTGAGCCGGCCAATGCCACGTGGTCCAACGCGTTGCTGATTGGCAACGAGGTGGTGATGTCCGGCATGACCGCCCACCCGGCCACGCAACAGGATCCGGCGCTGGACTGTTACGCCCAGACCCTGATCGTGCTGGGCAAAATCCGCGCGTTGGTCGAGGCTGCCGGCGGACACGTAGGCACGATCTACCGGCTCACGGTGTACCTCACTGACATTGGCGACAAAGACCAGGTCGGCCGGGCCCGGCGCGATTTTTTCGCCGGGCAGGCGCTGTTGCCGACGTCCACGCTGGTGGAGGTCAGTGGCCTGGTGTTCCCTACATTGCGGGTCGAAATCGAGGCCGCAGCCCGGCTGGATATTGACCTGCGTACTGCCCCAAAGAGGTGAACGATGTCCAAACCCTCCCTGCTCACCGCGCGCGTCCAGGCGCTGCGCTATGAAGCCGAAGGCATCATCAGCGTTGAATTGCGGCCCTTGGGCGACACGGTGTTCGCCCCGTTCGAGGCCGGCTCGCACATCGACCTGCACTTGGCCAATGGCCTGGTGCGCAGTTACTCCCTGCTCAACTCGCCCCGCGACCAGGGGCGCTATGTCATTGGCGTGCTGCGTGATCGCAACAGCCGTGGCGGCTCGGAGTACGTCCACAGCCAGTTGCGGGTCGGCATGCAACTGTCGATCTCGGCGCCGCGCAACAATTTCGCCCTGGACCTGAACGCCAGCCACAGCGTGCTGGTAGCCGGCGGCATCGGGATCACGCCGATCTACTGCATGTTTCACCAGTTGCTGGCGTTGGGAAAATCCGCCGAATTGATCTACTGCGCCCGCTCCCGCCAGGAAGCGGCGCTGGTGGAAGATCTGGGCGGCCTCAACGCGAGGGTGACTTACCACTTCAATGACGAAAAAGGTACGTTCCCCGACCTGGCCATCTACCTTGCCGGCCAGCCCAAGGACACGCATTTTTACTGCTGCGGTCCGACGCCTATGCTCGATGCCTTCGAAAGCACCTGCGAGGGGTTGGGTTACCCTCATGCCCATATCGAGCGCTTTGCGGCCGCCGAACTGCCGCCGTCGCAAGACGCACAGCATGGCTACAGCGTCGAGCTGAAAAAGTCGGGCAAGACGCTGTCGGTCGAACCGGGCTTGAGTTTGCTGGATGCCTTGCTGCAAGTCGGTTGCGACATTGACTACAGCTGTCGCGAAGGGGTCTGTGGTTCCTGCGAGACCCGCGTGCTGGAAGGTGACATCGACCATCGCGACGGGGTGCTGACCAAGGCCGAGCGCGCGACAAATCGGTCGATGATGGTCTGCGTCTCTGGTTGCAAGAGCCAGCGGCTGGTGCTTGACCTCTGACACACATCACACGTGATGTTCCCTGTAGCCGCTGTCGAGGTACGAGGCTGCGATAAGGGCCGCAGGACCTTCGGCGGTTTCAAGACCTTGCGACTGCTGCGCAGCCGATCGCAGGCTGCGCCAGCGGCTACAGGGAGTTGGGTGGTTTCAAGTGCCTCACTAATACCCAACCCCGCACTGACACTGTGCAAACCGGTGACGCCATAGAGGCTGCGTTTCACGGGTAATACAGAAAAATCCGTTTCCCATATAAACAACTGTTTTTAAAAGAATATTTATATAAAAACGACACTTGCAGTGACTGGCACACTTCCTGCTCTACCCCTTGAGAGTTCATAGGCCATACGGCGTATCACACTCGAAACAATAAAAATAACCAGCGCTTAAATACGGCAAGACCTCACCTGCAATTTTTTATTGCCCTATCAGGCAAGCGGGAAAGTGTTGCCAAAAAACAAGCCGTGATCAACTTCACAGGTGGGAACAAGATGAAAAACCAGGTCGTCTGCGTGGGATTAATGTGTATCAGCTGTGCCAGTTTTGCGGTGGAGCCAGTCCCGTCCGAACCCGTGCGTACCAATGCCGCCAATAAACCCTTTCCGCACATTGCCTGGAGCAGCGACGACGGCCAGAGCAGCCTGGATATCGGTGGCGCCTTGCGCACCAACTACCGTGACGAGCACTGGGACACCACCGAGAACAATGGCCGGTTCTTGTTCGACACCTTCCGTCTCGACGTGCAGGCCACTTACAAAAACCTCTACAGCGACATCGGCTACTGGTTCCAGGACGATGGCAAACGCTCCATCGATCGCGGCTTCGTGGCTTATCGGCTGAACGAGAACTCCAACCTGCAACTGGGCGCGCCCTTCAAACCGTTTGGCCTTGAACCCTACCCACAATTTGGCTGGAGCTACCACATCCCGTTTTTCATGGGCTATGGCTCCAGCGCAGGCTCTGGCCTCAAATACAGCTACAAGGACCAGAACTGGGACGTGCAACTGGCCTACTTCCCACGCATGTTGCCCACAGGCATTCGCTACTCACCGGAAGTCGGACGCTACGCAGACCTCGACAACAACGCCATCGCCTTTACCCAATCAGGCCAGGACAACGAAAAGCACAACCAACTCAACGCCCGGGTGGCCCGTCGCTTCAGCAGCGGCGACTGGAAGACCGAAATCGGCGCTTCGTTGGCCACCGCCCAGCTGTACAACGCCACCACCAAGGATGACGGTGATTACTGGGCCGGCGGGCTCCACGCAATCATCAATAACGGCGCCTGGACCGTCACCACCCAGGGCATTCGCTACGAGTACGACCCGAAAAACCCTGCCGGCGTCAGCAAAGACTCGGTGCTCATGGGCGGCAACGGCCTGACCCCGGCCTACCTCATTGCCTCCAAAGCGACCATTGCTTCGTTGAATATCAGCTACGACATCAACACACCGAAACTCGGCCAGTTGAAGAAGATCAAGCTCTACAACGACTACAGCCGGTTGATGAAAGACAAAAACGGCTGGGACGACTCACAGATGTACACCGTCGGCGCGCAATTCCTGGCAATGCCGATCATGGCCTGGGTCGATTTTACCTGGGCCAAAAATGCCAACCCCTATGGTGGCGCGGAAAACGGTAGCGGCTTTACCAATACCCATTCGGTGGGCAGTAACGAGTGGTATTACCGCACCAACGTGAACATTGGGTATTACTTCTAGCGCTGGCGAAGTCCGGAGTCGTGACCGACGGCTGCTGCACCGGGTTGGGACCAGTGATGCTCGGCGAGGCTGCGATAGCGGCGGGTCAGGCAACATCAGTGTTGGCTGTGCCGACGTCATCGCAGCCTCGCTAAAGCTCGACAACTCCCACAGTTGATCTTCGCGGCCTTGAGCTGAGGGTTTGCTTAATGGCGCTGTGATGGCATCGGTCTTCTGCCAGGTGTAGCCCGCGGAGTAGCTCGTCTGATTGTCAGTAGACGGCGGTTAGGAAACACCGACAAGTGCGTATCCTGCCCAGCTATGCCCTGCAGAACATGTCGTTGTATGCTTTCCTACTCACACAACACCTGATTCGGCAGGCTGTGCAGATCTTCTTGCGCTATACCATCGAAGAGGCGCGAAAGTACTTTCCCGATTAAGCCCTCTCTCGAACGATCAAAAGGCCGCACGTGCTACAAGTGCCCGCCATAGAAGGACACCCGATGCTCGGACGCAAACAGCCAACGCCCAGGGACGACAACGCCACGGCCCCCTGCCCCGGGAAGGTTGTGCGGGCGGGAGCTACCTTTCGACTCACCGTGAGCTTCATGCTGGTAGTCGTGATTGCGTTCATCAGCGTTGAGGGGTGGCGGACATGGCGCGACTATCGCGCAGCCTTCGACTCTGCCCGTGACTCCGTGACCAACCTGGCGCGTGCAACGGCCCAGCATGCCGAAGACGCCATCCGGCAAGTCGATGTGCTGACCGTAGCCCTCAGCGAACGGGTGCAGAGCGATGGATTGCAAGGCATCAATGTTCCTCGCATCCACGAGTTGCTGGTCCAGCAAACCCAAATCATGCCGCAGCTTCATGGGCTGTTTATCTACGGCCCTGACGGTCAATGGGTGGTGACGGACAAGAGCGTAACCCCGGATACCGCGAACAATGCCGACCGCGATTATTTCCAGTACCACCGCACCCACGATGATCGAAATTTACACATCGGCGAAGTTGTCAGAAGCCGATCCACCGACGAACTCATCATTCCCATCTCTCGCCGATTGAACAACCCTGATGGTTCCTTCGCCGGCGTTCTGCTGGGGACGATCAAGCTCAGTTACTTCGTGGACTACTACGGTGATTTCAAGATAGATGACAAGGGTTCCCTGGTCTTGGCCATGCGCAACGGCACCATCCTGGTGCGGCGCCCTTTCATCGCATCCGTGGTCGGTAAAAGCCTGGCGGACAGCGAGATCTTCAAAAGCTACCTGCCGGTTTCCAACTCAGGCGTCGCCGAGGTCAAAGCGATCATCGACGACACCGACCGGCTTTACGGTTATCGAGCACTGACGACCTATCCCCTCGTCGTAGAGGCCGGGCTTTCCCGTGAGTCCATCATCGCCCCCTGGCTCCATGACCTCTGGAAAACCGGGTTTGTGCTGGTGTTTTTGATTGCCGTGCTCGCGGTATTCGGGCTGATCGTCTTGAGCCAGCTACGTCAAAGAATGTTGGCGGAAAAAGCCTTACGTCACGCCCATCAGGCCATGCAAGATATGGCGATGACAGACAGCCTGACCGGGTTGGGCAATCGCCGACGGCTGGACGCCGTGCTGATTGAAGAAATTCGTCTGGCCAGGCGCCAGGGATCATTCCTCGCGTTGATCATGCTCGATGTCGACTACTTCAAACGCTACAACGACACCTATGGACACGCCGCTGGCGATGAGTGCTTGAGCGCAGTGGGCCAGGCAATTGCACGCGCGATCAAACGACCCGGGGACTTGGCTGTCCGGTACGGCGGAGAAGAATTTACGGTGCTGTTGCCCAATACCAACAATGCGGGGGCAACGCGGGTTGCCAACGACATTCTGGACGCCATTCGAGCACTGAAAATCGAGCATGCCGAACATCCGCTCGGGTACGTCACTGCCAGTGCCGGTATCACTGCAAGCCATCCTGCCAGTGAACAGGTCACCCCTGGTGACTTGCTGAAATCGGCTGACGAGATGCTCTACCTGGCCAAGCAAAAGGGTCGCAATGGCTGGTGCTCCACTGAAGTGGTTGTTCACAAATGATCGATGACGGCGACAGTACGGAAACCAATATGGCTGGTTCCCATTGTCAATCGCCCCGGGTTTTGCAGGCATCCCTATACCTTAAAAGTCATTGCCTTATTCCCGAGCCCAAAGGCCCCTTTAAGACCCATCCCTGTCAAGGTCTTTGAAAAATCAGCCAAATACGGTTGAAATACCCAGCTTCGGGCAGTGAAGATCAACTGTGGGAGTTGTCGAGCCCCAGCGAGGCTGCGATAGCGTCGGCACTGCCAGCATTGATGTTGGCGGACCCACCGCAATCGCAGCCTCGCTGGGGCTCGACAGCTCCCACAGGGGGTTCACTTCGACGGTTAGATTGTGATCCCCGGCCTGATGCGACTGGTTTTTCAAAGACCTTGAAAGGGCTGCCTTTAAGGCCGCTTAAGCGTGTCGCATTGATTGCACTGATGATGACTATCAAACCGACCGACCTGTTTAATTGCCAACACTGATTCATATAATCGCCTCCAAATTCTCTCCCGGCCTGGCTTCAGGCTGCATTCATCCGGAACCCAACACCATGCCAAGCGCCAGCCAGGCCCCTAGCGGTCTTCCCGAACATAATCAACAGAGCGTCAAACAGCAGTGGCTGGCGATTCTCTCGGTCGCCGTGGGCGCCTTTGCCCTGGTGACCAGCGAGTTTCTCCCGGTGGGCGTACTCAACGATGTCGCCAGCGACCTCGGCATCAGTGCCGGCCACGCCGGTCTGATGGTGACCCTGCCCGGCATAATGGCCGCCCTCGCCGCTCCCTTGCTGTCTGTCAGCATTGGTGCCATGGACCGTCGTTACCTGCTGATCGGCCTGACGCTGATCATGATCATCGCCAACTCAGTCGTGGCCTACGCCACCGACTTTAGCCTGCTGCTGTTCGGCCGCGTGCTACTGGGCATCAGTATCGGCGGTTTCTGGGCGACGGCCATCGCCCTCAGCGGCCGACTGGCCCCCAAGGGCGTGGGCGTTGCCCAGGCCACCTCGATCATCATGGTCGGTGTGACCTTGGCCACCGTACTGGGCGTGCCCGTAGGCACTTGGCTTAGTGGCCTGATGGGCTGGCGCATGACCTTCCTGGTAACCGCACTGGTGGGCGTACCGGTGTTACTGGCGCAGATCTTCCTGCTACCGCGACTCAACCCGGAAAAAGCGATTCGCATCAGTGACCTGCCGGCCTTGTTTATCAATCCGCAAGCGCGGGTCGGATTGATCGCTGTATTGCTGATTGGCCTGGCGCACTTTGCCGCCTACACCTATGTCGCGCCCTTCTTCAAACACAGTTCCGGCTTCGACGGGCCAACCATTGGCTCACTGTTGCTGCTCTATGGCGTGGCTGGAGTCATGGGTAATATTTTTGCCGGTTTCGCCGCCAACCGCAGCGTACGTCACACCCTGTTGCTGGTCGCACTGTTGATCGGCACCAGCACCGCCCTGTTCCCCTACTTCGCCACCGGCATGACCGGCGCTGCGATGCTGATCGCACTCTGGGGCTTCGCCTTCGGCGCCTTCCCGGCTTGCGCGAGTATTTGGATGTTTGTCGTGGCACCCAAGGATGTCGAACGCGGCATGCCGTTATTCGTCGCCTTGTTCCAGGTGATTATTGCCCTGGGCTCGTTCTTCGGCGGGCGGATCGTCGATCAACTGGGCAGCTCGGTGCTGCTGAGTCTGGCCACGGCCCTGGTGGGCTGCGGTTTTGTGACCGTGCTGGTGCTGGGACGTAACGTCAGTAATAGCCTGGCGGCCCAACCCGGCTGACCAGAGCGATGTAGACAGCTAATCGTTAAGGTTCGAGCCCGTTAACACAACACGGGCGGCGAACCCAGGCATCGTTGATCTGTCGCATGCGCTGGGAGATCACTCTATTTTACGAGACAGTCTGACTTTAGCCTTCCCCACTGGGAACTCCTGCTCGCCCGACCTTAACGACAAAGAAAGCCTGGTATTGTCCGCATTAATCTTCACCACCAAGTCTATATTTTTTTCTTTGCCGAGCTTCTGAAAAAGATCAAAGATTTCTTTTTCGTCAAAAGCGTCAATCCATACGCCATATCTGTTGTTTTTATCCCGCCAATAGAAGCCACAGAATTTTGGAATGGCCCTTTTTTCATACTGATTATCCAGTAGACTTTTTCCGAAAAGATTTTCCTGCTCACCGTTGTAGGCACTGAATCCAAAATCTATCCATTGCCCACCTTCCTGCAAAACAACGACGGGCCTCCAGCTATATTTATCCCTGTATGTGTTATAGATGCCTGCCGAAGGATAACCTTGTGTTTCTATTTTCTTCCTGACATCCGGGTTGAATGTCTTATAGGATGGATCGTTCAGCATTCGGTCTGCATAGCCGTCTTTAAACATGTACCTTGCATTGTCGTAGGCGCCGTCCTTTGTCAGGACTGTCACCGGCGCCTTAAAAACCCCCACTTCTTTTTGGTTTCCCGCGCCACTCATCCAGAGCACCACCCTACCCTCTGGAGCCAACCCCACGACAAACGTATTATAGGTATCTTTTTTATGGGTATCTTGATCGATAAAACCCTCATCAAAGAGACTCTTTATCCTCTCTTTGTCCAAGTCCCATTTCCCCGTATAAAACTTTCTCTCCACCAGGGAGTACCACGTAAACTCCAATTGATAGGGGACTCCTTTCCTTTCAACCCCCGTGGTCATAGTACCGCCCTGACTCCCCCACCCGGTATTCTGCGTGCCCCAGATCGCATCAAAGCCGTAGGTAAAATCTTCAGCTATTATGGCGCCACTGTAGACTTCCACAGGATATTCCTGCGGTGCAGACACCGTTCCCGACCAGCTATATGCGTCAGGCATATTCTTACTCTTGCAACCCACCAAAGAAAAACAAAACAGAACATAAACAATCACAGCTATCGGACTTTTTACTTTCACGTACCGCCACCTGCTTATTGTTTTATCGAACAACAAACACCAACTAACTCTATAAAAACCTGCACTATTTTTTGATCAAACCTAGTCATCAGTAAAGCGCCATGCTTCACACATCACTGAATGTAGTGCTGAGCTCTATTTTTGTCTAGTCATCTGCTGTCAATCATAAGTGGCCCGCCTACAATAGAAAGTCTTTCGCTAAACGGATGGGTAGATCCCTGATGTCTACGTAAATATGACTGACCGAATTTTGCGCCATCGAAAACTTCATTGTTCATGTCTCCTTCGCGGTACTCAAGGCTGCGCCGATGGGTTCGGCGTCGAGGGACTTCCCTCTCCCGGAATCAACACCAGGCTTTGGGGTGAAGACAAGGTAATACCCATTTCCTGAAGACGGGCCAGCAGGATGAATAGCAAGTCGCTGCGGGTCCCGGACACCGAGCGCGGGCTGTTGACGTAGCCGCTGACACCAATGATCAGACCGTCCCTGGCCAGGTCTTTGAACGTGACTGAAGGTGCGGGGGTGTCGAGAATCGACTCGTGCTCGGTAAACGAGTGCATGAGCAGTTCGCGAACTTTCACTACATCGGTGTCCAGCGGCAACGTAAGGGTGATGCCCACCACACCGAGCGCGTTGCCCATGGTGACGTTGCGCACGTTTTGCGAGATGAACTGCGAGTTCGGCACGATCACCGTCGAGCGGTCGGACATCTGGATCTCGGTCGCCCGTACGTTGATCCGGCGAATATCGCCCTCTACCCCTCCCAGACTGACCCAATCGCCAACCTTCACGGGTCGTTCGGTCAGCAGGATCAGCCCGGAGATGAAGTTCTGCACAATGGCCTGCAGGCCGAAGCCGATACCCACCGACAAGGCGCTGACCACCCAGGTCAGGCTGGTCAGGTTGATCTGCAGGGTGGACATCACCAACAGACTCAGCAGCACAAACCCGAGGTAACCCACCAGGGTCACCAGGGATGCACGCATGCCGGCGTCCATGTTGGTTTCCGGCAGCAGCCTCTCGCTCAGCCAGCGCTTCAGGGTGCGCACAGCGAACAACCCGACGACGAACATCAGCAGCGCAACGAGGATGTCCTGGGGAATGATGTGCAGGTTGCCCAGCGTCTTGCTGGTTTCTCCCAGTTGGCTGAACCCCTGGAGCAACTCGCTGGGGCTGGAGCCCGCAGGAAGGAAGGCCGCCATCACCGCGGTGAGCAGCAGCAATGTACGGCCGACGCCAGCCAGCACGGTGCAGGCCTGGGCCTGGTGCCGGGGTGACAGCCCCAGTGCGTTGGCCAGTGCCAGGCCGCTGGGCTGCTTGGGCGAGAGCAGGGTTTCGCAGACGTCGCCGAAAAAGGCAATCAGCAGATAGGCCGTCGCCGCCACGACACCGACCCACAGCAGCTTGACGGTAAGAAAGTAGGCCAGGGACAGATACCCCGTGAACAACGCGAGGACAATCAAGGCCACCCACACCGCTGTAACAAAGGGCAATATGCCGGTGAACCCACCCGGACGACCCAGGTCGAGTTTTTTGCGCACGTAGCGCAAACGCAGTAACGCGGCAATGAAGATCAGCGCCGTGGTCAGTGCCGTCAGGCCATTGAGCGCAACGGTCAACGCCAGGCTGGTGCCGGTGACACTGTTGATCCGCTCCTCGGTGGCCACCAGCATCAGCGCCACCGCCAGAATCGCCGGGAATGGCCCCAGGGCACTGGCGATCTCATCGGCAACGGCCGCCAACCGCCAGGACGGTCGCGGCAGCATCAGCAAGGCGCGCCCAAGGCCGGCAATAAACGCGCAGAACGTGGCCAGGGTGACCAGGTGCTCGGAGAGCCGGGCCAGGTTTTCGCTCAAGACGGCATTGCTTTCCAACCCCCAGCGCATCAGTGAGACGGCCCCCATGATCGTCAGGATCGACGATAACGCCACCGCCACCGCCAGGGTGCTGCGCCGCAGGCGCCCCTCCGGCAGCCAGCGGATCATCGCCCAGGTGAGCAGACGCTCAAGCAGTCGCCGACCGAAACTCCAGATCAGCACGGCCGCCAGCAGCGTGCTGAAGAACGCCCAGCGGCGCTCGGGGCTGACGGCACTCTTCAAAGCGACGATACCCTCGGTCTTCAGGTTGTCCAGGCGCTGCAGGTCTTCAGCGGTGGGGCGGATCAGGGTCGACCAGAACGTGGGGCTAAAGGGGGTATCGGTACGTGAAGTGACCTGGGAATTAAACAGATTGCGCCGCAAGCTGACGATCTGCGCGGCGAGCTCACGGCCCGTCTGACTGAGCTGTTTTGCCTGACGCTCATCGTCAAGCAGGCGGTTCTTTTTCTGAGTCAGGGCATCCCGTTGAGCGGTGAGGCTCTGCGCTTCCCCGGGCTGGGCCGCGCCCACTACCTTCAACTGATCATCAAGGCGCTCCATGTCGGTTGCGCGTACCGTGAGCAGCATCTCGGCCTGTTGCTGTACCTGGAGTGCGCCCTGTCGGAACTCCGCCAGCCTCTCGTCACTGGTACTGATGGGGACACTCTGGCGAATCAGCTCAAGCTGCTGGCTGAGCTGCTTCAGGTCGGCGTCTTCCGGCAACAGCGGTAAACTGTCGACGACCTCGACCGGCACCGTTGTTGCGGGCGCATCTGCCCATGCCGCCAAGCTGATAGCCATCACCATGGCCAGCATGGCCTGGCAGATGACGTTTCTATACATTCGCCGCATCAAGTCGTCCCTTTCAGTCTTTTACCATCGGACTATGGACCGTAGTGGGAGAACGGAAATTCCGTGCTCAACGCAAAAGAACGGGGGCTTGGTGCAAAATTACACCACGCAGAACCAGCGCCTGCGCTTACCGATACCCCGAGAAGATGAGCGTTTTGGTTCGGCTTGCTGTTTTTGAATCGACGACAATGGATGAACGGAAAATACCCGCGCGCCCCGCCCAGCCGCGCACGCTATTTTGGTAAAGCGCCACCCGCCAGAACAGGGCATTAAGCATTGCCCCTCCATGGCGTCATATAAAATCACTCCCGATGCAACGAAAGCGTCACCCCTCTGCAACAACCGAAACCGACAATGCCAACGCCTTCTGCCGAACTAAAACGCGCGCAGCAAGGTTGTAAATGCAGTATTGCGGCGACTAGCAAACCCTCAGTAGCCGCGAGTTCAACTACCGCAATTACCTACTGGAGTTCATTGTATGAATGGAATTAACACACCCGACTTTACCTCCCTGTCTGACGCTCAACTGGCCGATCTGAAAAGCCTGACCGTTAACGCTCAAGGCACTCATATGGTCTACATGGATCAGGTGGATGACGAACTGGAGGCCTTGGCCGATGTACTGGTAGGCGCTTATGAACCGGTGCAGGACGCTGAAGCAGGCAACACGCCGGCCACCGTCAGCATGGCGCAGGCGCAGTAAAGGTTGATCGTCGTATTGACGTAGTACAGCACCAGAGACAGGCGTGAATGTCTCTGGTGCTTGAGTGATTGAGTGTTACGGCCCAAGTCAGGTTTTACATGGACAGTAAAAAAGCCCATCCGCTAACGATTGTGCCTGGCGTGCGACAAGATAAAGTTGAATACCTGAAGTCGGCCGCGCAGGCAGCACCGCTATTTCTCGTCGATTATGAGGATGATCTTGGCCTACCCAAGGGAACAGCCTTTGGCGCGGCGCATCTGCATCCGTTCTCCATGGGCGATGAGCCGTTTGACGGGTTTATGGTCACCCGATTGGTTCCCAGGGACATCAACCTGCTGGTCGAGTACTGGACGTTGGCCACCGGCCAGGAACAGAACAATAAAACCCGGCGCATCTACCAGGGGGCACTGAATGATTGCCTTCATGCTCACGAACCGCTGTCTGTCGACAGTTTGGGTGCCCCTCACATCCAATCATTCGCGCCCCTGACGCACGGTCAGTTTTTATCGGGGCCTTTCATCCAGTCCTTGCAGCCATTTCTGTCGGGGGCCTTGTTGACCCTGAAAAACCACTCGAACTCAAAATTCGCCGGGCTCTGCATGGGCAGCGATGGCGCAGCTTACCTGGTGGTCCACTCTGGCGTTTCCAATCTCAATCGGGCACTGGATTACTGCGTCCGGACCATTATTGGTCGCGAACAAACAGCGCACCGTATCGAACATGAGCCCGTGAACGCCCTAGCGTACCTGACGATCCATCTGGATCCCGATACCGTGGCCTATGGCAAGGTCGCGCAGCTCTATGACATCGCCCGTCGCTTTGCCTGGCTCAATCGCCTGGCCATCTCCCACAGCATCGTGGACTTTTATCAAACACGCTTTGACGCCACGCTCATGCCCCTCGTGCAGTTTCATAAAGAACATGCCTGCGTCGAGCAAAGAGCCGAAGGCGGTTTTTGGCATTACAACAGTTTAAATAGGCTGGGCCAGCAGGAGCGTTTCGGGTTTATCACCGGAGACACACTGCCGTCCTGTCTTTTCGAAGCCGGTGATGCGCTGAAAATGCTCGAATTTTATCAACATCGCCTGGATCTCGAGTGCGACCACAAGGTCATTCAATCCTCGGCATGCCACGGCCGGCGTGGCATCGATGTCCTGCATGAACTCGGCTGTATACACAACCCGATCAGCCTGACGCAATTGACTCGCACAAGGACATTGTTGTGAAAGAACACAGCCTGCAATTGGCCAACGGTGTGACATTGAGCGTCCGCCAATTGGCGTCAGCAACCCTGGCGTCCATCAATGTCTGGATCGCGTTTGACCGCAGTGGCCCAGCCAGTCAAGACATCGGGCTGGCCCACCTGGTGGAACACCTCATCAGTCGCCGGTTACGCAGCACTTTCGGTGATACTTATCAGGCCATACTCGGGGCCACGACCGACGAGGCGTTATGCTTTTTTGGCAGGATGCCGGTTGAAGTTTTACCGCATTACATGGGCGCGCTGATTGACGCCCTACAGGGTATTAGTGCCCCCGAAAACGCTGCAGAGCTTGCGCCGCTGATGGCAGTGGAAACCCGTATTATCGAGCGCGAGCTCGAACGGCAGGCCCAAGGCACCTTCAGCGCCCTGGATGCCAAGCTGGGGATTCGTGCAGGCCATGACATCTGGCGCGGAGATGTGCAGACGCTGTGCGTCTTTGCAGAGGGGCTTCTCTGCGGCGCCCGGGTATACGCCGAACTGCTGTCCGGCCTGGAAGTGGGCCGTGCACTGGATTTGCTGGCACCGCTTTCGGCCCTTCCCCCCGGCAAAAAACCATCGCACGAGCCACCCTCGCCCATTGCTCAACCGGCTCGCTGCCTAGATGAAGCCACCGCCACCATCGGCCTAAGATTTCCTGTCACCACCCACGGCGCACGGGAGTACGCGCTGATGCTCGGCGCCACCCAGTTCTTTTGCTCAAGCAGGCCCGAATCCCTGGCATCGCGTCTGCGCGGCGAAGGGCTGAGTTATCACCTGGACCGGCGCTTCTTTCTCACCGGCGGCGTGGGCGAGCACGTGCTATACGTCAAGTCGGCAGCAACCGGGCTGGCCAGGCTGGACACCCTCCTCAGCGAATACTTTTCAACAGGTTCAGCCTCCACACACAGCCTATCGACGGCATTGGCGACATCCAGCCTGTATCAAAAACTCAGCGTCGAAAATATCGGCGTACTGGCCTCCAGGTCAGGCAAGCACTACCTCAATTATGGGGCGATCCCGTCACTGGACGAGATGATCAATGGCATTGATCGTTATAGCGTGAGCGATTTTCAAGCAGCGTTGTATCAGAACTACTTTGATCAATCCTTTGTCGAGTTAGCCTCGTGATTTCGCTGAGCGCGGTGTCGCGAGTGATCGAGACAAAACAGCACAGCGGCTCGCTCATCAAGGATCTGTTTCGCCCCAGCCGGAAAACTATCACGGCGCTTGATGACGTCTCACTGGAGATTGGCGCCGGGGAAAAAATCGGCATCATCGGCCACAATGGCAGCGGCAAATCAACACTGCTCAAAGTGATCTGCGGGGTCATGGCCACAACTACCGGACAGGTGCAAGTGATGGGGTTTGCCCCCCACGCCGAGCGCAAGCAACTGATGCGACACACCGGGGTACTCTTCTCGCAAAAGAGTTATCTGTATCCGAATATGAGTCTGCACGACTGCCTGGGGCTCTACGCCGCCGCCAGGGGCTTGAGCAACACCGAATACACCCACAGTTTTGCTGAGCTGGACAGGTACCTGAACATCAGTGGCTTCATGGCCCAACAGGTCAGGACCTTGTCCTTTGGCCAGCGTATGCGCGGGGAGATGTTCTGCGCGCTGATCCACCGCCCCCGGCTGGTCATTCTGGATGAGCCCACCATCGGCCTTGATGCCGAGACCAAGCTGCGCTTCAAGACCCTGTTTGGCCACCACGGCCTGATGGCGGACAAGACTCTGCTGCTGGTTTCTCACGAGCCCGACACCCTACTGAACCTGACTGATCGATGCCTGTCACTGGCACATGGGCGCCTGGCCGAATCCTTTCCCACGGCGCTGCTGAAAAACAAAACCCTGATTGAGTACCACATCGACTGCGTAAACCCGCCTGCGACCTGTCATCTCCCATGGTCGGACGCGGCGCGCTTTACCCAAGGACGACAGGGCGAACTCGAGGTGTCCTTCAACATCGGCGTCGATGAGTTGACCGTGCAGCAATGCCTGGCAGCCATCATGGCGGGTAACACTGTCAGGTCGATCAAACGCAGCGAATCCATTCTGATGCCGAGCACAGAGGCTGCCCGGTGATGTTCGCCCGCTACTTCACAGCCAAGATCAAGGTGTTGGTGCACTACCGAGTCTCACTGTTGCTTGAATTGCTCGCGACCGGCTCGTACCTGTTTATCAGCCTGGTGTTTTGGGAGGTGGTGTTTCTCAACGTGGACACGGTCGGTGGGCTCAGCAAGCCCGCCGTGTATTTCTACATCATCCTGATTGAGGTCTTCCACACCCTGTACAAGACGTTTTTCAGCAGCTTCTCGAAAACCTGGAGAACCATCATTGACGGTACCCTGGACAAGTACCTGATTCTTCCCCGCACGCCCTACTACACCTTGCTGTGTGAGGGAATAAACCCCATGGCCTTGAGCGGAGTCGTGCCCATCGGATTTCTGCTCGCCTACTGGGTCTGGGTCATGGGCGCCGACTTCGATGCACTGGCCTTAGGCGCGGGCATGGTCTTTGTCACCCTGGGGGTTTTTATTTTCAGCCTTATCCAGTTCACCTTCAGTGCTTTTGCGTTCTGGGTGGGCCGTTCGGCGGTCCTCGACGAGCTGTCGGACAAGTTGACGGCGGTGCAGAGCGTTCCCCACGTCGTGCTGCCCAACCTCATCAAGTATGCCCTGGCGGTGATCCTGCCTTTCGCCCTGGGTCCAACCAATGCCGCACTGTTTTATCAAGATGCCGATATTCAGTCATTGGGTTGGGCGGCGTTGACGTTAACCAGCTCACTGACCTTGTGGTTAAGCCTTGCCTGGTGGATCTGGACCCGGGGACTAAACAGGTATGTCAGTTATGGCGGGTAATCTCAAGATTTACTGGCGGGTGTTTGGGCAACTCTTACGGTTACACGTTAACGAGTTTTCGACCTTTCGCTTCGATACGTTCACCAAGTTGGTGGGCTACCCGCTACAACTGGGCATGATGGTGGCGCTTTGGGCCCTGCTCAAGCAGCAAGGGGCCGCCATCGACGAACACTACCTCTACGCGTATTACGCACTGATTTACATCCTCGCCAATCAATATCCGTTTATGCGCCTGGCCATCCACCTGCAACAGGTGATTACCAACGGCAACCATCTGAAATACATACTCAGTGGTGTGGGCATGATCGAGGACCACCTGGCCGAATTTCTGGTCAAGGTCTGCTGGTACAACCTGCTGAGCATTCCGATCGCGCTGGTGTTTGTTCACGCCTTTACCGGCACGCCCTTCGAGGCCAGTAAAATCGCAGGATTTTATCTCACCGCCTTGATCGGGGGCGTGGTGGTGTTTCTCATCTGGCTGCTGGTGGCAATAGCCACCTTCTGGCTGGTGATCAATCGTGGGTTAGTGTCGCTGGTCTTTGCCCTGCAAGCCTTGTTCACCGGGACCTTGGTGCCCCTTAGCATGCTGCCTGAGGGTCTGGCGATGGTCTCACGGTATACGCCGTTCTTTTACGCCTTGTATGCGCCCGTGGACTACTACCTGAACCCTGCCAGCCACCTGCTGGACGTGCTTGTCCCGCAAGTGGCATGGGTGCTCGCGCTGTTTGTGCTCTGTCGGGCGCTGTACAACAAGGGTATTCACGAAACCCACGCGGCGATGGTTTAGGCATGAGTTACTACTACCGCTCGAACGATTTGGCCGTCACGGACTTCGACACGTTCTACGTGGGGACCTGCCAGGTGCAACTTGACTTGTACCGAGAAGGTATCAAGTACTTCTACACCCACGAACTGGGCATTGATAAGTCCGAGGTGAGCCAAACCAACAACATTATCAGCGTACCCCATGTCCATCTTGGCGATGGTCAAGCCTTGGCGCAGCGCTTGATCAGCCGTCGCTACCCCGAGCGCCTGAACGTGCTCAACGCAAGGGTTGCGTTGAGTGTTTCACGCCTGTCCAGAAGCATTCACGACGCCTGTGACCCACACCTCTACACCACCTACAGGCGTGCGCGGGCAGCCCTCATCGAACTGATGGCTAGCAGCAACTTTGCCAAGACCTACATTGACACCACCGGCAGCCAGCTGTTGCGTCTGACCGCAGAGGCCACGCTGGCGCCTCAGGAACGGGAGGTTGTCTTGGGGCAACCCGGTGTCATGCCCTTTCTCAAATGGTTGGAAGGTGGTGCGCTCAAGGTAAGGGACAGTCATTGGTCCACGGACCACTACATGAGGTTTGCCTATTTTCTTCAATACTCGGACTTGTCCGAATACTTGCTTTCGCTGGAAAAAATGGACGGCTTCATCCAATCCATTTGCAATAACCCCGCGTTGAATAAGCTGCCGTACCGCGGCTATCGACATCAAGAAGCCCTGCGCAGGGCTGAGGTCAAGCGGCTAAGGAATCGCTGCTTGATAACCAGCAGCGAACCGCCCTTGCTGCAGTTGTTGTTAACGGCCATCGATATGGAAGAGGTCAGGCATTATTGGCAAGCCCGCGCGATCAAGGAGTTCGGCCTACTCATGATCAAATACGGCTTGCCCATCCAACACACCAGCTTGCATGAACTGGATGAGCTGTTAAAAGGACTTTGAGATGAATAGCGCAGCCTTTACCGGCAAAGACGGCGGCCTGAAATACCTGCAAACCCTGGGTATCGACGTCCCACCGTTTATCCTGGTCGATCACGCGTTGCACCGACAGTTTTGCGAACTGAACGCCATCGAACAGCTCCTCGACGATGAGCTGAGCCCACTCGATGCTCATGCCCGGATCATTCAGCATTTTGGTGAGGTGGCAGCCATCGTACCGGTCAGCGTTCATCGATTGTACGAACAACTGGTGGAACACTTCGGCGCCCTTTCCAGCGTCGGTATCACCCGCTCCTCTTCCCGTTTCGAGGATGCTGCCAAATGCTCGTATGCGGGGATCTTCTCCAGCGTGAGCTTTGATTTGCACACTTATGAGAGCTTCGTAAAGTCGTTGATCGCCGTGTGGCTTTCGCCGTTTAAAGACCACGTCCAGGCATACACAAGCGCCCTGGGCACGCCCAAAAAACCTCGGGACTTTATCGGTACCATGGGCGCTATCATCCAGCCCTACCTATTAGCGGATCGCTCTGGCGTCGTATTTTCGCGCTCGGTGTGCGGCGCGGCGCGTGCCACCTGTTATGCCAACTACGGCGCAGGAGAAACCCTCAATACCCTGGGCGTTCACCAGTGCGAGCTGGTGGAACACCAGGAGACGTTTCATGTTGTCCGGCATGCCAAACACCGGCTGGTGTTATGGCCTCACAAAGCATCGCGCTTAGCGCTGGGCCAAGGCATTGCTTCAGCACTGGGTGAGTTGGTGGTCGTAGGCAGGTATAAATCTCACCTTTCAAAAACCCGACTGCCGTTGTCCAAAGCCTTCCTGCCATGTGTCGGTCGATCATTGAGACGCCAGTTGTATACCGTCACACATCAGCTCATT
Organism: Pseudomonas spelaei; assembly: GCF_009724245.1. Taxonomy (GTDB): domain Bacteria; phylum Pseudomonadota; class Gammaproteobacteria; order Pseudomonadales; family Pseudomonadaceae; genus Aquipseudomonas; species Aquipseudomonas spelaei. Next base: position 217,469 of record NZ_WNNK01000003.1, on the reverse strand, counting down.
GAGCACCTGGGGCACCGGGACTTCGAGTTTGAGTGGGTGGCCCAAGCCGATCGGCTTTTTTTGGTGCAACTGCGCGCGATCACCGCACTGGACGCCTCAGCGTTCACCGTACCCAACGATATGGAAGCCATTGTCGCAGGCAAGCTACAGGGGCCAATACATTGCTGGAACGAGCGGCAAAAGGTTCCCGACAACGCCATCGTGGCCGTGCGTAACCTAGAGTATTCAATGATCGCCTTTCTCAGGAACATCAAGGGCATCCTGACGCTTTCCGGTTCACCACACTCTCACATCGCCATTGTGTGCCGGGAGGCCGGTATTCCCGTCTACAAGATTTCTGCTCAGCAGTTTGAGCGGCTGCAGCGCCAGCCCTCGCGCTTTTGTGATGGAGCTTGGGTGTTTGATTAAGGTTGCCATTGTCGACACGGTGCTGAGCACCTCACAGGCGGCGTGCCTGAACCTGCAACAGGTTGAAAATCATCACCCTCACCTGCCTGGTCTTGCGCAGTCCAACCATGGTGCTTTGGTGGTTTCCCTGTTCAATCGCCAGGTCAAGGTTGCACATGCGCTCAGCTATTACGGTTTGCTCTGCTCCCAAGGCACAACCAACGGCAAGGACTTCTACTACCTGCTGTGCCGGTTGGCCAGGCAGCGGTTCGACGTGATCAACCTGAGTTTTTCAATGGCGCACACCTCGGCCTGCGATGTCATCGCCGAATTGATCAAGGACATGCAGGAGGCCGGTACTGTTGTCGTTACCTCGGCCTACAATGAGCGACACTTGGGAATCGGCTTTCCTGCCAGTTGCGCACACACCATCGGCGTCACCGAACAAGAAGGCGGCGACGGTAGAGCGCTGAAGGTCGTGGACGAAGAGATGAAACTGATCGCCCTCAAACCGCAGGCTCACCGGATTGAACTTGAGGGAATACCGGTGCACGTGTGCGGTAACAGCTACAGCGCACCACTCATTTCGGCATTGATTGCCAATCACCTGGGTGACACCCAAGGCGCCGGGACGACGCGTGCCGTGTGGGATTTTCTGACCCGCAAATGACCGTGCGATAACAGAGGTAGAAAACGCCAGAGGTTGCCCAAGGCAGCCTCTGATTTTAACGACGCTCGTGGGAGCGCTGCCTCCTGCCGCGCCTGTGGGGCCAATCAATCAACCAACGCGGCCTTGAGTTCCAATGCCCACGGCGCAATCAAGCGCTGCGGGGTCTGGCAGGTTTTGCGTTTGAACACGAAGTTGCGGCACTTCTCGGCGAACTGTTGACGGTTGTGCACCATGTCCAATTGCATCTGTGCCAGCTCGTTTTCACGGCAGCGTTCAATTTGCTCAACGTCCCTATCTACCTTACGTGCGCGATGCAGGGCATATCGTTCATCGGTCAACGCACTGCCGGCCTGTTGCAGCAGCCATAGGTTGAATTCCCGTGGGCAGCGTGGGCCGATGTCCTGAATCATCCCCCATTGCCGGGCCTGAAAGGCGCTGACCGGCAGGCACTCTTCGGTGAGTTTGTGTGCGACCTCACTGCCGACTGCGCGGGGCAGGCTGTAGGTCCAGTATTCGGAGCCATACAAGCCCATGGTTTTGTAATGCGGGTTGAGTACGACGCCTGCCCGGGCGAATACGATGTCGGCCGCCAGCGCGAGCATCACGCCACCCGCGCCAGCGCTGCCTGTGAGGCCGCTGACCACCAGTTGTCGGGCCGTCAGCAACTCCTGACAGACATCGTCGATGGCCTGAATATTGGCCCAGGCTTCCAGCCCAGGCACCTCGGCAGCCTGAATGACGTTGAGGTGTACACCATTGGAAAAGCTCCCGCGCCCGCCCTTGATCAGCAGCACTTGGGTGTCTCGCGCCTTGGCCCAGCGCAGTGCAGCGCCCAGCCGCCGGCACTGTTCGGTGCTCATGGCGCCGTTGTAGAACTCGAAGGTCAGCTCGCCCACGTGAGCGGATTCTCGATAGCGAATCGGTTGATAGACCGCCTCATTGAACGCTTGGCTGGCGATCGAGCTGTTCAGCACGGGGATGTCGGCCAGTTGCCCGGCCAGCACGTGACGTGCCGGCAACTTGAAGGTCTCCTCCCCTGGCTGGGCTTTGCGTTTGAGCGCGCCGATCCACAGGCTGTGATCGCCGGCCGCGACCAACACCGCGTCGTCCTGTACCGCAAGGATTTCTCCCGGCGTGCCGCGGCGTGAATCCAGGTGCGCGTCGTACAGGTAATACTGCCCGCCGGCGAGGTTCGCCAACACACCGGGCTGGCCGTCGGCGGCGTCGATGCTGCGTTTGATGAAGCGTGCGCAATCGTACCAACTGAAGGTGCGGTCAGCCTGTTTCATGTTCGGCTGCAAACGCCCGATGACGCTGGGTTGTGTGTAATCGAGTGGCGTCGGGACGAAACCGCTGGCGAATTTTTCCACCACATCGCGGATGCAATAGATCGCGGCGTCGCTCACCGGGCCGTTGTACAACTCGGATTTACGCACATCAGTGGGCATGTCGAATTCACAGGTCGACCAGATCGGCCCGGCGTCCATTTCCTCCACCGCCTGCAAGGCCGTGACACCCCAGCGCCTGACCTGTTCGGTGATGGCCCAGTCCAGCGCGCTGGCGCCACGGTCGCCGACGATACCCGGATGAATGATCACCACCGGACGATCCGGGTTGCTCCAGAGCTGCTGTGGCACGCGATCCTTGAGAAACGGGCAGATCACCAGGTCGGCTGCCGACGCCTCGATCTGCCGACACACCGTGGCGTCATCCGTGAACAGCACCACGCTGGGTACGTGACCCGACTGGCGCAAGTCCAGCCAGGCTCGTTGGGTCAAACCGTTGAACGCCGATGACAACAACATGATCTTCAATGACCGCATGGTTGACTCTTCCTTGAGAATACGCGGCCGGGGGCTCTCCATGAGCCGTCCCTGGCCTTTGATGGAAGCGCGAGGATAGAGGCGATGCCAGGGCGGGCACCTGATCGAGATCAATCTTGCGTCAGCAAATCGTTGATCCGTTGTGATCGTTGCCACGCGGGACGCTGCCTGGGTCCTGCGGGCAGCGCGCAGACTGACAAGCGTCCAACACTCGAATGTTGATTCATGACCAGAAGGCAACTTTGTCAAACTAGTTTTTACTCGATACTATTAACCCGTGTCCCCCACCGGAAATACGCCTGTGTTATTCGATCTGCTGGAACGCCTGTCGAGCCTGACCCGTGTCTGGTTTCGCGAGCACCCGTTGCTGGCCGACCTGCAACCGGTTCAGTTGAGTGCCCTGATGTACCTGGGCCGCTGCAACCGCTACTCCAACACGCCGCTGGCAGTCGCCGACTACCTTGGGTTGACCAAAGGCACTGTGTCCCAATCCCTCAAGGCCCTGGAAGCCAAGGGATTGCTGGTCAAGACTCAGGACGCACGGGATAAGCGCAGCGTGCACCTGACATTGAGCGAGCCTGCCCGCGGCTTGCTGGAAGCCGTAGTGCCGCCTGATTTCCTGCTGGCTGGCGCCGAACGCATGGGCACTCAGGCTCAGGACCTGGAAGGCTTGCTGTTGGACCTGTTGAGAAACATTCAACAAGGCACAGATGTGCCCAGCTTTGGCTTGTGCCGCACCTGCCGCTTCCATCAAACATTGCCCGCCGGGCCGTTCTGCGGCCTGACCCAGGAGCCTCTGGCCAAGAGCGATATCAACCTGATCTGCCGCGAACACCAGCAGCCAGAAACAACCGATACCTGAGGTGCTCATGCCTGAACACTGCGTCATCCTCGACACCCTGCTCACCGGCAAGGCCGTGCCTTTCAGCCGCCCGGGCACCTTTAGCGCGATAGCCAAGACGCCAAGCCGCGAGTCACAGCGCGTGACCGAACTCGGCCTTGTGGACGATGAACAGGGTGATCTGCGGATCCATGGCGGCGTCGAAAAGGCGATTCACCACTATCCCCGGGAACACTACGCCGCCTGGGTCGCAGAGTTGGGTGAAAACCCGATGCTGGAGGCTCCCGGCGCTTTTGGCGAAAACTTCAGCACCCTGGGCTGGACCGAGGAAACGGTGTGCCTGGGCGACCGCGTACAGGTCGGCAGTGTACTGCTGGAAATTTCCCAGGGCCGCATGCCCTGCTGGAAGCTCAACGACCGGTTCGCCGTCAAGGACATGTCCTTGCGCGTCCAGCAAACCGGGCGAACCGGCTGGTACTACCGGGTGATACAGGCTGGCAGGCTGGCTGCCGGTGATCGACTGGAGTTGATTGAACGCCCCTGCCCGCAATGGAGCATCGCCCGTGTGTCTTCAGTGCTGTTTTCCAGTGTCATAGACGCCGACCTGATCCGCGAATGCCTGACCCTGCCCTTGGCCGCGTCCTGGCGTCGAACCCTCGGGAGACGCCTGGAAAAAGCTCAGGTCGAGGACTGGAGCCCGCGCCTTGAAGGCACACCACGCAAGCCTGACTGACCCACCGCACGCATCCGTAAACAACACCAGCGGCCATGGCCGCTCCCGCCGCCCGTCCTCAACACCAAGACAATCACTTTTAGTGTCGACTCGAAATTATGTTGACAAAAGAAAGCTGCCAGGCGAAATTATGGTATCGGATCGAAACCATAATCAAAACCAAGCCTGAACCAGGCTTTTCCTGAAGTAAAACCCTTGTTGGAGAGACATCATGTTATCTAAAGCTGTTTTTTATCATGCAGGCTGCTCGGTGTGTGTCAGTGCGGAACAGCAATTCGTTACGGCGCTGGATCCACAACGCTATCAAGTTGAAGTTGTGCACTTGGGTGATGCCAAAGGCCGAGTGGCGGAGGCCGAGCGCTTTGGCGTGAAGTCCGTTCCGGCCTTGGTCATTGACGGGCAAGTGTTCCATATCAACTTCGGCGCGGGTATCGAAGTTCTACGTTGATCCGTTTGCAGGGGCCGGAAAACGGCGCCCTGCAACCTCTATCGCGGTGTTCATCAATAAGCCAACGGAGAGACCGATAAATCCGCGAGTTAACACTTAACGCTCAAGAGTGACAGTCAACATGAAAACAGACAGTCCCTTCGCCCTGCTTCTGCCCGCCGCAATGGCACAATTCGCTGAAGATGCGGGCGTCTATAAAGCCACCAAGCAGCCGTTGAAAACCTTTTATCTAGCCATCATCGCCGGCGTGTTTATTTCCATCGGTTTTGTGTTCTATATCACCGCCACCACTGGCATCGCCGACAACTCCTGGGGACTGGCCAAACTGGTGGGCGGCATCTGCTTCTCCATGGGGCTGATGTTAGTGGTCGTGTGCGGCGCAGACCTGTTCACTTCCAACATCCTGAACGTGATCGCCAAAGCCAGCGGCCGCATAACCTGGGGGCAACTGGCCAAAAACTGGCTGAATGTCTATGTTGGAAACCTGATTGGAGCCCTATTCTTCGTTGCGCTGATTTGGTTCTCCGGCCAATACATGGCAGCCAACGGTCTGTGGGGGCTGAATGTGCTGCACACCACCAGCCACAAGTTACACCACTCTTTTATTGAAGCTGTTTGCCTTGGCATCCTCGCAAACTTGATGGTCTGCATGGCCGTCTGGATGAGTTATTCCGGCCGTAGCCTGACGGACAAAATGCTCGCAATCATTTTACCGGTGGCCATGTTTGTCGCCAGCGGCTTCGAACACTGTATTGCCAATATGTTCATGATCCCCATGGGCATTGTGATCAAACACTTCGCCAGCGCCGAGTTCTGGAACAGCGTGGGTGCAGCGCCCGAACAATTTGCGCATTTAACTATCAATAACTTTATTTTCGACAATCTTATCCCCGTTACCTTGGGCAACATTATTGGCGGAGGGTTATTGGTCGGTTTGACTTATTGGGTGATTTATCTGCGAGCCCCTGAAGGACAACGTTAATCATCGAAATACTGCGCAGGCCGGTTTTTATTGAGTTCTGCCCACTCTTATTTTCTGTTCTGTCTGTGTCACTCCCCAACCGATGAGGAATAGATATGAAAAAGTTAACCACGGCGTTTGGCGCGCCGGTCGTCGACAATCAAAACATTCAAACCGCCGGCCCTCGCGGCCCTGCCTTACTTCAAGACATATGGCTGCTTGAAAAACTGGCGCACTTCGACCGGGAAGTCATTCCCGAGCGCCGCATGCATGCCAAAGGCTCGGGAGCATTCGGCACCTTTACTGTCACCCACGACATCACGCAGTACACACGAGCAAAGATCTTTTCCGAGATCGGCAAACAGACCGAAATGTTCACCCGCTTTTCCACCGTGGCCGGTGAACGCGGCGCCGCCGATGCAGAGCGCGACATCCGTGGTTTTGCCATGAAGTTCTATACCGAAGAAGGCAACTGGGACCTGGTGGGAAACAACACGCCGGTGTTTTTCTTGCGCGACCCGCTCAAATTCCCCGACCTGAACCATGCGGTCAAACGTGATCCACGCACCGGCATGCGCAGTGCCGAAAACCAATGGGATTTCTGGACGCAACTGCCCGAGACCCTGCATCAAGTCACGATCATCATGAGTGACCGTGGCCTGCCTCGCACCTGGCGTCATATGCATGGCTTTGGCAGCCACGCCTTCAGTTTCATCAATGCTGAAAATCAGCGTTACTGGGTCAAGTTCCACCTGCGCACCCAGCAAGGTATCGAAAACCTCACCGATGCACAGGCCCAGGAACTGGTGGGACGGGATCGCGAATCCCACCAACGCGACCTGTATGAGTCCATCGAAAACCAAGATTTCCCGCGCTGGAAACTGTTTGTGCAAATCATGCCGGAGCAGGACGCGGGCACGTATCACATCAACCCTTTTGACCTGACCAAGGTCTGGCCAAAAGCCGACTATCCGCTGATTGAAGTGGGCATCATGGAGTTGAACCGCAACCCGCAGAACTATTTTGCCGATGTCGAGCAAGCGGCTTTCTCTCCTGCGAACATCGTCCCGGGCATCAGCTTTTCACCGGACAAAATGCTACAAGGACGCTTGTTCTCCTACGGAGACACCCAGCGTTATCGCTTGAGCGTCAACTTTCAGCAAATCCCGGTGAACGCGCCCAGAGGCGCGAAACAGGTCAACAGCTATCACCGCGATGGGCTGATGCGCGTGGACTCCAACGCAGGCGGCACCACCTCCTATGAACCGAATACCCGAGGCGAGTGGCAAGAGCAGCCAGACTTTCAAGAGCCTCCCCTGACCCTGGAGGGCGCCGCAGGACACTGGAATCATCGGGTAGACCCCGATTATTTCTCCCAACCCGGGGCACTCTTCAGAAAGATGTCAGCGGCTCAAAAACAAGCGTTGTTTGATAACACTGCACGTTCCCTTGCAGGCGTCTCCACACCCATCCAACGCCTGCATATCGAGCACTGTACGAAGGCAGACCCGGATTATGGGCGCGGTGTTATCAAGGCGTTGGAGGCCTGCAAGTAACATCGCTGAAGTCTCGCCCGCGTTGTTTACCCGAGTATGTTGCGGGCCTCGCGCCACCCCGATAACAACGCGCCATGCACGGTGCCACTCATCTCGATGCTGGTCGCCTCACCGGCGAAGTGAAGCCGATCAGCAATCGAGTCAGCCAGCGCCGACCGGTCCTTGGTGGACGAGCCGACAGCCGGATACGAATAACTGCCGCGTGCATAAGGATCCGACGCCCAGCAGGTGCGACGGTACGCAGCAGGCTCTGGAATATCGGGGCCATAAATCGTGCGCAGCACCTTCATCGCCTCGTGCACGGCCTCGACATCACTCATGCCCTCGATACGGCGAGCAACACCGGCGCCATAGAGCGAGCACAAAATCGGCACGTGGGTGACGCGCGCGAGATTGAACCAGTTAGCCCATGCACCGTTCTGGTCGCTTTGCCACGAGATGATGTTGGTGTCGTCCCAAAAGACCTTGGGGAAACGCAGGAACAGCTTGTCATAGACGCCCATGCCGAGGCGTTCGATCGCTTGCTGTTTTCTCGCCGGTAGCGCCGGCGTGAATCTCACATTGCCGTGTTTCAGCACCCCCAGCGACAACGTCACAATCACTTTATCGGCGCTGAACGTGCCCTGCCCCGTGGTGATCTTGACCGCGGTTTCATCGTATTGAATCTCTGACACCACCTGATTGAGGCGTATATCGATCCCCTGTGCCAGACGCTCGGGAATCTGCAGGTAACCTTCAGGAAATACGACCTCATGGCCGTCAAATCCTGTGCCCTCATCAAGGCCCCAGGCAGCTAGGTGTGCGAGATCGGCACCGTCGTCGTCCTGCACCATCCGGCTTGCGTCCTCGAGCACATCACGACCTCGCTCGCCGTCGATACCCAGCGTCTTCAGTGCGCTGTTGAAGGCCTCTTCGGCTGACAGGGATCGCGGTGCGTCCTCAAGCATCTCCCACACCAGCGCTTGCACCGCGTCGATGTCTTCGTCCAATTGCTTGAGCGCTGTTGCAGACAGCGGCATGCCCGCCTGATCATAGAGCGTCACGTCGTGGCTGCTCATCAGTGTGCCGGCGTCGAACACCGTTGTTTTGATGCCCATTTCTTGCGCCAGTTTGGCGACCGGGTTCTGGTTGACCCCGTGAATCCAGGAGGCACCGAGATCGATTGGCGCATCGCTCCACGCTCGCTCTGTCCAGATGCGGCCTCCGATTCTGTCCCGGGCCTCCAGCACGGTTACCGTGTGACCTGCGTCGGACAACATACGGGCAGCGGCAAGGCCTGAGATCCCGGCGCCAATGATCAGCACCGAATCTTTCCTGGCGCGATTGGCTTTTGTGCCCGAGCCTTGGGTCAAGCTGGCGTTTGCACCTGCCAGAGAGGCCGTCATAGCGCTGAGCGCCATCAGCGCCTGGCGCCGGGTAAGGGTTATCATCGTTGCCTCGTGATTGGCGCTATTGGCGCTAAAAGTACTTACAATGAATAAATGGTACATTTTTGTACCATAAAGAACAAATCAGGAAATTTTAAATTCATGTCCCGTGATCAAAAGAGAGACGCTGTGCTGGACGCCGCTGCGGCGGTGTATGCACGTGACCGCAGCGCATCGATGCAGCAAATCGCGGCCTCGGCGGGCATCAGTCGCACGACGCTGGTCCGCCATTTCCCCACTCGTGAGGACCTGGTTGCGGCGCTTATTGATCGCGTTTTGAATGACGCCACTGCGGTCCTGGACCAGGCGCAGCTGGAGGATGGTGGCCTTGAAGAGGGTCTCGCCTGCCTGACCGAGCATTTCAGGACGCTTGGGCAGGTGTGGGGGGTCGGCTATGGCCTGGGCTACGGCTGGTCGCATATCGAGACGTTGCTGTCCGACCTGGCGGCGCGGGTCGAAACAATTAATGCCCGGCTCGTTGCATTCTTTGAGCGGGGTCAGCAGGCCGGGCTGTTTCGCCAGGACCTTCCGGCAGCCTGGATGACAGGGGCCTTTCAGGGGTTGTGCGAAACCACGTCAGACCTGATCGACGATGAGTCGATGGGCAAACGCCAAGGGCCCGAGTTTCTCATCTCGATCTTCTTGAAAGGCGCAAGTGTGTAACGTACCGGGCCTTCCTCAATCTTTAAAACGTCACCGTCGCCCTCCTCTCCCGGGCCTATTTGGCCACCCAACCGGAGAAGCAAAACCCTTGTGGGAGCTGTCGAGCCCCGGCGAGGCTGCGATGACGGCGGGTCAGGCAACAGCAATGTTGGCTGTGCCGACGTCATCGTAGCCTCGCTAAAGCTCGACAACTCCCACAGTTGATCTTCGCGGCCTTGAGCTGGGGTTTGCTTAATGGCGCTGTAAGACCTTGAAAAGCACGCCCCTTAGAACGTCTTGCTGACACTGGCCACGACAGTGGCCGTGCACAGGTCGCCATAGCCGTACCAGCCCGCGCATTCGCTTTTCGACAGGTCGGTATCGATGTAGCTGAGGCCCCAGGTCACGCCCACGAAATCATGGGTCAGGGCGACTTCCCACTCGTGGTAGGAATCACGCGCATCACCACGGGTGGACCAGAACGCCGGATCCTTAACGTCGTTGTGCCCATAACGCAGTTTCAAGCCGACCTCACCTGGCAAAGTGGTGGTGTAGCCAAGGTAGGTGTAGAGGGTGGATTGGTGGTCGCCAAAGGCGTTCGGCGTATCGCTGGAATAATAGGCGCCAAGCTGCACGCCATAGGTGTCGAGGATCGCGTAGAGTTCGCTCAGGTTGAATTGGCTTTCCTTGGGATAGCTGTACTTGATGTACCCCAAATCAAGGCTGATGGCATCGGTCATCTGCCAGGCATAGCCCGCGTAGTATTCAAATTCCTCGCGTGTCTTGAAGTCATCGCCAAAATCGACATTCGAAGTCCAGACACCGGCATACAGGCCGCTGCCATGCAGCAACGTGACGCCTGCCTGCACCGCCGGATCGCCCAGGGTCTGCGAGATGCCACGGGTGCGATAGTCGCTGACGGCGGCCAGGCTGACCTGCAGGTTGAAGTCATCGTTGAGTGGCAGTGCTTGCGTGGTCAGTGGCACACACACAAGAAAGACGGAGAGTGCTTTCATGGGTATCTCTTATTTTTATAAGTGAACGGGGAAATTCGAGCACAGCCGTGCCGAGCCCCTCGCAGCACGAGAGGCTGGGCTGTTCAGGAGGGGTCGATCGTCAGGACGCGGGCGCGTAGACCTGCTTGCCGGCGAAGAAGGTCTTCAGCACCTGGGTGTCAAACAGTTCGTCGTCGCTGACCTTGAACACATCGCGATCAAGGATGATCAGGTCGGCCTGTTTGCCGGGCGCCAGTGAGCCAATCTGCTGATCCAGGCGCAGGGCTTTGGCAGCGTTGAGGGTGTAGGCGTAAAACATGGTCTGGCGGTCAATACTTTCCTTGGCATTCAACACCCCCAGCGGTCCCTTTCGCGTGCTGGCCTGAGCAATGGCGTTCCACGGGTTGGGGCTGGACACCGGCCAATCACTGGCTCCGGCAATCATGGCGCCGGCTTTATGCAGGGACTGCGCGGGATACTGGTAACGGTAGGCAAACGCACTGACATAGGGTTTGACCAGCTTCACCGTGTAGTCCTCACCGGTGGCCCAGAGCAGTTGCATGGAGGCAATCACACCCAACTGTTTGAAGCGTGGAAACTCCTTGGGGTTGACCAGTTGCAGGTGGCTGATGCTATGGGGCATTGGCGTGGGATTAAGCTGGCGCGCGTATTCAAAGCCATTGAGTGACTCACGGACCGCGCGGTCGCCAACCGCATGCATGTGTACGATCCAGCCGCGCTTTTCCGCCGCCACCACCAACTCGCCAAAGTGCGCCGGGTCGATTAACAGCTGGCCGTTTTTCAGGCTGTTCTTGAACGGGTCGATCACCGCAGCGGTTTGCCCTGGAAACTCCATGATGCCGTCTGCAAAAACCTTGATGCCCGGGAAGGTCAGGTTGGGCACGCCCTCGAACGTCTTCATTACCTTGGCCAGTACTTCCAGGTCGGCCGGTTTGCTTTTCGGGTTGGTGATCAGTAACGCCGCAACGTGCGCACTGAGTTCCCCTTTCTCTGCCAGTTCACGGTAGAGCGGCAGCACACCGTAACTCTGCTCCGTTGCCGTGAAATCAAACAGTGAATCACCTTGGCCGGCATTCGACGCTGCGTCCATCCAGGCGGTAACGCCATATTGATTATTGATCTGCACCGCCAGGCGGGCAGCCTTCAACATGACCTCGGCACTGGGCGCAGGAATCTGGCTGCGCACCTGGTCCCAACGAGATTCGGCAAAATAGCCATTGGGCGTGAAGTCCGCTGCGTGGCCCACATATCCGCGCTCAGCTTCCGGCAGGCTCTTCACCAGCGCTGCATCGATTTTCAAGCGCTTGAGCATGGCGTTGTTGGCCCAGCCGGTGTGGCCGTCAATCCCACTCAGCACCAGCGGTTGTTCAGCCCAACGCCCCTGATTGAAACGCTCGCCAAGCGCCTTGCTCTGTTGCCAATAGGCCGAGCTGACCCCGGCAATGCTGACCACGTCCCCTGCCCTCGCGTTGCCCGCCTGGTCCTGCTCGATGATCCACTGCTCAAGCGCAGGTAACGGTTTGACCTCGTCCAGCAAGTTGGCGCCCAGGCTGTCGAAGGCTGCGACCACCGGATGGCTATGGCTATCAATCATGCCCGGCATCAGCACCTTGCCGACCAGATCGATGCGTTGCGTATGGTCATCGGCCAAGGCCGTGATCTCGGCATCGCTGCCTACTTTAAGAATCTTGCCGTCTTGCACCGCCACCGCCTGAACCAGTTCTTGTCCGGACTCAGCGGTGAATACCTTGCCGTTGAACAGCACAAGGTCAGCAGCGGCCATCGCTTGCACCGAGGAAAACGCCACAGCGGCGGCCAACAGACTGGGAACAAATCGTTGCATCGGAACACTCTCTTGTTTTAATTGGGCGGCTTGGGATAGCCATACCTTATAGAGAGCGACCAGAGAACGGACCTCCACAAATGAGGAGGGGTAAGGCAATTAACTGAAATGCCGGGGCAACCAACGCTAATCGCGACGGGCAACCGCACGCAGCACGGAACCTAGCTCCACTTTGCTTTTGACCCCCAGTTGCAGGTAACAATTGCGCAGGTAGGTACGCACCGTCGCCGGGCTCAACGACAGCATTCTGGCGATCTCCTTGTAGGAGTGGCCGGCGGCGAACAGCATCGCGGCCGTGCGCTCCCGTGGCGCGAGCGCTGCCCCCCCCGACGGCACCTCAAGTGACAGAATCACATGCTCGCCATGGGGGCTGAGTGTCAATGACGAGCGGCCCAGACGCACCACGCCCGGTGCCTCGTGCAGTTGCGCAATCACCTGTTCAGGCAGCATTGAGCCGCTCCACCCAGGAAACTCGCGCTCAATGGCGGCACACAGCCTGGCCCCCACATACAACAGACTGCCGTCCATACGGGCGACACCAACGTCGCTCGCCCCGTTGTCCGTGTCGGAGCGGATCATGTCCTGCACTTGAAACCGCCACAGCTGCAACAGGTGGGCGCAGAAGGCCGAAAACAGAGCATCCTGCGTTTCGTCGAAAGCGGGTGCATCCATGCCACGGTACAGACACACAAAAAACATCAAGCCACTTTCAGGCAGCTCGAAGGTGATGCACATCAGGTGGTAGAGGTCATGGCGCCGTGCAAACACATTCACCTGCTCGTCAGGGTCGGTGAACTCGCTGTCGCGCACGACCTTGCCCGGTTGATTGAGCGTGTCATGGGCAAAACTGTCGCGGCCGGCAATCGCGCTCCATTCGGCGGCAAACGACTCAGGCAGGTTGATGCGCCCATGCATCCAGCTTTGCGGCGCAGCCTTGGCGTGTGCACTCGACATCTCACCCCACCAGGCCGAAGCGAAGGGCACCAGTGGACGAAACGTCTGCAGACCATCGGCAATGAAATGGGAGCCGCCGCGTGATCGAGCCAGGTGGGCAAGCTGGAGCACGCAACGATTGAACGCGTTCAGCGTTGCCATCGACACGTTAGCATCGAACTCATCACCCTCCCCCATCGCTTTGATCCCATTGGCTGCATGACCTGTCGTTTCGACCATGCCATAAGGCGAACAATCGCGTCCAGCTCAGCAACACCCAACGGGATTGTGTGACGCGCCGGACGACTTGGAAGGCAGGATAAGTGCATGTTTAGTCCGCGTTCATCGGTCCTTCTCAGCGCAAAGTCAAGATCGATACCGAACCCAAACCGCTGTTTCTCGACTTCGATAACCCGTTATCCTTCGACGGCATGACTAATGCGCTGAAGAACGCCAATCACGTAAAGTTCTCTGAAATGCGGCCGTGTCCCGATGAACTTTGGCTGGAAGAAGCACGGGGTCGTTTCTGCTGTGAAATACGCACAACCTTTTCCACCTACGAGGCTCTTCCGACATGAGCAATGAGAATACAGGCTCTTGCACCAAGGCCGACCAGGAGATCAAGCACACCTTCTTGTACCTGTTTTTGACCATCTTCATCCCCTTTGGCCTCGGCCATTTCGTGTCGTACCTGTTTCGCACGGTCAACGCGTTGATCTACGTGGACCTGGAGCGGGAACTGCACCTGCCCGCCAGTAGCCTGGGCCTGCTGACCGGCGTGTACTTTCTGACCTTCGCTACGGCGCAAATTCCACTCGGCGTCATGCTCGACCGCTACGGCCCGCGCAGCGTGCAGGCCCCCATGCTGCTGTTCGCGGTATTGGGCTCGCTGATTTTCAGCTTCTCCCATACCGAGCTGGGCCTGATCATTGGTCGTGGGCTGATCGGGCTGGGTGTGGCCGGTTCGTTGATGAGTGCGATCAAGGCGTGCGCCATCTGGCTGCCCGTCGAACGCCTGCCCCTGAGTACCGCGTGCCTGTTATCGGTAGGCGGCCTGGGCGCCATGGCGTCCACCACCCCGCTGCATGAGTTGCTCAAGTGGATCTCATGGCGTGAAGCATTCTTGATTCTGGCGCTGCTGACGCTGTTCGTCTGCGTGGTCATTCATCTCAGCGTGCCACGCACCTACAAACCCAAACACACCACGCTTGCCGAAATGTCCAAGGCCGTGGGGACGCTTTACTCCTCGTGGGTATTCTGGCGACTGGCGCTGTACTCGGTGTTTGCCCATGCGATCTACATGTCGGTGCTGTCGCTGTGGATGGGGCCGTGGCTACGCGACGTCGCCCAATTGGGCGAGTCCAGCATGGCCAATACCTTGCTCTGGGGCACCGTGGCGATGGTGGCAGGCTCGCTGGCCTTCGGCTCGATCACCGACTACCTGCGGCGCTTTGGCGTACAGCCGATCATGGTGTGCGGCGCCGGGGTTTCGATCTTCATCGTATTTCAATCATTGATGATCAGCGGACTGCCTATATCACCCCTGCTGATTGCCATGGGTTTCAGCTTCTTCGGCACCTCCACCACCATGAACTACGCGATCGTGGCTCAGTCGGTATCGCCTGAACTGGCCGGGCGGGTCAGTTCGTCATTCAACCTGGTGGTGTTCGTGCTGGCGTTTGTCTTGCAATGGTTGATGGGGGAAATTCTGAACCTGTGGCCGGCCACGGGACAAGGGCACCCGGTGGAAGCTTATCAGTGGTCGCTGGGCGTGATGATTGCGCTACAGGTACCGGGGGTGTTGCTGTGGCTGAGTTTTAAGCCGTGGCAACTGAAAACCGTGGCAACCGCTTAAGCTCGAAAAATCGGAGAGGAGGCCTTGAGTAAAGGCCTTTAAAGGGCGCGACGTCTTACTTTTCAGGCGTTTCAAGCGCCATAAAATCAAAAGCGAAGCCATTCATCTGGCTTCGCTTTTTTTACCTCTTATTCCAGGTTTGGCTCAGGCTACGATATCGGTCATCGCAGCCTGCCCCACCGTGCCTACCGCAAAATCTACAAGGCCACTGCCGGTGAGGTCGATCATCAGGCTGGTCTGATTGGTCTCCTGGAAGTAGGTCAGGATCGCGTCCCCGGCATGGCCCGTGAAGCCGGTCACAACGTTCAACGTCGCGCCAACTGAAGCGAACAGACCTGACAGGTCGATTTTGTCCTCGCCACTGGTGAAGTCCATGATCCAGTCCGGCGCGGTCATCGTCGAGTCGCTGGCCTGGCCAAACACGAAGGTGTCTGCACCGGCGCCGCCCCACAAGGTATCTGCGCCACCACCACCGTAGAGGATGTCGTTCCCCGCACCGCCCTCGAGGATGTTGGCCGCCGAATTGCCAATCAGCAGATCGTCGCCAGCGCCACCGATGGCATTTTCCAGCGTCACCCCATGAGCAATAGACACGTTACCCACCAGCCCGCCCACATCGGAGAACGAACCTGCATTGAGGTTGATTTTCTGGTTCTGGCTGAAACCGGAAAAGTCCAGGGTGTCGTTGCCGCCGCCGTCCCAGACCGAAAACACCAGCTTGTCGCTGGAGGTGTTTGCCGTGTAGAAATCGCGGCCGGTGTTTGAATTGAAACCGTAAACGGTGTTGCCGTCGCGGGTATCCAGGTTGGCTCCGTAGAGCTTCTGGATCGCCACGATATCGTCCATCAACGGTGCGGACGAATAAGCACCACTGAAGTTCTGCTGGGTATTACTTTCGCTCCAGTAGCTCATCAGGCTATAGCCGCGCGTGTCCTCGGCATACGTGACATCGTTGTACGTCGGGTTGCCGTTGCCGGCGTTGTAGTTGCCGGGGTGGGACAAGCCCAGGGAGTGACCGATTTCGTGGGTCAGGGTCTGCCGGCCGTAGTTGCCGTTGTCCGGTGTGGTATTGGTCGGGTATTGGTCATTGACCATGTACCAGGACTGGCCGTCGCGCGAACCACCGGTTGGCAGGTAGGCGAAGGCGGCGCCGCCGGCAAAGCTGCTGTAGTTACCAAACGTCAGTTGACCATCGACACCACCCGGGGTGTCGGTGAAGGTCACATTGGCCACATCAGACCAGGACTGCAATGCCAGTACCGCCTGAGCTTTTTGCAGCGTACTGAACTCGCTGAAAGTACCCAGGGCCGGGTTGAAATCAGCAGGCTTGGCGGTCAGGAAGGTGTAGCTGAGGCTGATCTTGCCGTCGCCGTTCTGATCGTGCCAGCTCGCGCCTTTACGCAGCAATTCGTCTGCGGCTTGATCAGCGGTGAACGAAGGCTTGCCGTTCACCAGATCGGCGCCACCGCGATCGTACCAATGGCCGAAACTCACCACCTGATCGAAGGCCTTGCTGGTCTGGCCGACCGATGACAGTACGTTCTCTTTGAGCTTTGACATAGACATCCTTGTTATCTGATTGCTGAGGAAAATCCAATAGACGACACCGATCCTTCGAAAAAGAACCGGTCGCTCACTTCATTGGGGGCACGATAAAACTGGCATGGCGCGTAACTTGCCGTCTAATTTAATTATTAATTAGTTGCCAGCAAGTCTCTGAAACACTGTCAAGGTGTTATTCGGAGCCCATCAGTGGGATGGCAATGACTCTTGAGCCGTGTTTCATCACTTCGATGAGGGTAAAGGCTGTCAGGTCATGCACTTACTGTTGTGGGGTGACAAGAAAGTTCATGGAGCCTGGACAGAAGTGTTGTGCCGATACGCGTGCGGCTTGTCCTCGATATCGGGGGCAAACAGCAGGCATGAAAATGAATTGGTTTGTTACAAAGTAGGCGAGCGGGCATTACACGAACAGGCCCTTTAGTCGACTAAAAACGCTGAACGGCCAGGTGCTGGGGCAAGCGCCACTGATGCCCATCATGCACGGCTGACAACGCAGGATCCGCTCACGGAGAAACTATTTGTTACAAGTGGCGCCTTGGCAACCAAAGAACTTTGAGCTTTTCGCCTGCTCTTAAACCCTAGACGTCTTTCAAACCGTGAGCGTCAGATCACTCCCTGTCGAGGTTCAGAAAATGCGAATGACACTCCCGATCCTTGCTGTAAGCCTCCTGTTTGCACAGGGCGCCATGGCCGCTGGAGATGGCTCCGCCGCTGTCGGAGGTGGTGTCGGTGGCGTGCTGGGTAACATCGTTGGCCAGCAGTTAGGCGGATCCACGGGGGCTGCCGTGGGCGCTGGCGTAGGCGGAGCTGCGGGTAGTGCAATCGGAGCGCCGAGAGGTAACAAAACCGAAGCCGCCATCGGTGGCGGGATCGGATCAGCTGGCGGCTCTATCATCGGCAACAAGCTGGGAGGCACCACCGGCTCGACCATCGGTGCCGGTCTGGGCGGCGCAGCGGGTGGCGCGGTGGGCAATAACCTGGCCGACGACGGCAGTAAACACAGGTCAGGCGGCAAGCACTACAAGGGCAAGAATAAACACAAGCACAAGAACAAACATCGCTGATAGATAGAGTATTTATCCACGTTCGAGCCCGGCCTAGCGCCGGGTTTTTCGTATCGGCCTGTCATCTCTTCATCACATCGACCCAACATACTACGGTCAGCCAAAAGGACTTGGCCCCCTCTACAGAAAGCCTGGCCACGTGCCGGGCTTTTTCGTTCTGACCTACCCTCTCCTCGATGGCGACCGCACCTATTCCACACCGGCAAAAAGCCCTCGCACAGGTTTGCCACCCGTTTTATGGGCGACGACGTGTGTTATATCCAGAGCCCGGGCCGTACCTCACCGCCCTTCCCTGGCATCGACTTGAACACGGGTGATCGGATGCGCGAGGACCGGTTTCCAGTAGTGTGGCCTCAGGCATGACGCTGTCGTAACGGGACAATCTCAGGGGTTCCCCATATGCAGTGAGGTTATTTAAGCCCGCCAAAACGTCGATAGAACGCCTCACCCACCTCCGGCAGCGGACCATCAGCCGTTTCCAGGGCACTGTTGAGCCACTCTTCAGCCTTGGCGTAAATCAGCCGGTAAATGTTGCGACACAGCTGACGCGCGGCACGCCCTTCCCAGTCTCCCGGCAATAGCTCATCGGGTAACTGTGGGTCGCGCAGCAGCAGTTTGCGGTATTCGTGAATAAGCAGGACTCGCGCCAGGAAACAGTCTGCCGGTTGTAGCTGCTCCTGCTCGCGAAGTGCCTGCCAGAGCGGCCGGAACAGTTGAATGAACTCGCTGTAGTGGGCCGCCAGTTCCTCGATGTTCCAACTCTCACGTACCTGTCCCCGTAGAGCCTTGGAGGCCAGTACATCCTGTGCGGTGGTTTCGA
The DNA here is from genome assembly GCF_009724245.1 of Pseudomonas spelaei. Classification (GTDB taxonomy): domain Bacteria; phylum Pseudomonadota; class Gammaproteobacteria; order Pseudomonadales; family Pseudomonadaceae; genus Aquipseudomonas; species Aquipseudomonas spelaei. The sequence continues at coordinate 198,887 of NZ_WNNK01000003.1, read as the reverse complement.
AAACGATGGTGTCTTCCTGAGCACCGAGGTCGAGCAAGGTGGCGTTGACGTCGGCGCGGTCGCTGCGTGGGCAGGCCAGCACGGTGGGGGTAATGGCACCGAAACCTTGCCACTCCAGCTCTTCACGTACCTGCTTGCGCTTTTCCTGGACTAACTGGGTGAGCATCACCAGGCACCAGGAACCGTCCCAGGCCGGCACGGTGGAGCTGTAGACCCGCTTGAAGGCCTTGTCGAAACGACGACGCCCGGTCCCGGTAAGGCTGTAGTAGCTACGACGACCGACTTTCTCGGCGGTCAGCCAGCCTTCCTTGGTCAGGCGAAAGATCGACGTACGAATCAGCCGTTCATTGATGCCGATGGGCTCAAGCAACTGAATCAGGCTCCCCAACCAGACCGTACCGCCGTGAGGTTCAATGGCATCACCGTACAGCGTGATGATCAGTGAACTGGCGCGGATCGGTGTCTGCTCCTGGAAGCGGGTAATCAGTTGGTTCAAAGGGGTCAGTGACGACATGGGCGTACCGAGGCAAAAAGAGAAAATATACCGTTTTTAGCGGCGTCAGGATGCAGGCGTTTCATTGGCCCTTGGGTCTCAGGCCACTGTCGCTGATCCGCGGCCGGTCGGTTTCCGGCGCGCTCAGGGGCTCGCACACCTGCATCTGCTCCAGGCAGCGCTGGGCCAGGCGCTGGTATTCGCGGGTACCGGTTTGCTTCCACGCCACCTCTTCGTCACTGAGGCTGCGCTTGACGCTGGCCGGTGTGCCCATCACCAATGACTGCTCGGGGCACTCGAAACCGGCCTTGACGAAGGCCGCTGCCGAGACGAACGAACGCGCGCCAATGCGTGCGTTGTCCATCACCACCGCATTCATTCCCACCAGGGCATCCGTGCCGATCCGGCAACCATGCAGCACAGCGCCGTGGCCAATATGACCGTTGCGCTCGACCACGGTGTCACTGTCGGGGAAGCCGTGCATCACACAGGTGTCCTGCAGGTTGGCGCCCTCTTCCAGGACGATGCGCCCGAAGTCGCCGCGCAAACTCGCCAGCGGTCCCACATAACAATGGGGGCCGACAATCACGTCGCCGATCAGTACCGCTGAGGGATGGACGTAGGCCGTGGGGTCAACCACCGGGGTCAGGCCGTCGAGGCTGTAGCAGGTCATGGAGAATTCCTTGTGAGGCGTGTTCGCAAAGCGATGGCGATCTTGATTCATTTTGTATCACATCAATTTTTCAAGCACAAAGCTGAAAAAGCGTATCGCTTGATATATCGACCGATGCAAGCGGAATGTGCGGCCTGACACATCAGTCATAACTCAATGAAACATAGCGATTATCGCAATATTCGCGGCCAGGAACATTCACGATAAATTCTAGAAAACTCAAAACAAGACACATTAAATCTATTTTGTAATTGCATTTATGTATCGCATTAAGACTATACTCCGACAAAACCGGCTGACTCGGCCGATCCAATAAAGAGCCGGCTGATTGCCGAGCGTGCACCGTGAGGTCCTCACGACCATGAACTTCGAACACATCCTGTTTTCCATCGAGGCCGGCGTCGCCCTGCTCAGCCTCAACCGCCCCGAGCAACTCAACAGCTTCAACACGCAGATGCACGGCGAGGTCAAAGAAGCGCTGAGGCTGGTTCAGCAAACCCCCGACGTGCGAGTACTGCTGCTGACCGGCGAAGGCCGTGGCTTTTGCGCCGGGCAAGACCTCGGCGACCGCAACGTGGCGCCCGGCGGCACGGTGCCGGATCTGGGCGAATCCATCGAGCAGTTCTACAACCCGCTGATCCGCCAACTGCGTGACCTGCCCCTGCCGGTGATTTGCGCGGTGAATGGCGTGGCCGCCGGGGCCGGGGCGAACATTCCGCTGGCCTGCGACCTGGTGCTAGCCGCCCGCTCAGCCAGCTTCATTCAAGCCTTCTGCAAGATCGGCCTGATCCCTGACTCCGGTGGTACCTGGACCCTGCCGCGCCTGGTAGGTATGGCTCGCGCCAAGGCCCTGGCCTTACTGGGCAACCGCCTGAGCGCCGAACAGGCCGAGCAATGGGGCTTGATCTACCGCTGCGTGGACGACGCCGATCTGCGCAACGAAGCCCTGACCCTCGCCCGCCACCTGGCCACACAACCCACCTACGGCCTGGCACTGATCAAACGCAGCCTGAACGCCAGCCTGAGCAACACCTTTGATGAACAGCTGGAACTGGAAAGGGACCTGCAACGTTTAGCCGGGCATAGCGAGGACTACCGCGAAGGCGTCGGCGCCTTCATGGAAAAACGCAGCCCACACTTCAAGGGCCGCTGAAGGGAGCACACCGCATGACCCACCCTGAAGCCATGAGCCTGGCCAACCAGTGCGCCCAGACCCTGTTCAACCGTGATGCCGCCAGCCAGGCGATGGGCATACGCCTGCTCTCGGTGGCACCTGGCTGCGCCCGGTTGGGCATGAGCGTACGCGCCGAGATGATCCAGGGACACGGCACCTGCCACGGCGGCTACCTGTTTGCCCTGGCGGACTCGGCGTTTGCCGTGGCCTGCAACAGCTACAACGACGCCACCGTGGCCCTCGGTTGCAGCATCGATTACATCGCCCCGGCCCATCTGGGCGACACCTTGAGCGCCGACTGCCGCGAGCAAAGCCGTGCCGGCCGCACCGGTAACTACGACGTACGCATCGAAAACCAGACGGGCCAGCTGATTGCGCTGTTCCATGGCAAATCCTACAAAGTGCGCGGCACGGTGCTGGCGCAGGAGACCCCGAATGAATGACGCCCTGATCATCGACGCAGTACGGACCCCGATTGGCCGATACGCAGGCGCCCTGAGCAGCGTGCGGGCCGACGACCTCGGCGCCGTGCCGTTGCGCGAGTTGCTGCGCCGCCATCCGCAAGTTGACTGGAACAGCGTCGACGATGTGATCTACGGCTGCGCCAACCAGGCCGGCGAAGACAATCGCAACGTCGCCCGCATGTCGGCACTGTTGGCCGGGCTGCCGGTCAGCGTACCGGGCACCACCCTCAACCGCTTGTGCGGCTCCGGGCTCGATGCCATCGGCAGCGCGGCCCGGGCAATTCGCTGTGGCGAGGCCGGGTTGATGCTGGTGGGCGGCGTCGAATCGATGTCCCGCGCGCCCTTGGTGATGGGCAAGGCCGAGCAGGCGTTTTCCCGCGAGGCCAAGGTGTACGACACCACCATTGGCTGGCGCTTCGTCAATCCGCTGATGAAAAAGACCTACGGCATCGACTCGATGCCGGAGACGGCCGAGAACGTCGCCGAGCAGTTCAACATCTCCCGCGCCGACCAGGACGCCTTTGCCCTGCGCAGCCAGCAACGGGCCGCTGCCGCCCAGGCCAGCGGGCGCCTGGCCAGGGAAATCGTCGCGGTAGACATCCCGCAACGCAAAGGCCCGGCCAAAGTGGTCGAGCACGACGAGCACCCACGCGGCGACACCACCCTTGAGCAACTGCAAAAGCTCGGTACACCGTTTCGAGAAGGCGGCAGCATCACCGCCGGCAATGCTTCCGGCGTCAATGACGGTGCTTGCGCCCTGCTACTCGCCAGCCCGGAAGTGGCCAAGCGTCACGGCCTGATAGCCCGAGCCCGAGTGGTGGCGATGGCCACCGCCGGTGTGGACCCTCGGATCATGGGCATCGGCCCGGTGCCGGCCACTCGCAAGGTGCTGGAGCTGGCCAACCTGAGCCTGGCGGACATGCACGTGATCGAACTCAACGAGGCCTTCGCCGCCCAGGGCCTGGCGGTGTTGCGAGAGCTGGGCCTTGACGACAACGACTCACGGGTCAACCCCAACGGCGGCGCCATTGCCCTGGGGCATCCACTGGGCATGAGCGGCGCGCGGCTGGTGACCACCGCTCTGCATGAACTGGAGGAACGTGGCGGCCGCTACGCGCTGTGCACCATGTGCATCGGCGTCGGCCAAGGCATCGCGCTGATCATTGAGCGGCTGTCCGTCTAAAGAATCGCGATTCCCGGGGACCCGAGCGGTATCCTCTGGGCATGCACTCAAAGCCCGCCTCGTGCAGTGGGCTGATACACAAAAATAATTCGAGTGAACTCATGAACATGCCAATGACCAAAGCCGTGCTTGATCCCGTTCTGGACCCGATGGAAACCGCCAGTGTCGACCAACTGCGCAGCCATCAACTGGAACGTCTGCGCTGGAGCCTGCGCCACGCCTACCAGAATGTACCGTTGTATCGTCAACGCTTCGATGCGTTGGGGGTGCACCCCGATGACATCCGGTCCCTGGACGATCTGGCGAAATTCCCCTTCACCACCAAGAGCGACCTGCGGGACAGTTACCCCTACGGCATGTTCGCCGTCCCCATGAATGAGGTGGTGCGCCTGCATGCCTCCAGTGGTACCACCGGCAAGCCGACGGTCGTGGGTTATACCCAAGGCGACATCGACACCTGGGCCAACGTGGTCGCCCGCTCGATCCGCGCCGCCGGCGGCCGGCGTGGCGACAAGGTGCATATTTCCTATGGCTACGGACTGTTTACCGGCGGCCTCGGGGCCCACTACGGCGCAGAACGCCTGGGCTGCACGGTGATTCCGATGTCCGGCGGGCAGACCGAAAAGCAGGTGCAACTGATCAAGGATTTCCAGCCGGACATCATCATGGTCACGCCCTCCTACATGCTGAACATCGCCGACGAAATCGAGCGCCAGGGCATCGACCCACACAAATTGGCCCTGCGCCTGGGGATCTTCGGTGCCGAACCCTGGACTGGCGAATTGCGCAGCGCCATCGAAACGCGCCTGGGTATCACCGCGCTGGATATCTACGGGCTGTCGGAAATCATGGGCCCGGGTGTGGCCATGGAGTGCGCGCAAACCAAAGATGGCCCAACGCTCTGGGAGGATCACTTTTACCCGGAAATCATCAACCCCGTGACAGGGGAAGTGCTGCCGGACGGGCAGATGGGCGAACTGGTGTTCACGTCCTTGAGCAAGGAAGCGCTGCCGATGATCCGCTACCGGACCCGCGACCTGACACGCTTGCTGCCCGGCACTGCGCGGCCCATGCGGCGCATCGACAAGATCACCGGGCGCAGCGACGACATGCTGATCATCCGCGGGGTCAATGTGTTTCCCACACAGATTGAGGAGCAGGTACTTAAAATCAAACAACTTTCAGAGTGCTATGAAATACATCTGTATCGCAATGGCAATCTCGACAGCGTGGATGTGCATGTAGAACTCAAGGCGGAACATCAGCACTTCAGCGACGAACAGCAAAAAGCCGTCGCGACCGAGTTGAGTCGGCACATCAAGACCTATATCGGCATCAGTTCACGTATCGTCCTGCAGCCGCTGCACTCGATCAAACGGTCCGAGGGCAAGGCCTGCCACGTCATGGACAGACGCCCTAAAGCATGACTGCTGCACCTTTATAGCCCCGCCTCTGCGGGGCTTTTTTTCGCCCGTGAAACAACTGATTCGACCAAAGCGATACAAAAAACAATTACGACACGTCATTTTGCGTTTGATATTAAATTTGGTATCGCTTATAAAGTTATCCATGCCCTGAACAGAGACACGGCGGGAGAAACCCCATGTACGCACAGCTTGTTGAAACCGGAGTGAAGCGCATCAAGGCGCTGTCGGAGATGTCCGAGCAGGAGCGCGCCTTCCAGGAAAAGATCGACGCCGAAATCAAGATCGAAGCCAAGAACTGGATGCCCGACGCTTATCGGCAAACCCTGATCCGCCAGATCTCCCAGCACGCCCACTCGGAAATCGTCGGCATGCTGCCGGAAGGCAACTGGGTCACCCGCGCGCCCTCCCTCAAACGCAAACTGCAATTGATGGCCAAGATCCAGGACGAAGCCGGTCATGGCCTGTACCTATACAGCGCGATGGAAACCCTGGGCGCCGACCGCGACGAAGAAATCGCCAAGCTGCACAACGGCAAGGCCAAGTACTCGAGCATCTTCAACTACCCAACCTTGAACTGGGCCGACATGGGCGCCGTGGGCTGGCTGGTGGATGGCGCCGCCATCGTCAATCAGGTGGTGTTGCAGCGCACCTCCTACGGCCCCTACTCCCGGGCCATGGTGCGTATCTGCAAGGAAGAAAGTTTTCACCAGCGCCAGGGCTACGAAATCCTCCTGACCCTGATGCGCGAGGGTAACCAGGCGCAGAAAGACATGGTCCAGGACGCGATCAACCGCCTGTGGTGGCCGTCGCTGATGATGTTCGGCCCCAGCGATGAACACTCGCCCAACAGCGCCCAATCCATGGCCTGGAAGATCAAGCGCCAGAGCAACGACGAACTGCGCCAACGCTTTATCGACCAGACCATCCCGCAGCTGGAGTTGCTGGGCTGCACCTGCCCGGATCCGCACCTGAAATGGAACGCTGAACGCGGTCATTACGACTTCGGCGAGATTCAGTGGAGCGAGTTCTACGAAGTGCTCAAGGGCAACGGCCCGTGCAACCAGGAACGTGTCGCCACTCGCCGCAAAGCCATTGAAGACGGCGCCTGGGTGCGCGAAGCCGCGGTTGCCCATGCGCGTAAAAAACAGAACAAGAACGTCGCCTGATCGGCCACCTGATGTGGAGTCACCGTTATGTCTGAATGGACCCTGTTTGAAGTTTTCGTGCGCAGCAAGCACGGCCTGAATCACAAACATGTCGGCAGTGTGCATGCCGCCGACACCACCATGGCCATCGAAAACGCCCGGGAGCTGTACACCCGCCGCAGCGAAGGCGTGAGTCTGTGGGTGGTGCCCTCCAAGCTGATCACCGCCTCATCACCGGACGAGAAAGACCCGCTGTTCGATCCGGCCGACGACAAGGTTTACCGCCACGCCAGCTTCTACGAGTTGCCGGCCGAAGTCGGGCACATGTGAGGTCGACCATGAACACTAAAACCGATCTGATCGAATACCTGCTGCGCCTGGGCGACAGCGCCCTGATTCAGGGCCAGCGCCTGTGCCAGTGGTGCGGTCATGCACCGGCACTGGAGGAAGAACTGGCACTGATGAACGTCGGCCTCGACCTGGTGGGCCAGGCCCGTAACTGGCTGGAATACGCCGCCGAACTGCTGGATGACGGGCGCAACGCCGATCACCTGGCGTTTCGTCGGGACGAACGGGCCTATCGCAACCTGCTGTTGGTGGAACAACCCAACGGCGATTACGCGGTGACCCTGCTCAAGCAGTTTCTCTATGACGCTTGGCACTTGCCGGTGTTGAGCGGTCTTGCCCAGTCCAGCGACGAGCGCATCGCCGGGATCGCCGCCAAGGCCGTGAAGGAAGTCACCTACCACCTGCGCCGCTCCGGTGAGTGGGTGGAACGCCTGGGGGACGGCACCGAAGAAAGTCACAAACGCATGCTCGCGGCGATCCCCGAGGTGTGGCGTTTCACCGTGGAGCTGACCAGCGCCGACGACAGTGAACAGCGCCTGCACACCGCCGGCATCACTCCGGACGCGGCGCAAGTGGCTGCGGCGTGGCAGGCCAAGGTCAGCGAGATCTTCACCAGCGCCACCCTGCCCCTGCCGCCGGCCGCGAGCTATTTCTACCTGGACGCCCGCCGTGGACTGCACAGCGAGCACCTGGGGATTCTGCTGGCAGAAATGCAATTCCTGCCCCGAGCGTACCCCGATGCAACCTGGTGAGCTGATCGCCAGCGACCAGGGCGCACGGCCGGCGCAACCCACCGACCTGGCCGCCGCGTGGGCCACCCTGGCGCAGGTCATGGACCCGGAAGTGCCGGTGGTCAGCGTGGTCGACCTTGGCATCGTCCGTGACCTCGACTGGCAGGCCGGCCACCTGCATGTCGTCGTCACGCCCACCTACTCCGGCTGCCCCGCCACCGAAGTGATCGAGAGTGACATTCGCCAGGCGCTGGAGTCAGCTGGTTTTCGCGCACCGCAACTGGAGCGCAAGTTGACCCCGGCCTGGACCACTGACTGGATCACCCACCACGGCCGCGAACGCCTGCGCGCCTATGGCATCGCGCCGCCAGAAGGCAGCACCAGCAAGCGCAGCTTGCTCGGTGAAAGCCCGGTGATTGCCTGCCCGCAATGCGGCAGCTCTCACACCGAAGTGCTCAGCGAATTCGGCTCCACCGCCTGCAAGGCGCTGCACCGCTGCCGCGACTGCCTGGAACCGTTCGACTATTTCAAGTGCATCTGAGGGGCCAGCGGCCCGCTTGGTTGGAGAACAATAATGAGCAAATTTCACAGCTTGATCATCAAGGATGTGCGCAACGAGACCCGTGATGCGGTGTCCATCGCCTTCGAGATTCCGCAGCACCTGCAAGACAGCTTCCACTTCACCCAAGGCCAGCACCTGGTGATACGCACCCAGCTGGATGGCGAGGAAGTGCACCGCTCCTATTCGATCTGCACCGGGGTCAATGACGGTGAACTGCGCATCGCCATCAAGCGCGTGGCCGGAGGGCGGTTCTCGGCGTTTGCCAATGAGCAGCTCAAGGCCGGGCACAGCCTGGAAGTGATGCCGCCCGCCGGGCATTTTCATGTGGACCTTGATCCCGCTCGCCATGGCAATTACTTGGCGGTGGCGGCCGGCAGCGGCATCACGCCGATCCTGTCGATCATCAAGACCACCCTGCAAACCGAGCCCCACAGCCGCGTGACGCTGCTGTACGGCAACCGTTCCAGCTCCGGCGCGCTGTTTCGCGAACAGCTCGAAGACCTGAAAAACCGCTACCTGCAGCGCCTGAACCTGATCTTCGTGTTCAGCCGCGAGCAGCAGGACGTGGACCTCTACAACGGCCGCATCAACGCCGACAAATGCGAGCAACTGTTCTCCCGCTGGCTCGACGTAAAAGCCCTCGACGCGGCCTTTATCTGCGGCCCCCAGGAAATGACCGAAACCGTGCGCGACAGTCTCAAGGCCAAGGGCATGGCGCCGGAGCGCATTCATTTCGAACTGTTCGCCGCCGCCGGCAGCCAGCACAAACGCGAGGCTCGTGAAGCGGCGCGGCAAGTGGATGCGGCGGTCAGCCAGATCACCGTGATCAGCGATGGCCGCGCCCTGGCCTTCGACCTGCCGCGCAACAGCCAAAGCATTCTTGACGCGGGCAACGCCCAAGGCGCTGAGCTGCCGTATTCGTGCAAGGCCGGCGTGTGCTCCACCTGCAAATGCAAGGTCATCGAAGGCGAAGTGGAGATGGACAGCAACCACGCCCTGGAGGACTACGAAGTGGCCGCCGGCTATGTGCTGTCGTGCCAGGCGTTCCCAGTCAGCGACAAGGTGGTACTGGACTTCGATCAGCTGTAACGCGTGCCGCAACACCACAACCACAACAATAAAAAGGAGCACACCGCCATGACCCCCGACGCTATCGAACGCATCCGTCGACATCCCGATTTCATCCAGTTGGTACGCCGCAAACAGAACCTGTACTGGTCGCTGTCGCTGATCATGCTGGTGATCTATTTCGGCTTTGTGCTCTTGGTGGCGTTCTCCCCGGCCACCCTCGGGCAGTCGCTGAGTGGCGGCGTGACCACGGTGGGCATGCTGGTGGGTGTGGTGATCGTGCTGTTGGCGTTCGCACTGACCGGTTTTTATGTGTACCGCGCCAATCATGTAATCGACCCGCTGAACGACAAACTCAAGCAGGAGTGCACATCATGAGCCGGCTTGCAGCGTGGTTTCTCTTGCCCCTGGCGCTGGCCACAGACCTGGCGATTGCCGCCGACGACGCCTCCCGACCACTGAACTGGAACGCCATCGGCATGTTCCTGGTGTTCGTGCTATTCACCCTCGGCGTGACGCGCTGGGCCGCCTTGCGCACCCGTTCTGCCAGCGATTTCTACACCGCCGGCGGCGGCATGAGCGGTTTCCAGAATGGCCTGGCGATTGCTGGCGACATGATCTCGGCAGCGTCCTTTCTCGGCATCTCGGCGATGATGTTCCTCAACGGCTATGACGGTTTGTTGTACGCCCTGGGCGTATTGGCTGGCTGGCCGATCATTCTGTTCCTGATCGCCGAACGTCTGCGTAACCTGGGTAAATACACCTTTGCCGATGTGGTGTCCTACCGCCTGGAACAAACCCCGGTGCGCCTGACTTCAGCCTTCGGCACCCTGACCGTAGCGCTGATGTACCTGGTGGCGCAGATGGTCGGCGCCGGCAAACTGATTGAGTTGCTGTTCGGCATCGACTACCTCTATGCCGTGATGCTGGTGGGCGTGCTAATGGTGTTCTATGTGACCCTCGGCGGCATGCTTGCCACCACCTGGGTACAGATAATCAAAGCGGTGATGCTGCTGTTCGGCACTACGTTCATGGCGTTCATGGTGCTCAAGCATTTTGGTTTCAGCACCGAAGCGATGTTCGCCGGCGCCACCGCCGTGCACGCCAAGGGCAGCGCGATCATGGCGCCGGGCGGCTTGTTGTCCAACCCGATTGATGCGATCTCCCTGGGCCTGGGCATGATGTTCGGCACAGCCGGCCTGCCGCATATTCTGATGCGCTTTTTCACCGTCAGCGATGCCAAGGAAGCGCGTAAAAGCGTGTTCTACGCTACCGGGTTCATTGGTTACTTCTATCTTTTACTGATCATTGTCGGCTTCGGTGCCATCGTCATGGTCGGCACCGATCCGGCCTTCCGCGACGCCAGTGGCGCGATTATCGGCGGCGGCAATATGATCGCCGTGCACCTGGCCCAGGCCGTGGGCGGCAACCTGTTCCTCGGGTTCATTTCGGCCGTGGCCTTTGCCACCATTCTCGCCGTGGTGGCCGGGTTGGCGCTGTCCGGTGCATCAGCGGTTTCCCATGACCTGTATGCCTGCGTGATCCGCCAGGGGCAGGCCACCGAGCAGCAGGAAATTCGCGTCTCGCGCATCGCCACGCTGTGCATCGGCGTGCTGGCGATCATCCTCGGCCTGCTGTTTGAGTCGCAGAACATTGCGTTCCTGTCCGGCCTGGTTTTGGCGATTGCCGCCTCGGTGAATTTCCCGGTGCTGTTCCTCTCGATGTACTGGAAGGGCCTGACCACCCGTGGCGCGGTGACCGGCAGCCTGGCAGGGCTGGTCTCGGCGATTGTGCTGCTGCTACTCAGCCCGGCGGTGTGGGTCAACGTGCTGCATTACGACCAGGCACTGTTCCCCTACTCCAACCCGGCACTGTTCTCCATGAGCCTGGCGTTTTTCAGCGCCTGGATCTTCTCCGTCACCGACCGCTCGCCTCGCGCCACCCTTGAGCGCGGCCGTTACCTGGCGCAGTTCATCCGCTCCATGACTGGCATTGGTGCCGCAGGCGCCAGCAAACACTAACGCTCTTTACCCAACCCGGAGGAATCGTGATGCCTCACGCCCCTACCCTGCAAAGTTTTATCGCCGGCCGCTGGATCGGCCAACACGGTGCCCAGGTGCTGCGCAGCGCCATCGACGGCCATGAGCTGGCGCGCACTCACGAAGAACGTCCGGACTTCGCTGAAGCCATCGAACATGGGCGCCGCCAGGGCGTCACGGGTTTGATGGCCCTGGACTTCCAGCAAAGGGCCCAGCGCCTCAAGGCCATCGCCTTGTACCTGAGCGAACGCAAGGAACAGCTCTACGCCCTGTCCCACCACAGCGGCGCTACCCGCGCCGACAGTTGGATCGATATCGAAGGCGGCAACAGCACGCTGTTCACCTACGCCAGCCTTGCCTCACGGGAACTGCCGTCGGGCAATATCGTCCATGAAGGCCCGGCGATGCCGTTGAGCAAACTGGGCCGTTTCGCCGGCACCCATATCCTGGTGCCCCGTGGCGGCGTGGCGGTGCACATCAATGCGTTCAACTTCCCGATCTGGGGCATGCTGGAGAAGTTCGCCCCCAGCTTTCTGGCCGGCATGCCGTGCATCGTCAAGCCGGCCAGCGCCACCAGCTACCTGACCGAGGCCGTGGTGCGCCTGATGGACGAATCAGGTCTTCTACCGGCGGGTAGCCTGCAGTTGATCATCGGCAGTACCGGTGACTTGCTCGACCGCCTGCAAGGCCAGGACGTGGTGACGTTCACCGGTTCTGCCGACACCGCCGCCAAGCTGCGGGTCAACCCGAACCTGATCCGCCACTCGGTGCCGTTCAACGCCGAGGCTGACTCGCTCAACTGCGCGATCCTCGCCCCGGACGTGACACCGGACGATGAAGAGTTTGAGCTGTTCATCAAGGAAGTCGCGCGAGAAATGACCACCAAGGCCGGGCAGAAATGCACCGCCATTCGTCGTGCGATTGTCCCGGCCAAACACATCGATGCGGTCGCTGCTCGTCTGCGGGATCGATTGAAAAAAGTCGTGGTGGGCGACCCGTCGGTGGAGGGCGTACGCATGGGGGCCCTCGCCTCTCACGACCAACAGAAAGACGTGGCCGAACGCCTGGAAAGCCTGTTACAGAGCAGCGACCTGCTGTTCGGTGCCCGCGACGGTTTCGAGCCTCGCGGTGAAAACGTCAGCCAGGGCGCCTTCTTCGCCCCTACGTTGCTGCAAGCACGCGACCCGCATGCCGAGGGCGGCGCCCACGACATCGAAGCGTTCGGCCCAGTCAGCACGTTGATGGCCTATGAGGATCTAGACGAAGCCCTGGCACTGGCTGCACGCGGCAAAGGTAGCCTGGTGGCCAGCCTGATCACCAAAGACCCGCAGATCGCCGCCAAGGCCATCCCCGTTGCCGCCGCCTGGCACGGCCGTTTGCTGGTGCTCGACCGCGAATCCGCCGCCGAGTCCACCGGCCATGGCTCACCACTGCCACAACTCAAACACGGCGGCCCGGGCCGCTCCGGCGGCGGTGAAGAACTGGGTGGCTTGCGTGCGGTTAAACACTATCTGCAACGCGCTGCCGTACAAGGCTCGCCGACCATGCTGGCAGCGGTCACCGGCGAATACGTGCGCGGTGCCAAGGTCATTGAAACCGATGTGCACCCGTTCCGCCGGTTCTTCGAGGACCTGCAAATCGGCGAGTCGCTGCTGACCCACCGCCGCACCGTTACCGAGGCCGACCTGGTCAACTTCGGCTGCCTGTCTGGCGATCACTTCTACATGCACTTCGACGACATCGCCGCCAAGGCGTCGCAATTCGGCAAGCGAATTGCCCATGGTTACTTCGTACTGTCCGCAGCGGCGGGCCTGTTTGTATCCCCGGCACCGGGGCCTGTACTGGCCAACTATGGCCTGGACACCTTGCGCTTTATCAATCCGGTGGGGATTGGCGACACCATCCAGGCGCGACTGACCTGCAAGCGCAAGATTGATCAGGGCAAGAAGAGCCCTCAGGGCATACGACAAGGGGTGGTGGCGTGGGACGTGGAAGTGACCAATCAGTTGGGAGAACTGGTGGCCAGCTATGACATTTTGACGTTGGTGGTGAAGCGCGACAGCTAAACGGCCAGAAAAGACAGTGGCGGTGGCGGGCTGAAATCAGCTATCCGCCCAAGCCCTGTCGGCTTTAAAGTCAGCCCTTTCAAGGTCTTTGAAACACCAATCGCCTGGCGAGGGACGAAGATCTAACCGGCGAAGCGAACACCTTGTGGGAGCTGTCGAGCCCCAGCGAGGCTGCGATAGCGGTGGATCAGGCGGCATCAATGTTTGCTGTGCCGCCGCCATCGCAGCCTCGCAGGGGCTCGACAGCTCCCACAATTGATCTTCACTGCCTTGAGCGAGGTGTCAGCTCAATAGCCCCGACCTCGCTCCAGTCTGGTCGCTGCGCTTTCAGGGTTGAGCCCTGAAAGCGCAAGTGGAGTCAGTAGCTGAGGTGTGTTTTCTCGACCGTATGAGCGTCCACATCTTGATCGCTCAGCCACGTGCGTTTGTTCTTCAAATCGCCATAGAGCGCCAGTTGATCATCGAAGTGTTTGGACCGAGTCCCGTCCGGGGCGATAAACCCCGATTGCCCGGGGGCAACAACCTCAAAGCCTTGAACGCCGGCAGTGGTGAACACCGTTAGATTGTTTTCAGTGCCACGGTTCATTGCCAGTCGATTGCTCATCGGTTGTTCATCGCCCGCCTGGGGAATACCGAGGAAGTTCTTCGTGCCGTAGGTGGTGTGTGCGATTCCTGTGCGCCAGGCTTTAACGTCTGCGCCTTGTTCCGCGCTCAGCTCATCGATACTCAGTTGCAATGCCTGGAGCATCAGCGCGTCGATATCCTTGCCCTTGAACATGTCAAAACCCTGGGCTTTTTCAGCTGCGCTGGCGATCATCGCCTGATGCATGACCTTGGTGCCGACGTTGATATTCTGGCTGCCCGGCGAACTGCTGCCCGGTTTGAAGTGGCCGGTTTCGAGGAACTGTTCGGCCTGTTCCTTGGGCAATACATCGCCCAGCGACAGCACCAACATATGCTTGAGCCAGGCACGGAAGACAGGTGTAGCCGCTGAGTCGTAGCGACCGTCGCCATCGGTATCGCGTTCTTGATAATCCCATTGAGCCAGGATTGCTGCTGCCTCGCGGATCTTCGGCTGATCACTGTGCTCGGCGGCCTTGACCAGGCGCGGCACGAAGAATCGCGCATTAGGGTCTTCGAACCCGGCATCCATCATCAGGCTCCAGGCCTGGGCGGGGGTGAAGGTTGCGCGACTATTCACGCGGGTAAACAGCGTCTGGATACGGTCAGCGGTGTTCCAGGAGTACCACCACTGATCCGGGTTTGGAAAGCCTTCGGCTGGACGGTTGTTCCAGTTGGCGATGTAGCCGCTCTTGGGGTTGTAGACCTGTGGGTTGGTCGTGAAGGGCATAAAACCCTGCCACTCGAAGTCGCCGTTGCCAGGCGCCGGCAAGCGATTGTCGTGGCCTTGCACGCGCACCGGATACCGCCCGCCTAGGGCGTAGCCGATATTGCCCTGGTTGTCGGCGTAGTACCAATTGACGTTGATCGCAGAGTGCTGAACCTGATCGACCCATTGCTCGTGGTTCTTTGCCTGACTGACTTTATTCCAGCTCAGCAGCGTTGCAACTTCTTCGCCTTCCCAGCCGCGCCGCTTGGCATAGGCAACGCCAGCCTCTGGCTGATATTCGACAACCGCGCCCTGGACACTGCGATAGACCGTGATCAGTTGGCTCTTTTCACCTTTGACCTCAACCGTTTCGGTGCGCGTTTCAAAGGGCCGGTAGTGCCCTTGATAAAGGTACTCTTGCGGGTTTTCCGGGTTCAGTTCCAGGCGATACAGATCGACGTTGTCGCCAGCCCCCCAGGTACTGCCCCACGCAATATCCTTGTTGTAACCGAACTCAACCATCGGGTAACCGAAGGGACTGTTGCCGACCGCGTCATAACCCGCACCGTGCAAACCAATCGAATAGGTATAGGCCGGCTGAAAAAATCCGAACTGTGGGCCGTTGAGGAGAATGGCCTTGGCGTCCTTCGACTTCTGCGCGCCCAACACGATGATGTTGCTGAAGGCACGCTCCTTCGGCGCTTCCCAGCCTTGGGTCGGGTTCTTTGCCACCGACGGCTGTGACCGCTGCGCCGCTATCGAAGCCTTGGGGGCCACATAAGCGCCGTTGCGCAGAGAGGGTTGCCATTCGCCCTTGGCAATGGTGGTAGGCGCATCCGGGTTGCCGACGGCCAGCAGTTTCTCGAAGATCGCCCTGCCCTTTGCCTGTCCGTTTTTCTGGATCAACCCGTCGAGTATCTGTTGGTTTTGCAGCTCAGTGTTGTAGTCGCCAAAACGGTTGATCATCGAGCCGATAAACACCATCGCCACGTCATACGCGGTCCAACGCTGCGGGGTGAAACCCTTGTCGATGAACTGTTTAGGCATCAACGCTTGCGGGTTTTTATCGATCTCATCCAGCCATTTATTGATGCCCTGCGCATACCCTTCAAGAATGTCCTTATCCGCCTTGGGTAGCTTCGCCAACTGTGCCTTGATATTGGCCGGTGCATAGTTTTTACGAATACCAATATCAAAGCTCACATAATCCTTACCCAATACTGCCGCCACCTGCCCCTGGGTACTGAGCCTGGAAATTTCCAGTTGATACAAGCGATCTTGTGCAATGGCGTAGCCATAGCCGTAGAACAGACCATAGACCTCGCTCGCGTACACGTGAGGGGTGCCGTATGCGTCGCGCTTGATCGTGACGTCGGCAGCCTGAGCAAGGGGCACCGCAAGAAACAGAACGGTGGAAAGCCGCAGCGCGAATCGTGACGGTAGGAGGTAGTTCATAGAATCCTCTAGCTATTATTATTCGATACTAATATCTAACATTAATTAGATAATGAGTATCGCTTTATAGCAAGAGCCGTCAGCCTCTTTCTCGTTACTCACGTTTATTTTCCGCAACCAAGCGATTCAGTTTGAGTACTGAATAGAAGCGAATTCCGATTACGACAGGATTACCAGAGCGCAATATGCGAATCCGTCCGGGGCTCGGTACCGCCACACAGCACGCCGCTGACCGGGTCCCGCAAGATGATCTGCCCGCGCCCGAAGCCCGTCAGGTCGCTGGCAATCTGCACCTGGTGCCCGCGCCGGGCCAAGGCATTGGCCAGGTCCCGGGGTGCGCCGTGCTCAATGCCGACCTTCATGCCCCCCAGCCATTGCCAACGCGGTGCATCAAGCGCCGCCTGGGGGTTGAGGCCGAAATCCACCAGGTTCATCACCATCTGCACGTGGCCTTGGGGCTGCATGTACCCGCCCATCACGCCGAACGGGCCGAGGGCCTGGCCATTCTGGGTGAGGAAGCCGGGGATGATGGTGTGGAAGGTTTTTTTACCGGGCGCCAGGCAGTTGGCGTGGGCCGGGTCAAGGCTGAACTCCTGCCCGCGGTTTTGCAGGGCGATGCCGCTGTCGGGCAGTACCACACCGGAGCCGAAGCCGTGGTAGTTGCTCTGGATGAACGAGACCATGTTGCCTTCCGCGTCCGCGGTGGCCAGGTACACGGTACCGCTGGCATGGGGGTCGCCGGGCTTGGGTAGCTGGGCCTGTTCGTCGATCTGGCTGCGCCGCCGGGTGCTGTAGTCATCGCTGAGCAAATCGGCCACCGCCACGCGCATGTGCCGCGGGTCGGTGATGTAGTGCAGGCCATCGCTGTAGGCCAGTTTCATCGCCTCCAGTTGGCGATGCCAGGTCTGCGGGCTGTCACGGTGATCGAAGCTGAACCCTTCCAGAATCTTCAGGGCCATCAGCGCTACCAGGCCCTGCCCGCTCGGCGGGATTTCCCAGACGTCGACGCCTCGATAATTGATGTGGATCGGCTCCACCCACTGTGCACGGTAGCCGCTGAGGTCGGTGGCCCGCAGGTAGCCGCCGGTGGCCCGGGAATGGGCATCCAGGCGCTCGGCCAGGGCACCGCGATACAGGCTTTCGCAGCGGGTCGCAGCCAGCTCTTCAAGGGTTCGGGCCTGGGCCGGGTTGCGGAAAAGCTCCCCGGCCTGTGGTGCCCGGCCGTCGATCAGGAAGGTCTCGAACCACGCCTCCAGCACAGGGTCGCGATGGGGCGTGAACTTGTCCAGGGCGACCTGCCATAGATGGGCAATCACCGGCGACAGCGGAAAACCGTCCCGCGCCAGGCTGATGGCCGGCTGCAACAGTTCGGCAAACGGCAGCTTGCCAAAGCGTTGCGACAACTCGGCCCACGCCGACGGGCAGCCCGGCACCGTCACCGGGGTCCAGCCATACAGCGGCATCTGCTCATGGCCGGCGTCCTTGACCGCCTTGATCGACACCGTCGCCGGCGCATGGCCGTTGCCGTTAAGCCCGTGTAACTGGCCCTTGCTCCAGACCAATGCAAACGCGTCGCCCCCCAGGCCGCAGCCGGTGGGCTCGACCACCGTCAGCGCCGCCGCTGTGGCAATGGCGGCGTCGATCGCGTTGCCACCCTGTTGCATGATCTCGATGCCCGCCTGGGCGGCCAAGGGTTGTGATGCCGCGACCATGCCACGGCGGGCAAACACACTCTGGCGCTGGGAGGGATAGGGGTATTCATGGGCAGAAAATTTCAACATGGCAAAGGCTCTTCAAAACAAGGATTCATTGGCCGGATTTGACCCGGCTCCATTCACCAGTCATCACGCGCTGGATGGCTGCCGGCAGGTCGGCGGCTTCCAGGCGTTGCATCAGGCGCGGGCCGGCGGGAGTCCTGGGGACAGTGGCGGCGCAGCGGGCGAGCGAGATCGGGGAGTTTCTACTCCCTATCATTGGAGTGCTTCACCCTCGAATCGTGTTAGCTAGTGCTACACGGCGAACGGCGCCTCTCCAGACAATAGGCGAGAGTAGTAACACCACCGCGCAAACAACAACCCTCAATCATGTCCGTGAAAGAGCCACTGTTGCCCTGTCAGCCCCCTCAAAAGTAACCAATAGCGCTTCATGAATCTGAATGCAAGGCATGATGCCCTCAGTGCGTCGGCTCTCCAGCAACTGCTTTCGATCCGCATGGTTCCCTGCGAAGCGATCAAATCCATTTGCCTGTCTCCTTAATTGGTCGATATCACTGTGAGGTCTTGCGTGACCGGGAAGTGGCAATGACAGCCCCCGTGATGATCAGCCCTGCGGGAATTATCAGGGTCGGCTTGGCATCGCTTTGCCCCACGGCAATAAGCAGCAGGGTGGAGAACAGCGGCGCCAGGTAAGACAAGGCGCCAAGCATCGCCAGGTTTCCGTGTTTGGTCGCGTGATCCCAGGCGAAGAAGGCCAGACCCACTGGGCCCAACCCCAGGGCGATGATTGCTGCCCATTGGCCTGCGTCCGGCCGCACCGTGGTTTCAAAAGCCAGGTGGCAGAGCAGCCCAGCCACTGCGACCAGGCCGCAAATGCCACCGATGATGCTGCTTGGGACATTGCTGAAACGCCGGTTGACCACCGAATAGATCGACCAGACCCACGCGCAGGCAAAGGCTGCGGCGTAACCGATGAGCGGCATGGCGACGCTTTCACCCTCGGCACGCTGTTGCATAATGAAGGCTGTCCCCACCAGGCCGAGCAAGGCTCCCAGCAGTTGGCGCTTGCGCAACGACTCGCCAGTAGAAAACCCTGAGAGCAGGACGATCAATAGCGGCCACAGGTAGGCAATCAGGCTGGCCTCCGCCGCCGGTGCGGTCTTCAGGGCAAAGAAATACAACGAGTGGTAGATGAAGATGCCGGCGAACCCCGTTGCCCATACATACCAGGGCTGTCGCCAACTGCTGAACCCCCCAGCGCCACGCAGGCCGAGCGTGCAGAGACTGGCCACGAACGCGACGGCGAAACTCGATGCCAGCAACTGAAAGGCCGGGATTCCGGCGGTCAAGGTGGTCAGTAGCGCCAGGCACGCCCACAGGAACACCGCAATCACGCCAATCAGAGTGGCACCTGCGGCGCCTTTGGTGATGGCGATGGATGCGTTAGTCGTGTTCATGCAAGCCCGTCTGCGGATAATCCTGATGCGAGGACAATAGAAAGGTTGCGCGAGGACGTATTGATCAAGCCCGCTAAAAAATTGTTCAAGTCTGCTGCTTTTAGTGGTCGCGCGCTTGCTTGCGCACCGAGGCAGGGGTCAGGTTGCGGGCTTTCTTCAGGGCATGGCTCAGTGCACTTTGGTCGGCGTAACCGGCGCGATGCGCAATATCAGTGATCGACAGAGCGGTCTGGTGCAACAGGTCGATGGCCAGATTCAGGCGCAAGGTCGCTATATGGGTAAACGGGGTGATTTTCAGGTGCCGCCCGAACAGGACATACAAGCGCCGCTCGCTGGTGCCCGCATTACGGGCAATGTCATGCACCGTCATGGGCGTACTCAGATGTTGTTCGATGTAGGCCAATGCCCTGGCGAGGATAAACTGCCCGGGATCGTTCGGTGCAACCTCTGGCTGCAATAAAGAACCCAGCAACAGCCGGCTCCATGACTCAGCCATCGTGGGCGAACTGATCAACCGTGGTCCATTGCTGCTTGCGTAATCGAGCAAATGACGGATATCGGGCCTGACCGCAAAAAAACGTTTGTCATAGAGAGGGTCAAGTAACTGTCCGGTGCTTTTGTGCCCATCGGCACACTGAGTCAATACGTCCAGCACCAGGAAACTGTTATGGGTGTTGGCCAGGAATGTATGCCGGGCCCCGGAGGCGATCACCACGCCCTGGCTCGCATCGACCTTGCCACCGCGTCCGTCGACCTCAATCTCCATACAACCGGACTGGGGCAGGACTATTTGATGAAAGTCGTGTTCGTGAAGCTCGACCTGACCAGAATAGGAGCGCAGAGCCAGAGAGAATGGTTGGGGGGGCGTAGCGTTCATCCATCACTCTCCTTAATCCGAAGCACTTATCTTACGTCAACGGTAATTCCGGGAACCAGTCTGCTAACGGTAGCAATTGCGGTCGAGTAGCTGCGGTTAACTTGATTGACCGCTTGGATTTTGAATTCTTCGGGATAACGTGGGTTGCTCATGGCACCTCCTGATTGGCCTCAGTTTAAGGCAAAGAGGTGTCTACGAAATCCGGGGCGATTCACACTTACGCGCGCAAGCCACCGTATTACACCACCTGTTGAACCTGATCAGCTTCAAGCTCTAGCGCAACCTCTGTCGCCACATGGTTGGTGATGCCAAAAGGAATGTGCACGGATGGAGCAACCGCGCTAGTCGATTTAAGGTGCCCTGATTGGTCATCGAAGAAAATGTGCGGTTTCAACACGCCCAAAATTTTCCCTTTCTCGATGCCACCCAGAAAGAAGGCGTCATTGGCCATGACACCCCAACTCTTGAGTGTATTCATCGCGCGCTCATGAGACGGAGCATTGCGGGCCGTGACGATCGAAACGCGTATGCGGTTTTCGTATTTAGGATTGAGCTTTTTGTGCTGTTCCTCGACCGACTGGATCTTGGATATCCGCACCATGAACTCCTTCAGCGGCCCAGGGTTATGGGGTTGCATAACGTTCTTCACTTCGTGCGCATGGAACTCGGACAATCCCGAGGCCTGCATGATTGTTTCAGACTCATCGCCGGCGAGTACGCCGTCAAAGTCGAATGCGATGCGCAGGGTTTTATCAGATTCGTCGTCTTCGAATTTTGAATCGAGCACCTGGCCTGCCGGGTACCCGGCCTTGATAGCGGCTTCCACGTCTTTTTTGTCACCCGACAAAAATAAAGCGATATTCAGTGCCGGTATGTATTCGTACGGGGACTTTCCCTGCATGAAAATCGCCCTTGTCATCCCAAGCCCATAGTGCTCGATAGTCTTCAGAACGCGCAGCCCAGTGTCGGGATCATTTCGCGAAAGAAGTATTACCTCGACAAGCGGATCCGTAGGATCGACGCTCAGGTCATTCACTGACAGTAAACGCTTGATGAACGGAAACGCGATCCCCTTAGGAAGCGGGACGTGGAGATTTTCCTGCTGGAACTTGCGGTATTCCTCTTCCCCCTGACTCTGAAACACTGCGTCCGATGCCAGCAGATCAAACACAGCGCTGGAAGCCACGCCGATCACCAGGCGATTTTCTAACTCGTAGGGCATTGGAACCTCTCTTGATGCCTCTAAACGCAAATATTGATGGGCACCGAACATGCCGATCGATTTCAGGGCGGATCGAGAAGCACACATCGCGCGCCTCCTCCGGCGCACAGTCAGGCATATCAATCTTCAAATCAATCTGCAGGTTGCTTTATTAATGGGTGGATCACTTTGACCCTTGCTAATTGGCCCCGAGTCAGCCATCACCTGATCGCCGAATGTCGGCCCTAAGCTATGCTCTTGAGCGAAAATGGCATAATATGCCAATAATCGAAAGTACCTGATTGCATAGAGCTGGAGCTAATTATGGCGACGCGAAACGTTGTGCTCACCCCTCACCAGGAACAGGTTATCCAGGACCTGGTGCAGTCCGGCCGTTATCAGAATGCCAGCGAAGTGATGCGAGAAGGTTTGCGCCTATTGGAACAGCGCGTAGCCGAAGACACCGCCAAAATTGAGGCCCTGCGTCAGGCGACCTCGATCGGCATCATGGACCTTGAGCACGGGCGCTTTACTCAGTTGAACGAAGGGGATCTGGAGCACTACCTCGAGGGCTTGAGCCTGGAGGCGAGCATCCCCGCGCGCGCGAAACACTGAGCATGCCGCCGTATCGAATTTCCAACGCGGCGCGCGCCGACATTGTCGACATCCTCAGGCTCTCCCAGACGCAGTTCGGCGATCAAGCACGCCAGCGGTATCAGGCGTTGATCCTCGCGGCGCTGCAAGCGATTGCCTGCACGCCTTATCGCATTGGCAGCCACGAACGCGATGAGCTGGCACCGGGCCTTCGCAGTTATCACCTCATCTATTCACGCCAGCAGGCCAAACAAACCCATGGAATGGTCAAAAGCCCACGCCATATCGTGTTCTATCGTGTGGCAAACGACGATGTGATTGAGGTCGTCAGGCTCCTTCATGACGCCATGGAAGTGCAGTTGCACTTGCCTAATGACTGATCCTGGCCCAAAGGCTTAGCTGGCCATCAACAGCGAAGGTAAGGCGCCCGCCTCTACATGCAACCTGAGCGCCCTCGCTGCCAGCCGACTCGGTGGTCACTTGAAGCGGGAGGTTCTGGGCTCGACCGGATTATCGAGACCCACGGCCAGAAGCACGATGCTCAACGTTGCGTGTCACTTTCAATACTGAACAACCGCTTCTTAAGCGTTTTCCGTGGCCAGGCGCCTGGCATTACGCACCAGCCGCCGATGGACACGCGGATCGATGCCCCTGGCAACCACTGCTCTCGCAACATCACGCAGAGCACATGCATCCCGCAAACCAATTTCAGGATAGGTTCCGAGAGAAATACGCCGTTGCTTATCCGCCTAGGAAAAGCGGAAGTGCCAGCACTTGGCGCCTTTCGTATTCATGAAAAGAGCGAGGCCATCGTATTCAGGGAGGGTGTAGCCCTTGGCGCGGGGTTTGGCGTGTCGGACCGCGGTATCGGTGAGAGCCATCGTACAATCTCCGTCTCGTTTGGATGGAGGTGATTTGTACGGCTTCCAGTGAGGCGAATACCACGAAAGAGCGATCTGCCAGATGCCGGAATAATGTATTTAAAAATCGCGGCTGGTTGTGGTTTCGAGTGGAACTTACTGGAACGAAAAAAGAGACTGAAGCCTCTTTTTCAATGCTGACAATAAAATAACGCGCAAAAAAAAGCGCCACTCAATGAGTAGCGCTTTTTCTATGTTTGGAGCGGGAAACGAGACTCGCATCTGACGTCCGACCCATTGAAGTCTAAGAGGTTTCTTTTCTTGCCGAAGCAGGAAAAGACTCAATTCTGGACTTGTTATTGGGAGGTTTCAAGAGCGAAAAAAGGGGTAATTCTAAGCAAGGCTATTGGTGTCCTACTCATAGCCAATCGGACGAGGGCCACTCCAGCGCTAACACTTCCCCAAAGCAACTTAACAAGACGGCTGGCCAGGAATTGAAATCGACTTCCCTTTCAACAGTTTTGGCTCACCTGGGTAAACATTGAAGGGGTCTACTGTAGAGCCATCCACCTTGGCGCCCTTTACGGGGTAACGCACATTTCCGCTGGCGGCCAGAAGAGCGCCTGAACCTTCGCAGGTCACCGCCAATCGGGATTTTTCGGCGTACGGTAGTTGGCGGACCAGACCGCTGAAGCTGAGGTTGATCAAAACATTGCCGGACGACGCCCGATGTTCCGTCTCTTTCAGGCTGATGACGGGTGTGACGTCCAGACGGTAGACCTGTTCCCGCTGAACTTCTTCGAGCGGCTTCAGGGTAATGGTCTTGCTTTGTCCGGGTGCCAGCGTGATGCGGAAAGGAAAAGCGTAGAGAATCGGTTTGCTCGCCAGCGTAATAGGCTCCAGCCGTTCGCTACTCCCCTCCACCCCGGGGTTGAGCAGGCGCGACAGGGTGATGGATACATACTCCGGACGCTCGCCATTATTGATGATCTGGACGGTAGCCGGTTTGCCTTGGACGACGATTTCCTTGGGTGAAATGTCGATCAGCGCAAAAGCCGGCGCAGGCACAACCAGGTAGGGCAATAAAAGCAGAGCTGAAAGTACGGACAAGCGCATGTTCACTATTCCTTAAAGGGCATTTTCAGGGTCATCACTCAGGCGCCTTCGCCACCGGCTCGAAGGTGAGCGACAGAACGCCGCCGTAGATGCCCGCTGTGCTTTTGAAATTGCCGTCTGGAGGAAGGGCCGAGATGGCCAACCCGTAGTAACCGACAGAGTCCTCGTCTTCCGAGGGCGATGCCGGATTGCGAAACTCAGTGCCTTGACCAACCATAAGGGGTTTCAGGTCCCCGCCCTCCACCCCAAGCCGGACTACCGGTGTGCGAAACACCAATGCGGGGTTGGCCTGGTTGCGTATCTGCAAGGGCTCGTCCATGCGCACCTGAAACAATCCGGTGGTGGATACCACCCGCAACCGTGCGCTGACCTCGTAAGGGGTATCCCAACCACCGAGCTGCTGCATTTCCAGCCCCTGCTCGAACCAGCCACCTTTATCATCGGTCACAAACAGGTTGTTGGGACGGGTGACATGTGCAGTTACCTTGCTGCTGGTCTTGCCTTTGAGTATCACCGCAGCCGGCGCCATTACCGGCAACAACCCTAGTGCGAGGAACAGGTACACGAAGGTGTATTTTTTCATATCACTATAGCCTTCTAGGACTTTGTGGTGATCGTGAAGGTCAATACGTCGCTATAGTCGCCCTCTTTCACGGCCTTACCCACCTCTGTTGTAAATGTCGGAATAAAACAGGTACGGCCAGCACCACCGAGGGGAAGTGCGTTGCTGTTATCAGGTAACTTAATAAGCGTGCTGCCGCTGTCTAGCGTCAGTCTGTAGGGCACCACTTGGGTGGTATCCGACAGATGCCTAAGTTGATAGCGGTTGTTCACCACACCATTGGCATTGCTGGCACCGATGATAAATTTCCCTCCCTGAACATCTGCCGCATCATAACTGAAGCAAAGCATCTGATCCGCACGGCTCAATCGGGTGTCAGATAAACCTTGCTGTAGCTCACCCAGATTCCAGTCCGGTGCAGATACGCTAATATTGATATCGGGCGGCGGCGGCGTTTCTGGATTGACAATCACCTTGCAAGTACCGTCATTACTTGAACTCGTGGCTATATATGCCGCGCCTTTGATCTCTGCCGTATCATTCGTAGTACCTAAAATCCCAACATTTGCAGCCCGCAGGCTAATAGCAGGCCAGGCCGAAAAGTTAGAGTCAGGAATAATAGCAGTGAACGTTGCGGAAAATTGGGACATACTACCCCATGGATAATGACGATAGTTATTCTGATATATAGAGTAGCCCTCACCCAAATACCTACCATAGTTATCGACCCCATTCAACTTTACAGATGTGGCTGCAAACGAAGACGCTTTCGGTTTTCCATTTTTATCGTAAGCATAAATTATAAGCCCTCGACCCGCATAAGGATCCTTGCAACCAATGCCACATACCCGCTTAATCTCCTTATAGTCAACAACTGTCGATACGGTAGAGGTTCCATTACCGTTACTTTTAAAAGTACAGTTTGAGTAGGCGCTACTGATATCGCCAAGCTCTAGAGTGACTGAGTACGCCATCTCGCACTTCATAAAACTCCAAACACCGACAAAAATGCATAACTTACCAATTTCTAACAAATACGTTTTCCAAGTTCTCAAAAGTAACCCCTCCTCTATTCTGCTACAGAAAAGTTATCTCTCACACTCGTAAGTCGGCACCCTCGGGCTAACTGAATCTTGTTCGATATACCCTTCCTTCTGGCGTTCACCTCCATGCGTCATCACTTATCTATCAAGGCCCAATTGATAGATCACCGTGCCATAACCGACACTGACGACAAGCGGCGCCGATACCCCTTCAGCATCAATGACCAACTGTTCCTTGGGACGGAAAGTCACCCGCCATACCAACGTTCGCGTGGGGGGCTTCAGCTCTCTAATCACCATTCGGCGTTTCTGTCCAGGTGCCAGGACCAACCGGCCGGGGGTGATCAACAGACTCGGACGCTCCACTTCCTGGATCGGCACCAGGTGTTCGGGAGTCTGCCCCGGATTGAGCAGCAGCTCCTGTTTAACCTCCAGATACAGGGGCGTGTCTCCAGTATTTTCGACGTACAGCGTGTGGGCTGGCTTACCGGGCTCCAGCTTCAGCTCGGTACGCGAAAGCTTCAGTACGCCCTCCGCCATGCCCTGTGTGGCGAACAGTGCCAACAGTACCCCCAGGAACAATCTGCTCGTGTCTATCATCAGGGACAATCCACAGTCCGGGCCTGGCCCTGGTCGAGCACGCTCAAGCGCTTGCCCGGAAACTGATGAGGAGTGCCGGGGAACACGGCCACGGTCTCTCCGACTTTGCCAACATCCGACAGCACATAACGCACGTTACCGGTGTTAACCAATGTGATTGCACCAGCATCACAGCGATGGCTCCAGCCGCTGCGCTGTTTGTCCGGGGCCGGCATATGCCGAACCAACACGCCGTAGCCAATCGCGACCGACATCGGCGCGGTGATCTTGTCCTTGGGTGCATCGTCCACCTTCAGCGACCTGACCGGCACGATATACAGTCGGTACAGCTGTTCATCCACCGGTTCGAACAATGATTTGAGGCTGACCTTACGGCTCTGGCCCGGCCCCAGCGTCAGTCTTTCCGGGCTGGCCAGCATGCCGGGGTGCTGAAGTTCACCCAGACCTACCTTGGTTTCCGGCACCAGCCCCGGGTTCATGACCTTTTGCAGCGATATGGAGAGATACAGCGGTGCATCCCCCATGTTTTTCACGGTAATTTTTTGCTCGTGATTGTTGAAGACCTTGGTGGTGGCCGGCATCACCATCAGTTCGCCCTCGGCCTGCACCGGCCCGCAGGCCAGGAGTACCAAGCCAACCAGCATCGGCAGAGATGTTCGCAATTTCATGGTTCGTTCCTGTTTATATGATCGATCACAGGCAGTGGTAGTAACTGCCGGTGGCCTTGCTCAGGTCACACCTGTAGCGACGCCCCATTTGGTCAACGGTAATCTGAGCAAGCACTGCCTTACTGAATATCGAAAACAGACCGTTGGGATGGGCGATATCGCCAGTTTCCAGAATTTTGCCGCCAATCGGACGTCCGGCAGCGTCCACCAGGAAGCCGCTGTAGATCATGTTGATATCGACCTTGGCCTGTGCCGCATACACCTGGCCTGGATGGGCACGGACGATGTTCGCCGGCACCTCGATGTTCATATCCATTTCTTCACTGTTGCTCTGCACCCTTGCGAAGGTAACGTCGCTGTAGCTGTTGATTGGAACCGCATAAGTACTGTTACCCGCAACCGGATGGCCCTCGACGTTGAAGCCGTATTCGGTACCGCCAATGTCCGGCGTCTTGAGCAGCATGGCGCTGCCACTGTTGCTGTAACGGCCCAGTGCGACCCCGTCGGCGCTGGCGGCCAGCATGCCGCGGTAGTTCATGTCCAGGTTGCTGGCGGTGTCGCTATGGCCCAGATTGAGGGACGCGTCTCCTCGCGTGCCGGATCGGCTGCCATAGAGGTTGACGTTGTTACGCTCATCGATGCGGCTGACTGTCACCCCGCTTGTCGTGGTACCAAAACGGTCCTGGAAGTCCTTGCGGTAGTCACCGCTCATTTGGGTTTGCCCGCCGGAGTGCGCGGCACTGAAACTGGCCTGACTGTTGTCAAGCATCCAGCTCATGTTGAAATACACACCGTAACTACCCTTGGCCTGCGTGTAGCCGTCTTTCTGAACACCGACCGAGAACGTCGACCACAGCCCGTTGGGGCGATAGTTCCAGCGTGCTTCGGCCTGTTGTGATTCCCCCCGACTGTACTTCTGATAGTTGTAAGACAGAGTGACACCCGCCACGTTTCGGCTATAGGACAGGCTGCTGCTCGGTGCCCCCCAATAGAAGCGGGACACGTTGTTGTTCTGATAACGGCTAAGCATGAGGCTGCCCAGTCTGTCGTCGGACATCGACAGGTTGACGTAACCGCCAGTGGTGCGTTCGCCGCTCAACATACCCAACGTCGGGGTGACGTCAATGTTCCCGAGCTTACTCGGACGCGTGACGTTGACCTCACTCGCCCAACTGCCCTGACCACCACTGACCGCCGATGCATTCAAATAGAACTGACGCAAATTGCGGCTCATCGAGCCCTGAATCAGGCGCCCTTTTGCTTCTTCCATCTCGTTACCAACGGTCAGGTTCCATGCGTTACCGGCACCGGAATCGAAGTTAACGTTGTTGATTTCACGGCTCTCCTGGGTCACCAGGTTGCCGTTACGGTCTACCAGACGGACCTCGACCGGGTAATAACCACCGGGCAGGTCTACGAAGCTGATCTCGTTACGCCCCAGAGAAGCCGGACGCTTGAGGATTAATCGGCCGTTACGGTAGAACTCATAATTGCCTTCGGACGTGGAATACAGAATGAGAGAACCCGCATTACGGCTCGCATTCAGATGGGCCTGGCTGCCAAAGGTGACAAATTGGTCGAAACTGGGCGACAGCAACGTACTGACCGAGCCTGAGGCGTAGTCGATGCTGTTCTGCTTACCCGTGCGTAAATAGGTACCCGTAAAGTTTTTCTGAAGGTAGTAGGATGACACCCCCTGACTGCGACTCTTCTGATTGCGTGTTTGGGTATTGTTGGCAAACCAGTTCATGTAACCGAAACTACGCGAAGGCATCCCTAACCAGGTATTACCCGCCAGGTTCAGGGCACGGTAACCTTCCGAAGAAGCACGAACATCCACCGCCTGGTTGTTGACCAACCCCCATGTGGTGCTGGGCTCCAGAAAGTCATTGTTTGAATCGCGAATAACCAGCGATCGTCGCAACTTATCGATCGTAACGTAGTAGTCGCCTACTTTCAGATCACATCCGTTGTGACAGCGCTTATAGTCAATCTGAGACAATACGCCTCGGATCACCTCTGTATCCTGTCGGGACACCCCATTCTCTTCATATCCGATCGCATCAAATACAAGCGAGCCGTCCTCTGGAGAGTAACTGGTGAACCCAGGCAATGTTCTCCCATTAAAGGTAGCCATATATTTTGCGCCATTGTCCATTTCGGCTGCACTGAAGCCCTCTGGCACTCCGTAAGATACTTTGACCTGTGCATCTACCTGAAATGAAAACGCTAGAAAAACACCTAACCAAAGCCTATTTAGTCGAAACAGGGACTGATAAGCGAACATGCACTTTTTCTTTTAGGAGGAGACTTCCTGAAGGCAAAGCCCCGAACAAGCCGGGGCTATACCACGTGAGACAGATTAAGCTGCTGGCTTCTCCGGCTCTGCTGCTGCAACAGGCTCGAACAACATAACCAGGTCGCCGCTGTAGCTACCATTGGTGCTCAGCGTGCCAACCTTGGTTGGGGCACTAACGCTAATATTCACGTTATGGACTTCGTCATAGCCATCAGCGGTGCTGACGATCTGAGTAATCTTCTGAACGGCACCGAAAGAAAGGGTCTTTTCACCTTGGGCGCTGCTCAGGGTTACCTTGGCGTCGACCATCTCATAGCTGCCGCTGGACATTTTCAGCGGCTGAGCCAGAGAGGCGTTGAAGTCAGCGTTTTTGGTCCAGATGCGAACCGGCAGAGTCTTGGTGAATTTCTGCTGCTTGTAGTCATCCGCATCCAGTTCCTCTGTGCCGTACCAGCTCGAACCATCTGGCTTGGAAACGAAGAGAGCATCGTTGATCTGGGCAGTCAGAGTGATTTTCTTGGAAATAGTATTGGCAGGCAATGGCGCGGCACTCACCGAACCGATAAGTACACTGCCCATTCCCAGGGCCAGAATAAGTTGGCTGATTTTCATATAGTTAGCTCTATCTATCTGTGCATTGCTGCTTCCAATAAAGAAGCAGGATGTTTAAGCGTGGGTTCTTGTTTTCCACGGAAGAGATTAAAACCCATATTCCCAGCGCGAAAAATCAGCCACATCCCACACGACCATCAGATAAATCCTACATAGCGCAATCTCTGACACTAAATATTCACTACAGACCTATCAGTACAAGCCAGCACTTAAAGGTCCGCACCGCTTTGCAAACACAATATACTTTTCACTGGGTACGCCCTTAACGTAACGACCTAACCATTACTTTCAAACCTACACACTCAGGCAGAGTTGCCAGGCAACCAAACTTATCATTACGAAGCACAGCTGTAGAAAGTCATTACGCTTTTGACAATCACATCCACTCATGGAAACGTAAATGTAAACTCTACTGCACCATTGGCCTTCCCTGCCTTTAGTTCACCCACGCCACCCGTGCGAATATAACTTGCTCGCAAAGGCATTCGAGCCCGATCACCAACACGTTGCATCTCGTAACTCGTAAAGTCATATCTGATACGTTGCTCAGTAAGACCATTGATCACAATAATGCCAAAGCCTTTGGCCGCATTCTGTACGGGGTCAATGCCAAGTATCGTTGAGTCCGTACTCTTTGCGTACTTGTCACGAAAGGTTATAGCTGGACGGGCATTCACCGCACATTGGCTCAGTTCAATGCTGAAAGGTGTTGGCGTAGAGGTCGAACCCACTTCGGGAAACGTGTTGATGGCGAAGCGTCCTAATTCGACGGGTAGCGTCTTATACGCTTCAACCTGACAGGTATTGGGCAGAGTGATCGGCCCTCCTCCCCCCACGTTAATAATCGCCGGCCCCATCAGCGGATAAGGGGTTCGGCAAATGCCATTTGGGATATTCGTCACTGGGACAGTGATGCCGCCTCCAAGACGAGCCTCACCCTGTACCAGGTCAACCGCATACAGCATCAGTTGGGCACTGCCATCGACACGCTCAACGATCAGTTTGCCACCCGGCAACTGACTCGGCGGCACCGTGAGGATCAGGTATTGGATGTAATTGGTGGCAAGGCTGGATCGCTGGTTCTGTCCGGCGCTTGAATCGTACTGTATGGACTCTTTCTCGAACGCAACGGGCAAAGGGCTTTGCGTGATTGGCCTGAGGACGCCGTCTGAAGAGCTGACGGCGATCTTGAATCCAATGCCACTGACATTCGTTGGTGCGATACCTTCAGGCAAAGGGGTTCCCCCCGTCCAATAGCCTGCTGAAACCAGCTCATGGTGTGTATTGCCAGAGGCCGGTCCATAGACATAGTTGGCGTTTAACCCGACAGCACGTTGCCAAAGAATCGACCCTACGGGTGTGGAACTGGTCAACGGGGTCACTTCTACCCAGGTACCGCCCATGCCGTTGCTGAACCCGCAATTGATCGCATGGCTGTTGATCATGGCTGCATTCGAGATGCCACCCGTCAAAGCGTACATGAGCAATAGGCCGGAGATGAGTAAGGCAGATTTATGAGGGGTGAACCCATCCCTCACACAACGTATGAAGGTCATTGGAGGAGTGATCATGGTGTTCTCGATATCTTGGGCGTTACGACTCGAAGACGTGAACCCTGCATGCTCCACGCAAGCGTGCGTCACGCAGGGTTCACTGACTCAGTGGTTAGGCGAAAGCGCTATTCCCGATTAGCGAATAATTCCCTGATTGAGCCCCGCAAGCGGTACCAGCAGCGCATTGCCCGAAACGCCGTTGTACAACATCTCGCCATAGTTGGCCCCCACCAGGCCACCATAGGTCTGATTGTAGCCAGAGGAGAGGAAGTTGATTTTGCCGCTGGCGACCGATTGACGAACGTTACCCTTGTTCAACCCTACCAGCCCGCCCATGGTCACATAGGTGCCGCCACTGACCATCCCACTGGCCGAGGAGTTGATGATCTGAGCGTCGTTCTGCCCAACCAGACCACCCACCAGGCTACGGCTTTCACCCTTGACGTTGCCGCTGGCCGACGCCGACTCGATGGTACCGCCAATATTGTTACCGCTGGTTCCCACCAAGCCACCGACAAAACTGTTGCTGTAGCCATACACGTCGCCGCTCGCCTCGACCGACTGCAAATTGCCGTCGTTGAACCCTACAAGCCCCCCAACGTGACTGTTCGACCCTCCGGTGGTTTTGCCGCGCGCAACAGAATGCGCCACGTCACCGGCATAGTTGTTGCCGATCAGGCCGCCGACCCGGCTATTGTTTCCCGCCACCACGATGCCCACGGCTTCGGCGGTGTCGATGCGGCCACGGTGGTTGCTCCCCACGAGCCCACCGACATTAGCGCCTGATGAGTCCGTCACATTCCCGCGTGCCTTGACGTCAGATAGCGTGCTGTCCTGGTTCAGGCCAACCAGGCCGCCGATCGCCGCCGAGCCGGAACCTGTCACTACGCTACTGCTGCTGGACTGGCTGATCGAGCTGTTGGCGTTGAGACCGACCAAACCACCCACGTTGCTCGCTGCGCTGCCGCGTACGGTGCCTGAGGAGACCACACGCTCGACAATGCCATTTTGGTTGAACCCGATACCCCCCCCCATATTCAGCCCGGTGTAACTGGCTTGAGTGGCCCCCTGACTCGACGAGTCAAAGACGTTACCGCCAATATTCGCGCCAATCAGCCCGCCCACGCCTCCTGTCATGTTTCGTTGCATGTAGCCGGAAATGTTGGCGAGTGAGGTGCTGTTGCTCACGCTGGCAACGCCCAGGGTATTGGTGACGTTTTCCCCCACCAGTCCACCGATCGAGTTGGTATAGCTGTTGCCACTCAAGGTGCCACCGCTGGATGCCTTATCGATGACGCCGCCAAGGTTGCTGCCGACCAGGCCACCCACAACGTTGGAGCTGCGAGAGCCGGCGCTCACGTTAACGCCTCGGGTAGTCACGTTGGCTATCATCCCGAAGTTCGTACCGACCAGACCGCCTATCGATGAAAAACCCAGGTTGCTGCTCCCGCCCGTGACGCTCATGGACAGCAGGTTGACATTGCTGATGCTGCCGGACGACGAGGAAAACAGCCCTACGCTCGATCCGGTATTACTCACTGAAAGCCCGCTGATGGTATTACCCAGGCCATCAAAAACCCCATTGAACCGAGCGTCGCCGCCGATCGACTTGAAAGAACCATAGCCGGCGATCTTGTTACCCAGGACATACAGGCCGTTAAGGTTGGCGTTGACGTTCTGCAACTGCGCGACATTCTGAATCACGGTGTAGCTCGCGCCGTTCGAGTTGAACCCAGCGCCTGCGCCCGAGAGCGTGACCAGTGCATCAGTACTCATGGAGGAACGCGAACCGTAGTCCAGGCCCAGGCTATTGTTGATCCCACTCAGGGTAATCTTGTCGTTCAGGTGCAAGTCCCGGGCAGCGTTCAACACCACGCCGGCACCGGTTCCCGAAGCACTCAACGCGCCGTTCAGGTTGACATCGGCTGCAGCGTTCAAGGTCAGTTTATTAGCACTGTTCCAGGTGATCGGCCCCCCTATCGACACGTCGCCTGCGGTGCTGGTCAGCTCGATGTTAGTGCTCGACAGGTTGCGCGACAGTGTATCGGTAAAGGCCGTACCGGCAGGCGTAGCCGCGGTCGGATTGACACTGACGTTGGATGAGCTGATTTTCCAGGTCCCGGTCTGGCCGTTGCTGGCCTGAGTGTCAACTTGGGTGCCCAACTGTGCTTCCACATCACGGCCCTTGACCTCGATCACACCGCCGTTGCCGTAGCTGTTGAGTGCACTGGCGGCCAATGCCCCACCCACCCGGACCGTGCCCGCATCAGCACCATCAAGAATGATCCGGCCGGTGCTGCCCGACAGCGTTTTGGCCTCAATTGCTCCCTGGTTGTTCACCACCGCTTGCAGCATGGTGCCGGCACTTTTCGCCGTCATCAGTACTTGGCCGCCATCGGCCTTGAGCAAGCCGCCGTTTTGCGCCAGGGCATTGATGGCCGCACCCTCGACCTGTAGATCGAGCAAGTTGTTGCCATCGAAGTTCACCTTGAAACCGCTACCGGCCCCTAGCGCCACCCGTCCCATCTGCGCCTTGATCGTCCCGTCGTTTCTGACGTGCGAACCCAACAACGCCACGCTACCGCCTTGTGCAGCCGTCAGCGTACCGTTATTGACGATTTCGGCATTTGAGTTCCCCGCGAATACATATTTACCGGCAAGGAAGTCAGCATCACTGATGCCCTGGGTTGTAGCGATCAAGCTGCCGACGTTCACTTGCGCACCCTGGCCGAATATCACGCCATTAGGGTTCACCAGGAAGACCCGGCCGTTGGCCTCCACCTGTCCCTTGATACTGCTGACGTTGTTGCCAATAACTCGGTTGAGGGCAACAGAAGAGGCGCTTGGCTGATTAAACTTGACACTCTGGCCGGCGCCAACGCTGAAATCAGTCCAGTTGGTGATCAGCTTGTCGGTGTGCTGATTGACCGACATCTTCTGCCCCCCCTCATAACTCAGTATGTCCGCGCCGCCCGACACGACGGCCCCACCGGTAGGCAATGCAAACGCCGGAGCCAGTCCGCCCATACCCAGCAGTGCCAGCACGCCGCCGATGATCTGCTTGCGGCTGGATTTACAACGACGCCGGGCACCTTCATGTGCGACCTGCCAGCAGCCCTGAGAGTGATTCCAAACCAATGCGTAGATCTTGTTCACGTTTATTCCTTTCTTTGGTTATTCACGTTCTGCAACCCTTTGCAGAACGCCAGCACCTTCCGAATATGCAAGTTCGGAAAGATCGGTTTGCACCCATCTATCCCCTTGGGGCCTGATGGACGCTTGGGTCTTGCACCTAGGCGCCTCTTCAGTCTTGTATCCGTGCGTTTGCACTGAAGGTCGCCCCGTTGTCATCAACGATGTCGTAGTGAATCGGCGTACCGTTTGTGAGGTGCCTTTGTGTATCGGGCAGGGCAACTCGCGTCGTTCCATAAGGTTCGATGGTGATCCCCTCGAGCTGAACGGCTTGAGGACCGCTGCCGAGTGTCAGATGCGCTACCGAGACGTAGTAAGCCGAGCGATTGCCGATCTTCAGCGTTCGCTCTGGCAACGACTCAAGGCCCCATGAAAGCTGCTCCGCAGCCTGATCGGGACGGCCAGGCAATCCCTCTGGACGGAACAGCACCTTCATTCGCATGCGATAAGAAAGCTGCAGCCGGTGCTCGCTGCCTGCTGATTGCGCAGGGACTTCAAGCAGGTTGATCCAGAACACCGACTCTCGATCCCGAGGCAGTGGCTCACGGGTGTAACGCAACTCCAGTGCCGCACGCTGTTGCGGCTCGAGCCGGACAATCGGCGGGAAAAGTACGAAGGGCACGTGCAACTTGCCTGGGTCCGCCACGGCGTCGCCCTTGTCGAGCCAGGCCTGCAACAGGATTGGCTGCTCTGCGTTATTACCCACCCTGATCGGCAGTAGCGTTGTATCGGCGGGATAGACAAAACGGGTCCCGATCACCGTCAGCGCGGCCTGGGCATCGAGGCCACACAGCATCACCAGGACAGGCCATACCAGAGCGCTCCAACGTTTTTTCGACGGTCTCATCATGCCCCTCCGTCCTTAGCGACGGGCTCAAGACCGCTCACAGACAACGCCCGGCAGATCAACGTCAGTACGGTATAACCGTTCTGGTAGCCCGCCTCCTTGACGGGTAATACGTAATCGATCAGGCACTGCTGGCTTCGCTCACGCCCCCATTCGACACGGATCGAGCCCGCGTCCTTATCACTACGCACCACCAAGCGGCTGCCTTGCCCCACTGCACCGACAGGAAGACCGCTTTCGCTGTCGAGGGCCATCGCAGCGAACGGCAGTGGATCGCCGTTCGACAATCGGCTGTCGATCAGGAAAGGCCGGGATTTTCGTGTGGGGTAATCCAGCTTCACCACCGCACCCGCGCGCGGTGCGACGCTGCGCGAGCTGAGTTGGAGCTCAATGTCGTCAGGCATGCCCGCAGGGTCGATATCGATGTTATTGAGCTGATAAGGCATCAGGCTGGGGACTATCGCGTAGCCATTGCCGTCCACACTGGAACCGGCATAACCAACGTATGCGCCCTTTGCCCTGGGCACATGCACCAGCCCTACGGTCTCGCCCAATGGCTGCGAAAACGTCAGGCCGCCTTCGTGCATAACAACACCGCCCGATGCACCGATCGATCCTTGACGGTAGTCCCGTCCTTGCGAAAGGCTCGCCCCGAGGGAAACCTGAGGCAGCCGATAATTCAGGCTGGCATTGCTGGTCGCTCCCGGGGTCTGATCGTCACCGGACATCGAGACTGCGTAAGCGGCATTTCCCGCCGCATCCATCGTTCCGGACACCCCGCTGGAGAGCCTGGTACCGGAGAAATCGTCATGACTGACAAAACCGTTCATGACCGGAGCCCCGCGTGTCTCACGCCCCAGCGGGATGGACAGGTTCAGCGTCAGCATAGTGTTGCCCCCTGCCCCTCCATTCAACGTGCCGCCAGACAAGCCCTGGGTGCGCTGTGCTGTGATTGAATAGCTGTTACCGAACCACTGATTGCTGTACCCCACAGAGAAGTTCAGCGTTTTGCCGGGTTGATTCCAGTATTCAATCGATGATCCATTGAGATAAATGCTGCCACTGTCCCCTCCAAGGCGTTGGCTGATGTTGGCATCCAGGCGACTGCGTAAACGTGCGAACGAATCAGCTCTTGGAGCCTCTGTTCGCATCAGGTCATGCAGCGCAACGGCATCGCGCAGCCCCAGATAGCCGCCGGTGGAATAGCGGTATGTAAGCAGGGAAAAGTGGGTGCCGGTATTGGGCAGGTTTTTGCTGAAAGAGAGCCTTGCACTCGAACCTTGAAGGTCCTGCCCATCAGGTAGATCGGTGCTCGCCAGCGTCAGGTCAACCGCAAAACCACCGATGGCCGTATTGACCGCGGTGCCGAACAACCCGGATCTATAGTCACCCGTCAGGGCAAACCCGCCGTAACCCGTGAACCGATTATCCAGGCCCCGTTGCAGGGTGCCCTGAGCGACGAACTGTTTACTTTGGTTCAGGCCCAGGTCAGTGACTTGACCCACCGTTGCGCTATAACGCGTGGCGCCGGGGCGCAACAGCTGAACAGTCGTCGCAAAAGGAACCGTGAAGGATCGGGCTTCGCCGTTGGCTTCGGTTACCGTCACCTGCAAGTCGCCACCAAAGCTGGCCGCCTGCAGATCGCCGATTTCGAAGGGGCCAGGGGCCACAGTTGTTTCATAGACCAGATAGCCACGCTGATACACCGAAACCCGCGCGTTTGAACTCGCGGTACCTCTCACGACCGGTGCGTAATAGCGTTGTGTATCCGGCAGCATGCGGTCATCACTGAATAGCTGAACACCGCGAAATGAAACTGCGTCGAACAGGTCTCCGTTAGTCGAGTTTTCGCCCAGCAACAACTGCGAGTTCCACGCCGTCAGATCGCTCTGGGCATAGGTATAACCACGTTGGTATTGGCTTCCTGCCAGTGACGACCAGCTCGCGGTGCCATTGTGACGCAGGCGCCAGGCGCCCAGATTGAGCCCCATGTTCAGCCCTGTATAACCACTGGTGTAACTTGCCCCCGTGCTTTTGGAACTGAACAGATTGCTGTTGTAGTTAAGCAGCGCCGCAGTCACGCCACTGTCCCAGGCTTGGGGGTCGACGTAAGTACTGGACGCTGCTGACTGCAGGTAATACTGCGCCACCACGATATAAAGCTTCTGCTGCGCCACATCGAACTTGACCAGAGCTCCCGGCACATAGCGGTCCAGCGAGGTACACGTCTGCCTTTGCGAAACGGCCGCTCTCTTGCGTCCGGACCCTTGACCATCAGCACTGCGGAGCAGATCGATACCTGCACGAAGCAGCAGTGCGCGGTCGTAACAGAACTGTGCGCTGTCTTGTCCGGCGACGGTTTTGAACTCGACCTCCTCGGTGCCCCGCCACAGCCCATTGACCAACAGATCGATGCGGTATTTCCCAGGCGCGATGATGTCCGGGCGCTCGAACCGGGTAATGTCGATGAGCGTGCTGCCCTCCCCCTGATTGAGCATCTGTGGGTCGAAAACAATGTGCTTTTCAGAGTCCCTGGGCTGCTGAGCATGGGTATGCGAAGGTAGACTCGCCTGTGCGGATGACGTTGTGGCCACGACCTCGCCCCGGGTGGTTGCAGACAGCATGATCATGGCGAGCACTGCAATGTACTGCGCGGTTTGACGCGCGCACGACCGCGCAACACGAGCGGGAAAACCCGATCGATACAGGAGGGATATCAACATAACAACACCGATGGCCCCTGCTGCGAGGGCACCACGTAAGAGACTGAACGGGGGGTGGTTATTCCACCAACGGTTGTTCCAGCGTACGTCGACCGCCGTAGTCGTTAATCACCTCGTATTGAACCGAGGCCTGGCGAAGTTCCTTGGCAGTAGCCTTAGGTAAAACGAAAATCTCTGAACTGAACGGAGCGACAGTTCTTGTGCCCAAAGGCATGAGCTTGCCTTTGAAAGATGCCTTCACATCACCGAAGGAAACGTAATAAGCGGTGGGGTTAGTGACCCGCACGGCAAATCCTCCAACATCCGCTGTTCCGGGTTTAAGGCGCTCAGGGCTCTGTAACTTCCAAGTGAGTTTGTCCACTGCCGAATCGACATCGCCAGGCAAATGTGGCGGGCGAAAGAACAGCTTGATGCGGGTCCTGAAAGCGAACTGCAAAACGTTTTCATCCGATTCCTGCCGAAGTGGCATCTCCAATACGTTGAGCCAGAACAACGACTCACGATCCTTTGGAAGAGACTCTTGTGTGTGTCCAATCCTGAGTACCGCCCCGCTACTGGGTTCGACACGACCCACCGCCGGTGCGACCACGAATGGAACCTTCATCTGTTCAGGAGGTACATTGGCGCGCCCATCATCCACCCAGCTTTGAACCAGTACCGGCTCACTGCTGGCGTTATTGATTGGCACTGTTACTTCACGAGCATCAGCAGCAAACACCACACGGGTGCCCTGAATGACAATGGCCGCCTGCACGGCGCTGAAGGTACTCAGAAACACAACGCCGACGGCGAGAGAAGAAAAAACACGCGCTATCGGCGTCATGGACTACCTCCTTGTGTCTATAGGGTTTACTGGTACGACAGCGTGTAGCGAACGTACGAAATACCCGAACCCGCAGTTACCGCGGCGGCGGTTGAAACATAGGACGCCTTATAAGAAAGGGTCGCAGTGTTTCCTGCGATAGTGGCCACCTGTGGAGCTGTTTCGGCCTGCCCAAGCAGAATTTTCTTGCCGTCTTTCGTGTCGTTGTAGATCTGGATTTGTACCCCTTGGGCCGGAGCGCTGCCGATCAGCTTCAAGTTACCTGTCACAGGATCGATGTTGCCGATCTGCTCAAAATCGATAGCGACCTTGGCCTTGTTCGTACATTGCGAGCCGGACAATTGCAGCTTGAAAGGTACGAAAGTGGAGGCCGTCCCAACGCTGACAAAGGTGGCCGGCGTGGTTCGTCCCAGGTCGACATTGGTGATGTTACCTTCACCTGGCGCCTTGCCATTGATGTCACAGGTAACGTCGGTAATGCTCCCGGAGAAGTTGATCACGCCATCGGTGGCAAATGACAAGCAGGGTGTCACTGCAACGATGGCCAAGCCTGAAGCGGCCAATGTTTTTAAAATCACTCGTTTCATTTGACTTCCTTTTTCAAGTTTTCCGAACGAACTACGAAGTTTGGTCGAGTTATTCATTACCAAACTCCGTCTCGCATCAGACGCAACAACAAAGATAAGTATCTCCCTGCGTTTAGACACTCATAAGTAATGCCGTCAGAAGAGAGACCAAATAGTACCTGCAATGCCACTAGCATTCTTTAAGACGGAACTGAGACCCGGATCAGATAGGTCTGAATTTTCACCTTGCCCCCCAGAGGCTTGATAAACATAAAAACAACCACGAGCACCACGAGAAAAATCCACCACAAAGCAAGACAAGTCTGGTTTTTATAGTTATCAACGACAACATAAAAAAATATGGCAAATTCATGACAACCATTACACGCGCAATTTAAAAGGAATTTTACGCATGGGTACTGTTGTCATAGTAGATGATCACCCTTTGATTCGAGTTGCAGTCCGAAGCCTGCTGGAAAACAAGGGGCACACCATAATGGCCGAAGCCGGTAACGGCGTAGACGCTATTCAACTTGTGCGTACACACAAACCTGATGTGGTGATTCTTGATCTGGACATCCCTAAATTGGATGGCCTCTCCGTGCTGACCCACTTCAAGTCAAATCAATTGACCGCCAAAATATTGGTATTGACCGCCGGCGACCCCGCCGATTTCGCGGCGCGTTGCTTGAAGGCTGGCGCGTCAGGGTTCGTTTCCAAGAGTGGGGAGCTAAGCGAAGTGACTGATGCGGTGACGGCCTTGTTACTCGGCCTTCGCTACTTCCCAAGCTGCACCATTCATTCACCACAGGAAAATAGCGGGCACACGAAAAACACACCCTCCTCTCCCCTGACAAACCGCGAAATCACCATTTTACGGCTGTTGCTGAAAGGCAGAAAAAACCGGGATATCGCTACCACCCTGTTTATCAGTCACAAGACCGTCAGCACCCATAAGTCAAGGCTATTGAGAAAATTCAATGCAACAAATCTCTTGGAGCTGGTTGAGGTGGCCGGACGGGGGAACGCCCTCTAGGTTGCATGCCCCGTAATGCCAGGGCGTCTGGTAGTAAGGCCGCCGAACTGACATACGGGGCCGAGCAAGAGTGTACTAGCGCCCTGACAGTTCACAGCATCGTGAACACAATCCGGACAACGTAATAAGGCCCGGACTCGTTGAGGCATTACCCTCCAAGCACTCAACGATATTTCCATCCTCATGTAGGATTTTTCTATGCCCCCCATAAGAACCTCCGGCTTTGTCTTTATTACACGGTTTTTTTGTTTTTTTTATTGTAGCGTCTAGCTTGATAAGTTGTAGCACAGCTACTGCCCCGCATTGACAGCAAGGCCTATTAACTTACCGGGCGACAACTTTTAGATCCCCTGTTCACTGCCTGAGCTTTTATAAGCCTATGCAAACCATGTGGATAATAAGTCTGCAACTGGGTAAATGTTTGGTCGT
Source organism: Pseudomonas spelaei (assembly GCF_009724245.1). GTDB lineage: Bacteria > Pseudomonadota > Gammaproteobacteria > Pseudomonadales > Pseudomonadaceae > Aquipseudomonas > Aquipseudomonas spelaei. The sequence continues at coordinate 157,956 of NZ_WNNK01000003.1, read as the reverse complement.
GTCGATGGTCATCTTCTCTGCAATAGGATCTGACGGTTTTTATGAGAGCTCATATATCTAGTATAGGGGTGGTGCTGTGTTTGTCTTCTCCTATGGCTTGGGCCCAACTACCCAACGCCGGGCAAATCATACGTGACATCGAAAGCGAACGGCCAAGCTTGCCGGCGCCAGCAGAGCTGAAGCCAAAAACGCCCAAGGCCCGGCAAAACCCGGCAAGCGCAGCGGCTGAACAAGGCCCACGGATCAGGGTCAACGGCTTTCGTATCGACGGTAACCAGCTGTTCGACTCACAACAACTTCTGGCGATGCTTGACGATCTGAAAGGACGCGAACTGAACCTCGCCGAGCTGAACGATGCCGCTGACCGTATCAGTGAGTTCTATCAGGAATCCGGATACGTGCTGGCACGCGCCTACCTGCCACGCCAGGAAATCGACGACGGCCAAGTTCTTATCAAGGTGATTGAAGGCCGCTACGGACAGATCGAACTACAGAACCACTCGCGCACTCGGGACCAGGTGCTGCGCCAACCGCTGGCCAAACTGGAAAGCGGCGCCGCGGTACAGGGGCAGGAGTTGGAACGCAGCCTGCAAATGCTCAGCGACATCCCGGGTGTTCAGGCCAAGGGCACCCTGCGTCCCGGCACGAAGGGCGGGACAACCGACCTGCTGGTCGAAGCACAGTCCACTGCGTTGGTCTCTGGCAGCCTGGATGCCAACAACTATGGCGATTATTCCACCGGCGAATACCGCCTCGGCGGGAATATCAACGTCAACAGCCCACTGGGCCTGGGTGACCGACTGAACCTGCGTCTGCAGAGCGGCGACTGGCGCGAACGCTATTACCGCGTGGCCTATCAACTGCCCGTCGGGCCCTGGTCCACCCAGATCGGCGTGGCCAACTCCGAGGCCTACTACCACGTGATCAAAAATCCGGGGGACACGGATCTTGGCCTTCATGGTCGCGCGGGGGTCCAGAGCCTGTTTGTCTCACAACCGCTGCTGCGTGGCCGAACCTTCGGCTTGTCTGCACAGTTGCAGTACGAGGCCAAACAGTTACGCGATGACTTCGATCTTTTCGAGATACGTGGCCAAAAGGATATCGAGCTGTGGACGATTGGCGTCAATGGCAACAGCCAGGACCGTTTGCTCGGCGGCGGACAGAACGGCTTTGCACTGACCTACGGGCATGGGCGTCTGAGTATCGGTGACCCGGAGGATCGTCGTCAGGACCGCTACAGCGCCGGCAAGGCTGGTGACTTCGACAAGGTGAACCTCAATGCCGTGCGCCTGCAAAGGCTGACCGACCGCTTCCAGCTCTTCGCCCAACTCAACGCGCAATGGGCTTCGGGCAACCTGGACAGCGCGGAAAAATTCACTCTGGGCGGCCCGTATGGCGTACGCGCCTATCCGGCCAGCAGCACCAGCGGCAGTGGTGACGAAGGCTGGCAGGCCAGCCTGGAGTTGCGCTACAGCCTGACGCCCAACTGGCAACTGAGCACCTTTGTCGACCAGGGGGCGGTGACATTCAACAAGCAGCCCTGGACCCGGGAGGCCAATCACAACCACATGTCCGGCTCCGGTACTGGCGCCACCTGGTTCACCAGCACCCAGCAAGTCAGCCTCACCGCCGCCTGGCCCATGGGGAAGGCCGAGAAGAACATCGAGCCTGAACGCAACCCACGGCTCTGGCTCCAGGCCACTCAGTACTTCTGAGCATTACCCATTCTGCTGGGGATCAGCAGAGTTTCCATACGAGAGGATTTACCATGAACAAGAGCTATGCACTGGTCTGGAACCAAGCCCTGGGCTGCTGGAATGTTGCCAGCGAGTGGGCCCGACGGCGCGGCAAGGGGGGACGCAGCAAGGCCGTGGTCGCCACTGGCGTATCACTGCTGGGACTGCTGTGCCAGGCGCCCGCCTTCGCCTTGCCCAACGGTGCAACGGTGGTCGCGGGTAATGCCAGCCTGCACACCTCTGCCGATGGCAAACATATGAACATCGATCAGCAGAGCGGCAAACTGATCACCAACTGGAACGAGTTCAGCGTCAGCGGCGACGAACGCGTCAGCTTCCACCAGCCGGGCCAGGACTCCATCGCCCTCAACCGCGTGATCGGTACCCACGGCAGTGACATCCAGGGCCGCATTGACGCCAATGGCAAGGTGTTCCTGGTCAACCCCAACGGCGTGGTGTTCGGCAAGTCTGCCCAGGTCAACGTCGGAGGTCTGGTAGCCTCCAGCCAGAACATCGCCGACAAAGACTTCCTCGATGGTAACTACCGCTTCGCCGGCAGCTCCAGTGCAGGTGTCAGCAACGCCGGCCTCCTCGTTACCAGAGAAGGCGGTAGTGTTGCGTTGCTCGGCGCGCAGGTCAGTAACAGTGGTGTGATCCGAGCGCAGATGGGTAGCGTGGCACTGGGCGCAGGCAAGGACTTCAGCGTCAACTTCGACGGTAACGGCTTGCTCAACCTGCAGGTGAACAGTGGTGCAGTAGATGCACTGGTACACAACGGCGGCGTGCTCAAGGCTGACGGCGGTCAGGTATTGATGACAGCCAAGAGCGCTAACGGTCTGCTCAAGACCGTAGTCAGCAACCTGGGCGTCATCGAAGCCAGGACCCTGCAGAACAAGGCCGGCAAGATCATGCTCGATGGTGGCGACAGCGGTACCGTTCAGGTCGCGGGCAGACAGGATGCCAGCGCCCTGAATGGTCAGGGTAACGGCGGCATAGTGGAGAACCGTGGCGCCAAGGTCGAGGTGCAGTTGGCCGCACAGGTCGACACCCGGGCCAACAGAGGTGCCACCGGGACCTGGAAAATTCGCTCGAACGAAGTAGTCGTGGCGGACACCGACACCCTTGGCAAAAATCCCGTTGGCAATAACAACATTATTGGCGCCGGGAACATCGTCAATAACGTGATCGGCAACAGTGATAACAACACCATCAGCCTGGCAGGCTCCGGTAGCGTAACCAATAGTCAGATCGGGAACGGGAACGGGAACGGCAACAACATAAGCGCTTCCGGCGCTGGCAACATTACCAACAGCCAGATTGGCAATGGCAGCGGCAACAACATCAATCTGTCCGGGACCGGCAGCATCATTGGTAGCCAGATCGGTAATAACAACGGTATCGGCAGCAACTGGTCGGGTGGAAATATCATTGGCCAGCAAATCGGCAACATCAATGGCAACTGGATGGGATCAACACAGGTTGCTGGCCGCAGCGTAAGCATCGGTGGCGGCATCAATAGCAGCAATGGTGGCAATGTCTCGACAGGCAACAGCACGCCCACCCTGCACGCCGATACCCTGTCGAAAAACCTGGCCAATACCAATATAGAACTGGTCAGCAATCACGGCGATATGACGCTGGGTGCTCCGGTGTCCTGGAGCAGCTCCAACAGGTTGGGCCTGACGGCCGAGCGCGGCAATATACAGGTGAACGGCGCCCTGAACGCCAGAGGTTCCAACGCTCGCGTGCAACTGAACGCCAAGCAAGGCAGCATTCAACTCAATGACCATGTCGTATTGAGCGGGGCCGGCGCCAGCCTGGAGCTCAACGCCGGCAAGAACGGTTATGCCCTCAAGGACGGCAAGGCGGTGACACTGTCGGGCAGTGGTGCTGCGTTCCGAGCCAATGGTCAAGCCTATGACGTGGTCCAGAACCTGGACCAACTGCGCAAGATCGAAAACGACATGACGGGCCATTACGTACTGGGTAACGCTATTGGCGGGACCGGGCGTTTCAAGAGCATCGGCGATGGCAAAACCTTCACTGGCGTTCTGGATGGCCTGGGTAACACCATCAGCGACCTTTCCATCTATGGCACCTCCGCCTATGTCGGTTTGTTTGGTGCAAACTGGGGACAGATCAGTAACCTGAACCTTGAGCGCATCTCGGCCAACGGCGGTTCGTCGACCCACTACAACACTCAGGTTGCCTCGCTCGTCGGGATCAATCTCGGTTCCGTGCGTAACGTCAAAGCCAAAGACGTCAACATCACCGGCACCTCCCACCTCAATACCCTGGGTGGCCTGGTGTCTATCAACCTTGGCGGTAACATTGAAAATTCCAGCGTCAGCGGCAAGGTGAGCGGTGATCGTTATACCTATGCCTTGGGTGGCTTGGTCGGTGAGAACATCACATCGACCAATGGCGTAGGACGGATCAGCAACAGCCAAGCCGACACAATCGTCTCCGGGCAAATGTCGAGCGACTCAACGAATTACGGCGCAGGTGGCCTCCTCGGCTTGAACGATGGTGGACGTGTCACCAACTCAAGCAGCCAAGGCTCCATCAATCTGACGGGCGACAATTTGAACATCGGGGGACTGGTTGGCCATAACCGCAACAACGGCAGTATTACCAACAGCAACTCGTCCACCCGCGTTTCGGGCGGGCGCAACGGCGTGGTTGGCGGCCTGGTCGGCTTTAACCAGCAAGGTTCGGTTGCCAACTCCTCGGCCAGTGGCCAGGTGACTGGCAACGCCACGAAGGCCATCGGCGGCCTGATCGGGAAAAACCTGAACAATGCCCTCGCCAATGTTTCGGCAAGCGGCAACGTCAGCGACATGATGAGCCGTGATGTCGGCGGGCTGGTGGGTAACAATGAGGGTGGCGCCATCGCCAACGCTACGACGAGCAATACCGTGATCGGCGGCAACAATGCCAATGTCGGTGGTCTGGTCGGTTACAGTCAAAAGGCAGCCATTACCAATGCCATCACCTCTGGCAGTGCAGTCGGTGGCCAGGATGCGCGGGTTGGCGCACTGGTAGGCAACCTGGCCAGTGGGCGGGTTGATACGTCCCGTACCAAAGGCAGCGTCAGCGGTGGACAAACTAGTCGGGTCGGTGGTCTGGTTGGCATGAATGCCGGCCAGATCAGCACTTCTTCGGCCTCAGTGACCGTGAAGGGTGGCTACGGTGCCACCCTCGGCGGCCTGATCGGGATGAACGCTGGCTCTGTCCTTCTGTCATCGGCGAGCGGCAAGATCGACTTTTCCCCGGCCTACAACCAGACGTACGGAGGCTTGATCGGCGTAAACTTTGGTCGGCAGTACCTCAATAACGTTTACGGGAGCGCGCTCAACGTCCCCATGATCGGTCGTAATTTCGGCTTTTAACCTTCCCAAAATGTCCGGATAGGACAGATGGCCTGTCATGCGAAAGTGTGTCAGGCCATTTTCTCGGTCGTGTCTATAGGACCTGTGTGTCAGGTTAATGGGTATCCACAAGCTGGTTCAGGAGTGCTTGAAAACGCCCAAGCAAACGCCTCAAACCAGGAACCGATGAAACAGTCACACCCTCCTTCAACGCAATCTCCACCTCACGACTGGCAGCTATCAGGCTGGGTATTCTGGCAACCGACAGTGCCCCGCGAATGCGATGAAGCAGACGGATGATTTCGTCAATATCGTTACGTTCCATGGCCGCGTGAATGGCTTTGAGATCTTCTTCCATGGAGCTGACAAACAGAGTACGGATCCGCTCCGGTAACGCCAGAAGGTCTTCTGCGTCGCCTTGTGAACGGGTTTCGTTCCGGGACTTCGCCCTGATCATCCTGACCGCTTTTTCGTCTGTCACTTTCCTCAGGCAAGTAAGCAGGGCATGCAGACTGATGGGCTTCGTCAGCCAAGCGTTCATCCCCGCCGCGATGCAACGATCACCCTCTTCCTGAAACGCATTGGCGGTCACGGCAATAACCGGCAACACACCGTGGGTCAGTCTCAATCGCGTGACAAATTCGTAGCCGTCCATTACCGGCATGTTCACATCCGTCAACACTACATCGAAGTCGGCATCTTTCAGGCATTCCAGAGCTTCCTGCCCGTTACCAACCAGCGTAACCGAACAGCCAAGCTGTTCCAGCTGCTCGCTGAGCAGCGCCTGATTGACCGGATGGTCTTCGGCCAGCAATACCCTCAAGCCGAGTATTCCCTTGGGGCGCTCCGAATCAGAGGGGGTGGGCAATGCCACCGGCCAACCCAGCGCCAGCATCACTCCATGGGCCACACCCAGGCGGTTATGCACATTGACCCGCCATCGATGCTCGCTCAGCAGCGGCTGAACACTGGCATCATGCCCGGCCACGACCCGAGGGCCCTGCCAGTCCACCGCAAGCAATGACTCTGGCAGCAACTCCAGCAGCAGCGCTGTCCGGTCCGGCGGCTCTTGCGTCTGTTCGTCCCACGCAACGACGTTGCCCACCGACATCTCAAGCCATTGGCAAATATCGTGGGTGAGTTCGGCAACCGGAGAGCGGACATGGATTTCTGCGTTCCCTGCCTCGATCACCTCTGGAAGTTGAACACTGCTTTGCACTTCCTGCAGCTCCACTTCAAAACTGAAACTGCTACCCAAACCCGGTGCACTGACTACTTCCAGAGTCCCCTCCATCATCTGGCTGAGCTGGGAACAAATGGACAAGCCCAGCCCGGTGCCGCTCGACGCAGGCTGTTGGTTGTTGGCCTGAAAAAACGGTTCGAACAAATTGACTTGCTGCTCTTTGGAAATGCCCACGCCCGTATCGATGATCTGCCAATGAAGGCGTACGCGCCCGTCTTCGCGCCCGAGCACGTTCAAGTGAAGCGTTACTCTGCCCTCCTTGGTGAACTTGATGGCGTTGTTCAGCAGGTTATTGATGATCTGGCGAACCCGCATGCCGTCGCCCAGAACAAGTCCGGGCAAGTCCGTGTCGACGCAACTGTACAAGAGCAGTCCCTTGCCTTCGGCGATAGCCGAATAGTTGCGCAGCGCCTCCTCCACCACCTCCAGTGGAGCAAAGTGCCCGAGTTCCAACGACATTTCTCCGGCTTCGATCTTCGAGAGATCAAGAATGTCGCTGATCAGTTGCAGCAGAATGTTGGAGGAGCCCTTAATCGTTCGCAGGTAGCCATCCTGCTGCTGGCTAAGGTGCGTCAGCCCCAGCAATTCCAGAGTCCCGACGACGCCATACAAGGGGGTTCTGATTTCATGACTCATGGTCGCCAAAAAACGGCTTTTTTCTGCATTGGCGGCGTTCGCCCTATTGCGCGACACCACCAATTCGGACTCAGCCTCTTTATGGGCCGTTATATCAATGAACGCACAAAGCGATGCGGGCTCACCTTGATAGGTCGTCGGAGCAAAACGCGCATGCAAGCACAGTGAACCGATCATGGCGCAGGTCTCGCCATAGACCGGATTGCCATCCTCAAACATGTGCCAGTCACGCGTCAGCTGCGCCAGATCGTTCTGTTCACCGAACCATTGCAAAGCCAAAGAGTTTTGCATGACCAGTTGCCGGTCACTTTCCTTGATCACACACAGTGCCACAGGCGTTGCCTGGATGATGCCCTGACTGAACTCATTACGGCTGACCAGAGAACCGTAATAGTGATCGGCAGGCTTGACGATGTTTTTCCGTTGCCACCGCAACAGCAACCAGCCCAATCCCACACAGGTAACGAGCAGTAGCACCACATTGAACAACTGCCATTTGGCGTCCTGGAAAAGTTGCTGATAGCCCACATGATAAAGGGCATGCCAGCTGTTCTCGGATCCGGAACTGCGCTTGATCAACAGCCCCTTCCAGGTGAGATAGATACCGTCTTCATAATCAGACTTCGAGCTGCCGGAACCCAGCAAGACCACGCCATCTGGAGAGATCAGATCCAGTGAGTCAAATACCGGTGTTCGCAGCAGCGGGTTGTAATCATTGATACTGTTCAGCTCGAACAGTGTGGCTGCAACTACCTGCGGGGTCGCGCCGTTCATGATCCAGGAGTCATCGGGCACCGCGTCGGCCACATAAGCGAGCATTTCCGAATGCTCTCTTCCCAAGAATGCTGCACCCGCCCGCCAGTACACACGATGGGCAATGGGGTCCGGTGGGTTCTCATGCAAGGCACGACTCACTTTCTCGACAACGTGCAGAAAGCCGTTAGGAGCCTCTTCGCCGTGCCTACCCCGACGTTCGATGGCTGGAATAGCCAATCCGACTTCGCTGTTAAGATCCAGCAAGAACATTTGTGGTGCCGAATAAGGTGAGTCGTTCCAGAACCCATGGTGAAAGTTCGACAGCATCATGCCCAATTCCAGCTTACGGGACGCCGTCTGATGATCGGCGCCTTGAGAGGCAGAATCGGGCAGCACCATGGAAAATGTTGAGGTACGCGGCGTCCCGGCCACCTCATAACGCGTCAGATGCAGAGACTTCACTTCGGTAATGCTTGGCAGCATGGTGCCAACATTCGGATGGTAAGGCGCGGAGGTCGACCGAATGACTTGCAGCAGAAAAAGCTCGTGCTCGTGGATCGCACCGACCATTCTGAAATAGTGATAGTTGACTTTGGCTCGTTGCGTTTCGAGCACCTTGTAAATGACCCAATAGCTCGCGCCAAAAAAGAAGATCGTCAGAAGAAATGAAGACAGCAGAATAAAATTGAAGCGCAGCGAAGACCTGGACAATTTACGCAGGTTGGAGCGAATGGATTTCATGGACAGCCCAATTCAAATTATCAGCTTCACCCTGTCGACGACTGAGCAATCGGCCCCGCCGCGCGGCTACCTGTCGCCAGGCCGCGTACTGTGGTTCTATCCATCAGCCCGGCTGTCTTGCATAGCCTGAAACAAACCCCATGTAAGCAGATTAACTGGTTTTACGATAAATCCTAAGTATTGACAGGATATATCCTATGGTTTGGATGGAAAGCACTGATCGTCACTTAGGCGCTTTTCCTTCAAGGTAGGTCCATTGCTTACTTCCGGTTGACCCGTCATGCAACCCATCAGTTTTCTTGTACTCGACGCACAGCTCTGTGAGCGGCAGCGTATCGTCGCGCTTTTACAACCACTCGAACCGGGGCCGGTACATCAAGCCTCGACCAGCCAGGAGGCCCTCGAAGGACTTCGTCGCTGTGGCGGGGTCGATATCGCGATCTGCAATCTGCGCACGGCCGGCAGGGATGGTTTGACCTTCCTGCGCGAGGTCAGCAAAGCCCACCTGGCCCGAGCCATTTTGATCACCGGTCAAATGGACGCCTCATTGCGCAGCGCGGCCCACTCCATGATCACCTGCCTTGGCCTGCAAGTGCTCGGAGATCTGGGGCAAACCAGCGACGTCGAGCAAATACAGGTGGTACTTGATGCTTATCGCGCTGGCAGCGACAAGCTTGTGACACCTGAGTTGGATGCTCCGCCGTCCTTTGCAGAAATTCAGCGGGCGTTCGATGACGATGAGTTCGAGCCCTACTATCAACCCAAGTTCATGCTCAATAGCGGCGAATTAAAAGGGGCGGAAGTCCTGGCGCGCTGGAACCATCCGCGCCTGGGGCTTCTGTCACCCGCCTACTTTCTAGCAACCCTCGAAGCCCATCATCTGCTTGACAAACTGCTCGCTCGGTTGCTGGAGAAGGGACTGATGCTACAGAAAGCCTTGGCGCTAACCGGTCTGTCCGTTGAGTTAGCGTTCAATGTGCACGCGACACAACTGGGTTCAACAACCTTTGTCGATAAGATTGAAAAAGCCTTGAACAGACTCGGGCTGCCCGCCCACGGATTACTCTTCGAAATCACTGAAACAGGTTTGGTCAATTCCACGGTCAACAGCCTGGAAAACCTGATACGCCTGCGATTGATGGGATGTGGCTTAGCGATGGACGACTTCGGCAGTGGTTATTCATCACTGCAACGACTTTGCGGCCTTCCGTTCAGTCAGCTCAAACTGGACGGTTCCTTTGTGCGCGAACTTGAGTCGCGCCCTGATCACCGTGCGGTCATCGAAAGCGCAGTCACGCTGGCCGACTCACTGGGTCTGTCACTCGTGGTGGAAGGCGTCGAGACGTCGGAGCAGCAGGCGCAATTGCACAGGATGGGCTGTTCCATTGGTCAAGGTTATGGCTTGGCACGCCCGATGCCCACGACGCGTTTTTTCCAGTATTGCCTGGACGCTGAACGCGACAAGCGCAATTACTTGCTTACGGCCTGAACGCCTCGCCCTGAAATCACCCGCCACGTTTCTCATCTGGAACCGATCAGGTCAGGCTCGTTCGCCCCTTAATCAACAATTTACAACAGGCGTGTTCGTTACCTTAAGACCACGTTGTTTATCGGTAGACGGCGTCGTGCCCACACACTGCAAAACCCCTCATGACAGCAAGCCGCCAAGGAATGGTAACAGGCTCTCGACCTCATTCTGGTAACCCCCATGTGCAAACCCGGCTCATTGATCCGTCCTTCCATTGTTATGGGCGCCCTACTCCTGCTGCTGCCAATTATGTCTGCCTGGGGTGCGACCAAGACTCCTGAGCGCCTCCATTTATTGAGCCAGCTCGCTTCAGAACATCAGGACATACAGCTTTCCGAACAGGACTGGGCCTGGCTCAGGCACAAACGCAAGCTGACGCTTGGGGTCTCTCTGCCAAGTTTCCCACCCCTGGATATCGTGTATAGCGACGGTGACTATGAGGGCATCAGCGCCGACGTGGCGGCCTTGCTCAGCCAACAATTGGGCATCGAAATCAGCGTTCTTAATCTGCCGGATCGGGCCGAGGCGCTGGAGGCGCTCCAAGCTGGAACAATCGACCTGCTCAGCGGTGCCAACAATTTTGAACTTGACGCCTACCCCGTGGCATTGAGTCGGTCGTACGCGGAAGATTTTCCGGCCATTTTCCGCCGCCAGGGCGACAGTCGCTTGCTCCCCAAAAACCTCAGCGGAGCGACGATCGCCATGGCCGAAGATTATCGGTCCTCCCAGGAAGTGCAGAATCTGTTTCCGCAGGCACGACTGGTGCAATTCAAGTCACAGACCGAAGCCATGGCGGCGCTGGCCTTTGAACAGGTCGACGTTTATCTGGGGGACTCGCTTTCGGCCTACTACATGGTCAACCAGAGCTTTTTCAATTATGTGAAATTCGATCGCCCCGTGGAAATGACCTCCAATGGGTTCAGCTTTGCCGTAAAGCAGGACAACACGCGTCTGCTGCAGATCCTGAATAACAGCATCGATACGCTGGGCCAGGCAAAGCTCTCCCATATCATCAAACGCTGGGCAGGCAGTGGCTTTGTCTTGTCCGGGGACAAAGTGATTTTGAGTGCCCAGGAACGGCGATGGATAGCGCAGCATCCGGTGGTCCGGATGGTCGTCAACGATGACTTGGCACCTGCCGCCTTTTTTGACGCCAACGGCAACTTCAACGGCATTGTCGCTGATTTGTTCGACATCATTTCGTTACGCACCGGATTGCAGTTCGAGGTTGAACGCACGGGCAGCTTCAACAATCTTCAGCGAGCTCTGAAAGCCGGAAGGGCTGACCTGGCGATGCTGATTCCCACCCCTGAAAGGGAAACCTTTTTGCGCTTCACCCACTCTTTTGCGACCAGTTCATTTGCCGTGGTCAACGCCAGGTCCAACAAGGCATTCAACGGACTTCAAAGCCTCAAAGGCAAGCGTCTGGCCATCGCCAAGGGCCAGGCGGTCATTGCACAGATCCGCAGTGAACATCCGGATATCCGTCTCGTCACGCCGGCAACGACACTGGACTCACTCAGCATGGTGGCCGAAGGCAAGGCCGATGCGGCGATGATGCCCCTCTCGTCCGCGCGCTATTACACCAGCCGACTCTACGACAATACCTTGCAGATCGCAGGGATCACGAGCGGTAACGAGGCCACCAACAATTTTGCCATGCGCCGCAGCGATACCGAATTGCAGTCGATCCTGAACAAGGTAATTCTGAGTATTCCGCCCGACGACATGAACTCGATCACCAACCGCTGGCGCGCCAACACCGCCATGAGTGGTCAGACCTGGCGAGATTACCGCGAGGTCATTGGAGAAATCATCGCAGTCGCGCTGACAGTCGTCGCGATCATTTTGCTCAAGGTTGTGTTCCTGCGTCGGGAAATACAAAAACGCGTGGCGGCCGAACAGGCGTTGAATGATCAATTGCAGTTTCTGCAAACACTCAGCGACGCTATGCCCCAACCGGTTTACGCGCGTGATCGGGAGGGTCGTATGCTTTCCTGTACACGCAGCTATGAGCAGGCCCTTGGCCTTTCCTTGAGCGACATACTGGGAAAAACCACCCTGGAAATGCCCATCGACTGTTTCGAAACCGTCCGGGACTTCCATCGCAACTACCTGCTCGCCATGGAGAGTGGCGAGCCGATCCAGCAACGCTGCGAAATTACCCTGGGCAACAAAACCATCTGGATCGACCACTGGATCCAGCCATTCCGTGATTCGGGCGGCACCATCAAGGGCGTTATCTGCGGCTGGCTCGATACCACGGAACAGCACACCCTGATTGAAGCTCTGCGAGCGGCAAAAGTTCAGGCCGAAGATGCCAGTCGCGCCAAAACCACCTTCCTGGCCACGATGAGTCATGAAATCCGTACCCCCATGAGCGCGGTCATCGGGACCCTCGAGCTGGCGTTAAAGCGCGCCGATCAAGGTGTACTCGATCGTGCCGGTATCGAAATTGCCCGTACGGCCGCAAACAACCTGCTGGAGCTCATTGGTGACATTCTCGATATCGTGCGTATCGAGTCCGGTCGTCTTAGCCTTGCGCCCAAGCGCGACAACCTGCGGGAGCTGGTGGAGTCGGTGTTCCGGGTTTTCGATGGCGCGGCCAGGCACAAAGGCCTGCAGCTGATTCTGGACGTCGACCCTAACATCAATGGCGATGTACTCATCGATCCGCTGCGTTTCAAACAAGTACTGTCCAATCTGGTCAGCAACGCCATCAAGTTCAGCCATGAAGGTTGCGTGAAAATCACCGTGGCCGGCGAGTGGGTGGAGCCGTTCAGCCTTGCGCTTACGCTACTGGTTGAAGACAGCGGAATCGGAATCTCGCAGGAAGACCAAACCCGCCTGTTCCGTCCATTTGCGCAGGTGAATCAGGACCCGGCGAACGCACGAGGCGGCACCGGGCTGGGACTGGTCATCAGTCGTTCGCTGTGCGAAATGATGGGGGGGACGCTGCATATGATCAGCATACCCGGCACCGGCACCCGGATCAGGGTGAACCTGACCCTGACGCGACTCGATCCGGTACCGCCACGTGAGTCCTCTCCCCCGTTGACAAGCGTGGCGCCACGTCATGGCAGGGTGCGAATACTGGTCGTTGACGATCACCTCATGAATCGCCAGTTGCTCCTTCAGCAACTCCAGTTTCTCGGCTATGAAGCTGCAGGTGCCGAGAACGGCGAGGTGGCCCTGGCGGCATGGCGTAATCTTCACTGCGAGCTGATCATCACCGACTGCCACATGCCGATCATGACGGGGGCAGAGCTGACCCTGGCGATACGCGAGGAAGAACGACTTTCGGGCCTGACGCCGACGGTGATCCTGGGTTTAACTGCCGACGCCCGGCAAGTGGACATCGAACGCTACCTCTCGATCGGCATGGATGACTGCCTGATCAAGCCGACGAGCCTGGATGAGCTGGAGGCACGCCTGTCCTCGTTTACGTTCAGCCGCTCGTCAACGCACGCACACGACGCTGCCAAACCTCAACGGGTGGTGAACATCGAAGACGATCAGGACCACATCGGTATCAACGCCTTGAGTCGACTGGCCGGAGGTAATACTTCACAGGTGCAGGAGTTGGTGCGCGAATTGCTGAGTAGCAACCGACAGGACCTGGGAACGCTCCAACTACTTTTGCAAAAGCGCGACATACGGGCTCTCCGCGAACTGTCACATCGGATCAGGGGGGCCGCCAGCGTGGTAAAAGCCGAGCAATTGATCGCCCGTTGCCGGGAAATGGAAGACGCCTGCGGCTCCAGCGACCTGTCGAAGCTTGAGGAGAAAGCTGCCCAGGTCGAACAGGCCATGGTTGAACTGGAACGCGGATTCAGCCTGATCGACTGAGGGATTGCTGACGACCGGTGCCCCATTTTTCCAGCAGGCCAAGCAAGGTCTTGCTGTCCATCGGTGGATTGGCGACATCGAGCAGCGCAATGCCCTTGTCCATTGCCCAGGCCAACAATCTGTGACGGGGCGCGGGATCGATATGCGTCAGCACAATAATCTGCCGGGCGACTCTTCTTTCAGCCAGACGTGGCAACACATCGCTCAGACACTCATCGACCCCCGAGTGGTCGTACAGCAGCAGATCATAGCGATCGGCTGATGGCGGACACTGCATAAGGGTTGCCCAGATAGCGCACGGCGTTACGTTGTAGATTCCAAGGGCATTCAGCGAAGCCCAGTACTGCAACAGCAGTCCTGGGGATTGGCTATACAAGATGAGTTTTGGAGGGATAGCTTCGTTGATCGACATCAGGCCAAGCCATAAATAAGGAGATGCCTGATGTTATCCAAATGCTGCCAGGTCGAATGTCAGCAGGCTACTTACACCCCCAAGGACTTATCGGAAGATCACACCGAACGGTCTGATCACTTGCCAATCAGGGAAAGGAAGTCGTATCTGGCTACGATCACGCAACGCCGTTGCGCTTGGCCAACTCAACCAGGGCCACGAGGTTGGGTGTATTGAGCTTTCTCTGCAAGCGAACTTTATAAGTGCTCACGGTCTTGTGGCTGATGATCAGGGTCTCGGCGATTTCCTGGTTGCCAAGTCCTTGGGCAAGCAGCTTCAACACGGTAATTTCACGATCGGAAAGCTGTGCAATGAGGGTGCCTTCCTGGTTGGCCGCCTGGACGTTTTCCCGCAGCATGAAAATAGTGTCCTCGGGGAAATAGGAGTACCCCGACAGCACGGCCTTGACCGCCCCCACCAACTCATCCAGGTTATCGTCCTTGCAGATGAATCCCGCCGCTCCAGCCTGCAGGCAGCGCATGGCGAAATTACGCGAGTCACCCGAGGTCAGGATCAGGACTTTCACCGCCAGACCGATGGACTTGAGGTGGGAAATCACCGCAAAACCATCCATATTGGGAATACTGAGGTCGAGGATGATCAGGTCAGGCAGAAGCTTGCGCACGATCTCCAGCGCATCCGAGCCATTATCTACTTCGGCCATGATCGTATGGCCTTCTTTCTCCAGCATCATCCTGACCGCCAAACGGATCAGGGGATGATCATCAACGATAACGATGCTTCCCATGTGCAGCCTTCCCTAAAAAATCGATGCCTGATTGTCTACAAATGTAGAAGGCGCAGTCCGAAGCCCTGATACTTCCAGTACAGAGTACTTCCCTCCCCCTCACGACCGCATACGACTATAAGGGCCAGACGGATCCTCGCCCAGAAGAATAAACCTGGTGTGTAATGCCACCATGTTTAATCGTCCGGTAGATTAACGTCTGTATTGGATTTCTGGAGAGCGGGAAAAATCTTACCCAAATAACCACCGGGAAAGAACTGCACATTTCCACATACCCACCCAGACAAAGCGAACCCCGGCATCAGATACATCCTACAGACGCCCACCCAACCCCCAACGCTAGCGACACAGGCTCCTCTTCTGGCGAACACGCCGAATGCCCCAGACCATCAGCATGCACAAGGTCAGCAGCAGCGGTACCAGGATGATGTTGACCACCTTCAACAGCCCCCCCAACGCATCAATATCAACATTTAATTGATACTGCACCTCACGCAGCTGCTGACGTATGCGCATTTTTTCCTGCTCGAACTGACGAATCGCCGCCTGCTGCTGCGCATCAGGCGCCTGGGTTTTGTCTACTCTCAGCTCTTGCAATTGGGCCAGCTTGCGCTCGGTCTCATCGAGGCGCCGTTGAAGGGCCGACTGCTTTTCCCTGAAACTCGCTTCGGCCTTACGCTGCATTTGCTCTACTACAGTAAAGGGACGGCTGTAGCGACCACGAGAGCGGAGGCTATTGAGGGCATCCGATCCACTCAGGTTATCCAATGCATTGATTACAAAGGACGCATTATCCGTCCAGGGTTGCGGTATGGGGCGCCCGTTGAAGTCTTGAATGTGCAGCCACATCCGGTCACTCAACAGGTCAGTATCGGCCACCACAATCACGTTGATCTGCTGCGTCTGCTTGAGGCCGTCTCGATGACCGTCGATGCCATCGGCAAATGCCGACCTCGCAGGCCCTTGAATTCGCGCCGCCGTGACATACCGCTGACTATGAAGCGGGAATTCCTGCATCAGCCGATCGAGGTCAACGGTCTTTTCGAAGCGGATGACGTCCAATGGCATTGCGTAATCCGAGCTGTGCATCAGCGGTGTAAATCGCGTGGTAGCACCTTCTATCGGCTCGATTATTCCGACAGTGCTCAGACTGATGCTTTCCAGTCCGGATGTGCTCGGATCATCCCGACTCAACGCTGCCTGCGGCAATTCGAGGGTGAAGGGTCGGGGAATCGGGCGCCGTCCTTCTCCTGCACTATCGAACAGCGCATAGGAACCGTCCGCCAGGAGCTTGCCCGGCTGCATCTGCACGCCCCAGGCCTTGAACAACGGCGCCAGGTCCGAGGACTTGTCCTTGCTGGTAATCCCGAAATGTTCCGCACCGGGATCCTGTTCGCTCAGCGGGTCGACAAAGGCCAGCAACTTACCGCCGCGCAGCACGAATTGATCGATGGCGTACAGCGTCGACTGCGTCAATTTCTGGGGATGCACGAGCATCAGCACAGTGATCTCAGGCGGTATCTGCGCAACGTCGCTCATCAACTCTCGAAGTTCGAACTCCCGACGAATTTCCTGGATCAGCACCCAAGGCTCGATCTTGCGCTGTCTGCTCATATCGAAGCCACCATTGACCGGCAAGGTGGAGAGCAGCCCCACCACCGGCCGCTTTGGTTGAGCCAGGGTCTGTATCAGTCGGCTGATGTCGTACTCAAGCCGCTCTTCCTGCTCCAGGGGAAAGAACGGGATCACTTGGGCATTGTTGTGTGAATCGGTACCGACCAGACCGAAATAAACCGGCGCCACGCCCTGCCTCAGTGGCATCGCCTGAAGGCCGAACCCGTTCGCCCGATCCTCCTCATCGGAAAATGGCTGTGGGTCAATGATGTGCAGACGAAGCTTACCCCCGGCCTCACGCTCATAGGCCTTGAGCAGCTCCTCGACACGTAAGGCGTAACCGCGCAGTGGTACCAGCTCCTTCGAACCACTGTTGGAATAGAAGAAGTACAGGTCAATGGGCTTTTCCAGGCCAGAGAGAATCTGCCGGGTACCGGGGCTTATGGAGTAAAGCTTGTGCTCGGTCAGATCCAGACGAACACCCGTGAGCCACTTACCAACCCCGATATTGAACACCAGGAACAATAAAGCAACCACCAACAGGCCGGCTCCGGAATACATCACACGCTTCATGGATTCTTCCTTATTCGGCTTTCTTCAGATTGACGGCTACGGCGGTGGCCGCCAGCCAGGCCATGATCACGCTGACGAAATAGAGCAGATCACGCAGATCGATCACCCCCTTGCTGATTGCATCGAAACGGGTCAGGAAACTCAGCGAGGCCAGCAGATCCAACAGCCATTGCGGTACCCAAGGATTAAGAGCGTCCAGCAGGGGTGGAAAACCACAAGCGATAAACAGCAGGCACACCACCGCCGCAAGAATCAACGCGATGACCTGGCTCTTCGCCAATGCCGACATGCAGGAACCAATTGCCAGATAGGCCCCGGCGAGTAACCAACTGCCCAAATAACCGGTGAGAATCGCGCCATTGTCTGGGTCCCCTAGATAATTCACGGTGAACACCATGGGCACCGTCAGAATCAAGCTGATGCCGGCTACAACCCATGCCGCGAGAAACTTGCCGAGCACCGCATCGAAGCAGGAAACCGGCAGGGTCATCAGCAACTCTATGCTGCCGGACTTGCGCTCCTCGGCCCACAGACGCATGGCCAACGCCGGAATCAGGAAAAGATACAGCCAGGGATGAATGCCGAAGAAAGGCGCCAGATCCGCCTGATTACGCTCATAGAACTCGCCTGCGTAAAACGTGAAGATGCCGGACAGGACCAGAAATATCTCGATGAACACATAGGCCAACGGCGAGGTAAAGTAGCTGGCCAACTCACGCTTGAAGATCACTGGCAGCTGCTTCATGCCGTCTCTCCTCGGGTCAGGCTACGGAAGACCTCATCGAGGCGCCCCTGCTCCAGCTCCAATCTGTTCAGGCGCCAGCCCCGAGCAGCCACGAGCGCATTGATCTGAGGAAAAATGACCGCGCCTGGACGGGCCAGCACCGTGAGGCTCTGCTCTTCCCTGTTCTCTTCGACCCCGGCGACGCCTGGCAGCACGGCCAAGGCCAGCAAGTCCAACGGACCGTCAGCCTGCACAGTAACGGCCTGGTGATAACGAGAGCGACTTTGTAACTCGGCGGGTGACTCATCCGCCAAGACCCGGCCATTGCTGATGATCAAGGCCCGCTGGCAAATAGCCGAGACCTCTTCGAGGATATGTGTCGAGATAATGACCGTCTTGTCCCGTCCCAGCCCCTGGATTAGCTCACGAACCTGATGCTTCTGGTTCGGGTCAAGCCCGTCGGTGGGCTCATCGAGAATCAACACCTTGGGGTCATGCAGGATCGCTTGAGCCAATCCAACCCGACGCGTAAACCCCTTGGAAAGTGCTTCAATAGGCTGCCTGTAAACGCCTCCCAGTTCGAGCAGATCTATCGCCCGGTCCACGCGCTCACGCTTCTCTGCTCCACGGTAACCGCGAATGCTGGCAATGAACTCGAGAAAACTCTGGACCCGCATGCCGTCATAACAGGGGGCGCCTTCCGGCAAATAACCCATTTGGCGCTGAGCCAGAAGCCTCTGTTTGCGAATATCAAACCCGAGAATGCTCGCTGTGCCAGACGTCGGCGCAAGGAAGCCTGTCAGCATTTTCATTGTGGTGGACTTTCCGGCACCGTTTGGCCCCAGAACGCCCAGAATTTCTCCGGGACCGATGTGCAGCGACAGATCGTCCACAGCTATATGCCCGGAGAAACGCTTGGTGAGTTTGGATATTTCGATCATGGCTTCCGAATTCAGCAAAAAAGACCGTGATAATTGAGCTGCTAACACCGGCTCATTCATCAGAGGACGAAACGAATATTCATGCTCAGGACCACTTTTAGAGCAAATGGTGATCACGCCACGAACCATTCTGGCTAAGCCTGAAACAATAAACATTACAGCCGGTGCTCACCGGACGGATCAGTCGCCATCAGATAAATCCTGATAACTTTAAGATTTATCAGAATCAATGCCAGCAATGACTTAAAGCCTGAAAGTTAAATCCTTCGTATTCTTCCAGGTATATTATTTTTGACTTCATGGTGCCCACATGCTGGTACGAACCCTTTCCATCAAACACGATGAGCAGAACGTCTTGACGGCGGCGCTGCTGTTCGGTTTTGCGATTCCGGAACTCAACCGAAACTTCCTCGCCTACAGCCTGAACGAGGACGTTGATGACACTAACTCCCGGGTTTATCTCGTCTCTTTGCATAAAAAGGCCGATGGTTTCAGTCTGCACGCCCTGACGTCTGATGCGGACTGGCAAGGGGCGGCACAGGCGTTCAGACAAATCCTGCGAGAAGCCGTCACGGGGGAAACCGGTATGCCCCATGCGTCCTTCTACCTCTTGGACCTGGGTGAACAGACAGTGACCTCAGCAGTCATCAACGAGCATCGCACCCTGAACGTCGCAAAAGACTGGATTGTTAAATTATTCAATTTCCAACCCTCGGCCTCCTTGGGCCCGGCCCTTGAAACAGCTGTACCCGCTAAACCGGGTGAGACCGAAACCCATCCGGAACAACTTGGTCCGAAACCCAACTTCCACGGGCCTGCAGACGCCTCGTCCTCTGACCTGGCGTCTTTCAATCACGATACTGAAACCCAGGAATCAGGCGATGATGAGTCAGTATTTCAGGGTCTTGGCGCCGAGAGCTTTCTAACTGAAGTGCAAACGACGCTTGATGATTTTTCTGAACTGGCAGAAAAGTTGACGGCCCAAGAAAGCCAACGTCAGATTCAACAGGAAACGTTGGCATCCAGAGAGTTACAACTGCAAGACAGAGAACTTTTGTTCAATCAGAAAAAAGAAGCGTTGCTGCAAGACCTAAAAAATTATAGTGAACAGCAACTGCAACAAAACACACGGCAATCTGAATTGGATCTGCGTGAAAAAGCGTTGCAACGCAAGGCGATGGAGTTATCGATCAATCTGAAAAAACTGGGGGAGGCAAAAAACAAGCTCAGCATCATTCTCAAGGCTCTGCCATTCGACTCAAGCAAAACCTAGATTGCTCTGAGAGGTTACGTGTACGCGCCATCCTCCCTCGGGGTCCGACACCCGTTTGCGCCCCATGCCCACTTGACCGCGTTTCGCCCGAAAAACACGGGTGCTTCATGGCAAAGACAGATAAAATTACTCTGTAAACAATAGATTAGAGCAACACTTACAACTGTTCCGCTTAACGTTATGCACTCGATCATAGCTACACAACGACAGGGCTCCACCACAGATGCAAAAGAAAGTTATCGTTGTCGATGATCACGTGCTGACGCTCATAGGCATCCGCGCCTTGCTCAATGGCGACCGAACGCTGCAAATTGTCGGCGAAGCGCAGGACGTCGAAGGGCTGTTCGAGTTACTGACCCAACAACACTGTGAGCTGATCATTACCGATCTGATGATGCCCAACAGCCAACAGGCTGATGGTACCCGTCTGATCGAGCAGTTGCGCCGACACCACCCCGATGTCGCGATCATCGTGGTGACAATGCTCAATAACCCAGTGCTGCTCGCCTCTATCCTGAAACTAGGGGTTCAGGGGCTGATCAGCAAACGAGGGTTACAAGGTGACCTGAACATGGCGATTCGAGCCAGCCGGGCTAAACCCTTCATATCCCCTTCCATCAGGTACCTGCTCAACCCAGACCAGTCAATGGCCCGGAACGAACAGCTATCCCCTCGCGAAGCAGAAGTATTGCGCCTATACGGCACAGGGCTTTCGATCAGTGAAATAGCCCTGAACCTGAATCGCTCCAAACAGACCATCAGCAACCAGAAGAGCAGCGCCATGCGCAAACTGGGTCTGGATAACAACGCCGGCTTATACCAGTTTATCCAGGAAGTCGGGCTGACTTGAGCACCAAGATCCCCATATGTCTACGATTCTAGCGGGCGCGCAACGGCTGATTGTCTGGATCGCGCTCCTGCTGCTGATCAGTGCATTTCCCCTAAATGCCGCTGAGCCCATGCCATCGACTCATAGCCTGCCCCTGGCTACTCTGACGGCCATGCGCCAGACGCTACCCGCACGCCCGCTACTTGTCGCCGAGGTAAGCATTTCCAACGAACATCCAGAGCCCCATGGCAACGATATCCTCAACCAGATCACCAACGATTACCTGGAACATATCAGCCAGTTTCTCGAGCTGCCTATTCAGCGAGTGCACTATCCCTCAGTGAACAGTGCCATCGCCGCACTGGCCGCTGGGGACGTCGACGTGGTACCGCGCGCCACCGAATACGAAAAGAGACAATCCGGTCTCGTCTACAGCACACCCTACTTGGACAACGAACCGATCATCGTCGGCCGCATCAGTGACAGCGATCTCCCTCCTGACCTGGCAGGCAAGCGAGTGTTGGTTCCAGCCTACTATGTACGGACAGAAACGGTCAGCAGGGCCTACCCCCACGCGGAAATAGTCGAGACCAAAAGCATTGTCGAAGGCCTGCAACGCCTGTCCGATGGCGAGGCTGATGCACTGATTGGCGATCAACTGCGCACCCACTTCTACATGCACAGCCTGTCGGCGCTAAAACTGCAGAACAAGTATGTCGCCAACCTGCCGGCCATGGGTTTCAGCTTCGCCGTGCGCAAGACTGAACCCAATTTAGTGATCCTGATCAACACCTCACTGAAGACCATATCCAGGGCTAGAAAACAACAAATTCTCCACCTCTGGGAACGGTCGCCATCGCTAGTCGCAGCGGCGTACTCCTTCGCACTGGACAGCGAAGAAGACACCTTATTGAAACAACTCCCGTCCCTGAACCTGATCGCCAGTGAAGTGCCCAACTACCTGTACCACGACGCCAACGGCCAGTGGGCGGGGCTCGTCTTCAATGTGTTGCGCAGCCTGGCGGATGCCTATCGACTGCCACTGAATATCATCGACAGTCAATCGCCAGAAATCGACCAGCGGAGCCTGGAAAACGACGAGGCACAAATAGCCCTGTCACTGACGATTACCCCAGCCCGACAAAAGAACCTGTTATTCAGTGATGGCTTCGGCACCGTACACTGGACATTCATCACCCGCACTGCCGCCAGCTCCCCAAGCTCATTGGAGGCTATGGCTGGCAGACGTCTGGCCCTCCCGGCCAGACACCCCCTGCGCTCGCTGCTCGAGAGCCGCTACCCGACGATCGAACTGGTACTCACCGACGACTACATTCAGGCGGTGCATCTGGTCGAACAGGGCATAGTCGACGCCACCCTGAACAGCACCTCCGATGCCCACCAATTGAACAACCCCAAGCTGCGGGCCGGCAAACAGTTCCAGGCTCAACCCGAGCCCTTGGTGTTCGCCGTATCAGCTAACCACCCCGAGCTCCTGAGTATCCTCAACAAGCTGCTGCAGTCGGTGAAAAACGCCGACGAGAACCAGGATCGCCTGAGCATTCTGTCGTGGACCGCCGCCGAAGGCTCGCTCTGGGACTACCTGCCGAACTGGGTGTGGCAGGCCACTACGTTAGTCCTCGTACTGGTGGTGCTGTCACTGCACTGGAACTGGCGACTACGGATTCAGGTCCGCAAGCGTCGTACTGCGCAAAATCAGCTCAAGGACCAACTGGCCTTTCAGTTCGCCTTGCTCAACGGCTTGCCCATTCCCCTCTACGTACGCGACCTGCAAGGTCGCCTGAGCACCTGCAACCGCGCCTATGAGAAGTTCTTCGGCAAATCCCTCGGCGAAATACGCGGCACCACACCACAAGAGCAAGGCATCGCGCCGCCCGCACTCGCCCTGGAGTTGGAGGAACAACATCAACGGCTGCTGGATAACCGCCAGTCGCAGTTTCTCGACAGCGTGATCGAAGTCGACGGCCAAACCCACCATATCTATCAATGGTTGGTGCCCTTCTATACTGCGCTCGGCAAGCAACAGGGTCTGTTGGGCGGCTGGATCGACATCAGCGTGCGCAAGCACCTGGAAATCAAACTGCTCGAAGCCCAACAGCAGGCACTGCAAGCCAGTGCAGCAAAAAGCCAGTTTCTCGCGACCATGAGCCATGAATTGCGCACCCCGTTGAATGCCGTGGTTGGTCTGCTGGAGCTAGAGACCAGCGGCTCGCTCTCGCCCTCACAAAACCTGTGCATCGCACAGCAGTCGGCGAAATCGATGATTGATATGATCGGTAATATTCTTGATCTGGATAAAGTCGAGACAGGCCAGATGGAGCTGGCACCAAGCCCCACCGCACTCGACCAACTGCTGACGAACTGTCTTGAGTTGTTTGCCGCACAAGCCCGGGAAAAACACCTGGAGTTGAAACTGGAATGCAGCCTGGACCCTCAGCGGCGCTATCAAGTAGATGCCATGCGCTTGACGCAAACTCTTCATAATCTGTTATCCAACGCCCTGAAATTCACGGCCCAAGGACGGGTCGAACTGACGGTCCAGGAACTGGAGTCAGCCCCTCGCCAGAGCCGGCTGATATTCCAGGTCAACGACACCGGCATCGGTATCGCAGAGGAATTTCAGTCGCAGATTTTCGCGCCGTACCAACAAGCTCATGCCGAGATATCTCATCTGCATGGTGGCTCCGGCCTGGGGTTGAGCATCTGCAAACAACTGGTCGAACTGATGGGTGGCAACATCCGGCTCGTCAGTGCTCCAGGCCAGGGTTGCCGGGTCAGTTTCGAACTGAAACTGCCATGGCAACTGGTCGAAGACGAATCGCAACATATCCCTCAAGGACTCGTGACTGCTGCCGCGCTGAATGTGCTGATCGTCGACGACGTGTCCACCAACGGCGTAGTGCTCGAGCAACAACTGCTTAGGCTCGGTCATCGAGGAACCTATGTTTGCAGCGGCGAGGCCGCGTTGCAGGCCTGGGAAAAAGGTCGCTTCGATGTCCTGATCGCCGATTGCAACATGCCGGAAATGGACGGCTACGCCCTCACCCGCAACGTGCGCGCGGCCGAGCAGGCGCGCGGACTGGCCAGGTTGCCGATAATTGGCTATACCGCCCGCGCCCTGGCGGGTGAAAAACAACGCTGTCAGGCGGCAGGAATGGACGACCTGATGATCAAGCCCATCATCCTTGAGCGGCTGCATGAAATTCTCGACGGACTGAATCTACTTGGCGCCCCCGTCGCGGCCCTGCGCGAGCTACCGCCTGACGAAATGGCGCCCCCAACGTTCGATGTCTCTCAATTGCAAGGCTTCCAGGAAGATCCGCGCCTCAAAGAGCGGCTGCTCCGGGAGCTTCGCTCGAACCTGGAGCAAGAGCGCGATCTGCTGAGCGCACCACTGCCCACCACGCCGGATTTCCTCGAACAGTTGGTCCACCGGGTCAGCGGTCTGGCCTGCATTATCGACTCGCCGACACTCATGCGGGCCTGCCTCAATCTTCAACTCGCCGCCCAACAGGGTGCGCAAAACCTGGATGCGCAACACGCGGATCTGCTGTCCGTCATTGAACGGATGCTGCGCGACATCGAACGGCACAGCTGACCCGCTGCAAGCGGCCCTGGACAGCTTCTACCTCACCTCGTTGAAACACCTTTCCCTCCCTGCTCCCGACTTTCGTACTCGTATCATACAAAGTCACAGCTGTGCTCGGCATCCTAGGCACCCTTCGATACCGGACGCTGCTGGCCACGGGAAACCTTGGCTACGTCAAAGGGGTATCCGACATCGAAGCCTTCAACAAAGCTATTTCATATCCCTATATCAAGGTGACTCGATGCTTCATAACACCCGCGCCAGCGCCATGCGCAAGCTACCGTTGGCCATTACCCTCGGCCTGGTTTCGTTGGCCACGCAACAAGCCTTTGCTCACGGCTATGTCGAAAGTCCAAAGTCCCGCGCCTTCATGTGTTCCTCGACCGGGGGCAGCCTTAACCGTGATTGCGGTGCCGTCACTTATGAACCGCAAAGTGTCGAGTACTCGCCATCGGTCAACCACCACTACCCAAATCAGTACTGCGCGGGTGACTTCACCCAGTGCGGACCGGCAAACGGCACCATTGCAGCTGGCGGCATCAACAGTTTCGCCCAGCTCAACGAGCAATCGGTGACACGCTGGCAGAAAACCACAGTCAAGCCAGGTATGAACGAATTCACCTGGCACTACGCCGCCGGTCACGCCAGCGCCTACTACCAGTTCTACATCACCAAAAAGGACTGGAACCCGAACCAGCCGCTGACCCGCGACGCCTTCGAACTCAAACCGCTGCTCAATGAAAACGCTGGCGGCGTGCGTCCGCCTGCCGGCGGCAAGACGCAGCACAAAGTCAATATTCCTGCCGACCACAGCGGCTATCACGTGATGCTGGCTACCTGGAAGATCGCCGACACGGCGGCCACCTTCTACCAGGTCATTGACCTGAATATCGACAACGACGGTGCACCGATTCCCGATTGGAAAATCCTCGGGGCGGTCCAGCCAGAGCCACTGCATGTCGGTGACAAGGTCAGCACCCGTGTGTTCACCAGCGCCGGGGAGCAGCAGAACCGCCAGACACGCTTGAACATCGATACCGAAGAACAGGCCCAGGCCAACACCTGGCCGTTCCTGTTGGCGCAAAAGGTCAACAAGGCCAATGCGGGTTACGTCATGGGCGAACTCAACGCCAATAACGAAGTAGTCCCCAACTACGGCAAAAACACCATGTACGCCAAAAACAACAGCGACGTGGTGAGCGTGGAGATTCAGAAAGAGCAGCCGAGTATCCCTGGCGAGCTGAAACTTTCCGGCTTGCAGGCCGAGTACACCCTGAAAGACAACGCCGCCGACCTGCACTTCAACGCCATCGCCCAGGGCGGCAAGTACACCATCAGCTCTACCGTCTACAACGACAAGAACGAAAGCATCGCCTACCAGCAGGCAGAGCCTGGCAACAACACACCACACTTTTCCATCCCTCTGCGTAATGTGAACGACGGTGGGTATGACGTGGTAGTAGTCGCCAAACCGGAAAAAGGAGAACTGCTGCAACAAACCCATCACTTCACCCTGAAAGCCGAAGATGCCAACAGCGGCGACTACGACTTTATCTTTCCTAAAGGCCTGAGCGGCTACAAGGCGGGTACCAAAGTCCTGGCCAAAGACGGCAACGTCTATGAGTGCAAGCCGTTTCCTTACAGCGGCTACTGCATCCAGTGGAACGCAGGCGCCACTCAGTTTGAACCTGGCGTTGGTAGCAACTGGCAGGACGCTTGGATCCGCAAGTAATCCATAACCTGACCAACCGCAGCGTGGTGCCTCGCCACCACGCTGCGGGCCTAGGGAATCGACATGAGCCACCCTCACTACTCAAAACCACGCAGACTGCTGCACTGGATTTTCGCCGCCGTTGTCCTTTGGGCAACCATCAGCGGTTACGCCAGTGCCCTGCTACAGCCACCGCCGTCGGTCAAACAAGTCCTCGCGTTTATCAACGTATCGCTGACCACCCTGTTGGTACCGCTGTTCGCCCTGCGGCTACTCTACCTTGTACTTCATCCCGCTCCAGCGGCTCCCGCTCATCAGAGCCCGCGTGAACGCCTCCTGGTGCACGCCGGGCACGCCGCACTGTTGATCACCCTTGGCACGGCGCTGCTCAGCGGCGTGCTAATGATGTCGCGACCGATCGATGTATTCGGCCTGCTCATCCCTCAACCCTTACAGAACCTGACGGCCATCCTCTTCTTCGAGGAGCTTCACCACTACAGCTGCGTAGCCCTGGCGCTGCTAGTGGCAGGCCATATCGCCGCGGTGATCATCCATCAGTTGCGCGGACATGGCGTGCTCGGACGCATGCTGCCGAAACAACCATGAATGCCATTTTTTCAATGTGGCGACGCTGGCCCAGGCAACACTGTCTGCTGCCCGTCAGCCTGATCGCCCTTTGTCTTTGGCTGACCTGGCTAGGCCTCAACAGCTGGACCTACCAGCAAACGGCGACAGGCCAACTGGCGCCGACGACGGTGCCGCTCAGCACCGCAAAACGGCTGCCCGCGCCGCTGGACAACCACAACATCGCCAGGGTTTTCGGGGCCCTGCCGATCGAACTAGACAGCTCGCAATCAAGCCATCCGTTGATCTTGCTTGCCAGCTTGCTGGGCAACCAGCCCGAGCAATCCAGGGCCCTGATCCAACATACCAACAGCCGGGCTTTTTACTCCCAGGGAGAACGCCTGCCCGACGGCTCACTGCTCAAGAGCGTCAGCGCCGATCAGGTCGTGATAGTGCGTAACGGTCGTGAACAGAATCTGCTTCTGCCCAGGCGCCCGATGCGCCTGCTCAGCCCCCAGGCAACCCCACCGGAGGTCGTCGACCGAAATGCCACGACCCTTCTGCACGCCATAGAGAACACACCATGAAACTGCCAAAAATTGCAGGCGCCGTGCTCGGCTTCAGCCTCCTGTTGCACGCCATGCCCAGCTCCGCGACGCTCACCACTCAGAGCCTGTGGACGTTGAACATGAAAGACGCCGAACTACGCGACCTGGTCAGCGAAGTCGGTGAAATCACCGGAAAAACCCTGGTGGTCGATGACCGGCTTCAAGGCAAGGTCAGCGTGCAATCGTCCAAGGCCCTGGACAAGGACGGTATCTACTCGCTGTTCCTCAGCGTATTGCGTAGCCAGGGCTTCGTCGCCCTGGATCAAGGCGATCGAGTGCTGATCATGCCGGCGGTCGAAGCCAAGACCAAATCCAGTCAGCACTCTGGCGATGAATTCGTCACCCGAGTCCTCGACTTGCGCAACGCCAACGCCGCAGAAGTCTCCGGCGTGGTCCGCCCGCTGGTGGGCGATGACGCCTATGTCGCCCCCTCGGCCAGCTCTAACGCACTGGTGGTCTCCGACAGCGCCAGCAACGTCGAACGTATCCGCCAGGTGGTTAACGAGCTGGACCAGGCCGGCAACCGCTCGTTCAGCACCGTTGTCCTCAAACACGCCTGGGCCAACGATGTGGCGCGAGTCCTGAACGAAAGTATCAGCCAGAATGGCAATGGCCCCAGCCAGGCGAAGGCCGTGGGCGACGCCCGTAGCAACCGGGTGATCCTCGCAGGCCCGGCACAGGCCCGCCAACACATGGCCGACCTGGTCAAGACCCTCGACGTACCGAGCAATGCCAATGACAGCGCACGCGTGGTGCGCCTGCATCACAGCGATGCCAAACAGCTGGCGAAGCTGCTCAACGGCATTGGCAAGCG
The DNA here is from genome assembly GCF_009724245.1 of Pseudomonas spelaei. Lineage (GTDB taxonomy): Bacteria > Pseudomonadota > Gammaproteobacteria > Pseudomonadales > Pseudomonadaceae > Aquipseudomonas > Aquipseudomonas spelaei. The sequence goes on along the minus strand of NZ_WNNK01000003.1, from coordinate 129,636 downwards.
CATGGAAGACGGTAATCGCGGTGGTGGCGACAGCAAAGGTAGCGGCAGCTCGATACTCGTGAGCGCAGACGAGAGCCAGAATGCCCTAGTGCTGATGGCCGACCCGGCGCAACTGAGCATGCTCAATAAAGTCATCACCCAACTGGACCAACCACGGGCCCAGGTGCTGGTCGAGGCAGCCATCGTCGAAGTCAGTGGCGACATCAACGAAGCCCTAGGCGTGCAATGGGCGGCGCGCGCGGGCAACGTCGCCGGTGGTACCAACTTCAGTGGCACCGGCCTGTCGATCGGTACGCTGCTGAGTCAGGACAAAGACAAGAACGCCGCCCTGCCGGACGGCGCCATCATTGGTATCGGTTCGAGCAATTTCGGTGCGCTGGTCACGGCCCTCTCCAGCGACTCCAAGAACAACCTGCTGTCTACCCCAAGCCTACTGACGCTGGACAACGAAGCCGCGGAAATCCTCGTGGGCCAGAACGTGCCCTTCCAGACCGGCTCCTACACCACCGATACCGCTGGGGCCAGCAACCCCTTCACCACCGTGGAACGTCAGGATGTCGGGGTCACCCTCAAAGTGACGCCGCATATCAACGAGGGTAATACCCTACGCCTGAAGGTCGAACAGGAAAGCTCGGAACTCGCCAGCGCCCCACCCGGCATCACCACCAGTGACGTGATTACCAACAAGCGCTCGGTGAAAAGCACCATCCTCGCCGATGACGGACAAATCATCGTTCTGGGAGGACTGATCAAGGACAACGTCAAGACCCAAGTCAGCAAAGTGCCCGTGCTGGGTAGTATCCCGTGGCTCGGCAGGCTGTTTACCAGTACCAAGGACATCACCGAGAAGACCAACCTGATGATCTTTCTGCGTCCGACCCTGGTCCGCGGCAGTGTGGATGCCGCTAATGTCAGTGATCGCAAGTACAACGACCTGCGCAAGCTTCGAGCAACCGGGGATAGCCACAACAGCCTGGCATTGCCAACCGACTCACGACAATTGTTCGACGCCGCGCCGCAAGATTCGGCCATCGATATGCGCGTCAAAGAGCCGCGCCAATGAATCAGGTCACTCGCCTGCCCTTTGGCTTCGCCAAACGCCATGGCGTACTACTGGAGCACCAGGAACATGGCCTGCAGCTCTATTTCCGTGGCGACACACCGTTGGAGACTCTCACCGAAATCCGGCGCTGCCATGGCCCTCTCCTGGGCTGCCAGATACTCGATGGTGATCGCTTCGCCGAGCTACTGGCCGAGCAATATCGCGACGGCCGCAATGACGCCATGCAGATGGCCGAAGGGCTTGGCGACCAGATTGCCGGCCAAAACGACCTCGCCAGCCTGGCCGAACTGCTGCCACAGATCACTGACCTGCTGGAGCAGGAAGACGATGCCCCAATCATTCGCCTGATCAACGCGATTCTGGGCGAGGCAGTAAAGCTCAAGGCCTCGGATATCCACCTGGAAACCTTCGAGGAGCATCTCTCTGTGCGCCTGCGGGTCGACGGCCTGCTGCGCGAGGTATTGCGACCGCGTCGGGAGCTGGCAGGCCTGCTGGTGTCACGAATCAAGGTCATGTCCAAACTCGACATTGCGGAGAAGCGCATCCCCCAGGACGGACGCATTGCCCTGCGTATCGGCAGCCACGAAGTGGATGTACGGGTGTCCACGCTGCCTTCGGCCTATGGAGAACGGGTGGTCATGCGCTTGCTCGACAAACAGGCCGGGCGGCTGAACCTGGCACGACTGGGAATGGCCGAAGCGATCCGCGCCAAACTGGAAGACGCCCTGTTGCGCCCCCACGGGATCCTGCTGGTCACCGGCCCGACCGGCTCCGGTAAAACCACCACGCTCTATGCCGGACTGAGCAGCCTGAACAATCAAACGCGCAATATCCTGACCATCGAAGACCCGGTGGAGTACCACCTCGCAGGTATCGGCCAGACACAGGTCAACACCAAGGTCGACATGACCTTCGCCCGTGGCCTGCGCGCCATATTGCGCCAGGACCCGGACGTGGTCATGGTCGGGGAAATTCGCGACCGGGAAACCGCCGACATTGCCGTACAGGCCTCCCTCACCGGTCACTTGGTGCTGTCCACCCTGCACACCAACAGTGCTATCGGCGCCGTCACCCGCCTGCTGGATATGGGCATCGAATCCTTTCTGCTCTGCACCTCGCTGCTCGGTGTGGTCGCACAGCGCTTGGTGCGGGTGCTCTGCAGCGATTGCAAGAAGGCTGCCGTGGCCGACGCCGCCGCCTGCTGCCAACTGAACTTCGATCCGCAACAGCCGCCAGTCCTGTATCAGCCCATCGGCTGCCCGGCCTGCCAGAACAGCGGTTATCGCGGCCGCCAGGGCATCTACGAACTGGTGCTGTTCGACGAGCCACTGCGCCAACTGATCCACGAAGGGGCCGGCGAGGCTGCCTTGACCCACTACGCGCGCCAGCATGCCGACAGCCTGTTCGCCGACGGCCGGAACAAGGTCCTGGAAGGGGTCACCAGCGTCGAAGAACTGCTGCGCGTCACCCGGGAGCACTGACTGTGGCCGCCTACGAATACCTCGCTATGTGCAACGCCGGGCGCAAGACCCGCGGTGTGCAAGAAGCCGACAGCGCCAGGCAGGTCCGCCAGTGGCTGCGCGAGCGCAACCTGATCGCCCTGCAGGTCAAACCTGCTCGAGGGCAACAGGATCGATCAGGCACCACGCTGACCAGCGGGCAAAGCCTCAGCCCGGCCAAGTTGGCCTTGCTGACCCGTCAACTCGCGACCCTGGTCCAAGCAGCCTTGCCGTTGGAAGAAGTGCTGGCTGCCGTCGCCGCACAATGCAGCAAGCGTGCACAACAAAGCATGATGCTAGCGATCCGTGCACGGGTCCTGGAAGGACATGACCTCGCGCGGGCCATGGCCGAATACCCGCGAGCCTTCGCGTCTATGTACCGGGCCACAGTGGCTGCCGGCGAGCGCGCCGGCCATCTGGCTCAAGTCCTGATGCAACTGGCAGACTACACCGAAGCCCGACACGCCGCCCGCCAGCAGCTTCAGTTGGCCATGCTGTACCCGAGCATCCTGCTGCTGGCGGCCTTCGGCATCGTCGGCTTCTTGCTCAGTTTCGTCGTCCCGGATGTGGTCAAGGTCTTCATCGACAGCGGCCAACAACTGCCGCTGCTCACGCGCGGCCTGATCGCCACCAGCGACTTCGCCCGGGACTACGGCCTGCTACTGCTCCTGACCCTTGCCAGCGGTGTCGCCAGCCTGCGACTCGCCTTGCGCAAACCCGCGCTCGCCCTGCGCTGGCACCGAATGCAGCTGATATTGCCGGTGGTCGGACGTGTCATCCAGGCCAGCAACAGCACGCGTTTTGTCAGCACCCTGGCGATTCTCGGACACAGCGGAGTGCCGTTGGTGGATGCGCTGGAAATCTCCGCCGAAGTAGTCGCCAACCAGCAGATTCGTATTCGTATGAAAGACGTGGCCCGCGCGGTACGCGAAGGTAGCGGGCTGACCCGGGCCCTGGAACAGAGCGGCGACTTCCCGCCGATGATGCTTTACATGATCGCCAGCGGCGAACGCTCAGGCGAATTGGACAGCATGCTTGAACGCGCCGCCCACCAGCAGCAGACCCAGCTGTCCCACGGTATCGCCATGCTGGTCGGCTTGTTTGAGCCGGCCATGTTGGTCTTCATGGGAGCCAGCGTACTTGTCATCGTCCTGGCGATCCTGATGCCCATTCTCAACCTCAACCAACTCATCACCTGAAAGGCACACAGTATGCAAACCCCCTCCCGCCAACGTGGCTTCACCTTGATCGAAATCATGGTGGTCGTGGTGATTCTCGGTGTCCTGGCCGCCCTGGTCGTTCCGCAGATCATGAGCCGGCCGGAGCAGGCCAAGATTACCGCCACCCGCAGCGATATCAAGGCGATAGCCACGGCCCTGGAAATCTACAAGCTCGACAACCATCGCTACCCCACGACCCAGCAGGGCCTGGAGGCCCTGGTAAAAAAACCGACCGGCCTGTCGTCGGCACTCAATTGGAACCCCGACGGCTACCTCAAACGCCTGCCCAAGGACCCGTGGGGTAATCCCTATCAGTTTCTAACGCCTGGCCGCGAAGGCTCGGCCTACGACCTGTACTCGTTCGGTGCCGACGGCCGCAGCGGCGGCGATGGAACCAATGCCGACATCGGCAACTGGGAGCCTTGAAGTGCGCAAGCCAATGGCCGGTTTCTCTCTGCTGGAGCTACTCGTAGTCATACTGATCATCGGCTTGATGGCCGGCCTCGTCGGGCTGGTACAGAATGACTCGGGGGGGCAAAAGGCCCGGCGCGAGGCTGAACGCCTGCGCAACCTCATCGGTGTGCTGCGCGAAGACGCCGTGCTGAATAACGTCAGCCACGGTCTGCGCCTGGAGCCGACCCACTATGCGGTCCTCAGCCTGGACCTTCGTGGCCAATGGCAACCGGACAAACGCTTCACCGAACACCGGGTACCTGACGAGCTACGCCTGAATCTGCATGAGCCACCGCCACAAAGCCAGAGCCAAGAGCCGCAATTGTGGATGCTGCCCAGCGAGCAGATGTCGCCTTTCAGCCTGTTGTTCGAGTACCGTCAGCAACCCCTGCTGTCACTGTCCAGCGACGGTGTCGAGGAGGTGCGTCTTGCCCCTGCGCAATGAACAAGCAGGTTTCACCCTGCTCGAAGTGATGGTCGCCCTGGCGATATTCGCCACGCTGTCCCTAGCGCTCTACAGCGCCACCGAGCACCTTATCGGCAATAACGGAGGCCTAAGCGAACGTACCCTGGCGCGATGGCTGGCGGACAATCGCCTGAACGAACTACGCGCAGGCATACGCCAACCCGACAGCCAACGGCAGGAGCCGATGCGCTTCGCCGGCCGCGACTGGCTGCTGACCAGCGAGATGGCCACGGCACCCGACCCGCGCCTACTCAAAATCACCATTGAAGTCTTCACCGGCGGTGACAGTTCACGGCAACGTGCGCGTCTGGTGGGTTTCATCGAGGCGCGCCCATGAGCTGCAAACAGCGTGGCTTTACCCTCCTCGAAGTGCTGATCGCTATGGCACTGTTCAGTCTGCTCGGCTTGGCTTGCTATCAACTGCTGGAGCGCATGATGCATACCGACCAGCGAATTCATCAGCACGAACTACAACTACGCCGTCTGCAGCGCGCCGTCGGTATCTTCGAGCGGGACCTGACCCAGGCTATCTCCTATCCGGTCAACGGCAGCTCGGCGCGCAACGCACTGATTGGCGAGCCTGAGCGGATTCAGTGGGTGCGTGGCGGCTGGAGCAATCCACTGCAGCAGGCGCGCAACGATTTGCTGCTGGTCAACCATCGCTGGGACGACGGCCAATGGCGACGAGAGTACCGCAGCCCGATCGACAGTCCTGTCCTGTCCGGGAGCACCACACAACAGTTGCTGCTCGATGGCGTCAGGCTCGAACGTCTGCGTTACATTGATGCGCAGGGTCAGGCGCATCTCAAATGGCCCGTTGGCCATGCTCCGCTGAGCTTGCCTCAGGCCATTGAACTGGAATTTGACGCCCCCGGGTATCCGGGCCTGCGGCGGGTGATCCTGCTGCCGGGATTCAAGGGGCAGGACAATGGTTAAGGTCTATAAACAACGGGGCATTGCGCTGATCAGCGTATTATTGATCACCTCACTCGCCACGCTGATCGTCAGTGACATGCTCGCCCGCCAGCGCCTGAGCCTGATCAGCAGCTCCAACCAGATGTCGCAACAGCAACTGTGGCAACTGGCGCTCAGCGGCGAAGCTTGGGCGCGTGGGCAACTGCGCGACGACTGGCGCGACGCACCGGAACCCAAGCGGATGCATCTGGGTCAACGCTGGGCACAGAGTACGCCGACCTTCGACATCGACGGCGCACGTATACACATCCGGGTGCAAGACCTCAGTGCACGTTTCAACCTCAATACCCTGCGTACGCCCAATGATCGTATCAGCCGCGCCCGCTATCAACGCTTGCTGATGGAACTCGCCCTGCCGTCGCACGATCCAGGACGCCTGCCGTTGTCACGGGGTTTTGACGGCAAGCCCTTGGCCTGGAACGACAGCAGCGAACTGATGCGTCTGGAGTCCGTCGACGCAGCCGTTATGGCGCGCCTGCGCCCCTGGGTCAGAACCACACCGGGCGGGCTGAATCTCAATACCGCCACCCCTGAGCAGTTGGCCAGTCTCGGTCAGCTCGACCTGACTCAAGCCAGCGCCCTGGTGCAAACACGCCCCACCGATGGCTATACCAGCGTCCAGGAGTTTCTCGAAACGCCCTTGCTGAAACACCACGAGATCAATGCCCAAGGGCTCGATGTCAGTAGCCGACATTTTCAGGCGGTGCTGGATGTCGAGTTGGGTGACCGTCAACTGCGCCTGATCAGCCGACTGCGCATCGAGCCGGACGGTCAGGTCAGCGTACTACAGCGCAGTCTGACCGCCCCTTTCCCTTTTCCGGAGTAACTGCATGCAAGCCTGGCTTTATCTCACCACCGTGACAGCGGCCGACGACTCGCCTGTCACCTGGTGGAAAACCGACGGCGAACCGATGCAAGGCACGCTGCAGCAGGCAACCGTACTGGCTGGCCTGAAACTGACCCTACTGGTGCCTGCCGAAGTCACCAGCCATCACTGCTTCGAGGTACCGCCGCGCAGCGGCCGCTGGCTACAGCAAGCTATCCATTCGGTACTGGAGGAGCGCCTGCTGGACGACCCCGAGCAGTTACACCTGGCCCGCGGGCCGTTGCAGGTGCGTCGTCACTGTCGTCTGTTCGTTCTGCAACGACAGTGGTTGGAGCAACTGCTGGAGCGACTGACCCGCCATGACTTGACTGTCGAACGCATTCACGTCGATGCTGATTGCCTGCCGGATACCCACCCGCTGGCCCTGCGCTGCCACGACCGTTGGTTGATTGGCGGGGGCTGTCAGCAACGCCTGGCACTCTGCGACCGGGCAATAGAGGAACTGGCACCACTGCTGCCTGACAACCTGCAATACAGCCAGGAAACGCCCTGGCCACTCTTGGCACGCGGCAGCGCTCAAGCCATCAACCTGCGCCAGGGGGCATTCGCCCTGCGTAGCGCCTCACGAACGCCCTGGAGGGCGCTTATCGCAATCCTGGCCATCGCCTGGGGCGCCCAAGTGGCACAGGACGTGGGCCATCGATGGTTGCTGCAACACAATACCGCGCAAGTAACCGAAGCCAGCTTAGCGCTCTGGCAGCAACGCTTTCCCGATGAACCCCGGGTGATCGATCTCGCCCGCCAGGTTCAGGCCCGCGCCCATCAAGCCAGCCAGCCGCGACAAAGCCTGGCGCGTAGGCTCGAAAGCCTGGCCAGCCAATGGACCACCGACGGCGATACCCTGATACGTCGACTGGACTACCAACAGGCGCAAGGCTGGGTGCTGCAAGTCAGCGCGCCGAATTTCTCCACCCTGGAACGCCTGCGTGAAGACCTCGCGCAGCAAGGAGCGAACGTGCAGGCCGACTCGGCTGTGCTCGCCCCTGACGGGGTCAGCGCACGCTTGAAAATTACGGATTAAGCCATGACTCCCCTATTCGCCCGTTACTCGAACCGCTGGCAACAGCTCCCGGCCCGCGATCGCCTGACCCTGCAGTTGCTCACCCTGTTTTTAGCGGCGACGCTATTTTGGACCCTACTCTATCGTCCTCAACACCAAGCCCTGCAACAAGCTGAACAGCACTTCCAGGAGGTATTACAATTGCAAGCTGATCTGCTCAAGCTCCCCATGCTCACTACCGCTCATAACCCACAGCCCAATACCCTGGCCGGCCTGGTTACCAGCAGCACCGCCGCGGCCAACCTGATCATCGAACGTATGGACAGCGAAGACTCCGGGCGCCTCAATCTCAACCTCGGAGGCCCCCTCGAAGGCCTGCTCAAATGGCTGGACGAGGTGGAAAACCAAGGCATCAACCTGGTGTCGCTGCAGCTGGAGGTCAGTCCTCAAGCCATGGTCCAGGCCCGTTTGAGCATCGAACCGTACTAATGTGTACCGCCAGGAGATCACCTTCAGTAGCCCCAGCGATGGATGAACCTCCCTTGCCGCTCGCTCAGCAGAGACGTCCGCGCTCTCTGTTGACGCTATTGCGATCTACCCGTCCGTCCGACTAGAAAGCCCAAAAGATAGGCCTGCTTATTCGCTGGATCATGCCGCCACTACTTTGTATCCATCGTCCAGAACCCAAGACGGCCCAAGCCCGCAGCCAGCTTCAGGCGTGAACGCTGCCAATTGCCCAGAGCCTGGATATACAGTTCTTCGGCACTGGCGTAGGTGGTCAGCGCATTGAGCAGTTCGATCATGCTTCCAACTCCAGAGCGGTAGCGCCCTTGAACCACTTCCAGTGCCTGACGCGACTGCTCGACCAGCTCGCGGGTACGAGACAGGCTTTTCGTCTCGATATTGAAGCTCTGGTAGCTGCTCCAGACATCCAGTGATACCTGCTGTTCGGTATCGGCCAATTCGGCACGGCGGGATTCGACCCGTGCCAGTGCATTGCGGACCTGATATGCAAGAAAACGCCGGGGTCACCGAAACCTCGTATCAGTAAAGAAGCCATTTGAAACCTCTGCTCTCGTCCTGAAAATATGAATGCGAAAACACCGGGGACAGGCTTGGGGCTCAGTAACTATCGGGGCAGCATCTCTTGAGCAGGCGCGTCAGTCAGGTCGTACCATTGGTCGACTAGACCACCAAGAACTCTGACATAAGCTTCGTCACTCCAATCGACTTGATCGCGCAAGAGCCGTTCCAGGGTTTCGGCTGATTGGACCATGGTCGTCCACTTCAGAACCAACGTTGCACCGTGCAGTCGATGTGCAGCACGCAATGCGGCATCACCTTCACACAGCGCCACAGCCTTGAGCAGGCTGTCCAAATCCCGGTGCACCTCTTCGTGCACGGCGGACAGATCCAGCACTTGGGGAATCAGTGGTTGTACCTGCTGTACCACTGCCACGTTGCACCACAGTTCAATAATTTCCTGCAGTTGACTCAATCGTATTGGTTTGCTCAACGCTCCATCCATCCCGGCATCGAAACAACGCTCAAGATGCTCGTCGCCGGTAAGCGCCGAAATGGCGATTATCGGGCAATGAGGCCAGTGGTGAGTCAGCTCCAGATCGCGAAACTCACTCGCCAGGCTGTAGCCGTCCTGATCTGGCAGGTTACAGTCCATCAACACGAGGTTGACCCGATTCGCAGTGAACAACGCCAGCCCTTGGGCGCCATCGGCCGCTAGCAGCACCTCGCAACCGAAACCCTGGATCTGCGCGCGCAATACTTCCAGGTTAGCCAGGGTATCTTCCACCACCAGTAATCGTGGGCTGGTATCGACTAAAGGAATTTCAGCCATAGGCGGAACCGCTTCAACCACCACCGGCGCATCGAGATCCGGCGCCATAGAGACCCGCAAAGAAACCTGGACGGTGGTGCCTACGCCGAGTTTGCTCTTCAGGGTCAGTTCGCCGTGCATTAACTTGACCAGCTCTTTGCAGATCGCCAAGCCCAGGCCGGTATCCCCCTTGCGCTTGTCAACGTGTTCGGTGTGAACATTCGATTGAAACAGCGAAGTTTGCGCGTTTTCAGACAGACCGATTCCGCTGTCAATGATACAGATCACCAATTGCTGCGGGTCACCTGCCTGGTCCTTGAGCAGTTGTAAATCGACCTCGACCCCCCCCGACTCTGTGAACTTGATCGCATTGGAAACCAGGTTGTGCAGGACCTGAGCCAGTCGGGTGTCATCCAGCAACAATGCAGGTATGGCACGCTCGCCGGTAATGTTCAGCGCCAAAGCTTTCTCCGTAGCGCGCAGCTGATTGAGGTCCACCACGTTTTGAACCAATGCGAGCACGTCCACAGGCTCCAGGTTGAGCTTGAGCTGCCCGGCTTCGAGTTTGGAAATATCCAGCACATCGTCCAGCAATCGCAGCAAAGCATTGGCACCGTTTTGAGCCAGGTCGGTGAAATGCCGTTGTTGCTCATCGAGCGGGGTGTGCCCTAGTAGCTCTACAGCAGCCAGCACAGCATTCATGGGCGAACGAATTTCATGGCTCATGACCGCCAAAAACATGGCTTTTTCCCGCTCGTTGCGGATAGCCCGACGGCGCTGTTGGCGATTTTGCCAGGCCACCGCCAACAACAGCACAATCACCACCAACAGCAGCAGCAACTCGCGGTCGAAATAGTCGGCAATTTGTTCCATTGACGGACCATCCAGGTCCATGTCAGCAAACCAGCTGTCGTAAATCGCCTTGTTTTCGTCCGCACTGATGGACCTCAATGTCTTCTGTAAAACTGACAGCAGGATCAATTGATCCGCTCGCACGGCCATTCCGATTTCGGCATACAACGCCGGCACACCTCCGGAAATCTGTAACTCACCCTGAAACCGCCGGTACAGATAGGGAATCAGCAATCCATCGGAAGCCACTGCTGCGTCAACCATGCCGTCCCTGACCATCGTCAGCATTTTGACTGGATTTCGTTCACTGATGAGCTTCACGCCAGGTGCCACGTTGCTTAGTATTGGCAGGTATCGATCAAGCCCCGGAACGACTGCGGTTTTGCCGGCCAATTGTCCAAGATCAACGATGCCGCCCTTACCGACCCGAGTAATGATGATCGCCGAGGTGGTGTAATAAGACGCGGTGAACGACAGTCCTGAAGCATCCGCCTGGTTATGCGTATTGCGTGCAGAGGACACCAGGTCGGCCTCGCCTTTGGCCAACAAGTCCAAGTGAGCACGGTTCTCGGGATTGGCAATGAAAATAAAACTCAGGCCTGTCCTCGATGCAATCAGCGTCAGATATCTGGAAGATAATCCATGCAACCTGCTGCCATTCATGTATTCGAATGGCACAAGATTACTGAATACCGCAACACGCAGCACCGGATGGTTGGCAATCCAATCGCGCTCCTCTTGGGTCAACGACAGCTCTGGCCGCTCGTCCGCATTTAACAATGGAGAACCACCCAGTAAAAAGCACAGGAGCAGGAGCACCAACAAGACGCCGCGATAAACCATACTCACCGCGCAATTACCATTCATGGCCTGTACCGCGGCAATGCATCAAAAGACTGATCGCCTCCCAGAACCTGCCAATGTTGAACCAGCTCCTTCAGTGCTTGCAGATAACCTGGATCGTCCCAGCACATGTCAGCCCGCAACAAGTCTTCCAGGGCTTCCCCAGCCGTGGCCAATCCCGTCCAATCCAGAATCAGCGCAGTGCTTTGCAGGCGATTAACAGCATGCAAGGCCACCGGATAATCACGTAATGCGCTGGCCTTGATCAGGCTGCCCAGGTCACGGGCCATTTCACGGGTCACTGCGGTCTGGTCGAGCATCACCTCCAACGAAGCCTCGCTGGGGGCCACCAACGTCACTTCGCACCACAATTCAATGACTTCTCGCAATTTGGCCGCGTGCAGAGGCGTGTTCAAGACGCCATCCATCCCCGCATCGAAGCAACGTTCAAAAAGCTGGATACCGGTCAGTGCCGAAAGGGCAATTATCGGGCAGTGTGAATGGTGCAGTTGCCGTTCGACGTTGCGCAGTTCGCGGGCCAGGCTATAACCCTCCTGGTCAGGCAAAACGCAGTTCATCAACACCAGGTTAAAGGGGGTCTCACTAAACAGCACCAGCGCTTGAGCGGCGTTCGAAGCCATCACCGGCCAGCAGCCGAAGCTACTGAGCTGCACGCGCAGCATTTCCTGATTAGCGAGGGAGTCTTCCACCACCAGAATGCGCAATCCGCTATGTGTTGACGCCAACGGTTGCGCAAGTAGAGCCTCATCGACAAGCCCCGCGCTGCAGTCCTGTGCGGGTGCAACCGGCAAGCTGATTGTCACCGTCGTACCGATTCCCGGTTCACTGCCGAGCTCCAGTTTGCCCTGCATCAGGCTCACCAGTTGGCGGCAGATCACCAAGCCCAGACCAGTCCCACCTGAGCGTTTGTAGGAGTGACTGGCCTGGGCATAGGGGCGGAAGAGAGACGCCTGAACCGATGCCGAAATACCAATACCAGTGTCACGCACCTCAATCACCAGTTGCCGGTCTTGCCCGATCTTCGCCTCCATCAGGCCAAGGCTGATCTCGATCCCGCCGGCATCGGTGAACTTGATGGCATTGGAAATCAGGTTATGGAAGATCTGCGCCAGGCGTGTGCCATCCATCAATAGCAGAGGCAGATGTGCTTTGGCGCTGACGTTCAGTTGCAGGTTTTTCCCCCGTGCATGCAACCAATGCAGGTCTACCACGTCCTGAATCAGTGCCTGAACATCGACCGCTTCAACACTGAGGCTCAGTTGCCCCGCTTCCAGCCTGGACACATCCAGCACGTCATCCAGTAACCGCAGCAAGGTGTTGGCGCAGCTGTTGGCCAGTTGCGTGTAACGCCGTTGTTGCTCATCGAGCGGGGTGTTCCCCAGCAACTCGACTGCGGCCAGCACGGCGTTCATAGGTGAGCGGATTTCATGACTCATCACCGCCAGAAACAGGGCCTTTTCCTGATCGCTACGCACTGCCAGCCGACGCTGGCGATGGCTCTGGTAGACCAGTACGAACAGTATGATCAGCGCTACTCCACCCAGAATGAACACATGTAAATAATGCCGGGTGATGGTCCGCATCGAAGGGATATCCAGGTCAAGCGCCCTAAACCACTGCTGGTAGATCTCCTTGCGTTGCTCGGCGGAAATCGCCTCCAGGGTCTTGTCGAGAATCGAATACAGCATCACATGATCCGCGCGCACAGCCATTCCCACGGCCACTTGCTCGTTGCCGACGACCCCCGACAAATGCAGGATGCCCTGGAACTGCCGGTACAGATAAGGAATCAGGAAGATTTCCGAATCAACCGCCGCATCCGCGGTACCGTCCTTAACCATTGTCAGCATTTCCAGAACGGATTTGCTCTTGATAAGGTGAGCCTTGACCCCCTGTTCATTGAACATAGCTACGTAGCGCTCCACATCCGGAATCACCACAGTCTTGCCTGCCAATTGCTGAAGCTTTAGAACCTCGGTACCACCGACTCGAGTGACAATGACTACCGCGCTGGTGTGATAGGGAGGCAGTGCCCGGACCGCCGGGGTCTGCGCATCCGTGTTGTCAGGATAGAAAGACAGCAGGTCCACCTGCCCTTGCAGCAGGGCATTGATACGCGCTTTCGTCGTGCCACCAGGAACATAGATGAACTTCAGGCCGGTTTCGCGGGTAACGAAATCCAGATATTGCGCCGACAGCCCATGCAGCTGCGCCTCACTCAGGTATTCGAATGGAATCAACTTCTCAACCACCCCCACTCGTAACGGCGGCTGCTGCTTGATCCATTCCTGCTCCTCGGCCGTCAGCTCGACTGACGCTACCGACTCCTGTACCCCAAACGGCAACCCCCAAACCAGCAGCACCAGAAGTGGCGCCGCAATCCGGGCCAGCCAGCTCATGACTGGCCTATTATTTTCTTGAGTTTGAACAGCTCGTTATTGGAGGTAACCCCCAGCTTACGAAATGCCGATGCCTTTTGTGTACTGATGGTCTTGATGCTGCGATTGAATTTATCGGCGATGTCAGTCACCGTCATACCCGCCAGGAAACAACGGATCACCTCTTGCTCACGAGCCGTCAGTTCAGCCTGTTGCATCGGGTCCGCCACCACACCATCAGCCACGACGGTGGCGCACACAACGGCATCGGCCACTCGATAGGACATATCAGGGCTCAAATAGGCGGCGCCACTGGCAACAGTGCGGATGGCCTTTTTCAGTTGCTCCAGCTCTTCCCCTTTACCGACAAAGCCCCGGGCGCCCACACGCATGGCCAAGGCTACGGTTGCCGGGTCATGGTGGGTTGACAACACCAGGATGTGACACCCAGAAAACTTGACCCGCAAGGCGCGGATCAGCGATACACCGTCCAACTCATCCGGGCCGAGCGAAAAATCCAGCAGCAAAAGGTCGGCGGGCGTTTTGGCCAGTCCGGCGATCAGGTCACGGCTTTTTTCATAGATACCGACCACCTCAAAGCCCTTCTCCGCCGCAAGGCTATTCACCAGTCCATGGCGCACGATAGCGTGGTCATCCAGTAAAGCGATGCGGATACTTTTCATAGCGCACAAATCCACTCGACGAAGCACACAGAACGCATGCCAGCTTTAAGAAGTATAAGCAAAAAAACACAAATGACAAACAATCGAAACTTCAACTAATTACACAAGCAACCAATCAAAAAATTCAATACAGACACACACATAAAAAGCACAAGTTCAAAAACTTAAACAACCTTCAATTACTTCACATGAAAAACACACAATAAAAAACTCAAACCTATAAATATTAAAGCTACCACACAACCCTGCAGAGCGAACACTGCAACAACAATAACAACCCGTAAAACCTCAAGTATCACAATCAGAGTCTCTGCGACTATTCATAATGATACGTCATTCACGCCAGCACTTAATCTACTGCGATCTTCCTGGATCATAAAATCAAAAAACTCGTCCATTTCCATCGGCCGCGCCAAGGCGTACCCCTGCCCCACTCGACAGCCCAAACGATACAACAACGCAATGGTCTGCTCGTCCTCGATACCTTCTGCGACCAAATTCAGATTAAGCAGCCGGGCCCAACTGACAATACCGGAGATCAATTTGCGCGAAGAGGTCGTCTGCTGAACTTCGCGAACAAATGAACCATCAATTTTCATCTCATCGAAAGACAGATTCGTCAAAAGCTTCAGCGTCGCCGAACCCGTGCCAAAATCATCCATCGAGACCTGAAACCCCTTTGAGCGAATGGCGGTCAACGAAGCTGACAAATGCAACTCGTCCGCAGCTGGCACATCTTCGGTGAGCTCAACTTTCAGCAAGTTGGCTGAGAGGTCAGCCTCACCCATTCGCGCCGCTAAACGCTCAGCGAAATTCGGTGTACAGATGGTCTGGGCCGATGCATTCACTGCGATCGGAATCTCTATATGCGCCTTTTTCAAGGCCATTAAGACCTTGATCGTCCAGGCCTCCACCAAACTGAATAACAACAGGTCCAACCCCAAACGGTGAACCAAAGGTATTAGCACCGAAGGCGGAACCTCTCCGTGTTTCGGATGGTGCCAACGCACAAATGCTTCGGCGCCGACCACGCGTCGGGTCTGCAAATCGAACTGCGGTTGGTACACAAAACGAAGCCCCTTGCCGGTGGTCAAGGCACTGATCACATCATCTTCGGCCAAGGCGTCAAACGTTGCGGTGTCAATTTGCTCTTTCTTTTGCGACTGCCGATCCACCAGCGCACGCAGGGCATCACCCAAATCCATACCACCGCCCTCGCGAAGGATCTCCACAACAATCCCGGCGGCCCGGGCCAATCGCGCATGAGACTCGAGCGAACTGATCGGCACGCCCCCCATACGTTTTATCCAGTGTTTTCCAAGCACCGAGTCGGGCAGCCGTGACGATGTTCCGTCGACCACTATCGGCGCCGGATCCAGCGTGGTTTCACCGGTCCAGAAGACACTCGGAAACCGGGTCAGCGTGCCGGTCTCATACAGACTCTTGAGCAAGCTGGGCAACATCAGACCGTCACCGCATTCCGTGCGAATCTCGCAGACAATGACATCGACATTAACTTCACCCAATCGGGCGGTCATCGTGCTCAGAGAGTCGAAATTTTCCAATGCTGTGACCCCCATGCCCCGCAACGAGGAAGCAAGCCGGTTCGCATAAAATGCATCAGCAGCCAGTGTGATTACGCTCAATGCACTGAACTCTTGGGGTACAACAGCGCTTGCAATCATGACACGGTGACTCCGGAAAGTTTCTTCGTGGAGAAGCTTATCAGCGCCAAAAATGAAACCAATAGGACTGGGACTAAAAGCAAATTTCGCGCTGAACAGTCGACACATTTCGGCCTCTTTCGCGCGATTGCAGGCGTCATTTTTTGTGTAGGCAGCCACATCACCCGAATAAAGCAGACATGCATTGGACCGGGACTAATCGTCCCCTGCGGACTCATTGGTAAGTGAGGGTAAACGTCACAGACGCGTTGGCTGAGGTACGCTCACTGATAGCTCATCGTGAACGTCGTGGTCCCCTTCACCACGCCGGGGCCCACCGTTCCCGTCGAGATGTATTGCACGGTCAACGGGATGCTTGTTGTGCTCGCCGACGCGCCGACCAGCCACTGATTCGGATTACCCGCGCCCGCCGAGTCCGGTCCGTAGCTCACCGGCAAACCACTGCTGTTCAACAGGCGCAGCTTCACGCCGGTCGCGGTCGATCCGCTAGCGAGTGTCAGATTACTGGTGGTGTTGCTGGTGTTGGTGACGTCGGTCAATGTGATGTAGACGTTCGCGCCAGCCTGGCAAGATAATCCAATGCTGAAGTTGGTGTCGCCCGCCGTCTTGCCAACCGGACTCAATAAGTTCGCGGTGACGGTGGGCAACGTCACGTTGATCGCCTTTGTCGTCACCATGCAAGTCGTCGAGACAATCTTCGTGTTATTCACTATCACAGACGTCGTTTTCGTCATAGTCGTCCCCGACACAGGATTACTACTACCCAAATAACCCACCACCGTGCTAGGTAAGTCGCCCGCCGTCACCGGCCCAGTTACGATCAGTTGATAGCTGAGCGTGAAGCTGCCGCTCGACGTGCGGCCGGTGTCGGATGGACCAGAGAAAGTTGTTTTATCCGGATCGGTGAAGTACATCCACGTGCCGGCTTGCGTATCCGCAGAAAGCACCCCATTGAAGTTACCGTTATACGCGAAGGTCTGGTCTGTCACTTTGATACCAATCCCCGGGGTGCCGGTATTCCATACGCCGGCCACCGAACTTGGGGTCAATAGCTGGCTAAAGCCCAGGTTGAAGCCACCAGTGTTCGACGCCGACCCCGTGATAGGATTCGACAGACAGCTCCACGTTCCCGACGACGTCACCGGCGAACCGATCGGCGTGCCCACCGAGGCATTGAGCGGCACCGCCACCGAACCGAAGGTGATCGCCCCGTAACTAATCGTGCATGGCGCGACCTCCGCATGCGCCGACGCACTAAAGATCATCCCTGCATAACCGGCGGCACACATCATCAGGATGCCAAATGCTCTCCTGAGTACCTCACACGACAGAAACATGTTCATCGCTTTACCTTTTGAGTGTTGGCAGAGAGTGCTCTATCGGTCACCTGCTGGCCTGCCGTGCAGATCGCGTCCACTTGTTGAAGTGATTGGCCATTGTCTGGTGCAGGAGGAATGACCAGCACGCATTGCTGACTGGCTTTATCGCCCCAATTGACTAACAACTGATGTATCTGTGGCTTGACGCGTGCGTACAACTGGCCGCCCTGCCCTACCATCCCCACCGATGTGCCCTCGGAGTCCACTACGCCGGCGCCGAACGGCAAGGTGCTGCCATCCTCCAGGCGAACGTTGAACACTATCGCGCGCCCATGATTGGTGCCGTATGTCAGGTGCACCACTGCACCCGCGCGCGGCGCCACTTGCTGGCTGGTTTCGCTCAACTCAACATCCATCGAACTGCCCAGCGGATCGATGGCCACATCATTGAGTTCATACGGACGCAGGTAGGGCACCACCGCGTTACCCTGGCTATCGATTCGCAACCCCGCATACCCGCCCACTTTGGCTCCTTCAGCGCCCTCGGCGGTGACGATGGCCATGGTATCGCCGCGATACGGCGTCAGGGTCACACCATTGGCATGGGCTACCACCGTGCCGCTGGCTCCCACCGACGTGCTGGTGTAACCCTCGCCACGACTCAGAGCGGCGCTCAGCATGGCGCGGGCCCCCGTGTATTGACCGTTGAGCGAGGTAGTATTGGTATTGCCAGCACCGTCGTGGCCGACAGTCGCGCCATAGCCGTACTGGTGATCCTCGCCAGCACTGCCGCTGATACTCGCTTGCTGGCTGTAGTTACCCTGGGCATCGCGTCCAACCTGGGCGCTCAATTGCGGGCTTTTACCCGAGCTGCCGAACTCCAGCGGCATGTTCAAGGTAAACAACAGAGTGTCTTGCATCTCGCCCAAGCCCGCTCGACTGCGGACGGCGTTGACGCTGAAAGACACTCGATTGATCTGCTTGCTGTAACTGAGCTGATACTGCAGGTCGCTGCCCGGGAGGTTCCAATAGTTCTGGGTGAAACCGCTGACAGCAAAATGCCCCCAGCGCCCCAGGTCCTGGTCGGCAGTCACCGAAAGACGGCTGCGTGGCCGCCCCCACTGACTGGAGTCATAGCCGTTTCTCTCGGCATCGAGCATTTGCACGGCATTACTGAAGTCCAGGTAACCGCTGGTGGAAAAGCGGTAGGCAGCCACCGAAAAGTTGCTCCCGGTGCTGATGATATTCTTGCTGTAGGACACCCGCATACTTTGGCCTTTGGAGGCGCCAGCAGCCAAGTCGGTTTGGGCATGGGTGACGTCCAGCGCCAAGGCGCCGATCGGGGTTCCGAACGCCAGACCGGTGAGCACGGCCATGTAGCCTTCGCTCGACTGCATCCCGCCGTAGCCGGTGAAGGTATTGTTCAGACCGTATTGCAGCGTGCCTTGCAGTACCTTCGCCTGTTTGTCGATGTAATTGTCGCGGGTTTCACCGAGGGTCAGGCTATAACGCGAAGTCCCGGGGCGCAGCAATTGGCTGACCGAAGCATAGGGCACTATAAAGCTCTGCTCGGTCCCGTCCGCCTCGTGGACGATCACGCTCAGATCGCCGCCGTAACCCGTCGAGTACAGGTCGTCGATCACAAAGGCGCCGGGGGCCACGGTCGTTTCCAACAACACGTTACCTGCCTGGCTAATCGTCACCCGGGCATTGGTGCGGGCAATACCACGGATCACCGGCGCATAACCCCGCATGGAGTCAGGCAACATACGGTCGTCACTTGCCAACTGCACCCCCCGATAAGACAAGGTGTCAAAAATATCACCGCTGGTGTTGGACTCGCCCACAGTCAGCTGGCTTTTTAATGAGGTGACATCACGTTGGGCGTAGCTGTCCAGGGACTGGTACTTGGCCCCTAAAACTGTCTGCCAGCTCATCGAGCCGTCGTGACGCAAGCGCCAGTCGCCCAGGTTGAGGCCGGCGTTTAGCCCTAGATAAGCCGAGTCGTAGTGACCGGTTTGGGTTTGATTGCGGTTACCGTTGAAACTGTAGCTGAGCATCGCAGCCGTGACGCCACGATCCCACAGTTCGGGGCTGACATAACCGCGGGCATTACGTCGCAGAGCCGCTTGGGGAATGCTGATCTCAAGGCGCTGATCCTCTGGCGAGAAGCTCGCCGTAGCCCCCGGAACCACGCTGACCAGGGTCGGACAATGCTCACTGTCGAGCGCCAGATTAACCTCGGGCAGCAGGTGCGTCATGTCCACACCAATACGCTCGAGCAGCGCGCGCGAGACGCAGATCACCGGTTTACTACCGTCTTTCGGCCCCTCGATGCGAATGTCCTGGCGGCTGCTTAGATCGCCGTTCAGTACCACGTCCGCTCGATACTCGCCAGGTGTCACCGGGTTACCGTTCTGGTAAGCACCCAGGTCGAGGTTACGGGAATCTGCCGGCAGAAACGCATCGTTGAACTGCACGTCTTCCGCCAGTGCACTATTGATTACAAATACGCACGGAGCGATAGCCAGCGCCTTGCGGATCAAAGCCGAGATCAAATTCAAGACAAAGAACGGCTGTACCCACAGGGAAGCCCTGGAGCTGGAAGAAGGCGTCATAACTTACTCGCGCGTTGAAAACGTCGGCTACAAAATCAAGGTTTGAGCAGTTGCTCGGTCGGCAGCAAGGCGCCGTAATCGTTGATCGCGCTGAACTCAACCCGAGCGCCAGCGCCGGGCATCGCCTTGAGTGCCGGCAAGGCGAATTGCCGAGTCTGGCCAGGTGCGACCATGCCTTCTTCACTGAGCCAACGTTGCGCACCGGCCACCAACTTCAACTCGACCAGCGAGACGTGAAAGGCCGAAGGGTTGTAGGCCTGCAAAGCAAACCCCTGACCGCTGCTGGCCGAGACGACCTTCCACTGCACCTGCCCGATCGCCTCGGTGGGCGTGCCTGGCAAGGCATCGGGCCGATAGAAGATCTTGATGCGCGAACGAAATGCCATTTGCAATGTGTTGAGATCTGCAGCCGCCTGGGATTTTGGTGGAATCTCCAGCATGTTGAACCAGAACACTGATTCCTGGTTCGCGGGCAACGCCGGGCCGGTGAACATCAGGCGCAGGCTCTGGCCCTTACCCGGATCAATACGAGCCAGTGGCGGCGACAGTACGAAAGGAGCCTTGGAACTGGTGGGTGTGGAATCAGCGTTGCCAGTGTCAACCCATGCCTGCATCAACACTGGCTGACTACCATTATTGTTGAGCTTGACGGTCATTTCTTGCTGGCCCGCCAGGTAGATCAAGCGAGTGCCGGTGATCACCACTCCCGCCATGGCCTGCGAACAAACCAGTAGCGCAAGGCCTGTCAGCAACAGTTGTTTTAATGGACGTGCATACAACATGAAAAAGTCCCGTTGCAGCCTGGAAGCACGCCCGTCCTTGCCGGATGCAGGCGTGTGTCCAGGGCGTGTACTTACTGGTAGTTGAGGGAGTAGGTCACGGTGCCGAGTACGGTGCCCGCCGTCGCGAGGCCGGTGGCGTAGTACTGCACGGCATACGGCAAGGTCGCAGCATTGGAAGCAATGGTGCCACGGCTGTTAGTAGTTACCTGCGCAACGTCGCCGGCTTTGATCGCCAGATTGCTGGTACCGTCAACCAGTTGCAGTTGGACGTTGGTCGCCGTGCCGGTGTTTTTCAGATTACCGCTCACTGGATCCACACCACCGCCGGCTTCGAAAAAGGCTGTAGCGGTTGTTGCGGTGCCAGTGCACCCCGTCAGCTTAATGTTGAAATTGGTTTGGCCAGCGACTTTACCTGTGGCGCTCAGCGAGCCCGCTGTGATGGATGGCAACGTTACGGTAGCCGGGCTGGCGGCACCGTTGACGGTAACGGCACAGGTGGCAGCCAGGAGCTGACCGGTGAAGTTAATCGTGCCATCCGACGCCATGGCGAATGGAGCAATGGATGCAGTAACTAATACAGCGAGTACGTGGGCTTTGTAATTCATGAGGCAACTCCGAGAAAACTGTCTTTTTTACGCCAGGTTGTGAGCCCTCATTCATTCGAGAACCCATGTATTGCCAGGCGAAGTGTAGAGACAGCGCTCGGTGCTAAATATAGGAGTGCTCCTAAAAATTGACAGCTTGGTACATTGACCGGTACACACAAAGGCAGAATTGAAAAACCAAACCGCCCGGACTTGCTAGCGCGAAGCACACTTAAAAAATACTTGGACTGACATCGGCGTCTATAGGACTGCTCCTAAAAACAGTAAAGCCACGGTCGTGACGGCCAGGCGCATCGGCTCACTCTTACAACCTGAGTATCTGAGCTGACCACTCTTTTTTAAAACATGCTACTGGCCGACACCCGCGTCCTTCAGCTCAATAGCGAGACGATCAATAGAATATTGACCTTGTTCGGGTAGTTTATACGTGCCCGTATTTTTAATGATGGGATATTTATCAGTCGAGTCAGGAGTTCCAATGTAAAATCATCCACTTTCAATGACGGCAACATAGGTATTGAGCTTTTCCTGAGGCACCATTAGATGGTTAACCCCAATCAACTTTGTTACTCCATTCAAGGTGGTCGGCAATCACCAACACGGCCTTCCCCGACGCCGAGTCGAAGATTGCTCAAATATCAATTGCCAGCGGATGGGTGATGGACATGTTTGCTGCTTTAAGGCCTGATCCCCCCTTGTCGAGTAGGACGTCGATGCCCCGGGGAAGGTCAGTGCCGACAGCGACTCCAGGATCAGTCCTGAGTTTCTTGTAAACGGCTTCGATAACCCAAGCCCGCCTGCAATGAAAATGCAAACACCACGGTTGCAGGTGCGGAAAAACTGCTCAGATCGCCACTGAAAAGTATCAATGCAAGCCCAAGCGCAGTGGCGCCAAACCAGGCGATCAAACCCACCGTATTAAACGCGGTCACGCGGTCGAGCGCTGTCACGTCAAATCGTCCGCAGAGAATCTGTGCCAACGCCACACCGACCCATGCCACCACAAAAATCCCTTGGTAGGCTAATGCTTTGAGCAAATAGGCGAACACATCCGCGAGCATCAAGCCGTAAACGATAAAGCCGACGACAAGTGCCCACATCACGTACGAACTGTGTAGACCAAAACGTCTGAAGAACACCTGCATGTTCATCGTCGCCAAATAGTAATTGGCGGTGTTGATACGGGTTTGCGTGGCCCAGATAAACAACAACCCCCACCCCCCCATCAACTGCAGAATCGCTACCATCACCGATGCCTCGTTCAGTCCACCTTCGTGGCGAATGCTGCTGATCAGATAAATACCTGCCGCCCCGTTAAGCAAAAAGGCCACCGCGTAGAAGGGCATGCCGAAGTTCCAGCGACCATGATAGGCGGCGTCCTCTGGCTTACCAAGCCGTGCATAGTCAAAGGTGAACAACATCAGCACCCACACACCCATATACGCTACAAAGCAATCCCACCAACCAAATGCACTGGCGGTTGCAGGACCGAAATCCAGCCAGTGCGATTGGTAGCCATAACGATTAATCGACAACCCTACCGCCATCAACAAGCCACCCAGATAAACCGGCAACAACACGCCGTTAAGCTTATCCAGCCAGTGTTGAACGCTACCCAATATCAACGGCACGCTGTACAGCACCACCAGCAACGCGGCCAGCGGATAGGTCATTGCCGGGAACAGATAATTGAGCGCCACGGCAATCACCGAACCCTCAAAAACCGCGTAGTAGATCGCCGAAGAAAAGAAAATCAAAGTTGCCAAGCTGGCACCCACACTGCCGAATAACAGCCGTGAAAACAAAGCGACCGACAAACCGCTGCGGATCGCGAAACGGCTGAGCACACTGTTAATCAGCCCGTAGCTAACCACCGATAACACCATACCGATCAGTGCATTACGGGTACCGTACTGCAGGGCCAGTGAAGCACCCACCACGATGTAAAACACCGCACTGCATGCCGCCCACCAGGCCATGGTCAGAGACAGCCTGCCCATGCGTGCCTTGGTCGGAACGCGATTATTGACCGGGTTTTTCCCGGGTTTTTGGGATTGTGAAAATACAGGCATACGCGTGAAGCCCCAGAACCAGTCTAAGATGAAGCACGGCCAGCCGTCTTCACACCAAGGTACGGGGTTACTTTACCGCTCTGCAAAACTTGCGCAATGCGGTAGGCAAAATCAAAGGAGAATAGTTTGCTCACCCAAATCAAGGCTACTGAGAAAATTTAATTCGACCACCCTCTTGGAGCTGATAGAAGTCGCCAAAATAAAGAACCCCCTCTAGTCAAAAATCAGAAATATGCTTGTGCCAATCGGGCTACCGAACTGAACGCCTCGCTGGCAACTTTTCAAGTCCCACAGTGCGCCTCGGACTTTAATCTTCACACTGGGGTTTGATCCTGCCCATCGGTTAAGTCGCCTGGCAACCATTGCTGTTCGCTCAAGCAAGGTGAAATCATCCCTGGCGCCGACGGATAGTCACTGCCCGTTTTCGCAGGTCCTCGCAGAAGCAAAAAAATGGTCTTACGGTGCCGATTTCAAGCGTTTACAAAGCTCAACGCAAATCGCAGGCAAAAAAAAGCCACTCGTTAGAGTGGCTTTTTTTCTGAATCTTGGAGCGGGAAACGAGACTCGAACTCGCGACCCCGACCTTGGCAAGGTCGTGCTCTACCAACTGAGCTATTCCCGCGTCTTGGTGGTGTGCATTCTATAGAATCCAGAACACCCGTCAACCCTTTGATTCAAAAAAGTTTTATTTCTTTTCAACGGTGGTCCGCAGATGAGGCCAGGCAGCGCGCAGGTATTGCAGCATGGACCACAAGGTCAGGCCAGCCGCAACCAGCAACAGGGCATAACCCAGGAATACCCAGAAGGAAAATTGCGAAGGGTTAGCCAGCAGGATAACCAAGGCAAGCATCTGCGCCGCGGTTTTCCATTTGCCCATGTTGGACACGGCCACGTGGGCGCGGGCGCCGATTTCGGCCATCCATTCGCGCAGCGCGGACACGACGATCTCGCGACCGATGATCACCGCGGCTGGCAGGGTCAGCCACAAGTTGCCGTGTTCCTGTACCAGCAGCACCAAGGCCACGGCCACCATCAGTTTGTCAGCCACGGGATCAAGGAACGCGCCAAACGGCGTGCTCTGCTCCAGGCGACGGGCCAGGTATCCGTCCAGCCAGTCGGTCGCCGCCGCAAAGGCAAAGACTGAACTGGAGGCCATGTAACTCCATTCGTACGGCAGGTAGAACAGCAAAATGAAAATCGGAATGAGCAGGACGCGTAGTACGGTGATCAGATTAGGGATATTCATCGGCACAACTGGCTACGAGGTGAGAAGGCATTCTACTCGCTGTGCAGGTTTGCATAAATCAACTCAGCGAGCTTTTTACTGATACCGGGAGCTTTGGCTATTTCTTCGATGCTGGCACGGGACAGCTCCTGCAAGCCACCAAAATGTTTCAACAAGTCGCGCCGACGCGTCGGCCCTACCCCTGCAATCCCTTCCAGGGTTGACGTACGCCGGGTTTTACCACGGCGGGCGCGGTGGCCGGTAATGGCGAAACGGTGGGCTTCGTCGCGGATCTGCTGGATCAGGTGCAGCGCCGGGGAATCACCCTTCAAGGTGAACTCATGGGCGGCATCATTCAAGTACAAGGTTTCAAAACCGGCCTTGCGGGTGGCGCCCTTGGCCACGCCGAGCAAGATCAGGTCAGGCACCGCCAACTCATTGAGCACGTCACGGGCCATGGATAACTGGCCCTTGCCGCCGTCCACCAGCAGGATATCCGGCAGCTTGCCCTCGCCGTCCTTCAGTTTGCTGAAGCGTCGGGTCAGGGCCTGGTGCATCGCGGCGTAGTCGTCGCCGGCGGTAACGCCTTCGATATTGTAGCGCCGATAGTCGGACTTGATCGGCCCTTCCGGCCCGAACACCACGCAGGATGCCACGGTGGCCTCGCCGCTGGAGTGGCTGATGTCATAGCACTCCAGGCGTTGGGGCGGCTCATCCAGGTTGAGGACTTCGGCCAGCGCTTCAAAGCGTGCAGCCACGTGCTGCCGGTTGGCCAGGCGCGCACTCAGGGCCTGCTCGGCGTTGGTCACGGCCAATTGCTGCCAGCGTGCCCGGGTACCGCGCACCCGGTGGCTGATATCCAGGTCGCGGCCGCGCAGTTCGTGAATCGCTTCGATCAACGCCGGGAAGTCTTCATGCACCACGTTAACGATCAGTTCCGCCGGCAGGTCGCGCTCGGGGCTGCTGACGTAATACTGGCCAAGAAACGCCGCCATGACCTCGGCGACCTCTTCATCAATACCGGTCTGGGGAAAGAAGTTCTTGCTGCCCAGCACTCGCCCGCCACGCACGCTGATCAGGTGGACGCAGGCGCCGCCCGGGTTGACGAAGGCGGCGATGACGTCAACGTCGCCGGTTCCGCCTTCCATGCTCTGCTGATCCTGAACCCGGCGTACCAGGGACACTTGGTCGCGCAATTCGGCCGCACGCTCGAAATCCAGGGTACTGGCCGCTTGTTCCATGGCACCCGACAGTTCATCCGCCAAGGCATTGCTGCGCCCCTCGAGGAACATCACCGAGTGACGCACGTCCTCGGCGTACTCCTGAGGTTCAACGAAGCCCACGCAGGGCGCCTTGCAGCGCTTGATCTGATACTGCAGGCATGGCCGGGTGCGGTTCTTGTAGAAGCTGTCTTCGCACTGGCGAACAAAAAAAGCCTTTTGCAGCAGGCTGAGGCTTTCGCGGATGGCACCGGCGCTGGGATAAGGACCGAAATACTTGCCTTTCTGCTTCTTCGCCCCGCGATGAATGCTCAGCCGTGGAAAGTCACCGTCGGATAAAAACACGTACGGGTAGGACTTATCGTCACGCAGCAGGATATTGTAGGGCGGCCGCCATTCCTTGATCAGCGTCTGCTCAAGCAGCAGCGCCTCGGTTTCATTGGCGGTGATGGTGGTTTCCACCTGGGCGATACGCCCCACCAGCGCAGCGGTCTTGGTGGTCAGGCCGGTCTTGCGAAAGTAACTCGCCAGGCGGCTCTTGAGGTTCTTGGCTTTGCCGACATACAGCAGGCGCGCATCGCTGTCGAACATGCGATACACGCCAGGACGGCCACTGCAGGTGGAAAGAAAAGCACTCGGATCGAACAGGTCTGTCATTTCAGGCGCTGGCATCCACCATGCCGTGGCGTACCGCCAGCAAGGTCAATTCAACATCACTGCTGATAGAGAGCTTCTCGAAAATACGATAACGGTAGGTGTTGACGGTTTTTGGCGACAGGCACAGCTTGTCGGAAATGGACTGAACCTTCTGGCAGCCGACAATCATCAGGGCAATCTGGATTTCCCGCTCCGACAACGCATCGAACGGCGAGTCGCTGGTGGGTTGGAACGACTTGATCGCCAACTGCTGGGCAATCTGCGGGCTGATGTAACGCTGGCCGGCAAACACCAGGCGAATGGCCTGAACCATCTCCGCCAGGCCCGCGCCCTTTGTCAGATAGCCCGCCGCACCGGCCTGTAGAAGCCGTGTAGGAAACGGATCTTCCTCGCACACGGTCACTACCACGACTTTGATGTCCGGATGGCTGCGTAACAATTTGGTAGTGGCGCCAAGACCGCCGATCCCGGGCATCTTGACGTCCATCAAAACCACATCGGGCTTCAATTCCCGGGCCTTGATCAGGGACTCCTCCCCTGACTCGGCCTGGCCGACTACTTGCAGGCCATCGATGTCAGCCAGCATTCGTGTAATGCCTGTACGAACGAGATCATGGTCATCGACTACTAGCACCCTAATCAAGCAGACACCTCGCGATATGGTCTTATAGGTTGCTGAACACCTTAGCAAAAAACCAAGGCGCAGACCTAGCTGCAAGCGTCATATATATAGAGTTTCAGCGCATGGCAGACGTCTGCCGGATGGCAAACGACTGTATTTCCTGGGTAAAGGGTCAAGAATCCGGGGGCACCGGCCTGATTTTCCCACTGAGCCTAGACGAATGTTCGGCCAGGGTAGAGGTCAACCGGCGGATGGCGTCCTGATCCTCCTTGAACATCGCCCGGTAGTTACCCAGGACTTTTTCTTCGGTCTGGCTCAAGTTTTCCAACTGCGTCGGTGTCACGTTACCCGTCAGCACGTACAAAATATCCACACCTCTTTCGGCCACCCGCGACAAATAGTCAGCCCTTGGTGTCCGGCCGCCGTTTTCATACCGACCTTGTGCGTTGGCTTCCACGCCACCTATTTCAGCAAAAGCACGCTGCGACAGGCCAAGTCGCTCTCTTTCTTGCCGCAATCGCAACCCGATTCCACCCATTTGGATGAATGCTCCTGTCTGGCACACCTCAAGAGGTGGCATGCTGCTCATCTCTTTCTACACAAGCACAGTGAATACTGTTATCCGCCTGAAGACGTCGGCTGACAACCCAGTTCCATCCGCCAGAAACAATCCTCCTCGCCGACAATACTCAAGCCCTTGCGCTGATAGAGCCTTCGCGCCGGGTTGGTCTTGAACACCGTCAGCCGCAGCAGACTCAAGCCTTGGGCCTGGGCTTTCAAGACCATTTGCTCCAGGACCCAACCGCCGGCCCCCTGCCGACGATACTTATCAAGAATGTGCAGCTCACGGATATAGAGTGCACGGCTATCCCAACTCAGGCTGACAAATCCCAACACCAGCCCCTCTCGACAGACCAGCCAGTTTTCCCGCCCGCCCCAGGCCGTATCAAAGCCTTTGTCAGACCACAGCAGATCGTATTGACGATAATAGTTGCCCATCGCCTGCTGCGTCAGGGTCCGGGCGAACGCCAGGTCCCGGTCCGTCGCGGCACTTAGTTGAAACACCATGAGGTCGTACTCCCTCAACTCCTCTCTCAATTCAGTCAAGCACACCGGCACCAGCACCATAGCCATAAGTACTCAACCTCCATAGAAATTACTGATTGAATCCACCCGCCAGCCTCTAGTAAGCTCCCCCCATCATTTGGAGACCTGCCATGTTGCAACTCACCCTCACTCAGGCTTGCCCTACCGCCAACGCACAGCGTTCGGCCGTGGCTACCCGCGTGAACGGTTTGAGCGCACTGGTCAGCTTTTATTTTGGGTATTGGTTTAGCCACTGGCGCGCCTGATACCTGAAATCGGCGCCCACTACTCAAGGGGTCGCCTACCAGAGAAATCTAACCCCCGGTCGGCTCCCCGACCGGGGGTTTTGTTTTTTCAGGGCCCAGTAAAGAGCCTCCTTAATATTTCGTTTCATCCAGAACACTTGAAGGAATTACGCCATGAACTACGCCACCTATTACCGCTACGACACCTCCACCGCCTGGCGATTTAGCAAGCTCCGCTCGGGACAGCCTGCCGCCTCCGATCGGTCACCTACAGGTGGCAAGCCAACACACGTAGCCAATTCGGCCAATTGTCGAACACCCCAGTAGGGCCAAGCGCGCGGGAGACGCCCGCCGCTTGTCCAGGAAGCCTTGAATATGAACTCCTCCATCGCCGCTCTGCCTGTTTCTGCCTTGTCCTGTGCCAATGAAGCGCTGACCCAGCGTTTGCCCAGTTCCCTTGAACTCAAGCACCAACTGCCCCTGAGCCCATTCCTGAGCGAGCAGATCCACGCTCATCGCCAGGCCGTGCGCGCCATCCTCAACGGTGAAGACTCCCGCCTGCTGGTGATCGTCGGCCCGTGCTCGATCCATGACCCGAAATCGGCCATGGAATACGCCCGCAACCTGAAGAAGCTGGCCCATGAAGTCAGCGACCAGATGCTGCTGGTGATTCGCGCCTACGTCGAAAAACCCCGCACCACCATTGGCTGGAAAGGCCTGGCCTACGATCCGCACCTCGATGGCAGCGACGACATGGCCGCCGGCCTGACCCTGTCCCGGGAACTGATGCGCGAGATGCTGCGCCTGGGCCTGCCCGTTGCCACTGAATTGCTGCAACCCATGGCTGCCGGCTACTTCGACGACCTGCTCAGTTGGGTAGCCATTGGCGCGCGCACCACCGAATCGCAGATCCACCGCGAGATGGCCAGCGGCCTGGGCATGCCCGTGGGCTTCAAGAACGGCACTGACGGCGGCGTCGCCATCGCCTGCGACGCGATGCGCTCTGCCAGTCACCCGCACCGCCACTTCGGTGTCGACAGCCAGGGCCATCCGGCGATCATCCAGACCTCAGGGAACGCCGACACCCATCTGGTGCTGCGCGGCGGCCATCGCGGACCGAACTACGACCGCCAGAGCGTGGCCCAGGTCAAGGCCGACCTGGCAAAAACCAAAGTCACGCCACGGATCATGGTCGATTGCAGCCACGCCAACAGCGGCAAAGACCCGTTGCGCCAGCCGGCGGTTTTCAATGACGTGTTGGAGCAGCGCTTGCAGGGTGACACCTCGCTGATCGGCATGATGCTGGAAAGTCACCTGTTCGAAGGTTGCCAGCCGCTGAGCCCATCGATGCGCTACGGGGTCTCGGTGACCGACGGTTGCCTGGGCTGGGACAGCACCGAGCAATTGTTGCGCGAAGCGGCGCGGCGCCTGCGTGAGCATCGGATTACCGTCTGATAGGGCAACTACTGTCTTGATGACTTCTGTAGCCGCTGCCGAGGCACGAGGCTGCGATGCGGGCCGCAGGACCGCCCTCGGGGGTCGCTTCGCAACCCATCGCAGCCTCGTGCCTCGGCAGCGGCTACAGAAAGTCAGGCTCCTGCGCAATTGTGTAGATACTTATGCCTATCGCAGGCCAGCTCCCACATCGATCCGGTTTCACCAACAAAGCAGTGGAACTTTGCCAGGAAATAACCGCCCGAATCCGGTAGGCTCACCTTTTTTATTCAAGGAGTTACCCCCCATGGCCAAAGCTACCGCCCGTCACATCCTGGTTGCCACTGAAGACAAGTGCAACGAACTGAAGGCCCAAATCGAAGGCGGCGCCGATTTCGCAGAAATCGCCAAAGCCAACTCCACCTGCCCATCCAGCCGTGACGGCGGCAACCTGGGTTCGTTCGGTCCAGGCCAGATGGTCAAGGAGTTCGACACCGTGGTGTTCAGTGCCCCGGTCAACACCGTACAGGGCCCGGTGAAAACCCAGTTCGGTTATCACCTGCTGGAAGTGACCAGCCGTCAGGACTGATCCTTCGCCTATGCTCAACACAACGGCCCGCCTTTTGGTGGGCCGTTGTGTTTGTGTGACAGCATGGTGACTGGCGAGGCGTGCGCCGTTAGCGTACAAATCCCCTTCCTTCTTCACCCGGCGCTCAAGGCTGATAATGCGACTGGTTTTTTCTGCTCTGATTGGCTCTACCCTGGCCCTGCTGATGGCAAGCACGGCCGTGATTGCGGCACCGCAACCGTCGCTGACGGTGTACGGGGAACCTGCAAAATACCCCGCCGGCTTCAGCCATTTTGCCTATGCCAACCCCAACGCCCCCAAGGGCGGCAGCCTGCGGCGTTCGGCCCTGGAGATTGGCCGCTATGACCATGTCATGCCCTACATCGACAAAGGCATCGGCGTCAGCCAGATCGACGGCTGGGTGTACTCGCCCCTGGCCCAGCGCTCCCTGGATGAGCCCTACACGGTCTACGGCCTGGTGGCGGAAAAAATGGAGCGCTCAGACGACGGCCTGTCCCTGCGTTTCTACCTCAATCCCAAGGCACGCTTTGCCGACGGCCAGCCCATCACCGCCGAGGACGTACGCTACAGCTACGACCTGCTGATGACCCAGGGCAGCCTGCGCTACCGGACGCTGTTCGCCGACGTCAAGCACGTCGAAGTGGAAGGCCCACGACAAGTGCGCTTCGACTTCTCCAGCAATGAAAACCGCACGCTGCCCCTGGACGTCGCCACCTTGCCGGTCTTCCCCGAACATTGGTGGAAGACCCGCGACTTCGCCAACGGCGGTGGCTACGAGGCGCCCCTGGGCAGCGGCCCCTACCAGGTGAGCAAGGTCGATTCCGGCAACACCATCAGCTTCAAACGTGACCCCAATTGGTGGGGCAAGGACCTGCCCGTCAGCCGTGGCCTGTACAACTTCGATCACCTGAGCCTTGAATACTTCGGCGACACCGAAGTCGCCCGCCAGGTGCTTCGGGGCGGCGCCTACGATTTCAACCGCGAATTTTCCGCCACCGGCTACTCCATCGGCTACAACGGACCGGCCCTGGACGATGGCCGCCTGCAACGGGCGCACCTGGCCAAGGACGCACCGCAACCGGCCCAGGGCTACGTGTTCAACGTGCAAAAACCGATGTTCAAGGACCGCCGCGTGCGTCAGGCCCTGGCGATGCTGTGGGATTTCGAATGGGCCAACCGGCAGATGATGCGCAACCTGTACATCCGCCAACAAAGCTACTTCTCCAACAGTCCCCTGGCCGCCACCCAACTGCCGAGCGCTGCCGAGTTGGCGATCCTGGAGCCTTTGCGCGGGCAGATTCCCGACGAGGTCTTCACCCAGGTGTTCAAGGCACCCACCACCGACGGCACCGGGATGATCCGCGACAAACAGCTGCAAGCCCTGGCCCTGCTGGAACAGGCCGGCTGGAAACCCGATGGCGACAAACTGGTCAACAGCGAAGGCGAGCCACTGGAGTTCACCTTCCTCAACGCCCAGGCCGGTCTTGAGCGTTTGCTGCTGCCCTATAAACGCAACCTGGCGCAGATCGGCATCACCTTCAATATCCGCCGTATCGACTCCTCGCAGTACGTCAACCGCATCATGGCGCGGGATTACGACATGATCGTCACCGGCTTCCCGGTCACTACCTCGCCAGGGATGGAGCTGTACAACTACTTCGGCTCGGCCGCCGCGTTCGATCCGGGTGCCAACAACTACATCGTCCTCAAGGACCCGGCCGTCGACAGCCTGATCTCCGGGCTGGTCAAGGCCACCACCCAGGCGCAGATGCTCACCTATGCCCATGCCCTGGACCGGGTGCTGCAATGGAATTACCTGTGGATCCCCAATTACTACCCACCGGGCACCTCCGCCGCGTGGTGGAACCGTTTCGGCCGCCCGGCGGTGGAAGCCAGCAATGACGAAGCCCTGGAAACCTGGTGGCAAGTCAGCTCCACGCCGCTGACCAACGAGCAGATGAAAGCCGAGCTGATCAAGCGCGGCCAGCCGGGAGGGGCCCACTGATGTTTGCCTATATCGTGCGGCGCCTGCTGCTGATCATTCCCACGCTGGTGATCATCCTGCTGGTGAATTTTGTCATCGTGCAAGCCGCACCCGGCGGGCCGGTGGAACAAGCCATCGCCCACCTGCAAGGCATCGGCGGCAGTGGCATCGGTGGCGGCTCCGGCGAAAGCATCAGCAGTGGCTCACGGGCCAGCCGCGGCCTGGACCCGAAACTGATCAAGGACATCGAAAAACAGTACGGCTTCGACAAACCGGCGCCGGAGCGCCTGTGGCTGATGCTCAAGAACTACGCCCAACTGGACTTCGGCAACAGCTTCTTTCGCGGCGCAACCGTGGTCGACCTGATCCTGGAAAAAATGCCAGTGACCATTTCCCTCGGGCTCTGGGCCACGTTGATCAC
Source organism: Pseudomonas spelaei (assembly GCF_009724245.1). GTDB lineage: Bacteria > Pseudomonadota > Gammaproteobacteria > Pseudomonadales > Pseudomonadaceae > Aquipseudomonas > Aquipseudomonas spelaei. Next base: position 96,899 of record NZ_WNNK01000003.1, on the reverse strand, counting down.
TTACCTGGTGTCGATCCCTCTGGGCATTCGCAAGGCGGTCAAGCATGGCAGCCAGTTCGATATCTGGAGCAGCACCGCCATCGTGATCGGCTATGCGATGCCGGCGTTTTTGTTCGCGATGTTCCTGATCGTGGTGTTTGCCGGGGGCACTTCACTGAACTGGTTTCCGGTACGTGGCCTGGTCTCGGAAAATTTCGACCAGTTGAGCACCGTGGGCAAGATCGCCGACTACTTCTGGCACCTGGTGCTGCCGGTCAGTGCCCTGGTGATCGGTGGTTTCGCCACCTTGACCATCCTCACCAAAAACTCGTTCCTCAATGAAATCACCCGCCAGTACGTGGTCACTGCCCGAGCCAAGGGCCTGAGCGAACGCCGGGTGCTGTACGGCCATGTGTTTCGCAACGCCATGCTGTTGGTGATTTCGGGGATTCCCCAGGCCTTTATCAGCGTGTTCTTTGCCGGCTCGCTGTTGATCGAAGTGATCTTCTCCCTCGATGGCCTGGGCCGCATGAGCTACGAAGCGGCGGTGTCCCGGGATTATCCGGTGGTGTTCGGCTCGCTGTTTATCTTCACCCTGTTCGGCCTGCTGATAAAACTGATCGGCGACCTCTGCTACACCCTGGTGGACCCACGTATCGACTTCGCCGGGAGGAATGCCTGATGCTCAGACTGTCTCCCGTGGCCCGTCGGCGCTTTGAACGCTTCAAGAAAAACCGGCGTGGCTGGTGGTCGCTGTGGCTGTTTATCGGCCTGTTCATCCTGACCCTCGGCGGCGAGCTGATCGCCAATGACAAGCCCCTGGTGCTCAGCTACCAGAACTCACTGTATTTCCCGGCCTTCAAGCGCTACACCGAGCAGCAGTTCGGCGGCCAACTGCCGTTCCAGGCCGACTACCGCAGCGAGTACGTGCAGCAACTGATCAAAAAGGACGGCGGCTGGATGCTGTTCCCGCCGATCCCTTTCAGCGACGACACGCCCAACTACGAACTGACCCGCCCTGCCCCCAGCCCGCCTTCTTCGGTGAACTGGCTGGGCACCGACGATCAGTCCCGCGACGTGCTGGCTCGGGTAATCTTCGGTGCGCGGGTGTCGATCCTGTTTGCCCTGGCCCTGACCGCCATCAGCGCCGCGATCGGCATCGCCGCCGGTGCCTTGCAGGGGTATTACGGTGGCTGGGTCGACCTGCTTGGCCAGCGGATACTGGAGGTGTGGTCCGGGTTGCCGGTGCTGTACCTGCTGATCATCCTCTCGGGGTTTGTCGAGCCCAATTTCTGGTGGCTGCTGGGGATCATGGCGCTGTTTTCGTGGCTGGCCCTGGTGGACGTGGTGCGTGCCGAGTTCCTGCGTGGGCGCAACCTGGAGTACGTCAAGGCCGCACGGGCCCTGGGCCTGGGCGATGGCAAGATCATCCGCCGGCATATCCTGCCGAACGCGATGACCGCCACCTTGAGCTACTTGCCGTTCATCTTGACCGGGGCGATCTCCACCTTGAGCGCCCTGGACTTTCTCGGTTTCGGCATGCCGGCCGGCAGCGCCTCATTGGGTGAACTGATCGCCCAGGGCAAGCAGAACCTGGAAGCGCCTTGGCTTGGGCTGACGGCGTTTTTCACCCTGGCGCTGATTCTGTCGCTGCTGGTGTTTATCGGCGAGGCGTTGCGCGACGCCTTTGACCCACGCTCATGAAAGGCAACGAAACGATGACAGACACTCTGATCGAGATCCGCGACCTGTGTGTCGCCTTCAGCGGCCAGACCGTGGTGCGCAACCTGTGCCTGGATATCCGCCCCGGCGAATGCCTGGCGCTGGTGGGCGAGTCGGGTTCGGGCAAGTCAGTGACGGCGCATTCGATCCTGCAACTGCTGCCTGAAGCCGGCACCGAAACCACCGGTTCAGTGCGCTATCGTGGCGCGGAACTGCTGGGCGCGTCGCCCTCGACCTTGCAACAACTGCGGGGCAACCGCATCGCCATGATCTTCCAGGAGCCGATGACCTCCCTTAACCCGCTGCACAGCATCGAAAAGCAGATCGGCGAAACCCTGCTGCTGCACAAGGGCCTGGGCGGCAAACAAGCCCAGTCGCGGATCCTCGAACTACTGGAGCTGGTGGGCATCCAGAAACCCAAGGAGCGGCTCAAGGCCTACCCCCATCAGTTGTCCGGCGGCCAGCGCCAGCGGGTGATGATTGCCATGGCCCTGGCCTGCGAGCCGGAATTGCTGATCGCCGACGAGCCGACCACCGCCCTGGACGTGACCGTACAGCGCAAGATCCTGGTGCTGCTCAAATCCCTGCAACAGCGCCTGGGCATGTCGCTGCTGCTGATCAGCCACGACCTCAATCTGGTTCGCAGCATCGCCCAGCGGGTCTGCGTAATGCGCGCCGGGGAGATCGTCGAACAGGCCGACTGCCAAACCCTGTTCAACACCCCGCAACACCCTTACAGCCGCCTGCTGCTGGATGCGGAACCGGCAGGCGTCGCGCTGTCCCGCGACCAGCGTGAAACGGTGTTGGAGGTGGACGACCTGCACGTGCAATTCCCCCTCGGCGGCGGGCTGTTTCGACGCAAGCACTACCTGCGGGCAGTGGACGGCATCAGCTTGAGCGTGCAGCGCGGCAAGACCCTGGGGATTGTCGGCGAGTCCGGCTCCGGCAAATCCACCCTGGGCCAGGCCATTTTGCGCCTGCTGGATTCCAGCGGTGGCATTCGCTTCCAGGGTGAGGCCCTCGACAGCCTGAGCCACAAACAGATGCGCCCATGGCGCAAGCAGATGCAGGTGGTATTCCAGGACCCGTTCGGCAGCCTCAGCCCGCGGATGTCGGTGGAACAGATCATCAGCGAAGGCCTGGAAGTCCACGCCCCGTGCAGCCTAAAGGACCGCGAAGCCCAGGTAATCCAGGTGCTGCTCGACGTCGGCCTCGACCCCGCCAGCCGGCATCGCTACCCCCATGAATTTTCCGGCGGCCAGCGCCAACGTATCGCCATCGCCCGCGCCCTGGTGCTAAAACCGGCGCTGATGCTGCTGGACGAACCCACCTCGGCCCTCGACCGCACCGTGCAAAAACAAGTGGTGGCGCTGCTGCGTGAGCTGCAGGAAAAGTACGGCCTGACCTACCTGTTTATCAGCCACGACCTGGCGGTGGTACGCGCCCTGGCCCACGACATGATCGTGATCAAGGATGGCAAGGTGGTGGAGCGTGGGCCGAGCGATGAAGTGTTTGCATCACCGCAGCATCCCTACACCCAAGAGTTGCTAGCCGCTTCGCACGTTCCCCTGTAGCCGCTGCAATGCGTTGTAGCCGCTGCCGAGGCACGAGGCTGCGATGCGTGTCCGCAGGACCGCCCTCGGGGCTTGCTGCGCAAACCATCGCAGCCTCGTACCTCGGCAGCGGCTACACACAAGGACAATCCGATATGAACAGCACCGAAAGCCTCAAGGATTACCAACACGTTCGCGGCCTGGCGATCCAGTCGCTGTTCGAGATCATCGAGCAATCCAGCGAAGGCACAGTGATTGTCGACAGTGACGCCACTATCGTCTGGATGAACGAGCGCTACGCCCGGCGCTTTGGCTTGAAAAGCGCTGACGAAGCCATCGGCCAGCCCTGCGAGCAGGTGATTTCCAACAGCCTGCTGCGCCAGGTGGTGCGCAACGACCGGCCGATCCTGCTGGATATCCAGGACACCCCCAAAGGCCCGCTGGTGGTGATGCGCCTGCCGATCCACGACGACACCGGCCAGGTGATCGGTGCCATCGGCTTTGCCCTGTTCGATGAGCTGCGCAACCTGTCACCGCTGATCGAACGCTACCTGAGCATGCAGCAGGAACTGGCGTCCACCCGTTCACTGCTGCGCTCACGCCAGAGCAAGTACAACTTCGCCCACTTTATCGGCACCAGCACCGCCAGCCTGGAAGTCAAACGCCGCGCCCGACGCAGTGCCAGTGCCGAGTCGCCGGTGTTGCTGCTGGGGGAAACCGGTACCGGCAAAGAGTTGCTGGCCCAGGCCATACACGGTGCATCGCCGCGTGCCCACAAGGCGTTTGTCAGCATCAACAGCGCAGCGATTCCCCATGACCTGCTGGAAGCCGAGTTCTTCGGCACCGCCCCTGGCGCCTTCACCGGCGCCGACCGCAAGGGGCGTCCCGGCAAACTGCAAATCGCCCAGGGCGGCACGCTGTTCCTCGATGAAATCGGTGACATGCCGCTGCCGCTGCAAAGTAAATTACTGCGGGTACTGCAGGAGAAAGAGTACGAGCCGGTGGGCTCCAACGAGATGATCCACAGTGACGTGCGGGTGATTGCCGCGACGTCCATGGACCTGGAAGCGGCGATCAAGCGTGGCGAGTTCCGTGCGGATTTGTATTACCGGCTCAACGTGCTGCCGATCCAGGTGCCGCCGTTGCGCGAGCGGCTGGATGACCTGCCGGCGTTGAGTGAGGCGATTCTGGAGGAGTTGCGCAGCCAGCATGAACTGGACCGCGAGGCGCTGGCGTTGCTGGCGCAACACGCGTGGCCGGGGAATATTCGCGAGCTGCGCAATGTGCTGGAGCGAGCGGCGCTGTTGAGCGATGACCTGGTGCTGAATGCCAGCGAGATACGGGCAGCGATTGGCACGTTCAGTCCGGTGGCGCGGGACGCGGTGGTGGCGCAGGTTGAAGGGGAAACCTTCAGTGCGGCGCGGGAGCGGTTTGATCGGCAGGTGATAGGGGCGGCGCTCAGGAAATGCGAAGGCAATGTAGTGGAGACGGCCAAGCATCTGGGGCTGGGCCGGTCGACTCTTTACAAGAAAATGGTGGCTTTGGGCATTGCCTGATCTCACCAAAGAGACACAATTCCACATACAGAGACAATCCAAATGTGGGAGCTGGCTTGCCTGCGATTACGGTGCACCAGACAGCACATCGGGCACTGACAGACTGCTATCGCGGGCAAGCCCGCTCCCACATTAATCTTGCGCCTTGTCTCAAATGAGAGACAAACCCACCAACTCCTACTCCAAAATCAATAAATAACTATAAATATCAACAAGTTAAAAACATGGCACACATCTCGCTATAGCCCCTCCCCAACGCCTCACCCCACAAAAATAACAATTCGATCTGGAGACACTCCATGAGTGTAATCATTGCCCTCGCCGCCCTCGGGTTGCTGATGCTGGCCGCCTACCGTGGCTACAGCGTCATCCTGTTTGCCCCCATTGCCGCCCTCGGCGCCGTGCTGCTCACCGACCCTTCCGCTGTCGCCCCCGCCTTTACCGGGGTGTTCATGGAAAAAATGGTCGGCTTTATCAAACTGTATTTCCCGGTGTTCCTGCTGGGTGCGGTGTTCGGCAAGCTGATTGAAATCTCCGGCTTCTCGCGCTCCATCGTTGCCGCCGCCATTCAGTTACTCGGCACTCGCCAGGCAATGCTGGTGATCGTGTTGGTGTGCGCCCTGCTGACCTACGGCGGCGTGTCGCTGTTCGTCGTGGTATTCGCGGTGTACCCATTCGCCGCCGAGATGTTCCGCCAGAGCAATATCCCCAAGCGCCTGATCCCGGCCACCATCGCCCTGGGTGCGTTTTCCTTCACCATGGACGCACTGCCCGGCACCCCACAGATCCAGAACATCATCCCCAGCACCTTCTTCAACACCACCGCCTGGGCCGCTCCATGGCTGGGCTTGATCGGCACGATTTTCGTGTTCTGCGCCGGCATGCTCTACCTCGCCCGCCAACGCAACAAGGCGCAACGGGCCGGCGAAGGCTACGGCACTGAACTGCGCAACGAGCCGGAAACCGCCGAAGACATCAAGCTGCCTAACCCGTGGGTTGCCCTGTCGCCGCTGCTGCTGGTGGGGATCATGAACCTGCTGTTCACCCACTGGATCCCGCTGTGGTACGGCAAGACCCACAGCCTCAGCCTGCCGGGCATGAGCGCGCCGGTGACCACTGACATCGCCAAGTTGACCGCAATCTGGGCGGTACAGGCCGCGTTGCTGGTGGGGATCATCATGGTGCTGGTGTTCGGCTTCTCGGCGATCCGCAGCAAGCTGGCCGAAGGCAGCAAAAGCGCAGTCAGCGGTGCGTTGCTGGCGGCGATGAATACCGCCTCGGAATATGGCTTTGGCGCCGTAATCGCCTCGCTGCCAGGTTTCCTGGTGCTGGCGGACTGGCTCAAGGGCATTCCCAACCCACTGGTCAACGAAGCCATTACCGTGACCCTGCTGGCCGGCATCACCGGCTCCGCGTCCGGCGGCATGAGCATCGCCCTGGCGGCGATGTCCGAGAGCTTTATTTCGGCGGCCCATGCGGCCAATATCCCCCTTGAAGTGCTGCACCGGGTCGCGGCCATGGCCAGCGGCGGCATGGACACCCTGCCCCACAACGGCGCGGTGATCACGCTGCTGGCGGTAACCGGGCTGACCCACCGCGAAGCCTACAAGGATATTTTCGGCATCACGATCATCAAGACCCTCGCGGTGTTCGTGGTGATCGGTACTTTCTACGCCACCGGCATTGTGTGAGGTTTCCATGACGACTTTGAACGGCAAGACCGCCCTCGTGACCGGCTCCACCAGCGGCATCGGCCTGGGCATCGCCTTGAGCCTGGCCAAGGCCGGTGCCAATCTGATCCTCAACGGTTTTGGCGACGCCAGCGCGGTGATCGCCCAGGTGCAAGCCTTCGGCGTCAAGGTCGGCCATCACCCGGCCGACGTCAGCGACCCGGCGCAGATTGCCGACATGATCGCCTACGCCGAGCGTGAATTCGGCGGCGTCGACATCCTGGTAAACAACGCCGGTATCCAGCACGTGGCCGCCGTGGAAGATTTTCCGGTGGAGCGTTGGGACGCGATCATCGCCATCAACCTGTCTTCGGTGTTCCACAGCACGCGCCTGAGCCTGCCGGGCATGAAAGCCAAAGGCTGGGGACGAATCGTCAATATCGCCTCGGTCCACGGCCAGGTCGGCTCGGTGGGCAAAGCCGCCTACGTCGCCGCCAAGCACGGCGTGATCGGCCTGACCAAAGTGGTGGGCCTGGAAACCGCCACCAGCAACGTCACCTGCAACGCCATCTGCCCAGGCTGGGTACTGACGCCGCTGGTGCAGAAGCAGATTGATGATCGCGCGGCGGCGGGCGTTGATCCACAGCAGGCGCAACATGATTTGCTGGCGGAAAAGCAACCGTCACTGGAGTTCGTGACGCCGCCGCAGCTTGGAGAGTTGGTGCTGTTCTTGTGCAGCGAGGCCGGCAGCCAGGTGCGCGGCGCCGCGTGGAACATCGATGGGGGCTGGTTGGCTCAGTAACCCCCCCCCCTTTCAAAACAAAGAAGATCCAATGTGGGAGCTGGCTTGCCTGCGATAGCGGTGTATCAGTACCGAAAATGCAAGCTGACCCACCGCTATCGCAGGCAAGCCAGCTCCCACACTGGATCGTTGTTGTCTGGAAGGCTTCATACAAGAACAAGAGACTTTGCGCTATGTCCGACATCCTCTGGCAACCCAGCCCCGAACGCATCCGCAACACCCGCATGGACCGCTTCCGGCGCTTTATCAATGATCGCCATGCCTTGCAGCTCACCGATTACCCGGCCCTGCACCAGTGGAGCATCGACCAGCGACCGGACTTCTGGCAGGCGATTGTCGATTACTTCGACGTGCAGTTTCGCACCCCGCCCAGCACCGTGCTGGCCGAAGGTGCGCAGATGCCCAGCGCCCAGTGGTTTCCCGGCGCCACCCTGAATTTCGCCGAACACCTGCTGCGCCGTCGCGACGATCACCTGGCGGTGGTAGCGATCAGCGAAGACGGCCAACGCGCGCCACTCACCTACGCCGAACTGGCCCGCCATGTCGCCGGCCTGCAACGCAGCCTGCGCGCAGCGGGTGTCGGTGTCGGCGACCGGGTCGCCGCGTGCATGCCCAACACCTGGCAAACCCTGGTGGGTATGCTCGCCACCACCAGCCTGGGAGCGATCTGGTCCTGCTCCTCGCCGGACTTCGGCACCCAGGGGGTGATCGACCGTTTCGGCCAGATCGAGCCCAAGGTGCTGATCACCTGCGCCGGCTATCGCTACGCCGGCAAGGACATCGACCAGAGCACCAAGCTCAATGAAATCCTCGAACGCCTGCCGTCCCTGAAGCAACTGATCATCGTGCCTTATGCGCGCCCACAGGCACGACCCGAGGATTACCGAACCCAGGCCAACGTCGCGCTGTGGGATGACTTCTACCAGGCTGGCGGCGAGCCCGAATTCGTCGCTGTGCCCTTCGATCATCCGCTGTACATCCTCTACTCCAGCGGCACCACCGGCGTGCCCAAGTGCATCATCCACGGCACTGGCGGTGTATTGCTGACCCACCTCAAGGAACACGGCCTGCACGCCGACCTGTCTGGGGACGATTGCCTGTTCTACTACACCACCTGCGGCTGGATGATGTGGAACTGGCTGGTGTCGGTACTGGCCATCGGTGCTACGGCCGTGCTGTATGACGGCTCGCCGTTTCATCCAGGCCCGGAACACCTGATGGACCTGATCGACCAGGAAAACATCAGCGTCTTCGGCACCAGCCCAAAATTTCTCGCGACCCTGGAAAAGGCCGGCCTCAAGCCACGCCTGAGCCACGATCTGGGCAGTCTCAAGAGCCTCATCTCCACCGGCTCACCTCTGTCACCCCAGAGCTACGATTACGTGTACCGCGATATCAAACAGGAGCTTTGCCTGTCCTCCATGTCGGGCGGCACCGATATCGTCTCCTGCTTTGTAATCGGCAATCCGGTGCTGCCGGTACGGCGTGGCGAGATGCAATGCAAGAGCCTGGGGATGGCCATTGAGGTCTGGGATGACCAGGGCCGCCCCCTGGTGGGTGAAAAAGGCGAACTGGTGTGTACCCGGCACTTTCCGGCGATGCCCATTGGTTTGTGGAACGACCCGCTCCAGGAAAAGTTGCGGGCCTCCTACTTCAGCCAGTTCCCCGGTGTCTGGGCCCAGGGTGACTATGCCGAACAACGCCCTAATGGCAGCCTGCTGATCCATGGCCGCTCGGATGCAGTGCTCAACCCCGGCGGCGTGCGCATCGGCACGGCGGAAATTTACCGGCAGGTGGAAAAAGTCCCTCAGGTGATCGAGAGCCTGGCCATCGGGCAGCGCTGGCAAGACGATGTGCGGGTGGTGTTGTTTGTACGCTTGAGCGATGACGCCGAACTGGATGAGGCGCTGGAGCAACAGATTCGCCAGGTGATCCGCGCCAATACCACACCCCGGCACGTACCGGCGAAGATTCTCGCGGTGACGGATATTCCGCGCACCATCAGCGGCAAGATCGTCGAGCTGGCGGTCCGGAACGTGGTGCATGGCGAGGTGGTCAAAAATACCGATGCGTTGGCCAACCCTGAAGCACTGGAGCAGTTCCGTAACCGCCGGGAACTGATGAGCTAACGAAGGGTTTGAGCCCTGACGCACCCATTTGAAGAAAAATCCCTCAAGCATGCTATTTTTCGAGGGTAGTAAGCCACTCCCGACTCACGGGATAATTGGCCCTAGTCACTCTTCAAAGCGTTAAGCCCAGGGCATTTACATGAACCCAACACCCGCCGGCAGCGAGACAGCAGCATTGATTGCGCAGCTGGACTGGGCGCAAAGCCCCCTCGGTGATGCCATTGCCTGGCCACAAAGCCTGCGCACGGCAGTCGACATCGTCATCCACTCGCCCATGCCGATGCTGTTGTTGTGGGGCACTCAACTCACGCAAATCTACAACGACGGCTTCGCCCGTCTGGCTGGCAACAAGCACCCTCAGGCCTTCGGCCAACCGATCGACCTGATCTGGCCGGAGATGAAAAGCTTCACCGATCCAATCTACAGCGCCGTGCTGAACGGCGAGGTGCGCACCTTCAGCGACCAACGCTTTGTCCTGCAACGCCATGGCCGCGACACCGAGATCTGGCTGGACCTGACCTACAGCCCGATTCGCGACGAACGCGGTGCCGTCGCCGGAATCCTGGCCACCGCCATCGAGACCAACGAGCGCCGCCGGATCACCCTGGAACTGCAACAACGCTCCGAACAAAGCCTCAAGGCCCAGCACAACACCGAGCAACGCCTGCAACTGGCCCTGGCCGCCACCGATGCCGTGGGCACCTGGGACTGGGACATCGGCGAAGACCGCTTTATTGCCGACGCCCATTTTGCCCACTTGCATGGTGTCGACGCCTGCGACGCAGGCCTGCTGCCCATCAGCGCATACCTGCAAGGCGTGCACCCCGAAGACCGGGGCATGGTCACCCGCAGCATCAAGCATTGCATCACCCACGGCACCGAATACGCCGAAGAATACCGCCTGCTGCAAGCCGATGGCCAAGTGCGCTGGGTGTTTGCCCGAGGCCGCTGCTACAAGAATCACCATGGGCGCCCGGCGCGCTTTCTCGGTGCCGCCCTGGACCTGACCGAACGCAAGCACACCGAGCAGGCCCTACGCCAAAGCCAGACCGAGCTGCAACTGATCATCAACGCCATGCCGGTGCTGATCGGTTATGTCGACCACGACCAGCGCTTTCGCCTGAACAACAGCGCCTACCTGGACTGGTACGGCATGACCCCGCAGGAGCTCTACGGCAAGAGTATTCTCGAAGTGGTGGGCGAAGAGGTCTACGCCGGGCGCGCCGACAAGATCGCCGCCGCCCTCAAGGGCAAGGCCTGCAGTTTTGTCACCGTCACGCCCCATCGGGACGGCCGGCCACGGCAGGCCTTGATGAAGTACTTGCCGCGCTTCAGCAATGACGGCTCGGTCAACGGTTTCTACATCTTTGTCATCGATGAGACCGAGCGCAAGCTGACCGAAGAGGCGCTGCGCCACCTCAACGAAAACCTCGAAGAACGGGTCGACCAGCGTACCCAGGCGCTGGCCGAAGCCAACCAGCGCCTGCAAAACGAGATGTTCGAACGCGCACGTGCCGAAGATGCCCTGCGCCACGCACAGAAGATGGAAGCGGTCGGCCAACTCACTGGCGGCATCGCCCACGACTTCAACAACATGCTCACCGGGATCATCGGCAGCCTGGACTTGATGCAACGCTATATCGCTGCCGGGCGCAGTGCGGAAATCGGCCGGTTCACCGACGCCGCCGTGTCCTCCGCCCATCGCGCAGCGGCACTGACCCACCGCCTGCTGGCCTTCTCCCGACGCCAATCCCTGGACCGCAGGCCCATTGACCCCAACCATCTGGTCACGTCCCTGGAAGAGTTGTTTCGCCGCACCAAGGGCGCCCATATCGAACTCAAGGTGCAACTGGGCAGCGACATCTGGCCGGTGAACACCGACGCCAGCCAACTGGAAAACGCCCTGCTCAACCTGGTGATCAACGCCCGTGACGCCATGCCTGAAGGCGGTGAGCTGCGCATCGAGACCGCCAACAGTTACCTCAACGACACCGACATCAACACGCTCGAACCGGTCAAGGCCGGTGACTACGTGATGCTCGGCGTCTGCGACAACGGTGCCGGCATGACCCCCTCGATCCTGGCCAAGGCCTTCGACCCGTTCTTCACCACCAAGCCGATTGGCCAGGGCACCGGACTCGGCCTGTCGATGATTTATGGTTTTGCCCAACAGTCCGGCGGCCATGTAACCATTCAAAGCACCCCGGGCGTGGGGACTTGCGTGCGCGTGTACCTGCCGCGCCTGCATGGCACCGCCCTGGAAACCAGCAAACCCGAGAGCCTCGCAGAAGCCCCTGTGGCCCTGGCCGGAGAAGCCGTAGTGGTGGTTGAAGACGACGAGGCCGTGCGTATGCTGGTGGTCAACGTGCTGGATGAATTGGGCTACACCGCCCATCAGGCCGTCGATGCCCGCGCGGCGTTGCCGTTACTTGAATCCGACTTGCGGGTGGACCTGCTGGTGACCGATGTCGGCCTGCCGGGCATGAATGGCCGGCAACTGGCGGAAATCGCCCGTCAATATCGCCCGGGGCTCAAAGTGCTGTTCATGACCGGCTATGCCGAGAAAGCCGCCGAGCGCCAGGGCTTCCTGGAGGAAGGCATGGACATGGTGGCCAAGCCGTTTTCGATTGACCTGCTGGCCAATAAAATCCGCAGCATGATCAGCGTCGATGAATGAGTTCAGGCATAATCGCGCGCCCTTACGTTCGACCGTTGCAAGGTAACCGCCTCATGAAAGCCCAAGCTCGCCATATCCTGGTGAAAACCAGCGAAGAAGCTGAACAACTCAAGCAACGCATTGCCAAGGGCGAAGCGTTTGATGTGCTGGCCAAGAAATACTCCACCTGCCCGTCCGGCAAGCGCGGCGGTGATTTGGGTGAAGTGCGGCCGGGGCAGATGGTGGGCGTGATTGATGCGGTGATCTTCAAAAAGCCCGTGAAAGTGGTGCACGGGCCGATCAAGAGCAAGTTTGGTTATCACCTGGTGCAGGTGTTCTACCGGGATTGATCTGTAGCCGCTGCCTCACAGTGTCATGTGGGAGCGAGCAAGCCCGCTCCCACATTTGATCTCCACCGTTTTCAACATTCAGGCCTTCGACCAACTGCGCGGAATCAACGCCCCCGGCACCTGAATCACCCGGCTGGCCAAGCGATGCCCGGCCAATGCCGCCTGCGCAGGCGTGCCACCCTTGAGCCGACTGGCCAGGTACGCCGCACTGAACGAATCCCCCGCCGCCGTCGTATCAACCACCTTCTCGACCACCCGCGCCGGCACGGCAAAGCGCTCGCCCTCACAACGAATCAGGCATTCATCAGCCCCACGTTTGAGCACCACCTCGGTGATCTCTGGATACGCCGCGAACACCTGTTCGCTGTCTGCGTAACCAAACAACGCTCGCTCGTCATCCTCGGTCAGCAAGGCGATGTCCACCTGCGCCAAAACCTTGTGGTAAGCCGCACGCGCCGCGTCGACACTGGCCCACAAGCGCGGACGGTAGTTGTTGTCGAACACCACCTTGCCACCGCGCTTGCGGGTTTCGATCAGGGTGTGCAACAGGCGCTCGCGCCCAACCTCGCCCAGCACGGCCAGGGTAATACCGCTGAAATACAGCACGTCATAAGCCGGCAACGCCGCCAGGATCGGCTCCGCTGCCGGGGTGGTGAAGCAGTCGCGCACGGCTGCTTCGTTGCGCCAGTAGAGGAATTTGCGCTCCCCTCGGGCGTCGGTCTGGATGCAATACAAGCCCGGCAAACGCCCCGGCAGACGTTGCACCATACCCAAACCCAGGCCCTCCTCAGCCCATTGCTTGCACATGGCATCGCTGAAGCTGTCATCGCCCAGCGCCGTGACGTAATCCACAACAGGCCCTTCACCCAGTTCGCGACGCAGGTACACCGCCGCATTCAAGGTGTCGCCGCCGAAGCTCTGTTGCAAGCTGCCGTCAGCGCGGTGTTGCAGTTCGATCATGCATTCGCCGATGAGGGCGATGCGTGGAGGTGTGTTCATGCAGGAAACTCTCTTGGTGGGCTTGAGGGCCTCATCGCAGGCAAGCCAGCTCCCACATGGGATTGCATTCCAATGTGGGAGCCGGCTTGCGCGGCCAGGTCTAGAAGCAGGTATGCAGGCTTTCGACCACCTGCAACTGCTCATCCACCAGGCAACCCACCTGCCACTTGTCGAAGGTCAGGCACGGATGGGAGGTGCCGAAGGAGACGATGTCGCCAATCTTCAGCTCAACCCCGGGGGCCACCGTCATGAACGCATGCTGGTCCATCACCGCCGTGACCTTGCACGCACTCACGTCCTCACCCACCGCCGGCAGCACGCCGGCCTTGTAACGCAGCAGCGGCACAGGCAAGCCGGCGTCGTAGGCCACGTCGCGCTTGCCCAGCGCAACCACCGCAAATCCCGGTTCCGGCATGGATTGCACGTGCGCCCAGACTTCCAGGGCCGGGCGCAGGCCTTCGTTGAGGTCGCTGCGACGGTCGAGCACGCAGCATTGCGCCTCTTTGTAGATGCCGTGGTCATGGGCCACATAGCTGCCTGGGCGCAACACGCTGAGGAAGCGTCCGGCAGCGTTCTGGGCTTCGAAGGACTCGGCGATCAGGTCGTACCAGGCCGACCCTGAAGCGGTGATGATCGGCTTGCCGAGGTCGAAAGCGCCGCTGTTCTGCAGGTCCACTGCCAGGCGCACCAGGCTGGCGGCGAACTCACGGATGCCGCTGACGGCGTGGTCGCCATGGATCACGCCTTCGTAACCTTCAATGCCGGTCAGGGCCAGCGCCGGTTGGGCCTTGATCGCCTTGGCCAGGGCCAACACTTCCTGCTCGCTGCGACACCCGCAACGGCCGCCGACCACGCCGTATTCGATCATCACATTCAAGCGCAAGCCACGGGCGGCGAAGAACGCGCCCAAATCAGCGACGTTGTCCGGGTGGTCGACCATGCAATGGAAGTCGAAGTCCGGGTCGGCCAGCAAGTCGGCAATCAGCGCCATGTTCGGCGCACCCACCAGTTGGTTGGCCATCAGCACTCGGCGTACACCACCGGCATACGCGGCGCGGGTCTGCACCGCAGTGGCCAGGGTGATGCCCCAGGCGCCCTGCTCCAACTGACGCTGGAACAACGCCGGCATCATGCTGGTCTTGCCGTGTGGCGCCAGTTGCGCGCCGCTGTTGCTGACAAATGCCTGCATCCAGCGGATGTTGTGTTCCAGGGCCTCACGGTGCAGCACCAACGCAGGCAGGCTGACGTCGCGGACCAGGTGAGCACCGATTTGGGCGGCGCCTTTTTCAACGGCATTGAGGGCAGGCATGGGGATACTCCAATTCGCTATTCGTTGATGCGACGGGCCAGGTTGTTGGCACTTTCAATCAACACCCGGCGGTAGTCGTTGTAGTTTGTCCGCGCATCGTCCCGTGGGGCGACGATGCACAGGGTCGCAATGCTGATACCTTGCGCGTCCCGTACCGGGGCGGCAAAGCAATGGGTAAAGGTGTCGGCCACGCTGTCGAAGGAGAAGAATCCATCAAGGGTGGCCTGGCGGATTTGCCCGAGGAAGGTCTCCAGGGGCAGGCGCTGTCCGTCCGGCAGGATGAAGTCATCGTGGTCGATCAGATCAATGATTTGCTGGTCGCTCAGGTGCCCCAGCAACAGGCGGCCGGAAGCGGTCCAGGGGATGGGGGCGTTCTCGCCGATATCGGAGGAAATACGGAAATGCCGCTCGCCCTCACGCATCAGCGCCACCGTGTACTTGCGGCCGTTGAGCAGGCACATCTGCGCGGTTTCGTGGGTCTGGCTGACGATTTCCTGCAAGGCATGGTCGGCTTCGCGAGTCAGGTCAAAATGGCGCAAGTGCGCCTGGCCGAGGAAGTACAGCTGGCGGCCGAGGTAGACGTGGCCGTCCTTGCCCACGGTCTCGAGAATCCGCCGCTCCAGCAAGGAAGCCACCAGCTCGTAGACCGTGGATTTCGGGCTGCCAATGCCGCTGGCGATATCATTCGGACGCAGGGGCTGGCCGACTTCCTTGAGGAAATCGAGGATATCGAACGCCCGGTCCAGACCTTTGGCGCGGCGTTTGATGGTGTCTTCGGTCATGGCAGTGTCAGGTCCCGTCAAAAGTCATATGGCTGGGCGAACACAAGGGGCTCTCGATGCACAATCCCCTGTGGGAGCGGGCTTGCTCGCGAAAGCGATGTGTCAGTTGATGCATCAGTGGCTGGCGTAACGCTTTCGCGAGCAAGCCCGCTCCCACATTTGAATCATGTGCATTCAGGAAAGCAGTGCATTTAGCCTTTCTTCTTATACGCCACGCAATCAATCTCAACCTTGCAATCCACCATCATGTTCGCCTGCACACAGGCCCGCGCCGGTGCATGCTCAGGGCTGAAGTACTCACCGAACACCTTGTTGAAGCTCCAGAAATCCCGCGGGTCTTCCAGCCACACACCCACCCGCACGACATCTTCAATCGCATAACCGGCTTCTTCCAGAATGGCGACCACATTGCGCATAGTCTGGCGAGTCTGCTCGACGATCCCGCCCTGGATGATTTCGCCATCCACCGCCGGCACCTGGCCCGACACGTACAACCAGCCATCCGCTTCCACGGCGCGGGCGAAAGGACGAGGCTGGCCACCGCCGGCGGTGCTACCAGTGCCGTAACGAGTAATGCTCATAAAGGTTCTCCTTGATTAAAAACGAATATTTTTCAGAAATTCCGCCAACCGCGGCGACTGTGGGCGTTCAAAAATGTCTTTGGGCGGCCCCTGCTCTTCAATCCGGCCCTGGTTCATGAACACAATCTTGTCCGAGACTTCATAGGCAAACCGCATCTCGTGAGTGACCAGCAACATGGTCATGCCCTCTTCCGCCAGGCCCTTGATCACGCTGAGCACTTCGCCCACCAGCTCCGGGTCCAGCGCCGAGGTCACTTCATCGAACAGCATCAAGCTGGGGTTCATGGCAATCGCCCGGGCGATCGCCACGCGCTGTTGCTGACCACCCGACAACTGACCCGGAAAGTGATTGCGTCGTTCCAGCAAGCCGACCCGCTCCAGCCATTTTTCGGCCAGCGCCACCGCTTCGTCCTTGCTCATGTTCTTGACCTTGAGCAGGCCCAGGGTGACGTTCTGCAACGCCGTCAGGTGAGGGAACAGGTTGAATTGCTGGAACGCCATGCCGGTCATGGCCCGGTGCCGGGCGATGACTTTTTCCGGGTGGCGTACACGCTTGCCGGCAATGTCGCTGTAGCCGATGGACTCGCCATCCAGGGTGATCTGCCCGCCCTGGAACTCTTCCAGCAGGTTGACGCAACGCAGCAGCGTGGTCTTGCCCGAACCGCTGGAGCCGATCAGCGTGACCACGTTGCCGCGCTGCATCGACAGGTCGACGCCCTTGAGCACTTCCACCGGGCCGTATTGTTTACGCAGGCCGCAGATATTCAGCAGTGGCTGGGTTGCAGTGTGAGATTGAGTCATGGCAAGGCCACCCGCTTTTCAATGTAGCGCCCGAATAACTCGATGGCGTAGTTGATGACAAAAAACAGAAATCCGGCGAACAGATAGAACTCCAGAGTCATAAAGGTCCGGGCGATCACCTGTTGCGTGCTGAGCAGCAATTCGGCCACGCCGATCACCGACAGCAGCGTCGAGGCCTTGACGATTTCCGTGGACGAGTTGACCCAGGTCGGCAGGATCTGCCGCAGCGCCTGGGGCAACAGCACATAGCCCAGAGACTGGTAGAAGGTCAGGCCGATGGCCTTGCCCGCTTCCAGTTGCCCACGGGGAATAGCTTGCAGTGCGCCGCGCACAATTTCCGAAACGTGGGAGCCGCAAAACAGCGTCAGGCCTACGGCACCGGCCTGGAACGCGGTGATCTGCCACCCGAGCGCCGGCAGCATATAAAAGCAGGCCAACACCAGCACAAACACCGGCGTACCACGGATCAGGTCGACATATAACCGGAACGGCGCCCGCATCCAGAACTTGCCGTAGGTCAGGACCAACCCGGCCACAATGCCGATCAAAGTGCCGAAGATAATCGCCAGCACCGAGACAGATACGCTGGCCTGGAACCCCGCCCAGAGGGTTTCCCGGGCGATCCACAACTCATGCAGCCAGCTGGGGGATTCGTACATGGGAACTCCTTAGCGACGGATCGCCAGACGCTGTTCCAGGTAACGGAGCAGCATGGCGATGAGGTAACAGGCAGCCACGTAGAGCGCGGTCGTCACCAGCCAGGTTTCAATCACCCGGTAGCTTTCGACGTTGATCTTGCGGGCGTAATAGGTCAGCTCCGGCACCGCAATCGCGGCCGCCAGGGAGGTGTCCTTGAACAGCGAGATGAAGTTGTTCGACAGCGCAGGCAACACATTGCGCAGCATCACCGGCACGGTGATGTAGGCCCGGATGCGCCACTCGCCCAAGCCGATGGCCAACCCCGCTTCACGCAAGCCCTTGGGAATGTTCAACAGCCCGGCACGGAACACTTCGGTCAGGTAGGCACCGGCGTACAACGACAGGGTGATGATGAACGAGGGAATCTTGTCCAGGCGAATCCCCAGGCTCGGCAAGGCGAAGTAGATCAACAGGATCAGCACCAGGATCGGCGTATTACGGATCACCGTCACATACACCGACGCCAGGATGCGCAGCGCACGGTGTTTGGACAGCAGGGCAAACGCTGCCAGCAGGCCAATCACGCAGCCGATGGCGATCGACAGCAATGCCAGTTGAAGGCCCAGACCGAGCCCCGCCAGCAAGGTATCGAAATCGCGCCATACGGCGGCGAAGTTCAACTGATAGTTCATGGTCAGCAGTACCTTGTTCGGGGCGCCGCGAGCGACACCCCATGCTCACACATCATTTGAATTCGACCGGAAAACCAATCGCCGGCTCCGGCAGGTCTACACCAAACCACTGCTTGAACGACGCCTTGTACGTCGGAAACTCAACGCCGGTCATGGCTTCATGCAGTGCGGTGTTGACGAAGTTCAGCCAGTCCTGATCGCCACGTTTGACGGCGCAGGCGTAGGTCTGCGGGCTCCAGGCGTAGGTCGGGCTGCGATAGCGGCCAGGGTTTTGCACCATCAGGTACTTGACCGAGGATTGGTCAGTGGCAGCAGCGTCGGCGCGGCCGGAGTTCACCGCCTGGTACATCAGGTCGACGCTGTCGTACTGGTCGACCTTGGCCTTGGGCAGCGCCTGGTGCACCAGTTCTTCGGCGTAGACGTTTTGCAGCACCGCCACGGTGACGCCGTCGCCCGCAGCTTGCAGGTCTTCGATTTCCTTGTACTTGCTGTTGGTCGGCAGCAGCAGGCCAACGCCTTCGCGGTAGTACGGCAGGGTGAACGCCACCTGCTGTGCACGGCTGGCGGTGACGGTGATGAACTGGCAGCTCATGTCGACCTTGTCGGTCAACAGGTTGGGAATCCGCGCGTCGGAGGACTGCACCACAAACTCGACCTTGCTTGGATCGTTGAACAATCCCTTGGCCACGATGCGGCCGATGTCGATATCAAAACCTTGCAACTTGCCATCCGCTCCCTGGAAGTGCCACGGCGCATTGGTACTGCCTGTACCCACGATCAGGTGCCCACGCTTGAGCACATTGTCGAGCTTGCTGTCCGCCGCCTGCACAACGCTTGCGAGGGACGCCGATGCGGCGAAGAGAAAAACACACGCTTTAAACACGGAAGGTCGGTGATGCATGACAAGCACTCCAGGAGTTGTGTATTCCGCTATACCGGAACTTAGTATGTAACAACGGAATAGACAGCAGAAAGTGTGCCACAGCACCTGTAGGAAAAATACGTAGTTAATTAACTCTTTTAAAATCAGATAGATAAAGATTGGTGACGGAAGTGGAAGTCAGCCTGCAGCTGGAATCACATTGCTACCGTTGGCCACACACATCGGGGACGGGCCACATTTAAGTGCGCAAATGTGACGTTACCGCGCACAGGGGACCTGTGAATTCTGACAGTAGACCGGTTCAGTCTCGTGGATTAGCGTGAGCAAAGGTGCCATCCGGCCTATTCGCTCAAGGAGATCATCATGGGGATTGCGACGGCAGTCATCGCCAATGCAGAGGACTACCAACGGGAACTGAGCACACCCTTGCCGGTTTTCATGCTGTTTATCTCCGAGCACTGCCCGGCGTGCGGGGAAGCCGGGCCGCTCTTTGAACGCATTGCCGGAAAATATGCCAATACCGTGAAAAGCCTGGTACTGGACACCGCCCAGACCCCACGACACCCGGATGTAACCGGCACCCCTACGCTGTTGATATTTCAAAACGGCCAGATGGTCGAGAAGCTCAAGGGGTTTGGCCCCCAGGAAGACCAGGAGCAAACCGTGAAGGACACATTCAGCCGCTACGCCACGGGTATGGAGATCAGTCCTCCAACATCAACCGAGCCGTCCCCGACACCCGAATCGACGCCCCCTTCTCATCGGTAATCTGCGCCTGCAACCGCGAGCGGCTGCCCATGTCCTCACCCTGGACAATATTGATGCAGCCCTCGTGCGGCCAACCCAGGTCCCGCAGGTAACCGGCAAAGGCCGCCGTCGCCGCACCGGTTGCCGGGTCCTCATACACCCCACCCGAAGCAAACGGGTTGCGGGTATGGAACAACGTCGGCCCCTCAGCGAATACCAACAGCACGGTCACCAGCCCGGCATCGGTCATGAAGCGCCGGCCGGCGCCCAGCTCGTAGTGCATCTGACTGAGCTTGGCACGGCTGTCGAGGGCCAATACCAGATGAGTCGCCCCGCCATTGATCAGCGCGGGCGGCAGGCCTGGGTCCAGATCATTGCGGCTGTAGCCGAACAATGCCAGGCCCGCCGTCACCAGCGCATCACTGGCCGGGCCGCTGCGGGTCGGCGGCGATTGCAACGCCGCCTCGATCAGTTGGCCTTCGCTGCGGCCGCTGACGGTGATATCGCCATTGTTCAAGCTCAGGTGAAACTCACCATCTCCCAACGCCAGGCTTAAGGCGGCACCGAGGGCGATGGTGGCATGCCCGCAAAACGGCACCTCGGTTTCCGGCGAAAAGTAACGCACCCGCCAACCATCCTCTTGCGGACACGCGAACACCGTTTCCGAATAACCCACCTCATGCGCGGTGCGCTGCATATCCTCGACATCTGGCAGCGTGTCGCCAATCCATACACCAGCGGGATTGCCGCCTTGCTCACCATCGGAAAACGCTGCGATTTTCAGAACATCCAGGATCATTGCACATGGCCTTTTGAAGGAGTGGGCAGGTTTGAGATCCTATCGAAACTGCGCATCCAAAGGAACCAGGCGAACCTGGGTCACCCGCCGCTCTTCCACCGCCGCCACCGTCAGGCGCCAACCTTCATGCTCCAGGCTATCGCCCACCACCGGCAGGCGGTCCAGCAGGCTCATGACCAACCCGGCCAGCGTCTGATAGTCCTGCGTCTCCACCGACTTGAAGCCGGTACGCTGACGGATCAGGCTGAGATTCAAGGCACCACTGACCCTGAACCCACCCTCTTCCTCCACCACATCCGGCCCTTCGATTTCACTGGCGTCCGGCAATTCGCCAGCGATGGATTCGAGGATGTCGGTCATGCTCAATACGCCCATGAAATCACCAAATTCGTTGATCACGAACGCAATGTGAGTTGACGCCTGACGCATCTGCTCCAGGGCATTGAGGATCGAAAAGCTCTCCAGCAGATTCACCGCCCGACGGGCCAGGAGCTCAAGGTCGGGCTCATGACCGGCCAAGTATTCCTTGAGCAGTTCTTTCTTGTGCACAAAGCCCAGCGGCTCATCGATCGCGCCATTGCGGATCAGCGGCAGGCGCGAATAGGAAGAGTGCATCAGCTTCAGGCGAATCGTGTCGGCATCGTCCGCCAGGTCGATGGTGTCGACGTTGGCGCGCGGCGTCATCAGGCTGCGGATCGGCCGCTCGGCCAATTGCAGCACGCCGCTGATCATCACACGCTCGCGACGGTCGAATAGCGGACCTTGGCTGGCATCCGTTTCACCCAGCAGGTCAGCCACCTCTTCACCCACCTCTTCCACCGCCAGAGTCCGGCCACCCAGCAGGCGCATCACCGCATGCGCCGTACGCTCACGCATCGGCAACGCGCCCTGGGCAGATTGCTTGCGGCGCGCCCGGGCGATCTGGTTGAACACCTCGATCAGGATCGAGAAACCAATGGCCGCGTACAGGTAGCCTTTCGGAATGTGGAAGCCCAAGCCTTCGGCGGTCAGGGCAAAGCCGATCATCATCAGGAAGCCCAGGCACAGCATGATCACCGTCGGGTGCGCATTGACGAAGCGGGTCAGCGGCTTGCTGGCGATGATCATCAGGCCGATGGAGATGATCACGGCGATCATCATCACCGCCAACTCGTCCACCATGCCCACGGCGGTAATCACCGCGTCCAGGGAGAACACCGCGTCCAACACCACAATCTGCGCCACGATCGGCCAGAACATGGCGTAAGCGGCATTACCGGTGCGCACGCTGATGTGGCCTTCGAGGCGCTCATGCAATTCCATGGTGGCCTTGAACAGCAGGAACACACCACCAAACAGCATGATCAGGTCGCGACCGGAGAAGCTCTTGTCGAACACCTCGAACAACGGCTGGGTCAGGGTCACCAGCCAGGAAATACTCGCCAACAGGCCCAGGCGCATCAGCAAGGCCAAGGACAAGCCAATCAGCCGCGCACGGTCACGCTGCTCCGGCGGCAGCTTGTCCGCCAGGATCGCGATAAACACCAGATTGTCGATGCCCAGCACCAGTTCCAACACAATCAACGTCAACAGGCCGAGCCAGGCCGTTGGATCCGCTAACCATTCCATATCAATGTCGTCTCGTTAAAAATTTTCAGAATGCCGGACACGGCAAGATGCGGTCAGAAGACCGGGAGAACATTGATAATCGAAAGACCGGATGCTTGGCCCGGATGCGGGCGCTCAGCGGGAACGGGGACGGCGAGTGTCTTGGGGAAAGACGACTGGGAGGCTCCGAGAGGGTGTTCATGCAAATCCTGTAGCGGAAAAAGGACTTGAATCGTACAGGCGAAAGGCAAATTCCCTACAACGCAAAACTATTACAAGATCTGTACCTGCAAGCACCCAAATACCCGTGTGGGAGCTGGCTTGCCTGCGATAGCGGCATACCCGCCAATAAATAGGCAAGCTGACCCACCGCTATCGCAGGCAAGCCAGCTCCCACATTTCGATCAATGGGGTGTCAGTTTTTTCGGGTCGCATCATCCAGTGCCAGGATGGTGTGGGCATTGGTCACGGTAGTCGCCAATGTATTGATCACACCCGACCGCAACGCCCCCAACGTCGCCGCCGCCTTGGTGTTTTCACTGGCAATCGCCACCACGTCCGGAATCCGAAACAACTCCTGCACGGTCAAGCCGATCACCCGCCCCTGAATCGCGTTGATCGCAGGCTGGCCGTGAATATCAATGAAGTCGTACCCCATCATGTCACCCACGGTGCCGGACAACCGGGCCTGGGCAATCTCCTGGGGCGAGAACCAACCCATGCGCACCATGTTGCTGTTTTCGCTCATGTCGCCAATGCCGATCAGCGCCATGTCGGCACGGCGGGCGCGGTCCAGGGTGGAGCGCACGGTGTCGTTGCTGATCAGCACCCCGCGCAGCTCCGGGTTGGCCACCAGGGCCGGGGCGTACAAGCTTTCACTCTCGCCGCCAAAACGCAAGGCCAGGCGTCGGCAGATGTGGTCGGGGTTCATGTATTCGCCGGCCTTGAGCGAACCGCCGATGGCACAGACAAACGTGCAGTTGCGGGTCACCGGCAAAAACACATTGTCGGCCACCGCGCCGACGTTACGGCCCATGCCCACGGCGACAATCATGCCGTCGCTCAAGGTCTTGTTCAGGTAGTTGGCCACCAGGCTGGCAACGGCCGAACGCTGGGTGTCCGGGTCACTGTGGTCGACCGCAATCAGCGCACGGTCCAACTGGAAGCGCTGCACCAGCGCCTGCTCCAGTTCGTTATTCATCGCCGGATGCTGCAGCACCCGCACCTCGACAATCCCTTCATCCCGTGCGCGCTTGAGCAGGCGGCTGACTTTTGCCCGAGACAGGTCGAAGCGCTTGGCGATGGCTTCCTGAGTGACGTTCTCAAGGTAATAGAGCATCGCCACTTCGGTCATCAGATCGATATCGCTGGCAATGCGCTGGGTACTGTCACTCATGGGCACGGGCTTCCGTTTCGGCGTCAAAGGCGCATTCTCCCGACTATAGACCCGTCACGTCCACTACTGATGCCCGTCGCGCTCGATCGCATTGATACGGTCGACCTTGGCCCCGGAACGCGCCGCCTCGAACTCCGATTCCAGGAACGACTTGACGACGCTTTTCGCCAGTTCCGCGCCGATCACCCGCGCGCCGATGGACAGGATCTGCGCATCGTTGCTCTTGCGTGCCCGCTCCGCCGAATAGGTGTCATGGGCCTGGGCTGCGCGAATCCCCAGGACCTTGTTGGCGGAAATGGCCATGCCAATCCCCGTGCCGCACACCAATACCCCCAGTCGCTGCTGCCCGGCATTGATCGCGGTGGCCACCGCCAGGGCGATGTCCGGGTACAGCACCGGCGCAGTGGAATGGGTGCCAAAGTCGGTCACCGGGTAGCCCAGGGCTTCGATATGGCGCTTCAACAGTTCTTTGAGCTCGTAACCCGCTTCATCGCATCCGATAGCCACCGGGAAGGGTGTGTTCATGGCGTCTGGCTCCGCTGCCGTGGTCCTGCTTAAGATTGATCAAATGATCACTCTATGAAATTTCTATCAGCTATTTCTCAGATATTCGCCTCCCCCTGTCAAGCAAGATTTAACTGACTCGCCAGTCAAAGCCCTCTAAAAGGGCATGATTTGCGCAAACAGAGGCTTTTACATCTTTTCCATGAAAGAGATTGACTGATCAGAATTTCATTTGATACACATATGATCACAGCGAAACATGACTGTGCGACCTAATAAGAATTCACAGCACGAGGACACGCCGATGGCCACGCCATTACTGCTCCAGGCTGAACACGTCGCCAAGGCCTACGCCGGGATCCCTGCCCTGCGTGACGGGCGCCTCTCTCTGCGGGCCGGCAGCGTTCACGCCCTGTGCGGCGGCAATGGCGCAGGCAAATCAACTTTTCTCAGCATCCTGATGGGCATCACGGCGCGTGATGCCGGCACCATCGCGCTCAACGGTTCGCCCGTGCATTTCCATCGGCCCAGTGAGGCCCTGGCGGCGGGGATCGCGATGATCACCCAGGAGCTGGAACCAATTCCCTACATGAGCGTCGCCGAAAACATCTGGCTGGGCCGCGAACCGCGCCATGCCGGTTGCATCGTCGACAGCAAGGAATTGAACCGCCGCACTCGGGAGTTGCTGGAAAGCCTGGAGTTCGAGGTGGACGCCACCAGCCCCATGCATCGCCTCAGCGTGGCGCAGATCCAACTGGTGGAGATCGCCAAGGCGTTCAGCCACGACTGCCAGGTAATGATCATGGATGAGCCCACCTCCGCCATCGGCGAGCGTGAGGCAGAAACCCTGTTCAAGGCCATCCGCCGCCTGACGGCCCGTGGCGCCGGCATCGTTTATGTGTCTCATCGCCTCAGCGAGCTGGCGCAGATTGCCGATGACTACAGCATCTTTCGCGACGGCGCCTTCGTCGAAACCGGACGCATGGCCGATATCGATCGTGCGCATCTGGTGCGCGGCATCGTTGGCCAGGAACTGACGCGGATCGATCACAAGGTCGGCCGCGAATGTGCTACCGAGTGCTGCCTGGACGTGGACCGCCTGAGCCGTGCCGGCGAGTTCCAGGACATCAGCCTGCAACTGCGCCAGGGCGAAATTCTGGGCATCTATGGCCTGATGGGCTCCGGGCGCAGCGAGTTCCTCAACTGCATTTACGGCCTGACCACACCCGACTCCGGCAGCGTCACCCTGCAAGGCAAACCGATGCCCGTCGGCTTGCCCAAGGCGACCATTCGCGCCGGCATGTCCCTGGTCACCGAAGACCGCAAAGACAGCGGCCTGGTGCTCAGTGGCAGCATCCTCTCCAACATCGCGCTGTCGGCCTACAAGCAGCTGTCGAGTTGGTCACTGATCAATGCCCGCAAGGAAAACCAACTGGCCCAGGACATGGTCAAGCGCCTGCAGATCAAGACCACCTCCCTGGAGCTGCCGGTGGAGTCCATGAGCGGCGGCAACCAGCAGAAAGTGGTGCTCGCCAAATGCCTGTCGACCCAGCCGATCTGCCTGCTCTGCGACGAACCCACGCGCGGTATCGATGAAGGTGCCAAGCAGGAGATCTATCACCTGCTGGACCAATTCGTGCGCGCCGGTGGTGCGGCCATTGTGGTGTCGTCGGAAGCACCGGAACTGCTGCACCTGAGCGATCGAATCGCTGTCTTCAAGGGCGGCCGACTGGTGACCATCAGCACTGACACCGCCCTTTCCCAGGAAGCCTTGTTGAGTCTTGCCTCATGAACGCCAAAACAACCCTGTCCACACCCGTCGCCGCTCCAGTCAAGGCCGCCCCGCGCAGCCGCCTGCGCCTGTCCCTCGACCGTTTCGGCCTGCCGCTGGTGTTTATCCTGCTGTGCGTGGTGATGGCGTTTTCCAGCGAATACTTCATGACCTGGCGCAACTGGATGGACATCCTGCGCCAGACCTCCATCAACGGCATTCTCGCGGTGGGCATGACCTATGTGATCCTGACCAAGGGCATCGACCTGTCAGTGGGCTCGATCCTGGCCTTTGCCGGGCTGTGTAGCGCGATGGTCGCCACCCAAGGCTACGGCCTGCTGGCGGCGGTCAGTGCCGGGATGTTTGCCGGCGCCATGCTCGGGGTGGTCAACGGCTTCATGGTTGCCAACCTGTCGATCCCCCCCTTTGTCGCCACCCTCGGCATGCTGAGCGTAGCCCGAGGCATGACCTTCATCCTCAACGACGGCAGCCCCGTCACCGACCTGCCCGACGCCTACCTGGCGCTGGGCATCGGCAAGATCGGCCCGATCGGCGTGCCGATCATCATCTTCGCGGTGGTGGCGCTGATTTTCTGGATGGTGCTGCGCTACACCACCTACGGCCGCTACGTGTATGCGGTGGGCGGCAACGAGAAGAGCGCACGCACCTCGGGGATCGGCGTACGCAAGGTGATGTTTTCGGTGTACGTGGTGTCCGGGCTGCTCGCCGGGCTGGCCGGCGTGGTGTTGTCGGCACGCACCACCTCCGCCCTGCCCCAGGCCGGCATGTCGTATGAGCTGGACGCCATCGCCGCCGTGGTGATCGGTGGCACCAGCCTCTCGGGCGGCACCGGCAGCATCGTCGGCACGCTGTTCGGCGCCCTGCTGATCGGGGTGATCAACAACGGCCTGAACCTGCTCGGCGTGTCCTCCTATTACCAGCAGGTCGCCAAGGGCCTGATCATCGTGCTCGCCGTGCTGATTGACGTGTGGCGCAAGAAAAAACGCTAGTCCCTGTGCTCTGAACCGAACTGAACGACCATAACAATAACCGGAGTTCTCATCATGAAATTGGGTACGACTTTAGCCGCCGTCGCGGCACTCTCCCTGCTCGCCAGCAGCATCGCCCTGGCCGCCGATGGCAAGACCTACAAGATCGGCGCCGCCGTGTACGGGCTCAAGGGCCAGTTCATGCAGAACTGGGTCCGCGAGCTGAAGGAACACCCGGCGGTCAAGGACGGCACCGTGCAATTGACCGTGTTCGACGGCAACTACGACGCGCTGACCCAGAACAACCAGATTGAAAACATGGTGACCCAGCACTACGACGCCATCCTCTTTGTGCCGATCGACACCAAGGCCGGTGTCGGCACCGTGAAGGCGGCCATGGCCAATGACGTGGTCGTGATCGCCTCCAATGCCAAGGTCGCCGACGCCAACGTGCCGTACGTGGGCAACGACGATGTGGAGGGCGGTCGCCTGCAGGCCCAGGCCATGGTCGATAAGCTCAAGGGTAAGGGCAACGTGGTAATCATCCAGGGCCCGATTGGCCAGTCGGCGCAGATCGACCGGGAAAAGGGCGAGATGGAAGTACTGAGCAAGCACCCGGACATCAAGATCATCGAGAAAAAGACCGCCAACTGGGACCGCGCCCAAGCCCTGACCTTGACGGAAGACTGGCTGAACGCCCACCCCAAAGGCATCAACGGGGTGATCGCGCAGAACGACGACATGGCCCTGGGTGCCGTGCAGGCGCTGAAGTCCCACGGTTTGTCATTCAAGGATGTGCCGGTGACGTCCATCGACGGCATGCCGGATGCGATCCAGGCCGTGAAGAAAGATGAAGTCATCACCTTCCTGCAAGACGCCCAGGCCCAATCCCAAGGTGCGCTCGATGTCGCGCTGCGCGCCCTGGCCGGTAAGGATTACAAACCCAAGTCGGTGATCTGGGAGCGCTATGCCAAGGACGTGAAATGGGGTGACGGTACCGACAAGAACTACATCCTGCCGTGGGTACCGGTGACCAACGCCAATGCCGATGCGCTGTATCAGCAAGTCAGTGGCGGTAAGTAGCAACGCGGTCAATGTGGGAGCTGGCTTGCCTGCGATGCAGGCACCTCGGTGCATCAGGTGCATCCGATCGATGCCATCGCAGGCAAGCCAGCTCCCACACTTAACCGAGTCCACCATTAGATCTGCACTGTCAGCAAGAAGGAGTCATGTTCATGTCTGGATTCTGGAATCAGGCCTTCGACCTCACCGGCCGCTGCGCCGTGATCACCGGCGGGGCCGCCGGGATTGGCCTGGCCTGTGCCAGCCTGCTGGTGGAACGCGGCGCGCGGGTCGCCCTGCTCGACCGTGACCCGGCCGTCGTCGACGTGGCCGCCAGCCTCGGCGCCGGGAACATCGGCATTGCCGTGGACCTGCGCCAGCTCGATCAGGTGCAAAGCACCGTCGATTACGTGTTCGATCACTTCAAACGCCTGGATTACCTGGTCAACAGCGCCGGTGTCGTGATGCTGGACAAGGCCGTGGACGTCAGCGAAAACGCCTGGGACACCACCCTCGACATCAACCTCAAGGCCAGCTTCTTCGTGGCCCAGGCCTGCGCCCGGCACATGCTTGCCCAGGGCAGCGGACGCATCATCAACCTGGCTTCCCAGGCGGCGGTGATCGGCCTCGATCGCCACGTCGCCTACTGCGCGAGCAAGGCGGCCATCGTCGGCATGACCAAGGTGCTGGCCATGGAATGGGCGCCGCACATCAACGTCAACGCCATCTCCCCCACCATCGTTGAAACCGCCCTGGGCAAGAAGGCCTGGGCGGGCGAGCTGGGCGAACGCGCCAAATTGCAGATCCCGGCGGGCCGCTTCGCCCTGCCGGAGGAAATCGCCGGGCTGGCGCTGTACCTGCTCAGCGATGCCGCCAAGATGATCACCGGCGAAAACGTGATGATCGACGGCGGCTACAGCATTCAATAATTCACCTTTTGTCGTGAGGTTTATCGTCATGTCCACCGAACGCACGTCCGAACAACTGTCTCCCGTCATCCCCAAGACCATGCAAGCCGTGGTCTGCCATGGCCCCGAAGACTACCGCCTGGAAACCGTCGACGTGCCGACACCCGGCCCCGATGAAATCCTCACCAAGGTCGAGCTGTGCGGCATTTGTATGGGCGATATCAAGACCTATCGCGGCGCGCCGTCGTTCTGGGGCGACGCCGAGCAGCCACGCTACGTCAAGCCACCGATGATCCCCGGTCATGAGTTTGTCTGCCGCGTGGTCGCCCTCGGCCCGGGCGCTGAAAAGCGCGGAGTGAAGGTCGGTGACCGAGTGATTTCCGAACAGATCGTGCCGTGCTGGGGTTGCCGCTTCTGCAATCACGGTCAGTACTGGATGTGCCAGAAACACGACCTCTACGGCTTCCAGAACAACGTCCAGGGCGCCATGGCCCAGTACATGATTTTCACCAAGGAAGGCATCATCCACAAAGTGCCGGATTCCATCGCCCCGGAGGAAGCGATCCTGATCGAACCGCTGGCCTGCTCGCTGCACGCCGCCGAACGGGCCAACGTCGATTTCGATGACATCGTGGTGGTCGCCGGGGCCGGCACACTGGGCCTGGGGATTATCGGCGCGGTGCGCATGCGCAACCCGAAAAAACTCATCGTCCTCGACATGAAACCCGAACGCGCCGCCCTCGCCTTGCGCATGGGCGCGGACGAGGTGTGGAACCCGGCCGAAGTCGATGTGATGGCGAAGATCCGCGAGATCACCGACGGTTATGGCTGCGACATCTATATCGAAGCCACCGGGCATCACAAGGCGGTCAACCAGGGCCTGGCGATGCTGCGCAAACTGGGGCGTTTCGTCGAATTCAGCGTCTTCAACGACGAGGCCACGGTAGATTGGTCGATCATCGGCGACCGCAAGGAACTGGACGTGCTGGGCTCACACCTGGGCCCGTACATGTACCCGCGGGCCATCGATTTTATCGGTAACCGCAAGATCGACATGCGCGACGTGGTGACCCACACATTTGCGCTCGCGGACTTCAAGGAAGCATTTGCGGTGATGGAGCGCGGGGACAAGTCCCTTAAAGTCGTACTCGAACCCTGATTTTCGCAACGACACGTATCTCTGTGGGAGCCAGGCTTGTGTGGGAGCTGGCTTGCCTGCGATAGCATCGACTCGGTGCTCATGACAGACCGAGTCGCCTGCATCGCGGGCAAGCCCGACTCCCACAAAAAACCGGCCCACACATTAAAACAAGAACACAGGAAACCGCGTTATGAATCGAGTGATCAATGATCCGGACCACGTGGTCGAGGATATGCTGCGCGGCATTCTGGTCGCCCATCCAGAGCTGTGCCAAAGCGGCAGCAATCCCCGGGTCATCAGCAAGGCCAAACCTTCCCGCCAGGGCCAGGTAGGCATCGTCACCGGCGGCGGCTCCGGCCATGAACCCGCCTTTCTCGGCTACGTGGGCCCTGGCCTGGTAGATGCCGTGGCCGTCGGCGAGATTTTTTCTTCGCCCACCGCCAAAAGCTTCTTCGACGCCTTCCGCGCTGCCGACCACGGGGCCGGTGTGGCGTGCCTGTACGGCAACTATGCCGGCGACAATATGAACGTGAAGCTGGCAATGAAAATGGCCGCCAGCAAAGACATGCAGATCCGCACCGTGGTCGCCAACGACGACGTAGCCTCGGCGCCTAAAGCCGACATCGCCAAGCGTCGTGGCGTGGCCGGGGAAATCTTCATGTGGAAAGTTGGCGGTGCCGCCGCCGCGCAGCATTACGACCTGGACGGGGTGATTCGTGTCGCACAGAAAGCCGTCGACCACTGCCGCTCCATCGGCATCGGCCTTACGCCCTGCACCATTGCGGCGGTGGGCAAGCCGAATTTCCAGATCCCGGACGGCCAGATGGAACTGGGCATCGGCCATCACGGCGAGCCGGGCATTGAAGTGATCCCCATCGAGTCCGCCGCCGCCATGGCCGAACGCATGCTGGCGCCGATTCTCGCCGACCGTGATTTCAGCCAGGACGACAGCGTGGTGGTGCTGGTTTCGGGCCTGGGCGCAACGCCGGTGATGGAGCTGTATATTTTCTACGCCGAGGTCGAGCAACAGCTCAAGGCCAAGGGCCTGAAGATCCATCGCTGCTACGTCGGCAACTACTTCACGTCGCTGGAGATGATGGGCGTGACCTTGACCTTGCTGGGCCTGGATGCCGAGCTGAAAACCCTGATCGACCACCCTTGCCGCTCCATCGGCATGACCCAGGCGGAGTGAACCATGAACCAGCATTTCTCCACCCATGACGGCAGCGCCATCATCACTGACCTGGTGAGCGTGATCGTCGCCAACCGCGACTATTTGAGTGAAGTCGACGGCGCCATCGGTGATGGTGACCACGGCATCAACATGGCCAAGGGTTTTGCCCATTGCGGCCGTACCATTGAAGGCCGCCAATTGACCCTGGCCGAAGCCCTGGACGAGCTGACCTTGAGCCTGATGGAAGGCATCGGCGGCTCCATGGGGCCGCTGTATGGCAGCCTGTTTATTGGCATGGCAGATGAAGTACGCGGCAGCGACGAGATTGATGCCACCACCTTTGCTCACTTGTTGCGGGGCGGCCTCACGTCCTTGCAAGACATCACCGAAGCGGGCGTGGGTGACAAGTGTTTGATGGACACCCTGATTCCGGCGGTGGAAGCGTTTGAGCAGGCCCATGCGTCCGGCGCATCGTTCAGCGACGCCCTGGACGCGATGAAAAGTGCGGCGTCTCAAGGGCGTGACTCAACCAAGGACCTTGTGGCGAAAATCGGCCGCGCCAGCCGACTGGGGGAACGTTCGTTAGGAGTACTGGATGCGGGGGCAGTGTCGTGCTGTTTGATCCTGACCCGGCTGGCGGATTCGGTGCAGCCTAGACTTTTATAAAACCTGATAGCTCAACGGGGCACCGGTGCAATGCCAGCCCCTATAAGCCAAAGAGTTCCCTCTCCTGCCCCTTCAAAAAGCCCACTTGCCCCCCAAAAAGCGTAATCGAGATTTTTCCTACAGATTGCGCAATATCAAATTGATATAAATTCTCAACCTTAAGCTCACCGCTTAACAATGACTTACATGGGTTTTAGCATCAACTAAACCACACATAAAACCGCCCACAAGCAACCCCGCCAACCGCATCCGCACAAACCACACTCTATTCACCCAGTAAAGAGCGGCAATCCTTAAATGCAAACGTTCAAAACAGAAAAAATTTCAAACGAGTTAGTCGGCATCATGTACGAAGAGCTTTTTTTGAGCCGCGACAAATCCACCTACGGCTACAAGCTACTCAAACAACAAGTGATTGACAGCATCACCTGCAACCAACCGTTAAAATTTCTTCTTCCTGCCTTTCCATGTAAGAGCATCAGCGCAGAAAAATGCCTATCCGACACTCCTGACATGGCTGAGTGGCTCGCTCTGAAAAAAATCGTGTCTACCATAAGAAAAATCGAAGAAGTATATGAACACGGCGTAAAATTCACCATATTCTCAGACTACCACACATTTTCAAAATATATATCCGTAGAAGCAAAAAGTTATTATCGCTATCGAGAAGGCTTGAAAAAAATAATCAATGCTTTCAACTGCGATGGTGCGCTGGAACTGAAATCACTGTCAGACCATGAGGCCTTCGCCTCGTACAACGATGACGAGCAAATGGATATTCTATGGGAACTCTACGGGGATGAAACATATGAAAGCACACTAGACAAAGTAATCGCTACCGATAGCAGTGTACGTAAAAAATACATTTCACTAAAAAAATTTATGGGTGACGATCAGAAAGCCCTTATCGGTTCACTTGGAAAGTCCAAAAGAAACAAACGAATCTCGGAAATCGCCCGAGGCATGATGACGCAAGGCGTCGCGCTAGATAATTTTCTCCATCAGACCTTTCCACACCATATCCGCTTGAGTATTCACCATCATCCTGATGAGAGCGCAAAGCATACACTCCAACTTTTTGATAAAAGCTTATTCAAGACACCCTGGCATAACTGCGTAACGTTCTCAGCAGCAACCGGAAAATACCTGATCGATAGACGAAATTCTGCGACCTGCCAAGGCGAGAATCATCAGAGCATTATATCTCCAATTTATTTTGAAGACAGAGCATGGCTTTTATTGGAGCTTCCAACACCAAACCCTAACTCGAGAGAATACTTAAAAAAAATAAAATTCTCATTACGCAAAGAGGACTTCGCTTTATTCATCGAAAGCACGAGCACAGACCTTAACATATCCGAAATCAGCAACATCGCAATAAGCAATTTATTGAATGAGTTCGGCATATTAATTTTTCGAAACTTAAAGACATTTGAAACAGTCAATGATCTAGAATCATGGTATTCGGGAAGAGGTCAGTTTTTGGAATGGAGCTTTGGCGCCACCCACATTGTAAAGCCAGAGTTAGAGACACAAGGATATACATCTTCCGTAACATCAGAAGAAGCATTACCTTTTCATTGGGACATGGTTTCTCCTCCACCTTATATGAAAATCGATCAAACCAAGCACAAATATCACGAATACACACCGAAAGAGTTCTTGCTCTACTGCAAAAGCAATGAAAGCTCCGAGGGCGGCCTGAGCACCATTATTAACTCTTCCATGGTTCCTCTCACCATAAATGGAAGAAAGAGAAAAGCATTTCGTGAAACCACACTGGCTTATAGAACCAGGCTCTCCTATTTTGGTGGAACAGAAAGAAACTACCCTCTCATCATGACGGTACCTGGAACAGAAAAAGAGCTACTGCGTTGGTGGCAGATGTGGGATGAGGAGAGCCATCCCGGCAGCGTGCAATTCAATTATTCAAGAATATTAGAGTCACCCTTATATGACGACATCACTACACTGGAAAAAGAAATAACAGCCATCGCGTTGAACGACGCAAATCATCTCACTCTTGAATTTCGGACCGGGGACATTGTTTTGGTAAATAATCATACAGTCCTACACGGGCGAACAGCATTCAAAGGCCACCGAGAGCTTTGGCGAATTCAGCTGCAACCAGAGCTCCCCGCTGTACAATCAACGGTCAGGGAAGTGTAAGTAACGACAAAGACGAATCGACCGAGAGTGCTGATCAAGCATGAGCATTGTCCCTAAGGTCACTTAAACGGTTATTCATTGAGGTCGCATGACCCGGTCAACATACGACGCAATCACCGCCACCACCCCACCCGACCGAGACCCCAGGCGCGGCGTATAACCGCTCTGAGCGGCGACTTGCAGCGTGCCGCTGATCTGATCGGGCAGGATGAGCGTCTCATTCTGCAAGTGCCCGCAGTTGGTCGCCTTCAACCCCAGCAACCGGGATGCCTGAGGCAGCGTCAAGACAAAGCCTTCGCTGTTCAAGCGTACCGCCCCCACGCCATCGGCGCAGGGATGTCATAACGCCCTTCCATTACCAATCCCGATCACCTCGCCATTGGGCTCTCGCCCACATTGAGGCTGACATCGGAGACGTCAGCGCAGAACGCCTGAACCTGACGTTGCAATACCCCTGAATACACTGTCGACCGGTTATTACCAGAACCGCTGCTGGGTCAAGCGACTCCACCAGGTCAACAACACCCGGTCCACCGAACCGCTGGCCGCCAGGCCAACCCGCTCTTGCAGGCTTTTGCGCTCGGCATAGTGCAGGTGGTACAGCTCGGCGGTCTTGGCCTTGGAGGCCAGGTATTCGTCACTGGTTTGCAGTTCGTCCACCAATTGTTTGTCCAGGGCCGCGACACCCAGCCAGACTTCACCGGTGGCGACTTCATCAATGGCCAGCTGTGGGCGGTAACGTGCAACGAAGTTCTTGAACAACTGGTGGGTGATGTCCAGGTCTTCCTGGAACTTCTCCCGGCCCTTCTCGGTGTTTTCGCCAAACACCGTCAGGGTGCGTTTGTATTCACCGGCCGTCAGCACTTCAAAGTCGATGTCATGCTTTTTCAGCAGACGGTTGACGTTGGGCAACTGGGCAACCACGCCAATGGAGCCGAGGATGGCGAACGGCGCACTGATAATCTTCTCGCCAATGCACGCCATCATATAGCCGCCGCTCGCGGCAACCTTGTCGATGCACACCGTCAGCGGTACGCCCGCCTGGCGGATACGCACCAGTTGCGAAGACGCCAGGCCATAGCTGTGGACCATCCCGCCGCCGCTTTCAAGGCGTAGCACCACTTCATCCTTGGGGGTGGCCAGGCTCAACAGCGCGGTGATTTCGTGGCGCAGGCTTTCGGTAGCTGAAGCCTTGATGTCGCCGTCGAAATCCAGCACGAATACCCGTGGCTTGGTCTCGGGCTTTTTCTTGCTCTTCTTCTCGGTCTTGCTTTCAGACTTGCGCAGGGCCTTGAGTTGATCCTTGTCCAGCAAGGTCTGCTCCAGGCGCTCACGCAGGCCCTTGTAGAAATCATTGAGCTTGCTGACCTGCAACTGGCCTGCCGCCTTGCGACGGCCTTTGCTGCGCAACGCCGCAAAGCTTGCCAGGACCACCAGAATGGCGACCACCAGGGTGACTGTTTTAGCCAAAAAACTTGCGTACTCAGCCAGAAACTCCATAAGACTCCTTCACATGCGGTGCGCCAGGCGCGAATTGCCCAAGCATACCGACGGGATTGCCGGGGAGCCAGTGATCAAACCGCCAGCAGCAAAGCTCTAACGACCTTTTAAAACAAGCGTATGTTTTTTCATTGACAGCTCCCCGGCATCCTCATAACCTCGCCAGACTTTCAACGTACCGGGAAAACGGACGTGGGCAGCATCTATTTGATTCGACATGGCCAGGCCTCCTTCGGTGCAGACGACTATGACGTGTTGTCGCCCATCGGCGTGCAGCAGGCGCAAGTCCTCGGCAGCCACCTGGCAGAACTGGGCCTGAACTTCGACCGTTGCGTGTCCGGCGACCTGCGTCGCCAGCAGCACACCGCCACGGCCGTATTAGAACAGTACAGCGCCCTGGGCCTGCCGGTGCCGGCCCTGGAAATCGACAGCGCGTTCAACGAATTCGATGCCGACGCGATCATCCGCGCCTTGCTCCCGGACCTGTTGAACAGCGAACCCGAAGCCCTGGAGATCCTGCGTAACGCCCCACAAAACCGCAGCGAATTCCAACGCATCTTCGCCCTGATCGTCGAGCGCTGGCTCGCCGGTACGTATGATCCACCGGGCCTGGAAAGCTGGCTGGGGTTTGTCGAACGAGTACAGGGTGGCTTGCAACGCATCCTTGAGGCTGCCGACAATCGCGACAAGATCGCCGTGTTTACCTCCGGCGGCACCATCACCGCCCTGCTCCACCTGATTACCCGGATGCCTGCAGCCCAGGCCTTCGAATTGAACTGGCAGATTGTTAACACCTCGCTCAACCAGCTGAAGTTCCGTGGTCGCGAGGTGGCACTGGCTTCCTTCAACAGCCATACCCACTTGCAACTGTTGAAGGCGCCGCAGCTCATCACTTTCCGATGAATTGCGGCCAACCGTGACCCCAAGGTCACTGGACTCACCCATAAAAGGATCGAAACCATGACTGACGTAGCTAAAGCCGTAGAAGCAATGAAAGCCAAATTCAACCCAGCCGCTGCCGACGGCCTGGACCTGGTGTTCGGTTTCCGTATCGACGACACCCAGAACTTCTCGCTGGTGGTCAAAGACAAGACCTGCGAACTGCTGGAAGGCGAAAACCCTGACGCCCAAGTGACCCTGGTCATGGACGGCGAAACCATGAAAGGTATCGTCGACGGCTCCACCGACGGCATGCAGGCCTTCATGGGCGGCAAACTGCGCACCGAAGGCGACATGATGCTGGCGATGAAGCTGAGCGAACTGTTCCCGGCCTGATCAAGGGCAACCTTGGCTAGACCAAATCCCGCCTTTTCAGGCGGGATTTTTATTTCAGGCCCTGGGCTGCAATAACAACGCCACCAACGCACTCCACCCCGTCTGGTGCGAAGCCCCAAGGCCGCGCCCCGTGTCACCATGAAAGTACTCATGGAACAGCACCAGGTCGCGACTGGCCGGGTCGGCCTCCAACTGCGGGTAACCGGCCATGGACGGTCGCAGGCCATTTTCATCGCGCAAGAACAGCCGGGTCAGGCGTTGGCTGAGGCTGTCGGCCACCTCTTCCAGTGACGACAGGTAACCGCTGCCGGTGGGGTACTCCACCGAGAAGTTTTCATCGTAGTACCGGTGAAATTCCCGCAACGACTCGATCAGCATGTAGTTGACCGGCATCCACAACGGCCCGCGCCAATTGGAATTGCCGCCGTACAAGCGTGAGTCGGACTCTGCAGGGGTATAGCGGGCACACAAGGTATTGCCGTTCATCTTCAGCGCCAGAGGGTGCTCGGCATAAGCCTTGGACAGCGAGCGCACGCCAAAGGCCGAAAGGAACTCCGCGTCATCGAGCATGCGCTTGAGCAAGTCCTTGGTGCGCTCTCCGCGCAACAACGCCAGCAACAGACGGTTGCCCTGCCCCGGTTCGTTCCAGCGTGAGACCAGTTTCGCCAGGTCCGGTCGGTGTTTCATAAAGCCCACCAGACGGTCACGCAAGCCTTCCAATCCTTCGTGTTCACGCTGTTCCAGCACCAGCACCGCAAACAACGGCATCAGGCCGACGATCGAACGCAGGCGCACCGGTTCGCTCCGGCCATCAGGACGGTGCAGCACGTCGTAGAAGAATTGGTCCTGCTCATCCCACAGGCCTTCGGCGCTGTCATCGACCCGGTTGATAGCTCCGGCGATATACAGGAAATGCTCGAAAAACTTCACCGCGATGTCGACGTACACCACGTTGCGCTTGGCCAGTTCCAGCGCCATACGCATCAGGTCCAGGGCATAGGCGGCGACCCAGGCGGTGCCGTCGGCCTGGTCCAGTTGATAGCCGGGCGGCAAGTCGGCCGAGCGGTCGAACAAGGCAATGTTATCCAACCCCAGGAAGCCGCCCTGGAACAGGTTGCGACCCTCGGCGTCCTTGCGGTTGACCCACCAGGAAAAATTCAGCAGCAGCTTGTGGAAGATCCGCTCCAGAAAATCCATGTCGCCGACGCCGGTCAGCGCCTTGTCCTGTTGATACACCCGCCAACTGGCCCAGGCATGGACCGGCGGGTTGGCGTCATCGAAGCGCCACTCGTAGGCCGGCAACTGACCGTTGGGGTGCATGAAGCGGTCCTTCACCAACAACAGCAATTGTTGCTTGGCGAACCCCGGATCGATCAGGGCAAAGGCCACCGCCTGGAAGCCCTGGTCCCAGGACGCGTACCACGGGTATTCCCAGGTATCAGGCATGGACAGGATGTCGAAGTTGGACAGATGCCGCCAATGGGTATTGCGGATATGCAGGCGCTCGGGCGGTGGCGCGGGCTGGGCCGGATCGCCGTCGAGCCACTGGTTCACATCCAAGTAATACAGCTGCTTGGACCACAGCAACCCGGCCAGCGCCTGGCGCTGCACATTACGCGCGTCTTCGTCAGTGATGCCTTGTTGCAGGGTGGCGTAGAAGTCGTCGGCCTCCTGGCGGCGCTGTTCGAACAATTTGCGGGCATTGACCTGAGGTGCGTCTGCCGGGGCGAAGCGCAGGTACAGGATTTTGCTTTCCTGGCTCGCCAACTCAAGGATGAAACGCGCTGCGACCTTGGTCCCCGTATCCCGGCGAATCGCCGTTTGCACGCCCTCTACGACATAGTCATTGATCCCGTCCTTGAACGGCCCCGGCGCCGGAGTGGCATCGAGTTTGGGAAAGTTGGTTTCGTTCTCGCAGAACAGCCACTCCACGCCATCCTGGCCCCAGGCGCTGAGGTGACGGTCCGCCAGCTCATGGTGGCGTGCTACGACGTGATCATCCTCCAGGCGCAATTGCGGCTTGGGCGAATCGGCCGTCCAGCTCCAGTCATTGCGCGCCCAGAGCTGCGGCAATACTTGCAAGCGGGTCGGCTGGCCCGAGCGGTTGTGCACGGTCACCCGCATGAACACGTCGTCGGGTTGGTGCTTGGCGTATTCGACGCTGACGTCGCAGTAACGGTTGTCTTCGAAGACCCCGGTGTCGAGGATTTCGTATTCGGCATCCTCCAGTCCACGCCGGGCGTTCTCGGTGATCAGGTCATCGTAGGGGAACGCTGCGTGAGGGTATTTATAGAGCATGCGCATGTAGGCGTGACTGGGGACGCCATCGAGGAAAAAGTACAGTTCCTTGACGTCTTCGCCGTGGTTGCCTTCGGCGTTGTTCAGGCCGAACAGGCGTTCCTTGAGGATCCGGTCGTGCTCGTTCCACAGTGCCAGGCCCAGGCACCAGCGTTGGGCCTTGTCGGAAAAGCCCGCCAGGCCATCCTCGCCCCAGCGGTAAGCGCGGCTGCGGGCATGTTCGTGGGGGAAATAGCGCCAGGCATCACCGTCGGCACTGTAGTCCTCGCGTACCGTGCCCCATTGCCGCTCGCTGAGGTAAGGCCCCCATTGGCGCCAACGCTCACCGTCTTCGGCGGCCAGGCGCTGGCCTTCAATCGTTTGCAGAATGTTCGTCGCAGGCTTGGCCGTCATCGATTCTTCCGTCGCACATTGAGGTGGAGGCCAGTGTAGAGCCCATCGACGGTGAGATGCACATGAAGGCGAATAGGTTCCACTCATTCATTTGCAGAATGAAGTCCCGAGGAATCTTCGTTTGCAAGCCGTCGGTGCACCCAACAAAATCAAGGAAACGGCCACGCCCTTCTAAACCGCTGCCAGGAATTTTTCTATGCCAAGTGCCCGCCATGTCAGTCCCGACGAGATCCGCAAAGGCTTCTCCAAAGCCATGTCCGACATGTACCGAGAGGAAGTGCCGCTGTATGGTGCCTTGATGGAGTTGGTGGCCGAGACCAATGCGCGTGTACTGGAGACCGACCTTGCCCTGGCACAACAACTGCACCGCACCGGTGAAATCCAGCGCCTGGACATGGAGCGCCACGGCGCCATCCGCCTGGGCACCGCCGAGGAGCTGGCCACCATCCGTCGCCTGTTTGCGGTCATGGGCATGCAACCGGTGGGTTACTACGACCTGACCCCGGCCGGGGTTCCGGTGCACTCCACGGCCTTTCGCGCCGTGCATGAAAGCGCCTTGCAGGCCAGCCCGTTCCGGGTCTTCACCTCGTTGCTGCGCCTGGAACTGATCGAAAACCTTGAGCTGCGGGCGTTTGCCCAGGCCGCGCTGGCCAATCGTTCGATTTTCACCCCAGGCGCACTGGCACTGATCGAACAATCGGAAAAAGACGGCGGCCTCAACGCCGCCGATGCCGAAGCCTTCATCCAGCACGCCCTGGAAACCTTCCGCTGGCACCACACCGCTACCGTCAGCGCCGCGCAATACCAGCAGTTGAGCGACCAGCACCGGCTGATCGCCGACGTGGTGGCCTTCAAGGGCCCACACATCAATCACCTGACGCCGCGCACCCTGGACATCGACCAGGTACAAACCGCCATGCCCGGCAAAGGCATCACGCCCAAAGCCGTGATCGAAGGCCCACCCCGCCGCCAATGCCCGATCCTGCTGCGCCAGACCAGCTTCAAGGCCCTGGACGAAGCCATTGCCTTTACCGACGCCAAGGGCAGCCACAGCGCGCGTTTCGGCGAAATCGAACAGCGCGGCGTAGCACTCACCCCCAAGGGCCGGGCGTTGTACGACGAACTGCTGAATGCCGCGCGGGATGAACTGGGCGCGTTCCCCACCGAAGCCAATGCCAGACGCTACACCGCACTGATGGAACAACACTTCCAGGCCTTCCCGGATGATCATCGGCAAATGCGTGAGCAGGAATTGGCGTTCTTTCGCTACTTCGTGACCGATAAGGGGCTTGCGGCACGGGGTCGGGCAGACCTGCCACGCACATTAGGCGCTTTGATCGAGACCGGGCATGTGGATGTGGAGCCATTGGTGTACGAGGACTTTCTGCCGGTGAGCGCGGCGGGGATTTTCCAGTCGAACCTGGGGGATGCGGCTCAGAGTCACTACGCAGCCAACTCCAATCAAGTGGAGTTTGAAAAGGCCTTGGGGCGTCGGACGATTGATGAGCTGAAGCTGTACGGGGAAACCCAACAGCGGTCGATCATGGAATGTGCGCAGGCATTGGGCTTGCCGGCACTGGCGTGAGGTAAAGAGTTCGCCCGACGCCACAGCGCAGTCCTTGCGCCGTAAACGAGCCCCAGGGTCGGGCGAACGATGGGCATGATAGGTAGCTGTGGTGATGCTGTCCTTCGGAAAATTCTGAACAAATGTGGGAGCGGCAGTACGGCGCCCCCACACGGGATGTATGCCGCTTACAGCAACTTGGCAATCTCGTCCTTAACGAGCAAGCGCTTCTCCTTCAACTTCTTCAACTCATCATCACTGCCGGCCGCCTTTTCAGCGCTCAACACCAGCTCATCGACAGTTTTGTATTTATCGAGCAGCGCATTCAAATGAGGATTTTCTGCCCGGCGCCCGTCGACGACTTCCTTGCTCAAACCCAGGTCCTGATACAGGTCGTGTTTCACTGGCATGGAGTACCTCCGCAAGTTGTTCAATGGCTGATGCCCTTTGAAGCTAGCCTATCGGAGGGGCGCTTGTCATGTTCGAGATCAAGGCTGTCGTGTTTGCAGCCCCGTTCGTCGCAGTAGGGGTCATGGGATAAAACCTTTACCGTGCCCTGCCCTCCACTGTAGATCGCCACCCGAGGAGGACAGGTTCCATGAATCACGCTGCCAACGCTGTCGACACCCTGTGCATCAACACCCTTCGTACCCTCGCCATGGACGCTGTGCAGAAGGCCAACTCCGGCCACCCCGGCACGCCCATGGGCCTGGCGCCGGTGGGTTATACCTTGTGGAACCGCTTCCTGCGCTATCACCCCGAGCACCCCGACTGGCCCAACCGTGACCGCTTCGTATTGTCGGTGGGCCATGCCTCGATGTTGCTTTATTCGTTGCTGCACCTGGCCGGCGTGGTCGAGATTGATGAACACGGCAAGCGCTCCGGTAACCCGGCCATCAGCCTTGAGGACATCAAACAGTTCCGGCAGATGGATTCCAAAACACCAGGCCACCCGGAATACCGCATGACCACTGGGGTGGAAACCACCACCGGCCCGCTGGGCCAGGGTTGCGCCAACAGCGTCGGCATGGCCATGGCCGAACGTTGGTTGGCCCAGCGTTTCAACCGGGACGCCAACGTGTTGTTCGACTACAACGTCTACACCCTGTGCGGCGACGGCGACATGATGGAAGGCATCAGCAGCGAGGCCGCGTCCCTGGCTGGCCACTTGAAGCTGGCGAACCTGTGCTGGATCTACGACAACAACACCATCAGCATCGAGGGCCACACCGAATTGGCCTTCAGTGAAGACGTGATCAAACGCTTCCAGGCCTATGGCTGGCACACCTTGCACGTGACCGATGCCAATGACCTCAAGGCCCTGAGTGATGCCCTGGACACCTTCAAGACCAACACTGGGGCGCCGACGCTGATCGTGGTCGACAGCGTGATTGGCTACGGTTCGCCCCACAAACACAATACGTCTGCTGCCCACGGCGAGCCCCTGGGCGTGGATGAGATTCGCCTGACCAAGGCCGCTTACGGCTGGCCCGAAGACTCAAGCTTCCTGGTTCCAGATGAGGCCCGTAGTGTATTGCACGACGCCCTGGTGGCACGCGCCCGGCCCTTGTATGAGCAATGGACGCAAACCCTGTCCCGGCTCGAACAGTACGAGCCGGAACTCGCCGATGAACTGCGGCGTATGCGCGCCGGTGAAATGCCCGAGCATTGGGAGGACCGTTTGCCGAGCTTTGCCAGCGATGCCAAAGGCCTGGCCAGCCGTGCTTCGGGCGGCGAAGTGTTGAACGCGTTTGCACAGCAGATTCCCTGGCTGCTGGGGGGCTCGGCAGACTTGTCGCCGTCCACCAAGACCAACCTGACCTTCGACGGTGCCGGGCGTTTCAGTGCCGAGGACTATAGCGGGCGCAACCTGCACTTCGGTATCCGCGAGCATGCCATGGGGGCCATCGCCAACGGGATGGCGCTGTCCTATCTGCGGCCCTACACCTCGACGTTCCTGGTATTCAGCGACTACATGAAACCACCGATCCGCCTGGCGGCGATCATGGAACTGCCGGTGGTGTTTGTGTTTACCCATGACTCAATTGGTGTCGGCGAAGATGGTCCGACGCACCAGCCTATCGAGCACCTGAGCCAGCTGCGTGCCACGCCGGGCCTGTTGACCCTGCGTCCCGGGGATGCCAATGAGACCCTTGAGGCCTGGAAAATCGCGCTCGCCCAAACCCATCGCCCCAGTTGCATCGTGCTTTCGCGCCAGAATCTGCCGACGCTGGATCGCACCCAATACGCAGCTGCGTCGGGCACTGCCCGGGGGGCCTATGTATTGGCCGGGGCCGAGAAGCCCGAGGTGATCCTGATGGCGACCGGCAGTGAAGTCAGCCTCGCGGTGGACGCCTATGAACAATTGAAAGCGGACGGCGTGGCGGCCCGGGTGGTATCGATGCCCAGTTGGGAGTTGTTTGAGGAACAGGACCTGGCCTACCGCGACAGCGTCTTGCCGCCGGCCGTGAAAGCCCGGGTCGTAGTGGAACAGGCCGGGCCCTTGGGTTGGGATCGTTATGTCGGGCAGACCGGGGCCAAGGTGGTGATGAACAGCTTCGGGGCTTCGGCACCGCTGCCCAAGTTACAGGCCAAGTTCGGGTTTACGCTGGAGAATGTAGTGAAGGTGGCCAAGGAGCAGATCCAACGGTCGTAATCCTGCTGCCGCTGCCGAGGCACGAGGCTGCGATGCGTGTCCGCAGGACCGCCCCTGGGGCCTGCTACGCAGCCCATCGCAGCCTCGTACCTCGGCAGCGGCTACAAGAATCAGAGCACGGCCCCTCCCCCTTCACTGCGAAACGCGCTGGGACTCAGTCCCGTCCAGCGTTTGAACGCCCGTCTGAAACTGCGTACATCGCTGTAACCCACCTCCTCGGTGATGCGCTCGATGGACAACCCAGGGTTGCTCAACAAGCCCATGGTTCGCGCACGCCGTACGTGCTCCAGCAACCCCTCAAACGTCAGCCCGTGTTCGGTCAGGCGCCGGCGCAAGGTACGGCCGCTCATGTTCAAGTCACTGGCGACCTTTTCCAGTTGGCTGCCCTGCAAGTCACGGGAAATCGCGCGCTCCACGGCTTGGGTCAAGTCCATCTTCTGGTGCAGTTGGGCGCTTTCCAGTTCCAGCAGCTCCAGGGCCTGGCGCAACGCCAGGGCATGATGATTGGGCAGGCATACGTCCAGCCAATGGCGGGCCAGGACCATGCGATTGTGCAGGCAACCAAAGCGCACATCCGCACCGAACAACCGCAGGTATTCGGCAACATACGACGGCGCGGCATGCATGAACTCCACCCGCAGCGGCATGAAGTCGGCGCCCACCAAGGCCCGGCCATAGACCATGAGGCTGGCGAAGAACTCTTCGGCGGCAAACACTTGCACCTGTGCGTAGGGCAACAGGCATTCGATATCGACAAACACCTCGTCGGCGCTTTCGTGGGTACGCGTGGTGGCAATGCCACCGGAGGTGTGTTGATGGCGTTCGCCGACAGCGAACGCATCGCGCAGGGTCTTGCATAGCGAAATCACGTGCCCCAGCAGGCCCAGGGTGCCCAGCACATTCTGATGGCCCACACACAAGCCCAATCCCTGGTCGGGCAGAACCTTGAGTGCACGTTGAATCATAGTGACCGCCTGGCGATAGGAAATCCGCTGGGCCGGGTCATCCAGGTCATCGAGGGTAAACCCCAGGCCGCGACACAAATGCTCGGCGCTGGCGCCCTTTTGCGCGACGACTTGCCCGAGGGTTTGCAGGAGAAATGGCGAGACCAACGCCAGTTCATAGTGCGGATCAACGACTTTGCTTTGCATGGACCTTCGATTCCCGACTGAGTGCTCGGTTGTTGTTTTAGAAACATCCTGACAATCATAGGCGCTTGCAAGATCCGCCGCACTCTGGATGAAAGCTGTCCGCCAAAGTCCC
Organism: Pseudomonas spelaei; assembly: GCF_009724245.1. Lineage (GTDB taxonomy): Bacteria > Pseudomonadota > Gammaproteobacteria > Pseudomonadales > Pseudomonadaceae > Aquipseudomonas > Aquipseudomonas spelaei. Next base: position 51,934 of record NZ_WNNK01000003.1, on the reverse strand, counting down.
CCTATCTGGCCGCCAATACCCTGCCCCGTTGGGCACCAAGGGCTTATTTGTATAGGTAGCGTTCCCCTAACAATAATAATGAGCCCAGACATGAAACCGATCCGTGCGCTTCGCCCCGTGCAACTCGCCCTGCTGACCCTGATCAGCCTGCCGGCCCTGGCCACCGAAGGCGGTGTCGACAACATCGGCCCCGGCACCGACGGCTTCTACATCTTGCCGCTGGACGTCAACAACCTGCCGGACCACATGTTTGCGTTCAACCTCTACTACAACCACTACGAAGCCAGGAAGCTCAATATCAGCTCCCTGGGCGGCAAGGTGTCGGGGGTGGATATCCAGTCCGATGCGGTCATCCCGCGCCTGGATTACCTCAGCCCGGTACGGGTGTTCGGCGGGCGACTGGGTGCCTACATCGCCCAGCCCTGGATTAAACAGCAGGTGTCGATGTTCGGCATGTCTGACCAGCGCGAAAGTATGGGCGATACCACCCTGGCACCGATCATCCTCTGGGACATGGGCAAGAACCTGACCCTGGCGACGGCCCTGGAGATCACCTTGCCCACCGGCGAGTACGACGCCACGCGGCTGGCCAACACCAGCAACAATTTCTATACCTACAAACCGCTGGTGTCGGCGACCTGGATGCCGAATGAACGCACCGAGTTGTCGATCAAGACCACCTACAGTTTCAACAAGGAAAACCCTGATACCCATTACCGCTCGGGGCAGATTTTCCATTTTGATTATTCGGCCAGCTACAAAGTGACCGATAACCTGAGCCTGGGGGTGAATGGGTACTACCTCAAGCAGACCACTGACGATAAGCAGTACGGGCGGACGGTGGTGAATATCTATGGGGAAGACGTCGATGACGGTGTGAAGGGGCAGGTGTTTGCCATAGGTCCGGCGGTGTATTTCACCTTTCTCAAGTACGCCAGTGCGGAGGTGCGGTGGGCCAAGGAGTTCGATGTGAAGAATCGGCCTGAAGGGGATATGTTGTGGGCTAAGTTGACGATTCCGTTTGCTCTCTGATGTTGGGGTTGGGATTGGGGGACATATCCGTTGTTGCGGTGATGGCCGCTTAGGGTTCCGCCCTTACGGCGGGTCACTTTGGAAAAGAGCCCCAAAGTAACCAAAGGGCTCTTGCCCCACCACTTGGTGCCTCGCCTAGGCTCGGCATGCCCTCACTCCGGCATTACTCCGTGGGCCGCCGCGACGGGCCATCCATGGCCCAACGCGGCTAAACCGGCGTCCTGCCGGTTTACCCACTCCGTAATACCTGCGTTCGGCCAGCGTGGTTTAACGGGGCGCCTAAGATCAAAATCAAAAGCACGGCGGCCTGAAAGCCGACCTGAGTGGTAGAAGCAAAAGCAAGGCCCAGCAAGGGCCAGAGCGAAAGCAGATCTGCTTTTCTGTGGGAGCTGGCTTGCCTGCGATGCAGGCAACTCGGTCTTTCAAGAACACCGAGGTGATGCCATCGCAGCATAGGTATCTACACAATTGCGCAGGAGCCTGATTTTTGTAGCCGCTGCCGAGGTACGAGGCTGCGATGCGGTCCGCAGGACCGCCCTAGGGGCCGCTACGCAGCCCATCGAGCGGTTACAGGTTTTTTGCAGGATTCAAAAATATGTAGATACCTATGCTGCGATGACATCAGCTCGGTGTTCCTGAAAGACCGAGGTGATGCCATCGCAGGCAAGCCAGCTCCCACAGAAAAGCAGCTCTGCTTTCGCTCTGGCCCTTGCCTTTGCTTCACACCACTCAAGCCGGCCGGTAGGCCGCTGTGCTCTTGATCTGCTTTTGACTTTGATCTTAGGCGCCCCGTTAAACCACGATGGCCGAACGCAGGCATTGGGCCGTGGGTAAACCGGCAGGACGCCGGTTTAGCCGCACTGGGCCAGGGATGGCCCATTGCGGCGGCCCACGGAGCAATGCCGGAGTGAGGGCATGCCGAGCCTAAGCGAGGCACCGAGTGGTGGGGCAAGAGCCCTTTGGTTACTTTGGGGCTCTTTTCCAAAGTGACCCGCCGTAAGGGCGGAACCATACGTAGCCATCACCGCAGCAACGGATATGCCCCCAGACCCCACACCCAACCAACCTGTCAGCTATAAACCGGCCACCGCTCAACAATCTTCCCGCCCCGTACCCCCAATAAATCCCCAAACTGCAGCAACACAAACTCACTCTGAGTCGGACGCAAAAACACCTGGTCCTCCACCCTCAAGGCAACCTTGGGCGAACCATTCACCATCTCCTGATTGGAACTGCGCCCATACAACTCATTGCTTTGCAGCCCCCCCGGCGACTCAAACTCCGCCAACCAATTCCCCCCATAGATAAAGAACGTAGCCCGCTGGTTAGGGTCCCACCACGAGAACAACCGCGACTTGTCATCCAACGCCGGAATATTCACCGCCCCCGTGCTTTTCAATACCGGCGTAGCGATAAAAGCCGCAGGCACATGCTCACTCAGCGACGGCAAATCGTAGTGCGTCGGCTTGAGCATCGCCGTACCCACCGACACTTCACTGCTCAGACGCTCCTGCTCATGAATGCGATAAGTCGGACTGCCAGCGGTGTTCAACGTCAGACCATCACGCCACAAGGGCGCAAACTGCTGGCGGGTGTAGTCGACATAGCCGTTGTACTGCTGCATGACCTTGTCGAACAACGCCTGGGGCGAGCCGAGAATCCCCGGCACCCCCATACCCACAAATGGGTCGTAGCCCATAAACCCGGCAAATTCCAGGTGCTGTGGATGCGCGCTGATCATCCCCAGCATCTGCCCCAGCATGGCGTTGTCACTGATACCGCCACGGTGCAGGCCCACATCCAGCTCGATGTTGACCCGCATCTTCGTCCCCAGCCCTTGCGCCAGCGCGAGGTATTGCTGCAGGCGTTCGGGGGTGTCCAGCAACCATTGCAACTGCCGCGCAGGATCAAACGGGCCCTTGTGCTGTTGGTAAAACAGCTCGACAGAACGTACCGGCAACGGCTTGCCCAGCAGGATATCGGCGTCGGGGAAAACCTGGGCGTCATGGTTGAGGAACGGCTGATGAAACGACATCAAGCGCTGGGTACCGGCACGCTTGGCGATGTAGGCCAGCAATCCCGGCGATGGCAGGGATTTCTCCACCAGCCGCAGGTGTTTGCCGCCACGCTGCACCGACTGCATCACCACATCAATGTTGTGGTCCAGACGGTCCAGGTCGATCAGCATCACCGGGCGCATCGGCCCATGGGCCTTGAGCTCCTGGTTCAAGGTGCGGAAATAATCGTTGTAGGGACTCCCGCGATCACCCGGGCGCAACAAGGCCGCGCCGCCAACCGCCAGCGCCCCCAGTCCAACGGTGCCGAGCATGAAGTTTCTGCGGTTCATCAGGCCACCCCCAGGATCGATGACAGGTGCGCATTAAGGAATTTGCCGCTGGGGTCCAGGGCCTGACGCACTCGGGTGAATTCATCCCAACGCGGATAAAGCGGCTGCAAGTTGCGCGCATTGAGGGTGTGTAATTTGCCCCAGTGAGGCCTGCCGGCGTACTTCCAGAAAATCGGTTCCACAGCGGCGAAAAAGTTGTGATGGTCCATGGTGTAGTGCTGGTGCACAGAGATCGAACAGCTGTCGCGCCCCTCGAACATGCTCAAGGGAATATCGTCAGCCTTGACGTAGCGGTACTCGATGGGAAACCAGGTGCGCAGGTCCTTGTCGCGGATCAGCTTGAGGATTTCCCGCAGACACGCCGGGCCATGTTCGGCGGGTACCGAATACTCCATCTCATTGAAGCGCACGTTGCGTACATTGGCGTAAACCTGGAACGACTCGGCGACCCGGTCTTCGAAGCTGGCGAAATAGCGCAGGCTGTTCAGCAAGGTGCGTCGGGCTTCGGGGAAATCGCTGCCGTATTTGTCGAGTTTCTCGATGATCGAGACGAACTCATTGCCACCCGCTTCAGCCGGGTCGATCGGCGGCGTCTCGGCATCGGTGGTTTCATTCAGGGCGATGGACAGGGCGTAATCGGAATGGGTGACCACAAGCATTTCCCAGTGTTGATTTTCCCGGGTGTTTTTTTCTACGTCCTCCAGCAACTCTTCGGTCTTGGCGATCCATTGCCGTTCCCGCAGACGATACGGCGCACGGTTCTGCGAACGCACCTGAGTCGCCACGCCGAGGGCGCCGAGGGATACCCGGGCAGCGCTGAACACCTCGGGATGACGCTGGGCGTCGCAGTCCAGCACCTCACCCTGGGCGGTGACCAGTTGCAGGCCGGTGACGCCGCCGGAATACGAGGTGAAGCCCACGCCGGTGCCGTGGGTCGAGGTGGAAATGGCACCCGCCAGGGTCTGGTAGTCGATGTCCGCCATATTGGGCAAGGCCTGGCCGACAGCCTTCAGGGCCGGTCCCATGCGCGACATCGGCGTGCCGGCGGCAAAGGTTGCTTGCAAGGTCTTGGCGTCGTGATCCAGCAGTCCGTTGAAAAAACTCAGGGACAGCAACGTCCCGTCCGTGGGCACCAGGGCACTGAACGAGTGGCCCGAGCCTACTGGCCGGATCTTGCCCGGCGCCTGGCCAATCACCTGCACCAGTTCATCCAGGTTCTTCGGCGCCAGGCGCGCCAGGGGCAGGCAGTTTTGCGCACCCGACCAGTTGCGCCAGGGAATCAGCCGTGGTGCCCGGGCCAGTTGCGCCAACACCGGGTTGCTGCTCAACGCCAGGAACGCTCCCGCCAGCGCCGAGCGCTGCAGCAGTTGCCGTCGTGAAAGGTCCATCGCCATACCCCTACCCCGTTGTTGTTATTGGATGTGTTGACCGGACATAAAACTGATCAGCCCGAGGAATTGCTCCTCGGAGCACTGCATGCACAGGCCCATGGGTGGCATGCCGTTGTAGCCATTAATCGTGTGGTCCAGCAGGGTGTCCGCGCCCTGGGCGATGCGCGGGTTCCAGGCCTGGCCGTCGCCCGTCAACGGCGCGCCGGAGGCCGGGTTGCCGTGGCACAGCTTGCAACTGGTGTCGTACACCTGGGCCAACGCCGGGTCGACGGGCATGGTGTTGGCCGATGTGGCGCGTTCGGGGGAAGGTTTTGATCCATCGCCACAGGCCGCCAGCAGGCCAATCAAGGCCAGCAGCAGGCCGAGGCGACAAGGGGTTGTTGCCGACATAAACACCCTCTCTCTTGTTGTGTGGAAAGCCTGATCCACACTAAGGCAGCGGCGCCCGGGCGTTGAGGGTATTGGGGGACATAAAGGGGGGCTTCGGCGGCCAGGGTTGTGGGGAGCGAACGTGCCCGCTCCCGCAGCCACTCAGGACGCAGTCAGCACACTTCCAAGACGCTCACGCAGTTGCGGATGCTCGGGCAGGCGAATACCGAAACTGCCTTGCAGCAGTGCCATCAACTCATCCACATCCTGGATCGCACGCTTTTCGCTGTCGCGGTCCAGGTAGTGGATGGCGTAGTGGCCGTTATTCAAGGTGCGGCGCAAGCCCGGAGCAAGCAGTGCCACTTTCAACGTGCCAAAAAACGGCGACTGTGGGTGAGTCGAGACGTACCAGTTACCGATTTCATAGTCGAAGTGCGACTGCGGCTGCAAATCGAACACATACAGCCCCCGCCACTCCCCGGCGACCTGGGCCCACAGGGTGTAGCTGCCCTCGTGCAGACTCAGGCGATAGGGTTCGTGAGCCGTTACCTGGGGCGCTTCGCTGTCCAGTTGCAACGGGCTGCTCGGTACCATGCCACCAAAGCCGACGTCGCTGACATAGCGCACCCCGTCGACGGTCACCAGGCTCAAGCGATGAGTGCGCCCCGTGTGCGCATCCGGTGGCCCGCCCATCACTACCCGGCCGGTAATACCCCGCGCCTCGAAACCCAATTCTTGCAGCAAGGCCAGGAACATCTGGTTCAGTTCGTAGCAATACCCGCCGCGTCCGTCGAACAGGACTTTTTGTTCGACGCTGGGCAAATCGATCGGCACCGGTGCCCGCAACAGCGTCGACAGGCTTTCAAAGGCAAAGGTGCTGACATGGCGCAGTTGCAAGTCCTTGAGGGTTTGCAGGGTCGGCGCGGGGGGCGTGTCATACCCCAGGCGTTGCAGGTACAAGCGACTGTGGATCAGACGGGGGGATTCCTCAAACATGAAGCGATCCTTGAGCATGAGGTGAAGACGCCACTAATACCCTGAAGGCTGCGACTTGCCAATCGTGGCCTGCGTCAAAACATGGCGTGTCGGGCCATAAACTTTCTGAGCCGTTCTGCATCCATTCAGTACAAGACAGGGAAAGCCCATCACCCGGGACCACGAAGCATGCGATGATGCCGGGCTTCGCTATACCCCTGCTCGCCTCATGGAGAATGCCCACGGATGTTCGAGATCAAACCCTGCGACCCGCAAACCTATCGTCAACAAACCCGTCGCAGCACGTTGATTGTTGCTGTGCTGTTTGTGGCCCTGGCAATGCTGCTGTCCAGCCTGGCCGTGATGCTGTTTGGCGAGCCTGGCGGGGACAACTTCCGTTTCAACGTGGGTGGCGTCATGGCCGGGGTGTTGCTGACCGTGGCCCTGGTGCGCGGCCCCTTCTGGTCGCAACCCTGGCTCGCACCGGCGATCTACGGTTGGCAGCTCAAGCGCAGCCTGATGAAGGTGACCAACGTGATGCACACCGTCACCGAGCAGGTACACGCCAACAACCCGGCAGCACTCAAGTTGCTGCGTTTCTACCACCTGGGACTGACGCAGATGCACGAGCTGGATGCCAACTCCAGTGCCCAGGCGCAACTGGTCCGGGAGATCGAAGCGCACAAGACGAAGATGCAAGCGCTGGGGATCGAGACCGAACAGACGCGTCTCGACCCGGCGTGGTTGGCGGCGATGAAAACCCCTTGATTCAGACCTTTGCCCGCCAGCAAAACACTGCGCTGAGCGCAATCGCCGCACCGGCAACGCCGAACACCCAGGGCGCCGACGCCACCGGCAGCAGCAAACCCGCCAGCAACGGCCCGAGCCCGGCGCCGATATCGCGCCAGACGGCGTTGGAAGCCAGGGCCGAGACGCGCATGGGTCCCGGATTGCGCTCGGCCACCAACGTGGTCACCAATGGCAACTGCAATGCCCGCAACACCAGCACCGCAGCGGCGCCGACGATCACCCAATAACTGCCGAACGCAGCCAGAGCCAGGGCACTCAAGAAGGAAAACAGCAGCAACATGGACGTCGCGCCAAACCGCTGTGCCGCGCGCCCACCCAAGGGACTGAGGAGCAATTCCGAGACATAACGCAAGGCCATCAAGCCACCGGCGATCAGCACCGCATCGCCACCGAGGATTTTTTGCGCCTGGATCGACAAGCCGAAAATAAACAGCCCGTCCAGGGCCACGCCTTCGATAAACGACCATACCGCGACACTGTCGGGCAAGCGAAAACGTCGGCCGGGTGTGCCGTGCAAATCATGCCCGGTCGTGGGCAGTCCGCGCGCCATCCACAACCCCACCAGACAACACACCGCCAGAATCAGAAAGATCGGCCGTGGCCCGGCCCACAACGTCAACAAACCGCCCAGAGGCAAAGCCAGCATCGGACCGAGGGCGATCAACGCCCGGGAGCGCCCTGCCCTACGCGCCGCGCCCAAGGGTTCGGAAGTGGCCAGCACTTGGGTCGAGAGGTTCAACGCGGCAAAACACAAACCCCAGATCAGCCGCAGCACCAGCAACGCCGCAAAACCGCAAAGGAATGAATTGCCCAGGGCACATACCGCCGCCGCACCCGCCGCCAGCATGCACGTCAGCCGATCGCCGCGGCGGGCGTAGAAATTCAGCACATGCCGATAGCCGAAAATCCGCACCAACCGATTGGCCGCCAGCAACACCCCGGCCTGGGCCAGGGTAATACCAAAGGCCTGGGACTCCATGGGTAGCAGCAGGTAAAGCAATACGTCACTGGGCAGGCACAAACCCAGGGTCAGGGCGGCGCGGCGCGAGGTGGCATCAGCGGTGCGTTGAACCTGGCTGGGCATAGGGCTGAAATATTCAGAAACATCAGGGCTGCAACGTTAGCGTTCTCGCTCAGTGTTTTACAAGGACCCATCAGTCCCTGGGAGCAAATTGCAGCAAACGCAATCCACTGGCGACACTGCCCACCAAGGCGAACGCACAACCCAGCCACAGCGCGTATTGCGGACCGCTGCTCAATGACAGGTGGAAACACAAGGCGACCAACGAGGCGCCCAGTGTTTGCCCCAGCAACCGCGAGATCGCGACAATGCCGCTGGCCCCGCCACTGCGGGCCAAGGGCGCGCTGGTCATCAAGGCCTTGAGGTTGGGCGACTGAAAGAAACCGAAACCGGCGCCACACAACGCCATCCGCCAGCCAATCTCGAATGCTGTGGCGTCATTGCCCAGGGTCGCCAGGGCGGCCATGCCCACGCTCAACATCAGCAGGCCGATCCCGCACAACAACCCCAGCGACACCCGATCCGCCAGACGCCCCGCCACCAACGCCATCACTGCTACCACGGCCGGCCAGGGCGTCATCAGAAAACCAGTGGCCACCTGGCTGTGGCCAAGCACCGCCTGCAACAGGAACGGCAAAGACACAAACGCCAATCCCTGGGCGCTGAACGCACAGACTGCCGTCAATGAAGACAGGGCAAACACCGGCCGCTTGAACAAGTCCAGGGCCAGCATTGGCGCTGGATGACCGGCCTGACGGCGAATCAGCAAGGCGCCGCACACCAGCGCCACCGCGATCAATCCCAAGGTCAGCGCGCCTTGGGCCCCATGCACCGCCGTGCCCAGGCCCAACACCAATAAGGCAAACAGCCCCGCGCATAACAGTGCCGCGAAACGATCAAAGGCGTGCCCGGTCATGGGAATCGCCGGCAACGAACGCAGGCCCAAGGCCAAGGCCAACAGCCCGAGCGGCACGTTGATCAGGTAGAGCCAGTGCCAGGAGGCGACCGACAGAATCCCCGAGGCCACGGTAGGCCCGAGGGTAAAGGCCAGGCCCACCACCAGCGAGTTGTAGCCCAGCCCTCGGCCGAGCATTTTTGAGGGGTAGATGTACCGCAACAACGCGGTATTGACGCTCATGATCGCCGCCGCGCCCAGGCCCTGGGCCACGCGTGCGGCGGTCAGGGTCACCAGCGAGCCGGCCAACCCGCAAAACAGTGACGACACGATAAACAGCAGTAAACCGCCCAGGTACACCCGACGGTGGCCCAGCACATCACTCAAGGAAGCAAACGGCAGCACCGTGGCGATGATCGCCAGCTGGTAGGCATTGACCACCCAGATCACTGACGCGGAGTCGGTGCCAATGCCTGCGGCCAGGGTCGGCAACGCCGTGTTGACGATGGCGGTGTCCAGGGTCGCCATGCCGATCCCCAAGGAAATAGCGATCACCGCCGGTAGGCGTTTGTGACTGGGCAACCCATCGGCAACTGAAGACATGGCGGATCCGCGCGCGTGGCAAAGGTGTCTAGATTACGGGCAGCGGCGGATTTTTTCAGCGGACAAATGGGTGGCTGTCCAAATTTTCATGTTGGGTGAAGACCAGGAAGCGCTGACTTCAACCCGCCACGACCGCGCTCAAATCCAGATGCCCGTCCTTGAGCGGCGGGCACCAGTAGTACCCCCCGGTCAACGGCCGGCTGATGCGGTACAAGCCGTCGACGATGCCGTCTTCCAACCCGCTCATGCGGTGCAGTTGGGCTTCAAAAGCATCGAAGGAATGACCGAAGGCGAGGAACATCAGCCCGGCCTGGCCATTTTCGGCCCACGGCATGGAGCGGCGCACCACAAAGGCCTCCGGGGTGAAGCTTTCCTGGGCGGTGCGTTTGACGTGGGCCGACTCCGGCGCATCGTCCAGTTCTTCGTTATCGCCATGGCGCCGACCGATGATGTGATCGCGCTCTTGCGCCGGCAACGCGGCAAAACCGTCCAGGTCGTGCTGCCACTGCTGGATCGCGGCGAAGCTGGCGCCGCCGGTGGCCACGGCGGCATCAACCGCTGCGTCGTCATGGGGGTTTTCGGTGCCGTCTTCATAGTCGGTCAGGTCGAAACCGGTCTTGTAGCGGAAACCTTCGGTCATCTGCACCAGGCGAAAGGCCGGGGCCAGGGCTTTTTCAAAGGCCCGGCTGCGCATCAGCAACTCGCCACGGTCCACACCGTGCAACCAGACCCACAGGGCCTGTTGGGTGGACGGATTGTCGGCACCCGGGCCACTGACGTGGGGGAATGCCCGCAACCCGTCAATCCGGGCGCCAAGAGCACTGACCAGCGGCTCACCGAAACCCACGACTGCCTGAGCATCCGTCAACTGCACCAGCGCATCGAAAGCAGCTGGCACGGCATCCACCGATTCCAGGGCAAAAAACAAATGGCGTGCCTGCAACGGCACCGGTGCGGCAAGAATGCCCGGCTGGTAGTGACTCATGTGAACTCCTTCAAGAAAGCCTGGCAGTTTACCCGCCACAGCACGCCTATGCGTAGCGGAAAGCGCACAGGCCTTGCAACAGAGCCCTCGGATGGGTGAATCTCTAGACATATCTTGCAATCAACCATGGGGTAGCGACATGACCACCGACAACCTGCTCGCCCATCTGTTTCCCACTGCCGCCGACATCCCCGAGCAATACCGGCTGGCGGCGCCCATTGAACAGCGCGACTACCTGGTGGACGGCCAGTTGCGGGTCTGGGCCGGTCCCTTGGCCCAGGTGCGCAGCCCGGTGCAACTGCACGGCCCCGATGGCGACACCCCGGTGATCATCGGCAGTACGCCGCTGCTGGATGCCGAGACCGCCTTGACGGCGCTTGATGCCGCCGTGCGTGCTTATGACCGGGGCCAAGGTGCTTGGCCGACAATGCGGGTGGTCGAGCGTATCCAGCACGTCGAAGCCTTTTTACGGCGCATGCGTGAACAGCGGGACGCGGTGGTCAAACTGCTGATGTGGGAAATCGGCAAGAACCTCAAGGATTCGCAGAAAGAGTTCGACCGCACCTGCGACTACATCACCGACACCATCAACGCCCTCAAGGAACTCGACCGCCGCTCCAGCCGTTTCGAACTGGAACAGGACACGCTAGGGCAAATCCGCCGCGTGCCTATGGGTGTGGCGCTGTGCATGGGGCCTTACAACTACCCGCTGAACGAGACCTTCACCACGCTGATCCCGGCACTGATCATGGGCAATACGGTGGTGTTCAAGCCGGCCAAGCTCGGTGTGCTGCTGATTCGTCCGTTACTGGAAGCGTTCCGCGACAGCTTCCCGGCCGGGGTGATCAACGTGATCTACGGCAGCGGCCGGGAAACCGTCAGCGCGCTGATGGCCAGCGGCAAGATCGATATCTTTGCCTTTATTGGCACCAACAAGGCCGCCAGCGACTTGAAGAAACTGCACCCGCGCCCTCACCGCCTGCGTGCGGCCCTGGGCCTGGATGCGAAAAACCCAGGCATCGTGTTGCCCCAGGTGGACCTGGACAATGCGGTCAACGAAGCGGTTACCGGCTCGCTGTCGTTCAACGGGCAGCGCTGCACCGCGCTGAAAATCCTGTTTGTGCATGAAGACGTGGTCGACCGTTTTATCGAGAAGTTCAACCAGAAGCTGTTGACCCTCAAACCCGGCATGCCCTGGGAAGACGGCGTGTCCCTGACGCCATTGCCGGAGCCGGGCAAGGTCGACTACCTGCACGCACTGGTGGCCGACGCCGAAGAGCAAGGCGCCAACGTGGTCAATGCCCATGGCGGTGCCAGTCGTGGATCGTTTTTCTACCCGGCGGTGCTGTACCCGGTGAACACCGCGATGCGGGTCTACCACGAAGAACAGTTCGGCCCGGTGGTGCCGATCGTGCCGTACCGCGACCTGGATACGGTGATCGACTACGTGCTGGAATCGGACTTCGGCCAGCAGTTGAGCATCTTCGGCACCGACCCGGCTGAAGTGGGACGGCTGGTGGACACCTTCGCCAACCAGGTCGGCCGAATCAATATCAATGCCCAGTGCCAGCGCGGGCCGGACACCTTCCCGTTCAACGGCCGCAAGAACTCGGCCGAGGGCACATTGTCGGTACATGACGCACTGCGGGTGTTTTCGATCCGCACGCTGGTGGCGACCAAGTTCCAGGACAGCAACAAGGCCCTGATCAGCGACATCATTCATGATCGGGCGTCGAGCTTTTTGACCACGGACTATACTTTCTGATCTCTCACATTCGGCGCTGGACTCCTGTGGGAGCTGGCTTGCCTGCGATGGCACCTTCACAGCCAACGATGATATTGACTGTTACACCGCTATCGCAGGCAAGCCAGCTCCCACAGGGATCGCCGGCACCCAGACGATCGAGGCTGCCTTGACATCGTTTTCCACACGTATGCCCCCTTTCGCCCGCCGCCTGCTGCGTCCCCTGCTGGACCCTTACCGCCGTTACCGCCACGCCAAACTGATTCACGCCGTACGGGTTTCCCTCGGTTTGCTGGCCACGATCCTGCTGACCACCGGGATCAACCTGCCCCACGGCGAATGGGCCTCGGTGACCATGCTGGTGGTGATCGGCGGTTTGCAGCACCACGGCAATATCGGCAAAAAAGCCGTGGAGCGCGCCTATGGCACCTTGATCGGTGCCAGCGTCGGGTTGCTGCTGGTGGCGCAACAGGCGTACCTGGGCCAGCCGCTGCTGACCTACCTGCTGATGTCGGTGGTCTGCGGGTTCTTTTCCTATCACGCCATCGGCAAGGGTGGGTACACCGCGCTGCTGTCGGCCATCACCGTGTTTATCGTCGCCGGGCATGGCGATAATCCGCTGTCCGACGGCCTGTGGCGCACCGTCGATATCCTGATTGGTATCGCCCTGGCCCTGGCGTTTTCCTTCGCCCTGCCGCTGTATGCCGTGTACTCCTGGCGCTACAACCTGGCCAGTGCGCTGCGCGATTGTGCGGCGATCTACAACCGGATCATCAGCGGCCAGTCGGTCACTGACGATGAACACCTCAAGCTGCTCAGCCGCTTGAACGCGGCCATGGTGCAGCTGCGCTCGCTGATGCCGTCAGTGTCCAAGGAAGTACGGATTTCCATGACGGAGCTGGATGCGATTCAACGGCATCTGCGGATGTGCATCAGCACCCTGGAGATTCTTGGCAATACGCGGCCTGACCCTCGGGATGAACAAGCCATGGCGCGCATGCAAGCAGGGCTCAAGGCAGAACATCGGCAGATTCGGGTGCAATTGATCGGGATGGCTCGGGCGTTGAAATCCGGAGTGACGGAACGCCTGGAGCGGCCCAGTCACGTACACGCAAGCGAAACGACGTTGGAGGCTCCAGTGCACAGTGCGCTGGATGGGTATCGGTTGTTGACGCTGCAATTAGTGGCAAACATTGATGCCATGCGCCAACGTCTGGCCAAGACGGCCAGCCATTGGAAGATTTGATCAACCTCGGCGCAGCGCCTGCACCAGCAGGTCATGCAAGACCTGCAACCTGGGTTCGGGATTCTCACTGCCAAAGCGCAGCACATTCGCCACTTCGGGCAGCGGCAAACGCTGCTCGAATGGCCGGTAGACTTCGATCAGCTTGTCCAGGTGGGCACTGCTGAGTAAACCGATGCCCAGCCCGGCGGCCATCGCCGACACCACGCCTTCCACCGAGCCGCATTCCACCGCGACCTGCCAGCGAATACCCAGGGCACTCAGGCGTTCCTGGGCCAGTTGCCGGTAAAAACATCCAGGGCCAAAAGTGATCAGGCGTACGCCAGCGTCGGCTTCAGGTTGCCAGCCTGGACGGGCGCACCAATGCACATGTTCGGTCCACAACAACTGATCCCTGGCCTCGATACGGTGGGTGAAGTCCTGATGCAGCGCCAAATCCAGCTCACCGTCCATCAGCGCCTGGCGCAGCACATGACTCTGCTCAATCACGATCCGCACATCGAGCTGGCGATGCTGGCGGGAAAACTGCGCCAGCAGGCTCGACAACTCAGCCATGGGCACCTGCTCCGTAGCGCCAAGGCGTACACAGCCTTGTAGTTGCACCGGATTGAAATGGGCGAGCGCCGCATCGTGAGCCTCCAGGATACGCCGGGCATGGATCAGCAGTTGCACACCATCCTCACTGGCCACCAGGCGCTGGCCGTCACGCTGGATCAACGGCCGATCCAACTGCTTTTCCAGGCGTTTTATTTTCCAGCTCACTGCCGACTGACTGAGGTGCAAGCGCTCGGCGGCGCGGGTGACACTGCCGGTTTCAATCACCGTTTGCAGGGCACGTAATACATCGATGGGCAAACGCTGGTTCATGACCTCACCTATGACAAAAACGGGATTACAGAAGAGTAAGTTGTCATTGGTGTCATGACCAGCGCCGCCGTAGGGTGAAGCTCTCACTGCGCGAGGATTTGCCATGACTACCCTGCTCAACGAAACCGTACTGATCAACGGCCAGCGTATTGCCACTGGTCGCCATGGCGCCGGGATTCCGGTGCTGTTGCTGCACGGCACGCCGGCCCACAGCATTATCTGGCGCAACATCGTGCCGCGCCTGACCGCTGCCGGGATGCAGGTTCACCTGTTCGACCTTCTGGGATTTGGTGCCTCGGAGTGCCCACGCCAGGCAGACACGTCAGTGGCGGCGCAAAGCCAATTGGTCGCAGCGCTGCTCGACCATTGGGGACTGCGCCGCGCGCACTTGATGGGGCATGACATCGGCGGCGTCAGTGCGGTGCTGTTTGCCCTGGACCACCCTGAACGGGTGCGCTCACTGACCATCGCCGACTTGCCCAGCTACGATTCCTGGCCCTCCCCGACCTGGCGCGACATTCATGAACGTTTCGACGAATACGCCCGAATGCCCGCAGACCAGCATCGAGCACTGATGGCGCGTCAGATCGGGATGGCCGTCTTCAACAAAACGTTGATGCAGGGCCCATTGCTGGAGGCCTACCTGGCGCCGATCAGCGGCGTGATTGGCCAGCCGGCGTTCTATCAGCATCAGGTGGCCCATTACGACTCGCGTTATACCCGCGACTTTGCCGAACGCCTGCCCGGCATGGACCTGCCTGTACAGATTCTGTGGGGGGCCGACGACGAATGGCAGCCCGTTGAATATGCGCACCGACTGCTGGGGGATATCCCTGGGGCAACCTTGCATGTGCTGGAAAATGCCGGACACTTTCTGATGGAAGACGCCCCGGAGCGGGTCAGTGAATACCTGCAGGGCTTTATCTATCAGACAGATCCCGAGGTACTCGATGTAACTCGTCGCCCCGTTTACACAACCGAATAGATTCACACTTTCACTTACAATTTTTTCACGAATTATTCACATCCACCACCGTAGGGTGAAGCCTCATCCGTTACAAACGTGTCATCTAAAGCCCGCCGCCCCAGCGGGTTTTTTTTGCCTGCGTTTTAGCTGGGGTTGAACCAGGGAAGGTGTGTCGAGAGATAGCGCGCCGGCTCATTGCGAGCCGGCTTCAGGTCAGCGTGCAGCCTTGCTCAGCGTCGCTGCTGGCGCTTGTTCGCGAATCGCCCGCTGGGTATCCAGTACCCGCGCCAAGGCAGTTTCCGCCTCGGGGCTTTGCTGTGGCACACGAATGGCTGCCGATACCAGGGTGATCAGCTTGGCCATGACTTCTGCGTCAGTGGCTGGCCGTCCCAGGCTCATGGAGTTCATCAGCAAGCGCAGTTCAGTACCGGCCATCACGCCGGAGATCGCCTTGAGGGCAAATTGCAGGCGTACCCCCAGCTCGTTGCGCGGCAAGTCCGGCAGCGCCAGGGCGAAGGCTTCGAAGAAACGCTGAAATACCGGTTGGTAATGCACCTTGAGGTATTCCTGGATAAACGGTGAGGTGTCGCTGTACACCCGCCCCAGGAAACGGATAAAGGAACGCCCTTCGCCGCTGGCCGGGTCGGCGCGTTCCATGCCCATGGCCGGCGCGAACAACACACCCAGCAAGGTGTCGCAATCCAGCGGGCCATCGGATTCAGCCTCGCAGCGCGCCAGCAACTCCAGGCGCTGCTCGTTGAGCGGCTCCAGGCGCTGCATCAGCAAGGTCTTCATCAGGGAGTCTTTGTCCCCGAAGTGGTAATTCACCGCAGCGAGATTGACCTGGGCCCTCTCGGTAATCTGCCGCAACAAAACAGCGTCATAGCCGTATTTGATGAAAAGAGCCTCTGTCGCATCCAGCAATCGAGTCTTGGTAACGTTTGGAGCGCTGAGTTTCTTCGCGACCATAGGGGTTCCACGTGGGAAATATTATGTTTTAAAAATAAATTTGATTTTTTATACCGGGGGCGCGATTCGAAAGCAAGTAGTGACACTGCGCCATCCCTCCACGAGGACACCGCTGGCCGCCGCGCGAGTGTTGACTACCAGCACCTTGCACAGTGGGATTGCATGGCTGCTCGGAGGGGTAAAACCGCTCTATCTCTGTGGCTGGCGGAGTAGGATGATCGAGGTTACTATTCAAACAATATTTTAAAAACAAGAAATAAAACCAGTCCGTGACGTGTCCCAGGCAGCCCCTGAACTTGTTACAAAAATTTTCAGGGATGTGACAGGAGCGTCGAGGCTGCAGGCGTAGTCACGATGACAGATACCCCCACGCTCCCAGGCTTCATTTCCCTGCAAGGCATCGGCAAAAGCTATCAGCTGGCCGGGCAGCATCTGTCCATTCTTAATGATGTGTGCCTGTCCATCACCCACGGCGACAGTTGCGGCATCCTCGGCGCTTCCGGCTCCGGCAAGAGCACCCTGCTCAATATCCTCGGTCTGCTGGACCTGCCCGACAGCGGCCAATACCACTTTGCCGGCCATGACATTTTCAGCTCCAGTCCCGATCAACTGGCAGCCATCCGTAATCAACAAATCGGTTTTGTGTTCCAAAGCTTCAACCTGCTGCCGCGCCTGAGTGCCCTGGACAATGTCGCCCTGCCCCTGAGCTATCGCGGTATCTCCCGTCACGAGTCAGTAGAACAGGCACTGCGCATGCTCGATCAGGTGGGCCTGGCCGAACGTGCCCACCATCGTCCGGCCGACCTGTCCGGCGGCCAGCGCCAGCGGGTGGCGATCGCCCGGGCGCTGGTGGGCAAGCCCTCGGTGATCCTCGCCGACGAACCCACCGGCAACCTCGACAGCCACACCGCCCAGGACATCATGGACCTGCTGCTGACCCTCAACCGCGAGCAGCAGGTCACGCTGATTATCGTCACCCACGACCCGCACATTGCCGAACGCCTGAATCGCAAGATCCTGGTGCGCAATGGCGTGGTGCAAGAGGCTGGGTGCCTATGAGCCTGCGGGTCGAACAGAGCCTGAGCCAACTGCTGCACGAGGCGTTTGTCAGCCTGCGAACCCTGGGCAAGCGTTCGATCCTGGCCTTGCTGGGGATCGTCATCGGCAGCTCTTCGGTGGTTGCACTGATCAATATCGGCCACAACGCCGCCGAAGACGCAGCGGCGATTTTCAAGGACATGGGCACCGACACCCTGGTGGCACAATTCCCGCCGCGCGGCAGCAGCACCGCGCCCATGCGCGCCAGCCTGGACCTGGCCGCCATACGCAAAACCGTGCCGGGCATCGCACATATCGGTGCGATTTCGCAGTTCAGCGGTCCGGTGGTGTTCCATGGCCGCACGTTCAATACAGGGATTATCGGCAGCACACCGGACTTGAAGGACGCCATGCGCCTGTCCCTGCGCGAAGGGCGTTTCCTGTCGCCGTTTGACGGTGGTGAAATCTATGCGGTGATTGGCGATCAGGTCGCCCAAGCCCTCAGCCTGCCGGGTGACCCGTTGCAACTGGGGGACCGGGTGCGGATCAGCGACTACCTGTTCCTGATCGTCGGCATCCTTCAGAGCCAGCCCCGGTCAATGCTGATTCCGGTACAGGCCAACGAAGCCATGTTTATCCCCGCCGAGGGCATGCGCCGCATCTACCCCACGCCACAAATCAGCAATGTGGTGATCCGCGCCACGCCGGGCCAGGACATGGAACGCATCGCGCGCGATGCCGCCACCGCGCTGAAAACCCAACTTACCGACCACGATGTCGACATCCAGGTGCCCCAGCAAATGATCGATGGCATGACCCGGCAAAGCCGCACCTTCGCCTACCTGTTGTTGGCCCTGGGGGCGATTTCTCTGGTGGGCGGCGGCGTTGGCGTGATGAATGTAATGCTGATGAACGTCTCGGAGCGACGTCGGGAAATCGGTATTCGCATGGCCCTGGGCGCGCGCCAGCGGGACATTCGCAACCTGTTTTTGCTGGAAGCCGTCACCCTCACCGCCGTCGGGGCCTTGTGTGGCGCCGTGCTGGGCATGAGCGCCGCTTATCTCTACGCGTGGCTATCCGGCTGGCAGTTTTCCCTGGCAATAGCCGCTTTGCCCTTGGGGGTGGGCAGCACGTTGCTGGTGGGGCTGTTTTTTGGCATCTACCCGGCGGTGTCGGCCTCGCGGTTGCAGCCGGTGGAGGCGTTGCGTGATGAATAAACGCCACGTTCTGCTGTTGATCGGCCTGATCAGCTTGCCCAGCCTGGCCGCCGAAGTGGTGATCAATCCCTCGGCGCCGAGCACCACCCGCAGCGGCTATGAGCGCAGTGTGTCCCTCAGCAACCAGACCACCACCCTGACCCTGGGTGACGCGGTTTACCTGGGCCTGCGCAACAACCCGGCGATTCGCAGCAGCTATCTGCAACGGGTCGCGCAAAAGTTCGACCTGCGGGTGGCCGAAGACACCTTCAACCCCAAACTCGTGCTCAACAGCTACTACCGCGCCAACCGGGGCTCGGCAGACAACGCCCGCAATAGCAACGTGGCACCCGCCGCCACCTTACTCGGCGAATACGGTACCCGGCTGAGCATGTCCTGGACCCAACAGATGAATAACGCCAACCGTGCCGGGCGCTTTCGCAGCGACGGCCTCGACCTGGCAATCATCCAGCCGCTGATGCGCGGTGCCGGCTGGGATGCCACCACCGCGCCGCTGCGCCTGTCGCGGCTGGCAGAGCAGGCCAATCGGCTGAACCTCAAGGCCACCGTGGCACAAACCATCAGCCAGATCATCGCCACCTACCGCGAACTGCTGCGGGCCCAGGAACAACTGAGCATCGTCCAGGACGCGCTCAAGCGCGCAAACACCTTGCTTGAGGTCAACAAAGCGCTGATCGTCGCCGGGCGCATGGCCGAGTTCGAGATCGTACAGACCGAAGCCGACATTGCCACCCAGCAACTGGGCGTGGAAGAAGCCCAGAACCAACTGGACACCAGCCGCCTGTCCCTCCTGCGCTTGCTCGCGCTGGACCTGTCCACGCCGATTCGTGCCACCGAAGCCCTGGAAGCCACGCGCATGGAGATCGACAAACGCCAGGCCTTTAATCTTGCCCAGAACCAGCAGCCGGAATACCTGGCCGCCCTGCTCGGCAGCCAGCAAGCCGACCTCAACCTGGTGATCGCCAAGGACTCGGGGCGTTGGCAGGTGGACCTGATCGCCGGGGGCAATCAGTTTCGCGATGCCTATAACAACGACAGCGGCAATACCAACACCCGCCGCTGGGACAGCTACGCTGGCATTCAGGTGCAGATCCCCATCGGCGACATCAGCACACGCCAGGCCGAGGTGCACGCCCGGGTCGATGTGGAAAACCAGCAGATCGCCATCGACGACGCCAAGCAACAACTGGAACGCAACGTCAACGATGTGGTGCGCGACCTGGGCACCCGCTGGCGCCAGTATGAAATCTCGCAACGGGCAGTCGAGCTGTCCAAGCGCAAGATCGAAATTGAACGGGAAAAACTCAGCGCCGGGCGCTCCACCAACTTCCAGGTGCTGAGTTTCGAGACCGACCTGCGCAACGCCGAAAACTCGCGGCTCAATGCACTGATTGCCTATTTGAATGCCCAGACCCAGCTCGACCTGACCCTGGGCATGACTCTGGAAAGTTGGGAAATCGCCCTCAATGACTACTAATCGAAAACGCCTGCTGGGCGCCGTATTGATCGTGCTGTTGGCCGGTGCCGGGGTCACGCTGGTCAGCTATCGCAGCCCCGCCGCCGACCAGCCCGCGACAGCCGAACAATGGCTGGCGGTGAAGACCGATCCACTGGTGCACCAGATTGGCCTGGTGGGCAAGATCGAGCCCGACACCACCATCACCCTCACCGCGCCCTTCGACGGCAACGTGCAAGCCAATCTGGTGGAACAGGGCCAACGGGTGGACGCCGGCCAGGTGCTGTTGCGCATGGACCCGTCCACCCTCGAAGTGCAACTGCGCGACGCCCTCTCCGCCCAGCTCAAGGCCCGGCGCACCGTGCAGGAAATGCAGGACTGGGACAGCGGCCAACTGGTCGGCCGCGCTCGGCGCAGCCTGCGCACGGCCCAAATGACCGCCGGCAACACTCAACGCAAATTGACTGAAAGCGAAAACCTGTTCAAACGCGGCATCATCCCCCGCAACGAACTGGACGACCTCAAGCAACAGGCCCAGCAACAACAGCTGGACCTGACGGCCGCCCGCAGCGAATTGCAACAGGCGCTGGACCAGGGCAAAGGCGAATACCGGCAGATCGCCGATATGGAACTGACCAATGCCACGGTGAAATATGAAGCCTTGCGCACGCTGCTCGATGGCAAGGAAGTCAAGGCGCCGTTCTCTGGCATCGTGGTGCCGGCGCCTGGCAGCAGTTCGCCCCAAGGGGGAGCCGCCAACAACACACCGGTGCAGGCCGGCAGCAAGGTCAACCAGGGCCAGGTGCTGTTCGGACTGGCCAATATCGAACGCTTGAAAATCGTCGCCAAGGTCTCGGAACTGGACATCAACCAGTTACACCAGGGCCAGGCGGTGGAAGTCATGGGCGATGGCTTTGACGGTGAACGGCTGACCGGTTCCGTCAGCGTGGTCAGCGGCCTGGCAATTGCCAGTGAAGCCCAAGGCAGTGCGCAATTCCCGGTGACCCTGTCGATTCCCAAGCTGACCCCGCCACAACTGCAACGGGTACGCCTGGGCATGAGCGCCCGGCTGACCATCGTTACTTACAACAATGACCAGGCGATCATCGTGCCGGCGCAGGCGATCACGCGCGGGGACAGTGGGTTGTCGGTGGAGTATCGGGCGGCGATGGACAAGCCGGTGGAACGGGTGAGTGTGACGACGGGGCAGTCGACAGCGCAGGGGGTTGAAGTGTTTGGGCTTAAACCGGGGTTTGTGAAAGTCGGGTCCTGAAACCCTGCAAATTCAATGTGGGAGCGGGCTTGCCCGCTCCCACATTTTAGAGCTGCGCCAGCTTTGCCGCCAACGCCTTCGCCTGGCTCGCCACATCCGTCACCGCCGTACTCTCCCACCACATCCCTCGCAACGGCGGCCCCATGGCGAATAGCCGCGGGCTAGCGTGCCCCTGCGCATCCAACACCGCACCCGACACATCCGCAGCAATCCCCAACGCCAACGGCCCCGGCTGAATCAAACCGCGAGCCAGCAGTTGCCGGGGCAATGGCCGGGCCACGCGGCGCCAGTCATATTCAATGCCACTGGAGTTGATCAGCGCAGCTCCCGTCACCAGCATGCTCTGCTGCTCACCGCGACGCCGCAGACGAATACTCACCTCGCCTGCCACTGACGGTTCCAAGCCCTTGAACGAAGCGGCCTGAATGCGCAATCGCCCCTCCCCGTGCAAACGCGCCACCAACTCAGCACTCAAGGGCGGCGAACGGTGGTGATGGCTTTCCCACCAAGGCCGCACATGCCGTACAAACTGACGTTTTTCAGGCTCGCTGGCCTGGCTCCACAAGCGTCCGATATGCCCCCGCACAGTGTCCAGCGGTGCTTGCCAATCGATACCCTGATCCAGCGCGACCCGGCACTGGCGGCGTACTTCACGCAACAACTGCCGAGGGCTGCGAATCGTGTGATCTTCAGCCAAGAAATCCACCCAGCTCGGCGGTTGCCGGCGCACGTGGGGCAGCAAACCGTGGCGCGAAAAAATCTCGATAGGCCCGCGATGCCCGGCCTGCTCCAGCGATACCACGGCATCGACCATGGTCAGCCCGGAACCGATGATCAGCACCGTCGACTGCGGGTCCAGTTCGGTCATCACGCTGACATCCCACGGGTCGACCGCTGCGGCGTTGAGACCACTGGAGAAGGTCTGTGGCGTGCGCGCCGCCGGGAACATGCCCGTGGCCAATACTGCAAAAACCCCCTGCAATTGCTGGCCGTTGTCCAGAGTCAGCAGCGTCGAGTGTTCCTCGACCTGCAGGTCGATCACCTCGGCGCGAATATGTTCTACCGTGGATTGGGACGCAGCCTGGGCTTCGGCCAGCCGCTGCTGCGCGTACAAGCCAAAAATCCCCCGAGGTGGAAACAGCTCGCTGACCGGCACAGGCTGCTGGTCCGACTCCGGCCAGCCGCCGTTGGCAATGTACTCGGTCAGCCACTGGGTCAAGTCATCGGCATTGTCCGGGTCGACACTCATGCGCGCCGCGTTGCCGTTCAAGGTATGGCCCAACTCCACCGCGCTGTAGGCTTCGCCTCGCCCCAACTCACGGCGCGGCTCGATCACCAGGATCTGCCGCTGACCCGACTGGCGCAGCAGTTGCGCAGCCAGCATCGTACCGCTCAGGCCACCGCCGATGATCAGCACATCGGCCTGGCGGATGGCGCTCGTCGCCTGTCCGCGTTGGGTTTCTCTCATGAACATGCGCCCTTACTGTCTGCCCAGATAGATGTCATGCAAATCACCCCGCGCCAGCAATTCGGCTGCGCTGCCACTCAGGACGACTCGCCCAGTATCCAGCACATAACCCTGGGACGCATAGTTGAGGGCGACATTGATATTTTGCTCAGCGATCAAAAAACTCACCTGCTGCTCGCGATTGAGTTGGCTGATGATCTCGAAAATCTCCTGGACGATCATCGGCGCCAAGCCCATGGAGGGCTCGTCCAACAGCACCAGCGTCGGACGGGTCATCAGCGCCCGGCCGATGGCGACCATCTGCTGTTCGCCACCGGAGGTCAGCCCGGCACGGGTATGGCGCTTGGTCTTGAGACGCGGAAACCAGGTGTAGATCCGCTCCAGATCCTGCTCCATGTCCTTGCGGCTCAAGCGCCGCACGAAGCCGCCGCTGCGCAGGTTATCTTCCACCGTCAGTTGGCCAAACACGTGCCGGCCCTCCAGCACATGGACCATGCCCTGGCGCACGCGCTGGCTGGGGTCGACCCCGGCCAGATCATGCCCCTGGTACTCGATCACACCTCGGCTGACCTCAGCCCGTTCCGCCCGCACCAGACCAGAAATCGCCTTGAGGGTGGTGCTTTTGCCCGCGCCATTGGCGCCGAGCAAGGCGACGATGGCGCCTTTTGGCACACTCAGGGACACCCCGGCCACGGCCAGGATCGCGCCGTCGTAGATCACTTCAATGTCATTGACCTGAAGCAGCGCCGGGCTCCACGGCTCGCGGACAGCTTCGCTCATGGCTTATTCATCCCCGGTGCAGGTGCGCGGCGTCAGGCCTTTTTCCTTGGCGAACGCAGCGGACTTCTCGTCGATCAGCGGACGCAGCAGGGCACGGTCGGCAGCGATCCAGTCGCTGATCAACGTCCAGTTGGCACCATCCCATTGCTGGACTCGTGCTGAACCGCCGCCTTCATGGTCGCGGCACGAGAGCTTGAGGTTCTGCATCAAGCCCAGGTAGCCCATGTCCTTGAGGCGTGCGTCGTCGATGTTCAGGTGCTCCAGGCCCCAGCGCCCTTCTTCACCGTTAAGCGGGCGCTTGCCGAACTTGGCCTGGCCGGTGCGAATCGCTTCCACGGCCACGGCGGCATTCACCAGGCCCGAGTTGTAGTAGACGCTGCCAAAGTTCTTCAGGTCCTTGAGGTCGCTGTGGCCTTTGTCGAGCACGTATTGCTTGAGCCGTTTGTGGATCTCGAAATCGCTGCCCGCCGGGTACGGCGTCAGCGCCAGGTAACCCTTGGCGGCAGCGCCGGCGGGCAATACGTCTTCACTGGAACTGGCCCAGATGTCACCGATGATATGGTCCACCGGGAAGCCGAAGCGCGCAGCGGTCTTGACCGCCACCGGGGTCGATACGCCCCAGGTACGCAGGAACACCCAGTCCGGATTGGCCTGGCGCACCTGGCGCCATTGCGCCGACTGTTCGTTGCCGGGATCGGCCACGGGAATCTGGATGTTTTCGAAACCGTATTTCTCGGCCAGCAACTTCAGCGGCCCGAGGGTTTCCCGGCCATAGGCGGAGTCGTGGTAAACGGTGGCGATTTTCTTGCCCTTGAGCTTGTCGAACCCGCCTTCGCGCTGGGCGATGTAGTTCACCAGGGTTGAAGCTTCGCTGTAGAAGGTCAGCATCACCGGGAAGTTATAGGGAAACACCGTACCGTCAGTGGCTTCGGTGCGCCCGTAACCGAGGGTGATCAGCGGAATCTTGTCCACCTCGGCCCGCTCGCTCAAGGCATAGGCAGCAGGCGCACCGTTAGGCTGGTAAACCGCAACCGGCGCGCCGTCCAGGCCATTCTTGAAACGCTCATAGCACTCGATGCCCTTCTCCGCCGTCCATTCGGTCTCGCACTCCTGCCACACCAGCTTGACGCCGTTGATGCCGCCTTCGACCTCATTGATATAACGCAGGTAATCGATCATCCCGGCCCACACCTGCACACCGCTGGAGGCATAGGCGCCGACGCGGTAGGTGGCCAGCGGAATGAATTGTTGGTCGGGCGAAGCCATGGCCTGCGGGACTGCGCCCGCCAATGCCGCCAGCGCGAAAGCAGCGCCGGCCAGGGAACGTTTCAAGGATGCACGCATGGAGATTCTCTTAAGGGACGGATTCAAAAACGCAGCGGCCATTGGCGCAGCCGTTCACGCACGTTGTGCAACAGGCGAATCAAGCCCTCGGGTTCCTTGATCAGGAACACGATGATCAACACGCCAAAGATGATTTTTTGCAGGTTCTGCAACTGCCCGGCATCCACCGAGCCACCGAACAACGCTTGCCCGGCATGGCTGAGAAAGATCGGCAGCAAACTGATGAACGCCGCGCCGACGAAGTTGCCGGCAATGCTGCCCATGCCGCCGATAATGATGATGAACAGGATCTGGAACGAGCGATTGATATCGAAGCTGCTGGCACTCGCGGTGCCCAGATACGCGAACGCCCACAACGCGCCGGCAATCCCCAGGTAGAACGAACTGACGGCAAATGCCAGGCGCTTGTAGCGCACCACCGGAATGCCGACCACAGCGGCGGCGGTGTCCATGTCACGGATCGCCATCCAGTTGCGGCCCACCTGGCTGCGCACCAGGTTCACGGCGGTCCAGGTCAACAGCAGCACCGTCACCAGGGTCAGTAGATAACGGCCCACAGGCGTGTTGAGGTCATGGCCGAACAGCGCAAGCTTCGGCGCGGAAATGGTCCCGGAGGAGCCATAGTTGTAGAACCAGGGGAATTTGACGAACAGCCATTCGAGGAAAAACTGCGCCGCCAAGGTGGTGACCATCAGGTAGAAGCCCTTGATCCGCGAACTGGGCAGGCCGAACACCAGCCCCACCACGGCACTGATAATCCCGCCGCCCAGTAAGGCGACCGGCAAGCCCAACTCCGGCAGGCGCAGCAGGAAACCGTACGTGGCAAACGCGCCAACCGCCATGAAGCCTGCCGCGCCGACCGACGTCTGACCGGTGTAACCGGTCAACAGGTTCAAGCCCAGCCCGGCCAGTGACAGCACCAGGAACGGAATCAGAATCGCGTTGAGCCAATAGTCATTGCCCCACAGCGGTACCACGATGAAGGCTAGCCCCAACAGGCCAATCAGGCCCCAGGGCAAGCGTCGTTGAATCAACAACAATGGCGCGGTTTCATGGGCAACAGGGATCGACATGCTTTCAGACTCGCTCGATGGCGCGCTCGCCGAACAGGCCGGCGGGACGGATATACAGGAAGGCCAGGGCCAGGACATAGGCGAACCACGGCGTGATACCGCCGCCGATCAGCGGGCCGATGTACACCTCGGCGAGGTTCTCCGCCGCACCGACGATCAGCCCGCCGACAATCGCCCCGCCAATCGAGGTGAAGCCGCCGATGATCAACACCGGCAACGCCTTGAGCACCACCAGCGACAGGGAAAACTGCACGCCCTGGCGCGCGCCCCAAAGCAACCCGGCCACCAGCCCGACCACTCCGGCCACCGCCCAGACGATCTGCCAGATGCGGTTGAGGTTGATGCCGATGGACAACGCCGCGGTGGTGTCATCCGCCACTGCCCGCAGCGACACCCCGATGCGGGTCTTGTTGAACAGCAACGCCAGCGCCGTCACCAGCACCACGGCGGCCGCTGCGGCAATCAGGTCAAACTGGCTGAGCATCAGTGGCCCGAGAAACAGCGGCACATCGTCGATGCCCAGGTCGAGGGCGCGTACCTGTGAGCCCATCAAGCCCTGGGCCAGGCCTTCGATGATGAAGGACAGGCCGAGAGTGGCCATGAACAAGGTGATCTGCGAGCGGTTCACCAACGGACGCAATACAAGCCGTTCGATGAGTAAGGCGCCGACGATCATCACGAGCACCGTCAGCAACAAGGCCAGGGCAAACGGCACGCCTTGATCGTGCAGGCTGACGAACGTCAGGGCGGCGAACAGCAACATTGAGCCCTGGGCAAAATTGAACACGCCGCTGGCCTTGTAGATCAGCACAAAACCGATGGCGACCAACGAATACATGGTGCCCGCGAGCAGGCCACCGAGCAGGGTTTCGAAAAAGAACGTCATGGGCTGACCACTCCCAGATAGGCCGCGATGACGTCGGGGTTGGCCTGCACCTGCGTTGGCGTGCCGTCACCCACCTTGCGTCCGTAATCGAGCACCACCACGTGGTCCGACAGGCCCATCACTACGCCCATGTCGTGCTCGATCAGCACGACGGTGGTGCCGAGGTCGCGGTTCACGTCAGCCACGAAGCGCGCCATTTCCTGCTTCTCCTCGGCATTCATGCCAGCCATCGGTTCGTCCAGCAGCAATAGGCGGGGACCGGCGATCAACGCCCGCCCCAGTTCCACGCGCTTTTGCAGGCCGTATGAAAGGTTGCCCACCAGCACCTCGCGGTGGGCTTGCAGTTCGAGGAAGTCGAGGATGCCCTGGGCGCGCTGGAGGAAGGCTTCAGCCTCGCGCCGCGCTCTGGGCAAGCCGAGGGCTTGTTCGATGAAGGTGCTGCGGGTATGCCGGGACAGGCCCGTGAGGATGTTGTCGATCACGCTCATCTTCTTGAACAAGGCATTGTTCTGGAACGTGCGGCCAATGCCTCGACGCGCCGCCCCCAATGGGTCGATGCGGTGAAAATGCTGCTGCTCGAACACGATCTCGCCGGCATCGAATCGGTACACACCATTGAGCACGTTGAGCAGCGAGCTTTTACCGGCGCCGTTGGGGCCGATCAATGCGCAGATCTCACCGCGTTGCACGTCAAAGGACAAGGCGTTGATGGCCTTGACTCCTTTGAAGGACAGGGAAATGTCGCGCACCTGGAGAATGGCCTCGCTCATGCGATATCCCGTTTGAATTCGGCCAGCCATTGCGGCTCGGTGCTGTTCTGCCGGGTAGCCGGGGCCTGCCAGATGTACTGCAAGCGCTGGAACCCCAGCAGCCGCCGTACACGATTTTTGATCAGCCGACGCAGGCCGCTTTGCGGATGGGCGATAGCCCAGTCGGACAACCGACGGCGCCAGGTGCCGGGCGCAGCCAGGCGGCTTTCGATCTCATCGGCCAGGTGCTGCAAACGCGCAGGTGACAGCAGCAAACCGGTGGGTGCGACTTCGCTGCGATCGCGCCGGGCCGAGCCACGGCTTTCCGGGAAGGCCAGGTTCTGGCCGCTGCTCAGCCATTGCTCCAACACCACGGCCAGGCCGCCTTGCCAGTGGGTGCCCTCCTCGCTCCACAACGCGGTTTCGCCGCTGGCCTGCCACCAGCGGCTGAGGCGTCGCGCAGGGTCCACGGGGCCAAGCAATTGGGCGAACGCCAGTACCCCATTCCCAGGCGCCGCTTGCTCGGTGATCAACCACCGAGGTGCGGCACTGCTACCGGCCACCGCCAGCCAGTGCTGCACCTGTTGCCGGCCCTGGACGTAGGCGTGCGTCGGGCGCAGGCGCCACAGCAGTTTGTGCAACGTGGTGGGTTCCAGGTCATCGGCCAGGGTCAAGAGCTGCCCGCCGATGGACTCGGCGGCCAGGGCCAGCAGCAATAGATTGGGTTCGAAGGCACCGCTCAAGGCCAATCGCGATTGCTCGGTAAAACCCTGCTGGCGAAGTCCGTCAGCCAGACGTTCGACATCCCGCAGGGCGTCGATCCAGCGCCAGGCATACCACCGGCCATGACGCTTGTGGCGCAATGCGGTATGCAGCGGGCTGACCTGTGCCCAGTGATGCAATTGTTCCAGGGCCTTGGGCAAGCCCGTGACCCATTCGGCAGGCCATTCCACGTCCAGCGGACGGTTGAGTGTGTGCACGCTCATAGGGGTGATGCTCCTATTGGTGGGTAAGCGTGCGGTGGTCCGCTGGCTGAAATCGATAAAACAATGAAGATCAAATGTGGGAGCTGGCTTGCCTGCGATAGCGGTGGGTCAGCCTGCTTTTTCGGTGCTGATACACCGCTATCGCAGGCAAGCCAGCTCCCACACTGATTGGCTTTCTGCAGTTAGATGGCGGTGGCCTTGAGGTCGCGATAGCCGGCGCCCGGATGGTTCTGCGGCAACCGTGCGCCGTCTCCAAACAATTTCTCCCGCAGCGTGCCCTGGGCGTACTCGGTCTTGTACACCCCACGTTTTTGCAGCTCTGGCACCAGCAACTCCACAGCGTCGATAAACGTCTCGTGGGTCAACGCATACGCCAGGTTGAAGCCATCGACATCCGTCTCCTCAACCCACTCCTGCAACAGGTCCGCCACCGTCTCTGGCCCGCCGACAAACAACGGTCCAAAGCCACCGATCCCCACCCAGTCCGCCAACTCATTGGGCGTCCAGACCTTGTTCGGGTCTGCGGTGGAAAACGCCTCCACCGCCGATTGAATGGCGTTGGTGTGCACATGCTTGAGCGGCTCATCCGGCTTGAACTGGCTGAAATCGATACCGGTCCAGCCAGAAATCAACGCCATCGCCCCCTCATAGCTGACGTAGGATTTGTATTCCTCGAACTTGGCTTTGGCCTTGGCATCGGTTTCGCCAACGATCACCGTCTGCAAGTTGAAGATCAGGATTTTCTTCGGATCACGCCCCGCTTCTGCCGCCCGCCGGCGGATGTCGGCCACGGTCTTTTTCAGCAGCACTTTCGACGGCGCGGCGACGAACACGCATTCGGCCTGTTCGGCGGCGAATTGCTTGCCACGGCTGGAAGCCCCGGCCTGGTACAGCACCGGCGTGCGTTGCGGCGACGGCTCGCAGAGGTGAATGCCGGGCACCTGGAAGTGTTTGCCGACATGGCGAATCTCGTGGATTTTGCTCGGGTCGCTGAAGATCCGCCGTTCACGGTCGCGCAGTACGGCGCCCTCTTCCCAGCTGCCTTCCCAGAGTTTGTAGCAAACCTCCAGGTATTCCTCAGCGTAGTCGTAGCGTGCGTCGTGTTCGGTCTGGGCCTTCTGGCCGAGGTTCTTGGCGCCGCTTTCCAGATAAGAGGTGACGATGTTCCAGCCGACACGGCCCTTGGTCAGGTGGTCCAGGGTCGAGAGACGGCGGGCGAACGGGTACGGATGTTCAAAGGACAGCGACGCCGTGAGGCCAAAGCCCAAATGCTCAGTGACCAACGCCATGGGCGCGATCAGCGACAACGGATCGTTGACCGGCACTTGCGCCGCCTGGCGAATCGCCGCGTCACCGTTGCCGTTGTACACGTCGTAGATGCCCAACACGTCGGCGATAAACAGGCCGTCGAACTTGCCGCGCTCAAGGATCTTCGCCAGGTCGGTCCAGTATTCCAGGTCCTTGTACTGCCACGAGCGATCCCGTGGATGAGCCCACAAGCCCGGCGACTGGTGGCCGACGCAGTTCATGTCGAAGGCATTCAAGCGGATTTCACGGGACATCAAACAGCACTCCTGGGGGCGACGCCGTTGAGGCGGTAGTTGCCGACAATCTGGTATTTCCAGCGCAACGGGTCATCCAGGGTGGGCGGCAGCGCGGTGCGTTGGCCGGTCAGCTCAAATTCGGCGTTGCTGGCGGCGATCAAGGCTTCGGCGCTGGCAATCTGGGCTTCGGTCAAGGCGATCTGTGTTTCGACAGGGCTTTGGCCTTTGAGCGCTTCAGCGCGTTCGAGCAGTGCCGCCGCGACGTCGATGCGAATCTGCAAGTCGCCAAAACGACTGATCACATAGGGATCGTCGCTGTGTTGCACAAAGCGCAAAGTGCTTTCCAGTAGATGGCGGGCCTGCTGCAAGGCATCCGGTTGGGTCAGTGCGTTCATCGAAAGCTCCTCAGTTCCAGGCGTGGCGCGCCGGCTTGACGCCGTTGAGCAGGAAATTGCCGATCAGGTGGTACTTCCAGCGAGCCGGGTCATGCAGGGTGTGGGTCCGCGCGTTGCGCCAGTGCCGGTCGAGGTTGTGTTTACCGAGCACCGAGCGGGTGCCGGCCAGCTCGAACAACTTGCTGCTGGCGAGCAAGGCAATCTCGGTGGAGAGGACCTTGGCCTGAGCGACAATCAGCGAGGCGTTGGCCACCGTGTCTTCATTGGGCTCGGCCAGGGCCAGGTCGACCGCGCGGCCGGCCTTGGCGAGGATGGCTTCGGCGCCGTGGACCCGCCATTCCAGGTCGCCAATGGCGGCAATGGTGAACGGGTCTTGCCAGCCGTGGTCCTGCTGGCTGTCGATCCACGGCCGGGCTTGGCGGGCGTAGGTCTTGGCGGCTTCAAGGGCGCCGATGGCGATGCCGGTGTCCACGGCGGCCTGGATGATTTGCGAGATCGGGCCGTCGGCGGTGGGTTGGTCAAACGCTTTGTGGGCCGGGATCACCGCGTCCAACGGGACCTTGACCGCATTGAGAGTGACCCCGCCGCTGGCGGTGGTGCGCTGGCCGAAGCCGTCCCAGCTGTCGATCACCGTCAGGCCGGGATTGTCGCGTTCGATAAAGGAAATGAACGCCTGATTCTCCTCGTTGACCGCCACCGTCGGCACGATATGGGCGAACAACGCGCCAGTGCAGTAGAACTTCTCGCCATCGATCTGCGCGCTGTCGCCGTCAAAACGGATGCGCGTTTCGAAGGCGGCGGCGGTTTTGCTCTTGGCTTCAGAGAAGGCGTTACCGAAGCGATAGCCTTGCAGCACCTTGGCAAAGTAGTGCTGCTTCTGCGCTTCGCTGGCGGTTTGTACGAGGATGTCCACCACGCCCAGATGATTCTGCGGGATTTGCCCCAGGGATGGGTCGGCAGCGGAGATCAGCTTGATCACTTCAGCCACCGTCACATAGGACACTTCGGCGCCGCCGTAAGCCTTCGGAACGGTGATGCCCCACAAGCCGCTGGCGGAGAATTCGTCCAGCTCGGCGACCGGCAGGCGACGCTCACGGTCACGCACGCTGGCGTCGACGGCGAAGCGCTTGGCCAATTCAGTGGCGACAGCAATGGCTTCGGCGTCCGAGCGGATGATGTGGGCAAGGTGTAGAGGTTGGGCTGGCATGGGCCGACTCCGGCTTCAGAGAGATACCGGAGCAATTGCAGGAGTCGTGCCTGAATGGAATAGATAATAAAATCAGTGAATTACATAAGTATCAGAGAAATATTTGTAGCCTCAAACCAGCAAAGTGTTCAACCACTGTTGCGCTACCAACAGTCAGATCACCACGTTTCGTACAAACCTCACCGCAATATCACCCTCATTGCGATAGCTGTGGGGCTGGTGGCTGGCGAACATGTAGAACTCGCCGGCACCGATCTGCTGTGTTTCATCCCCCACGACCAGGGTCAGGCAGCCTTCGAAAACATACAGCTGTTCACTCCAGCCCTCCAGGTCCGGATCCGGGCAATAACGGTCACCGGGTTCCAGCCGCCATTCCCACAACTCGACTTCTCGGCGAGCGCTGGCCTTGGCCAGTAACACCGCTTTGCTGCCGTCGATTTCGCCAGCCCAGGCCAGTTCGTTGATGCGGCTGTGATCACGCACATCCGGAGCCTGGATCAGGTCGCTGAACGCCACGTCCAAAGCCTCGGCGACACGGTCCAGGGTCGACAGGCTGACGTTCTTTTCACCCGCCTCGATGGCCACCAGCATCCGCCGACTGACGCCGGACTTTTCAGACAAGGCGGTCTGACTCAGTTCGGCGGCATGGCGCAAGCGGCGAACGTTCTGGCTGACGTGTTGCAGGACCGAGGCCCGTTGCGGATTTTCTTTGTGCACTATATTGCTCACAGGGTGGGGTTGCGCAGTATACTGCCCAGCTGCGGCGCATTGTGCGTTCCGCGCCCTTCCTGTGCAAGACCAGAGCCGCCATGACCACCTCGACTTCCTCCTCGCGTTTCTCCCGTTTCAGCAAAGCCGAGTGCGTGCTGGTGGTGATCACCATGATCTGGGGCGGCACCTTTCTGCTGGTACAGCACGCCATGACCGTCAGCGGGCCGATGTTTTTTGTCGGCCTGCGTTTTGCCGCTGCGGCCTTGATGGTTGGCCTGTTCTCGTTTCGCACCTTGCGTGACTTGACCCTGTTCGAGCTGAAGGCCGGGTGCTTTATCGGGGTGGCGATCATGTTCGGCTATGGCTTGCAGACCATTGGCCTGCAGACGATTCTCAGCAGCCAATCGGCCTTTATTACCGCGTTGTACGTGCCCTTTGTGCCGCTGTTACAGTGGCTGGTGCTGGGCCGCCGGCCGGGGTTGATGCCAAGCATTGGCATCATGCTGGCGTTCGCCGGGTTGATGCTGTTGACCGGCCCTGCCGGTGCGTCGCTGAATTTCAGCCCCGGTGAAATCGCCACCCTGATCGGCGCGATTGCGATTGCCGCCGAGATCATCTTGATCAGCGCCTATGCCGGGCAAGTGGATGTGCGCCGGGTGACCGTGGTGCAACTGGCTACCGCCTCGGTGCTGTCGTTCCTGTTGGTGGTGCCCATGGGCGAGGCGCTGCCGGGGTTCTCCTGGCTGCTGTTGTTCAGCGCCGTGGGCCTGGGGCTGACCAGTGCGGTGATTCAGGTGGCGATGAACTGGGCGCAGAAAAGCGTCTCGCCGACCCGTGCCACCTTGATCTACGCCGGGGAGCCGGTGTGGGCCGGTGTGGTTGGGCGGATTGCCGGCGAGCGTTTTCCGCCGATTGCCATGGTGGGGGCAGCACTGATTGTGGTGGCGGTGATTGTCAGTGAGATGAAGACCCGTGGGCGCAAGGCCGTCGAGTTGAGCGATGAGTTGGAACAAGAGCGCCAGAGCTGAGTGCTAAATCGACTTTTTCAGCTTAGCTTGTAGGATCCTGCCACAGGTTGCCGTTTGGTGATCCGGATTCCGGCACGTATGATGCATCCCAAACTCCCGCAGATTAGAAGCCTATGTCCCTGATAGTTCTACTGCTTCTGCCTTTTATCGGCAGCTGTCTGGCGGCCTTGCTGCCGCACAACGCACGCAATACTGAATCCCTGCTGGCCGGCCTCGTTGCCCTGGTCGGTACCGTACAAGTCGCTTTGCTCTACCCCCAGATCGCCCACGGTGGCGTGATTCGCGAAGAGTTCATGTGGTTGCCCAGCCTGGGCCTGAACTTTGTGCTGCGCATGGACGGTTTTGCCTGGCTGTTCTCGATGCTCGTCCTGGGCATCGGCACGCTGGTGTCGCTGTACGCCCGTTATTACATGTCGCCGGAAGACCCGGTGCCACGGTTCTTCGCGTTTTTCCTGGCGTTCATGGGCGCGATGCTGGGCCTGGTGATCTCCGGCAATCTGATTCAGATCGTGTTCTTCTGGGAACTGACCAGCCTGTTCTCGTTCCTGTTGATCGGCTATTGGCACCACCGCGCCGATGCCCGGCGTGGCGCGTATATGGCGCTGATGGTCACCGGCGCAGGCGGCTTGTGCCTGCTGGCCGGGGTGATGCTGTTGGGGCATATCGTCGGCAGCTACGACCTGGACCAGGTGCTGGCCGCCGGTGACCAGATCCGCGCTCACGC
This sequence comes from Pseudomonas spelaei, assembly GCF_009724245.1. Classification (GTDB taxonomy): domain Bacteria; phylum Pseudomonadota; class Gammaproteobacteria; order Pseudomonadales; family Pseudomonadaceae; genus Aquipseudomonas; species Aquipseudomonas spelaei. The sequence continues at coordinate 17,837 of NZ_WNNK01000003.1, read as the reverse complement.
CCTGTACCCGATCATGTTGGCGCTGGTGCTGATTGGCGCCCTGAGCAAAAGTGCGCAATTCCCCTTCCACTTCTGGCTGCCCCACGCCATGGCCGCACCGACACCGGTCTCGGCCTACCTGCATTCGGCGACGATGGTGAAGGCCGGCGTGTTCCTGCTGGCCCGCCTGTGGCCGTCGCTGTCCGGCAGCGAAGAATGGTTCTGGATCGTCGGCGGTGCCGGAGCCCTTACCTTATTGCTCGGCGCTTATTGCGCCATGTTCCAGAATGACCTCAAGGGCCTGCTGGCCTACTCCACCATCAGCCACCTCGGCCTGATCACCTTATTGCTGGGCCTCAACAGCCCGCTGGCCGCGGTTGCCGCCGTTTTCCACATCCTCAACCACGCGACCTTCAAGGCGTCGCTGTTCATGGCGGCAGGGATCATCGACCACGAAAGTGGCACCCGCGATATCCGTAAACTCAGCGGCCTGTTCAAGCTGATTCCGTTTACCGCGACCCTGGCCATGGTCGCCAGTGCCTCCATGGCGGGCGTGCCGCTGCTCAACGGCTTCCTCTCCAAGGAAATGTTCTTCGCCGAGACCGTATTTATCTCCGCCACCGCCTGGGTGGAAATCGCCCTGCCGGTGATCGCCACCATCGCCGGGACGTTCAGTGTCGCCTATGCCCTGCGCTTTACCGTGGATGTGTTCTTCGGCCCGGCGGCCACCGACCTGCCGCATACCCCGCATGAGCCGCCACGCTGGATGCGTGCGCCGGTGGAATTGCTGGTGTTTACCTGCCTGCTGGTGGGGATCTTCCCGGCCCAGGTGGTGGGTTCGATCCTCGCGGCCGCCGCGCTGCCGGTAGTCGGCGGCGTACTGCCCGACTACAGCCTGGCCATCTGGCACGGCTGGAACGCGCCGATGATCATGAGCCTGGTGGCCATGTCCGGCGGTGTCTTGCTCTACCTGCTGCTGCGCAAGCAACTCAAGCGGGGCCGCTTCAACTACCCGCCGATCATCAGTTACTTCAACGGCAAGCGTGGGTTCGAACGCACGCTGGTGGTGATGATGCGCGGCGTGCGCAAGCTCGAAAAACGCATCAGCACCAAGCGCCTGCAAACCCAACTGTTCCTGCTGGTGCTGGCCGCCGTGATCGCCGGCTTGATCCCGATGCTGCACAGCGGCATCAGTTGGGGCGACCGACCGAAGATCCCGGGTTCCATCGTCTTCGTCACCCTGTGGCTGCTGGCGATTGCCTGCGCCCTGGGTGCTGCCTGGCAAGCCAAGTACCACCGTCTCGCCGCCCTGACCATGGTCAGCGTCTGCGGGATGATGACCTGCATCACCTTCGTCTGGTTCTCCGCGCCGGACCTGGCCCTGACCCAATTGGTGGTGGAAGTGGTGACCACCGTGCTGATCCTGCTGGGCCTGCGCTGGTTGCCACGGCGGATCGAAGACGTCTCGCCACTGCCCAGCTCGGTGCCCAAGGCGCGCATCCGCCGTCTGCGGGACTTGCTGCTGTCCACCGTGGTCGGTGGCGGCATGGCGTTGTTGTCCTACGCGATGCTGACCCGCCAGACACCCAACGATATCTCCTCGTTCTACTTGAGCCGCGCCCTGCCCGAAGGCGGCGGCAGCAATGTGGTGAACGTGATGCTGGTGGATTTCCGGGGCTTCGACACCCTGGGGGAAATCACCGTGCTGGGCGCCGTGGCATTGACCGTCTACGCCCTGCTGCGACGCTTCCGTCCCTCTAAAGAAAGCATGGAGTTACCCGCACAACAGCGCCAACTCGCGCCGGACGTGGCCACCGACCTGGTCAACCCGCGCCATGCCAGCGACACCGCCCTGGGCTTCATGATGGTACCGGCCGTGCTGGTACGTCTGCTGCTGCCGATTGCGCTGGTGGTCTCCTTCTACCTGTTCATGCGCGGCCACAACCAGCCGGGCGGCGGTTTTGTCGCCGGCCTGGTGATGTCGGTGGCGTTCATCCTGCAATACATGGTCGCCGGCACCCAGTGGGTCGAGGCGCAGATGAGCCTGCGACCGATGCGCTGGATGGGCTTCGGTTTACTGTCAGCGACATTGACGGGGCTCGGCGCGCTGTTCGTGGGGTATCCATTCCTCACCACCCACACGCTGCACTTCAGCCTGCCGGTGTTCGGCGATATCCACATCGCCAGCGCATTGTTCTTCGACGTTGGCGTATACGCCGTGGTGGTCGGCGCGACCCTGCTGATACTCACCGCCCTGGGTCACCAATCGGTACGTGCCCATAAACCCAGCAACCAGGCGAAAGCCGCTGCCACGCCTAAAGGAGCTGCCGCCTGATGGAAGAAGTCATCGCAATTGCCATTGGGGTCCTGGCGGCCTCCGGCGTCTGGCTGATCCTGCGGCCACGGACGTTCCAGGTGGTGATGGGCCTGTGCCTGTTGTCCTACGGGGTCAACCTGTTCATTTTCAGCATGGGCAGCCTGTTTATCGGCAAGGAGCCGATCATCAAGGACGGCGTGCCGCAAGACCTGCTCAACTACACCGACCCCCTGCCCCAGGCCCTGGTGCTGACGGCGATCGTGATCAGCTTCGCCATGACCGCGCTGTTCCTTGTCGTGCTGCTGGCCTCCCGGGGCCTGACCGGCACTGACCACGTGGACGGTCGGGAGCCTAAAGAATGACCTGGATGAATCAACTGATCATCGCGCCGATCCTGCTGCCGCTGCTGACCGCCGGGCTGATGCTGATGCTGGGCGAGAAGCACCGCCCGCTCAAGGCGCGGATCAACCTGTTTTCCAGCATGCTCGGCCTCGGCATCGCCGTGCTGTTGCTGTACTGGACCCAGAAAGGCGGCCCCGGCTCCATCGGGGTGTACCTGCCGGGCAACTGGCAGGTGCCGTTCGGCATCGTACTGGTGGTGGACCAACTGTCCGCATTGATGCTGGTGCTCACCGGGATCATCGGCGTCAGCGCCCTGCTGTTCGCCATGGCCCGCTGGGACCGCGCGGGCACCAGCTTCCATGCGTTGTTCCAGATCCAGATGATGGGGCTGTATGGCGCCTTCCTCACCGCCGACCTGTTCAACCTGTTCGTGTTCTTCGAGGTACTGCTGGCCGCGTCCTACGGCCTGATGCTGCACGGTTCGGGCCGCGCCCGGGTGTCGGCGGGGCTGCATTACATCTCGATCAACCTGCTGGCCTCGTCGTTGTTCCTGATTGGCGCGGCGCTGATCTACGGCGTCACCGGCACCCTGAACTTTGCCGATCTGGCGCTGAAAATCCCGCTGGTACCGGAAGCCGATCGCGGTCTGCTGCATGCCGGCGCAGCGATCCTCGCGGTCGCGTTCCTGGCCAAGGCCGGGATGTGGCCGCTGAACTTCTGGCTGGTGCCTGCCTACTCCGCGGCCAGCGCGCCGGTGGCGGCGATGTTCGCGATCATGACCAAGGTCGGCGTGTACACCGTGCTGCGCCTGTGGACGCTGCTGTTCTCCGGGCAAGCGGGTGCCTCGGCGTACTTTGGTGGCGACTGGCTGATCTACGGCGGCATGGCGACCATCATCTGCGCCGCCCTGGCAATGATCGCCGCGCAACGCCTGGAACGCATGGCCAGCCTGAGCATCCTGGTGTCGGCCGGGATCCTGCTGTCGGCGGTGGGGTTTGCCCAGCCGAGCCTGACCGCAGGCGCGCTGTTCTATCTGATCAGCTCGACCCTGGCGCTGAGCGCGCTGTTCCTGCTGGCAGAACTGATCGAACGTTCGCGCTCGGCCAACGATGCACCGATGGAAGAAGAAATCGAATCCCTGCCGTCGGCCATGGCGTCGCTGCATCCGCCACCCGGCACCAACCTCGACGATGAACAAAAAGCCGTGGTCGGCCAGGTGATTCCCTGGACCGTGGCCTTCCTTGGCTTGAGCTTCATTGCCTGCGCCCTGCTGATTATCGGCATGCCGCCGCTGTCCGGGTTTATCGGCAAACTCAGCCTGCTCAGCGCCTTGATCAATCCAATGGGCCTGGGCAATGCCGTTGACGAGCCGATCCGTCCGGCCGCCTGGGGCTTGGTCGCACTGTTGATCTTCTCCGGCCTGGCCTCGCTGATCGCCTTCGCCCGCTTGGGCATTCAACGTTTCTGGACCCCGGAGGAGCGCCCTTCGCCGCTGCTGCGCCGCTTTGAATGTGTGCCGATCTTCCTGTTGCTGGGCCTGAGCATCGCCCTGACCTTCAAGGCCGAAGCGCTGATGCGCTACACCCAGGCCGCCGCCGACAGCCTGAACAATCCGGAACACTATGTGATGGCCGTGATGGCGACCCGCCCGGTGCCGAGCCCTGAAGCTCAGGCCGCAGCAACGGAGGTACAGCCATGAAACGCCTCTTCCCTGCGCCGTGGTTGTCGTTGGCACTGTGGCTCTTATGGTTGGTGCTGAACCTGTCCATCAGCCCCGGCAACCTGCTGCTCGGCGCGATCCTGGGCTTTGCCGCACCGCTGATGATGGCGCCACTGCGCCCGCTGCCGATCCGCATCCGCCGCCCCGGGGTGATCATTCGCCTGTTCTTCCTGGTGGGCCGCGACGTGATCATCTCCAACCTGCACGTGGCCTGGGGCGTACTGACCTGCGGCTCGCGTCCACCGCGCTCGCGCTTTATCAAAATCCCCCTGGACCTGCGCGATGCCAACGGCCTGGCCGTGTTGTCGATGATCACCAGCGTGACCCCGGGTACCGTCTGGTCGGAACTGGCCCTGGACCGCAGTATCCTGCTGCTGCACGTATTCGACCTGGATGACGAAGCGCAATTTATCCAGCACTTCAAGCACGCCTACGAACGGCCCCTGATGGAGATCTTCGAATGAGTGCCCTGCTCTCCAATGCGATCCTGCTCAGCCTGTTCCTGTTTTCCCTGGCCATGGTGCTGACGCTGATCCGCCTGTTCAAAGGCCCGTCGGCCCAGGACCGGGTACTGGCGCTGGACTACCTGTACATCCTGGCGATGCTGATGATGCTGGTGCTGGGTATTCGGTATGCCAGTGACACCTACTTTGAAGCGGCGTTGCTGATTGCGCTGTTCGGCTTTGTCGGCTCGTTTGCCCTGGCAAAATTCCTGCTGCGTGGGGAGGTGATTGAATGATGCCGCTATGGGTTGAAGTGATTGTGGCGGTGTTGCTGGTACTCAGCAGCGTATTCGCGCTGATCGGCGCGATTGGCTTGTTGCGGATGAAGGACTTCTTCCAACGCATGCACCCGCCTGCACTGGCCTCGACGCTGGGGGCCTGGAGTGTGGCGTTGGCGTCGATCATCTATTTTTCGCTGCTCAAGGGCAGCCCGGTGCTGCATGGTTGGTTGATTCCGATCCTCCTGTCGATCACGGTGCCGGTGACCACGTTGCTGCTGGCGCGCACCGCGTTGTTCCGCAAACGTATGGCGGGAGATGATGTGCCGGCTGAGGTCAGCAGCCGCCGAACTGACAAGGTGACTGACCCAGTTAAAGATTAATTAATCCAAAAATAACTTGGCGCGATTCATTGTGGCTGGTACGGTTTAGTAGATTATTTAATCCACTAAACCTCAGGCCCTCCCCTATGACCACTCACACCCCTCGTTTCAGCAATAAAGTCGCCCTGGTAACCGGTGGCTCCCGCGGCATCGGCGAAGCCATCGTGCGCCGCCTGGTCGCCGAAGGCGCCGCCGTTGCGTTCACCTATTCCGCTTCCACCGACAAGGCACAAACCCTGGTCAGCCAGATCGAGAATGAAGGCGGCAAGGCCCTGGCCATCCAAGCCGACAGCGCGGATGTCGCTGCGATTGAGCGGGCCGTATCCACCACGGTGGAGCGCTTTGGCAGCTTGAATATCCTGGTCAACAACGCAGGTATCTTGCAGCTCGGCAGCGTCGACGAGTTCAGCCTTGAGGACTTCGACCGGATGTTTGCCGTCAATGTCCGCGCGGCGTTCGCAGCCGCCAAAGCCTGTTCGGCGGTGATGCAAAAAGGTGACCGGATCATCACGGTCGGCAGCGTAGTCGCCCAACGCTCCGCCTTTCCCGGCTCCAGCGTCTATAGCATGACGAAGTCGGCGATCGCCGGTATGATCCGCGGCCTGGCCATTGATTTCGCCCCACGCGGGATCACCGTCAACAACGTCCAGCCCGGCCCGGTCGCCACCGACATGAACCCGGCAGACGGGCCTTTTCACGAGTTGATCAAAAGCCTGATACCCCTGGGCCGCGTGGGCACTGCCGACGATATCGCCGGCATGGTGGCTTACCTTGCCAGCGAGGACGCGGCCTTTGTTACCGGCGCAAGCCTGACCATCGACGGTGGTTACCTGGCATGAGCCTTCACCTGTAATCCCCGAGGTAACCATGGCAAGACCCAGAGCATTCGACCGCGACCAGGTGCTGCGCCAGGCCATCCAGGTTTTCTGCGACAAGGGTTTTGCCGCGGCCTCCACCGAGGAACTGATGCAGGCCATGGGGCTGAGCCGCCAGAGCATGTACAACACCTTCGGCGACAAACGCCAGTTGTACCTGCTGGCCATGGCCGAGTATCAGCGCAGCGGTGTCGATGACCTGATCGAGCGCTTGAGTCAGGGTCCGACGCCGTTACACGCAATACACGACACCCTGTACTCCTTGGGCACGGGTGGCTGCATGGGCGTCAATGCGATCTGTGAATTCGGGCAGGACGATGTGGAGGTTAATCAGCTCAACGAACAAAGCGCCGCACGGCTGCGCAAGGCATTTGAGCAGACGTTGATACAGGCATTGGAACAAGGCGAACTGGGCGCCAACACGGACGTGGCAGGGGCCTGTGATTTTCTGATGGCAACGCTTGTTGGCATGAAAGTCAGCAGCAAAGGCGGAGCCAGTGTGGAGCAGTTGGGGAATATAGCGCTGTATGCGGTGCGGGCGCTGGGAGGACGGGGATAACAGTGCTCATCACTGGAGTTTTCTAAAAAAGCGCTCTGTCAGGATAGCGCCGCAAAAAAAAGCCCCGAACCAGTCGGGGCGTTTTTTATTCAGCGTTCAGCAATCAAGCCTGATCAGCCAACCGCCATGTCGTCCCGCCCTTCCCGTCTTCCAACACCACGCCCATGGCGGTGAGTTGGTCGCGGATGCGGTCGGATTCCGCCCAGTCCTTGTTGGCACGCGCCGTCAAACGCGCCTGAATCAGTGCATCCACCTCAGCCGCATCCACACGCCCTTCCGCACCGGCTTGCAGGAAGTCATCGGCTTCCATTTGCAGGACGCCCAGGACACTGGCCAGCTCTTTCAAGCGCGCCGCAAGCCCGGCCGCTGCATCCAGATCGCTCTCACGCAGGCGGTTGATCTCACGCACCATCTCGAACAGCACCGCGCACGCTTCCGGTGTACCGAAGTCGTCGTTCATGACGTGGGTAAAACGTTCAACGAACGCTTCGCCACCGGCAGGCGCAACAACCGGCAGGCCTTTCAACGCATGGTAGAAACGCTCCAGAGCGCCTTTGGCGTCCTTGAGGTTGTCTTCCGAGTAGTTGATCGCGCTGCGGTAGTGGCTCGACACCAACAGGTAACGCACCACTTCCGGGTGGTACTTTTCCAGCACGTCGCGGATGGTGAAGAAGTTGTTCAAGGACTTGGACATCTTCTCGCCATTGATGCGAATCATGCCGCAATGCATCCACGCGTTGGCGTAGGTCTTGCCGGTGGCCGCTTCGCTTTGGGCGATTTCGTTTTCGTGGTGCGGGAACTCGAGGTCGCTGCCGCCGCCATGAATGTCGAAGGTATCGCCCAGGCAGCAGGTGGACATCACCGAGCATTCGATGTGCCAGCCCGGACGCCCGGCGCCCCATGGCGATTCCCAGCTCGGCTCGCCGGGCTTGGTGCCTTTCCACAGGACGAAGTCCAGTGGGTCTTGCTTGGCTTCGTCGACTTCGATGCGAGCGCCGATGCGCAGGTCTTCGATTTTCTTGCGCGACAGCTTGCCGTAGCCCATGAACTTGGCGACGCGGTAGTACACGTCGCCGTTGCCCGGCGCGTAGGCATACCCCTTGTCGATCAGGGTCTGGATCATCGCGTGCATGCCAGGGATATGGTCCGTGGCGCGTGGTTCCATGTCCGGCTTGAGGATGTTGAGGCGCGCCTCGTCCTCGTGCATGGCAGCGATCATGCGTTCGGTCAGCACATCAAACGGTTCGCCGTTTTCCTTGGCGCGATTGATGATCTTGTCGTCGATGTCGGTGATGTTGCGCACGTAGGTCAGGTCATAGCCGCTGAATCGCAACCAGCGGGTCACCAGGTCAAAGGCAACCATGCTGCGGCCGTGGCCGATGTGGCAGTAGTCGTACACGGTCATGCCGCACACGTACATGCGCACCTTGTTGCCATCCAGGGGCTTGAAGACTTCTTTGCTCTTGCTGAGCGTGTTGTAGATCGTTAGCACAACAGTTTCCTTAAAGAATCACTGGCCCCACGAATCACGCAAGGTCACGGTACGGTTGAATACCGGAGCACCGGGCTTCGAGTCCTTGATATCCGCGCAGAAGTAACCTTCGCGCTCGAACTGGAAACGGTCTTCCGGCTGTGCATTGCCAAGCGATGGCTCAGCACGACAACCAGTGAGAACTTGCAGCGAATCAGGGTTGATGTTGTCCAGGAAACTGGCACTGTCTTCAGCCTTCTCAGGGTTGGCCGAACGGAACAGACGATCATACAGGCGCACTTCGCACTCGACGCTGGCCGCAGCCGGTACCCAGTGCACCACGCCTTTGACCTTGCGGCCCTCAGGGTTCTTGCCCAGGGTGTCCGGATCGTACGAGCAATGCAGTTCGACGATGTTGCCATCGGCGTCCTTGATGGCTTCGTCGGCACGGATCACGTAGCTGCCGCGCAGGCGCACTTCGCCGTTCGGTTCCAGGCGCTTGTAGCCTTTTGGCGGCTCTTCCATGAAGTCATCGCGGTCGATGTAGATTTCACGGGCGAACGGCAGCTTGCGCACGCCCAGCTCTTCTTTCTGCGGATGACGCGGCAGTTCGAGGTTTTCGACCTGGTCTTGCGGATAGTTGGTGATCACCACCTTCAACGGACGCAGCACGCACATGGCGCGCGGAGCGTTCGCGTCGAGGTCCTGGCGGATGCTGAATTCGAGCATGCCGAAATCGACCACGCCGTCAGAACGGTTGGTACCGACCATGTCGCAGAAATTGCGGATCGATGCCGGGGTGTAGCCACGACGACGGAAGCCCGACAGCGTCGACATGCGTGGGTCATCCCAGCCGTGGACGTGCTTTTCATCCACCAGTTGCTTGAGCTTGCGCTTGCTGGTGATGGTGTAGTTCAGGTTCAGGCGGCTGAATTCGTACTGACGCGGGTGCGCCGGTACCGGCAGGCTGTCGAGGAACCAGTCGTACAGCGGACGGTGGCTTTCGAACTCCAGGGTGCAGATGGAGTGAGTGATGCCTTCGAGGGCGTCCGACTGACCGTGGGTAAAGTCGTAGTTCGGGTAGATGCACCACTTGTCACCGGTCTGGTGGTGGTGGGCATGGCGGATGCGGTACATGATCGGGTCGCGCAGGTTCATGTTCGGCGAGGCCATGTCGATCTTGGCCCGCAGCACGCGCTCGCCGTCCTTGAATTCGCCGGCTTTCATGCGGGAGAACCAGTCCAGGTTCTCTTCTACCGAACGGTCACGGAACGGGCTGTTCTTGCCCGGCTCGGTCAACGTGCCACGGTATTCCTTGGCTTGCGCAGGAGTCAGGTCGTCGACGTAGGCCTTGCCGGCCTTGATCAGCTCGACGGCCCAGTCGAACAACTGGTCGAAATACTTCGAGGCATAGCGCACTTCACCGGACCATTCAAAGCCCAGCCACTTGATGTCGCTTTCGATCGCGTCGATGTATTCCTGGTCTTCCTTGGCCGGGTTGGTGTCGTCGAAACGCAGGTGCGTGACGCCACCGAACTCCTGGGCCAGGCCGAAGTTCACACAGATCGACTTGGCGTGACCGATGTGCAGGTAGCCGTTGGGCTCTGGCGGGAAGCGGGTGACGATCTGCGTGTGCTTGCCCGAATCCAGGTCCGCCTGGATGATCGGGCGCAGGAAGTTGACCGGGACGGCAGGTCCGGCCTTGGAATTCGAGGTAGGGTCGACAGTGGGCTTGCTCATAGGATCCTTGAACAGACAGGTACGTGGCCAGGTCAGGCCAGATAAAACAAAGGCGTTATCATAGCCGATGCTGTCAAGCACCTGACAGAGCGTGGTCAAAAACTGCTGCATTTATTGCATGGGCGGTAAAAAACCACCTCGAAATTCCTGCAGGTCACGCTAAACTGCGCGCCTTGGCAGTGTTTTGCCAAACAGGTGCAAGCGCCATCGGCGCCCAAATCCACGAATTCCTTGAAAGAGTAGCGAACATGACTCAAGTCAAACTGACCACCAACCACGGTGACATCGTCATCGAGCTGAACGCCGAGAAAGCGCCGATCACCGTCGCCAACTTCATCGAGTACGTTAAAGCCGGCCACTACGAAAACACGGTTTTCCACCGTGTGATCGGCAACTTCATGGTCCAGGGCGGCGGTTTCGAGCCAGGCATGAAAGAAAAGAAAGACAAGCGTCCAAGCATCCAGAACGAAGCGGACAACGGCCTTTCCAACGACAAATACACCGTCGCCATGGCCCGTACCATGGAGCCGCATTCGGCCTCCGCACAGTTCTTCATCAACGTGGCTGACAACAGCTTCCTGAACCACAGCGGCAAGAACATGCAGGGTTGGGGTTACGCGGTATTCGGCAAAGTGACTGCCGGCACTGACGTGGTCGACAAGATCAAAGGCGTACAGACCACCAGCAAGTCCGGTCACCAGGACGTCCCGGTAGAAGACGTGATCGTCGAGAAAGCCGAGATCGTTGAGTGATATTGCTGATTTCAGATTTGCATCTGGAAGAGGAGCGCCCGGATATTACCCGGGCGTTTCTGGATTTACTGAACGGCCGCGCCCGTTCCGCCCAGGCGTTGTACATTCTGGGGGACTTCTTCGAAGCCTGGATTGGCGACGATGGGATGACGCCCTTCCAGCGTTCGATTTGCGAGGCTCTGCGCGAGCTGAGCGATAGCGGCCCCCAGATTTTCATCATGCATGGCAACCGGGACTTCCTGATCGGCAAGGCCTTCTGCAAAGCCGCAGGCGCTACCTTGCTCAAGGACCCGAGTGTGGTGCAGTTGTATGGCGAGCCGGTGCTGTTGATGCACGGCGACAGCCTGTGTACCCGCGACGTCGGCTATATGAAGCTGCGGCGTATCCTGCGTAACCCCATCACCCTGTTTATCCTGCGCCACCTGCCCCTGCGTACCCGGCACAAGCTGGCGCGCAAGCTGCGCAGTGAAAGCCGCGCGCAAACGCGGATGAAGGCCAACGACATTGTCGATGTGACACCCGAGGAAGTGCCACGGGTGATGCAGGCGTTTGGCGTGCGAACCCTGGTGCATGGGCACACCCATCGTCCGGCCATTCACAAGTTGCAGATTGGTGATCAAGCGGCCAAGCGCATTGTGCTGGGGGATTGGGACAAGCAAGGTTGGGCGTTGCAGGTGGACGAGCAAGGGTTTCAGTTGGCGGCGTTTGACTTCGTCAACCCGCAATTGGCGCTGCCTGGCGCTTAATTCCAGAACAACACCACCCAAAATGTGGGAGCTGGCCTGCCTGCGATAGCGGACTGTCGGTCAGCCTCTGCGTAAGCTGACCCACCGCCATCGCAGGCAAGCCAGCTCCCACATTGGATTGCATTCCAACTCCAGATCAGTGGCCTGAAGCTTCCGGGCCCGCCTTCGCGGCAAACGGCGGTTTGGCCAGCCACACCAGCACAATCAAGCCCATGAACATCCACCCCAGCAACGTGAAGTAATCCACGGTGGACATCATGTACGCCTGGCTCGTCAGTATCTGATCCAACTGCGCATATGCCTTGTGCCCTGCCCCGCCCAGCGCATTCAACGCATCGCGGGTGGCCGAGTCGTAGGTCGTCATGTTTTCGCTCATGTAGGCATGGTGCTGATCCGCCCGACGAATCCAGATCCAGGTGGTCAGGGACGCCGCAAAGCTACCGCCCAGGGTCCGCAGGAAGGTCGCCAAGCCCGCGCCATCGGCAATCTGGTGCGGTGGCAGGTCGGACATCAGGATACTCAAGGTCGGCATGAAGAACAGCGCCACACCAATCCCCATGAACAGTTGCACCAGAGCGATGTGCTGGAAGTCCACCTCATTGGTAAACCCGGCACGCATGAAGCAGCTCAAGCCAATCGCGAGGAACGCCAGCCCGGCCAACAGGCGCAAGTCGAACTTGTGGGCATACTTGCCGACAAAGGGCGACATCAGCACCGGCAGAATCCCGATCGGTGCTACCGCGAGACCGGCCCAGGTGGCGGTGTAACCCATCTGGGTCTGCAGCCATTGCGGCAGGATCAGGTTGATCCCGAAGAACCCGGCATAGCCCAACACCAACACAATGGTGCCGATACGGAAGTTGCGATGGGCGAACAGCCGCAGGTTGACCACCGGGTGTTTGTCGGTCATTTCCCAGATGATGAACACCGCCAGGGCAATCACCGAAATCACCGCACCGATAACAATGAAGTTCGACTCGAACCAATCCAGGTCATTGCCCTTGTCGAGGATGATCTGCAGGGCACCGACGCCGACAATCAGGCTCAGCAACCCCACGTAATCCATCGGCTGGTGACTGGTAACCACTGGTCGCTTCTTCAGTTGGAAGCGCACCACCATCACCGCAAAGATCCCGATGGGCACGTTGATAAAGAAGATCCACGGCCAACTGTAGCTGTCGGTGATCCAGCCACCGAGAATCGGCCCCGCGATCGGCGCCACCACCGTGACCATCGCCAGCAACGCCAGGGCCATGCCGCGCCTCGCCGGCGGGTAGACGGCGATCAGCAGCGTCTGGGTCATCGGGTACAGCGGGCCGGCTACCAGGCCTTGCAGCACCCGGAAGCCAATCAGCTCGGGCATCGAGGTGGAGACACCACAGAGAAACGAGGCCAGCACAAACAGGATGGTGGCCCACAGAAACAGCTTCACCTCGCCGAAGCGACGGCTCAGCCAGCCGGTCAGCGGCAAGGCGATGGCGTTGCTCACGGCAAACGAGGTGATGACCCAGGTGCCCTGCTCCGAACTCACGCCCAGGTTGCCGGAAATGGTCGGCAACGCCACGTTGGCGATGGTGGTGTCGAGCACCTGCATGAAGGTCGCCAGCGACAGGCCGATGGTGGCCATCAGCAAACTGGGCGGCGTGAAGGAGGCGTTATTGCTCATCGCTAATCCTGTGAAACGGAGTGGACGCTACGGCCAGCAAGGGCCGTAGCTGACGGATCGGCGAATCAGCGCTGGACGGCCTTGGGGGCGGCCAGGCTGTTGTCATGGATAAGCTGAGTGATCATCGCATCGGCCTCGGCCAACTGACGGTCGTACACGTTGGTGCTGAACGACGCCTTTTGTGGCGCCTGTTGGGCCAATACCGGGCCGCTCTGGTCGTGCAAGTTGACGTTAACCACAGTGGACAAGCCAACCCGCAACGGGTTCTTGGCCAGCTCTTCGGCATTGATATGAATCCGCACCGGCACGCGCTGCACGATCTTGATCCAGTTACCGGTGGCGTTCTGCGCCGGCAGCAAGGCAAACGCACTGCCGGTCCCGGCACCGAGGCTGTCGATGGAGCCGCTGAACTTCACGTCACTGCCGTAGATGTCCGCTTCGATCTCCACCGGCTGGCCGATGCGCATCTGGCGCAGTTGGGTTTCCTTGAAGTTGGCGTCGATCCACAGTTGGTCCAGTGGAATAACCGCCATCAACGCGGTACCCGGCTGCACACGCTGGCCTAGTTGCACGGTGCGCTTGGCGACGTAACCGGTGACCGGCGCGATCAGCGTGCTTCGGGCGTTGGTCAGGTAAGCCTGGCGCAATTGCGCGGCGGCGGCCTGCACGTCCGGGTGCGAAGAAATTACTGTGTCGTCAACCAGAGCATTGGTGGTCTTGAGTTGCTGCTCAAGGTTGGCCAACGCGTTATTCGCCGAGGTCAAACTGTCACGAGCATGGGACAGTTCTTCCAGGGAAATCGCCCCGCCCTGCGCCAGGTTTTTCCGACGGTTGTAATTGTCCTGGGCGGTTTGCACTTCGGCTCTCTGTGCATTGACCTGGGCCTTCATACCATCGACGTTGCTGTACAAACCACGCACCTGACGCACCGTGCGCGCCAGGTTGGCCTGGGCACTTTGCAGGCCGACGGCCGCATCGTTAGGGTCGAAATTGATCAGCACCTGGCCCTCATGGACCAGGTCGCCATCGTCGGCACCGATGCTCACTACGGTACCGGTCACCAACGGGGTGATTTCCACCACGTTGCCGTTCACGTAGGCGTCGTCGGTGCTTTCGCCCCAGCGTCCGTAAAACTCATACCAGCCCCAAACGCCCAAGGCGCCGAGGATGACGATCAACGCCAGGACCAGCAGCATGAATCTGCGTTTGCCCGGATTGCTGGTGTCTGCAGGTTGTTGGCTTGTGTTATTGGTTTCGGCAGTGGCCATGACTAGTACCTTGAATTATTCAGTGCGCGTGGCTGGGGTGGTCGAGGCCACGTTATCGGCGTTAAATCCGCCGCCCAGGGCCTGCATCAATTGAATCGAAAGATCGATTTGCTCGGCATTCAGGCTGGCCAACTGACGTTGGGCCTGCAGCAATTGCTGTTCGATGCTGAGCACGTCCAGGTAATTACCGATACCTGAGCCGTAACGCTGAACCACGGTGTTGTAGGACTCCTGGGCAATGTCCGTCGCATGTTGCTGGGCCTGAATCTGCCGGCCGATATCGCGCAACTGCGAGAGGCTGTCGCTGACATCCCCCAGGGCTTTCACCAGGCTTTTGTTGTACTGGGCCACCGCCAGGTCGTAATCGGCGTCGCGGGCATCGAGGTCGGCACGCAGGCGGCCGCCGTCGAAAATCGGCAGCGACACCGTCGGTGCGATGCTGAAGAACCGGCTGGCGGAACCGAACATCGCATCCCCCAGCAACGACTCGGCCCCGGCGCTCGCGCTCAGGTTCAGGTTGGGATAGAAGTTGGCCTTGCCGGCGACGATGTTCTTGCTCGCCGCCTCCACCCGCCAGCGGGCGGCAATCAGGTCCGGTCGACGCCCCAGCAGCTCGGCCGGCAGCACCGAAGGCACAGCGACGGCGCTGGGCTTGAGGACGTTAGGGCGTGCCAGTTCATTGCCCCGGTCCGGGCCTTTGCCGAGCAACACCGCCAGGCTGATCTTGGCGCTTTGCAGGGTTTTCTCGGCGTCGATCAGTTGCGACTCGGAACTGGCTTCCAGGCTTTCGGTTTGCTGGTATTGGTACTGGCTGTCGATCCCGGAACTCAGCCGACGCTTGCTCAGGTCGAGCATTTGCCGGGTGCGCTTGAGGTCGTCGTTGGCCAGGTCCCGAACGATATGGGCCCGGCCCAGGTCGCTGTAGGCCCGCGCAACGTCGGCCGCCAAGGTCAGTTGAGCGGCCTGCTGATCGACTTCGGCGGCGCGCGCCTGGCCCAGCGCCGCTTCCCAGGCGGCACGCTGGCCGCCCCACAGGTCAAAGTTGTAGTTGAAACCGGCGCTGATGTTACGCACGGTGGCGTAAGTGCCACCAATCCCTTGCGGGTCCTGATCCTTGGCCAGGCGCGAACGGCTGACACCCGCGCTGGCATCCAGGGTCGGCATGCGTGCAGCATCAGCAGCATAAGCGGCCGCTTCGGCCTGGTGGGCACGAGCACTGGCCACTTGCATGTCGGGACTGTCGCGCAGGGCTTCATGGATCAGGCCGTCGAGTTGCGGGTCGCCGAGGCTTTTCCACCAGTCGGCTTTGGGCCAGGCAGCAGGCGACAGGGTCACGCCACTGAGGGATTTGCCGGCTTGCAGGTGATTGGCTTCGAGGCGTTTGCCTTCGGTGTCCAGGCCACTGTAATTGGCACAACCGGCGACAGTCATGGCCACCAGCACCAGGCTGAGGCCGGCACGCAAAGCGCGATTGTTCATTTCCCACCTACCCGCTGAATGGTCATTGCATCACCTGCAGCCACGAGAATTTTCGTCAAAATATGTTCCAGGGTTTTCAATTCGCCCGGCTCCAATGCGCCTGCCAACTGGTTCAAGGCCTGGGCGCCGATGTACGGCAGCATGTCCGCCAGACGTTGGCCTTCTGCGGTCAGCACCAACTGCACCTGGCGCCGGTCCTGTTCGGAACGCTTGCGCGCCAACAGGTCTTTTTGCTCCAGACGGTCGAGCATGCGGGTCATCGAGCCACTGTCCAGGGACAGGTTGCGGCACAGCTCCGCCGGGGTATCGACGCCGAACTGGGCCATGTTGATCAACACCTTGAACTGCGCGGCAGTGATGCCGTGGGGTTCCATATGGGTGTCGATGATGCGGTCCTTAAGGATCGCGGCGCGGCCCAGCAACAGGCCGAGATGGCAGTTGTGGAAGTTGTCAGGGGTGAAGTGAGGCATCGAAAGCCACCTTATTACTGCCTAGGCAGTGAGTGTGTGACGAGATGTTACTGCTTAGGCAGCGAATGTCAAATGGAATAATTAGGTTGCTTGCTATCAGTCAAATGAAGGGGGACGAGTGCCGCCCTCAGCCTTTAGGGATCGTCTGATACACCTCAGATGCCTTGCACTGCCATGATTGGCCCATGCTATTCACTCTCAATCACAAGCTCCGCCCCCTCACCTTCAGTACCCGATTGCTCTTGGCGCTCATGCTCGCCCCGACGGCGCAAGCCGAGATCAGTTTCGATGGTTACACGCGTTTTATTTATGAAGCCGGCCAACACCAGGTGCCTGTCATTCTGGTCAATGACAGCAACGAACCAGCACTGGCGCAAGTCAATCTCAGTTGGGGCGATCCTCAAGAAAACCGGGATATACCGATGGCTTTGTCGAAGCCACTGCTGTTGATTGCAGAGCGAAGTAAAGCATCGGTCGATATCTTCTACCAAGGGGCCGGCTTGCCAACCGACCGAGAATCGTTTCTGCTGCTGAAAGTCTTGTCAGTGCCGAAGAAAAGCAGCGATGAAAATCTGATTTCCATCGCGCTGCAGCACAATCTGAAGTTGTTCTACCGGCCGAAGTTGCTCGGCTCGCCCGAAGAGGCAATTAAAACCCTTCGCTGGTCCCCATCGGGCTCAACCACTTATCAGGTCCGTAACAATTCCCCTTATTACCTTACCCTCACCGAAGTGATCCTGCGGGATCCGAAGGGCGTCGACTGCGGAAAAACCATTGATCATTTGATGGTGGCTCCGTTTGCCACCTACGAACTTCCAATAATGGCTTGCGACAGACCGGTACGCGAGGTGACTTACTCGCTCGTCAGTGACGGTGGAACACCCCAGGCTTATCGTAACAACGTCCAACCATAATCAGCACAAGAGGATTCAGGATGTTTATTAAGAAACTGATCTTAATGGGTTGCTTACTTCTAACTAGCATCCCGAATGCTTATGCCATGATCTGTAGGACCGTCAATTCAAAAGTAACACAAGATAGCGTAACAATAACTGAGACCATCGCCATCCCCAACTCAGCGGCTGCGAAAACCGTGCTCTGGCGTCAACCGGTACAAAATGTGAATCTCGAGTGCTGGGTAGACAGAAAAGGATCACCAACCGAGAACGTATTTATTTACTTAAAAAATATCAATTTAGGCCCAGACATCGCAACGGGTATTACATTTCAAGGCAAGGACTATTTTTCTTCCACTAATCCTAAAATCGATACGGGTTGGTCAATCGGAGGTTGCTATACTACAGATCCAGATCCATGCGGTACGGGCAAAGACAAAAGGACCCTGACAT
>NZ_WNNK01000039.1 GCF_009724245.1 Pseudomonas spelaei | reverse complement strand
CCGCCGTAAGGGCGGAACCATAAGCCGCCATCACCGCAGCAACGGATATGCCCCCACTCAAAGCGCCAAATGACACCGCACCTGCTGATGCACACCCCCTGCCAGCCGTTGCGGCTTCTCACACCCCTGCGTACGCCTCAAACACCGCTCCAGAAAAAAACACCCACCGGGCAACACCCGATTCCCCGGCAGTTCCGTCGCCGCACTGACATACGCATCATCCAACGCCACCCCCAACTTCGGCACCGCCTCCAGCAACAACTGCGTATACGGATGCCGCGGTTGCCCCAGCACCTGCTCGGCATCCCCCAGTTCCACAATCTGCCCCAGGTACATCACCGCCACCCGGTCAGCCATGTGCCGCACGACGGAGACGTTGTGGGAGATCAGGATATAGGTCAGGCCCAACCGCCGTTGCAACTCCCCCAACAGGTTGAGGATCTGCGCCTGCACCGAGATGTCCAGGGCCGAGGTCGGCTCGTCCAGCACCAGAATGCTCGGGTTCGACGCCAGCGCCCGGGCAATGGCGATCCGTTGCCGTTGCCCTCCGGAGAATTGGTGCGGGTAGCGGTCCAGGTACTCGGCGCGAATGCCCACTTGCTCGGCCACTTTGGCGGCGATGGCGCGCATGTCGCGTCTGGGCGTGTCACCCAGGGCGAACAGCGGTTCGGTGATGATCTTCCAGATCGGCAGGCGCGGGTCGAGGGACGATTGCGGGTCCTGGAACACGATCTGCACATGGCGATGGCGCTCCCGGGCGGTGCTGTAGACCCAGTCCACTTCGCCGCCGCTGGGCGCCACCAGCCCCATCAGCAGTTGGGCGAGGGTGCTTTTACCGCAGCCGGACTCGCCGACAATGCCCAGGGTTTCTCCCGGGCGCACCTGTAAGTCGATGCCGTTAAGGGCATGGGCATAACCACGGGGCCGGCCCAGCCAGTCGTTTTTTACCGGGAACTTCACCTGCACGTCCCGCAGGGTCAGCAAGGGTTCTTGGGAAACCGTCATCACACAGACTCCTTGGCGGACAACCAGCACGCACTTTTGCGCAGGTGGGCCGGATCGATCGGGTTAAGGCGCGGGCGTTCGGCACATTGGCTCATGGCCTGGGGGCAGCGTTCGCGAAAGGTACAGCCAGAGGGCAGGGCGGCCAGGTTGGGCACTTGGCCGGGGATGGTCAGCAGGTCTTCGCCGGGTTGTACCTGTTCCGGCAGGCCGCTGAGCAAGCCTTGGGTATAGGGATGCCGGGGGTCGCCCATGACTTGGGCGGTGGGGCCTTCTTCGACCACGGCGCCGGTGTACATCACGTACACCCGGTCGCAGAACTGCGAGACCACCGCCATGTCGTGGGTGATCAGCAGGATCGCGGTGCCGCGTTGGCGTGCCTTTTCCCGCAGCAGCAACAGCACCTGGCGCTGTACCGTGACGTCGAGGGCCGTGGTCGGCTCGTCGGCAATCAGCAACTGTGGATCGCAGGAAAACGCCAGGGCAATCATCACCCGCTGGCGCATGCCGCCGGACAGTTCGAAGGGATAGCTGTCGAGGATCTGCTCGGGGTCGGCGATGTGCATGTCCTTGAGCAGGGCGATGGCCTTGGCGCGTGCCTCGGCCTTGCTCAGGTGCTGGTGGTGGATGATCACGTCGAGCATCTGCCGGCCGATGCGCCGTGTCGGGTTGAGGGCGGTCATGGGCTCCTGGAAGATCATCGCCGCGTCACGGCCACGCACCTGCAACAGGTCTTTTTCCCGGGCGCCGAGCATGTCGCGGCCGAGCATGTGCAAGCTGCCCTGGGTGATCCGGTAACTGCGCTCCGGCAGCAGGCGCAAGCTGAGCATCGCGGTGACCGATTTACCCGAACCGGACTCGCCCACCACGCCGACGATTTCGCCGGGATTGACGTGCAGTGACACGCCGTTAAGGGCCTGGACGTTGTTGCGGTAAGCCGGGAATTCCAGGCTCAGGTTGTCGATGGCGAGGACCGCTGGACTGGACATACTCATTTCCCCTGTTGCCGTGGATCAAGCAGGTCACGTACACCGTCACCCAGCAGGTTGAAGCCGGTGGCGGTGATCAGGATCGCCAGCCCCGGGAAGGTCGAGTACCACCAGTTGTCGAGGATGAAATTACGCCCGGTGGCGACCATCGCACCCCATTCGGCGGTGGGCTGTTGCGCGCCCAGGCCGATAAAGCCGAGGGCCGAGGCCATGAGGATGGCGCTGCCGATGTCCAGGCTCAGTTGCACCAGCAACGGTGGCATGGCGTTGCGGCCCACGTGCCAGGAGACGATATGCCAGCGCCCGGCGCCGAAGGTCTGGGATGCCTTGACGTAGCCCATCTGGCGAATACTCAAGGCCTGGCCGCGGGCCAGGCGCACGTAGAATGGAATGCGCACCACGGTGATTGCCAGCATCGCGTTGAACAGGCTCGGGCCCAGGGCGGCGGCCAATGCCATGATCAGCACTAGGGACGGCACCGAGAGCATGATGTCCATCAAGCGCATGATCAGGCCATCGAAACGCCCGCCGATGATCCCCGACAGGCAGCCCAGCAGGCCGCCCGCCAGGCACGAGGCAAAGGCCACGAACAGGCCGACGCCCACCGATTGACGGCTGCCATGCAGCACTCGGCTGAACAGGTCGCGGCCCACTTCATCGGTGCCGAACCAGTGCTCGGCCGAGGGCGCGGCCAGGCGTTGGGCCAGGTTCAGGGCGTTGGGGTCGTGGCTGCTCAGCCAGGGCGCGAAGGCCATGCAGATCAGTACGATCAGGGTGATGGTCAGGCCGGCAATGGTCAGCGGGCTGCGCCGTACTTGATAAGCCAGGTACGCCAGGCGCGCGTGCAAGGTCGGGCGTTGAGCCAAGGGTACGGGCAGGGGGACAGTCACAGGCGTGGTCATCTCAATTCACCTCGCCAATACGCGGATCGATCACCCGGTACAGCAGGTCGATCGCCATGTTCAGCAGCACATAAATAAACGACACCAGGATCGCGAAGCCCATCACCGCCGGGAAATCCAGGGACTGGATCGACTTGACCACATAGGCGCCCATGCCGGGCCAGGCGAACACGGTTTCGGTGAGCACGGCGCCGTAGAGCAAGTCGCCGAGGGTCAGGCCGAGGACGGTGACCGAGGGAATCAGCGCGTTGGGCAGCGCGTGCCGCAAAATCACCGCCCAGCGCGACAGGCCATAGGCGCGGGCGGTGCGGATATAGTCCTCGCCCAACTGATCCAGCATCGCCGAGCGGATCTGCCGCGCCACCACGCCGAGGTTGACGAAGCCCAGGGTGATCGCCGGCAGGATCAGGTGTTGCAGGGCGTTGAGAAACAGCGGGATATCACCGGCCAGCAATGCGTCCACCAGGTAGAACCCGGTGATGGTGTGGGGCGGCTCCAGGCCTTCGTCCAGGCGACCGCTGCCGGGCAACCAGCCGAGTTGCCCGTAGAACAACACGATCAGTCCCAACCCAAGCCAGAACGCCGGGGTGGAAATGCCGGTGACGGCCAGGGTGCGCGCGACCTGGTCGATGGCACGGTTGTGATAGACCGCCGATAACACCCCCAGCGGCACGCCCACCAGCACCGACAACAGCAGCGCGGCGAGGGCCAGTTCCAGGGTGGCCGGGAAGAACGCTTGCAAGTCTTCCAGCACCGGGCGACTGGTGCGGATCGAGGTGCCGAGGTCGCCGTGCAGCAGGTCGCTCATGTAGCGCCCGTATTGCTGATACAGCGGTAAGTCCAGGCCCAGTTGATGGCGGATGTTCTCGACAATGGCATCGCTGGCCCGGTCGCCGGCGATCAGCCGCGCCGGGTCACCCGGGATCAGGTGGGAGATGCAAAAGGTGATCAGCGAAACACCGATCACGACCAACAGCAGGCCGAGCAGGCGTTTGCGCAACATATTCAGGAAGGCCATGGGGGCTCCTCGATATAGCGGAACGGGCGGTAGTGAGATCAGTTGTAGCCGCTGCCGAGGGACGAGGCTGCGATGCGTGTCCGCAGGACCGCCCTCGGGGGTCGCTGCGCAACCCATCGCAGCCTCGTACCTCGGCAGCGGCTACAAATCATCGGCAAGCGCTGTTGGCGCTTTACTTGCTGATCTGCGCCACGTTAAACACCTGCTCCAGCATCGGATGGAACACATATCCCTTCACCGAATCACGCATCGGCAGGCTGTAGTTCTTCTGATACAGGTAGGCGTAGACCGCGTCCTTGAGCACGATCTTCTGCGCTTGCTGGTACAGCTCGATGCGCTTGGCGGTGTCGTTGTTGGCCGCTGCATCACGCACCAGCGTGTCTACCTGCGGGTTGCTGTAGAACGAACGATTGCCCGCCAGCCCTTGCAGGTTGGAGTCGAACCAGAAGTTCATGAACATGTAGGGGTCGGCGAAGTCCGGGCTCCAGGAACCGATCGCGACGTCGAAGTCACCCTTGCCCAGGCGTTCACGCATCGTGGCGTTGGCCAGTTTCTCCATCTTCAGGTTGATCCCCAATGGCGCCAGGCCGGCTTGCAGGGTCAGGCCGATGGATTCCCAGTTGGCGTCCTTGTCCGAGTAGACAAAGTTCAGGTTGCTGATTTTCTGCGGCAGTTTCTTGAGGTTGGCGTCTGCGGCTGCCACGTCTTGTTTCATCATCGGCAGGCTGGCGTCGTGGGCCCACATGCCGTCGGGGATCGGCCCGTTCATCAGCTTGGCCTGGCCCTTGAGGATGCCGTCGACGATGCCCTTGTAATCCAGCGCATCGACGATGGCCTGGCGCGCGTCGCGGTTGTCCAGTGGGGCTTTTTTGTTGTTCAGGTACAGGTACGTCACCCGCAGCGACGGGAATTTTTCGACGACGATCCCCGGCTTGCTGGCCAGGGTGCTGAGCTGGTCTTCGGGCATGTCCTCGATGATGTCCAGGTCACCGCGTTCCAGTTGCAGGCGCCGTACCGAGGCTTCGCTGATGATCTTGATCACCACCTTGTTCAGGCTGGGCTTGGGCCCGGCGTAGTAGGTGTTGGGCTCCAGGGTCAGGGCCTGGCCTTTTTGCCAGTTGCTCAGGCGAAACGCACCGGAGCCGGCGGTGTGGGTCGACAGGTAAGCGTTGATATCGCCCTGTTTCGCCACGTCCGGGTTGATGATGCCGGCGCCGTTGTGGGCGAGGGTGAAGAGGAAGGGCGCATAGGGTTTGGTCAGGGTGAAGCGCACGGTCATCGGGTCGACGACACTGACGGCCATGTCATCGGGAAAGGCGCCGGAAGGCCCTTGCTTGAGCTTCATCAGGCGGTCAAAGGAGAACTTCACCGCATTGGCATCCACTGCCGCGCCGTCGTCGAATTTGTTGCCGGGCTTGAGCTTGAAGTCCCACACCAGATTGTCCGGCGAAATGCTCCAGCTCTCGGCCAGGTCGCCCTGGACTTCGGTGCTGCCTTTACCGTTTTCAACCTTGTAGGCCACCAGTTTCTGGTACGCCGGGTAGGTCACCGCCCAATCGTTGTTGTCGATGGTCACGGCGGGGTCGAGGGTTTGCGGGTCGGCGGCCTTGCCGATCATCAGGGTGTCCCTGGGGGCGGCGGCGCTTGCCGATTGCCAGGCGCCAAGGCTCAGGGCGGCGCACAACAGGGACAGGACGAGGGTCTTGCGGGTAGTCACGGTATTAAGGGTCATGCCGGTTTCCTTGATCATCAGATGAGGGGAACGTCGTCAGGTTTTTTATTAAATGTATAACCGGGCAGTTGGAGCTAAAGCGTGCTGCTTATTGTTGTGGTGTGGCGGTAAACGGTCAGCGGGGCTCCTCGATCAGGGGGAAGTGTTCGGCGTCCGGCAGCTCGTAGTGCCACCATTCGGTGGTGATGGCCTTGAAGCCGGCGCTCAGCATGATCCCCATCAACAACAGGCGATTGCGTTGCACCTGGGGCGGTAAATCGGGGTAGAACGGGTGGGACTTGGGTTCCATGGCGTCGAAGGCGGTGCCCATGTCCAGGGCTTCGCCGTGTGCGTCGACCAGGGTCAGGTCGACGGCCACGCCTCGGGTGTGATGCGAGCCCAGGCGCGGGTCGCGTACGTAGTTGGGGTCGGGCAGGACCTGCCAGAGCAACTGCTGGGCGTACGCGGGCCGATAGGCATCCAGGATGCGCAGGGTCAACCCGGCCTGGCGCGCCGCGTGGCTGGCCTTGTGCAGGCAGGCGGCCGCGTCGACATGCAACAGGCAACGATTAGTGCGATAGATCACACGGCCTGCCAGGTTGTCGGAGCTGGCGTAGATCAGGTCGATCTGCACCGGGTACACCTGGGGGTCGATCTCTACCAAGGGACTGTTATTCACGCAAACACATCCTCTTCAGGGTCAGGATTCAAACTGGCCGAAAGCTTGTTGCAGGGCACGATTTTTCGCCAGGCGCGCATCCAGGCGCTCGCCGTATTGTTCGGCAACAGCCGAGACGATCAAGTTGAACAGACAGGCCAGCGGCGCCAGGGAATCCCAGAACTGGCCGACATCAGTCTTCAGTTGCAACAGGTCCAGCTCGTAGTCCCGGGCCCAGGGGCATTGCAGGTCGGTGATCAGCGCCAGCGGCAGGTGGTGCAGGTTGGCGATTTCGCAAAAGGTGGGCGTGACGGCAGAGTAGGCACGGAAGTCGGAAATGATTGCGTAGGGTTTCTCAAAGCCCGAGTTCAGGGTCTCGGCGTAGATCCCCGACAGGCCATCGACGTAATAGACCTTGGGCCGGATGTGTTCCAGGTGACTGTGAAAGGCGTTGAGGATGCCGCGGGTGGACTGGATGCCGAGGATAAACACCGCATCGGCCTCGACAATCTGCTGCACGATAGTGCTGAACGCCGGGCTGCGGGCCAGGCCATACACATGTTCGATGGCCTCGATTTCCCGCTTCAGGGAGCGGTCGAGGGCGTCTTCCTGGTCACTCTCATCGCGAAAGGCCCCCAGCCGGTCAGTGATCAACCACGACGCCGGCGTGTCGCCGCGCAGGCCTTGCTTGACGTCATCGAGGTTGCGATAGCCCAGGGCACGCAAGAAGCGTCCGACTGAAATGCCGGTTGTCCCGGCTTGCTGGGCGATGCTGTCGGCGGTCTCGAATGGCAATTGCTGCAGGTTGCCCAGCAGATAGGTGGCAATGCGCTTACCGGTGGGCGTCAGCGTGGGGAACTGTTGTTCCAGCGTCAGTTGGAAGCTGTGCTTGTCCATGACGGTCTCGAAAAGGGTGATCGCGAATGTTATCAATATTGCATAATTATATTCTCTGTTAGAAACATAACATTGCCGGTTATGACAACACAATGACTTTTTCGGAGAGGCGGATTTATGTAGCCGCTGCCGAGGAACGAGGCTGCGATGGGTTTGGGCGGCATTCCGACGCAGCGACCCCCAGGCAGTCCTGCGGACATGCATCGCAGCCTCGTACCTCGGCAGCGGCTACAAGGTTTTCAGGATCTCAGCGACCGTGGTTTTGCGTATCCAGCGCCGTCGCAATCACCGTCCCCATGGCTGTCGGCTGCGGATCATTCTGGTGGGCCACCGCATCAATCGCCCATTGCTCAAGGCGTACCCGATCCTTCTGGAACACCATCATGTGGGTCGACCCTCCGAATTCGAAGTGCCCGATCTCGGTGCCGCGGGTGATTGTCACCGGAGCGCTGCCTTCGTTGACGATAAACTGCGGTTCGATGATGCAGGTCGACACCTCGACCATGCCGATGCAGATCAATGCCACATAACCACAGGTGGCGTGTTCGAAAATAAAGATAGCGCGAGCGGCCACATGCCCCAGGTAGGGCTGCGACTCGGTGCCTTCCCAGGTGCCTTCACCTTCACCCTGCGCCGGGCGTTGGGCAAAGTAGGTGCCCGGTTGCACCCATGAGCGCAGGATGGTGCCGTCCAGTGGCGCGTTCCAGCGGTGATAGTGAGTGGCGGACAGGAATCCCTGATAGATCTGGCCACCTTCAAACGGCTTCGCCCACTGTGACTGGCCGGCAAAAAGATCCAGCAGCGAATAGTTGACGTCCTTGATCCAGAAGTCGGTCTCGAAGGCGATATTGTTTTCGTATTGCCACGGCGTGGTCTCGCAGCCAATGTCGATCTGGGTCAGTGGGTCGCCCTGGAAAGGCCGCGCACCGGGCACGAATTTGCGGATGAAAAACGCGTTCCAGGAATCGAAGCCATAACCCGGTTGCTTCGGGTCGCACTCCATCTGGTCCCATACACCGGCGGCCCAGGCGGCCTCGGAAATCCACGAGCCTTCTTTCTCGGGATCATTGATGTCCAGTTTGTCGAGGGATTCGGGGCTTTTGAGGAAGGTGTTCCAAGTGTCCAGCACCTTCTTGAATTGCTGGTTGAACGTCTCGTCGTGAAACACCGCCACGCCGGCTTCAGTGGCCATGGAAATGGCCAGGAAGGCATTCATCGGCGTACCGACCTGCGCCGTGGCATTGAACGAGGAGGAGGTGGTGACGATTTCGTTGAGTATTTCGAAGAAACTGTCGTAGTCCTTGATCCACAGCGTGTCGCCATCCTGGTCCTTGATGTGTTCCTGGGTTTCGGGATCAAGGGTCAGGACATAGGCATTGGACTGGTCGATCATCGACGTCACCCACATGCGGTACACGCTGTTGGTGGTCACCCAGCGCTTGAATTCGATGAGTTGCGGGCGCATCGGCGTGAGTGTGCCGGCTTTCTTCTTGGCGGCGATGAAGTCGCGAAGAGGCACCAGGAACTTGGCGGTGGCCCACACCCGATTGGGCACCCAGAAACCCATCTGCACGGGGCCGGCGTTGTCGAGGGTGAGGCGGCTGGAACGAGTGCCCTCGGTACGGGGCGGGGTTGACGGGTGGTTGGACGAGGCGGTGGAACGATCAAATTGAGCCATGTTGTTAGTCCTTTAAGATAGACGCTTGCGAGAACTCCGTTTAAGCGAAGTTCAGCGTAGCTACCGCAGGACCTGTGGGTTGTAATCGTTGGCTATAAATGACCCGCCAAAGGGGGCATGAATGCATACCGTCAACTGACAAAAATGATTTTCGACACCAGTTCGACAATATTTTTCGCCTGCATTTTTTTCATCAGCCGCGCCCGGTGGACTTCCACGGTGCGGTGGGAGATTTCCAGTTGCTTGGCGATTTCCTTGGACTTCAACCCATTGACGATGAGCATCGCGATTTCCCGCTCCCGGGGCGTGAGGTCGCCGGTGGCATGGTGCGTGCGGTTCAGGCGCTCGAAGTGCCAGACCATCAGCTTGAACGGGTCGTCGGGGGTCAGGGTGTAGCCATGGGACTTGGCCCAGAACACCTCGCCGTTCTTGTGTTGCATGAAACGCTCATCGGAATAGGAGTCACTGGGGCTGTCGTGCAACCAGTCGAGGCTGCGCTTGCCGATGGACTTGTAGTCGGCCTGGGACGGGTAGATCAGCAGGGTCAACTGATTGAGCAGTTCGTCGCGCTGATAGCCGAACAGCTGCAAGAAGGCCTCATTGCAGTCGAGCATCACCCGATGGCTGGTAATCAGTTGCGGGGCGGGCGACACCTTGAATGCCAGGCATTCGATGTCTTGGAGTTGTTGTGCGAAGACGGTCATCGGGCATCCTGCCTCAGGTTGAATCCGGCCACGGCGAACGTTGCCGGTCGCAGCGGCTACTTACCCTTGTAAGTAGTTGCACGAACTAGCGGGAAATTGGCACGGTAGTCCATTGTAGGGAAAGTTCGAGCCAAGAGAAGAAGAAATTAAACATGCCTGTTGATTGCGTATCGATTGTTGCTGCCGGTCACTCCCGCTTTGGCCGCCTGGACGGTGCCAACCTGGAAGACCTGATCGTCCAGGTTACCCGCGAGGCCCTGGCGGACGCGGCCATTGACGCCTCGGAGATCGACGCGCTGTTTCTCGGGCATTTCAACTCGGGGATGGTCCCCGATGGTTTCCCCGCGTCGCTGATGTTGCAGGCCGATCCGGGCCTGCGGTTCAAGCCGGCTACCCGCTGTGAGAACGCCTGTGCCTCGGGTTCGGCGGCGATTCAGGCGGGGATCAACGCGATTCTCTCCGGCGCCGCCGAATTGGTACTGGTGGTGGGTGCGGAAAAGATGACCGGCAACACCACCGCCGAGGTCACCCGGGCGCTGGCCGGTGCCGGTTACCAGAACGATGCGGCCGAAGCCGGCTTGAGCTTCCCGCAGTTGTTCGGCATGGCCGCGCGGCAGTACGCCGAGCGTTACCACTGCCCGATGGCCTCGATGGCAGCCATTGCCACCAAGAACCACTCCAATGCCATGGCCAACCCATTGGCGCAAATGCGCAAGGTCATGGATTTCGAACATTGCAACAACGTCTCCCAGAGCAACCCGTATGTGGCCGATAACCTGCGCCTGACGGATTGCTCATTGATCAGCGACGGTGCCGCCGCGATTATCCTGGCCTCGCCCAAGCGCGCCCGGCTGTTTCGGCGTGACGTGCAGATTCGTACGATGAACCAGGTCAACGATTTCCTGCCGATTGCCCAGCGCGACATCCTCGCGTTTGACGGCCCGCAGCGGGCGATTCACTCGGCCTTGCGCGGGGCCAATGTGACCCTGGCAGACCTGAGTTTTGCCGAAGTCCACGACTGCTTCACCATCGCCGAACTGTTGATCTACGAAGCCATGGGCCTGGCGCCCAAGGGCGAAGGGCATCGGGCACTGGATTCCGGTGTGGTGCGTGCTGGCGGGCGCCTGCCGGTGAACCTGTCCGGCGGGCTCAAGGCCAAGGGGCACCCGGTGGGCGCCACCGGCGTGTCGATGCATGCCATGGCCTTTCGTCAATTGACGGGGGAGCCTATTGGCCTGTCGGTGCCTAACCCCGAGTTCGGCCTGGTGTTCAATATGGGCGGGATGGCGGTCGCCAACTATGCCTCGGTGCTGCAAGTGCGCCGGAGCTGAGGATGAACATCGCCAATTGGCTACACGATACCAGCCGCCGTTTTCCACAACGCCCGGCACTGTTTGAGGGCGCCTGCCAAGTTGCCGACTACGCCACCTTTGCCGCCCGCGTCCGTCAACGTGCCGCGCACCTGATGGACACGCACGGCATTGTGCCCGGCGACCATGTGGCACTGTTGATGAAGAACTGTTGTGAATACCTGGAACTGCTCTACGCCATCTGGTGGGTCGGCGCGGTGGCGGTGCCGGTCAACAGCAAACTGCACCCTGGCGAAGCGGCCTGGATTGCCGAAAACGCTGAGGCCCGACTGATCTTTACCGACGGTGGCCAGGTGTTTTCATCCCAGGGTTTACCCGCCGAATGCCGTGAGTTGGACGGACGAACGCCGCCGGATAGTGCCTGCGATTCAGGGCTGGAATTCCCCTGCATTCGTCAGGACCACGACCTGGCCTGGCTGTTCTACACCTCCGGCACCACCGGGCGGTCCAAGGGCGTGATGCTGTCCCACGGCAACCTGATCGCCATGTCGCTGTGCTACGCCACGGACGTGGACCCGGTCAGTGCTGAAGACGCTGCGGTGTATGCCGCGCCGATGTCCCATGGCGCCGGCCTTTATAACTTTATCCATGTGCGCTGCGGCGCGCGTCATGTGGTCCCCGAGTCCCGTGGTTTTGATGCTGCCGAGCTGTTCGGGCTGGCCACAGAACTGGGGAATGTCTCGTTGTTCGCCGCGCCGACCATGGTCAAGCGTATGGTGGAACAGGCGCGTCGCCAGGAATACGCCGGCGAGGGGATCAAGACCATTGTCTACGGCGGCGGCCCGATGTACCTGGCCGATCTGATGGAGGCCGTCGAGACCTTTGGCCCGCGCCTGGTGCAGATCTATGGCCAGGGCGAGAGCCCGATGACCATCAGCGTCTTGCCCCGTGAACTGATCGCAGATCGGCAACGGTCGGAGTGGGCCACGCTGGCGGCGTCTGTTGGCCAGGCGCAGTCATGCGTGGAAATCCGCATCCTGGATGCAGCCCACAGCCCTGTGCCTTGCGGCGAGCGCGGAGAAATCGCCGTGCGTGGCGCCACCGTGATGCAGGGCTATTGGCATAACGAAACCGCCACCCGCCAGGCCCTGGTGGAGGGCTGGCTGTTGACCGGCGACATCGGTTTTATGGACCCGGCCGGCTACCTGACACTCACCGATCGCTCCAAGGATGTGATCATCACCGGCGGCAGCAATGTGTACCCCCGGGAAGTCGAGGAAGTGCTGGCGCAGCACCCCGATGTGTTTGAAGTCTGCGTGGTCGGTGAACCGGATGCGCAGTGGGGCGAGTCAGTGGTAGCCTTTGTGGTTTCCCGGGACGCACAGGCGCTCAATGAAGCGCTGCTCAATGCCTGGTTTATCGAGCGCATGGCCTCGTTCAAAAAACCCAAGAAGTACCTGTTTCGTAGCGACCTGCCGAAGAACAGCTACGGCAAGGTCCTCAAGACCGAATTGCGGCAGTGGTTGAAAGACACGAGCGTCACCGCCGTTCCCTGAAGCGTTTTCCATGGACAGACATCAGACAGGAGTCCTTTAGATGGGCATTCAACAGCAAGACACGGCCCGCAAGCGGCGCCGTGCGTTTATCGGTGCCACCTCCGGTCACCTGATCGAGTGGTACGACTACGGTGTCTACGGTTTTCTCGCCGTGTACATCGGCCAGGCATTCTTCGTCTCGGACGACCCCACCACCAGCCTGCTGGCGAGCTTCGCCGCGTTTGCCCTGAGCTTTTTCATCCGGCCTCTGGGTGGGCTGTTCTTTGGTCCGTTGGCGGACAAGATCGGCCGACGCAAGACCCTGATCACTGTACTGGTGATGATGACCGGCTCGACGGTTTTGTTAGGCCTGTTGCCGACCTACGCCAGCATCGGGATTGCCGCGCCGATCCTGCTGATACTGGTGCGTTGTGTGCAGGGCTTCTCGGCGGGTGGCGAAATCGGCACCGTGACCAGCTTCATCTCCGAGTACGCCGGCCCCGGTCGACGTGGGTTCGCTACCTGCTGGCTGATGGTGACCGCAGTACTTGGCCTGCTGGTAGGGGGCGCAGTGGCCAACGGCATGACCTGGATCCTCGGCGCCGAGCTGATGCAAGAGTGGGCCTGGCGCATTCCGTTCCTGATCGCCGCGCCCCTGGGCATGATCTCCATGTATATCCGTCTCAAGCTGGAAGACAGCCCCGAGTTCCTCGCGTTGCAGCGGGCAGGGCAGACCTCCCGGGCACCACTGCGTGAAGTCTGGCAGTGGAAACGGGCGATTGCCCTGGTGTTCTTCATCATCACCCTGCACAGCTCGATCTTCTATCTGGTGCTGACCTTCGCCTCGACCTACATGGCGAAAATCCTCAAGTTCGACAGCGGCACCACGTTGCTCTACGTGTTTGTCGCCAGTTTCTCGGCGGCCTTTGTGATGCCGTTTGGTGGCGCGTTTACCGACAAGTACGGGCGTAAGCCGTTCTTGCTGGTGATTGGTACGTTGGCCACGCTGGCGATGTTTTGGCTGTTCAAGTCGGCGCCGACGGCGACGGCCAGCTCGTTCTTCTTCCCGCTGATGGCAGTGGCGATCCTGTTCGGGTTGTATGCCTCCTCAACCTACGCGCTGATGAGTGAACTGCTGCCCACACGCATCCGCTCCACCGGGATTGCCGTGGCCTACAACGTCCCGGTGGCGGTGTTCGGTGGCAGTGCGCCGCTGATCTCCACCTGGCTGATCAAGGCCACCGGCGACATCACGTCGCCCTGGTACTTTTATGTCGGCACGGGGCTGGTGTCGCTGATCGCCTTGGTGATTTTGCGCAAGGAAGACTTTGTGGCCAGTGGTAGTGCGGTGGTTGTGCCTGTGGATGGGCGAGGGGAGCTGGGCTTGACGCCGGTTAGTTAAGCGAACGCCAAACTCAAGGCAGTAAAGGTAAAAGGTGGGAGCTCTCGAGCCTTGGCGAGGCTGCGATAGCGGTGGACCAGGCAATACCATTGTTTGATGTGCTGACGTCATCGCAGCCTCGCCAAGGCTCGAGAGCTCCCACACCGGTTGGCATGCCTTAACGGGTTGGTATCAGGGCAAGCGTGCTCTATACCTGCGCGCCGTGGTGCGGTGTTATCGAGCGCTATCACCGGTTGTGATATCAGGTTGGCTTTTTCCAGGCGGTGAGCAGCTTTGCGATGGAATCTGCTGCGTCGTAAATGCTGGGCGGAGGAGAGTTGTCCTGTGACACCTCTGAGAAAATCATATTCTCGAATTTCGCCAGAGTGTCGCGATTCAGGTCTTTGGATTTCTCGGCGTAATCATGGACGAATGCGCACATGGCGTGCCTTAGCTCAAGCTGGGAGATTTGGCTCTTCAGGGCAACCCAGCGTGAGTGAATCAGTCTGAAGTAGTAGATTAATATGACTTCTACGGCGACTGAGAAAATGGCGGTGGACAGGAGTGGAATACTTAGTTTCTCCACTAGGGCTGGAATGACGCCAAACAACACTTGAAGGGCTGGCACCAGTACTGCCAGCAGCCCCAGAATCTTCAACGACGAAAGCAAACCTTTTGCTTCTTCCAACTTACTTGCAATCATCTTTTCAAAGGCATGGCTCAACCCTAGATAATTGTTGCCGGAGACCACTTCCCTATAGCGTCCTTCGGCTTCTGTGGCGCGGTTTTCCCAATCTCCAATGTTTGAATTCCACGCTTCTACTTTTTTGGCTATTTCACGGAGTTCGCCTGATGGGACCCCGATCTTCTCGCTGTAAATGTCACAGGGGACTCCGAACAGAATCACATCCGTCCTGCGCAGCGGGATTTCAGGAAATGTTGGGTGAGCATAAAAAAGAACGGCCGGATACGCGCTGAAGCTTGGCGATCCATCCAGGACGTTTACATGCCTAAAGGTTTTAGCCAACTCGAAGTGAATATTGCCGATAGTCTCTTCATTGACGGGCATCATCATGAGCCGACGTATGATTTCTATTCGCTCAGGAAAATAGGTAGGCCAGGAGCCTGGGATAGAAAGCTCGGACGGATCCATGAGGGCGTCTCTGATATGCCTCGCCATCTCATCTATATAGGGAGAGACATGCTCCTTGTTATGATCGAGGTATACGTCAAGCGCCTTCAGGTATTTCTCAACATCTTCAAGACTGGCCAACATTGTAATTTCCCTATATTTCCCGAGCGACAATCCTGAAAAATGTGATGCATTGAATCGGGTCTATCAACCCGGCATTTGCGCTTGAATCTGTAACACGCCCTCAATCTCCTTCACCAACCCGCTTGCCACCAATAATGGCAACAACCGCTTGTGCAACTGCGGCTCGACAAACTCCTTCACTGTCGCCAACACCAGGGTACCGCTCAGCGGCAGTTCGGCCTTGGTGTAGGACAGCCAGGCTTTTTTCAGCATCAGCAGCACATCGCTGCCGGCGGTGGAGGCGAAGCGGCGGTTGGCCGTTTGGCCCTGGAAGTCAAAGGTGTGCTGGAATTCGTAACCGGTTTCGTCGCCGCTGCTGGCCACGCAACGTATACAGGCGCAGGGACCTGAGGCGAAGGCGGCCTCCAGGTAACTGTTGAAATCCACCACGGGCTTGAGCGACAGGCGCTTGTCCACTTCAAACAGGTCCCCGGTCATTTTTTCGTCAGTGTTCAACGTCCTATTCCTTGCAAGTCAGCGGCGGGTTTTTCAAGCGCGGCACCATACCAGCCACAGGGGATGAATGGGTATTTTTTGCCGGTTGGTCGTTTCTGAGGCGACGTACATTTGCCAATGCGCTTGCTTGGAAACACACCAGGCACCCCTCTAACGGAAAAACTCCCCCGGAGTGGCGTCGAACTGTTGCCGGAATGCAGCGATAAACGCTGAAGTCGACTCGTAACCACAGGCCAAGGCCACATCTGTCACCCGTTCGCCTTGTTCCAGCGCGGGCAGGGCGCTTAATAAACGCAGGCGCTGACGCCATGCCCTGAACGTCAATCCGGTATCACTGAGGAACAGACGGCTCAGGGTCTTTTCGCTCACTTCCAACTTCTGGCTCCACTGGCCCAAGGTGGTTTGCTGCTCCGGGTGCTGGTCCAGGCTGCGGTAGATCTGCCGCAGACGGTTGTCATGGGGCAGCGGCAGCATCAGGTCGACCTTCGGCGCGGCGGCCAGTTGATCCAGCACTACCTGGGCCAGGCGACCTTGCGGGCCATCCTCGACATACTCCACCGGCAACTCGCTGAAGCTGCGAATCAACTCGCGCAATAAACTGCTCACCGCCAACACCTGGCAACGCTCGGCGGCCCAGGTGGTGACGCTGCAATCCAGGTACAGGCTGCGCATTTCCGTATGGGGCGAACTGAACACCCGGTGCGGTATGCCGGCCGGTATCCACACCGCCCGTTGTGGTGGTGCGACGAAACGTCCGACACTGGTCTGGATCTCCAACACCCCGGAAATGGCGTAGGACAGTTGCACCCACGGATGACTGTGGCGGCGGGTCAGGGCGCGGTTGGGCAATGATTCAGTACGCCCGTACACCGGGCGCGGCAGGCTGGACAACCCGGGAATACTGCGGCGGACAGCTTTCTCATGTCCTTTAGGCGGCATTTAGTGGCTCATTGGCGTTAGTCGGTAACAAGCCGTTACGTTAGAGTCGCCACGATGCTCTTGGCAACCCCCTGGAAGATCTGCTTATGACCCGCCCGCGTTTTTTGCCTGACAACTTCACCCTGACCCTGATCGGCACGGTGATTTTCGCCTCGTTGCTGCCCGTCAGTGGCCAGGCCGCCACGGCCTTTGGCTGGCTGACCAACCTGGCCATCGCCCTGCTGTTTTTCCTGCACGGTGCCAAACTGTCGCGTCAGGCCATCGTCGCCGGTGCCGGTCATTGGCGTTTGCACCTGCTGGTGTTCAGCCTGACCTTCGTACTGTTCCCACTGCTGGGCCTGGCGCTCAAGCCGGTGCTGTCGCCGCTGATTGGCAAAGATTTGTACATGGGCATGCTTTACCTGTGTGCGCTGCCGGCCACGGTGCAATCGGCGATTGCCTTTACCTCCCTGGCCCGGGGCAACATCCCGGCGGCGATTTGCAGCGCGGCGGCGTCGAGCCTGTTCGGGATCTTCCTGACGCCGTTGCTGGTGACCTTGCTGCTCAATGTTCATGGCGATGGCGGTTCCACCGTCGATGCGATCCTGAAAATCAGTGTGCAACTGCTGTTGCCGTTCATTGCCGGGCAGATTGCCCGGCGCTGGATCGGTGAGTGGGTGGGCCGTAACAAGACCTGGCTGAAATTCGTCGACCAGGGCTCGATCCTGCTGGTGGTCTACGGCGCGTTCAGCGAAGCGGTGAACGAAGGCATCTGGCACCAGATCCCACTGTGGGAACTGGGCGGGTTGGTGGTGGCGTGCTGTGTGCTGCTGGCGTTGGTGCTGGTGGCCTCGACCGTGCTGGGCAAGGCCTTTGGGTTTAATCAGGAAGACCGCATCACCATTCTGTTTTGTGGCTCGAAAAAAAGCCTGGCAACCGGGGTGCCCATGGCACAGGTGTTGTTTGCGGGGGCGACCATGGGGGTGTTGATCCTGCCGTTGATGCTGTTTCACCAGATTCAGTTGATGGTGTGTGCGGCGTTGGCACAGCGCTATGCCCAGCGGCCGGAGTCTATTCCTGAGTTGATGGGGCAAGTGGATCCCTGATTGGCTGAGACCTGGTTGGCAATGTGAAGAAATAGACGGGGCCGGGCAGCGCAAAGGCTAAAGTTGGCAACCAGACTGACGACGTAATCCTTAACTACCCAAGTAAGGAGCGTCGGCATGAACCTCAAGCGTTTGTCAGTGGTGATGGGGCTGTTCTTCGTCATGGTAGAGAGCTGTGGTGCGGCGTCACAGGTGGGGCAGGGGGTGATTCAGTTTCATGGCAGTATTGTGGAACCGGGGTGTGCCAGTAGTGCTTCCGGGGCGGTCATGGAACTGAAGGGATGCTCACCTGCCAGTCGCGGCAGTCAAATCAATGTACGTCGTGTTCAGCCCGTCAGCAGCGTGACGGCGCTCGACCATTCGGCGGTCAGTGCCAGGCTGGTGGCCGATAGTGGCCAGGGTGGGCGTTATTATGATCAGCAATATGCGTTGGTGGACAGCGCAGGCAAACCGGTTCATTCGGGGATGTACTTGATCACCCTGACATCCCCCTGAAGGTTTCACTACCCATCCTTGTTTCCGACATTTATCGTTGGCGATGAAAAAAGAGGCTTCGGCCTCTTTTTTCGTTGCGCTAACATTCAGCTGTGGCTGCTGTCTTTCACGGTGTCCCTATCCATAGAGTTTTAAATGACCCTCTCAGCAGCTACACCCCAGGCTAACTGGCAGCCCGTCATCGCACTGGCATTGGCCGCCTTTGTCTTCAACACCACCGAATTCGTCCCGGTTGGCCTGCTCAGTGCCATCGGTCTTAGCTTCGACATGCCGGTCGCAAAGGTCGGGCTGATGCTCACCATCTACGCCTGGGTGGTCTCCCTGACTTCGCTGCCGGTGATGCTGATGACCCGCAACGTCGAGCGGCGCAAGCTATTGATCGTGCTGTTCGGCCTGTTCATCGTCAGCCATATCCTTTCCAGCGTGGCCACCGGCTTTGGCATGCTGATGGTCAGCCGTATCGGTATCGCGCTGTCCCATGCGCTGTTCTGGTCCATTACGGCCTCCCTGGCGGTACGCCTGGCGCCGGAAGGCAAGCAGGTCCAGGCCCTTGGCTTGCTGGCAACCGGCACCTCGTTGGCAATGGTCCTGGGTATCCCACTCGGCCGCTTGCTGGGCGAAGCCATGGGCTGGCGCACCACCTTTATCGTCATCGCCGCCTTTGCGGCTGCGCTGGTGTTCTGGCTGGCGCGGACGTTGCCGTTGCTGCCAAGCCAGAACTCCGGCTCCCTGCGAAGCCTGCCCATGTTGTTCAAGCGCCCGGCACTGGTGGCGCTGTATGTGTTGACCGCGATGGTGGTCACTGCCCAATTCACCGCCTACAGCTACATAGAACCCTTTGTCGAAGACGTCGCCGGCATGAGCGGCAACACGGTGACCCTGGTGCTGCTGGTGTTCGGCGGCGCAGGCATCATCGGTTCACTGCTGTTCAGCCTGCTGCACCGGTTCAGTCCTTATCGCTTCCTGATGACCGCCGTCACTGTGCTCACCCTGTGCCTGGCGTTGCTGTTGCCGTTGAGTGGCGAGGTGTCGTACCTGGTGACGTTGAGCGTGTTCTGGGGCATGGCCATCATGGCTTTCGGCCTGGCGCTGCAATCCAAAGTGCTGGTGCTGGCACCCGACGCTACAGATGTGGCCATGGCGATGTTCTCCGGCATCTACAACATCGGTATTGGTGGCGGCGCGTTGCTGGGCAGTTGGGTGGGTGGGCAGTTTGGCTTTGCCTACATTGGTGCGGCGGGCGGGTTGCTGGCCGCGCTGGCATTGGGGGTTTACTGCCTGGCGATCTACCGGTTCGGGCAAGGGGGCGCTCGGCAATAGGTCACGGGTGGCTCCAACCGGATAGCTGCGCCTGGATGATCAACGCAGTAGTGTCTAAATGATGGCGTTTGGTTGACGCCAGTTTTCTATCCTTCTAGTATCGCGGCCCAGTGATGGCACTGTGATATCTCGAAGGACCGAACCATGTTTTCCCGCCACCTTTTCCTGAGGTCGTGTTTCTGCCTTGTTGTACTTGGCTTGAACGCGTTCTCCCCCGTGCTTGCGGCCACTCCAGGCGTGCAGGACTTGATCCGTGATCGTCAGGATCGTCTCCTCGAAGAGCAGCGCAAGCGCCTGGACGAATTGCGCAACCTGCCGGGCAAGGAAGCGGCCCCGACGGCGCCACCGGCGGCTGACGATACTCGCTGCTTTCAGATCAACAGCATTGAAGTGAAGGGCGCGGACAGTCTCTCTGCAGATGAGCGCGAGCGCCTGACTCGCCCGTATGTTGGCCAATGCCTGGGCGTGCAGCAGCTCAATGCCGTGCTCAAAGCCATCACCGACGACTACCTGGCCAAGGGCCTGGTCACCAGCCGCGCCTATTTGCCCCAGCAGGATCTGTCTCGCCAGCATCTGGATATCCAGGTGGTCGAAGGCCGGCTGGAAGGCATCAGCAGCGACGCGGGCAGCGGCCTGTCTCGACGCGAGTTGGCCATGGCTTTTCCCGGCACCACCGGTGAATTGCTCAACCTGCGAGACATCGAGCAGATGGTGGACCAGCTCAACCGGCTGCCCTCCAACCAGGCGCAGATGGAATTGACCCCCGGCACCGCCGTCGGAGGCAGCACGGTGTTGGTCAAGAACGCTCCGCAAAAGCCTTGGCGCGCCAGCCTTTCGCGCAATAACGAAGGCCAGAAAGCCACCGGCGAACAGCAATGGGGCACCACCCTGGATTGGGACAACCCGCTGGGCCTGGCAGACCAGTTGATGCTGCGCGGCGGCCACGATGCGGTCAGCGACCACCACCGCACGTCCCACAACGAGATGTTCTATTACAACCTGCCCTGGGGCTGGTGGAATGTCAGCTACACCTACAGCCAGAGCGAATACCGTTCCCAGGCCGAGGCCAATGGGTTCAACTTCAAGCAGACCGGTGATACCCAGAATCACCAACTGCGAGTAGAGCGGGTCATCCATCGCGACGCGGTGAGCAAGACCTCCCTCAATACCGGCCTGGCCTACCTGCGCACCAACAACTACATCGAAGACAGCAAGCTGGCCCTGAGCAGCAATCGCCTGAGCGAAGCGCAGTTCGGCATCAACCATGGCCGGCGGATCGGCAGCGCGTTCGTCAACCTCGACCTGGGGATGCAGAACGGTATCGGTGCCTTCGATGCACAAAGCAATCACGACCTCAAACCCGGCCAGCCCGACGCCCGTTACCGCAAGTACACGGCGACCCTGAGCTATTTGCAGCCGTTCAAGCTGTGGGGCGAGTCATTCAGTTTCAGCAGCCTGATGACCGGCCAGCGCAGTGAAGACCCGCTGTTCAGTCCGCAGCGCCTGAGCCTGGGTGGCCTGTCGTCGATTCGCGGGTACAAGGATCAGTCGCTGACCGGCGACAGCGGTGGTTACTGGCGCAACGACCTGCGCTGGAGCCGCCCGGTGACCCTGCCGTGGTTGCAACCGGTGCTGGCCGAATACGGCGCCAGCGTGGGTTACGACCAGGGTGTGATTCGTGGCGATCGCTACAACCACGAACAACACGGCCGCGTCTCCAGCAATTCCCTGGAGCTGTTCGCCCGGGGCAAGCACGTCAATGCCAGCGTGACCTTTGCCCATTCCCTGGAACGCCCCAACGCCATTACCGACCGTGAAAGCCCGATCTATTTCCGGATGGATTTCTTCCTTTAATCGCCGCCGCTGCAACGAGACCACGACATGGATGTTCGCCAATTCGCCTTTCTGGTTCGCCAACCCTCGGCTGCCGTGCAGTCGCGCGAGCATTTCTGGGGTTTGCCCAAACGCGGTCTGGCGTTGCTCCTGGCCAACGTCATGTTCTGGCAACCGCTGTGGGCCCAGGCCGATGGCATCGTGGTCAGTGCGCCCGGCACCAGCCTCGGCCAGGCAGGCAACGGCGTGCCCATCGTCAACATCGCGGCGCCCAATGCCAACGGCTTGTCCCATAACCAGTTCAAGGACTACAACGTTGCGGCGCCGGGCCTGATCCTCAATAACGTTACCGGGCGGACCCAGGACACCCAACTGGGCGGGATCATCGTCGGCAACCCCAACCTGCGGGGCCAGGCGGCCAATATCATCCTCAACGAAGTCAACGGCGGCAGCCCCAGCCAGTTGCGTGGCTATACCGAAGTGGCGGGGCAGTCGGCCCATGTGATCGTGGCCAACCCCTATGGCATCAGCTGCAATGGCTGCGGTTTTATCAATACCCCGAAAGTGACCCTGACCACCGGCAAGGCGATCATCGAGAACGGCCAGATCAATCGCTATCAGGTTGACCAGGGCAACGTGTCCGTCGACGGTGCCGGCTTGAACGCCAGCAATGTCGATCAGTTCGAAATCATCACCCGCGCCGCAAAAATCAACGCACAGATCCAGGCAAAGCACCTGACGATCGTGG
This sequence comes from Pseudomonas spelaei, assembly GCF_009724245.1. Taxonomy (GTDB): domain Bacteria; phylum Pseudomonadota; class Gammaproteobacteria; order Pseudomonadales; family Pseudomonadaceae; genus Aquipseudomonas; species Aquipseudomonas spelaei. The sequence continues at coordinate 19,067 of NZ_WNNK01000039.1, read as the reverse complement.
CCGGTCGCAACGATGTGGATGCACGCAGCTTGAACGCCACCGCGCGGGCGGCCGATGGCAGCCAAGCCCCGGAACTGGCCATCGACTCCTCGGCCCTGGGCGGCATGTACGTGGGGGCGATCAAGCTGGTGGGCACCGAGGCAGGTGTAGGGGTGAGGCTGGCCGGGGACATGGTGGCTGGTGGGGATATTCAGATTGATGCCAGTGGCAATCTGAACCTGGGGCTGGCCTCCGCCACTGGCGCGGTCAACGTCAAGGCCGCCAGCCTCGATGCCCAGGGCCCGGTGTCGGCCGGTACTGACCTGAGCGTCAAGACCCAAGGCGCGCTGACCAACCGCCAGACCCTCGCCGCCCGAGACAGCATTGCCCTGGACAGTGGTGGTCGGCTGACCAACAGTGGAATTATCGAAGCAGGTGTGAATGCCGATAACAGCCGCAATGCCAACGGTGATGTGCGCTTGACGGCGCAGTCCATCGACAACAGCGGCAAGACGGTCATCGCCAGTCGCGACCTGAGCGTCAACACCGGCGAACTGGTCAACCAGGGCGGCACCTTGACTGCCCAGCGCCAGGCGCAGGTCAGTGCTATTCGTCTGGACAACCAGAACCAGGGCCGGATTTTGAGCGCTGGCAGCCTGGGCTTGAATGCCGGTGAGTGGCTTAACAACCAGGGCGGCCTGGTGACCAGCACCGGACAACTGACGGCAACGGTCGGCCAGTTGATCAACCGCAACGGTGAACTGTCGAGCCTCGGCCAGGCCAGCTTGCAGGTGGCGACGTTGGATAACGTCGCAGGCCTGGTGTCGGCCGGGCAAGTCTTGAGCCTGAATGCGAATGGGGCCATCAATAATCAGGGCGGGCGGATCGCTGCACGCCAAGCCGTGCAATTGAAGGCGGCTTCACTGGACAACAGCCAAAAGGGTTTGCTGACCAGCCAAGGCACGCTCGGGATTGAACTGAGCGGCGCCCTGGCCAACCAGCAGCAGGGACGAATCGAGTCCACCGGCGGTGCGCAGGTCAAGGCCGGCACGCTGGATAACCAGCAGGGCGGTGTGCTCACCAGCAGCCAGACCCTGGACCTGACGGCTGGCGCGGTCAACAACAGCCTCGGTGGCCAGATCGCCAGCGCCCAGGGCATGAACGCAAATCTTGGCAGCCTCGATCAACATGACGGCGGCCGCTTTTACAGCAACACCGACTTGAACCTGAACCTCAACCAGGGCCATTTGGATAACCGTGCCGGGCTGATCAATGCCGCCGGGCAATTGACCCTCGACCACCTCAACAGCGTGGATAACCGCCAGGGCGAAGTCTCCAGTGCACGGGCCTTTACCGTCGCGGCACGCACTGTCGATAACGGCGCCGGCAAGCTGCTCAGCGACCAGGGACTGACCTTGCGGATTGCCGAGACACTGAATAACGGTGCAGGGCAGATTGTTGCCACCGGTTTGCAGATTGATGTTGCCAGCCTGGTCAATGACCAGAAAGGCAGCGTGAGCAGTCGCGGTACGCTGAACGCCCGTGTGACGGGGCTGCTGGACAACCGTGGCGGCAGCCTCAGCGGCGCCGGTGCCAGCCAGCTCAGTGTGGGCAGCCTGAACAACGGCGGCGGCCGCCTCTCCAGCCAGGCCAACCTGAGCCTGGACCTCAACCGCGGGCATCTGGACAACCAGGGCGGTGTGATCAGCGCACCCGGCCAGTTGCTGCTGAACAACTTCAACAGCGTCGATAACCGCAACGGAGAAATCTCCAGCACCACCGGCTTCACGCTGCAAGCCGACAACCTGGATAACCGCAGCGGCAAGGTCTTGAGTGAGCAGTCGCTGACCCTGGCCGTCGCCCAGGCCTTGAACAATGCGGCGGGCCGGGTGAGTGCGACATCACTGCAGGTGCAAGCCGGCAGCCTCGACAACAGCAGCGGCCACTTGGTGGCGCAGGGCGGCCTGAACCTGGGCGTCGGCGCAACGCTGGTCAACCACCGCGCTGAAATCCTGGGCCGTGATGTGCGGCTTACGGCGGGTTCGCTGGACAACGCCCAAGGGCAGGTGCAGGGCGACAATCTGCTGAAGATCGACAGCGGTGCCCTCAGCAACCGCAACGGCACCTTGGCAAGCGGCCAGACCCTGGAACTGACTGCTGCCAGCCTCGACAACACCCTTGGCAAACTGACCAGCAACGCAGCGCTGACCGCTGCCATTGCCGGCAACCTGCTCAACCAGAGCGGGTTGTTTACCGCAGGCGCGAACCTGCAACTGAGCAGCGCCGACCTGAACAACCAGGCGGGTCAACTAAGTGCCGGCGGCACCTTGCAACTGCGCACCGCGCTGCTGGATAACAGCATGGGCGGGCGCATCAATGGCAAGACCCTCAGTGCCAGTGTCACCGGCCTGGACCAGCATAACGACGGTCGTCTCTACAGCCAGGGCGACTTGAGCCTGGACCTCAATCGCGGCCACCTGAATAACCAGAATGGGTTGATCAACGCTCCGGGGTCGTTGCTGTTGAACAACCTCAACAGCGTCGACAACCAGGGCGGGGAAATCTCCAGCGCCACGGGCTTCAGCCTGCAAGCGGACAGCCTGGATAACACCCGTGGCAAGGTCTTGAGCGCGCAAGCCCTGACCCTGCGAATTGCCCACGCGCTGGAGAACGCCAAAGGCCTGGTTTCGGCCTCGGGTCTGGATGCCCGGGCCGGTAGCCTGAGCAATCAGGGCGGCACGCTGAGTGCGAGTGGTGGCTTGAACCTGAGCGTCGACGGTCTGTTGGACAATCGCAGCGGCAAGCTGCTGGCCAATGAGCTTTCGTTGACGGCAGGCGTACTGGATAACAGCAGCGGTCAGGCTCAAGGCGACCGCACCCTGGCAATCAACAGCGGGGCGCTGACCAACCAGCACGGCACCCTGGCAGCAGGCAACAGCTTCACCCTCAATGCTGGGAGCCTGGACAACACCGAGGGCACGTTCACCAGCGACGGCGCCTTGACCGCTGCGATCGCCGGGTACCTGCTCAATCAGGCAGGCGTGTTGGCCGCCACCGGTAACCTCAGCCTGAACCTGGGCAGTCTTGATAACCAACGCCAGGGACGGATCAGCAGCAAGGCCGACCTGACTCTGGCCGGCGCCACGCTCGATAACCGCAACGGTAACCTCGGGGCGGTAGGTGTGTTGAAACTCAACGCGGCCACCCTGGATAACCGCCAGGGCAGCCTGTACGCGAACAATCATCTCGACCTGTTGCTGGGCGGTGCGCTGAACAATGCGCAAGGGACCTTGCGCGGCGACGTCAAACTGGACCTGAAGGCCGGCCAGGTGGACAACAGCGACGGTGGGCGTATCAGCAGTGGCCAGTCGCTGAGCGCCAGCGTGACCGGGCTGGATCAGCGCAATGACGGCCGCCTGTTCGGCCAGGGCGATGTCAGCCTCGACCTCAATCGCGGGCACCTGAACAATCAGGGCGGTGCGATCACCGCACCTGGCCAATTGCTGCTGAGCAACCTCAACAGCGTCGACAACCAGGGCGGAGAAATCTCCAGCAGCCGGGCGTTTACCCTGGCCGCCGATACGCTGGACAACCGCAACGCCAAGGTCCTCAGCGAGCAAGCGCTGACCCTGCGCATTGCGCGCGTCCTGGATAACACCAAGGGCCTGGTGTCCGCCAAGGCGCTGGAACTGAATGCCGGCAGCCTGAATAACCTGGGGGGCACACTCAGTGCCACTGAAGGCTTGGCGTTGCAGGTCGACGGTGCGCTGGACAACCGCAACGGCAAGCTTCTGGCGCGCACCGCCTCGGTCAATGTGGGCTCCCTGGACAATCGCCTGGGGTTGTTCCAAGGCGATGCCACGCTGAACCTCAACAGTCTGGGCGCCGTGGATAACCGTCAGGGCACGCTGTTTGGTGCTCAGGCGTTCGACATCACTGCGGCCAGCCTGGATAACAGCGCCGGCAAGCTGACCAGCGATGCTCGGTTGACGGCGCTCATTGCCGGGCAGTTGCTCAACCAGACCGGTCAGTTGACGGCCGGCGCTAACCTGCAACTGACCGCCGCCAGCCTCGACAACAGTGCCAAGGGCAGTCTCTACGCCAAGGAACATCTGGGCCTCTCGGTCAGCGGCGCGCTGAACAATGCGCAAGGCACGATCAACAGCGACGGCACACTCGTGTTAGCTGCGGGGCAGGTGGACAACAGCGCGGGCGGGCGTATCACCAGCCAACAGCAACTCACCGCCTCCGTGACCGGCCTCGATCAACACAACGACGGTCGTCTGTACAGCCAGGCGGGCGTGAGCCTGGACCTGAACCACGGTCACCTGAACAACCAGGGCGGCTTGATCCATGCACCGGGTGCGTTGCTGTTGAGCAACCTTGCCAGCGTGGATAACCAGGGCGGGGAAATTTCCAGCAGCCAGGCGCTGACGTTCACCGCCGACAGCCTGGATAACCGCAGCGGCAACGTGCTCAGTGAGCAAGGGCTGGTAGTGCGTATCGCCAAGGCCCTGGACAATACCAAGGGCCTGGTTTCCGCTACCGGGCTGGACTTGCGGGCGAACAGCCTGGTGAACACCGAAGGCTCCCTCAAAGTTCGCGATGGCCTGACGGCGCACGTCGAGGCGGCACTGGACAACCAGCAGGGCGAAATCCTCGGCGCCACCACCACCCTGACCGGTGCGTCGCTGGATAACCGCCATGGCCTGATCCAGGGCGACCAGTTGCTCACCCTCAATCACTCGGGCGCGGTGTCCAACCGCAATGGCCGCCTTGTCGCTGGCCAGGCCCTGAACCTGACTGCCGCCAGCCTCGACAACACTCAGGGCAAGCTCACCAGCGACGGAACCCTGAACGCCCTGATCAGTGGCCAGTTGCTTAACCAGGCCGGGCTGTTTGCCGCCAGTGCCCAACTGCAATTGACCGCCGCCGGCCTGGATAACCAGGCCAAGGGCCGTATCACCGGCAAGAGCGACCTGAGCCTGACTGTCGGCCAATTCGACAACCGCGGCGGCAGCGTCGCGGCGGTGGGACAGTTGCAGGTCAACGGTACGACGCTGGATAACCGCGACGGCGGCCTGCTCAATTCGGGCAAGGCCATGACCTTGGCAGTCGACACCCTGGACAACCGCGCCGGGGAAGTCTCCAGCGTCACCGACCTGACGCTCACCGGCAGCCAGTTCGACAACAGCACCGGCGGCCACTTGCTGGCCAACGGCGACCTGCAACTGACCTTGCAGCGCCTGAACAACCAGCTCAAGGGCATCATCTCCGGGCAGCAATCCATCAGCCTGAACGCCGCGCAACTGGATAACAGTGGCCAGGGCAGCGTGTACGCCAAGGGCAACCTGTCCATGGCATTGAGCGGTCATTTGAACAACCAGCAAGGCGCGCTGCGCAGCGATGGCAGCCTGAACGTGCAGTCGACCAGCCTCGACAATGACAGCGGTCGCATCAGCAGCGCCGCGCCGCTGGTACTGGCAACCACGGGGACGATCAGCAACCAGAAGGGCGAGTTGCTCAGTGCCGTCGCCTTGACCTTGACCAGCGCCAGCCTCGACAACCGTGGCGGCAAAATTATCGGTGATGGGGCCGTGCAGGTCACCACTGGAGCCTTGAACAATCAGCAAAGCGGACGGCTGACCAGCGCCGACCGGCTCAACCTGGTGGCGGGGCAGGTGGACAACCGCTTCGATGGTCGCATCGCCAGTGCCAAGGCCCTCACCGCCAGCCTCACCGGCCTCGACCAACGGGGCGGCGGCGAGCTGTACAGCACCAGTGCCCTGACCCTGGACATGAACAAAGGCCATCTGAACAACGCCGGTGGCTTGATCAATGCGCCTGGCCCGCTGGTGCTCAAGAACCTGTCGAGCGTTGCCAACCAGGGCGGCGAGATCTCCAGCAAACAGGCGTTTACCCTGGCCGCGCAAAGCCTGGATAACAGCGACGGCAAACTGCTGAGTGACCAGGCGCTGAGCCTCAAGATCGATCAGGCTCTGATCAACCTCAAGGGCCAGATTTCAGCGGCCGGGCTCACCGCTCAAGCGGCAAGCCTGGACAACAGTGATGGGGTGTTCAGCAGTTCGAAAGACCTGACCCTGACGCTGGCCGGTGACCTGCTGAACGCCGACGGCGAAGTCTCCAGTGCCGGTGCCAGCGTGGTCAACGCCATGACCTTGAACAACCGCAACGGTCAGGTCACGGGCGATGTGAGCCTCGACCTGGCGATCCAGGGCGCGCTGACCAACCAGAACGGCACCGTGGGCGCCGGTCAGCGTTTGCAGGTGACGTCGGCGAGCCTGGACAACAGTCAGGCCGGCAGCCTGGTCAGCGATGGCAGCCTGACGGTGAAGGTCGCGGGTTTGCTGGACAACCAGGCCAAGGGCAGTGTGTTGGCCAAAGGGCTGATCGATATTCAGGCGGCGAGCCTGGATAACCGTGGCGGGCGCCTTTCCGGGCAAAACCTGCTGACTGTGCGGGGTAACAGCCTGGATAACCGCGCGGGCGTGATCCGCGCCAACCAGGACCTGAACCTGCACCTTGGCCAGTTGGACAACCGCGAGGGCGTGCTCAACAGCAAGCAGGCCCTGGACGTTACCGGCCAGTCGCTGAGCAACCAGGGCGGCTTGATCAGCGCCGTAGGGCCGGTGCGTTTGACCCTGGATAGCGTCAATAACGGCAAAGGCCGTATCGCCAGCCAGACCGATCTGGACGCCACCATCGGTGTTCTGAATCAGCAAGGAGGCGAACTGGTTGCCCAAGGCAATCTGACCCTCAGCGGCACCACCCTCGATAACCGCGACGGCGGTCTGGTAGGGGCCACAAAAGCGCTGAAACTCAAGGTCGACAGCATCGATAACCGCGCCGGAGAAATCTCCAGCCAGATAGACGCCGAACTCAGCGGCCAGCACCTGGACAACAGTGGCGGCAAGCTGCTGGCCGGGACCGCCCTGCAATTGGCCGTGGCCCAGGTGATCAACCAGGCCAAGGGGCTGGTGTTCGCCCAGGATGCGCGCTTTACCGGGACTCGTTTGGACAACGCCCAAGGCACCTTTGCCGGTCAGCGCTCGCTGGCGATTCAACTGGCGGCGGGGCTGGATAACCGCCACGGCAAGCTCAGCAGCGAAGGCACCTTGCAACTGCTCGGCCAACGCATCGACAACACCGGCGGCAGTATTTCCAGCGCCGCTACGCTGGACATCACCAGCGCCAGTGATCTGCTCAACCAGGGCGGTGTCGTCGAGACCGCCCAAACCCTCGCTCTGACCAGCGCCAGCCTCGACAACAGCCAGCAAGGCCTGCTCAAAAGCCAGGGCGCCGCGACCCTGAATACCGGCCTGTTCAACAACACGCTGGGCGGCCGCCTGATCAGCGCAGGCAGCCTCGACCTCAAGGCCACCCAGGTCAGCAACGGTGGCCGCATCGCCAGCGCCGGCACCCTGAACGCCAGCCTTACCGGCCTCACCCAGCAGGGCGGCGAGCTGTTCAGTAACACGCAACTGAACCTGGACTTGAACAACGGTGACATCAACAACGCAGGCTTGATCAACGCGCCGATCCTGGTGCTGAAAAACCTCGGCAACGTCAACAACCAGAACGGTGAGATCTCCAGCCAGAACGCCTTCACCCTGGCCGCCCGCAACCTCGACAACAGCAACGGCAAACTGATCAGCAACCAGGCCTTGGTCCTGCGCATCGACCAGGCCCTGGCCAATACCAAAGGCCGTATCAGCGGTGCCAGCCTCAACAGCCGCAGTGCAAGCCTGGACAACACCGACGGCCTGATCAGCAGCCGTGGCGGCCTGGATGTCAGCGCCGGCGACCTGATCGATAACCAGCGCGGCACCCTGATCGGCGACGGCGCGTTGCTGCTTGCCACCGCCAACCTGGACAACCGTGGCGGCGAGATCGCCGGCAAGGCCGAACTGACCGTCAACGCGAACCGCCTCGACAACCAGAAAGGCCAGTTGATCGGCACCGAAACCCTACACGTCAGCGGCGCCAGCCTGGATAACCGTGGCGGTCTGGTAGGCGCCACAAAAGCGCTGAAACTCGACGTGGGCGCCATCGACAACCGCGCCGGCGAACTGACCAGCAACGCTGACGTCAGCGTGATCGGCCAGCGTCTGGACAATAGCGACAGCGGCCAGGTATTCGCGGCCCACGGCCTGAACCTGACAGTCGACCAATTGCTCAACCGCCAGGGCGGCCAACTCAGCGGCCAGCGCCTGATGCTGGTGGGCACAGGCCTGGATAACACCGGCGGCAAAATCCTCAGCCAGCAACCGTTGCGGCTGGAACTGGCCGGTGACCTGGACAACAGCCAGGGCCTGCTGAGCAGTGAAGGCACCCTCGACGTCAAGGCACGTAACCTCACTAACACCCAGGGCAGCCTCTCCAGTGCCCAGGGGCTGAACGTCGGCGTCGCTGGCCAGTTGAACAACCAGAACGGTGAGCTGGTCACCGACGGCGCCTTGGTGCTGAGCAGCGCCAGTTTGGGCAACCAGCAAGGCAGCATCAGCGGCAAGGGTGCCGTTGCGGTCAGCACCGGCGTGCTGAATAACCAGAGCGGGCGCCTCAACAGCGGCGACACCCTGAACCTGAGCGCCGGCCAGGTGAACAACGGCGGCAGCATCGGCAGCGCCAAGGCCCTCACCGCCAGCGTCACCGGCCTTGACCAGCAGGGCGGCAAGCTCTTCAGTAACAGCAGCCTGAGCCTCGACCTGAACAACGGCCAGTTGAACAACCAGGGTGGGCTGATCAACACGGTCGGTCCGTTGCTGCTCAATAACCTCACGACCGTCAGCAACCAGAACGGTGAAATCTCCAGCGCCCAAGCCTTCACCCTGGCCGCGCAAAGCCTGGACAACAGCAACGGCAAGCTCCTGAGCAACCAAGGCCTGACCCTGCGCCTCAACCAGGCCCTGGCCAACGTCAAAGGCCTGATCGGCGCCGCCAGCCTCAACGCACACGCCGGCTCCGTGGACAACCGGGGCGGCACCCTGACCAGTCGCAGCGACCTGCAACTGACCAGCGACGGCCTGCTCAACAACCAGGACCAAGGCCTGATCAGCGCCACCCAGGCGCTGACCCTGCACAGCGCCAACCTGAATAACCAAAACGGCAGCCTGCTCGGTACAGCGGGCGTCACCCTCAGCGCCATGGCCCTGGACAACAGCGTCGCCGGCCTGATCAACAGCCAGGGCAACCTCAACCTGAGCGCCGCCAGCCTCAACACCGGCAGTGGCGGTGAAGTCTCCGCCAAAGGCGCAATGGACCTGAACCTGAGCGCACTGACGCTGGCGGGTGGCCGCGTGGTGGGCGAACAGCGCGTCACCCTGGACCTGAACAACAGCGACCTGGATAACCGCAACGGCCTGATCCTCGCCAAAGGCCCACTGACCCTCAACCGTCTGCGCGCCTTCAACAACCAGAACGGCGAACTGTCCAGCCAGCAAACCCTGTCCCTGAACACCGGTACCCTGGACAACAGCGGCGGCAAGCTGATCAGCAGCCAGGTGCTGACGGTCAACGCGGCCAACCTGATCAACCAGAACGGCCTGGTCTCCGGCTGGCAGGGCCTGAGCGTCGGCGGTGGCAGCCTCGACAACCGCAACAACGGCACCTTGTCCAGCCGCAGCGGCGCGGTGGACGTACGTCTTTCCGGCGAACTGCTCAATGGCGGTGCCGGTGCCTTGGTCAGCCAAGGCCAGTTGAACGTCAGTGCCGCCAGCCTAGACAACCGCGGCGGTATTCTTTCCAGCGGCGCAGGGCAAAGCCTCGTCGTCAGCGGTGTGCTGAACAACGCCAACGGCGGCCTGATCGACAGCGGCGCCGACCTCGACGTACAAGCCGCCACCCTGGGCAACCAGGCCGGCACCGTCAATGCACAACAAGCCCTGAGCCTCACCGGCACCGACCTGCACAACGTGGGCGGCGCGCTGGCCAGCAATGGCCGCTTGACCCTCAACCTGTTGGGCACCCTCGACAACACCAATGGCAAGCTGGCGAGTGCCGGCCCGTTGCTGTTGCAGCGCGCTGTCCAGGTCAACAACCAGGGTGGCCAGATCGCCAGCCAAGGCCTGCTGACCCTGCTCGCCGGCGGTATCGACAACCGCCAGCGCGGCACCATCGCCGGTAAGGAGCGCGTGGCAATCACCAGCACCGGCCTCCTGCAAAACGACGCCGACGGCTTGATCTACAGCCAGGGTGCCGACCTGCAAGTGAAGGCCGTTGGCCTGAGTAACCGTGCGGGTGTGGTGCAGGGGCAGAGTGGTCTGAGCCTGGACGTTAGCGGCGACATCGACAACGAAGGTGGCAAGCTTCTGGCGCAGAGCGGGGACGTGACCGTCAAGGCCACCACCTTGAATAACCAGGGCGGCACACTGGCCAGCCTCAAGGGGCTATTGGATGCCAACGTCGGCGACAGGCTGCTCAACGGCTACAGTCAGGGTAACCAGGCTGGCGTGATTCAAGGCCAGCGTTTGAACCTGATGGCCGGCAGCGTCGACAACCAGCACGGCCGTATCGCTGCACAAAATGGCGACGCCGTAGTCAACGCCAATTATTTCGCCAACGCCTACGGCGGTCTGTACGCCAAGGATCTGTTACGGGTCGGTGGTGTGTGGCTGGATAACAGTTCGGGCCAGGTGGCGGCGAATCGAGTTGAACTGGGACTCAGCGGCCAGCTCAGCAACCATTCGGGGATTATCGAAAGCGACACCGTCCTGAACGTGCGCGCCAACAACGTTGATAACCAGGGCGGCCAATTGCGCGCCATGGGCAGCAGCGGCAAGACCGACTTCCAGATCGCAGGCCTGTTCGACAACCGCAATGGTCAATTCGAGAGCCGTAACAACGACCTGACCCTGAATGCCGCAGGTTTCCAGAACCAGGGCGGCAGCCTGCTGCACAGCGGCAACGGAATCTTTGATATTGCCACCGCGAACCTTACCAACGCCGGTGGCAACGTGGTGACCCGTGGCGGGCTGACCCTGGCAGCGGACAGCTGGACCAACAGCAGCGTGATCCAGGCCGGGCGCTTGACGGTGAACGTCAATACCTTGAATCAAACCGCAGGCGGGCAGTTGCTGGCGTCTGACAGCTTTGCCGGCAGTGGCGGCAACTGGAACAACGATGGTTTGATTGCCAGCGATGGCACGGCCCAATTGACGCTGGCCGGCAACTACGGTGGCAATGGGCGTTATAGCAGTGTGGGTAACCTTGGCCTGAGTGCCGGGCAATTGAGCCTGAGTACGACGGCCAGTGTTGCTGGCGGACAAGACAGCACAGTCAACGTGGGTGGCCAGCTCAATAACGCCGGGCGTCTGACCTCCGGCAACAACATGACCCTCACGGCCGGCGGGGTCAGCAACACAGGCACACTGGCTACAGGTGCCAACCTGACCCTCAGCACCCATACCCTGGTCAACAGCAATGGGTTGATCACCAGCGGTGGCGACATGCGGTTGCTGGCTAACAGCTTCACCAACGCCTATGCCGATGTCTATGGACTGGGTGAGGTACTGATCGCCAAAGACCCGAACCAGACTAAAGCCGATTTGCTGGATAACCGTTCAGGCACTATCGAGAGCGCAAAGAACCTGACGATCAATGCCATGACCGTCAATAACGTCAGGGATGTGCTGGAGTATTCGGCGCATGAAAAAAGCTCGGTGAAGATCACCGAACTTGATTGCAACCTGATTCCGGGTGCGGGTTGTGACTTCCGCAGCAAAGGCCGTCGAAACGGTCTGTGGCAAATCGATGAAATCGATCGTTTGAACGTTACCCGCAGCAGCGTGGCTTCGAGCCTCAGCAGTGGCGCTGACATGCAGATCAACGCCCAGACCCTCAACAACCTGAGCAGCACCATTGCCGCTACGGGCAACCTGACCGCCAACGCGACCACCATCAATAACCAGGGCGTGCAAGCCCAGGAGATCAAGACCACCCGCACTTACTGGAACTATGTCACGCAGATTTTCCAGGCCCTGCCGGCGGCGGCCAACTTCAACGCCAAAAATAGCCCCACGCCTTCGGCAACGGTTGAGGCAGACCTCAGCTATTTCCTTAGCCTGATGGGCGGCGGCAAGCTCTCGCAAAAGATCACCACCCTCAATAGCGATGGCCAGTCCTATGACGCGGTCATCCAGGCGGGGGGCAACGTTGCCCTTAATGCTGCCCAGAACATCAACAACAGTGTGGTTCGTCCTTACTATGCCTATGTGGCCGCGGGCCGCACGAAGACTGACACCGGCGCGGGCAGTGGCTACTCGACAGCGATCTCCATCAATTCGCAGTTGCCACCTGATTTAGCCCAACAGCAAGTCAACCCCATCGCGCTTCCGGGCTTCAGCCTGCCCACCGGCCAGAACGGCTTGTTCCGCTTGAGCGGGCAGGGCGCCAGCAGCGGGCAGGCGACTCAAGCTAATGCAGGGCCCCAGAGCTGGACCCTGGGCGGTGCGAGCGTCGGTTTGGCACAACGCCAACAGAGCCTTCCCGAAACCCAGGGCCGGACGATTCAGTTGGAGGATGTCACCCAACTCTCCGCCAACAACCGGCAGGTTTCGGTGGCGGCACGCGAAACCAGTGGAATCAACGCCAGCGCCAGCGCCATCAACGTTGCCGGTGTGGGCAATGCCGACGTGGGAACGCTACAACCTGGCCGCACCACCGGCGGCGATATCACCCATGTCGACGGCATCAATACCCAAAACCCCATTGACGGTTCCCGGCCAGTGGTCGATGTGTCGCGCCCCGATGTCGACCTTTCCGGTCTGACACCCGCCGAGCGTGACGCGCGAATCGTTCTGACCACGCCCGATGGCACCCCGTCTGGCAGCACTCGCCCCGACCTGAATGTACCGGGCCTGTCGACCGTGGATCGCGGTACCAGCGTTGTGGCCATTGCGCCGAGTAGCACGCGCCCCGACCTCAACCTGCCAGGCCTGACACCGCTGGCCCACGATGCACAGGTTGCCGTCGGTACACCACAGCCGTCCGTGGTGGTTCCGGTAGCGCCGGTACCGCGCGAGAGCCAACCGGTCATCACGCCGGTCGAGCAACCGGGTGCCGCGAGTACCAGCAGCCGACCTGCCGTGGTCGTTGTCCAACCATCCGAAGCACAACCGACTCCGGTGGCCAGCCAGACCGTCAACCGGGTGCAGGGCCTTCCCGACCGTAGCGCGGTTTCGCAGCCGCATAAATACCTGATCGAAACCAACCCGGTGCTCACCGACCTCAAGCAGTTCATGAGTTCGGATTACCTGCTGTCGGGCCTGGGCTACAACCCGGATGAAAGCGCCAAGCGCCTGGGTGACGGCTTCTACGAACAGCGCCTGGTTCAACAGGCGGTGGTGGCCCGCACCGGCCAGCGCTTCATTGATGGCCAGAACACGGACGAAAAACTGTTCAAGTACCTGATGGACAACGCCATCACCAGCAAGCAGCAACTGAACCTGTCCGTTGGGGTGAACTTGACCTCAGAACAGGTCGCGGCCCTGACCCACGACATCGTCTGGCTGGAAAAGAGCGTGGTGAACGGTGAGGAAGTGCTGGTGCCGGTGCTCTACCTGGCCAACGCCAACAATCGCCTGGCCCCGACGGGCGCGCTGATTGCCGGGAATGACGTCAGCCTGATCGCCGGGCAAGACCTGAACAACGTCGGCACCCTGCGTGCCAGCAACAACCTGTCGGCCAAGGCCGGCAACGACCTGGTCAACAGCGGCCTGATCGAAGCGGGCAACCGCCTGGACCTGCTGGCGGGCAACAACATCGTCAACAAAGCCGGGGGCATTATTACCGGCCGCGACGTCACGTTGACCGCCTTGCGCGGTGATGTGATCAACGAGCGCACGGTCACCGGTCACGACAGCAGCAATGGGGTGATGAGCGAACACACCGACTTCCTCAACAGCGCCGCGCGCATCGAGGCGGCGAACGACCTCAGCATCAGGGCCGGACGAGATTTCTCCAACCAGGGCAGCGTGCTGCAGAGCGGGCGCGACACCACGATCCAGGCCGGGCGTGACCTGAGCTTTGGGTCGGTGGAACAGACGACCAGCAACGCCAACATCAGCGCCAGCAACTCCAGCAGCACCAGGACCCAGAACGGCTCGTCGGTGACAGCAGGTCGGGATCTGTCAGCGGTTGCGGGTCGGGACTTGACGGCCATTGCGAGCCAGATCGAGGCCAAGCGTGATGTGGCGATGTCGGCCACGGGAGACCTGACCCTGGCTTCGGCGGCGGATGAGCAGCATTCGGCGTTGAATTTGAAGAAGGTGAAAGCGCAGGAAGATCATGTGAGCCAGGTGGGCACCTCGGTTAAGGCTGGAGGGGATGTCAGCTTGAGTGCGGGGCAGGATTTGGCGTTGACGGCTAGTCGAGTCTCTGCGGGTGATGAAGCGTATCTGTTTGCCGGAAACGATTTGAATCTCAACACTGCCGAGGACAGCGATTACTCGTACTACTCCAAAACTAAGAAGGGATCATGGGGTAAGAAGAGTACGAAGATGAGTGAGAGTGACAGCAATGTTGCTGTTAGCTCATCCATTGACGCTGGCAAGAAAGTTGTTATCTCGGCGGCTCAGGATATTAATGCGGAGGGCGCCAAGATCAATAGTGGCGGGGCACTGCTGGCTACCGCAGGGCACGACATCAATCTTGTTGCGGCCGAAAACTATGCCAGCCAGGCTAGCTCTTCATCCAAAAAAGGCCTGTTTTCGAGTAAGTCCAGTAGCAGCTCGAGTAGCCAGACAACGTTGAATAGTACCGAGCTTGTTGCCAAGTCAATTGATCTGCGAGCGGATAACGATATCTCTCTGGAAGCAGCGGCTCTGCGGGCAGAAGGTGTGGTTAAGCTCAATGCTGGCAATGATGTGGAAATCGGTACGGCTGAAGTGCAGCAGGCCTCAAGCCAATCCAAACAGTCCAGCAAGGTCGGCATATCGCTCACCGTCGGAATGTCTGCGGCGCAGAAAGGCCAGCAGGCTCAGCAAAGTGCCTCGCAAAGCATCGGCAGTGATATCAGCGCCGATAGCTTGCAGATCACCAGCGGACGCGATACTACCGTGCGTGGAAGTACGTTGGTTACGGACCGTGAGCTACAGATCGACGCGGGGCGAAATCTTGAAGTAGTCAGCGCTGAAAACACCTCAAGCGCAAGCTCCAAGGCCAACAGCAAAAAGGTCGGGGAGGTGGGCTCCTGGTGGCAAAGTGCGACAGGTGTCGTCAAGACCAAGAAGGCTGATCAGAGCGAAACTACCCGTCAGACCGGCAGCCAGATCGCTTCGTTGGGGGGCGATGTCAGCCTTACGGCTGGGGAGCATTACAGCCAGATTGCCAGCCAGGTGGTTGCGCCTAAAGGCGATATCGATATCAAGGCCAAACAGGTAGATATCGAGGCTGGATTCGATTCCTTGAAAGCCAACAACACAGCGAGCACCAGTCGCACGGCGGTTGGCGGCACCGTCAGCGTTCCTATGGTTGATGCACTGCGCAGCCTTCAGGGGACAGTTGAGTCCGCCCAACAAACAAGCGACGGCCGCATGCTCGCGCTGTCCGCTGTGAATGCTGCCATGAGTGCCAATTCAGCGCTCGAAGGTGGCCAGGCGCTGATGAAAAAAGACCTCACGGGCGTGAAGATCAGTGTCAACTTGAGCGACAGCCGTAGTCACAATGAAAGTAGCCAGAGTGGCCGCAATGTGGTGGGCAGCAGCGTGGTTGCAGGCGGTGACGTCAATATCACTGCCAAGGGGGCGGGTGCTGATAGTAATTTGAATGTAGTGGGCAGCCGTATCGATGCTGGAGGTGATGCCAACCTTAAGGCGGATGGCAAGATCAACCTCCTGGCTGCGCAAAATACGGCACATCAGGATAGCTCCAACAACAACAGTGGCTGGAGCGCTGGTGTCGGGTTCAGTTTTGGCGGGCAACAAAACGGGTTCACATTGGACCTCGCGGCCAATAAAGGGCGGGGGATGTCCGATGGTGACGATGTCACCCAAACCAACACATCCGTCAAGGCTGGGCAGACAGTACGGCTTGAGAGTGCCGGGGATACCAATCTCAAAGGTGCAGTCGTTACCGGCCAGCAAGTTCAGGCCAAGGTGGGCGGTGATCTCAATATCGAGAGTCTGCAAGACACCAGTACTTATCGCTCCGAGCAACTGAGCGCAAACGTCGGGGTCAGCATTTGCGTACCACCATTCTGTATGGGAATGAGCAGCGTCAGTGGTGGCATTGGTCAGCAGAAAATGCACAGCGACTACGCCAGTGTCAGCGATCAATCGGGCATCAAGGCGCGCGATGGTGGTTTCCAGGTTGAGGTCAAGGGTAATACCGACCTCAAGGGCGCGATCATTGCCAGCACCGATAAAGCGGTAGCCGATGGTAAGAACACCCTCACAACAGGCTCGCTGACTAGTTCGGATGTCAAGAACAAGGCGGACTATGACGCTACCAGTATCAATCTGAGCGGTGGCTATAGCAAAGGCGGGAAGGTTGGCAGGGATGCAGACGGCAACGTCGACGCTACCAAGACCGGTACACCAGTGGCTGATAAAGGCGGGTTCGGCGTCAACGCCCCTGTTGCGCTGTACGCCGGTGACAGCTCCAGCAGTAAAACCTTGAGCGGTATCAGCGGCGCAGCAGTGACGGTTACTGACAGCGCCAAGCAGCAGGCGTTGACCGGCCAGACGGCCGAGCAAGCTGTGGCTGCAATCAATACTGACGTGTCCAGTGATCGAGATGGCAGTAACAAGCTAAAGCCAATTTTCGACGCGAAGGAAATTCAGGTCGGTTTCGAGATTACTGGCAAGTTTGTTCAGAACGTAGCGGCGTATCTGGAGACTCGCGCCCGTGAGGCGGATACGCTGCGTAGCGACGCTGAAAAGGAATTTGCCAAATCCCGCGACCCTGAAGTCGACCCTAACGTACAAGCGGTTCATCGACAGAAATACCTGGACCTGAATAAACAAGCCAATGCCGTCGCCGCTGATTGGGGCGCGGGCGGTACCTATCGACAAATCGCGACCGCATTGGTCGCGGGTGCAAGCGGCAACGTAACCGGTGGTGGTGCGCAGTTTGCACAGAATATGGTCGTTAACTACGTCCAGCAACAAGGCTCGGACTACATCGGCAAACTGGTAATCAATGGGCTGAAAGAAGGCAGCCCCGAGCACGCCAGCTTGCATGCCATTCTCGGCTGTGCCGGTGCTGCCGCCAGCAGCCAGAGCTGCTCAGCGGGCGCGCTAGGTGGTTCGGCCAGTAGTTTACTCGCAGGCCTTTTCAACGAAACCAGCCCTAACGAAACCAGCGAGGAGCGAGAGGCCAAGCGCAACATTATCGCGTCGATGGTGACCGGCATTGCTGCAATGAGCAACCCGAACGGCGCGGCGACGGCTACTAACGCTGCGATTGCGAACGTCGACAACAATTGGTTGGCGACTCAACAAATAGTCCAAATGGTCAAGGAAGTAGCAGAAGCCAAAACGTTCACTGAAAAAATGAAGGTGACGGGCAAGTGGTTATCCATTTCTGGTAGCCAAGATATGGCTTCAGCCAGCGCGCTCTTCGATAGTTTCAAAGACAGTATGGCAGGCGCTGGCATAGATGCTCTGAACGGTGCAGTGGGTGTTCTGCGCGATCCAGTTGCAAGCATTGACGCTATGAACGCGTTCATATTGTCAGTGGAGGGGGAGAAGCTCTTCGGTGCGGCTGCCGCTGGCTTCAAGTCGCAAATTAGTCAGCTTCGCGATGCGCTGGTTGTTGGTGGTGATGAAAACGCCGAGAAGCTTGGTAAGCAAATGGGTGAGGCGGTGGCGTTGTACGCCCAAGTCATTGCTACCGGCGGAACAGGGGGCGCTGCTCAGGGCGCGTCAACACTTTCTAAAGCTGGCGTCGAGGTCTCTATCAATGGGTTCAAAGAGATTGCTGCAGCCACCAAGGCTGCGGGTGGTGTTGAAGGTAAGCTGGCCAAGTTTGAACGTGTAGGGCCACATCCGATCGATGTGCCCAATCACGTGCCGGTGGGCGGCCCCCAATACGTTAAAAGCGCCACGATTCAGGCCAATACGACAGTCGAACTCAGTGAGAGCGTAACGCTGCAGAGTGGGAAAGTGATTCCCAAGGGCAGCATTGTCACTGTCAGTGACGATACGATGAAGGTTGTGTACGCTGATGGGCGTAGTGAGCTTGCTTCATATTCGAAGGTGAATACGCCGCCGTTGCTGCTGACGGATGGTGCAAAAGGCACGTTGAACACATCTTTGCTTGATGAGTTAACTGCTAATGGTGTGAAATTTACCCCCGAGAATGTCATTGCAACGACTCGCAATTCTAGCGGGAAGGTTGTATTCCTCGAGGCTGGAAACTCAAAAGCCGGGTTGCAGCATATTATTGAGGAGCATGGTAGCCAATTCGCTCAGATGGGCGTGTCTGAAGCTCAGATTCCGGGCGTAGTAATGAAAGCTGTTTCTGAGGGTAAGCTCGTTGGTTATCAAGGCTCTGGAGCTGGGCGCCCAATTTATGAGTTAACTATTAATGGGCAGCCGCAGCGAATCGCTGTGACTGTTGGCGACAACGGCTTTGTCGTCGGTGCAAACCCAAGGGGGAGCGTTAAATGAAAAATATAAAGTTGATGGCGGATTATCAGTGTCATCCGCTTTGGGATATGTCCCCCGATGAGTATGGGGACATATCTCCTTGCGAGCTTCCCATCTCTAAAGAGCTTCAGCAGCGTCTATCAAAGTGGGCCGCTATATACGATGAAACACTGGATGCTGATTACCCGCCCAATTCTGGATTCAAGAGTGAGGAGCTAGAACGGGAATTCAAGCGGGAGGGAGAGCGGTTAGCTGAAAGCTTGAGAGATGAACTTGGCTCGGATTTTTCTATTTTTCTTAAGGTTTAGTTGGTGCAAAAGCGCCTGTAATTCCAAAAGGTTTTTCAAACACAGATGATTTTGTACGTTTTGGCACAGATACTCGAGATGGTTTGGCACGCGCTGGCTATGGGAATAGAAGACGGGGTCAGACCACGGTTTAAATTTTTAATGGTCTGGTGTTTTTATTGTGGTCTGACCC
>NZ_WNNK01000038.1 GCF_009724245.1 Pseudomonas spelaei | reverse complement strand
GGCACCGTCGAGGCGGTCCATGTTGGCTTCGGTGGCGTGGCCGGCGTTGGCGCCTTTGGCAACTACTTCGCCGTCTTCTTCTTTGTCGAATTCGTCCCAGCTCAGCATGACGTGTCGTCTCCTGCGTGAGGGCTCAAGGGTGCCCGTGTGAAACCGGATGGTTGGGTGTTCACACGGCCCAAAGGCCGCGGTGGATCTTAAGGAATCGTTTGTTGCAGCTAGCGCACGCATTAAACGGAATCAGGGTTACGGGTGTTCTGCTTGAGGCTTGAGGGGGCGGAGCAGTGCTTGCGAGCTCCAGCGGGGGCCTCAGGTCTGGCTCTTCATCCCAGTGTAAAGGGATATTGCAGGCCCGATTTACCCGCGCATTATAGGGAAAAATTCGGCTTTGTGTTGCGGCGGATGGTCTCGGTGGACGGACAAAAAGGCTGCTTTTCGAGCCAGAGCAAGGGTTTGCAAGGGTTTGCTGCATCTGGATTTTTTTACAGGCGCGCAGGAGTGCTACCGATGGTCGCCGCGTAGGCCTATGGCTTGCATATGTCAGCGTGTGTCGCTAGATTGCATAGGTCAGACATATGTAGGAGCGACGACTATGCGCACTGTCTCAATTTTCAAGAATGGCAAGAATCAGGCAATCCGCTTTCCCACGGATATGGCTTATGACGGGGTGGGGGAGTTGGAAATCACGCGTAATGGCGACACCATCACGCTGCGCCCTGTGCGACCTAGCTGGGGGTCGTTCGCTGAGCTACCCAAGGCTGATGCGGATTTTCTGGAAGAGCGTCCCGACATTATCAGCGATGAAGGCAGGTTTAATCTGTGACCACCTACATGCTTGATACCTGTATTTGTTCTTTCATAATGCGCGAGCGTCCTGAGTGTGTTTTGGAAAGATTGGCTGCGGAGATTGCACGCAATAATCGAATCGTAATCTCTGCGATCACCTATTCCGAAATGCGTTATGGACAGATTGGTAAAAAAGCGTCCCCCAAACACAAGGTTCTGGTGGATGAGTTTGTGAAACGCTTGGACGAGGTTTTGCCTTGGGGAATAAGCGCGGTGGACGCGACCGTCGAGGTGAAACGGAGCCTTACAGACGCTGGCTTGATCATTGGTCAGAACGACACTGCGATCGCCGGGCATGCCATCGCTGCGGGTTGTACATTGGTGACGAATAATGTCCGTGAATTCAGTCGCGTCGCCGGGTTGTCTTACGAGGATTGGGTTCATTAGGTTGGATTGGGAGCCGCAAGGCGACCTAGTAAGCATCTATTCCAGCCCCAACCCTTTGCGGCCCAGCACATTCAATTGCGACTTCATAAAGCGGTCGCCCCAGTCCTTCTCGTAGTCCTCCCGCGCAAAGTCATCCGGCGAAGCCCCTTGCTCGAATGCCCTGAGCACATCCTTGGCGTACCTGCGGTTTTTCGGGCACATGGGCGCGGCGGGTACGTACATTACGTTGCCCCAACCCTGCTGGTTTTCGACGGGAGCGACGCTATGGACTACATCGCAATGCCACCACACCGAATCGCCTGCTTGCACATCCGGAATCGGGGTCATGCCCTGAACCAGCAGCGGGTGCCATTTTTCTGAAATCGGCAGCACCTTGCCCGGCGCAACGCCGCACAGCTCATCTTCGGGAACGTCGTCCAGCAAAGGCCGCAGCAGTATGTAGGCCATGGCCTTGGGGATCGGTAACGTATGCAGCACGCCTTGGTCGGCCCGCATGTCGCACAGCGCGGTCCAGCCCTGGAAGGTGCGGAAGGCGGAGCATTTCACCGTGTCCTTGTAGGCATATTCATCGACTTCGGTGCGATGCGCGGCGTCCCATGGGTCATACGACTTGAAGTCGTTGCGGTAGATCTTGTCGAACACCTTGAGGTAAGCGGGGTGCAGCCAGCGTTCCAGCGCTCCCGAATCGGTGTGCGGGCCAAGCCCTTTGGAGGTAGTGCCGGGTGGGCGGCGGCGCACACGGTCGGGGTACAGCGCATTGACGTCCGGGTCGAACCATTGCCGGTCTTGGGAGTGAAGGGTCCACAGGCGGTTCAGGAACGACTGCGCGGCGCCCATGCGTTCGTGTTGGCGCACTTGCATCTGGGCGTCGGACCAATAGATGGGGAATATTTCCGGGCGTGAGGCTTCGAGGTTGCCGAAGAAGTTGTCGGCCGGGCCGCGATACACCTCGTCGAAATGATTGTGGTCGAGGTAGTCCAGCAGGCTTTTGTCCCAGCCGAGCACTTGCTGCCGGGGGAAGTGGTTGCGGATCACCAGGCAGCCCCGGCGCTTGATGAGTGCTCGTTGCTCCTCGGTGACCTGGCCGTTGGCGATGGTCTCAAAGTCGAGCTCGGGCCAGGCGGTCACGGCCTTGATCGAGGCGATTTCACCGGAGATAAATTCGCTGACCTCGGCAAACAGCGCGGGCACATCGCCGATCTGTGCGCGCAGTGTCTTTTTCATTGCGACGATGCTGCGCTTGTAGTCGTCTGGCCGCTCGGCACTTTCGAAGGCGTGGTAGTTGCTCATGGGTGGCCTGTATTGTTGTTGTGCATACAGGTATGGAATCACCCCGGCCTACCTTGGTGGCAGCCTGGTTTGCAGCGTTTGGCAGTACGATTATGGCGTTTCTTGAAGGTCGTATAGAAGAATCGACTTATTTAAAGTGATGGCCGTGCTGAGCGCGAAACTGTGACGGCGTGATGCCCTTGTGTGCCTTGAACTGCCGATTGAACAGCGCCTGGGATACATAGCCGACCCGCTCGGAAATAGCGCTGACCGCCATGTTGCCCTGCATCAACAAGGCGCAGGCATGTCCGATACGTAGTCGGACAATGTAGTCCAGCGCCGTGCAGCGGGTGTGTTTGCGGAACATTCGATGGAAGGCTGAAACACTGACACAGGCCATCTGCGCCAACTCTGGAATGCCTACAGGTTGCGCATAGTGGCTGTGCAAGTAGTCCAAAACACGGTGGATGCGTGCGTCTTCAACGATATGAGGGCGCGCGTTTTCTACCGCAATGCGCTGTGCTGCGATGTCCCGGGACAACAGGTTGAGCACTGTCAGCAACGAGATCAGCCGCTGGGAGGCGTCTTGCTCGACCATGGCTTCAATCACCGGGCGCAGCGCCCGGGACGTGGCATCACTGAAACTCAGTGCCTGCCGCGCTGCAGCCAGCAGCGCACGAGTCGGTGCCATCTCGGGAAACAACTGCACCAGCGACTCCGCCCAGGCCTCCGAAAACCAGATGACCAAGGCAATGTGCGGTATGGCGGGGTCGATCAACTCGGCGGAAGACCAGCTATGGGGCACGTTCGGCCCCACCAGCACCAGGTCGCCATCATCGTACAGCGCCACATCGTTACTGATATAGCGGTGCCCGCGGCTGTTGAGGGTCAGGGTCAGTTCGTATTCGGGGTGGTGGTGCCATTCAAACGGAATCGCCTCCGGTAGACGCCTGTTCAGCAGGGTCCAGGAGGTGTTCGCCTCGGTTGGGATTTTTTCGAAACTGGCTCGCATGAATGCATCCTGCCTTGCAGGTGAGGTGGCGGCGCCATAATCGTAGCATTCGATTCGGAGGGGAGGGCTCTTGGCCGCAAGAACGATTTCTTGCGGCGGACAAGATCAGGTTTAGTTTCAACTAACGAAGTTATGAACCGTTAGAGCAACCATTGCCCATGATCTTGTAATTAAGAATGTGCCGCTGGCCTTGGTGATCTTCATATTCCATACGTGCCGGTACAACTTCACACACATCCGGGATATTGCTCATGGACACTACTCGGGCAATGTCCAAGTCGGTGTCGTAAGTGTAATCCTCAACAGTGGCGGTGTTCTGGCTGGCTACCTCCGTCGGGATCTCGTCGGCCAGGGCGGCGGTAGCGCACAAGCTGCTGAGGGCCAACACTAATAAAGCTTTCATTTGACTATTTACCTTTTTTCGGTCGAAAGGGGTCACGAGGCCCTTGTGAGGCCACGTGTGCAACTGGATTGGAAAGTTCGGATTAACGTGCCTTCGTGGGGGCTGCAACTTGGTTAATCACGGTGCCTTGGTTGGCGGAATTGATTTTAGGCCTGCCGGTTTAATTCATATACCCGTGCTTTTGATAAACACTATTGGCTGATCCTGTAACAATCCCGACACTCGGTTTTTTTTGAAACGCCGCAAACCAGCGTAGGCCGCGGGCCAGAGCTGTGTCGGGGTATAGCTGGGCAATTTGTAGGGGCTTGTTACTACCATCGTCGAATGGTTCTATAGGCCCGGCCCGGCTACAACAGGGCCATACAACAACAACTATGTCACCGAGGTAAGAAAGATGAGTGCGGCTTCTCTGTACCCCGTTCGCCCCGAAGTAGCAGCCAA
The DNA here is from genome assembly GCF_009724245.1 of Pseudomonas spelaei. Taxonomy (GTDB): domain Bacteria; phylum Pseudomonadota; class Gammaproteobacteria; order Pseudomonadales; family Pseudomonadaceae; genus Aquipseudomonas; species Aquipseudomonas spelaei. The sequence goes on along the minus strand of NZ_WNNK01000038.1, from coordinate 36,865 downwards.
CACGCTGACCGACGAGGCGACCTACAAGGCCATGTACCAGCAGTCGGTGGTCAACCCCGACGGTTTCTGGCGCGAGCAGGCTCGCCGTCTTGACTGGATCAAGCCTTTCACCACGGTGAAGCAGACTTCCTTCGACGATCACCATGTCGACATCAAGTGGTTTGCCGACGGCACTCTCAACGTTTCCTACAACTGCCTGGACCGTCACCTCGCCGAGCGTGGCGATCAGGCCGCAATCATCTGGGAAGGCGACGACCCTGCCGAAAGCCGCACCATCACCTACCGTGAACTGCACGAACAAGTCTGCAAGTTCGCCAACGCCTTGCGCGGTCAGGATGTACACCGCGGCGACGTGGTGACTATCTATATGCCGATGATTCCCGAAGCCGTGGTCGCCATGCTGGCCTGCACCCGGATCGGCGCGATTCACTCGGTGGTGTTTGGCGGTTTCTCGCCGGAGGCCCTGGCCGGTCGGATTATCGACTGCAAATCCAAGGTGGTGATCACCGCTGACGAAGGCTTGCGTGCCGGTAAGAAAATTCCACTGAAGGCCAACGTCGACGACGCCCTGACCAACCCGGAAACCAGCAGCATCCAGAAAGTCATCGTGTGCAAGCGCACCGGTGGCGACATCAAGTGGAACCAGCATCGCGACATCTGGTACGAAGACCTGATGAAAGTGGCGGGCACCGTGTGTGCGCCGAAAGAGATGGGCGCGGAAGAAGCCCTGTTTATCCTTTATACCTCCGGCTCCACCGGCAAGCCCAAGGGCGTGCAGCACACCACCGGCGGCTATCTGTTGTATGCGGCGCTGACCCACGAGCGTGTGTTTGACTACCGTCCGGGCGAAATCTACTGGTGCACCGCCGACGTCGGTTGGGTCACCGGCCACACGTATATTGTCTACGGCCCGCTGGCCAATGGCGCGACCACGTTGCTGTTCGAAGGTGTGCCGAACTACCCGGACATCACCCGGGTGGCGAAGATCGTCGACAAGCACAAGGTCAATATCCTCTACACCGCGCCCACCGCGATTCGCGCGATGATGGCTTCAGGCACCGCTGCCTGCGAGGGTGCCGACGGTAGCAGCCTGCGCCTGCTGGGTTCGGTGGGTGAGCCGATTAACCCGGAAGCGTGGGACTGGTACTACAAGAACGTCGGCCAATCCCGCTGCCCGATCGTCGACACCTGGTGGCAAACCGAGACCGGCGCCACCCTGATGAGCCCGCTGCCGGGGGCGCATGCGCTCAAGCCGGGCTCGGCTGCACGGCCGTTCTTCGGTGTAGTGCCGGCGCTGGTGGACAACCTGGGCAACATCATCGAAGGCGCTGCCGAAGGCAACCTGGTGATTCTCGATTCGTGGCCAGGCCAGGCCCGTACCCTGTACGGCGACCATGACCGCTTCGTCGACACCTACTTCAAGACCTTCCGTGGCATGTACTTCACCGGTGACGGCGCGCGTCGCGATGAAGACGGTTACTGGTGGATCACCGGTCGTGTGGATGACGTGCTCAACGTGTCCGGTCACCGCATGGGCACTGCCGAGATTGAAAGCGCCATGGTTGCCCACCCGAAAGTCGCGGAAGCGGCGGTGGTGGGTGTGCCGCATGACATCAAGGGGCAAGGCATTTATGTGTATGTGACCCTGAAAAATGGCGAAGAGCCGACAGAGGCGCTGCGCCTGGAGTTGAAGAACTGGGTGCGTAAGGAGATTGGGCCGATTGCTTCGCCGGATGTGATCCAGTGGGCACCGGGCTTGCCGAAGACCCGTTCGGGGAAAATCATGCGCAGGATTCTGCGCAAGATTGCCACCGCTGAATACGACGGGTTGGGGGATATCTCCACCCTGGCGGATCCGGGTGTGGTGCAGCACTTGATTGAGACCCACAAGACGATGAACGTCGCGTAAGGCGGGTTGGTGGGATCAAGCCCCATTCGGTGTGAGCCGGGTGGGGCTTTTTTGTGGGGCGCAGAAAATATCACTGCCAGGACCGGATTAATGTGGGAGCTGGCTTGCCTGCGATAGCAGCGTATCAGCTTGCATCACTGGTACTGACCCACCGCCATCGCAGGCAAGCCAGCTCCCACATTTGATTGCATTTCAAGGTGGGATTGGGTTGGCCTGCGTTCGGGGGCTGACAGACCATCCGCACCACCAGTCAAATAAATATCGATTTCTATCGTAGGAAGTTTCTGAATGTTACCGAGTCATCCAAATGTGTAACCCATCGCCCAAACATGAGGCAAAGTGCTACGCCTACGCCCCCAAAACCCGCGTTTTAGACGCCCTCTGAAATAAGATTAAACGCCAGACTTGCCGTGCTAGAAGGGTTTGCGAATAATAGGCCCGCAACTTGCAGCGTTAACAGGTTTAATGTCTTTTGCCTCTGCATAAAATCACGAGGCTGTCAATGAGCTGGAACCGCTTTCTCGGTGCTTCTGTAAATTGTTGTCGCATTGAGGAAATATCGGCTTCCGGCCTGTCGTTAGAATGCCGATCACTCGCTCGCCGTCGTTTACGTTTAATTGCGTAGGGCGCCGCAAAGCTATTCGGTTTCACTCATTCGCATCATGGGCCATGGCTCATACTGCTGTTTTTGCCCTATACCGATGGAGTCCCAAGATGAAGAAACTCGTGCTGTTGGGCGCCCTGGCGCTGTCTGTGTTGTCCATGCAGGCCTTCGCTGATGAAAAGCCCCTGAAGATTGGTATCGAAGCGGCTTACCCTCCGTTTGCCTCGAAGGCGCCGGACGGCAGCATCGTGGGTTTTGACTACGACATCGGCAACGCCCTGTGCGAAGAGATGAAGGTCAAGTGCGTGTGGGTCGAGCAAGAATTCGATGGCCTGATCCCTGCGCTGAAAGTACGCAAGATCGACGCAATCCTGTCGTCCATGTCCATCACGGATGACCGCAAGAAGTCCGTGGACTTCACCACGCGCTACTACCTGACCCCAGCGCGCCTGGTGATGAAGGAAGGCACCGTGGTCAGCGACAGCCTGGATGAACTCAAGGGCAAGAAAATCGGCGTACAGCGTGGTTCGATCCACGACCGTTTCGCCAAGGAAGTCCTGGCCCCTAAAGGCGCCACAGTCGTTCCTTACAGCTCGCAGAACGAAATCTACCTGGACGTGGAAGCCGGCCGCCTTGACGGTACCGTGGCAGACGCCACCCTGTTGCAGGACGGTTTCCTGAAGACGCCGGCTGGCAAAGGCTACGCGTTTGTTGGCCCACAGTTCACCGACGTCAAGTACTTCGGCGACGGCGTAGGCATCGCGGTACGTAAAGGCGACAAGGCCGAACTGGACAAGATCAACGCTGCCATCGCCGCGATCCGTGCCAACGGCAAGTACAAGCAAATCCAGGACAAGTACTTCGACTTCGATATTTACGGCGCTGATCCAAAAGCCGCCAACTAAGTCATCGCAACTGTCTGTCCGAAATGGCGCAAGCACCAGGATCTCTGAAGTTTGCGCCATTTTTTCATCCCCCCTTTTCGAGGACCTGAATCATGTTGAAAGGCTACGGGGCTGTCATCCTCGATGGCGCATGGTTGACGCTTCAGCTCGCCTTGTCGTCCATGGCCCTGGCCATTGTTCTGGGTCTGATCGGGGTCGCGTTACGCCTGTCACCGGTGCGCTGGTTGGCATGGCTGGGCGACCTGTATTCCACGGTGATCCGCGGGATCCCCGACCTGGTGCTGATCCTGCTGATTTTCTACGGCGGTCAGGACCTGCTGAACCGCGTCGCGCCGATGCTCGGCTATGACGACTATATTGACTTGAACCCCTTGGCCGCCGGTATCGGCACCCTGGGTTTCATCTTTGGCGCCTACCTCTCGGAAACGTTTCGTGGCGCCTTCATGGCCATTCCCAAGGGCCAGGCTGAAGCCGGCCTTGCTTATGGCATGAGCAGCTTCCAGGTGTTTTTCCGGGTGATGGTGCCGCAGATGATTCGGCTGGCGATCCCCGGTTTCACCAACAACTGGCTGGTACTGACCAAGGCCACCGCTTTGATTTCCGTGGTGGGCCTGCAAGACATGATGTTCAAGGCTAAGCAGGCGGCCGATGCCACCCGCGAACCTTTTACCTTCTTCCTCGCAGTGGCGGCGATGTACCTGGTGATCACCAGCGTGTCGTTGCTGGCCTTGCGTCACCTTGAGAAGCGCTACTCGGTAGGCGTAAAGGCGGCTGATCTATGATCTTCGACTACAACGTCATCTGGGAGGCGATGCCGCTGTACCTTGGCGGCTTGCTGACCACCCTGAAATTGTTGGCCATCTCGCTGTTCTTCGGTTTGCTCGCCGCCTTGCCCCTGGGCCTGATGCGCGTGTCCAAGCAGCCGGTCGTCAACGGCGCCGCCTGGCTCTACACCTATGTGATCCGCGGCACGCCAATGCTGGTGCAGTTGTTCTTGATCTACTACGGTTTGGCTCAGTTTGAAGCGGTGCGTGAAAGCTTCCTCTGGCCGCTACTGTCCAGCGCGACCTTCTGCGCCTGTCTGGCCTTTGCCATCAACACCAGCGCCTACACCGCGGAGATCATTGCCGGTAGCCTCAAGGCCACGCCTCATGGCGAGATCGAAGCGGCCAAGGCCATGGGCATGTCGCGCTACAAGCTGTACCGCCGGATCCTGCTGCCGTCGGCCCTGCGCCGGGCACTGCCGCAGTACAGCAACGAAGTGATCATGATGCTGCAGACCACCAGCCTGGCCTCCATCGTCACGTTGATCGACATCACCGGTGCCGCGCGCACGGTGAACGCCCAGTACTACTTGCCGTTCGAAGCCTACATCACCGCCGGCGTGTTCTACCTGTGCCTGACCTTCATCCTGGTGCGCCTGTTCAAGTTGGCCGAGCGCCGCTGGCTGAGCTACCTGGCTCCACGGAAGCACTGATATGGAACGTATCGATCACGTGTTGCCCTGGGGGCACCTGGGCTGTGAGCGCCAGCTGACGGTGTTCCGTTTCGGCAGCGGCGAGCGCAAGGCCTATATCCAGGCCAGTTTGCACGCTGACGAATTGCCGGGCATGCGTGCCGCCTGGGAGTTGAAAAAACGCCTGGCCGAGCTGGAGCAGCAAGGCGCCCTCAACGGCGTGATCGAGCTGGTACCAGTGGCCAACCCGATGGGCTTGGGGCAACTGCTGCAAGGCGCTCACCAGGGACGTTTTGAAGTTGGCAGCGGCAAGAATTTCAACCGTGATTTCGTCGAGTTGAGCGAGCCGGTTGCCGAGTTGCTCAAAGGCCGCCTGGGGGATGATCCCCATGCCAATGTCCGTCTGATCCGTCAGGCGATGAGCGATGCGCTTAACGCCATGCCGGCACCGGGCAGTCAATTGCAAGGCATGCAGCGGGTGTTGCTGAGCCATGCCTGCACCGCCGACGTGGTGCTCGACCTGCATTGCGACGCCGAAGCTGCGTTGCACATGTACGCGCTGCCCCAGCATTGGCCACAGTGGCGTTCGCTGTCGGCGCATTTGAATGTGAAGGTCGGGCTGCTGGCGGAAGACTCCGGCGGCAGTTCTTTTGACGAGGCCTGCTCGCTGCCGTGGTTGCGTCTGTCCCGTGCATTCCCCGAGGCGCAGATTCCCCTGGCGTGCCTGGCGACGACCCTGGAGTTGGGTGGTCAGGCTGACACCGGTCGCGATGAAGCGATTTTCCATGCCGAAGGCATCCTGGCCTTTCTCGCCGAGCAGGGCTTGATAGGCGGGCAGTGGCCACAAGCGGCCCACGAACCTTGTGAAGGCCTGCCCTTCGAAGGCACCGAGTTGCTGTTCGCGCCCCATGCCGGCGTGATCAGCTACCTGCGCAAAGCCGGTGACTGGGTAGAGGCGGGCGAGCCGATTTTTGAAGTGATTGATCCCTTGACCGACCGCGTCAGCATTGTCTGCGCCGGCACGTCAGGGGTGTTGTTTGCCGTTGAACGGCTACGTTATGCCCAAGCGGGTTTCTGGCTGGCCAAGGTGGCGGGGCGCGAAGCGCTGCGTCACGGGCGCTTGCTCAACGACTGACCAACTGTTTTTGTGAGAACCGACCGCATGTACAAACTTGAAGTCCAAGACCTGCATAAACGCTATGGCAGTCATGAAGTGCTCAAAGGCGTGTCCCTGGCCGCCGCGGCCGGTGATGTGATCAGCATCATCGGTTCCAGTGGTTCGGGCAAAAGTACCTTTTTGCGCTGCATCAACCTGCTGGAGCAACCCCACGCCGGCAAGATTCTGCTCAACAACGAAGAACTGAAACTGGTGGCCAACAAGGACGGCGCCATGAAGGCGGCGGACCCTAAGCAACTGCAACGCATGCGTTCGCGCCTGTCCATGGTGTTCCAGCATTTCAACCTGTGGTCGCACATGACCGCGTTGGAAAACGTCATGGAAGCGCCGGTCCATGTGTTGGGTATGTCGAAAAAAGATGCGCGGGAAAAGGCCGAGCACTACCTGGCCAAGGTCGGCGTCGCTCATCGTAAGGATGCGTTCCCTGGCCATATGTCCGGCGGCGAGCAGCAGCGCGTGGCGATTGCCCGTGCCTTGGCGATGGAGCCCGAAGTGATGCTGTTCGACGAGCCGACCTCGGCCCTCGACCCGGAGCTGGTCGGCGAAGTGCTCAAGGTGATGCAGGACCTGGCCCAGGAAGGTCGGACCATGGTGGTGGTGACCCACGAAATGGGCTTTGCCCGTGAAGTCTCCAACCAGTTGGTGTTCTTGCACAAAGGCATCGTTGAAGAACGTGGCAACCCGCGGGAAGTACTGGTTAACCCACAATCCGAGCGTTTGCAGCAGTTCCTTTCCGGTAGCTTGAAGTAATCAAGGCTGCCGTTGTGCACCGATATAGGGCATGCTTCGCGCGGCTTACAGGCTAACGCCGGTCCAGTGTGGGAGCTGGCTTGCCTGCGATAGCGTAGTCTCAGGCGAAAGGAATGTTGAATGTGCCAGCGCCATCGCAGGCAAGCCAGCTCCCACATTTGATCTGCATCGGTTTTAAGATTTGTGTTCACTTACGGGCTAGCATTAGCGATGCCTTTAACACTGTTTTTCGTTTCGGATAGCACTCCATGACCGCCCATCGTATTGGTTTCCTGATTTGGCCCAGCACTAAAGCCCTGACGCTTGCGCTGGCTGAGGAGGCCTTGCGCGTTGCTCAGCGGGTGCATCCGGACGTGGTGTACGAACTGTCGTTTCTCCAGGCCGAGCCGCCGATCGAAGGCGCTTGGCAATTGCCGGGTGAGCCTTGGACCGGCAAGCTGGAAGGCTTTCAGAAGCTGTTCTTGCTGGCCGATGAGCCGCCAACGGTGATTGCTTCGCAGCTAAGTACCGCCCTCAAGCAACTGGTGCGGGCCGGGTGTGTGATCGGCGGTATATCGGCAGGTGTTTATCCGCTGGCGCAGCTGGGTTTGCTCGACGGCTATCGCGCCGCTGTGCATTGGCGCTGGCAGGATGATTTTGCCGAGCGCTTCCCCAAGGTCATCGCCACCAGTCATCTGTTCGACTGGGACCGTGATCGCCTGACCGCCTGCGGTGGCCTGTCGGTACTCGACCTGTTGCTGGCAGTGTTGGCCCGTGACCACGGCGCTGAGCTGGCCGGTGCGGTATCGGAAGAGTTGGTGGTGGAGCGTATCCGTGAGGGCGGCGAGCGCCAGCGCATTCCATTGCAAAACCGCCTGGGCTCCAGCCATCCGAAGCTGACCCAGGCCGTGTTGCTGATGGAGGCCAACATTGAAGAGCCGCTGACCACTGACGAAATCGCCCAGCATGTGTGCGTCTCGCGACGACAACTGGAGCGGATCTTCAAGCAGTACCTCAATCGCGTTCCCAGCCAGTACTACCTGGAGCTGCGCCTGAACAAGGCCCGGCAGATGTTGATGCAAACCAGCAAGTCGATCATCCAGATCGGCCTGTCGTGTGGCTTCTCCTCGGGCCCGCACTTCTCCAGCGCCTATCGCAACTTCTTCGGCGCCACCCCTCGCGAAGACCGTAACCAGCGCCGCAGCAGCAGCCCGTTCGAGTTGTCGTCGGTGCCGTCCGAGCGCGGCTGATCAAAAAACTGCGCGCAGCAGAATTCCGGTTGTGTGGCCGCAAACGCTCGCCATCAGTTTAAACTGCGCCATTGCGACGCTATTTGTCGCATTGGCGTAAACCCGTGTAAAACCGGGGTTGGCGCTATAAGAAGTTGTCGCTTGGCGGCAAGGCCGGGCTGAAAACTGTCCTTACAATCCCTCCATCGCCCGCCAGTTTCAGGCAGGCGTTCCTCTTCAGGAGACTCCGATGTCCGTTGAGCAAGCCCCGGTGCAACGTGCCGATTTCGACCAGGTCATGGTTCCCAACTATGCACCTGCCGCGTTCATTCCTGTGCGTGGTGCAGGTTCGCGCGTGTGGGACCAGTCGGGTCGAGAGCTGATCGACTTTGCCGGCGGCATCGCGGTCAACGTATTGGGCCACGCCCACCCGGCGCTGGTCGGTGCACTGACCGAACAGGCCAACAAGCTGTGGCACGTATCCAACGTCTTCACCAATGAGCCGGCCCTGCGCCTGGCCCACAAGCTGATCGACGCCACCTTTGCCGAGCGTGTGTTCTTCTGCAACTCCGGCGCCGAAGCCAACGAGGCCGCCTTCAAGCTGGCCCGTCGTGTTGCGTTCGACCGGTTTGGCAGCGAGAAGTACGAAATCATCGCCGCGTTGAACAGCTTCCACGGCCGCACCTTGTTCACCGTGAACGTCGGTGGCCAGTCGAAGTATTCCGACGGCTTCGGTCCGAAAATCACCGGTATCACCCACGTGCCGTTCAATGATCTGGACGCGCTGAAAGCCGCTGTTTCGGACAAGACCTGCGCCGTGGTGCTGGAGCCGATCCAGGGCGAAGGCGGCGTACTGCCGGCTGAGCTGGCCTACCTGCAAGGCGCTCGCGACCTGTGCGATGCCAACAACGCGCTGCTGGTATTCGACGAAGTACAAACCGGCATGGGCCGCAGCGGCGAGCTGTTCGCCTACCAGCATTACGGCGTAGTGCCAGACATCCTCACCAGCGCCAAGAGCCTGGGCGGCGGTTTCCCGATTGCAGCGATGCTGACGCGTGAAGACCTGGCCAAGCACCTAGTGGTCGGCACCCACGGCACCACCTACGGCGGCAACCCGCTGGCGTGTGCGGTGGCGGAGGCGGTGATTGACGTGATCAACACCCCGCAAGTGCTGGCGGGTGTTAAAGCCAAGCACGACTTGTTCGTTGCTCGCCTGGAGCAGATCGGCCAGCAATACGGCATTTTCACCGAAGTGCGCGGCCTGGGCCTGCTGCTCGGTTGCGTGCTGAGCGATGCCTGGAAAGGCAAGGCCAAGGACATCTTCAACGCCGCCGAGCGTGAAGGCCTGATGATCCTGCAAGCCGGTCCTGATGTGGTGCGTTTCGCCCCGAGCCTGGTGGTGGAAGATGCCGACATTCAAGAAGGCCTGGATCGTTTCGAACGTGCCGTGAAGAAGCTGACGCAAGCCTGATAGGCCATTCGATGCCTGAACGATTGGGCATCGAATCAAATTTTTGTGCCGGGCCCGGTCAATGTGGGAGCTGGCTTGCCTGCGATCGCATCAACTCGGTGTAACAGGTAAACCGAGTTGTCTGCATCGCAGGCAAGCCAGCTCCCACACAAGCCTCCCCACATTGGATCTGTGTGAGTTCAGGTCCTGTGCCCGGTATTTTCCCTCTATGAGTTTTCGAGTTAAGGAGTGACACCATGCTGGTGATGCGCCCCGCGCAAATGGCTGATCTGGGCGAGGTACAGCGTCTGGCTGCGGACAGCCCGATTGGTGTCACCTCCTTGCCGGATGATGTTGAACGCCTGAGCGACAAGATTGCCGCAAGCGAAGCGTCTTTCGCTGCAGAAGTCAGTTTCAACGGCGAAGAAAGTTATTTCTTTGTCCTTGAAGACACCGAGGCCAACAAGCTGGTGGGCTGTTCGGCCATCGTCGCCTCGGCCGGTTATTCGGAGCCGTTCTACAGCTTCCGTAACGAAACCTTCGTGCATGCTTCCCGCGAGCTGAAGATTCACAACAAGATCCACGTCCTGTCCCAGTGCCATGACCTGACCGGCAACAGTTTGCTGACCAGCTTCTACGTGGTGCCGGAACTGGTCGGGTCGCCGTGGTCGGAACTCAACTCCCGTGGCCGGCTGTTGTTCGTCGCCAGCCACCCCGAGCGCTTCGCCGATTCGGTGGTGACCGAGATTGTCGGCTACAGCGACGAGAACGGTGACTCGCCGTTCTGGGACGCCATTGGTCGTAACTTCTTCGACCTCAACTACGCCGAGGCCGAGCGCCTGTGCGGGTTGAAGAGCCGGACCTTCCTCGCCGAGCTGATGCCGCATTACCCGATCTACGTGCCGCTGTTGCCGGACGAAGCTCAGGAGGCCATGGGCCAGGTGCATCCTCGGGCGCAGATCACCTTCGACATCCTGATGCGCGAAGGCTTTGAGACCGATCACTACATCGACATCTTCGACGGTGGCCCGACGCTGCATGCGCGGATCTCGGGCATTCGCTCGATCGCCCAGAGCCGCGTGGTGCCGGTGAAGATCGGCGAGATGGTCAAGGGCGTGGGTCGTCAGTACCTGGTCAGCAATGCGCAGTTGCAGGATTACCGTGCGGTGATGCTGGAGCTGGACTACGCGCCAGGCAAACCAGTGACCCTGGACCTGGAAGCCGCCGAAGCTTTGGGTGTCGGCGAAGGTGCCAGCGTACGTCTGGTGGCGGTTTAAAGCATTCGAGAGTTTCGCGGGTGGCTGGAGCCAGCGGCCCGTTTGAGGAGATAGCATGATCGTTCGTCCCGTACGCAGCAGCGATTTACCGGCCCTGATTGATCTGGCGCGCAGCACCGGCACCGGCCTCACCACCTTGCCGGCCAACGAAGAGCGCCTGACTCACCGGGTCGGCTGGGCTGAAAAGACCTTTCGCGGCGAAGCCGGGCGCGGGGATGCCGACTACCTGTTCGTGCTGGAAAACGACGAAGGCCAGGTGGTGGGGATTTCCGCCATTGCCGGCGCTGTCGGCCTGCGTGAGCCCTGGTACAACTTCCGGGTCGGCCTGACGGTCAGCGCCTCTCAGGAGCTGAACATCTACCGCGAGATCCCGACGCTGTTCCTGGCCAACGACCTGACCGGCAATTCCGAACTGTGCTCGTTGTTCCTCCATGCCGATTACCGCACCGGCCTCAACGGCCGCATGCTGGCCAAGGCGCGGATGCTGTTTATCGCGGAGTTTCCGCAGCTGTTCGGCAACAAGATCATCGCCGAGATGCGCGGCATGTCCGACGAAGCCGGGCGTTCGCCGTTCTGGGAGAGTCTGGGCCGGCACTTCTTCAAGATGGAATTCAGCCAGGCCGACTACCTCACCGGTGTTGGCAACAAGGCGTTTATCGCCGAGCTGATGCCGAAGTTTCCGCTGTACACCTGCTTCCTCTCCGAGGACGCGCGCAACGTGATCGGCAAGGTTCACACCGACACGGAGCCCGCCTTGAGCATGCTCAAGAGCGAAGGCTTCAGCTACCAGGGGTACGTCGATATCTTCGACGCGGGCCCGGCGGTGGAATGTGAAACCAGCAAGATCCGCGCCGTGCGTGACAGCGAGGCGCTGGTGCTGGCCATCGGTACGCCGGGGGACGATGCCACACCGTTCCTGATCCATAACCGTAAACGCGAAGATTGCCGCATCACCGCCGCGCCGGCGCGTCAGGCTGCTGGCACGTTGGTGGTCGATCCACAGACTGCCAAGCGCCTGAAACTGATCGCCGGTGATCAAGTGCGTGCCGTACCGTTGTCTGCTGCCCGGGAGTCGAAATAATGAATTCGCTATACATCGCAGGTGAGTGGCTGGCCGGCCAGGGTGAGCGCTTTGAGTCGCTGGACCCGGTGACCCAGCAGGTGCTGTGGGCTGGCAATGGCGCCACGGCCGAACAGGTCGAGTCCGCCGTGCAAGCGGCGCGTCAGGCGTTTCCGGCCTGGGCCAAGCGTTCGCTGGAAGAGCGTTTGAGCGTGCTGGAAGCCTTCGCCGCCAACCTGAAAAGCCGTGCCGATGAACTGGCGCGTTGCATTGGTGAAGAGACCGGCAAGCCGCTGTGGGAATCGGCGACGGAAGTCACCAGCATGGTCAACAAGATCGCAATCTCGGTACAGAGCTACCGCGAGCGTACAGGCGAGAAGAGCGGCCCGTTGGGCGACGCCATCGCCGTCTTGCGCCACAAACCTCACGGTGTGGTGGCGGTGTTTGGTCCCTACAACTTCCCTGGCCACTTGCCTAATGGTCATATCGTTCCGGCGTTGCTGGCGGGTAACACCGTGTTGTTCAAGCCGAGCGAACTGACCCCAAAAGTGGCCGAGTTGACCGTGCAATGCTGGATCGATGCCGGCCTGCCGGCGGGCGTGCTGAACCTGCTGCAAGGCGCGCGGGAAACCGGGATCGCCCTGGCGGCCAATCCGGGTATCGACGGCCTGTTCTTCACCGGTTCCAGCCGTACCGGCAACCATCTGCACCAGCAGTTCTCCGGCCGCCCGGACAAGATCCTCGCCTTGGAAATGGGCGGTAACAACCCGCTGGTGGTGGACGAAGTCGCCGACGTGGATGCGGCGGTCTACACCATCATCCAGTCGGCATTCATCTCTGCTGGCCAACGTTGTACCTGTGCCCGGCGTTTGCTGGTGCCGGAAGGGGCTTGGGGCGATGCGTTGCTGGCGCGGCTGGTGGCGGTGAGCGCGACGATTGAAGTCGGCGCGTTCGATCAACAGCCAGCGCCGTTCATGGGCTCGGTGATTTCCCTGGGCGCGGCGAAAGCCTTGATGGATGCTCAGGAACTGATGCTCGCCAATGGTGCTGTAGCGTTGTTGGAAATGACCCAGCCACAGGCCCGGGCCGCGTTGCTGACACCAGGCATTATCGATGTGACGGCGGTCACCGAGCGCGAGGACGAAGAGCTGTTCGGCCCGCTGCTGCAGGTGATCCGCTACGCTGATTTTGCAGCGGCGATTGCCGAGGCCAACAACACTCAGTACGGGTTGGCGGCGGGTTTGCTGTCGGACTCCGAGGCGCGTTACCAGCAGTTCTGGCTCGAAAGCCGTGCCGGGATCGTCAACTGGAACAAGCAACTGACCGGCGCGGCCAGCAGTGCGCCGTTCGGTGGCGTCGGGGCGTCGGGCAACCATCGCGCCAGTGCCTATTACGCCGCGGATTACTGCGCGTACCCGGTGGCCTCGCTTGAGACCCCGAGCCTGGTGTTGCCCGCCGCGCTGACCCCGGGTGTAACACTGATCTAAATGTGGGAGCTGGCTTGCCTGCGATAGCGGTCTGACATTCAGCCTGTGTGTCGACTGGTACAACCCAATCGCAGGCAAGCCAGCTCCCACACTGGATTCGGTTCACAGATATAGAGCTGCTGTGTTTTGAAGATTGCAGTTGATGCCTATAAAAAAACAGATGTTCGTGGAGCCTCGCCGATGAAATCCTGTGAAGTCAATTTTGACGGTCTAGTGGGGCCGACCCATAACTACGGCGGTTTGTCCTACGGCAACGTCGCGTCCCAGAGCAACAGCCAGCAGTCTTCCAACCCTAAGGAAGCGGCGTTGCAAGGCCTGGCGAAAATGAAGGCCCTGATGGAAATGGGCTTTGTGCAAGGGGTGCTGGCGCCACAGGAACGTCCCGACGTGGCGGCGCTACGCAACCTCGGCTTTGCCGGAACCGACGCGCAAGTGATCCAGCAAGCGGCCAAGCACGCCATGCCGTTGTTGGTAGCAAGCTGCTCGGCGTCGAGCATGTGGGTGGCCAACGCCGCCACGGTCAGCCCGAGTGCCGACACCGCCGATGGCCGCGTGCATTTCACCGCCGCCAACCTCAACTGCAAATACCACCGCAGCATCGAACACCCGACCACCAGCCGCGTGCTGGGCGCCATGTTCGCTGACCAGAAACACTTCGCCCATCACGCTGCACTGCCGGCGGTGGCGCAGTTTGGTGACGAAGGCGCGGCCAACCACACGCGTTTCTGCCGTGACTATGGCGAGGCTGGCGTAGAGTTTTTCGTGTTCGGCCGCAGTGCATTCGACACCCGCTACCCGGCGCCGCAAAAGTACCCGGCGCGCCAGACCCTCGAAGCGTCCCAGGCCGTCGCTCGCCTGCACGGCCTGCAGGATGACGGTGTGGTTTTCGCCCAGCAGAACCCGGCGGTGATCGATGCCGGTGTGTTCCACAACGACGTGATCGCAGTGGGCAACGGTGAAGTGCTGTTCTATCACGAGGATGCCTTCCTCCATACCGAGCAGATGCTCGGCGAGTTGCAGGGCAAGCTCGGCAAGCGTGGCGGCAACTTCCAGTCGATCTGCGTGCCCCGTGCCCTGGTCAGCGTTGAAGATGCGGTGCGTTCCTACCTGTTCAACAGCCAGTTGCTGAGCCGTGCTGACGGCTCGATGCTGCTGATCGTGCCGGAAGAGTGCCGCAGCAATGAGCGTGTCTGGCAGTACCTGCAAAGCCTGACGTCCTCCGGTGGCCTGATCCGCGAAGTGAAGGTCTTTGACCTCAAGCAAAGCATGCAGAACGGCGGTGGCCCGGCGTGTCTGCGCTTGAGGGTGGCTTTGAATGAAACCGAACTGGCGGCGGTCAACCCAGGGGTTATCATGACGGCACCGTTGTATGACACCCTGACCCACTGGGTCGAAAAGCACTACCGCGACAGCCTGCGGGAAACCGACCTGGCTGACCCGCAATTGCTGCTTGAGTGCCGGACGGCACTGGATGAACTGACGCAAATCCTTAAACTGGGCTCGGTTTATCCTTTCCAGATCAATTAATGCCCCAGATGAGAGCTATTTTATGACCGACACCCTGCAACTGATCCTTGAAGACACCGATGGCACTCAACTGGAAACCTCCTGCACCCGCGTCGCGGTGATCTGGCAGGGCAAGGAAATCTGGATCCAGCACGACGGCCGTGGCCAACTGCTGATCGGTGTCGATGTGGAAGAAGGCGACTCCGAGTACGCCAACCTGCTGATGCGCCCATTGGCCACCAACCTGATGAGCCTGCAACTGGAAATGGAACCGGCTGACGTCGGTGATGATGAAGATCACGTTCACGGTCCAGGCTGCAACCACTAAGGAAGCTGATCTATGCTCGCCCTCGGCAAACTGCTTGAACTGACCCTGGCCGGACGCGAACCGGCCGAGAAGACTCAAACGACCGTCGAAGGCGTGCGATTGCGCTGGCTCAGTGAGGGCGCGCTGGAAGTGCGCCCACCTGAGGCGCGGGACAACGGCAGCGACGTGCTGCTGTCGTCCGGCATCCACGGCAATGAAACTGCACCGATCGAATTGCTCGACCGGTTGCTGCACGACATCGCGCGCGGCGATCTCAAGCCGCGTGCACGCATTCTGTTCCTGTTTGGCAACCCTGAGGCCATGCGCCGTGGGGAGCGTTACCTCGAAACGGACGTCAACCGGCTGTTCAACGGCCGTCATGAACAAAGCAGCGGGCCGGAAGCCCTGCGTGCGGCCGAGCTTGAACAGTTGGCCCGCAGCTTCTTCAGCCTGCCTGATCGTTCGCGCCTGCATTACGACCTGCACACCGCCATTCGCGGTTCGAAGATCGAGCAGTTTGCCCTGTATCCGTGGAAGGAAGGGCGCCAGCATTCACGCCGTGAACTGGCGCGCCTGCGCGCTGCGGGCATGGAAGCCGTGCTGCTGCAGAACAAGAACTCGATTACTTTTTCTGCCTTCACCTACGAGCAGTTGGGCGCTGAGGCGTTCACCCTGGAGTTGGGTAAGGCCCGGCCGTTCGGGCAGAACCAGGGGGTGAATGTGTCCCGTCTGGAAACCCGCCTCAAGCAGATCATCGAAGGCGACGAGCCTGAAACCGAAAGCCTGGACGGCTTGCAACTGTTCAGCGTCTCCCGGGAAGTGATCAAGCACAGCGATGCGTTCATCCTGCACCTGCCGGCGGATGTGGAAAACTTCTCGGAGCTGAAAAAGGGCTACCTGCTGGCCGAAGACATCGCCAAGAGCCGCTGGGTGATCGAGGAGGAGGGCGCACGCATCATCTTCCCCAACCCGAAGGTGAAGAATGGTTTACGAGCGGGGATCTTGATTGTGCCGACGACGGATGCTGGCTTGGCATAAATCCCGAGACTGCCTCGATCAACTGTGGGAGCTGGCTTGCCTGCGATAGCGATCGGACATTCGGCATTGATGTCGACAGAGACACCGTCATCGCAGGCAAGCCAGCTCCCACAAAAAACCGGTTTTACACCGGTTTTTTTGTACTTCTTAAACCGCAACAGCCCGCGGCTCATTACGACGCAGCGCACGGATCTTGTGCAGCGTATCGGCACAGGTCTTCGCCGCTTCCTGGCCCTTGTGCACGAAGTGCTCAAAGAAGAAGGTCTGGTGTTCCATGCCCGCGTGGAAGTGATGCGGGGTCAGGGACACCGAGAACACCGGCACTTCGGTTTCCAGCTGAACCTGCATCAGGCCGCTGACCACTGACTGGGCGACGAACTCGTGACGGTAGATCCCGCCGTCCACTACCAGAGCAGCTGCGACGATACCGGCATAACGGCCGGTCTTGGCCAGCAACTTGGCGTGCAGGGGCATTTCAAAGGCGCCGCCGACTTCGAAGAAATCGATATCCGACTCCTGGTAGCCCTGTGCGATCATTTCGGCGAGGAAACCTTTACGGCTCTGGTCGACAATATCCTTGTGCCAGCAGGCCTGGATAAACGCGACGCGCTCGCCGTGATGGTTTTTGGCTTTGCTGTCAATTGCGGTGGGTTGCATGTTCTGACTCCTGTTTATGAAAAAAACAGGGCGTTATGAATCGAATGGGATTTAAGGGTACGGCATCACCCACCATGCCAGGCATGATCGGTTGCGCACGGCCCTTAGGCGCCAATCCCGTTCTCTCTTCATCCGGACTATGACCGTCGGCCCCGGAATCACACCGGGTCTGCTGACCTTGTCGCCGTCCTGCCTGAGCAGTTCAAGGCGCCAAGCGCTCGCGGGCTATGCGCATCGCGCGCAATTACCGCCGGTGGGGAATTACACCCCGCCCTGAGAACGTTGCCGCCAGAACCCTGGCGGCGGTCAGTTTTTACCATATATTTCTGAAAGCTGCATAGGCTGCTTTTCGATAATTGCTATTGATTATATTGGTTGGTCTGTTTGTGGGGCGCGTGCCTACAAAGCACTTGATATTCAACCGCCATGCCCGCAGTAATCGTTATCCAAAGGAAATTACTCATCCGCCAGAGGTTTGCTTCATGACCGTGATTGACCTTCGCAGTGACACCGTGACCCAGCCGACCCCAGGGATGCTCGACGCCATGGCCAGCGCCGCCAGCGGTGATGACGTCTACGGTGAAGACCCCAGCGTCAATCGCCTGGAAGCTGAACTGGCCAGCCGCCTGGGATTCCCCGCGGCGTTGTTTGTACCCACCGGCACCATGAGTAACCTGCTGGCGTTGATGGCCCACTGTGAGCGCGGCGAGGAATACATCGTCGGGCAGCAGGCCCACACCTACAAATATGAAGGCGGCGGCGCGGCCGTTCTAGGGTCGATCCAGCCCCAACCTCTGGAAGTCCAGGCTGACGGTTCCCTGGACCTGGATCAGGTGCTGGCGGCCATCAAGCCGGATGACTTCCATTTTGCCCGCACCCGGCTGCTGGCGCTGGAAAACACCATGCAAGGCAAAGTCTTGCCGCTGGCCTACCTGGCGGCGGCACGGGCTTTCTGCCGTGAGCAAGGTCTGGCCCTGCACCTGGACGGCGCGCGGATCTACAACGCAGCGGTCAAGCTGGGGGTGGATGCCCGCGAGATTGCCCAGCATTTCGATTCGGTCTCGGTGTGCCTGTCCAAGGGGCTCGGGGCGCCGATCGGTTCGGTGTTGTGTGGCTCCACCGCGCTGATTACCAAGGCGCGTCGTTTGCGCAAAATGGTCGGTGGCGGCATGCGTCAGGCGGGCTCGTTGGCAGCTGCGGGACTGTATGCGCTGGACCATCAAGTCGAGCGCCTGGCCGAGGACCATGCCAACGCGCATTGGCTGGGTGAAGAGTTGCGTAATGCGGGCTACACCGTTGAGCCGGTGCAGACCAATATGGTCTACGTTCAGGTGGGCGATCAGGCCGGGGCGTTGAAGGCTTTTGCGGCTGAGCGTGGGATCAAGTTAAGTGCTGCACCGCGCCTGCGCATGGTCACGCATCTGGACGTCAGCCGGGCGCAGTTGGCGCAAGTGGTCGAGACATTTGTCGCGTTTTCCCGAAAATGACAGTGCTGGCCGTCTAATTGACTGTTTCTATCACATAAACACGCTGTACCACGGGCAAAGGGCCGATATAATGCGGCCCTTTGCCGTCGCTCCGTCTGATGACGTTTAGCACTGGCCTTTGGCCGCAGCCTCCGTGGAAGAACCTAATGAAAAGCGCAGAAATCCGTGAAGCCTTCCTTCGCTTCTTCGAAGAGCAAGGTCACACCCGTGTCGCCTCCAGCTCCTTGATCCCAGGCAATGACCCTACCCTGCTGTTCACTAACGCGGGGATGAACCAGTTCAAGGACTGCTTCCTGGGCCAGGAAAAGCGCGCCTACACCCGCGCCACCAGCAGCCAGAAGTGCGTACGCGCCGGCGGCAAGAACAGCGACCTGGAAAACGTTGGCTACACCGCGCGCCACCACACTTTTTTCGAGATGCTGGGCAACTTCAGCTTCGGCGACTATTTCAAGCGTGACGCGATTACCTTTGCCTGGACCTTCCTGACTGGCGTGCTGAAGCTGCCGAAGGAAAAGCTCTGGGTCACCGTCTACGCCACCGATGACGAAGCCTACGACATCTGGACCCAGCAGATCGGTGTGCCGGTCGAGCGTATGATCCGCATCGGCGACAACAAGGGCGCGCCTTACGCCTCCGACAACTTCTGGACCATGGGTGATACCGGCCCGTGCGGTCCTTGCACCGAGATTTTCTACGATCACGGCGCTGACATCTGGGGTGGCCCGCCGGGCTCGCCGGAAGAAGACGGTGACCGTTACATCGAGATCTGGAACAACGTGTTCATGCAGTTCAACCGCACCGCCGATGGCGTGTTGCATCCGTTGCCTGCGCCGTCGGTAGACACCGGCATGGGCCTGGAGCGGATCAGTGCGGTGATGCAGCACGTTCACTCCAACTACGAAATCGACCTGTTCAAGAACCTGCTGAGCGCGTCGGCGGCTGCGATTGGCTGCGCCAACGACAATCAGTCTTCGCTCAAGGTTGTGTCGGACCACATCCGTTCTTGCGGCTTCTTGATTGCCGACGGTGTGCTGCCGTCCAACGAGGGCCGTGGCTATGTGCTGCGCCGTATCATCCGTCGCGCTTGCCGTCACGGTAACAAGTTGGGCGCCACAGGCAGTTTCTTCTACAAGATCGTTGCCGCGCTGGTGGCCGAGATGGGCGAGGCCTTCCCGGAGCTCAAGCAGCAGCAGGCCAACATCGAGCGCGTGCTCAAGGCTGAAGAAGAGCAGTTCTCCAAGACCCTGGAACATGGTCTGAAGATTCTGGAGCAGGACCTGGCTGAGCTCAAAGGCACTGTGGTGCCGGGCGACGTGGTGTTCAAGCTGTACGACACCTATGGCTTCCCGATGGACCTGACGGCCGATATCGCCCGCGAGCGTGAACTGACGGTAGATGAAGTCGGTTTCGAACGTGAGATGGAAGCCCAGCGTGTGCGCGCGCGTTCCGCCAGCTCCTTTGGCCTGGACTACAACACCCTGGTCAAGGTTGACGTGGCCACCGAGTTCACGGGGTATCAGGCCACCGTCGGCTCGGCCAAGATCGTGGCTATCTATAAAGATGGCAAATCGGTCGACGTCTTGAGCGAAGGCGACGAGGGCGTTGTGGTCCTCGACCAGACGCCGTTCTACGCCGAGTCTGGCGGCCAGGTCGGTGACTGTGGCTTCTTGAGCTCGACATCCGGTCGTTTCGACGTGCGCGACACCACCAAGACCGGCGGTGCTTTCCTGCATCACGGTGTGCTGGTGCTGGGTAACCTGACGGTCGGTGCGCCGGTCGACACCCAGGTTGATGCTGATGTGCGCCATGCCACCGCCTTGAACCATTCGGCCACCCACTTGCTGCATGCCGCGTTGCGTCAGGTGCTGGGTGAACATGTGCAGCAGAAGGGCTCGTTGGTCGATAGCCAGCGCCTGCGTTTTGACTTCAGTCACTTCGAAGCGATCAAGCCTGAACAGTTGAAGGCTTTGGAAGACATCGTCAACGCCGAGATTCGCAAGAACACCCCGGTAGAAACCGAAGAAACCGATATTGAAACCGCCAAGAAAAAAGGTGCCATGGCGCTGTTTGGCGAGAAGTACGGCGACGAAGTGCGCGTGCTGAGCATGGGCGGCAGCTTCTCCGTGGAGCTGTGCGGCGGTATCCACGCCAGCCGCACCGGCGACATCGGTCTGCTGAAAATCATCAGCGAAGGCGGTGTGGCTTCCGGTGTGCGTCGTATTGAGGCGGTCACCGGTGCTGCGGCCCTGGCCTACCTCAACGCTGGCGAAGAACAACTCAAGGAAGCGGCCAGCCTGGTCAAAGGCGGCCGTGACAACCTGATCGACAAGCTTTCTGCCGTATTGGAGCGCAACCGTCAGCTGGAGAAACAGCTGGAGCAGTTGCAGGCCAAGGCAGCCAGCGCGGCGGGCGATGATCTGTCGGCTTCTGCTCTGGACGTCAAGGGCGTGAAAGTCCTGGCTGTGCGCCTGGACGGTCAGGATGGCAAGGCGCTGCTGGCCTTGGTCGATCAGTTGAAGAACAAGCTCGGCCGCGCAGTGATCCTGCTCGGCAGTGTCCATGAGGAAAAGGTCGTTCTGGTTGCCGGTGTAACCAAGGACCTGACTGGCCAACTCAAGGCCGGTGATTTGATGAAGCAAGCCGCTGCGGCAGTGGGCGGGAAGGGCGGTGGTCGTCCGGACATGGCACAAGGCGGTGGTACTGACGCTGGCGCCCTGGACGCAGCCCTGGCCCTGACCGTACCGTTTGTCGAGGCAGGTATTTAAGGCGTCGTTAATGAGCCCGCGGTCTAGTCGCGGGCTCAGGCAGCGCTGATTGATTGAATAATGGGCGCCCCTTTACGGGCTGAGGCGGCTTAGAAATGGCTTTGATCGTACAGAAATTTGGAGGCACCTCGGTCGGTTCTGTCGAAAGAATCGAGCAGGTCGCCGACAAGGTTAAGAAATTCCGCGATGCCGGCGATGACCTGGTGGTGGTGCTGTCGGCCATGAGCGGCGAGACCAATCGCCTGATCGATCTGGCCAAGGCCATCAGTGGCGATCAACAACCGCTTCCTCGTGAGTTGGACGTGATTGTTTCCACGGGCGAGCAGGTGACCATCGCTTTGTTGGCCATGGCGCTGAACAAGCGTGGTGTGCCGGCGGTGTCCTACACTGGCAGTCAGGTACGTATTCTGACGGACAGTGCGCACACTAAAGCGCGCATCCTGCAGATTGATGATCAGAAGATTCGCGCTGATCTGAAAGAAGGCCGTGTGGTGGTTGTCGCCGGTTTCCAGGGCGTTGACGAGCACGGCAACATCACCACCCTCGGGCGTGGCGGTTCGGACACCACGGGCGTGGCCCTGGCGGCAGCTCTCAAGGCTGATGAGTGCCAGATCTACACCGATGTGGATGGTGTCTACACCACCGATCCGCGCGTTGTATCCGTGGCTCAGCGCCTGGACAAGATCACCTTTGAAGAGATGCTGGAAATGGCCAGCCTCGGTTCCAAGGTGTTGCAGATCCGCGCGGTGGAGTTCGCCGGCAAGTACAACGTTCCGCTGCGCGTATTGCACAGCTTCAAAGAGGGTCCGGGCACCCTCATTACTATTGATGAAGAGGAATCCATGGAACAGCCGATCATTTCCGGCATCGCTTTTAATCGCGATGAAGCCAAGCTGACCATCCGTGGCGTGCCAGACACCCCGGGCGTGGCCTTCAAGATCCTTGGCCCGATCAGCGGTGCGAACATTGAAGTCGACATGATCGTGCAGAACGTTTCGCACGATAACACCACCGATTTCACCTTCACCGTGCACCGCAACGAGTACGATGCCGCTCACCGGATCCTGGAGAACACGGCGAGCGAGATTGGCGCCCGTGAAGTGGTCGGCGATACCAAGATTGCCAAGGTGTCGATCGTCGGTGTGGGCATGCGTTCTCACGCAGGCGTTGCCAGTCGTATGTTCGAAGCCCTGGCCAAGGAGAGCATCAACATCCAGATGATCTCTACCTCGGAAATCAAGGTGTCGGTGGTTATCGAAGAGAAGTACCTGGAGCTGGCTGTGCGCGCACTGCACACCGCTTTTGAGCTCGACGCTCCGGCCCGACAGGGCGAGTGATGTGTTGCCAGGAAGGCGCGGTTTAACCGCGCCTTTCATTTTTCTGTCTGGTGCCTGTAGAGACCTGTTCTTTTACGTGCGCTCGACAATACTTAGGCGTGCAGGGCTATGGCCATCTGGTTGTAGGCTGAATGCCTTTTTTTTGCAGACTGTTGTCCCTGAACTGAAATGCGTGAGGAGAAAGGTATGCTGATTCTGACTCGTCGATGCGCGGAGAGCTTGATTATTGGTGATGGCGAAATCACCGTGACCGTGCTTGGCGTCAAAGGCAATCAAGTACGAATCGGGGTTAACGCTCCGAAAGAGGTGGCTGTCCACCGTGAGGAAATCTACCTGCGGATCAAGAAAGAGAAGGACGAAGAACCAAGCCATTAATTTTTATCGTTTTTTATGTTTGCAAACGGGGATGAAGCTGGTTAATATACGCCCCGTGTTGCGGAGAGCTGGCCGAGTGGCCGAAGGCGCTCCCCTGCTAAGGGAGTACACCTCAAAAGGGTGTCGGGGGTTCGAATCCCCCGTTCTCCGCCATTATTTGCTTAGTACGTTGCAATCTGGTTTTTTCGGTAAGTTGTTGAAATTACTCGAAAAAATAGCTTTACATAGAGATTGAACGGCCTATAATGCGCGGCAACAAATGCACTCGTAGCTCAGCTGGATAGAGTACTCGGCTACGAACCGAGCGGTCACAGGTTCGAATCCTGTCGAGTGCACCATTTAAGAGTTAGTTGCAGTGATGCAGGTAGCTTGTTTCAACCAGTTGTGATCTGGTCTAAAAACACAACTTGCACTCGTAGCTCAGCTGGATAGAGTACTCGGCTACGAACCGAGCGGTCACAGGTTCGAATCCTGTCGAGTGCACCAAACAACAAAAAGCCCGCCTAGTGCGGGCTTTTTGCCGTCTGGGGTTTTATTTTCTTTGCCGCGTCATTCGCACGCAGCCAAAGGCCCTCGGTTCTTTTTCTGTCCGCCCCATGTGTTTTCTTTTCTCCTTGTGTCGTCGCACCACCATACGTGCGGCCAATGCTCAGGTTTGCATCGCAAGCGCTTGTTCTTTCCAGTTTTTTGACGTTTAAAACGGTCGGGCGGTGTATCATTGCGCCCGTCAGCCTCGCCGGGGCTTGTGGAATACCTCCATGGACTTACCCAGTAGTTACTTAACACCCTGCTTTACCAATCATGAATTGACTGATTGATCCTTCCGGCGTGCCCCGCTGCTGGGAGTGGAGTTCGCCTATGACCGAAGTTGAAGTAAAGAAAACACAAGAAAGCCTGCAGGATCGCCTGGCTCAAGTAGTTGAGTTGCTGCATCGCCAGCGCGTGGTCGAAGACCTGACTCACCGCCAGGAAGGTCCGCATCACGATCGGGTCGAAAACCTGGTCCACCGGCAAAACCTCGTCGAGTTGCAACGCAAGCTCGATGATCTGCACTCCGCCGACGTTGCCTACATCCTTGAGGCCTTGCCTCTGGATGATCGTCTGACCCTCTGGCAGTTGGTCAAGGCTGATCGTGACGGCGACATTCTCCTCGAAGTATCCGACTCGGTCCGTGAAACCCTGATCGCCGACATGGACGATCACGAGCTCCTGGCTGCGGCCAAGGAGATGGATGCTGACGAACTGGCTGACCTGGCCCCTGAGCTGCCTCGCGATGTTGTCCATGAATTGATGGAAGCCCTCGATGGCCAGCAGCGTGAGCGTGTGCGCTCCGCGTTGTCCTATGACGAGGAGCAGGTCGGTGCACTGATGGACTTCGAGATGGTGACCATCCGCGAAGACGTCAGCCTGGAAGTGGTCCTGCGTTACTTGCGCCGTCTCAAGGAATTGCCAGGCCATACCGACAAGCTGTTTGTGGTCGACTACGAAGGCATCCTCAAGGGCGTGCTGCCGATCAAGCGCCTGCTGGTCAATGACCCGGACAAGAAAGTCGCGGATGTGATGGCCAGTGATCCGGTGAGTTTTCACCCGGATGAAGATGCTTACGACGCTGCCCAGGCGTTCGAGCGTTACGACTTGATCTCGGCTCCGGTGGTCGACAAGAACGGCAAGCTGATCGGTCGTTTGACCATCGATGAGATGGTCGACCTGATCCGTGAGGAGAGCGAAAGCGAAGTCCTCAACATGGCGGGTCTGCGTGAAGAGGAAGATATTTTTGCGTCAGTCTGGAAGTCCCTGCGTAACCGCTGGGCCTGGCTGGCAATCAACCTGATTACCGCGTTTATCGCTTCTCGTGTGATCGGGCTGTTTGAAGGGTCCATTGAGAAGTTGGTGGCATTGGCGGCGCTGATGCCGATTGTGGCCGGGATTGGTGGTAATTCGGGCAACCAGACCATCACCATGATTGTGCGGGCTATGGCGCTGGATCAGGTGAGCACGGGACATGGCTCACGGCTGCTGCGCAAGGAGCTGGCGGTCGCGTTGATCAATGGCCTGGTGTGGGGTGGGGTGATCGGCATAGTGGCTTATCTGCTTTATGGCAGTTGGTCCCTGGGTGTGGTCATGACGGCCGCCATGACGCTTAACCTGCTACTGGCTGCCCTGATGGGGGTGTTGATCCCGATGACGCTGGTGCGTCTGGGGCGCGATCCCGCCATGGGTGCCAGCGTAATGATTACCGCCATGACCGACAGTGGTGGTTTCTTCATCTTCCTTGGTTTGGCGACCATCTTCCTGCTCTGATACTTCCCTCGTGGGGCTGCCGGCAGCCCCAAACTCCAAATCCCAGGCAAAAAAAAGCCAGCACATGGCTGGCTTCAGCTTTCAATTGAACATCAGTTGGCTTCTGCAGCGGCCTCGACGTCGTGGGCGATAAGCGACACGAGGGCGTTTTGCTGGCGGTGGGAGAGCTGACGAAAACGCTGCAGCAGTTCGCGTTCGTGCAGTGACAGCTCCGGGCTGTCCAGGCGCATGCTCAACTCGTCGCCCAGTGCACCTTCCTGAATAAGGCTCTGTTCCAGGCGTGCAATGATTTCGGAGTTCATGCTGCGGTGATGATTGCGAGCCACCTCGGCAATGCGTTCCCGCATTCCGTCTGGCAGACGTACGACGAACTTGTCAGCCGTACGGCTGGAATAAATTGCCTGTTTCAATGGGCGCATATATTTAACCGGTTAGTTCAGGGGAGCGGTTTTTGGAATTGGCCGCAAGATGTCTGTTAGGACAAGGGTTGCTGCCAAATGTTCAACCTGAATTGCAAAGAGGCCGCATCATGCCTCAGATTTGCCAGTTCATTGGCGTCAATTCTGTGACAAATATTGAACCGGCTAAAGGCTTTATGCCAGCACTCATTTTCAAATTTGCGGACTGGTTTGAAAACTTTATCTGCACGGCGCCCAAGCAAGTGGCAGGGCTGCTGGCCCCGCAGGCAAAAGGGTTTTCGGGGCACATGCTATAGCAATATGGCCTTTTGCCCTTAATTTTAAGACTAGTGGCAATTTGCCAATTTGCGAGGCCTTGGCGACATAAGGTCGGGAATTTGGATGGGTGTGAATCGAGTGGGGGGGCAGGTGTTTTTAGCTGCGGCGTTCTTGCAGAAGGGCTCAGCGCAACACCGGATCAAACTTGAAGCGCCGCCCGACAATGATCGCCAGTAACCACAGGCTGCCGAATACGCCGCTGGCGATAAAGGCGGTGGTTTGTGTGTCCTGTGATGTGATGTTCAGGCCCACAACACCGGTAAACAGGGTCAGGGTCAGAAACAGCCAGGCGGATTTCGTCATGGGGGGCTCCGTGGGGTGCGGTGTCAAAAAATCCAGTGCTCAGATGAAGTGGTGGCCTGGATACCTTGGGTCAGTTGGACGGAGGGTTGGACCTTGGCCGTCATGACTGCCAGCTGCGGACGTTGTTGAATGTGGTGTGAACCAGCCTGGCTGGCGTATAGCGTTTCATCACCGGTGGCGGGTTGAAAATGGAGCATCACCAGTGCAGTCAATGCCACGGCATTGAGGGCTAGCAGAAGTGCACTGTTCATGGGTGTGTTCTCCGCAGGGTGATAAGGTCGCTGGATTTATAGGGATAAGGATTGCAGAGGGCGTGCCAGCCTTTTATTTATAAAAAATCATTTTAAAACAATATGTTATGTTGATGTTGAAATGATGTCTTGTTGCATTTTGCAATGATGGCATTTTGGGGTAGTGCATTTTGCACGATCGTCATTATCGCCAGCCATCAGTGGGTGGCGCCCAGCGCTCTGTTGAGAGGAACGGCTTACACTCAAAAAGCCCACGGACGACATGACAAAACTCAACTCGGCCGTTAACATGCACGCCGTCCGTCGCAACGCCTTTGGTGGGGTGGCTGTCATTTGTCCCAGTAGCTCAATTGGATAGAGCATCCCCCTCCTAAGGGGAAGGTTGGCCGTTCGAACCGGCCCTGGGACACCATCATTAACGTTCCGCTCTTTTTAGAAAGGGCAGGAATTTCAGGAAAGCCCCGTTCAGAGCATTCTGGCGGGGCTTTTTTTGTGGGTTGGGGGTGGGCGGCGGCTACCGCCTGGTCCAGCGACGCGCCTGGTTCCCCCGCTCTTTTTGATCGCACCGCGAACCTTGCCGATGTTTGAGGCTCAATGGCATTGCGGCGCGAGTTTTTGTTACCGGATTGTACCTTGCGGGTCGCCACGGGGCGTCTGAGACGTAGTCTCTTGGCGATGCACCTGTTTTAAACAAATTATTCCCTGGAAACGGTGTGTTTTGGCTTTCCGGGCCTGACGACGCTGCGCCGTCGGACTATCATGCCGATAGCCTGACACTCACTGCAAGGAGCCGCTCGGAACGCCGATGCGCCAAATCTGGAAATCTTTTCGAGCGCTGTATTTTGCCTCCTTGATGATGCTGATCGGCTCCGGCCTGTTGAGTACGTACCTGGCCCTGCGCCTGGCAGCGGATCATGTCGACAGTCTGTGGGTGGGTGCGTTGATGGCCGCCAACTACTTCGGCCTGGTGTTGGGGGGCAAGATCGGTCACCGGCTGATCGCCCGGGTCGGGCATATCCGGGCCTACGCCACCTGTGCCGGGATTGTCGGTGCGGCTGTGCTGGGCCACGGCCTGATCGATTGGCTGCCTGCCTGGATCGTGCTGCGGATGGTGGTGGGTCTGGGCATGATGTGCCAGTACATGGTCATCGAGAGCTGGCTCAATGAGCAGGCAGACGCCAAACAGCGAGGTGTGGTCTTCAGCGGCTATATGATCGCTTCCTACCTGGGCCTGGTGCTAGGGCAGTTGATTTTGGTCATGCACCCGCAATTGGGTCTTGAGCTGCTGATGCTGGTGGCGCTGTGCTTTGCTCTGTGCCTGGTGCCGGTGGCGATGACCCGGCGCATTCACCCCGCGCCCCTGCATCCTGCGCCGATGGAGCCGCGTTTCTTTATCAAGCGGGTGCCGCAGTCCCTCAGTACGGTCTTGGGGGCGGGTCTGATTGTCGGCTCTTTCTATGGTCTGGCGCCGCTCTATGCGTCCCAGCAAGGGCTGAGCACCGAACAGGTCGGTCTGTTCATGGGTAGCTGTATTTTTGCCGGGCTGCTGGTGCAGTGGCCGCTGGGCTGGTTGTCGGACCGTTATGATCGGGCGTTGTTGATTCGCTGTTTTGCCTTGTGCCTGGCGGTGGCGGCGTTGCCGTTGGCGATCATGACCCAGGTGCCGTTAGAGGTGTTGTTCGTGGCGGGCTTCCTCTGTTCGCTGGTGCAGTTCTGTCTGTATCCGCTGGCGGTAGCGTTCTCCAATGATCACGTCGAGGGCGATCGCCGGGTTTCCCTGACGGCGATGCTACTGGTGACCTACGGCATTGGTGCCAGCGTCGGGCCGCTGTTGGCGGGTGTGGTGATGAAGCTATTCGGCAGCCATATGCTCTACGCGTTTTTCAGCCTGTGTGCCTTGATCCTGGTCTGGCGTATCCGGCCGAAGGCGGTGACCAATTTGCATCAGGTGGACGATGCTCCACTGCATCACGTGGCGATGCCCGACAGCATGTCCAGCTCGCCACTGGTGGCTGCCCTCGACCCTCGGGTGGATGAGCAGGTGGTGCAAGACCAGATGCAGACGACTGTCCCGGATCCGGAGCCCGAGACCAATCCAGAGCCAGCGGTAGATGAGCAGGCTCCATCGGCAGAGTCGCCAGAGCACCCGGACCCGGATGATCACCCCCATGACCTGAGCAGGGCACGTCCCTGAAACAAAAAACGGGCAGTTCCCTGAAGGAGCTGCCCGTTTTTTGTCGCCACCTTTAAAAGTTAAAGGTCGTCATCCTTGTCAAACCGCCGCGCCTCGCGCTGCAGTTGGTAGACAAAACGTTCAACCTGACGCTGCACCAGCCCGCTCATGTTGTGAAAGCGCACGCCGGCAAAGGTGGTGTCGATCTTTTCTTCGAAGTGCAAATAACGCAGCTCTACGGCGGTGGTCATGCTGCCGAAGGGCAGGGCGGCGATGAAGCGGTCATAGACCTGGCCCAGTT
Organism: Pseudomonas spelaei; assembly: GCF_009724245.1. GTDB lineage: Bacteria > Pseudomonadota > Gammaproteobacteria > Pseudomonadales > Pseudomonadaceae > Aquipseudomonas > Aquipseudomonas spelaei. Next base: position 8,044 of record NZ_WNNK01000038.1, on the reverse strand, counting down.
GCAGGCGCCCGGAAATGTCGCCATCAAAGCGCAGCTTGCAGCCGGTAGCGGAGATATCCAGCAGCTTGCCGCTGAGGGGGGCCTTGAGCTTCTCGCCGCCCAGCTCGACATTCACCAGTTGCGCCAGCTTCAGGGCGGCACGGAAGGCATTGCGGCGCTGATGGTAAACCACCTCGTCAGGCATGCTGCCGTTGTAGCTGCGGTGGCCGTCTGTTTCGCTGATGGTCAGGGTACCGTTGCTTTCCCAGGCCACGCGCACGCCGTCGTGAAAACCTTCGATGCGGAAGGCTTCGCCATTCTCCAGGTAGCGTTCGCCGTCGCGGGGAATCATCTCGTCCAGGGCCAGGCTTTTGCTTTCCCGATCCACGTCCACCAGGTAGCTCTGGAAGCGCTGGTTGCGTTCGTGGAAGGTGATGATCAGGGGATCATGGCTTTCTTGCAGCAGCCGCAAGGTGGCGGCAATTTCCAGAGGCGTGGTGAGGACCTTGGGTGGCTGCGGAGCATCTTCCGCGTTAAGGGTGTTGAACACGGTTCTTCCATCTCCAGGCAAAATACGACTACACGCAAGAACCGGCATTTTGCCAGCATGTGGCGCGCCTTGATAGGGCGCGCGATAAACCGGCGTCAGGCTTGGCTGAGGGTACTTGGCTTGGCCAGGCGTGAGGTGGAACCCTGGGCGTTGTACAGCGCTGGAGGTTCGCCGCCATGAAGGATGCGCAACTGGTTGGCGGTCGTGGCTTGCTGAAGCTGGATCGATTGGCCATTGAGTACATTGGCTTGCTGGCACTGGAGCAACAGCTCATTGAGCGCTTGGCTCTGGCTCAGCAACTGGTCGCCAACCGAGGAGTGGCTGGCCAGTTGGGTAAGGCCGTCATGGTCGGCCGGCAGTCCCAGGCTGGCCAGAATCTGGCTGCGCTTCTTGCCATGCTGTTCCAGCAGGACGATCAGCGCCTGCTTGCGTGCCAGGATATCTTCCAGCAGCGGCATATCCCGGCCGTACAGGGCCAGTGATTCTTCTTGAAGCAGCTCGAGCAAATGTTGCGCTGGAGCAAGGTCTTCAGTGATCAGTTGGAGTAAATTTTCGTCGTGCATGGCTGGCCTTGGGTTTTAAGCGTCCAAAAGCCTGGCGCAGGCCTTTGCCTAGCGCTCGGCTTCGAAGTTAAGCAGTTTGCTGGCTACACGGTTGCTGTCGACTTTATAGCTGCCATCGGCAATCGCCTGCTTCAATTCGGCCACACGGGCTTTATTGACAACCGGTTGATCGCGCAGCGAGTCAGTGACCTTCTGCAACTGTTGAGCCTCTTTGCTCAGGTGTACCGATTCCCCACTCTGGCTGACACCGGCCTGTTCTGCCTTGGCGGGCAGAGGCTGGGGCTGGGCTTCAACGCTGTCCTTGGCACCGCTGGTACGCGTATTGCCGGGAAGCGTCGGGGTGTTATTCAAACGACTGAAATCAATGACCATGTTAGAAAACCTCTGGGTATTTGGACGCTTGCCATGTTTTCGGCCATACCCGGACAAACTTTAGGCTCGATTGACAATAAACCTATACGTGACGACGTCTGCGCACAGTGTAGGAAAAGCCGGCGTCCCGCGCCAGCTATCTATAGGGCGACTTCCACTTGGCCCGGGGCTGTCACCCGCGCCTTGATCACTCGGTTGGAGTTGAGGTTCTTGACCCGTATCTGTTCGCTCATACCACCATTGGACAAGGCTTCTCCGGGCATCTTTACGGTCAAGGTGCCGCTGTTGGCGGAGATCACCACTTGATCGCCCTTGCGCACGACTTCCGCCTGTTCGAGATGGACCAGGGTGATGACTTGGTCGGTGACCATTGGTCGGGTGAGTTTCTGCCCGATCGCCTGATCGACCGACGTCAGGTACCCCTGATTGATTTGGCTGATGTCGCGTTCACGCAGGGCGACGTCCTCGAAACCGATGATCCCTGTGCGTTTCAGTGGCCGGGTAACGACGACGACATCACGAAACAGCTTGACCTGGGCGGGCACAAACACCGTCCAGGGCGAGGCGCCGTCGCAGCGTACTCGCACGGTGACACGACCGATGGGTTGAGCCGGGCTTTCCAGGGTGGCTGTCAATTCCTTGTCGCACATGGGCATGCGCAGGCGCGGGTCCAGCGGGCTGACCTGGATTTCGTAGCGTCCCGGGGTCTGCGTGGTGGCCAGATAATCTTCTACAGTGAACTCAAGAAAGCCCTGGGTGACGCCGATAAGCAGATCAGGCAGGGTGACATTGTCGGCACGGGCCGGCTGACCAGTGACGAACGCCAGCAAGGCCAGCGAGACACAGAGCAATCGGCGGTACTGTTTAGAGTACGGCAGTGGCTGGGGGCGTCGGGAAACTGTCGGTTTGATGTTCATGGCCAATAAAAAGCAAAGCTCGTGCCGTTTAGTATCGGGTACACGTCGTACCCATAAGTTTTAGCGTAGGAGTCAGGGCATGGCGGGTGTAATGGATGCAGTGAACCAGCGTACACAGCTGGTAGGGCAGAACCGCCTGGAGTTGCTGTTGTTTCGTCTGGATGGCAAGCAGCTTTACGGCATCAACGTCTTCAAGGTGCGGGAGGTGCTGCAGTGTCCCAAGTTGACGATATTGCCCAAATCCAGTCCTGTGGTCTGTGGCGTGGCCAACATCCGTGGTGCGACGATTCCGATTCTTGACCTGGCGATGGCCACCGGTTCACCGGGCTTACAGGACCGTGCGAACCCGTTTGTCATCATCACCGAGTACAACACCAAGACCCAGGGTTTCCTGGTGCGCTCGGTGGAACGCATCGTCAACATGAACTGGGAAGAGATTCATCCGCCGCCCAAGGGCACCGGACGTGATCACTACCTCACGGCAGTGACGCGGGTCGACAACCAGTTGGTGGAAATCATCGACGTGGAGAAGGTGCTCGCGGAAGTGGCCCCGACCTCGGAGGCTATTTCAGTGGGGGTGGTGGATGCCGACACCCAGCACAAGGCAATCTCCCTGCGGGTGTTGACGGTGGATGACTCCTCGGTGGCGCGCAAGCAGGTGTCCCGTTGCCTGCAGACCGTCGGTGTCGAAGTGGTGGCGCTCAATGATGGCCGCCAGGCCCTGGATTACCTGCGCAAGCTGGTGGACGAGGGCAAGAAGCCGGAAGAAGAATTCCTGATGATGATTTCCGACATCGAGATGCCAGAAATGGACGGCTACACCCTCACGGCCGAGATACGCAACGATCCACGCATGCAAAAATTACACATCATCCTGCATACTTCGTTGTCAGGTGTATTCAATCAGGCGATGGTCAAGAAGGTCGGTGCCGATGACTTTCTGGCCAAATTCCGCCCTGATGACCTGGCATCCCGGGTAGTCGACCGGATCAAGGCAGCAGATCACGGCTAGGTTTTTTCCCCTGGCGGTCACACGATTTAAGAGGCGGTATCATTGTCTACGGGTAATTTGGATTTCGAACAGTTCCGGGTCTTCCTGGAAAAAGCCTGTGGCATATTGCTCGGTGAAAACAAACAGTACCTGGTATCCAGCCGTCTCAACAAACTGATGGAGCAGCAGGGGATCAAATCCCTGGGCGAACTGGTACAACGGATCCAGGGCCAGCCGCGCAGTGGGCTCAAGGAAATGGTGGTCGATGCCATGACCACCAACGAGACCTTGTGGTTTCGCGATACCTATCCGTTTGAAGTGCTCAAGAACAAAGTCCTGCCGGAGTCGATCAAGGCCAGCCCGGGCCAGCGCCTGAGGATCTGGTCGGCGGCGTGCTCATCGGGGCAGGAACCCTATTCGATTTCGATGTCCATTGATGAGTTCGAGCGGACCAACATGGGCCAGTTGAAGGCGGGCGCGCAGATTGTGGCCACAGACTTGTCCGGCACCATGCTCACCAACTGCAAGACCGGCGAGTACGACAGCCTGGCCTTGGGGCGTGGGTTGTCCCAGGAGCGTTTGCAGCGTTACTTCGACCCCAAGGGCGCGGGGCGCTGGGCGATCAAGACGCCGATCAAGAGTCGGGTGGAGTTTCGTTCGTTCAACCTGTTGGACAGTTATGCCGGCTTGGGCAAGTTCGATATCGTGTTTTGCCGCAATGTGCTGATCTACTTTTCGGCTGAGGTGAAGAAGGACATCTTGTTGCGCATTCATGGCACCCTCAAGCGTGGCGGTTACCTGTTCCTTGGCGCTTCTGAAGCGTTGAATGGTTTGCCGGATCATTACCAGATGGTGCAGTGCAGTCCCGGGATCATTTACCAGGCCAAATAATCCAGGTTCGCCCGATCAATGTGGGAGCGGGCTTGCCCGCGATGGCGGTGTGTCAGTCGATGAATATGTCGGCAGGTACTCCGCTATCGCAGGCAAGCCCGCTCCCACATTTGTTTTTGCGGCAAGTAGAAGGAAGGCGGCAACTCTCCATTGCCGCTTTACTGGCGCCACGCGGAAACCCCTTGCCGCTTTTCTGGCATCGCCTGCGGCAATCTCCCCCGTAAACCCTTGATATAAGGGCTCCCGCCAGATTGGCATGCCCCTTGCTATAACCCTGTTACGAAAAGCAGGTCAGCCCCTAAAGGTTTCCACCATGAGCATCAGCTTCGATAAAGCGCTCGGTATCCACGAACAAGCCCTGGGCTTCCGCGCCCAGCGTGCCGAAGTCCTGGCTAACAACATCGCCAACGCCGATACCCCGAACTATAAAGCTCGGGACCTGGACTTCTCCGCCGTGCTCGCCGCACAGCAAGACAAGACCAGGAACGGCACCTTCGCTTTGAACATGACCAACACCCGTCATATCGAAGCGCAAGGCCTGGGCAATGGCGACGAGTCGCTGCTGTATCGCACGCCGATGCAGCCTTCGATCGACCAGAACACCGTGGACGCCCAGCTGGAGCAATCGGCCTATGCCGAAAACTCGGTGAACTTTCAGGCCAGCTTCACCCTGCTCAACAGCAAATTCAAAGGGCTGATGTCGGCCCTCCGTGGGGAGTAAGTCATGTCTCTAGCCAGTGTTTTCAATATTGCCGGCAGTGGCATGAGCGCCCAGACCACGCGCCTGAACACCGTCGCCAGTAACATTGCCAACGCCGAGACCGTGTCGTCGAGCATCGACCAGACCTACCGTGCCCGTCACCCGGTGTTCGCCACCATGTTCCAGGGTGGCCAGAGTGGCGGCAGCGATTCGTTGTTCCAGAACCAGGATGCTGCCGGCCAGGGCGTTCAGGTACTGGGTGTGGTGGAAGATCAGAGCAATCTCGAAGCGCGCTATGAACCCAACCATCCCGCCGCAAACGCCAAGGGGTACGTGTACTACCCCAACGTCAATGTGGTCGAGGAAATGGCCGACATGATTTCCGCCAGTCGCTCGTTCCAGACCAACGCGGAAATGATGAACACCGCCAAAACCATGATGCAGAAGGTCCTGACCCTGGGTCAGTGATAAGGGGCGCCAAATAATGGCCATTGTTGATACGTCATCAAACAACACGGCGATCCAGGACCTGTTCAACTCCAAGGTCAAGGACGCTACGGCAAACAACAACGGGTTAGCGGGCGCGGCCAAGGCGGCTACCGGCAATCAGTCGTTGGGCAAGGATGCGTTCTTGCAGTTGCTGGTTACCCAATTGAAAAACCAGAACCCGCTGTCGCCCCAGGATAACGGTGCGTTCGTGGCGCAGCTGGCACAGTTCAGCAGCCTTGAAGGCATCAACACCCTGAACGATTCGGTCAACAATATCTCCACCAACTTCAGCTCATCGCAAGCACTGCAGGCTTCGTCGCTGGTGGGGCGTTCGGTGATCACCCAGACCGACAAGGCCATGGTGGACACGAGCAAGAGCCTCAACGGTTCCGTGGCGGTCACCTCGGCAGTGGGCAACGTCACTGTCAAGGTCACTGACAAGGACGGCAAGCTGGTCAAGACGATCGACCTGGGTGCCCAGAGTGCCGGCAAGGCTGACTTTATCTGGGACGGCAAAAACGATGCCGGTGAGACGGTCGCTGCTGGCACCTACACCTTCAATGCTTCCACCAAGACGGACAAGGGCGACTCGGTAGCCCTGAGGACCTCGCTACCGGCGACGGTCACCAGCGTGACCCTCGGCCAGAATGGCGGCGAGATGATGCTTAATCTTGCGGGCGGCATGGGCAGTATCAAGCTGTCGCAAATTCAGATTATCGGTACATAGAGCCGGCTAAATACGGCAAGAGGAGAGAAACATGTCTTTTAATATCGGCCTTAGCGGCCTCTATGCGGCCAACAAACAGCTGGACGTGACCGGCAACAATATCGCCAACGTCGCGACCACCGGCTTCAAGTCGTCCCGCGCGGAATTTTCCGATATCTATGCGCAGTCCAAGCTGGGTACTGGCCAGAATAACGTCGGCAGCGGCGTGAACCTGGCGGCGGTATCCCAACAGTTTACCCAGGGTGAGGTCAACAGCAGCGGTGGCCTGTTGGACATGGCGATCCAGGGTGGCGGTTTCTTCGTGCAGAAGGGCAGCGACGGTTCGCTGGAGTACACCCGTAACGGCTCCTTCAAGCCGGACAAGGATGGCTATATCACCAACAATACCGGGACTTCGCGACTGCAAGGTTATGCGGCGGACGCAGATGGCAAAATCATCAAGGGCGCGCTGACCGACCTGCAGATCAACCTGTCCAATCTGCCGCCCAAGGCTTCCACCAAAGTGGACTCCACCAGTAACCTGAACTCGTCGGAGCCGGTCATCGATCAAACGGCTCATCCGTTCGACCCGACCAAGTCAGAAACCTTCACCACCCAGTACAGCACCACCCTGTATGACACTCAGGGTAATGCGCACCCGATGGTTCAATACATGGTGAAGACGGATTCCAACACCTGGAAGTCCTACACCCTGATCGACGGGCGTAACCCCAACGGTACGCCAATCAGTGGTACAGGGGCCGTCGCGCCAGTGGCCTCGACGGTGACGTTTGACACGGCCGGTACCCTCAAGGGGATTGTTACGCCGCCAAGCACGGTGTCTAACACCACGCTGACCATTGCCGACTGGAAGCCGGGCGTGATGAAGGGGGGGAATTGGGTTGATAATGGTGCTGCGGCCAACCCGACCGGTATTGCCGTCAATATGGCCAGTATCACTCAGTACAACTCCGCCAGTTACCGCAACCCGCCGATCACTGATGGCTATGCCACGGGTGAAATCACCAACCTGAAGGTTGACGGTAACGGTGTCTTGTTCGCCACCTTCAGCAACCAGCAAAGCAAGGCCATCGGCCAATTGTCCCTGGCCAGCTTCAATAACGAGCAGGGCCTGGCGCCTGCCGGTGGTACCACCTGGAAAGAAACCTTTGCATCGGGCCAGCCGGGTTATGACGCTCCGCAGGCCGGTACTTTGGGCTCTATCGTTGCGGGCTCGCTGGAGAACTCCAACGTCAACCTGACCAATGAACTGGTGAACCTGATCAAGGCCCAGAGCAACTATCAGGCGAACGCCAAGACCATCTCCACTCAAAGCACCATCATGCAGACCATCATTCAGATGACGTGATGCGGTAGCGCTCCACAAGAAACCCCTCGCAAGAGGGGTTTTTTGTGAGTGCAAGAAAACACTCCACGGCGAATCTGGTTACGCGCTGAAATGCATGGCGAGGAACACTCCATTCTTACCCCGCCACTGATTGGTTCAGGGGCCGGCAGGCTCATCAATCAATGGGAGGGCGGGTATGTGGAGTTCGTCAGGGGGCAGCCAAAGGTCCGCAGGTATACGTAATGACAATGGTTGGGCAGGGCGGTATCCGGGGGGCGTAAGCCGTTCAGATGACAAAAAGGACGACGCGGGTGTCAACAATAAGGATAAGGAAGCGGTCAGCAAGCTTCTTAAAGAACTTGAAGATGCCGAGAAAACGTCCAAGAGTCAGACTGTTCAGGATCTACGCGACAAGCTGAATGAAAAGCGAAAGGAGCTCGGAGAAGAAAAGTTCAAGGAGATCCTCGAACAGCTCAAGAAAGACGCGTCTGAAGATTGGCTCGCGTGGTTGAAGAGGCTGTTTCCGGATTTGTTTCCC
>NZ_WNNK01000037.1 GCF_009724245.1 Pseudomonas spelaei | reverse complement strand
ACAGGGGGAAATCTACTTCGGTAGAGATACCGTGTTGTGCCACTGGGCGACGGTTTCGGCGCTGATACTCACCCCGCCACACACAATCACCACCACATCCTCAACCCCGGCAATCGCCGGGTGATCCAGATACGCCACCGCCAACGATACCCCGCATGCGGGCTCTACCAATTGGCGCAAATCATCGGCATAACGCGCAACGCCCATCATTGCCTCGGCATCACTGAGCACCACGCATTGATGGGCAAATTTGCCGATATGCTCCACCGGCCACGCCGCCACCTGGGTCGCTGCCAGGGACTTGGCGACCGTATCAATCTTCGCCAATCGCACCGGTTGCCCAGCCTCCACAGCGGCAGCAAACGACGCCGCGCCTGCCGTTTCACACGCGATCACCTTGCAGTCATAACGCGCATGACGTTCAAGCCCCGTCAGCACACCCGCCAGCAGCCCACCGCCGCCCACGGAGGTGACGACGGCGCCGACTTGAGGGCAGTCCTCCAGAATCTCGTCGATCATACGGCTATGGCCTTCCCACAGCAGAGAATGGTCGAAGGCCGGTACATACAGGGCATCCGGTGCTTCAGCCAATTGCAAAGCGAGTTGATTGGACTCATCCCAAAGATCACCGTGCACGATCACTTCAGCCCCGGCCTGCTGGATACGGACCCGGGTCGCTTCAGCCGTGGTGGTCGGTACCACGATCCGCGCCTGCAAGCCCAGGCCACGCGCCGCAAAGGCCGTGGCCAGTCCGGCATTGCCACCGGAAGGGCAGACCACCGTGGTCTTGCCCTGGCTCGCTGCATAGGCACACAGGGTGGTCATCCCGCGCAGCTTGAACGAGCCACAGGGTTGCAGGTTTTCCAGTTTGAGCCAGATCCGCCTGCCAGAGGTAGACAGGCCTGGGTGCAGAATCAATGGGGTGCGAATCGGCAGCATCGGGCAATTTCCTTATTGGTAGGCTGCCATCGTACATCAGCTCGTGGCTTGCACCAGTGGCTCGGCCGGCGTCTTGCGTCGTGTCACATGGCTGATGCCCATGATGATCAGCGGCGTGAACAGCGCGATGTAGGCGTTATCAATGCCCCACGGATTACCGGCGAGGAACCAGCTCACCGTCGCCACCAGGGAGGCGACGATGCTGAGGAACGCACCCGTTGCCGTGCCGAATTTCGGCGCATAAAACACCATCAATACCAAGACGGCGAGGGAGGCGCGCAGGGCTTTGCCGAGGAAGGCGATCATCAGCACCTTGTCCGAGGTCAGCGCCAAGGCAATCGGCAACAGGCCGACGGCGATGGTCGCCAGGCGCACGAAGCGCAGGGATTTGGCATCGCTTTTTTCCGGGTTGAACCAGGGCTCGTAGAAGTCCCGCAACAGCAACGTGGCCGAGCCCATGCTCACCGCCGAGATGGTACCGAACAGCGAGCCGGCCAGCCCTGCGACTACCAGCCCGGCGGTCAGTTGGTCCATGCTGGCGATCAGTGTAGGGAAGGCTTGCAGTGAGTCGACGTTGGGGAACAGCACGGCGCTGCACATGCCGATCAACGCAGCACCGATGCCGAACGGCACCATCAGGATTGCCACATAGAAACAGGCGTGTTGAGCCTTGCCCGCATGACTGACGGTGTTCACCGCCTGGATCACGTACTGGGTGGAGAAGATCGAGCCGATACCGGCAATCATCCAGGCGATGATCTGGCCCCAACCGATGGCGGTCCAGTCGAACATTCTGGCAGGCAGTTGCGCCTGCAACTGGCCGATGCCGCCCACTTGTTTGAGGCCGAACCACAGGGCCAGCCCCACACCCAGGTACTTCAGGGCGGCATGGACGAAGTTGGTGTAGATCACCGAACGCATGCCGCCAATGCTCACGTACAGCACCGAGACCACACCGACTATGACAATCGCCAGGGTCCGGTCCACTTGCATCACGCTGGCCAATACCGCGCCACCGCTGGCATAGATCGATACCGCGACGATCTCCAGGGCAAAGATGGTGATGATCGAGGTGGCGAAGCGGGTGCGTTGGCCGTAGTTACGCGCGAGCACGCCAGAGATGGTGTTGTCTCCCAACTCTTTGTACTTACGGGCCAGCAACCAGGCGAAGAGCACAAAACCCAGGGCCAGGGCGAACAGGTTCCAGGCGGCCGAGATGCCTACCTTGAAACCGGTCTGGGCGGTGCCGATGCTCACGGCGGTGCCGATGAATTCGGAGAGCATCAGAAAACCAATCAGAAACGCCGGGAAATGCCCGCCGCCGGTGGTGTAGTTGGTGGCGCTGCGCGAATGGCGGCGTACGCCATAACTGATCAACGCGAGGCTGAGCATGTACAGGCCGGTAATGGACAGGACGATCCAGGAGGAGTGGGTGGGCATCTTGATACTCTTGAAGTATTTTTATAATTGGCGCTAGTTTCCTCCCTAGGTTTTGCTCTCGTCTAATATCGAACGAGTATGGTTTGATGCTTATTAGGTATTGATCGGGCGCGGCAGGTACCCTTTCAATAATCCATATGCTAGCGTTCCGGGCTTCTCTGATCCGTAGAGGGCTCGACCTTGATTCGACTTGCCGATTACCTCCCGCACATTGCCGATTCGGCGCTGGCACCCTGGGCCGACCTGACGCCGTGGGACCTGGTCACCCAGGCGCCCGCCATTGTCCGGCAACTGTTGGCCGGGCTGCCCGCTGCCGACTACGACATTCGTGACGATATCGCCGTCCATCGCTCAGCCACAGTGGAGGCCGGCGCAATACTCAAGGGCCCGCTGATCATCGGTGCTCACTGTTTTATCGCCGCTGGCGGCTATCTGCGCGGTGGTTGTTGGGTGGATGAAGGTTGCATCTTCGGGCCCGGTGCCGAGTTGAAAACCTCGTTTGTGTTCAAGGGCAGCAAGCTGGCGCATTTCAACTTTGTCGGGGATTCGGTGCTGGGTGTCGGGGTCAATCTGGAGGCCGGCAGTATCGTCGCGAACTATCGCAACGAACGGGCGGACAAGGAGGTGCAGGTGCGCATCGATGGCCGGTTGCAGCGCACCGGGTGCGACAAGTTTGGCGCGCTATTGGGGGATCAGTGTCGGGTCGGTGCCAATGGGGTATTGGCGCCGGGCGCGGTGCTCAAACCGGGCAGTGTGGTGGGGCGTGGGCAAGTGTTTGATGGTGAAGTACAGGGCGACTGACGGGCAGGGCATTGAAAAGAATATGGTGTGCTGGCGGGATATTAAATAGAATGAATCTCATTTGAGATTAACTCGCGCCGCGCAGGTCTGTTTGCCATGAATGATGCTGTAATGCCGACGGACCTCCCTGAGCCCAGTCTCCACACCTTGTACCGTGACCATCGTAGTTGGCTGGAAAGCTGGCTGCGGCGGCGGTTGGGTAATGCCTGGGATGCGGCCGACCTGAGCCAGGATACTTTTCTGCGGGTGCTCGCCAGCGCCCAGCCGATCGCGCAATTGCAGGAGCCACGGGCCTACCTGGTGACGGTAGGCAAGCGTCTGCTGGTCAATTTTCATCAACGGCGCAGCCTCGAGCAGGCTTATCTGAATGCCTTGGCACGTTTGCCTGAAGATTGTGTGCCGTCCCCCGAACAGCGTTGGTTGCTGCTGGAAACCCTGCAAGCCCTGGATGAGCTGCTCGATGGACTGGCGTCGCCAGTCAGGCGGGCGTTTCTCTGGAGCCAACTGGAGGGCCTGGGTTATCGGGAGATTGCCGAGCGGTTGAAGGTGTCCGAGCGCACGGTAAAACGCTACATGGCCCAAGCGTATGAGCATTGTTTGCTGGTGGCGCTGTGACGGAGCCTTCTACGCAAGCACGGGAGGTTGCTCGCGCCGCCGCGCAGTGGTTGGCGTTGCTTGAGTCGGGCAATGCCAGCGAGCGTGATCATGCGGGCTTGCAGCACTGGCGGGACAGTCACTCCAGCCACGAGCAGGCGTGGCAAAAGGCGCAATTGCTGCGCCAACGCTTTGCCGAATTGCCCCAGGCCTTGGCCATGGCCAGCCTGGACCGCCCGCAACCGGGCCGGCGTGCCGTGCTCAAGCGCGCCCTGGGTGTCGCGGCCGTGGTGCCAGCGGCGTGGTTGCTCAGCCGGCAATTGCCGATCGATGCCTGGCGTGCAGACCTGCACACCGCCACGGGTGAGCGTAAACGCGTGCAACTGGCCGAGGGCGCTCTCCTGCAGCTCAATACGGCCAGTGCAGTGGATGTTGATTGGGCACAACGACGGCTGACGCTGGTGGAGGGTGAGCTGGCGTTGAAGGTGCCGGGTGACGCGACGTTGATGGTGCAGACGCGTTACGGGCAAGTCAGTGTCGGTGAAGCGGATGTCGGTGTGCGCCAACTGTCTTCCGGTTGCCGGGTGTCGGTCTACAAAGGTGCGGTGCGGGTGCGCGATTTACGTGGGCAAGACTCGATTGTGCAAGCCGGGCAACAAGCGCACCTGCTGACCACGGGCCTGGGTGTGATGACGCTGTTCGACACGCAGCAACTGGGCTGGCAGGACGGTGTCCTGACGGCACAGGACCAACCACTGGGGGACTTCCTGCGTGAGCTTGAGCGTTATCGCCCGGGTGTATTGCGTTGGGATCCGGCCCTTGAACCGTTGCGGGTGACCGGCAGTTTTCGCCTGGAAGACACGGATCGCATTCTTGCCTTGCTGGCTTCGACCCTGCCGTTGCAAGTGCAGTCGCGTACGCGCTATTGGGTGACGTTGATGCCGAGTAAAAAACTTGCCTGAGGGCTGTCCCTTTTTTTCACCTCGCCTGTCATCCAAGGCAAGTGAACGAAAACAGAGAGCCTCTTCAATGCCCGTCGTCCCGCCATCGCCGTTGCGCCCGTTGTGGCGCTTGAGTCTGCTGCTGAGCCTGAGTGCCAGCCCGTTATTTGTTGCTGTGAGCTGGGCCGAGGACGCGGCCCGACGCAGCTATGAGGTGCCGGCCGGCAACCTGGGCACTGCCTTGACCCGGTTTGCCGGGTTGGCCGGGGTTAACCTGTCGGTGGACCCCGCCCTGGTCAGCGGCCATAACAGTGCTGGCATCTCCGGCGAGTTTGCGGTGGAAGAGGGGTTTGCCCGGTTGCTCCAGGGTTCCGGCTTGCAATTGCAGGTGCTGGGGGATCGTGCCTACACCCTGGTCCCGGCTCCGCAAAGCGGCACCTACCAACTGCCCGCCACGTCGATTCTCGGTGTTGGCAACACGCCGGTGGCTGAAACCTACGCCGGCGATCAAGTCACCCGCAAAGGCGCCCAGGGCATGTTGGGCGAGGCCGACTTCCTGGACACGCCCTTCAACCAGACGTCCTATACCGCCAAGGCCGTGAAAAACCTGCAGGCGCGGACCCTCGGCGAGATGGTTGCCAGCGATCCTTCGGTGCGTATCACCAACCCGGCAGGCGGGCGTTTCGAGCAGTTTTCCGTGCGCGGTTTCAGTCTGTTCAACAGTGATGTGTCCTATGGCGGCCTGTACGGCGTGCTGCCGACCTACGCCATTGACATGGAAATGGTTGAGCGCGTCGACATCCTCAAAGGCCCGGGTGCCTTGCTCGGCGGCATCGCGCCCCGGGGCAGCGTTGGCGGTACGATCAATATTGAACCCAAGCGCGCCACCGACGCGCCAATCACCGAATTCACCGGCAGCTATGCGTCGGCGGGGCAGTTCGGTGGCGCAGTCGACATTGGCCGGCGCTTTGGTGACGAGCAGGAGTTTGGCGTGCGTTTCAACGGCGTGAAACAGTCCGGTGATACCGAGTGGGACCACCAGAGTGTTGATCGGGAAATGGCCGTGATCGGCCTGGATTTTCGCAAGGAACGGGTGCGCTTGTCCCTTGACCTCGGTCGCCAGGAACGCACCGCCGATGCCCCTCAGGAACGGGTCGAGATCGCCAAGGGCAGCGTGATGCCAAAGGCCGAGGACATTCGCCGCAACTTCGCCCAGGCCTGGACCTATGCCCATACCAAGGACACCTTTGGTGCGGTGCGCGGTGAGTTTGATGTCAACGATTCGCTGATGGTCTATGCCTCGGCGGGGGCGCGCAAAGGTAACTATGACTTCCTGCGCCATGGGGTGCAGAGCACCCAGAGCAACGGTGATTTCACGGTTGTACCGCGCAGTTTTCGCCGTGATGAAGAGGTCAAGACCATTACCGTCGGCGCTCGCAGCTGGTTCAGCACCGGGCCGGTGGGGCATACGATTAACGTCAGCCTGAACCGCTTCAACATGGATTTCGACAATGCTGGCGAGCGCTACACTCCAGGCAAAAGCAACCTCTACAACCCAATTGTATTGCCCAAGCCCGGCAAGGCGGTGCGCTTCGATACCAGCACCCACACCGAAGACCGCTTCACCAGCCTGGCGCTGGCGGACACCTTGAGTTTTCTCGATGAGCGCGTGTTGTTGACCTTGGGCGCACGTTTGCAAAAGGTCGAGGTGACGTCGTGGAGCAACGGGGTGAAGGACCAGCCGGAATACGATGAGCAAGCACTGTCGCCTGCCCTGGGGCTGGTGGTGAAGCTCACCGATCAGTTCTCGCTCTACAGCAACTACATGGAAGGTTTGAGTCAGGGCGAGACGGCCCCGTCCAGCGGGGTCAATAATGAAAACGCGATCTTCCCACCGACCAAAAGCAAGCAGGTGGAAGTGGGTGCCAAGTACGACATGGGCAGCTTCGGGATGACCGCCAGTGTGTTCCGCATCAAGCAACCGGCGTACGGCATCGACGCACAGAACAACTTCAAGCCCAACGGTGAATTGCGTAACCAGGGCGTGGAGTTGAGCGTATTCGGCGAGCCGGTTGAGCATGTGCGCTTGCTCGGTGGCGTGATGTTGCTGGACAGTGAGCAAACCAAGACGGCCCAGGGTCTGACCGATGGCAAGCGCGGAACCGGTTCGCCCATCTCCAACATCAACCTTGGCGCAGAGTGGGACATCGAACGCCTGCATGGCCTGACCCTTACCGCGCGCGCCATTCACACCGGCTCCCAGTACCTGGACCCGGCCAACGAACAGAAGATCGACAGCTGGAACCGCTACGACCTCGGGGCGCGCTACGCCTTCAAACTGGACGACAAGCAGATCACCCTGCGTGCCACCGTGGAGAACGTGTTGAACACCACGTATTGGGCTTCGGCGGCCACTTCGTCCGACAGCGCCCCGGGGTTGACCTTGTCGACGCCGCGCACTTGGCTGGTGTCGGCGACGGTGGGGTTCTGACCGTTTAATGTTTTGGCGAAGGGTTTGTTGTGGCGAGGGGACAAGCCCTCTCGCCACAGGTGTTTTGTCGGCTCACTAAATCACATGCGCCCGCTGCAACTCGGTCAAGCTCAGCACCTTGAGTTGCGCCAGCAGCGGGTCGCGCCTGTCCCTCGGATGCGCCAGATCCACTGCCAGTTCCTGGCGAATGCTGCTGGGCCGGTTATCCATCACCAGCACCCGATCACTCAGGTACAGCGCTTCATCCACATCGTGTGTCACCAGCAACAGGGCGATGGCGTGGTGTTTGGCCAGTTGCAGCAACAGGTCTTGCAGCTTCATCCGGGTGAAGGCATCCACCGCGCTGAAGGGTTCGTCCAGCAGCAGAACGTGCGGGCGTGAGTACAGGCCGCGAGCGATGGCGACGCGCTGGGCCATACCGCCGGACAGGGCCTTGGGCAAGGCCTGGGCGAAGCCGCTGAGGCCGACTTCGTCGATCAGTTGTGTTACCCAGGCTTTGTCATAGTGCTGATCGTCACTGAAGCCGATGTTCTGTTCGACGGTCAGCCATGGCATCAAGCGCGGCTCTTGAAAGACGAACGCCACTTCACCGCCCGTGCGAAGTAACTCGCCTTGAAAGTCCTTCTCCAGGCCGGCGATGATCCGCAGCAAGGTACTTTTGCCACAACCACTAGGGCCCAGCAGGCTCACGGTTTCCCGTGGCTGCAAGGTCAGGTGGATGTTGGTCAGTACAGTGGTGCTGGCGAAGCTTTTACGCTCCACATGAATATCCAGTAGCGGTTCGCTCATGGTCAGTTTCCTGCGCCTTGGCCGTTGAAGGTGTCACGCCAGGCCAGGCAGCGTTTTTCCAGGGCGGCCAGCAGACCGTCGCTGATCTTGCCCAGTAGGGCGAGGACGATGATCGCGGCCAGCACGATGTCTGGTCGTGAGGTTTCCCGACCGTCGCTGAGCAGATAACCCAAGCCTTTGGTGGCGGCGATCAGTTCGGCTGCCACCAGGAACATCCAGGCCAGGCTCAGGCCGCTGCGCAATCCGGTGAACAGGCCGGGCAGGGCGGCGGGCAAGAGAATTCGTCGCACCAGGCGCCGGCGGTTGAAGCCATACATCTGCCCGACTTCCACCAGCTTGCGGTCGATGTCGCGAATCGCCGCCACGCCATTGAGGTACACCGGAAAGAACGCGCCGATGGCGATCAGCACGATTTTCGAGGTTTCATCGATCCCCAGCCACAGCAACAACAAGGGTACCCAAGCCAGGCTCGGGATCGAGCGCAAGCCCGCAAAGGTAGGTTCCAGGTACGCCTCGGCTTCGCGGCTCAAACCGACCCAGGCAGCGAACACCAGGGCCAGGCTGGCGCCGATGGCGAACCCGAACCCAACCCGCAACAGGCTGGCGCTGATGTGCTTCCACAAGGCGCCTTGGGCAAGGTCGGCGAGAGTGACGGCGATCTCGCTGGGCGCCGGCATCTGGTAGGACGGCAGCCAGCCGATCCGTACGATCACCTCCAGCAGCATGATGATCAGCACCGGCAAGGCCAGGCCCTTGAGGCGGCGCGGCCAGGTACTGCGGCTGGCAGGCGACGGGATCAGGGCCAAGTCGATGGGCAGGGATTTGATTTTGCTGGTCATGACTGGCTCCCTTATGGATGCGCCAGCGCTTGGCCGAATGAGCGGTCGATCAATTCGTCGATCACCTGATCGACATTGACCCCACGACGGACCAGTTCTTCGGATATCAGAATCGGTGCGGCCGCTTTTGACGAAACAACGTCCTGGGCGGTCAACAACGGGCTGCTCAAGTCAGTGCGCGACAGTTGCAGCCTGGCCACTTCCAGGGGCAGGCCGGACTCATCGGCCAGCAGTTTCGCCAACTCATCGGGGTGTTTCACTGACCAGTTCCGGGCCTTTTCATAGGCGCCCAACACCGTGGCGATGGTCTGCGGATGCTCCTTGGCATAGCGCTCGGTCACGCTGATCACGCCGTAACTGTTGAAATCCTTGTTGCGATACAGCAGGCGCGAACCGGCCTGGATCTCACTGGCCGCCATGTGCGGGTCGAGGCCGGCCCAGGCATCGACATCACCTTTCTCCAGCGCGGTGCGACCGTCCGGGTGCTGCAAGTGCACCAACTCCACGTCGTCCTTGGTCAGCCCGGCCTTTTGCAGGCTGCGCAGGGTAAACAGATACGGGTCGGTGCCCTTGGTGGCGGCGATCTTTTTGCCTTTGAGGTCAGCGATGCTTTGGTACGTCGAGTCCTTGCGCACCACCAGGGCTGTCCACTCGGCGCGGCTGTACACGTAGATCGATTTGATCGGGCTGCCATTGGCCCGGCTTAACACCGCAGACAGGCTGGCGGAAGAGGCGAAATCGACACCGCCGCTGTTGAGGTACTCCAGGGAGCGGTTGCTGCCCTGGCTCAACACCCAGCCGACCTTGGTTTGCGGCAGGGCCTGTTCCAGCCAGCCGAAATGCTTGAGCACCAGGCTGACGGGGGAGTAATAGGCGTAGTCCAGATGGACTTCGGCAGGTGCGGTTTCAGCGGCCTGGGATTGCAGGCTGAAGGCAAGGGCGCAGGCGCCCAGGAACAGGTTGGCGAAAGGCTTCATGGAACGGCTCCGGACAAGGCGGGGAGAGAGAAGGCAGTCTTATATTCAGAAGAATAAGTCGGCATGTTCCATCATGCATTTAGGGAATATGCAGTCTCTGTGCCATTGGATACGCAGGTGTCATGAACAGGTTCAAACATCCATGCGTAGCAGCTGTCGAGCCCCGGCGAGGCTGCGTATGCGGTACATCAGACACACCGCATACGCAGCCTCGCCGGGTTCGACAGCTGCTACGGGGAGGTGGGGAAGTCGGGCACTTTGTTGAATGAGTGTTGGCCAGGCAACAGTGGTGAGATTGAATGCATATGTTTTTATGGAATAAATAAAGAGTTATATATTCCTTTTAATGTTTTTGCGGAGCGTGCATTTTGAACGCCTGCGCATTCGTGCGGATTGACCCATCAGCTAAAGGAAAGCCGACATGACCATTAAAGCGATCAACGTGCGCAATCAGTTCAAAGGCGTGATCAAGGAAATCCTGCTGGGTGAAGTGGTGTCCGAGATTGACGTGCAAACGGCGTCCGGCATCGTCACTTCAGTGATTACTACGCGCTCGGTGCGGGATCTGGAATTGAAGGTGGGCAGCGAGGTGATTGCGTTTGTGAAGTCGACTGAAGTCTCCATCGCCAAGTTGTGAACCCCACCAACGGTGGGAGAGGCGTATCGCCGCTCCCACACTGATTGACGTCTACACGCCCTGAAGGCTGCGCTCCATGCGCTGCAAACCTTCTTCAAGCATCGACCTTGGGCAACCGAAGTTCAGGCGCACGAATTGCTGGCTGTCATCGCCAAACTCCAGACCGGCGCTGAGGCCGACCTTGGCCTGTTGCAGAAAGAACTGCTGCGGATCATCCAGGCCCAGGGCGCTGCAATCCAGCCACGCCAGGTACGTGCCTTGCGGGGCATGCATCACGATCCCCGGCAGGCGGGTTTGCACCGCGTTCAACAGGTAATCCCGGTTGGCTTGCAGGTACTTGACCAACGCCTCCAGCCATTCCCCGCATTGGCTGTAGGCCGCTCGCGTAGCTTCCAGGCCCAACGGGCTGACGCTGTCGACCATGCCGCAGCGGGCATGATTGAAGCGTTCGCGAATGGCCGGGTCCTGGATCACCGCAAAGCAGGTTTTCAGCCCGGCGATGTTATAGGCCTTGCTCGCCGACATCAGGGTGATGGTGCGCTGGGCGATCTCGGGGCTGAGGCTTGCTGTGGGGATATGCCGGCGGCCGTCAAAGCACAACTCGGCATGGATTTCATCGGAGATGATCAGCGCGCCCTGGTCCAGGCACGCGGTGGCTACCGCCAACAATTCTTCTCGAGGGAAGACCTTGCCGATCGGGTTGTGGGGGTTGCTCAACAGCAGCGCACCGGCACCGGCCAGCGCCTGACGCAGGGCCGGCAAGGGCGTGAAGTATTCCCCTTCGGCGCTGAGTTCGAACGGCACCTCGATCTTCGGTAGGTTCCAATGGCCGGGTGCCAAGCGCAACGGACGATAGTTGGGGGTTTGCAACACCACCGGCTGCCCGGGTTGAACAAAGGCGTGCAGAGCCATGTTGAAGCCCGGCTCTACACCGGGCAAAAACAGCAGTTCATCAGGCTGTACACGCCAGGCGTACTTGGCCCACAGATCGTCCACGATGGCCTCGCGTACCTTGTTGCACGCCACACTGTAGCCGAGGATTTGCTGGTCCAGGCGCTGGTGCAATGCCTCAAGGACCGCCGGTGGCGCAGCGATGTCCATGTCGGCAATCCACATCGGCAGGACGTCTTGCGGGTAGCGACTCCACTTGGTGCTGCCGGTGCCGAGGCGGGAGTGGATCGTATCGAAATTAAAGTGCATGGGGGCTCGTGTCAGTGAGGCTGTCGGAGTGGGGTAGATTCTAACGACTTCCGGCGTTGGCACCATGGGTGATTGGAATTAGCCGAAAGCGCTCTGCTCAAAACGCTTTCGGCGAGAGGGGCTTAGTCAAAATGGCTCACCGCGAATTGACCGGAGTTACCCTAAGTAAAGTCTTCGTAATCACCGAAATCAGTATTGTTGTTGATGGCATCTTGTTCAGCACGCTGGGCACTCGCGACCCGTTTGTTGTGCTGTTCGATTTCAGCCTTTGTCACTGGTCGCGGGGTTTTGGCGGTAGAAGGTTGAACAACCCCTTCGGCAGAAAATTTCACGGGTTTGTATCTGGGATCCGGGTAGTACTTCATGACGCCGTTATCCATTACGCCTATCTCAACGTACTTGTTTTCTACTTTTCGTGTAGCACCCAGAAACCGATCGTCCAGATAATCTCTGCGAGCAGCCCTGTTGGGGAAATTATCCAGATGCATGGATTCCACATTAGGGTGCACATACATTGTTCCTTCATAGCCTTTCACCGGTTTTTTCGTGAGTTTTGCAAACTCCGCAGCAAATGAATTGGTGCCGCCGTTAGCAGAGTGGCAAACGGTCAGGCGTATTTCGTCATAGTCTTCAATCTTTACCTTACAACTTTTTAAATGCGCTAAAAATTCATTGGGCGTCAGGTTCTTACCGTTAACCAAAATGGCTGTGGAATCATAGCCTGGAAATAGAACGCCATGAGCATCCAGAGTGAGACGCTTGGCTCCGCCATGAAGATCCTCAAATAACACAAGACCTTCATCCAATACCTTGATGTTTTTAATCTCGCCGCCCATTGCGATGCTGTTGGGATTAAACAAAGCCAGTGGTTTTCCATAGGGGGCCTTGTTCACCAGACTATAGGGGTACCATTTGCCCTTGAAGAAAACGGCGGTCCCTTCGAACACTTCGTCCATGACCTTGAACGTGCCGGTGGCGGCAGCATCGAAGCGTTTGCTGGCTGCCACCAAATCATGATTATTCATTGACCCAAGCAATCGTCTGGAACCTGTCAGGTCACCGATAGCTCCCCCCATTTTTGAAGCCAGCCGGCCTCCCAGAGAGAGCGCCTTTTGGCCACCTCTCACAATCAGTCGACCCAGGTCATCAATACCGCCCAAGGGGTTGAGGGCACTGAGCGTCAGTCGGCCGATGACCCTTGCCCCCAGGAGCGCGCGCGCGGCTCTCGAGGCACCGGCGGCGGCTTTGGCGCCAATGGAAGCACCTCCAGTCGCAAACGTCATGACAAGGCCCAGGATATCCAGGCCCAAGTCGACGAGACCGTCGCCAATCTTGCCTTGTTGAAAATTGACAATCGCCGACCTGAGTGGAATGAGGTTCATCACCGTTTCATGCAGGAACTTGGCGGTGTTGAATTCGGTATCGAAGGTTGTCACACCTTTTGCCTGGGTTTGCAGCCTGTCGACAGCGGCGTCCTGGATCGCGGTACCGGCAATATAAGCAGTTCTGTCGCTGAAGTAACTCTTGGGTGTGGTGTCGGTGTTGGCTTGTTCCAGGAGCAGAGTCCGCAGTGCATTTGAGGGGGCAAGGGGCTGCATGTATTCAGTGTCGACTTCGTACTCGCTAACAATTCCGGCCTTGACATCATTAAGATCACGCCGATGGCGGAAGCCGGCCTCTTTCAAGTCAAATTCAAACGTCTTGGATACTCCGTCGAGCGTGGTTTTTATGATGAGGCGGTCCGGGTCTGGCTTATAGGTATAAGTGGGGGCCGCTGAGATACCAAGACCCTTGTTTTTGTGGGCATCAGTTACTTTAAATAGCTCCAGCTTTCCAAACTCAATGCGCTTGCGGTCATCCAGGGGCATCTGTGAAATCAGATGCTTTACGACAGTTGGCAAGTGTTGTTTAAGCTTGGGCCTGTAGGTGGAGAAGGCTTGATCGAATTTACTGGTTATGTTGGGAAGCTCCCGCTGCCGGGCGAGCAGGTTGCCGATGTCGACCTTGCTGTTAGAAGACACCCAGTAGTTCAGCTTCAAGCGATCACTCGTGTTGGACCCTGTACCCAGCGTTCCGTTTACAACGGTGTCTGCAGGTTTGAGACTACCGGCAGGCGGCCCCAGTTTGTCCGCCATATACAGATCCAGAAACGAGTAAGGCCCCTTATAGTCCCGATGAGGTGAGGCCACATTGATGCATTTTTCTTCGAACGGTATCTGATCACCGAAGACCCTTTTCAGCTCGGCCAATGCCATGGTCTTTCGATTCGGCATGTCGATATGCAGGATCGTAGACGCGGCTTTCAACTCGGTGATTTGGTTGTTAAACGCGTTGAGAACGGTATTCAGTTGCTCGTCGGTATACTCGTCCTGAGCGTTAACCGTCAGAAGGCCTTGGGCGACCCCCCAATCCTTCAATGCCGATTTTCTGGCCGCTTGCTCGGTGCCTTGTGCCGACAGGGTAATTGGGGCCAAGTCTGCGTAAGCCATTATTTGGGCAAACGTCATTTTCGCTGAGGCACCCGGTGCTTGCGCCTCGACGCGGGCGACGGCTGTCGTAAAGGTGACCCAGGTATGTGAACCCATGGTGACGGTTTTGGGAATATCTTTAACCAGTAACGCCGGGGCCTTGCGTGACAACAGTAAGACTGCGGCTGCGTAGGCCATGTCCCGAGTGATTCTGCGACTGTTGACCAGATGATCGGTCAGGCCCTTGACCAAGACAGAGGGGGGAGTGCTCCAGTACATGCTATCGGTCAGGTCAAAACCCGCAACGGTTGTTCTTGTCGGGGAGGCCGGGCGTTCAAGGTCGACACTGAGCGCCGCGAGGACCAGGTCATTGGCACTCGATGGGGAGGCGATGCCTTTATATTCATTTTGAAGGGCTATTCCCAGCGCCTTGGCGCCAGGTGTGTCGAGCACTTGGTTGAGCCATTTTCGGGCGTTGTCCAACGTTATTTCGAGACTGCCATGAGGGGGGGTAAGCGTTGAGCCCAGGCTACCGAGCAATCCTTTCGAGGGGTCGTAATCCTTGGATAGTTTCAGGGAGGCTTCCAGCCCGGCGCGAGCTTTATCATCTAGAGGGATAGGCCAGGACAGGGCACCACCGAAATTGCCATGCAAAGCAGAGGTCAATGGATGGCGCTTGAGATGGCTGACCAGATTGATCAGTTCTTCAGTGTTTTGTGGTTGAAGCCAGCCATTCGTATGGATGAACTGTTCCAGGCTGACGGACTTCGGAGCCGAAGCCAGCGCTGAAGACAGGAAAGAATCGGGTACAAGTGTGATCATGGTGGTTTTCAGCGCATTGGCCAGCGCTTGTTTGAGCTTGGTGTCCACTTGCGTTGCTTGAAGATGCTGAGGGTCATTGGCCGCCAATTCGGCTCGCGCGTTCAAGGCTGTAGCAAGCTCAGTTTGAGTGTCGCTGATGGTGCTTAACTGACGGGTCAGGGAATGTTCATTCAGAATGACGCCCAAGCGTCTCTGTGCCACCTCAAGGGCTGTTTCCGATCTTGACGGGGAGGCTGCATATGAAGAGCGATTTTGCAGGGCGGGAAAGGCCTTGGTCTTGCCAAGTATCGCAACCCGTTGCGCCAAGTTGGCCTCTGACCACCCAGGTGGCTCATCGTAAAAAGCCGCTATCTCTTCGAGAGTGGCGTCTTCGGGGCTGTCGGACAGCGACAGTTGCGAAACCAGTATCCGGTCGGCGGCGGCGCAGATCAGCGGCCAGGTCGCCGGCAACGATTCTGAGGCTGGGTCGCCAAACACTTTAGGCGTGCCGTTGACATAGCATTTCAGTTCGCCGTCATCGGTGATCTTGATTGGCTTGGACAAGTCCACTTGGTTAAGGCTTGCCCAGCTTTTGAACTCCGCATTATTGAGCAGCGAGTGAAGGTGAGCCTTCCATTGCCCGAGTGCTGAGTGCCGTGGAATGTTTTTGACAACGTGTTGAAGATCGGTAGGGGTTTTGCTTTCTGCATATTCGTCCAACTCATTTGCGTAAAGCTGTGCCAACTCACTGTCACCGACTTCTCGCAGAGTACCGTCAGTCAGCTCGATGGAGCCCAACCGCTCGGACAGCGCGATAACAGTTTGCCTGTCGATCGGCAGGGGCCACCCGTTCGCTTTTATGAAGTCTGCGACACTTGCGGTCTCGTCAGCATTCACCGTCCGTTGGCTATACGTGCTGTCTGGATCTATAGGGATGCGTTGCGCCGTTAACCCGGTCAACAGCGAACTGATAGAGTGAGTTGATTTCGCGTCAGGGCTCAGAAGGGCGGCTATGGAATCGAGCGCTTTGATCAATGCTCGTTGATTGGCTATGTTGCCAAGAGCGACTTTGGCAGTCGCCAGGGTTGCCTCGTTGCGGGGGTCGGCAGGGCTCAGTGTCAATGCGCCCTTGGTACTGCTCAAGAGAGTATCCAGGGTTTCGTAAGAGCCCCTATGACCGAGCTCGTTATGACGATAAAAGTGACTCACTTCATACAGGGGGGCGATGCTCTCCCAGCCATCTTTCATCTGATAACGATCTACCCCCAGCGCTTTGGCAGCATTCATCAACAAACGCCACCACTGTGGCGGATTTTGGATGAAGGTATACAGCACCGTTTCGCCATTCTCGTCATACATGATCCCCCCTGCACCTCCGGACTCTCTGGGGTCGACCACAAACGTCTTGGTCAGGTCAATCCCTTCCTTGGCGGCCCAGTCCTTGACGTCTGTCGTATCGAGGATCTTTTTGAAGTGGGCCCGCCATTGTCCGAACAGTGAGTCTTTCGGGATATTTTCAAGTGTTTGAAAACCGGGATAATTGTTTGGGTAACTTAACATCTTCTGATGAAACAGCACGGCCAGGGCGCTGTTCCCGGCAAGATGGGGGTTAACCGGCGGCGTTGACAAGGAGGCGCTTTGAGTTTCGTCCGGGGTGTTAGCTGTGCGCTTAATGAACGTTTCCAGCGCCTGTTTCTGGATGTTGAGATGATCTTCACCGCGTGGATCGTCCAGCTTCAGGTTGAGCGTGCCCCCGTTGTTTTCCAGGTCGAGGGCGCGCTGTTCCAGTCCCGCTTTGGTCGGGTGTGAGGTCCAGTCATTGCCATGGAATAGACCCACTTCACGCACGGTGACCCGATTAATATCGGGGTGGACACCAATAGAGTTTCTGCCGGGTGCCAGCACCTTGGCTGCCGCCAATAGTAAGTTCCACTCCTTCGGATTTGCCCTTCTCGCCTCCAATCCAAAGACAGACGTTGCGCTTCCGTCTGCCTTGTGCTGAAGGACGCGGGCGTTCGATGGGTAAATACTAAAGCCCTGTGATAAATCGAATCCGTTTGCGACAAGCCATGAGTTCAAGGCAGGAAGCTGCAATACATTGTGCAAGTGAGCTCGCCACTGACCGAAGAGTGACGCCGGTGGGATACCGGGCATCACGTCAGCCAGAGGGAGCGTGGAAGGCAGTTCGTTTGCGTATTTGCGCAGTGCTGTGGCGTAAGTCGTTGCGAGGTCTTTGTCGGCTTGGGTCCGGGGCGTCAGAGCGTTCGTCTCTGAGGCACGCTGAGAGTCTGTTTCTTCCAGCTGCATATCCCTCAACATGGCAGCAGCAGGTTGTGGTGCGATATTGCGTAAGGTGTCGACGCTTCTCATGGGGAGGCTTCTCGCGTTACCGAAATAGTTGCCCTCAACAGGGGTCTTGTTGAGTGGCTACTGAGGCGAGGAGATTCCAGCGTTTGTGGAGGTTGTTATGTGAATGGATGCTACCCCGTCACTCACCAGAGCCACGGGGTATTTTTCCAGGCGTTACCGGATGACTTTTTACCGACTTGGCAAGACGAACAAGGCTCAACGATTCACCAGTTTCGCCGGCAGGGCGATCACCAGGAAGCTGCTGAAAATCAGGCAACCGGCGAAAAACCACAGGGCGCCGGCACTGCTGCCGGTGACGTCGATTGCGACCCCCATCAACGAGTTGCTCACCAGGCCCGCGATGTTCGCCACGGAGCAGGCCAAGGCGAAGCCGGTAGCGGCGGCGGTGCCTTTGAGAAAGGTCGCCGGCAGGCTGAAAAATACCGGCACCGCACCAATGATTGCCGCCGAGGCGATCGCAAACAGGGCCACGGTGGCAACTACGTTGTGGGTGAAGAACGTGCTGGTGGCCATGGCGGCGGCGCCTACAAAGAACGGCACGATGATGTGCCAGCGTCGCTCGCGGTGCTTGTCGGAACTGGCGCCGATCAGCAGCATGCCGAGTAACGCGGCAACGCTTGGCAGGGCGGTGAGGATACCGATGTGGAAGGTGTCGATGATCCCGGCGTTGCGGATGAAGGTCGGCATCCAGAAGCCCATGGCGTAGGCACTGAGCAGGATCGAGAAGTCGATGCCGCCGAGCATCCACACCTTGAGGTTGAAGAAGCCGTCACGGAAGCTGTGCTGGCTGCCGGCACCGTCGGCGTCGTCTTTGCGCAGCTCGCTTTCCAGCAAGGACTTTTCTTGCGGCGAAAGCCATTTGGCTTGTTGGTAGTTGTTGGGCAGTGCCCAGAAGGTCCAGATGCCGAGCAACACGCTGGGCACTGCTTCGATCAGGAACAGCCACTGCCAGCCACGCAGCCCGCCCATATGGTCGAAGTGGCCCATGATCCACCCGGACAATGGCCCGCCAATCACGCTGGATAGCGGCAGGCCGATCATGAACAGCGCGATGATCCGGCCCCGGCGGTAGGTGGGGAACCACGTGGTCAGGTAATACAGCACTCCCGGCAGGAACCCGGCCTCGGCGGCGCCGAGCAGGAAACGCAGGATGTAGAACTGGGTGGTGGAGGTGACCAGCATGGTGCAGGCCGAGAGCAGGCCCCAGGTGATCATGATGCGGGCGATCCAGATCTTTGCGCCGACCTTCTCCAGCACCAGGTTGCTCGGCACTTCGAAGAGGATGTAGCCGACAAAGAACAGGCCGGCGCCGAGGCCGAAGGCAGTTTCGCTGAACTGCAACTGGTCGAGCATTTGCAGTTTGGCGAAGCCGATATTGATCCGGTCCAGGTACGCGGCCAGGTAGCAGAAACACAGGAAGGGAATCAGTTTCCAGGTGATCTTGTGGTAAAGCGCGTGGATCGGGTCGGCGAGGGTGGTCGCCGGTGCTGCATTCGCAATGGGCATGGGTGTCTCCTGGCGGTGACTTATGGTTTTTATACAGCCGCTTTTTCAGCACTTCGGCGTGCTGTATCAGCGACGTCCAAAGGCAGTGTCAGAAGACTGAGTTGGCCCTGCTGGAGGCGATCCATGCAGGAGCTGGCTCCCACACAAACCAACTCCCACATTTGAATGCATTCCAAAGTGGGCGCTCAGTTTTTTGCAAGACCACGCTCTATGGCGCGGTTCTTGATGAAGCCTTATTGCTCCCTGAACTTGTCCATCGCCTCCTGCTTGCTCACGACGTCGCCATACTTGCTGTCGATATCAAACAAGTTCGCTTCGTGGGGCGCCGGGTGTCGGTCACCGACGCATTCGCGCACGACGATGGTGCGAAAACCATGCTGCACCGCATCCACGGCGGTCGCGCGGATGCAGCCGCTGGTTGAACAGCCGGCCAGCACCACCGTATCGATCCCTTGGGCGTGCAGCATGGGGGCCAGGCTGCTGCCGAAAAATGCACTGGCGTACTGCTTGCTGATCACTACTTCATCGTCCCGGGGCAACACCTCGGTGCAGAACGCAGCAAGGGGATTGCCTTCGACCATGTCTTTCATCACCGGGGCTTTTTTCACCCAGATACCACCGTCGGCGAAATGGCCGGGATGATAACGGATATTGGTGTGCACCACCGTAATCCCGTAGCGCCTTGCGCTGGTCAACAGCTCAACGCTTTCAGCCACGGCGCTGACCACGCCCGGTGCAAACAGCGGCGCGCCCTCAGTGGTATAGCCCTGCATGAAATCGATCATCAGCAGCGCGGCTTTTTTGCCGAAGCCGATGCGATTGCCCCACACGCCCTGGTAGTTGGCGTCGGCAGATTGTTCACTCATCGCGCGGTTCCTCAGTAAGCGCCCGACAACAAGGCACCGGCGCCGGGAACGATGGGCTCCAGGTCCAGGGCCTTGAGCATGGCGTAGGTGGTGGCGATAGCGGCGGTGAGCACCGGTTTGCCGGTTTGCGCTTCGACCTTGGCCACCACTGGCAGCGACTGCATCTGCACGCAGGCTGACAGGACGATAACGTCGACGCCTTCCAGGTTCATGCCAGCGACGATGGCCGGCAGGTTGGCCGGGTCGTGGCGGGCCACTTCGAGGTTGTCGGGGATCTCCAGGGCGCGCCAGTCCACGACTTCAAAGCCTTCTTCGCGAATGTAATCCACCACCAGTTCGGTCAGGGGCTTCATATAGGGCGCGACGATGGCGATGCGTTTGGCACCCATCACTTTCAAGCCTTCGATCAACGCGCCGGCACTGGTGATCACCGGGGCGTTGCCGTCGTTATCGGCGGTGGCCTTGCGCAGGCGCTGTTCGGAATGGCGGTGGTAACCCAGACCCATCGCCATGATCGCCACCAGGCAGGCGTAGCCCAGCACGTCGACCTTGGCATCGGACAGTTCAACGGCGCAACGATCGGACTCGCCATCCATCGCCGCCAGTTCTTCCTTGCGTACCTGCTTCATGCGCATGCGGCTGGAGTGAAAGGTGAAGCGCTCCGGGCGGATCAACTGGCGTGCAGTGAGCATCGCCGGAATCTCGGTTTCCATGGTGGTGTTGGAGCTCGGCACGATCTGGCCGATGCGGTAAGGCTTGAGCATGGTGGTCTCCATTATTCAGTTCAGGCGCGGGCCAAGAAAATCGTCGAAAGCGTGGAAGAAGCCTTCCAGGTCATCCCAGGGAATCATGTGCCCGGCGTTGGCGACGTGGGCCACCTTGATCGATGGTTGCAGGTCTTGGATTTCGGCGATGTCCTGGGGCTCGATCACGCCGCCGCGCCCGGCCACGATCAACAGGGTAGGGGCCTTGAGGTGGGGCAGGTCCTGGTGGAAATCCACGTCGTGGAAATCGTTGAAGGCCCGCACGATGGCGGGTTCGTAGCAGGTGTGCAGCCATTCGGCGCGCAGTTGCAGTTGTTCTTCGGTCCAGGTGGCACAGAAGGCGCGCATCGCCTCTGCATCCATGCCGATCAGCGACTGGCGGATCGAGTCGACGTACCACGGTAGTTTGCTTGGGTATTCACGACGACCAGGGCCAGAGACCGGCGGGTCGATCAGCACCACACGGTTGACACCCTCTGGATGGCGCACTGCGCTGCGTACCGCGAATCGCGCGCCCATGGAGTGGCCGACCAGGTGATAGTTGTCGAGTTTCAAGGCGTCGGCAAAAGCGCCAATGTCATCGGCGCAGGTGTCGGCGCTGTAGTCCAGCTCGGGGCCGGTTGCGGACAGGCCGCGACCACGCACGTCCAGCACGTAGGTGTCGAAATGCATGCCCAGGCGTTGCGCGACAAAGCCCCAGGTGATCGCCGGGCTGGTGATGCCGGGAATCAGGATCAGCGCCGGACCCTTGCCGCCATAGCGCAGGTAGTGCTGGCGAATGCCATTGGCCTGGACGTTGCCGCCGTAGAGAAAGGTACTCACGCCGCCACCCCCGATTTCAGTGGCTGGGCGTAGAGGTCATAGCCGTAGACCCAGGCGGGATCTTCCTGGGTGCGCAGCCAGGTGTTGGCGTTGGACACCGCCTGGACGCGGGAGGCGCGCTCCTTGCGATTGGCCTCATACAGTTCGAACGCGGTGCGGTAGTCGCTCAGGCCGACTTCCTGCAAGCAGCGGGTCAGCATCGCGGCGTCTTCGATGGCCATGCCGGCGCCCTGGGCCATGTGTGGCTTCATCGGATGGCAGGCGTCGCCCAGCAACACCAGGCGACCACGGCTCCAGAGCGGCAACGGGTTGCGGTTACGCAGCGGCCATTTGGTCACGCTTTGCGTGGATTCGATCAATGCCTGCACGGTGGGGTGATAGCCCTGGAAGGCTTCGAACATCTCTTCGCGACTGCTGTCGACGAACGCGCCCTGGAAGTCCCATTCCGGGTGCGGCACGCCGGTGACGTAGTAGTACTCGTCGCGCTTGCCGGTGGTGTAGTAGACCATCATGTGTCGGTCTTCGGTCCACCATTTGATGCAGTCTTCGAACTTCAAATCGTACTTGGCCAGTTGATCGCCACGGATCAATGCACGGTGGGCGACCCAGCCGCTGTACAGCGGTTTTTCCGCACCGAGCAATTCTTCACGAATGCGCGAGTTGATACCGTCGGCGCCGATCACGATGTCGGCATAAGTCACCTCGCCATCGGCGAAGGTCAGGCGTACCTGGGTGTCGGTTTCTTCCAGGGTTTCCAGGCGCTTGTTGAAGTGCACGGTGCCGGGCTTGATGGTCGACATCTGCAACGCATGCAGGTCACCACGGTGCACGGTGATGTAAGAGGCGCCGTAGTCTTTCAGCGGGATGCGTGACAAGTAATCGCCGGTCTGGCCGTCGCGGCTGAACCAGAAGTCGGGGTGGGAACCCATCAGGTCCAGCTGCTTTTCAATGCCCATGCGGCGGAAGATTTTCATGATGTTGGGACCCATATGGATCCCGGCGCCCAGGCGGGAAAACTCCGGTGCCTGCTCGTAAATGTCCACGTCGAAACCGGCTTGTTGCAGCAGGGTGGCAGCGGCGGCACCGCCCAGGCCGGCGCCGACGATTGCGATTTTTTGAGTGCTTGGCATGGGGCGTGGTCCTCTTGTTCGAATGATTGTCGGCGGCGTCTGCCTGCAGGTTTTTAAAGTGTATACGCTCATTTTTTCAAATGAAAAGCCCACAATGAAAAAATCATAATTTTGGCCATATTTATCCTGTTTAACCGATATTGTCCTTGTTCTATTGGGTTTGTTTCTATTGGTAACGTTTTTTGATGATGCTTGCAGTCCATGAATAATTCAGGTTTCATCGTTGTTAATTGGCGTATACGCTATAAAAATGCACTAGAGTGAAGCGCGATGCCTGAACTTGGTGCGGCACCTGAGGAGACGGGAAATGCCGGTGAGTGATTGCGAACTGACCCAGATGTTCGAGCACGTGTTGAAGCTGTCGAAGGTCGATCCGACCCAGAGCGTCGCCGTGCTCAAGAGCCATTATTCCGACCCGCGCACCGTGCGCGCCGCGATGGATGCGGCGCAGCGCCTGGGGGCCAAGGTGTATGCGGTGGAGTTACCGTCGTTCAACCACCCCAAGGCCATGGGCAACGACATGACGGCTTACTGCGGCGACACCGCGCTCACCGGCAATATCGCGGCGCAACGGGCGTTGGAAGCGGCGGACCTGATTGTCGATACGATGATGTTGCTGCACTCGCCGGAGCAAGAGCAGATCCTCAAGACCGGCACGCGCATTTTGCTGGCCGTGGAGCCACCAGAAGTGCTGGCACGAATGCTGCCCACCGAGGAAGACAAGGTGCGCGTGCTGGCCGCCGAACAGGTGCTGAAAAAGGCCCGCTCGATCCACGTCAAGTCCCGCGCCGGCAGCGATTTTCGGGCGGCCCTGGGGCAATATCCGTCCGTGACCGAGTACGGTTTTGCCGATGAGCCCGGACGCTGGGACCACTGGCCCAGCGGTTTCCTGTTTTCCTGGCCTAACGAACAAACCGCCGAAGGCGTGCTGGTACTGGACGTTGGTGACATTCTGCTGCCGTTCAAGACCTACGCCCGGGAGAAGATCACCCTGGAGATCGAGAAGGGTTTCATCACCAGGATTCACGGTGGTTTCGAGGCTGAATACCTGCGCGACTACATGAAGTACTTCAATGATCCCGAGGTGTACGGCATCTCGCATATCGGCTGGGGCTTGCAGCCGCGGGCGCAGTGGACGGCCATGGGTTTGCACGACAAGAATGACGGCATGTGCATGGATGCCCGGGCGTTTTACGGCAACTTCCTGTTTTCCACCGGGCCGAATACCGAGGTTGGCGGGACACGCAAGACGCCGTGCCATATGGATATTCCGCTGCGCAATTGTGATGTCTACCTCGATGATGAGGCGGTGGTGATGGGTGGAGATGTGGTGGCGCCGCCAGCTTCCCTGGCACGCTGAAGACCTAATGTGGGAGCTGGCTTGCCTGCGATAGCGGTGTGTCAGTCGCTGGAGATATCGCCTGTGACTCCGTCATCGCAGGCAAGCCAGCTCCCACAGTTTGACTCGGTTCCGTCAATGAGCACCTTGAGTCCAACCCGTATCCCCGCCATCATGCCTGTCCATCGTTCATCGCCTGTCGAGCCCGCCGTGCCTGATTCCTATGTTTTCTCTGAACAAGTTGGCCACCTGCTGCGCAAGGCCTATCAGCGCCACCTGGCGATTTTTCAGCAGAATGTCGGTGACTCCCAACTCACCGCCGTGCAGTTCGTCACCTTGTGTGCGCTGCGCGATCATGGCGCAAGTTCGCTGACAGAGCTGGTCAAGGCCACCGCCGTCGACCAGGCGACCATCCGCGGTATCGTTGAACGCTTGAAGGCCCGAGAGCTGATTACCCTGGTGCCGGACCCACAGGACAAGCGCAAAGTGGTGGTCGATCTGTCCGAGTCCGGCGCCGCTCTGGTACAGCAAACCGTGCCTTGCGCGGCACAGATTACCGAACTGACCCTGAGCAACCTCAACCCCGCCGAGCGCGTGGCAGTGCTGTTTTTGCTGCGCAAGATGATTGACGATCCACAAGACTGAAACGCCTCCCAAAATGCCAGCTGCCTCGGGCTGGCATCGTTCTTGCTCTGCATTGATGTAGTAACCACTTCACCAGTCAAGTGTGTCGCGAGACCCCACGTGCGCGACTTTTTTCACGGCTGTTTCATGTAGTGAGTACTTCACCAACTGCAATGGGCGAAGCGAATGATCAGCCAGCACATCACGGTAGCGCTTGAGGTCAATGGCCACACCACAGAGGTCAGCGCGATGGCGGATACGCCGCTGTTGCTGATCCTGCGCAATGACCTGCAACTCAACGGCCCCAAGTACGGCTGCGGCCTGGGGGAGTGTGGCGCCTGCACGGTAATTATTGATGGTGTGGCGGCCAGGGCTTGCGTATTTCCGCTGTCCGGCGCTGCTGGTCGCGAGATTGTCACCCTGGAAGGCCTGGGCACTCGCGAGGCGCCGCACCCGGTGCAACAAGCCTTTATCGACGAACAGGCCGCGCAGTGTGGTTATTGCCTCAACGGCATGATCATGACCACCAAGGCCTTGCTCGACCGTAATCCGCACCCCAGCGAAACCGAGATCCGCAACGAACTCTCGGCCAATCTCTGCCGTTGCGGCACCCATATCGAAATCCTCCGGGCGGTGCTGCGTGCCGCCCGGCAAATGCCTTGAACGTGGATCGATAACCATGACAGACCCAATCCCTTCCCGCGACCAATGGCTGGCCAAGGCCGGCGTCCTGTTGGTCGTCGATGACGTGTTGCCACCGTCGGGGCCGGTGGCCAAAGGCGGTACACCGACGGTCAAGCCCACGGAGTTGGGACTGTTTATCGCGGTGAATGACGACGGCTTGGTTTATGCCTTCAATGGCCACGTCGACCTGGGCACCGGCATTCGCACCTCCTTGGCGCAGATCGTCGCTGAAGAACTGGACCTGACCCTGGAGCAGGTGCGCATGGTACTCGGCGACACCGAGCGAGCGCCGAACCAAGGTGCGACCATCGCCAGTGCAACGTTGCAGATTTCGGCGATTCCGTTGCGTAACGCGGCCGCCGAAGCCCGACGCTTCCTATTGGCACGAGCAGCCCGGCGCTGGGATGTTGCGGCAGATAGCTTGAAGGTCGACGCCGGGGTGATTCGCGCCGAAGACGGGCGCACGACCACCTACGGCCAACTGGTGCACGGCGAACATGATGAGTTGCGTATTTCTGGCGATGCACCGCTCAAGGCTTTCGGCGATTATCGGCTGGTGGGCAAGGGCGCTGCTCGGGTGGATATCCCCGCCAAGGCCACCGGCGAGTTGACTTACGTCCATGACATGCGCGTGCCGGACATGCTCCACGGTCGGGTCGTACGCCCGCCCTATGCCGGGTTGGATTGCGGTGACTTTGTGGGCAATAGCCTGTTGAGTGTGGATGAGTCGTCCATTGCCCATATCCCAGGGGTCGTCGCGGTAGTGGTGATCCGCGATTTTGTTGGCGTGGTCGCACTGCGCGAAGAACAGGCGATCAAGGCTGCCGAGGCGTTGCAGGTTCATTGGAAGCCGTGGAACCACACGCTGGTGGACTTGAGCGATGTCGAGCAGGCCATTCGCGATAACCCGAGAGTACGCCGCACGGTGCTCGATCAAGGCAGCGTCGACGAAGCCCTGGCCGCAGCTGCTCAGCGTATGCCGCGCACCTACCTGTGGCCGTATCAGATGCACGGTTCCATCGGTCCATCCTGTGGCGTGGCGGATTATCAGCCGACGGGCAGTCGGGTCTGGTCCGGTAGCCAGAACCCGCACCTGCTGCGGGCCGATCTGGCTTGGTTGCTGGAGTGTGCGGAAGAATCGATCGAGGTGATCCGCATGGAGGCCGCCGGTTGCTACGGCCGCAATTGCGCCGACGATGTGTGTGCCGACGCCTTGCTGTTGTCCCGTGCAGTGGGCAAGCCCGTACGGGTGCAACTGACCCGTGAGCAGGAACACCTGTGGGAGCCCAAGGGCACTGCGCAGTTGATGGATGTCGACGGCGGGCTGAATGCCGATGGCAGTATCGCCGCTTATGATTTCGAAACCAGCTACCCATCCAACGGTGCGCCGACCTTGGCGCTGTTGTTGACCGGCCGGGTGGAGCCGGTGTCGGCGATGTTCGAGATGGGCGACCGTACCTCGATCCCGCCTTACGACATTGAAAACATGCGCGTGACCATCAACGACATGGCGCCGATTGTCCGCGCCTCGTGGATGCGTGGGGTGTCGGCACTGCCCAACACCTTCGCTCATGAATCCTATATCGACGAACTGGCCTTCGCGGCGGGTGTTGATCCGGTGGAGTACCGCCTGCGTTATCTCAGGGACGAGCGCGCTATCGATCTGGTGAAGTCCACTGCCGAGCGCGCGGGTTGGGCACCGCGCACGGCGCCAATGCAAACCGCTAACGAGGATCATCTGCTGCGGGGCCGGGGGTTTGCCTACGCGCGCTATATCCACAGCAAGTTCCCTGGCTTTGGCGCGGCCTGGGCGGCGTGGGTGGCGGATGTGGCCATCGACAAGCAGACCGGCGATGTCTCGGTCACGCGGGTCGTGATCGGCCACGACTCGGGGATGATGATCAACCCGGCGGGAGTACAGCACCAGATCCACGGCAATGTGATCCAGTCCACCAGCCGCGTACTCAAAGAACGGGTGACGTTTGAAGAGTCGACCGTGGCGAGCAAGGAGTGGGGCGGTTACCCGATCCTGACCTTTCCTGAGGTGCCGCAGATCGACGTGCTGATGATGCCGCGCCAGGACCAGCCGCCGATGGGCGCAGGTGAGTCGGCGTCGGTACCCAGCGCAGCGGCGATTGCCAATGCGATCTATGACGCTACCGGGATTCGTTTTCGCGAGTTGCCGATTACCCCCGAGCGGGTGCTGGCGGCGCTGAATGCAGGCGCTTTGGGCGAGCCCGCCAAATCACCGGGAAAACGCAGGAAATGGTTGTTTGGCTCGTTGTTCGCAGCCTTTGGTGCGGTGCTGGGCATGGCCGCCACCGCCTGGCCATTCCACGGAGAAATCGCGCCGATTGTGCCGCCCAGCGCCGGTACCTGGTCCAAGGCCACCCTGGAGCGCGGGCGCTTACTGGCGGCAGTCGGAGACTGCGCGGTGTGCCACACGGCGCCGGGTGGGGCGACCAACGCAGGCGGCCTGGCGATGCACACACCGTTCGGCACCCTCTATAGCAGCAACATCACTCCGGATGTGAAGACCGGGATTGGCAACTGGTCATACCCGGCGTTCGAGCGGGCGATGCGTGACGGTATTGGCCGCGATGGGCGCAATTTGTACCCGGCATTTCCCTATACGGCGTTTCGCAATATCAACGATGCAGACATGCAGGCGCTGTATGCCTACTTGATGTCCCAGGCTCCGGTGAGTCAGGCGCCGACACCCAATGCGATGAGTTTTCCATTCAATCTTCGGCCATTGATGGCGGGGTGGAATACGCTGTTTTTGCGCCGAGGGGAAATCACCGTGCAATCGCAGCGTAGCGAGCAATGGAATCGCGGTGCTTACCTGGTCAATGGGTTGGGGCATTGCGCGGCCTGCCACTCGCCACGTAACGTGATGGGGGCAGAGAAGGGCGGTGCGGCATTCCTCGCTGGGGGCCGGGTGGACGGGTGGGAGGCACCGGCGCTGAACGGGTTGTCCAAGGCGCCCACGCCGTGGACCGAGGATCAACTGTTCACCTACCTGAGCACCGGCTACTCGGATGCCCACGGCGTGGCAACAGGGCCGATGGGGCCGGTGGTGACCGAACTGGCCAAATTGCCCAAGACGGATATCCGGGCAATGGCGGTCTACCTGGCGTCTCTCAACCGCGATGCCTCTGCCGAGGTGCCGGTCGTTGCCGCTGCAACGGTTCCCAATGCGAACGGGCGACGGCTATTCGAAGGGGCGTGCAAGGCCTGTCACGCCGATGGGCTGGGGCCGAAGTTGTTTGGGGTCAGCCCATCATTGGCGGCCAGCACCAATGTGCACAGCGATCAACCGGACAATCTGATCAAGGTGATCTTGCAGGGCATCAGCTCACCGGCGACCAAGGATCTGGGCTACATGCCTGGCTTCAAGGACAGCCTGTCCAATACCCAGGTGTCAGAGTTGGCGGCTTATCTGCGCGGTCGGTTTGCACCGAATGCGCCGGGGTGGGAAGGGCTGGAGCAGAAGGTGGCGCATTTGCGGGCCAATCCTGGCAATCATTGATTGGCACAATCAAATGTGGGAGCGGGCTTGCTCGCGAATGCGTAGTGTCAGTCAGCACATCTGATACTGATACACCGTATTCGCGAGCAAGCCCGCTCCCACATTTTGATCCGGTTTCTAACGTTGGATGGGTGGGGTGACGCCACGCAGCACCAAGTCACTGATAAACCCGAGCCAATCCTTTTGCTGGCCTTTGTCTGCCAGATCTTCCCCGAGGAACGAACTGAGGGTGTGCCGGTTGGAGTTGTAGAAGTAACACAGCGAGGCAATCATCAAGTACACGTGCTTGATGTCGATGTCCTCGCGAAATAGCCCCTGAAGCTGACCGGCCTCGATAATCGGCCGCAGCACGCCAACCGCCTCACCGGACAACCGGCGCAGTTCGCCGGACTGCTTGGCATGCTTGCCTTTGTGCAGGTTTTCGATGCTGAGGATGGCGACGAACTCGGGATGCTTGACGTAGTAGTTCCAGATAAACGCCACCAGGTCCTGCAGCGCCTGGACCGGGGCGCTCAGGTCGAGCTTGAGCTTGCCCTCGGCCTTGTTGAACTGCTCGTAGGTGTGCTCCAGCACGCAGACGAACAGATGCTCCTTGCTGCCGAAGTAGTAATAGAGCATGCGGTCGTTGGAGTCAGCTTCCCGAGAGATGCTGTCTACCCGCCCGCCAGAGTAGCCGTCACGGGTGAAGACCTTGATCGCCGCCTGGAGAATCCGCGCGCGCGTCTGGTCGGCTTGCTGGGCGCGGATGCCGGTCTTCTTGATCACCATCGGGCTGTGTCCTGCACGGCGTAAAGGCCGCGAATATAGCATGGGCCTGATTGGGTCCGTTCCGTCACCGACAGGCTCTGTCATAAAAACGCCAGGGCACTTGGGTATCGGATCCTGGAAGGGCTACTTTTAACACTTCAAATAATTAGAGTATCCGCGGATGAACTACCAACCCTTTACCCGAACATTGATAGCCACGGCGCTGGTGCTGACCGTCAGTGGTGTGCAGGCGGCGTCCCAGGCCCCGGTGGGTGGCGAAAACGGCATGGTGGTTACGGCCCAGCACCTGGCGACCCATGTTGGCGTCGATGTGCTGAAAGCCGGCGGCAATGCCGTGGATGCGGCGGTAGCGGTGGGCTACGCCCTGGCTGTGGTGTACCCGGCCGCCGGCAACCTGGGCGGTGGTGGTTTCATGACCGTGCAGTTGGCAGACGGGCGCAAGACCTTTCTCGACTTTCGCGAAAAGGCCCCGTTGGCAGCGACTGCCGACATGTACCTGGACAAGGCAGGCAATGTCGTCCCTGACCTGAGCTCCAAAGGGCACCTGGCTGTCGGCGTGCCCGGCACCGTGTCGGGCATGGAGCTGGCCCTGAGCAAATACGGCACACTCAAGCGTGCGCAGGTGATTGCCCCGGCCATCAAACTGGCGGAAAACGGCTTCGAGCTGGAACAGGGTGATATCGACCTGCTGCATACCGCCACCGACGAATTCAAAAAAGACCAGGACCTGCGCGGGATCTTCCTGCACAACGGTGAACCGATGCAGGTGGGCCAGAAGCTGGTACAGAAAGACCTGGCGAAAACCCTGCGGGAAATCTCCGCCAAAGGCACCGATGGCTTCTACAAGGGCTGGGTGGCCAAGTCGATTGTCGACTCCAGCCAGGCCGGTAAAGGCATCATCACCCAGGCTGACCTGGACAAATACAAGACCCGCGAGCTGGCGCCCATCGAGTGTGATTACCGTGGCTACCACGTCGTCTCCGCGCCGCCACCGAGCTCCGGCGGTGTGGTGATCTGCGAGATCATGAACATCCTTGAAGGCTACCCTATGGCCGAGCTGGGCTATCACTCGGCCCAGGGCCTGCACTACCAGATCGAGGCCATGCGTCACGCCTACGTCGACCGTAATAGCTACCTTGGTGATCCGGACTTCGTGAAGAACCCGGTCACCCATCTGCTGGACAAGGACTACGCCGCCAAACTGCGGGCTGCCATCGAGCCGCAAAAAGCCGGCATCTCCCAGGACATCAAGCCTGGCGTTTCACCCCATGAAGGCAACAACACCACCCACTATTCCATCGTCGACAAGTGGGGCAACGCGGTGTCGGTGACCTACACCCTCAACGACTGGTTCGGTGCCGGCGTCATGGCCAGCAAGACCGGGGTGATCCTCAACGACGAGATGGACGACTTCACCTCCAAGATCGGCGTGCCGAACATGTACGGCCTGGTCCAGGGCGAAGCCAACGCCATCGCCCCCGGTAAAACCCCGTTGTCGTCCATGAGCCCGACCATCGTCACCAAAGATGGCAAGGCCGTGATGGTGGTCGGTACGCCCGGTGGCAGCCGCATCATTACCGCGACCTTGCTGACCATCCTCAACGTCATCGACTACAAGATGAACATTCAGGAAGCCGTGGATGCACCGCGCTTCCACCAGCAATGGCTGCCTGAGGCGACCAATATCGAAACGTTTGCCCTGAGTCCTGACACACAGAAAATCCTCGAAGGCTGGGGCCACAAGTTTGCAGGCCCTCAGGATGCCAACCACCTGGCGGCGATCCTGGTTGGCGCACCGTCCCTGGATGGCAAACCAGTGGGCAAGAATCGTTTCTATGGCGCTAACGATCCGCGGCGCAATACGGGATTGTCTCTGGGTTACTAGGTCTGCCCAGTGCAGGAGCGAGGGAACTCGCTCCTGCAATATCCGTGTCCGGCAGGAGAATATTTTTTGAAATCAAGGGGTTGCAAGCCCTGGTAAATAAGTACATAATTGCGCCCATCGAACGCACTGAAGCAGAAAAAACTTCAATGTTTTCAATGAGATAGAGTAGAGGTTGTTTTACGTAGCCCACTCAAGTTTGTATGCGGTGAATGTCAGTTTCAAGGGCATTGATCGTTTGAGGCCGAGTAGCAAAATGGTTATGCAGCGGATTGCAAATCCGCCTACGCCGGTTCGATTCCGACCTCGGCCTCCACTCTTAAAAACCCCGTAGATTAACGTCTACGGGGTTTTTTATTGGGTGCGGGAAAGTGCAGGTGTACCAAAACATTTGGGGCGGCGTACCAAAACTTTTCTATTTTGTCGGGTTGGCAATAGCTCCAACGCGGACATAAATCTTCTTGGTCGTCTCCTGTTTCGAGTGGCCAAGGAGCCGGCTTGCATCGCCCAAGTCGAGGATTTCAGAGGCAGCCTTCGGTCGGATATCCCTGAACTGGAACCCTGCGATTTTATGGGCCAAGCCCTCATCTCCATTGGCAACCGCTTCTGCTACAGCTTTTGACCTGGCGTCATCCCATCGCTGACACAGCATCCGCTCGGAAACTTTCTTTCCCGACTTGTTCACGATGAGATAGCCAGAGTTGAGCTTCTTTGGCCTGGCAACAATTCTCTCGATGAGCAAGCCAAGGCTATTTTTCTGGCCGTCAACTTCCATGAGAATCCTGATTTTCTTGGCGGTTTTGCCCTGGCCCACACGCAAATACACTCCCTCGACATCTTCCATTCGCATCAGTCGAACATCCGCGGGACGCTGGCCGGTGAGATAAGCCAGGTCCATCGCCTCCTGCAGCTCGATCTCTCCTTTCTGATAGACCGCCTTCCATACCACGTCGTTTGCGTAGTAGTCGCGGGGAGTCTCCTTGTTCTTTCGAACACCCTGGCAGGGGTTCTCTCTGTTAGTCAGCCCCCACTCCCGTGCAATATTGAAGACGTGAGAGAGCAGGGCGATCTCTCTGTTGGCCCTGGTCTTTGCCGTGCGCTTATCCCGATATGCTGCAATCATCGATGGCGTTATCGCATCGATTGGAATCTGGTCAAAAACTGGTCGTAGTTGCCGAAGCTCGGCAGTGTTGTCTTTCTGAGTACGTTCAGATTTTTTCGGGATGATGTCCCGCTTGTACCTGTCAAACACCCCGCTCATTATTTTAAGATCGACGGGTATAGCCTTCGACTCAAGTTCTGCCCACTTCAATCGGGCTTGAGTTAGGTCGCGGCCCAGCTGGATATCGACTCCATCGGTGCCGCGATAAATATAACTGACCCATACCTGACCATTTTTTCGTTTGCGGTTTACTTGGTACATTCGCTGGGGAAGGTGGCGGTTATGGGTCTTTCTAGGGCGCATTTCATCTCACTCGTGACAGATCAAAAGTCCACTGAGGTATATCGGCAGGCGGCTTGTTTTGCCCCTCTACCGGCGTCCCCAGCTGTATTCTCGCGTACAGTCGGCCAACCAGCGGCCGCTTGCCCCGGCTCTCGACATAGTGCCAATGCCGATCCTCCAACCACCGGCGCTGCCAGGCTCTAGCCTTGTAGCCGGTGATCTCGGCCAACTCCTCGTCTGACAGGATTTCGGTTTCCATGTCTACCTCCCGCCGCCCGCAGTGGGCCGCGCTGTCTTGATGATGTGGATGATGAAACCGAAGGTGATCAGCACCCAGGTGATGATGCCGGCAAAGGCGGCAATGATTTCTTGTGTGCTACCAGACTCGAACAGGGCAGGTATGCCCACGACGAACCCGACTACGGTTCCGAGCAGGTACAGCAAAGCGCCCAGCAGAATCAGGGTGAGTTTCGTTGCGTACATGGGGTGTCCTTGCCGCGCTGGGCGGCAGAAGGTGGCGTGTGAATTGTTCAGAAACTGGACAGGGACGCAGCCATCAAAGACGGGTAGCCTTCTGTCGTTCGCCCGGTCAGATGCT
Source organism: Pseudomonas spelaei (assembly GCF_009724245.1). Lineage (GTDB taxonomy): Bacteria > Pseudomonadota > Gammaproteobacteria > Pseudomonadales > Pseudomonadaceae > Aquipseudomonas > Aquipseudomonas spelaei. Next base: position 8,690 of record NZ_WNNK01000037.1, on the reverse strand, counting down.
TCAGAGCAAACGCTGAGTGGCCGCAGCTGGCTGGGTGAACCCTTATTACGTACTTCGTCGCCCGCCGCTCACCGGCAGGCATGTAGGGGGGATTGGGGTTAGGGGTTTTCTTTTGAGGTCAGCTCGCAGTCTGCGGCCAGCTTCAGCAGGTTGCGTGTGGTCGGCCTGAAGCCTTCCGTGTTGGGGAACATCGCGTGTTCATGGCCGTGCGGGTATTCCTCAAACGGACCATGCCAGGGCCAGTGCATGAGCCAAGAGGCCCACGCCGTGTATACCTCGTTGCTATCGCCCGTATACGAATCGTACTCACCACCGACGCTCGGGCAGTGACGCACCCGACTGTTCTGGTCGTAGGCCAGTTCTGAGTGGTCCTTGTCGATCCAAGCGTGCCCGTAGTTATACGGGTACAGCAGAACAAGGCGCTTGCTCAGTTTCTTCTCGATACGCGCCTTCATGGCCTCGGCCCCTTATGGATATTCCAGGCCATGAATAGGAGGGCGGGAAATAGGCCGATGACGATCATGGCGTCACCTCGCGCCACTGTTCATAACCGTCGCCATATTCCCAGCAGTAGGTTGCCGGCCATGCTCCGCGAGTCGCCTGGTCGACGATGTTGTAGCTCCATCCGCCTTTCGCTGGCGTGGTTTTGATCCAGACGTGCTGTGCGCCGCCGAGATTCCAGTCGCCGTAATCCTTGATGACCTCGACCATGAACTCGCGCAGGTCGTGGTGCCCGCGGCTCATTACTATGTAGGTGTCACCGCCAACGCTCTCGACGGCGAGCGGATACTTTTCTTCGGGCATGACTTCGTCCTTGCCGCTATAGCGGCTATCAAGTTCATAGGGGGGAGAGGTATCGTTGCCTCCTCAGATAGGGAGGTGCGATGTGGTCGTACACGGAGTTGAATACGAGTTTCTTACTGCCTCAAGCGTGACCAAGGGTCATGACGGCCTGGGGATTGAGTGCTGGCGCGGCAACGATATGGTCTTTGAGATATTCAGGAATGACGAAACGCTGCGTTTTGAGGTAACCCTGTTTGAGCCAAGCGTTCCCCTAGAATTGATCGAGTACGCTGTTCAAATTGCGCGGGATAGCCTCGGGGACTTTTGCCCATAGCTCCGACTCAGGATCACAGAATGAACAAATGCAACATATGTCAGCGGCCCCTAAATACCTGCCCAGAACTCATGGACTGCGGAGGCGATTGTCTTGAGTGCATGGCTGAATGCGGAGATCCTGATGCGCAGTTGGCAATGCAACAGATTCTTTTAGCTCGAAGCCGTGCACGCGGTCCAGGCAACGACGATGACGAACGCCCGGATTAGCGGCTGACTTTGAAGGGGGAGGGGTTACAGGTTTTGCGGGAAGAGTACGGATGTACTCCTATCAGGATTTGGTGGGGTCGAGCACCAGCCTGAAGTTCATCGAGTAAATCAGCTCGGCTCGGTTCTGGCCGATACCGTCGATGCGCTTCAGCCAGGCTATCGGCTCGGCGCGGGATGCCACCGCTACCGGTGCGGGCTGCTCTATGCCAGCAGACATTTCGCCGATAGCCAAGGTCGCAATTTCAAATGGCTTTTCGTACATAGCTGAGGCCTTGACTACCTCATTGAGGGCGTCCGCGGCGTAGGCTAGCTGCGCTTCCAGATCTCGAACCCGCTTCGTCCGTCGGGAAACAGCCGCCTTCAGGTCGTCTATCGTTTGGTCCGCGGTGTTCAAACTCACCTGCAGGCCGTCACGCTCAGCGACAACGCGGTCATATGCCCAGTCCTTAACAACGCAGGTATCGTCCGGATGTCAGCCTTCCTGTACCAGTCTGCTTGGGTCGATCCAGTACCGTTCAATTTCGCTCATGGCCTTTCTCCTGCAAGGGTCAGGTATTCGCGATTGAACGCCTCAACCGTTTTGTAGTGGCTGCGGCCTTCCCATATCGGCACCAGGTGATAGCAGTCGCCCCAGTGGTCCCAGCCTGGACGGCGGCAAACCTTTCGGTTCGTCGAGTACAGCGCGCCGTCACGCTTCCTTCGGAAATCAGCCATTGGTGACAGCCTCCCTCGTTACCAGATCATGGGCATTCACAACCGTCATGCCGAGGCGTTCGGCGATCAGGACTTCCAAGCGGGCACCCTTTGAATGCTCCCATCCGGGAAGGGTGGCCACGGTGTCGCAGTCCATCAGGGCTGCAATGTCGCGGCGCATGCAGTCGTTCCAGGTGCCGCCGTCAGGGTTAATCTCGGCGGGATTAGTTACGGTGTGGCCGGCGGCGCGGAGGCTGGTGGTCATGGTAGCGAAGGCGGGGAAGTTCAGGCCGGGAAGGCCGGTCATGGGGCCGCTCAGGTAGATGCACTTCATGCCGCCACCGCCTGCTGGTCCTGGCGTAATGCCTGCTGCACGGCTTGAATGATTCGTTCGAGATAATCCCAGTCCGGATTTGGCTCGGTCGCATCCACGCTAAGATGCCACCACTCATCACCAAGGACCTGCCGCATTAACTGGTGGTGCGCACCACCAAGTGAGTCAATGGAGTTCACATGGCGGATGTCATCCGCCTCGTCATACAGATCTCGGGCATCAGAATCGTCGAGATCATGATCCCTACGCATCTGCAGTATTTCCCGACGAACTTTGTCGGCCAGTGCTTCAGCGCTGAACTGCTGAGAGCTCATCCCTTGGGCGAAGTAGCCGATGATGTAGCTGGTGTTCAGCTCGCAGAAAAATTGCCCTACATTCAGACCGTCCCACATGCCACCCCAGTAGGCAGTCCAGCTCTTGCCCCAGCAGCTGACGGTGATCTTGCCCTTGCATGGGGCCAGGTCCTCGAGGAACACGGTGATCGGGTCAAGGTTCGGCGCGCCGGTGATAACCAGCTTGGTGACTGTCGAGCGCTCTACTTGCAGCGGCGCGGCGACTTTGTTTTCTGTAGGCATGGGGAGTCCTTGCCGGGCCATGCCCGGGCGGTGGAGTGGCGGAAGCCAGGTTTGTGGGCTATCAGTTGAGGACTCGGTATTTCACCGAGACAGGGAGGTGCACATGAGCAACAAGCCAACAAATGACGAGATTGCAAGGCTGGCCAAAATCACAACGAACGAGGTGGGCACCTATAAGTGTCACGAGCAGCATCGATCCGATGATTCGTGGCTTATCGTATTTGGCGTTGAAATCCCTCCAGAGCTTAGGGGGGAGCTTTCTCATCATTTGACTTTACTTGTTCCGGCAAAACGCTAAGCGCAATTGATATGAGCGTGCTAGGCCGCCGCTTGGTCTTGTTGCTTCGGCGGCCACTCCGTAAACCCGACCTTCGGCGCCTTGGTCTTAGGGTTGATGATCGGCTCGCCCTGGGCGTCGACCAGCGTGCGCTTGGCCTTGATTCGCATGTCCCGGCATTTGCTGCCTTTGCGGGCAAGCTCAATGAAGTGCTCCGCGTACTGCGGCGCGTCGAAGAGCGGGCTGAGCTGCTTTACCCTGACCCCCCCCATGATCTGTTCGGCCCTCTGGGCGACCTTGTACAGCCAGTCATCAACCGAAAGCTCAATCTTGCAGCCGGGACGCTTTGGGTCGGGCCGGGTCGTTTTGACAGTCTTCCTGGCCTCGGCCATGGCGACATCGAGGGTCATTCCAAACACTGCAAAGGTGCTCATGGGTTATCTCCAAGCGTGCGCCTGCCTCGCCGGCTGGCGTGATTCGTTGATATGGGGTATTTGTATCTTTCAAATAACGCGAGGGATCGTAGATGGCGCCTATAACGAAAAAATTCGAAGTGACGCTAGACGAGTCGATTGAAAAGTTTCCTTGCAAGAAGTGCTGCTTGAAGTCAAACCACAAGGTGGTGGCAACTTACACCGAAAGAGGTTCCGAGGATTGCGGCGGTGGCAATACCTTTGATTGGACCGCTTTCAATCAGATAATCCAGTGCTTAGGGTGTGAAGAAATATCTTTCAGAGTTGAGTCGTCAAACTCTGAGGACTGGGACCATGATGATGAAGGTAATACCTATTGGATTGCGACGGTTACCTATTACCCTGGTCGCGTTGTGGGCTCCAAGATCATAGATCATGCCTCCCTTCCCTTGGACATAGGTGAGATTTACCAGGAGGCGCGAAGCGCGCTAGATAGTGACCTTCTGATTATCAGCGGGATCGGTATAAGAGCTATATTGGATACCATTTGTTCTGATGTGAAAGCGAAAGGTCGCAACCTCGAACAGAAAATAGACGATCTACATGAGCGATCTTTAGTAACTAAAGAAGGTGTTCAAACACTCCACCAAATTCGGGTTTTGGGAAACAACGCCGCGCATCGAGGGAAGGCCCATACAAAAAGCCAGCTACTCTTAGCTCTTGAGGTTATTGAACATATATTGATCGGGACATACATAATCCCGTATCGCGCAAAAAAGGTGTTCAAGCATATTGAGCCTAAAAAAATTGCTGCTCCAGTCGCACCCAACAATGAACCGGCTGCGTGACAATTACTTTGGATTGATGATTTCGTCGTCAGGCTCGGGCGGTTCGTCGGCGAGCGACTTCAGGCCCGCCGCTCGAATGATATGCGACACCTTTTCAGTAACAACAAAAGGTGTCGTGACACACTTGAGCATCTGCGCCGCCATCTCGAAGTCAGCGGCGATCACGTTGCGCAGTAGGTTCTGGTGTACCTCCTGCTGGTTGTTGAAGCCGTGCTGCTTCATCAGGCGCTTGAGGTCTTTCTTGAAGATCCCTGCAACCTCAACCGTAAACTTCTCGACGCCCAATGCAGCGTTCTTCTCGGCCGCCTTCTCGCGCTTGCGGCGCTGCTTCAGTGCCTCCGCTGTCGGCTCCTGCTCTTCCTCGGCCATGGCCTACCTCTTCGATTTCATGCGTTGGCAAATCAAGCCATGCCTGTCGCCGGCGTTGTCGCACCTGGTTGTTAATGCGCTTCATGGGGTGTCGGCGAACTTGAAGCCGTTCTCCTGGGCGATCAGGGTGACGCGCTTGATGTGTATTCCCAGATTCTTTGCCGCCACGCTGGCTACTACGCCCTTGTCCGCTTCGGCGCGCACTGAGGGTGCCAGCTTGTCGCGTTCTTTCCGGAGGCGTTCGTGGTGGGCGGTGGTGCCATTGAAAGGCCCATCAACACCGACGCCGTTCGGGATGATCTGGGCGGTCTTGCCTGCACCGAAGAAAGCATCCAACTGCCGATTCAGTTCCTCGCTGATCGTGTCCCGAGGGTTGGCCATCGGTTCGCCGATCATTGCAACCACCCATCGATATTCACCTTCTTACCGTCTGCGCGAGCTTCCAGTACCTGGGCACGATTGATCGCAGCCTTCCATGTGAAGCACATGCCCATGACCTTGCCGGTGGAGCGCTCAACGACGTGATAGGCGCCGCTGCCCTTGTTGACTACCTGGAAGCGAACCTCTTGCACGGGAAGCTCCTTGCCGATCATTGCGTACAGCGTGCTGGTGGCGATGGTTGTGCGGACGCGGAGGGCCGCAAGCCCTTCTGACCGTTGCTGGATAAGTGGGTGCATGACGTTCCCTCTGTGTTGGCTTGCGTTCATTCGTCAGCAACCTGACCGCCTGCTGTTTGCCGTGGGGCGCAGGGGAGGGTGCTGACGGATAAAGGCGAGGCGTAAAAAAGCCCGAGGGTTGCTCGGGCTTTCGGTGCGAAACATAGACCTCCCTACGTCACGCAGGTAGACGCTTTGGCGTCTTGGGTTCGTTGTGGTTCACATGGCTGCCAATCCTCCGCGCCAGGGTTAAGTTGATAAGCTTTCAGGCCGGCTTTACTCGGCCTGGAGTGCTTCGATTGCCTGCCGATAGTCGGCGGCGTTGATGCGGTTGGCGGCGGCGCTTTCGTGTTCGCCTTCACGCTCCTGGATCGCTGCGTTGTTGTCGCAGTTGGATGCGTGGATTTCGAGCTGGGCTATTGCTGCTGCGTGTTTCATGGGCGGATGCCTCGGTTGGGTTAATCAGGCGAGCAGTACCGGTTGCTCAGCGCGGCGCGTCACCCTCACTTGCGCTGTACGGCGTTCCGGTACTCGGCGGTCACGACGCATCGACTCGTCACCGATCATTGCGTGCATGGCGATCAGAGCCGCCAGAACGAAGCACATCGGCGAGATGATCTGCCGTCGCATGGCTTCGGCGATCATCGCTGTCTGGCGAGTCACGCCGAGTTTGAACATGGCGCAGGAAAGCCGCTTGGCCACGGTGCAAGCGGCCACGTCGTACTGCCTGGCTATTTCCTTTGCTGTCTTGCCCTGGGCAGAGGACAGAAGGTATTGAAGTTCTCGCGGCGCAAGGCCACGGCCGAGATGACCCTTCCATGCTCCGCTGATGATTGTTGCGTCCATCGTTGTGACTCCCGGTTGGTTTCCGAAAGCGCCTGATGCAGGCGCTGACGTGAAATCTTCTGGTGTCGCTTGCCGGCTTCCCGCTACTGGCGCTGCCGCCGGCCCCATCAAATTGTTTGTCCAGCCACGGGCCTTTCGGCTTGTTCTCCCGCTGGATAACTCGTCTTGGCGCTTTACGCTGCACGCCCGGGTCAGTTGCCAACCCTCTGAACCGTTGAGGCCGGTTCATCGCTGCCTTCCATCTGGCCGGTTGTTATCCGGCGACGAAGTAAACAATACCTCCGGTATTTATAATGGTCAATACCGCCGGTCATGTATTTTTAGAAGTCAATAAAAAGCCCGCTCATCGGCGGGCTCGTTTGGCTGGCTGCTCTATTTGTTGAGGGTTTTCCAGGCCACCCAAACAAAAAAACTGATGCCGGCAATAAGCGAAACAGCGTCCTCTGTCCTTGCCCCTCCCTCGCGCCTCAAAGCAGAAACGAGCCCGGCAAGCAGGACAGCAATCATGCCAGCAAGGAAGACGTATCCGTCTTGGGGTAGGTTGAACAAATACAGGACGGCGCTAACAGCCAGCGCTGCGAGTCCGCAAGCCAAAACTATGAAGATGGCCGTCGATAAACTGCGAGAGGCGGTATTGCTCACGACAGCATTCCGCCGCGCCATACAACGCGCCCAATGATGCGAATTTCGTTGATCTCGCCATCACGCAGTGTCTCGTCTCCATAGCGTGCCTTGTCCGGGTTGTCGCTACGGATGATCCATCCATCGAAGTCCGACTTCACCAGGCGCTTCACAATTGTTCCTTTGGACTCGCTTTGCATGGCGAAAATCTGCCCGTCTTTAGGCTCGAGCTTTGATTCGTCGATCAACAGCACGTCACCATCATTGATGGTCGGCTCCATGCTGTGTCCGTTGGCGTAAATCACGTCGAGGTGGCGCTGGTTTAGGTTGTTCGCGCGCAGCCATTGCGATTTGAAGGCCATGACACCCCGGATCTCGACGTGCGAATTATCTTCGCCAGCGCCGGTTGAACCACGAGCGGTCAGCTGCAGCACGCCGGTGTAGTTATTGTCGTCGGCGAGATCAAAATTTCGCGGCGGAATGCGGCTGTCGCCTGCCGAGTCGTCACTGTGACGCCCTGGAATGCCCGAGGTCATCTTCTCTATCTGAGCTGCAAGAGTAGGGCTTATTTCTGAAACCGGGACCTGGAGCGCCCTGGCAAAAACAACCGCAGCGTTGATGCTAAGCGCGGTTCGCCCATTCATGAAATGGCTCACAGCGCCCTGCGTAACTCCGTCGCCAAGCTCTCCCGCAATCTTTTCCTGGGTGAGCTTCAGCTCTCCACGTTTCGCCTGGAAAAGCGCTTTCAGTCGAGCGCTGTCTTGGAGCTGCCAATCGGCCAGCGGGAGCCTTCGAGAATCTTTCTTCATCTGCTGATGTTATTACCTGCGGTATTGAGTTAACCAATATCGCCGGTATTGACTATTAACAATACCGGCGGTCATACTTCTAATGAATACTTGTCGAGGACGCCGCAATGCGCCGTATCCCACTAACTGAATTTGCCAAAGAGCATGGGCACACAAAGGCGGCCCAGATGCTCGGGTGCACCCAGGGCGCTCTGAGCAAAGCCATCCGCGTTGGTCGAGATGTTTTCGTGACTGTCGAGGAGGACGGCACTTTGTCTGCTCAAGAACAGCGTCCGTTCCCGTCTCAACGATCAGTAGCTTGAGCGCTTGATGTAGTGATTTTCCGCCTCTTTGAGCGGCGGAAGTAGTGATCTGGATTAGCTGTTGATTCATCCAGTACCCAAATTGCAGACATAAAAAAACCGCCTGGCAGGGCGGTTCAGTACAGCTTTATTTCGAGGTGAATAATGATCAATAACGCCCCCACAGTCAACAGTTCAGGCGATGTCGCGACACTTTCCGACGGCCCTGAAAAGGTGTCTCGACACCAGATCACAAATCAAACCGCAGCGATGAATGCCGCTCTCATGATCAGCGGCCAGTACTCGCATGCATCCAAGTCCCAATACCGCCGGGAATGCCTCGATTATTTGAAGGCGTCCCTGGCACCTGCCCAGGATGTTTCCGCATGAGCACCATAATCATGAGCCTGTGCTGGCCGTTGCAAGGCATGAGCGGCCCGCAGAAGGCTGTTCTGATATCACTGGCTGACAACGCAAACGACGAGGGTGTTTGCTGGCCTTCAGTTGCCCGAATCGTTGAGCGTACTTGCTTGGGTGAGCGCACGGTTCAGTCGGCAATTAAGTGGCTGGGGACAACTGGGATTCTGTCGTTTCGCGAACGCATGGGGCGCTCGACTATGTACACCCTGACCCCCGCAGCAT
>NZ_WNNK01000036.1 GCF_009724245.1 Pseudomonas spelaei | reverse complement strand
TGGCACTTCATGCACCCCGGCCTTCAGCGGCACACTCGGCACTACCTTGATCGGTGTCGCCGGGCTATTGAGCAGTAACGGCTTGACCCGCTCGGCATGAGCGCCGAGTGACGGGCCGGCAGTCAGTTCGGCGAGCTTTTCTCCCAACTGTGTGAACCACTGGCGCACCCGGGCGGATTTGATGTTGCCCAGTACCTTGGCACCCATACGCAGCTTCATGCCCATCCCGCCGGCCACCCGCAGCAGCAGGATGCTGATCAGGATTTCAGCGCGAAGCGCTCCCGCGACCTCGATCAGGAACGGCGGTGGCAGCATCCTTATCCAACTGACGATGACCGAGAGGTAGATGAACAACAGCGGCTCATCGCTGAGTACCAGCAGGCCGTTGGCGAGGGCTTCGCTGGACGCTTGCAACAGCTGATCAAGCTCTTGCTGCGTCAGGTACTCCAGCAGCTTTTCGCTATTGGGCTTGAGGTCGGCCAGCGCTTGCGGCAGCGACTGAATCTCGTCCCAGAACGTCTGCAACGCATTGCCAAAACCCTGTGCATCTGCCCGTTGCAGTGCGCGATAACGCTGGAGGTAATTGGCTTCGGAGTAGCCTTTCCAGAGTGGTTCAAAAGTGTGTGACCATTCGCTGCGCAACCAGCTTTCCAGTGGGGTGATAACGGACTGGTAGGAGGTGTAGAGCGCCTTGACCTGATCCTTGGAAACGGCGGGGTAGAAGGTGACCTGATACCGCTGATCGCGGGTGCACTCGGTGACTTCGAGAATGCCGCTGGGGCCGATGGTCTTGTAGAGCGGCTGGCCAACGGGCTTGCCGTTCGCGTCCACTGCTTGCAGCGCCACTTCGGTGTTGCCGATGGGCACGAAGCGTGCGGTTTGGAACATATGCACAAGGGTCAACGGACCGGTGGCCGGACACGCAGTGGTAACGGCGCTGACGGGCTTGTACGAGGAAGCGGGCGCAGTGAGGACAACCTCGTCACCCACTTTGAACAGTTGCTCGACGTCCAGCGCCGAGAAGCTCCAGAAGCTCTCGGCCCAGTCTTCGTAGTTATTCAGGCAGCGCCTGAAGTCGCTGAAGACGGTCTCGGCATTGGGTGCCTTGGGGTCGAGCCCTGCGATGGAGAGCAGGCCAACCTGGGCGATCATTTGAGGAATCAAAAGACCACCCCGCTGTGCAGGATGTGAAGAGGTAGAAACATCGGCGGTCCCTCGCGCTGTGTGATCAGGCGAGAGACTTTGCAGAGGTTCTTAAGCGCGGGGAGTAGAGGTTATCTGGCGGTCAGGTAGGAGGTTTCGGCGAAGGCTGTGCGGGTCAAACTTCAGGCAAGGTGGACCCACCATCCACCACCACCGTTTGCCCGGTGATGTAGGTGGCCAGGTCCGAGGCGAGAAACAACATGGCCCCGGCGATATCGGCGGCGCTGCCCAGACGTCCCAGCGGCACACGACGGGCGATGGTGTCGTTGAGTGGGGCATCCCCCAGATTGTCCATCGCCGGTGTTGCAATCATCCCCGGTTCAACCCCGTTGACCCGAACATTCAGCCCCGCCAGTTCCAGCGCGACGTTGCGAATGAAACCATTGACCCCGGCCTTGGATGCCGCGTAATGACTCAGGCCCGGGTAGGCCACGCGCGGGCCGGTGACGGAAGAGGTCACCAGCACACAACCCCGACCTTGACGGCGGAACATCGGCAGCGCCGCCTGGGTCAGCCAGAACAGCGCCGAAAGATTCACCGCCAAGGTGCGCTCGAGGATGGCCGGGGTGATGTCGGCAAACGCGGTCAACGGAAAGTATCCAGCGTTGTGAATCAGGATATCCAGCCGTCCCAGCCGCTGCTCCAGCGCCTGAACACCATCGAGCACCGCTGCAGCGTCGGCCAGGTCGACGCCAATAGCCTCAACCTGACAGCCACGCTCGCACAACTCATCAGCCAATCCCTGGGCCAACGGCAGCCGCAAGTCGGCAATCACCACCCGTGCACCACGCAAGGCGAAGGCTTCGACGATCCCGCGGCCAATGCCCTGGGCGCCACCGGTCACCAGGACGACTTGCCCGCTGAAATCCAGGTCATTGGCCATCGGGCTGCTCCAGTCGGGTAAACGCCAGGGTGGGCACATCGACGATGCTCGACCCGCCGTCGGCCACCAGGGTCGCGCCGGTGATGATCGAAGCGTCCGCTGAGGCCAGGAAGCGGCAGACTTTGGCGATCTCATCGGCACTGGCCGGCCGGCGCAACGGCACGTCGGCGCAGACCCGGTCGTAGGCCTGCTGCAGCGTCTCACCATAAGCGTCCATCAGCGGCTGCATCTCCTGATCAGCCATGGGTGTGCGCACCCAGCCGGGGCACACCGCATTGACCCGCACACAGTGGGGCCCGTAATCCCTGGCCAGGGAGCGATTCAGCCCCAGCAGCGCATGTTTGGCGGTGGTGTAACCGCACACTTGCGGCCCCGCCGCGAGTGAAGCAATGGAGCCGATCAACACGATATTCCCGGCACTTTCCAGCAGCAGTGGCAGGCAGGCTCGCGCGCTGTAGAAGGCACTGTCGAGGTTGCAGCGCAGGGCCGCTTCCCACGTCTGCGGGCTGGTTTGGGTGGCGCTGCCCAGCCCATGCCCACCGGCACAGGCCAGCAGCACATCGAGCCGACCGTAGCGTTGGTGGATCTGCGTGATAAACCCGTCCCAGGTGTCGGGGCAGGCCGCATCGCCCACCAGAATCAGGCCGCCGGTTTCCCCGGCCACCTGTTCCAGCGGTTCGCGGCGGCGGCCGATCAGCACCAGTTGCGCGCCTTCGTCCGCGTACAACCGGGCGCAGGCGGCGCCGATGCCCGTGCCGGCACCGGTGATCACCACCGTGCGTGGTTCACGCATCGGAATGCTCCGTGCGGTTGAGCACCTGGCAGTAGGAGCTGATGGGGAAGTTCGACAGCGCATCAAAGGACGTTCCGGCATAGCCGAAGATCTTGCCGTCGCTGCGGTGCTGTTGCAGGTCGATCAGCACCAGGCCGAGGGTGGGGATGATCTTTTCGCGCCAGACAAACAGGTACAGCTCCTCGGCAATCTTGTAGTAATGGCAGCGATCGGTATCGCACAGGCCTTGCTCGACGCCCTTTAGGCACTGCCAGGCGTAGAACTGGTCGTTGAGGTAGATATGCTCGTAGACCTCGCTCGGGCTGTAGCGGTACTGGTTGCGCAGGCCTACCAGTTCGCCCGTCGGCGCATGTGGGCACTGGCCTTCCTGCCATGGACGGTCGAGGCTGCCGTGGAGGAAATCCACGTGTACCGAGGTCAGCGGCTTGCCGGCCAGGGCACGGCTGTAGAGACCCTCAGCGGTTTCTGCTTGAGTGGGCAAGTGGCCGATGACGGCGGTGAACGAGGCGCTGGTGGTGTCGAGTACCAGGCTGATGGACCAACTCTGGCCGTTTTCATGCTTGATGAAATCCACCAGGTACAGGCCGGGGCGGATTGACGTGGCGCGGTAGGGGGCTGTTCCGGTGGAGTGCCCATCAGCGGCGGTCCAGGACAGGCTTTCGTGGTCGAAACGATGCTCGATCTGCCAGCCGTTGGCGAAGTGCAGGGTGAAGGTCTTGCCGTTCAGGTCCGCGAGGTTGGGCAGGATAAAGGCTTGGGGGGCAAAGCCGTCGGCGAGGGCGCCTACGGTGATCCAGTCGGATTGGCTAGTCATGACAGGCCTCCACTCAAACGACGGCAAAGTAATGTTTGACGAAACTCTCACTGACCACTTCCCACAACACCGGCGTGCCCTTGGTCACGAACCAGCTGTCACCCGCCTTGTAACGAGCACTTTTGCCGGTGGACTCATCCGTCAGCACCACCTCGCCGGTCACCACAGTGGCCTGTTCAGCGAACGGATAGACCATCCTGAACTTGCCTTGGGTGGTGCCAAAGTAGGCACTGCTGACCGGGTCAGTCGGTGCACCGAAGGTCATCTTGCCGAAGGCTTTGACCTCGCCTTCGAGGATCTCTGAGCCGAGATCGGCCACGGTGCCCCAGGCATCGAGTTCCGAGAGTTGGATGTCTTTTTTTAGGGTGGTGAGGGTCATGGCAGTTGCTCCTGATGAGAAAAAATTAACGCCGCCCGTTCCAGTAGCCGGACAGCTGGTGCCAGGACTTGCCGGCAGTCAGCAGCAACGGGCGGATGGTGTCTTTGCCGATAATGGTCGGGCGATGGATCGAGCTGACCAGGTCATACCGCGCCGACCCTTCGCTCATACCTTCGGCCAGCACCTTGCAGATGATGTGGCTGGGGGTGACGCCAAAGCCTGAATAGCCCTGGACGAAAAACGCGTTGCTGCGCCCGGGCAGGGTGCCGATCTGCGGGAACAGATTCGGGCTGCAGGCCATCGGGCCGCCCCAGGCGAGGTCGATTTTCACGTCCTTGAGGTAGGGGAAAATCTTCAGCATCAAATGGCGGTTCCAGGCCTTGAGGTCACCGGGAATGTGTTCCACCAGCGGCGTCGCGGCCCCGAACAACAGGCGGTTTTCGTTAGTGACCCGGTAGTAGTCGATCACCGGGCGAATATCGCTGTAGGCCCCACGAATCGGGCTGATGCGGTTGATCAGCTCTTCGCTCAACGGCTCGGTCATCATCTGGAAGGCGTAGGTGTTGATGGTCGAACGGTGCAGCTCCGGTTCCAGTTTGTTGAGAAAACTGTCACAGGCCCACAGCAGCTTGCTGGCCTTCACCGAGCCACGACCGGTGCGCACGGTGATGCGCTCGCCATAGCTGACTTCCAGGGCCGGGCTGTTCTCGAAAATTCGCACGCCGTGGCTGGCCAGGGCCGTGGCCTCACCCAGCAACAGGTTCAGTGAATGCACGTGACCGCCGCCCATGTGCAAGAGTGCGCTGCTGTAGGCATTGGAACCGATGATCTGCTTGACGTCGGAGCCGCCGAGAAAGCGGATTTCGTGTTTGCTGTTGATCGACTTGAAGTCTTTTTCCCAGGCCCGCAGGGTCTTTTCCTGGCGGGCGTTAAAGCCCATGTAGCCATAGCCGTGGCAGAAGTCGGCATCGATGTTGTACTTGGCGATGCGGTCTTTGATGATGTCGGCGCCCAGATCGCTGATCTCGAACACCTGGCGCAGGCCGTCTTCACCGACGTCTTTCTTGATCTTCTCCAGGTCATGCCCAATCCCGGCCATGATCTGCCCGCCATTGCGCCCGGTGCCGCCAAAACCCAGGTAGCGCGCCTCCAGCACGACAATATTGGTGATGCCTTTCTCGGCGAGTTCAAGGGCGGTGTTGATACCGGAAAAACCGCCGCCAATGATCACGACATCGGCCTCCACGTCCTGTTCCAGCGTCGGGAAACTGAGGTTGTATTTCTTGGTGGCCGTGTAATAGGTGGGCGTTTCAATAGTGATCATGGCGCAGCCTGAAAAAGTGAAGGAAGGCTCTAAAGCAGATGCCTGCCATTAGGGGCCCTGGCGGGATGGAAGTCTTGATTCTCCGTGCCGGGGCTTTTGATTCAGCGCGCCAGCCGAGGGTTTCGACCCACAAGTTATAGCGCGGCCAGTGGGGCGAGATGTTAGAGTTTCGTTAAATTATTAACTAAATCTATCGTGACCCTGATCCCTATGCTCAAACCTCGACAATCCCTGACCTTGACCCTGTTACAGGCCCGTGAAGCGGCCATGAGTTTCTTCCGGCCTTCGCTCAATGAGCATGGCCTGACCGAACAGCAATGGCGGGTCATCCGCATCCTCAGCCAATACGATGAACTGGAGATCTACCAACTGGCGGAACTGGCCTGCATTCTCAAGCCGAGCATGACCGGCGTGCTGGTACGCATGGAAGCGGCGGGGATGGTTCACCGGCGCAAGGCCGAGCAGGATCAGCGGCGGGTGCTGGTGACGTTGGCGCAGAAGGGCAAGGCCATGTTTGAGTCCATGAGCCAGTGCATGGAGGGCAACTACCAGCGGTTGCAGGATCAGTTGGGGGAGGAGAAGTTACAGACGCTGTTGGGGTTGCTGGATGAGCTGAAAAACATCAAGCGCTGAGGCCATTGTTCGAGCACACCCCTATCCAATGTGGGAGCTTCTGTGCCTGCGATGACGGTGGCTCAGCCAATGATGCATTGACTGACAGGACGCTATCGCAGGCAAGCCAGCTCCCACATGGATCTTCTGTGCCCTGGAGACCTAGTACACTCCGCCGCCTGACATAGGCGCCGCCGTACCTTTGAATTTCCCCGCCAGCGCCTGCAACCCGCGCGTCAACACCGTGGTATCCACACCCACTGCCACAAACGTCGCCCCCAGCTCGATATAGCGTCGGGCAAGCGTCTCGTCAGCACTCAGAATCCCGGCACCTTTACCGGCTTTGCGAATCCGCACGATGGCGTCTTCGATGGCCGCTTGCACCTCTGGATGCCCCGGATTCCCGCGATGCCCCATGGATGCACTCAAATCCGCCGGCCCGATAAACACCCCATCCACACCCTCGACGGCCGCAATCGCGTCCAGGTTGGCCAAGCCTTCACGGCTCTCGATCTGCACCAGCAGGCACATCTGTGCATCAGCCTGATCCAGGTAGTCGGGGATAGTGTTCCAGCGCGATGCCCGAGCCAGGGCGCTGCCCACTCCGCGTATACCTTGGGGCGGATAGAGAATTGCGCGCACCAACTCCCGTGCCTGCGCAGCGTTTTCAACCATCGGCACCAGCACCGTTTGTACGCCGATATCCAGCACTTGCTTGATCAACGCGGTATCGCCGATTACCGGCCGGATGATCGCTTCGCTTGCATAGGGTGCGATGGCCTGCAATTGGCCGAGCATGCTGCGAAGATCATTGGGTGCATGTTCGCCGTCGATCAATAGCCAGTCGAAACCGGCGTTCGCCGCCAACTCCGCACAGTACGCATCGGCCAGGCCGAGCCACAGGCCGATCTGTACTTCGCCGTTATTCAGGCGTTGCTTGAAGCGATTCACTGGCATGTCCATGAAACGGTCCTCCAGAAGTCAGACGAAGCGGCAGGAGATGGAGCCCAACATGTCGTAATCAACATGGAACGTGTCTCCAGGACTGGCCGCCACCGGACGGGTAAACGAGCCACCAAGAATGATCTGTCCCGGCAGTAGCGTCACGTCATACGGTGCCAGCTTGTTCGCCAGCCACGCCACACCCTTGGCCGGATGGTTGAGCACGGCCGCCGAGACCCCGGACTCTTCGATGACGCCGTTGCGGTACAGCACCGCCGGTACCTTGCGCAGGTCGATCTCGGTGGGCCGCACTGCACGGCCGCCCATGACCACGCCGGCGTTGGCCGCGTTGTCGGAAATGGTGTCGAATACCTGGCGGGTGGCGTTGGTCTGCGGGTCAATCTGCTGGATCCGCGCGTCAATGATTTCCAGGGCCGGGATCACCCATTCGGTGGCCTCCAGCACGTCGAAGATCGTGCAGTTCGGGCCCTTGAGCGGTTTGCCGAGGATGAATGCGAGCTCCACTTCCACCCGAGGCACGATAAACCGCTGGAAAGGAATATCGGTGCCTTCGTCGAAGAACATGTCATCGAGCAGGGCGCCGTAATCCGGTTCGCTGATATTGGACGACACTTGCATCGCCCGGGACGTCAGGCCGATCTTGTGACCGACCAACTTGCGCCCGTCCTTGATCTTCTGGGCGACCCAGGCGCGCTGTATGGCGTAGGCGTCCTCGATCGTGATGGCGGGGTAGTCGAGGGAAAACTGCCGCACTTGCTCCCGAGTGCGTTCGGCGCGGTCCAGGTTGGCGGCAGCTTGCAGGATTTGCTGGGGATCGAGCATGAGGAAGGTCTCTAGTTTGGATTGACGATGGCGGCATGGGTGCGTAGCACCAGCAAGGCACCGAGGGCGATCAGCAGCGCCAGCACATACAACGCCAGGCTCGCGCTCTGGGTGGCATCGCGCATCCAGCCGATCAGGTACGGCGCGAGGAATGCGGCTACGCTGCCAAAGGAACTGATCATCGCGATACCGGCGGCCTGGGTGCTGTTGGAGAGAAAGGCCGGCGGCAGTTGCCAGAACATTGGCAGTGCGGCGCTGGCGCCCATGCCGGCCACCACCAGGCCGCCCATCACCAGCAGCGGATTGCCCGGTGCCAGACCGGCCACGGCAATACCGGCGGCGGCCATCAGCAGCGGCACGCACAAGTGCCAGCGGCGCTCGCGATGGCGGTCCGAAGAGCGCCCGCAACCGATCATGAAGAAACACCCGGCCAGGTAAGGCACGGCGCTCAGCAGGCCGACCTGGCTGTCACGGCCGACGCCGGCACCGTGAATCAGGGTCGGCATCCAGAAGGCGAGGGTGTTGACGGCGAGCATCACCGCAAAATAAATCGCCACCAGCAGCCAGACCTGCGGGTCGCGCACGATGCCGGCAAAGGAGGTGATGGACTTGCGCTGTTCCTCGCTGCTCAGTTGCGCGTGCAGTTGTTGCTTCTGCTCAGGCGTCAGCCAGTTCACGCTTTCAAAGCTGTCCGGCAGGTACTTGAGCACCACCAGGCCCAGCAGAACCACGGGCGCGCCTTCGATCAGGAACATCCACTGCCAGCCGCGCAGGGCACCCACGGCATGGAAGTTTTCCAGGATCGCCCCGGACAACGGCCCGCCAATCACCCCGGCCATGGGCACGGCAATGGCGAACAGCGCCGTGACCTGGGCGCGACGGCGGGCCGGGTACCAGCGGTTGAGAAACACCAGGATCCCGGGGAAGAAGCCGGCCTCGGCCACCCCCAACAGGAAGCGCAGGACGTAGAACCCCGTGGAACTTTCGACCCACATCATGCTGGTGGACAAGATGCCCCAGACCACCATCAGGCAGGCGATCCAGCGTCGCGGCCCGACCCGGTCCAGGGCGATGTTGCTGGGCACGCCGAACAAGGCATAGGCGATAAAGAACAGCCCGGCGCCAAAGCCGTAGACCGTGTCACTGAAGTGCAGGTCGCTGCTCATCTGCATCTTGGCGAAGCCGATGTTGATCCGGTCCAGATGGGCGAACAGGTAGCAGATCAGCAACAAGGGCATCAGGCGCCAGGTCACCGTACTGTGGGTGCGATCGTGCTCGGCCAGGGCGAGGCTGGCGGTAGTCTTGGCTGTGCTCATGGTGTTGTACTTTTTTTTGAGAGGCCATGGGGGGAGGCGGGCGTGGGTCAGCCCGCCTGGTTCTTCAAGAAGGCGTGCACGTTGTTCTGTTTGAAATTGAGCTCTGGGTGCAACTCGATCATCTCGAACGACAACGCCAGCAGCCGTTGCGCCTGCAACTCGGCGAAGTGCTGGGTGATCAAAAGGAACAGCGTTTCGGCGACGCTCTTGCGCGTTGCCAGGTCGCGGCCGTGGCCGACCTTGAGGGTCATGTGGACGAAGGCGTAGTCGTGCTTGCCATCGGCCATGCGCCAGGTGTCCAGGCGTACGCCGCGACTGCGGATGCCGCCCAGGGGAAACACGCCGCTGTCGCCCAGGACGCTGTGGACCTTTTCGAACAGGGCGGGCAGGTTGGCCTGGTGTTCGATGTTGTCGGTGTATTCGACGATGAAGTGCGGCATATGAGTCTTCTCCGATCAAATGTGGGAGCTGTCGAGCCCCGGCGAGGCTGCGATAGCGGTAGCCCAGTCAACATTGATGCCGGCAGTGCCGGCGCCATCGCAGCCTCGCCGGGGCTCGACAGCTCCCACATGGGGTTTCACTGGTTGCAAGGTAATCATCAGTTTCAAACAGGGATCAGAGCGGGAAAATCGCGTTGATCTGCCCCGTGCCCGAACTGCCGAATGGCTGGGTAATAATCTCTGCCGGCTGGTTGTACTCCGGCCCGCCGAGCAACCCCAGAAGCATCGCCGTGTCGTGCATCTTGCCCTCGCCAAAACAGTGCTCGGCGTAGTCCGGCAGCATCGCGCAGAACTCTTTGAAGCGGCCTTGCTTCCACATTTCCACCACGTGCAGGTCCATCTGTTTGTCGAATTCGCGGGTCCAGTTGTGGATGTTGGCTTCGGCTTCGCGGTCGTCGGAGAAGCGATGGGACAGCGAGCCCGACGCCAGTACCAGTACCTTGCGATCACTCTTCTCGATGGCCCGGCGTACGGCGGCGCCGAAGGCAAAGCTGTCTTCCAGGCGATGCCAGGCGCACCAGGCGGCGATGGAGATGACGTTGAATTTCTGCTCCTCGGGTACATCCATGTGCATGTAGCGCATGGGCACCAGCGTGCCGTACTCCAGCTCCAGGCTCGGGATGTTGTGGGCCATGCTGCGCACGCCGGCTTGATTGGCTTCGGCGGCAATCAGTTCGCCCAGTTCGGGGCAGCCGGGGTATTCGTATTCCATGTTCTTGATGAAATGCGGCAGCTCGTTGCTGGTGTAGATGCCCTTGAAGTGCTCGCCACAGTTGACGTGATAGCCGCTGTTGACCAGCCAGTGCACATCGAACACCACCGCCGTGTCGGCCCCGAGTTCGCGGGCGCGGCGGCCGATTTCCTTGTGCCCGGCAATCGCCGCGGCGCGGCAACCGTGGTGCTTGCCGGGCAGTTCCGACAGGTACATCGAAGGTACGTGACAAATCTTCGCGGCCAGGACGACTTCGCCCATGATGATTCTCCTGAATACTTATTCTTGTTGGAGTGGGGACCTCGGCAGCTACACGCCCCAGCGTGGAATGTGATGGCTGCCCATGGAGATACACACGTTCTTGATCTCGGCAAACACTTCAAAACTGTACTGACCGCCTTCGCGGCCAGTCCCGGAACCTTTGACCCCGCCGAACGGCTGACGCAGGTCGCGCACGTTCTGGCTGTTGATAAACACCATCCCTGCTTCGATGCCACGGGCCAGCCGATGGGCCTTGCCGATGTCCTGGGTCCAGATATAAGACGCCAGGCCATATTCGGTGTCATTGGCCAGTTGCAGCGCTTCGGCTTCGTCCTTGAACGGGATCAGGCACACCACCGGCCCGAAGATTTCTTCCTGGGCAATGCGCATCTTGTTGTTCACATCGGCAAATACCGTCGGCTGGATGAATTGGCCACGGGCCAGGTGCGCCGGCAGGTTTACCGGACGCTCCAGGCCGCCCGCGAGCAGGGTGGCGCCTTCCTCAATACCGATCTTGATGTAGCCGGTGACTTTGTCATAGTGGGCCTGGGTGATCATCGAGCCGACTTGGGTCTTCGGGTCTTGCGGGTCACCGACGATCAGGCGCTTGGCGCGCGCGGCAAATTCGGCGATGAACTGCGGGTAAACGCTT
Organism: Pseudomonas spelaei; assembly: GCF_009724245.1. Classification (GTDB taxonomy): domain Bacteria; phylum Pseudomonadota; class Gammaproteobacteria; order Pseudomonadales; family Pseudomonadaceae; genus Aquipseudomonas; species Aquipseudomonas spelaei. The sequence goes on along the minus strand of NZ_WNNK01000036.1, from coordinate 31,960 downwards.
TCCTGAATGAAAATCCGGCTACCGGCGGTGCACCGCTCACCGTTCAGCGAAAAGATCGTGAACAGCGCCGCGTCGAGGGCGCGTTCCAGGTCGGCGTCTTCGAAAATCAGCACCGGCGATTTGCCGCCCAGTTCCATCGAGTACTTTTTCAAACCGGCGGTCTGCATGATCTTCTTGCCGGTGGCGGTGCCGCCGGTGAAGGAAATCGCCCGCACATCAGGATGGCGCACCAGGGCATCGCCGGCGGTGGCGCCATAGCCCTGGATCACGTTGAGCACGCCATTGGGAATCCCTGCTTCCACCGCCAGGCGCCCCAGTTCATTGGCGGTCAGCGGCGACAGCTCCGACATCTTCAGCACCGCCGTGTTGCCCAGGGCCAGGCACGGTGCGGTTTTCCAGGTGGCGGTCATGAACGGCACGTTCCAGGGCGACACCAGGGCGCAAACGCCGACGGGTTGATACAGGGTGTAGTTGAGCATCTGGTCGTCCACCGGATAGCTGTGGCCATCCATGCGGGTGCAGACTTCCGCGAAGAAATCGAAATTGTGCGAGGCCCGTGGAATCAGCACGTTCTTGGTCTGATGGATCGGCAGGCCGGTGTCCAGGGTTTCCAGTTCGGCCAGGTGCGGTACGTTCTGCTCGATCAATTCGCCGAGCTTGCGCATCAACCGCGCCCGCTCCTTGGCCGGGGTATTGGCCCACTTCGGAAAGGCCTCCTTGGCTGCCGCGACCGCCTGGGCGACTTCCTCGGCGCCGCCGCTGGCGACTTCGCCGATGGCCTCGCCGGTGGCCGGGTTGTAGTTGACGAACACGTCTTTGCTTTCGACCTCGCGGCCGTTGATCCAGTGTTTGATCATCTTGCTCAAGCCTCTTTTCGCACGGAGAAGAACTCCGTTTCGCTGACAATTCGATTGACCAGGCGGCCCACGCCTTCGACTTCCACGATGACTTCATCGCCGGGCACCACATCGGCCAGGCCTTCGGGCGTGCCGGTGGCGATCATGTCGCCGGGTTGCAGGGTCATGAAGCTGGACAGGTATTCGATCAGGTAGGGGATGTCGAAAATCATGTCCCGGGTGCTGCCTTCCTGGCGCAGCTCGCCGTTGATCCAGGTGCGCAGTTTCAGGTTGCTTGGGTCGGGCACGTCCGACACATCAACGATCCACGGGCCGACCGGCGTCGTGGCGTCGCGGTTCTTCACCCGCAGGTTGGGGCGGTAGTAGTTTTCCAGGTAGTCGCGGATCGCGTAGTCGTTGCACACCGTGTAGCCGGCCAGGTAATCCAGGGCGTCTTCACGCTTGACGTTGCGCGCCGGTTTGCCGATGACCGCCACCAGTTCGCACTCGTAATGCATGTAGGCGACATTGTCCGGGCGCCAGGTGGTCTGGTTGTGGCCGGTGTAAGTGCCCGGCGACTTGATAAATGCCAGCGGCTCGGTGGGCGGCTTGAAGGCCAGCTCGGCGGCGTGGTCGGCGTAGTTCAGGCCCAGGGCGAACATGCTGCCGGTGGCCGGCGGCAGCCACTCGACCTGGTCTTCGGCCAGCAGGCGACCGTCTTGCAGGCGTACGGCGTGATGGGTTTCGACAAGGACTTGGTGGACGGCGCCTTCAAAGCGGATACGGGCGTGTTTCATGACAACTCCTCGGCCTTGATGTGGTTGACCAGGCGACCCAGGCCGCTGATCTCGACTTCAACGGTGTCACCGGGCAGCACATCCACGCGGCCTTCAGGCGTGCCGGTGATCAGCACATCGCCTTCGTGCAGGGTCATGAACTCGCTGATCTCGGCGATCAATTGAGGAATGTCGCGCACCCAGTTGGCCGTGGAGTTTTGCTGGCGCAGTTCGCCGTTGACGAACAGTTTCACGCTCAATTGATTGGGGTTGGCGACCTGCTCGCGGCTGACCAGTTCAGGACCCAGCGCGCAGAAACCGTCCCGGCATTTGGCTTTCACGGCGGGGCGGTAGTAGCTGTCTTCCGGCAGGCTGAACTCATTGACGATGGTGTAGCCGGCCACATGCGCCATGGCATTTTGCGCGCTGACCCGGCTGGCACTCTTGCCGATCACGACTCCCAGCGCTGGGCCGGGTTGCAGGCGTTCGCCCTGAGGGTGAACCACCACGCCGTCATGGCCATTGCGGGTATTGGGCGTCTTGATGAACAGCACCGGCTTGACCGGAGGCTTCTGGTACGGCGCCTGTTGGAAGGCGGCGAGATGTTGTTCCAGCAACCCCTGGTAGTTCAGCGCAACGCCGAACAGGGTGCCGTTGGCAACATCATGCAGGATACGGCTCATGGGTTTCTCCTGGCGGTGGCGACTGCTCCATAGGCAGTTCGTTAATGTATTAACGTTATAATTAATATGTTAACTACCGTCAAGCGTGGCAAAATCCCAGGCACCCAAAAACAATAACGAGCACACCGTGAAGCCGATCCCCAATATCAACATCGGGCAGGTCTACGATCAGCGTTACAGCGATGCCGATGTGCATTACGACAAGCTGGGCAACCTGGCGGGTTTTTTCGGTCGCAACATGCCCGTGCATCGGCATGACCGGTTTTTCCAGGTGCACTACGTGAAGAGCGGCGCGGTGCGGGTGTATCTGGATGACCAGCAGTACCTGGAGTCGGGGCCGATGTTTTTCCTCACGCCACCGACAGTGGCCCATGCCTTTGTCACGGAGGCGGATGCGGACGGGCATGTGCTGACGGTGCGACAGCAGTTGGTGTGGGCGTTGATCGATGCCGATCCCAGTCTTGCGCCGGGACCGCAATTATCGGCGGCATGTGTGGCGTTGGCACCGCGGTTTCAGGCTGAGGCCGAGCGGCTTGAGTGGTTGTTTGAGGCGCTCTATGGGGAGATCAATGGCAGTGGGCCGGGAAGGGCGGCGGCTCTGGAAAGTTTGACGCGGTTGATCATGGTGGGGTTGTTGAGGTTGTGTGCCAATTCGCTGGAGGCACGGCCGGCGCGGCATGAGGATTTGCGAATTTTTCATCGGTTTAATGAGCTGATCGAGGACCACTATCTGCAGCATTGGCCGTTGTCACGGTATGCGCAGGGTGTGGGTGTGACGGAGGCGCGGCTGAATGAGGTGTGCCGGAGGATTGCTGATTTGCCGTCGAAGCGGTTGGTGCTGGAACGGGTGATGCAGGAGGCGAAGCGGTTGTTGCTGTTTACCGGTGGTTCGGCCAATGAAATCTGTTATCAGCTGGGGTTTAAGGATCCTGGGTATTTCAGTCGATTCTTTCAACGGTATGCGGGGGTGACGCCGGGGGAATATCGTTTGCGGCAGGCGGGGGGCTTTTGACGAACCCGGCCCCCCTGATGATCAAGGTGCCAGCGCCTTGAGTACCTGGTCCACATTCCCTTCCAGCTCTGCCACCGGATCCGCCCCATCGGTACCCAGCACCAGCAACTGCGAGCCCCCCGCACTAATCGCCGCTTTCACCGCGTCGCCGGGCTGGCGATGATGCATCACCACCGGCACGTCGTTCTCCTTCAAGTCGGCACTCAACTGCTGTAGCGCTTCAGGCGTCCACTCCGAATCAGCCCGTGCATCAACACTGACCAACTCCAGGTTCAACCCACTGACCAGATAACCCAAATGATCACTCAAGCTGACCACACTCACATTATCCGCCTTGGCCAGCCGCGCCTCGCTGTCAGCGGTGAGCTTGAGCAGACGCTGCTTGAGGTTCGCCAGATTGGCGTCAATCTGCGACTTGGCCCCGGGCGCCAGGCGGCTCAGGTCAGCCGCCATCACATCCGCCATGCGTCCCATATTGTTGCTCGCCTGCCACGGCTGGCTATTCAGCCCATCGGTTGAGCCCGGCTGCACCGCGATCCCCGGCAAACCACCATCCACCGGCCGCGCAGCGTCCACTTCAACGATGCGGATATTGCTGCGCCGGGCGACCGGATACAGCGGGTCGTCCGGCCATAACGAACGCAGGCCGATGGCCGCATCGGCATCCAGTGCCAGGGTGTGCAGGGCTGCAGCCCCGCGCCCGGTGAAGTAGGCCGTTTGCCGCGAGCCGGGCAAGTTGGCCGGTGCCGCGCGCTCAAGGGTGAGATCGGTACCCTTGAGCAACACCTGCGCCAAGCCGTAGGTAATCGGCAGGGCGGCCAGGACTTTCACCGGTTTGATTGCCTTGAGGGTGCTCTGCCGGGGGGTGATCCCTTCTGCCGCAAAAAGAGGCGTTGTGATCAGGCAGACGATGGCCAGGGCCAGTGGACGTAGAACGGGGCGCATTATCCGAGATTCCCTTTCAAGCTGGGGACCGTGCCGCGCGCGATGGCGGCGAGGGCGAAGGCGATACCGGCAACCAGAATGATCGCGGCACCGGACGGGATGGGCAGGTCGAAGATGATTGGCAGCAAGATTCCGCACAGGGTGCTGACGGTGGCGATCGCCACCGAGATCCAGAAAAACCCCTTGAGTGACTGGCTCAACAAGCGCGCCGCCGCCGCAGGAATCACCAGCAGGGCACCCACCAGAATCGCACCGATGACCTTGACCGCCGCCACGGTGATCAACGTCACCAGGATCACAAACAGATAATCCAGGGTCTTCACCGCCACCCCGCGCACCGCCGCCAGTTGCGGGTTGAAGCTGGCCAGCATGATGCGGTTATACAACGGCAAGGCCAGGGCCATCACCAGGGAACCGACAATCGCCAGCACCAAAAGGTCATTGCCATTGACCGTCAAGACCGAGCCAAACAGCACGTTCTCCAGGATGTGTACGTTGATCTTGCCTGCGAGGATCAACAGCAGGCTTGCCCCCAGGGCCAGGGACACCGAAAGGAACACGCCGATCAAGGTGTCGGGCGCCAACCCCGTGCGATTGCGCAGGTAGTTAAGCAGGATGCCGAACAGCAGGCAGTAGCCGAACAGGCTGCCATAGGGCCCGGTGTAGGGTTCTCCCAACAGAATGCCCACGGCCACACCCGTCAGTGCGGCATGGCCGACGGCTTCGGAGAAGAACGCAAAGCGCTTGACCACCACCAGGGTGCCCAGGCCGCCGAGCACCGGGCCGATCAACAGCCCGGCCAGCAACGCGTTGACCACAAACCCATAGGCCAGGGCTTCCGGCAGATACCCGGAAGACGCCCAACCCTGGACCATCAGGCGAAAGGCTTCGTAGCTCATAAGGCCGGGCTCCGTGGGTGGGTGGAGAATAAGGTCAGCAGGCGATCCGGCGTCAGCGCTTCTTTCGGCGTGGCGTCGAACAGCACGCGGCGGTTCAGGCCGGTGACGCGGTCGGCCAGGCGACCGACGGCTTCCAGGTCATGCTCGATCCACAGCACGGTGATTCCGGCCTGGCGCCAGTCGCTCAACAGTCGTTCGAACACCTGAATGCCGGCCTCGTCGAGGGCCGACATCGGCTCATCCAGCACCAGCAACTGCGGTGCTGGAATCAGCCCTTGAGCCAGTAGCACTCGCTGGCGTTCACCGCCGGACAGTGCGCCCATGCGCCGTTTGCGTTTGTCCTGCATGCCGACTCGTTCCAGTGCTGCGCCGATGGCCTCGGCGTAATGCCGGGACAGGCCGAGGAAGGCCGGGCGGCGCTGACACATGGCGGCCATGAAGTCGTCGACGGTCATTGGCAGGCCCCGGTCAAATTCCAGGGCCTGGGGCACATAACCGATGGTGCCGGGTGTGCTCGGCCAGTGCAGGCTCAGTTGCCCCTGGTGTGGCGTTTGCCCCAACAGGGTCTTGATCAGCGAGCTTTTGCCACCGCCGTTGGGGCCGACCAGCGCGTGGATGCTGCCCGGCGCTACCTGAAAACTCACGGCATCGAGGATCGTGGTACGACCGAGGGTCAGCGAGACGGTGTTGAATTCCAGGGTCGGGCCAACGCTGGCCACGTGCAGATGTTCCGCTGCCGTCATGCGCCTGACTCCTGAATCGCCCGGACCACGGTGTTGAGGTTGCCGGTCATTTCCACTTCGTACTTTTCAGCGCTGTAGTCGCCATAGGAAATATGCGACAGCGGGTACAGCTTGACCCCGGATTCGCGCTGGATGGTGTCGACGTAGCTGGACGGGAAGTCCATCTCGGAGAAGATCACCTTCACGTCCAGCTCCCGCAGTTGGTCGATGGTTTTTTTCAACTGGCTGGGGCTCGGTTCGATGCCGTGGGCGGGTTCGACCACGGCGGTGACTTCCAGGCCAAATTCGCGCAGCAGGTAGTCATAAGCGGCGTGTACCGTCGCGACCCTCAGGTCGGCATTCGGTGCGCGGGTCAGCTTGGCCAGGGCGTCGGCGCGCATCTGGCGCAGGCGCTTGCCATAGGCGCGGGCGTTCTGGGTGTAGGTCTTGGCGTTGTCCGGGTCGAGTTTGCCCAGCTCCCGGGCGATGTTGTTGACCTGGGCAATCGAGGCGCTGATGGACAGGAACGTGTGAGGGTTGACCACCTTGCCGGCCCCGCGCGCGGCGTTGCCGGTGGCGGCCAGCAACGGTACGTTGGCGTTGGCTTCGATCACCGGGATGTCCGGACGCTCACTGGTGGCGATCATGCGGTCGGCGAAATCATCATGGCCGACGCCATTGAGCACGATCACATCCAGGCTGCCGATGCGCTTGATGTCTTCGGCCCGTGGCTCATAGGCATGGGGGTTGAAACCGGCCGGAATCAGCGGCACCACCTCGGCCTTGTCGCCGACGATATTGCTCACGTAGCTGTAATAGGGATGCAGGGTGATGCCGATGCGCAGGCGTTTGCCTTGTTCTGCACTGGCAAGCGGGGCCAGCAGTACGGTGAACAAGCCCACCAGCAGCAGGCGCAGTAATGGCGATGAAATAGACATGGTCAGCTCTCGGATACCGCGTGAATTCAGTGACGATGTTGGCGCGTGACGCCGGCATCGAATTGTGCGACCACCTGCTGCCAGCCGGCGTCGATCAGGGCCTGGTCAGTGAAGTCGGAGGGGGCTGCAAGAGTGGCGCGACGGTTGAGCCAGATATCCGGCTCGGTACCGCTGATACGCATCAGGAATGATCCACTGGCCTGCGGCGTTTCGCTCAGGCCCAGGTAGGCCGACGGCGCCAGCAACTGCCAGCGATGGTTGCCACGGCTCACCGAACTGGCGTCCTGGGCGAAGGGCGCAAAGCCTTCCTCGGCCAGGTGTGCCGGGGTGGGCAGGGTGCTGTGTTCCTGCTGCAGCAGGTGGATTTCATCCAGGGTCACTCGCAGGTCGGCATAGATGCCTTGTTCGGCGGCGCTCAGGTCGCGGCGGGCGTCCAGTTGGTGGCTGGGCACAGCGGCCACTTCCTGGCTTTCGCCGCGTAGCGCCACCACCGTTGCGGCCACCGCGAGGATGATCAGGCACAACAGCAACACGTAGAGGGTTTCGTGCCCGGCACCGGCCGGGCGGACTACTTGGGTCGTGCGACTCATGGCGCCTGGATATCCGCTTGGTCGATCTCGACAACGTGGCCGGGGCCGGCATCAAACAGCACGTAGAACTCGGCGGCCGGTTTCTTGAAGGTCAAGGTGGAGTCCTCTCCCAGTTTGCCAGGCACCAGGATGGTTTCGTCGTAGCCAATCACGTCGAGGGTCACGCCGGGCGCGCCGCTGCCATCGGAAAAGCCGCCGGTGCACTTGATTTGCTCGCCGGCGATCTCCTTGCATTCGCACATCGGGTTATGGGCCAGCGCAACACTACTGAAACCGGCGCAGAGCAGCAGCGCGCCACAGGCGCGGGTCAGGCGCAAAAAAGTCATGGTTTGATTCCTCGTTTGTTCAGCCAGACGATGGTGGCGGGGGAGGCCTGGCTCAAGGGAATGGCGGCCTGGTGCATGGCACCGTCCCAGCCTTCCATGGTGATCCACAGTTCGGCGTCGGCCGGTGTACGTTCCGGAATCGGCAGCACGGCACCCATGCGGTACGGCGTGCCGAAGAAAATCACCCCGGCGGCGCGCAAGCTGCGGGGTTTGCCGATGCGCAGGTAGGTGGCCTTGACCTGATCACCACAGTTGGCGCACAGGGCGGCGTTGAAGGCTTTCATATAGCCCGCGGGGTCGGGTCGTGGGGCTTCGTTGCGCAGCTCGGCCAGTTTCAGGCTCCAGGGGCCGACCTGCACCTCGCCGACTTCCCGCTCGCCCAGGCCGCTGTCGCCACGAAACAGGGCCGCGTCGGCAAAGTACTTGGGCATGAATCCCAGGGGCACCAGCAACAGCAGGATATTGATGTGGAAACGCCATTTGAGCCAAAGGGCCCGTAGCGGCGAGGGTGGCGCAGCGGCAGTCGCCTTGCTCATCGGTTGCCCTCCAGGGTGTCGGTCTGCAGGGCCGGAATCGATTGCGGTGCAGCCTTGGCGTTGCGTTTGAGCGCATGCAGGGTGGCCAACGCCGTGCGCTTGCTCCAGATCAACAGCCCGCTCAAGACCATCATGCTCAGCACCAGGCCGAAGAAGAACCAGATCAGCTTGATCCAGATCCCGCCAAAATCACCGGTGTGCAGCGGTCGCATGGATTCGGTGACGAACTCCAGGCCCGAGCGGTCCGAGAGCAGGTGCGAGGCCGCGATTTCGCCGTTGTAGGGGTTGATTTCGGCGGTCTGGAACATCAATGGGTACCAGCCACGTCCGCCAATGCGCAGGTGGCTGTAGGCGGTGCTTGGCAGGCTGATGAAACTGGCTTCCAGCCCGGGAATACGCTGGGTGGCGATGCTGATGGCGTCGTCCAGGGGGATCATCGGCGAGGGCACGCCAGGGCTGGACATTGGCACTTTGTCACGGGTGATCACCGGCACGATGGGTTCGCTGGAAATGGTGATCTGGTTGTCGAACAGGATTGCCTGGATCAGGAACCAGGTGCCGGTGATGGAAATCACCGCGATAAACCAGATCGACCAGATGCCGCTCAAGCGGTGGAAGTCGCCCCAGAAGATCCGCGCCCCATGTTTGATGCGCAGGGTCGGTTTGAAAAAGCCTTTCCAGAAACGCTTGTAGACCACAAGCCCGGTGATCAGCGAAACCAGGAGCGGCAAGCCCAGCAACGAGACCAGGTACCAGCCCCAGCTATAGCCATTGGTGAAGGGCACCAGCCACCAGCCGTGCAAGGCCCGGGTGAACGCCTTGAAGTTGAAGGAGGGGCTGATGCCCTGAATCACCCCGGTGTACGGGTTGACGTAGACCTCCAGGGAACGCCCGTCGGGATAACTGAGGTCGACACTCAGGGCGAAGTGCGATTCGTCCGGGCGGCTGAGGGATTCGACGATCACCCGGGGTTCGGCGCGCTTGATGGCGGCGATCACCTGGTCATAGCTGAGCAGTTCGGCGTCGTCCGAGGGTTTGCTGGCGCGCACGTCGGGGTTGGCCAGCCAGACGATTTCCTGGCTGACCACCGCCAGGGTCCCGGTGACGCAGACGATCAGTACAAAGAACCAGATGGGCAATGCCAGCCAACTGTGGACGAGAAACCAGATTTTCGAGCGTGACTTCTTCGACATGTGAGTGAGGGTCTTGATCGGAGGGGCAGTGCAGGCCCGGAAAAGGCCGGTCGTAGCTTTTGCTGACGCGATCGGCTGTATTCAAGTTAAGACGGATGAGCCTTGCAAAACCCTAAGCTGCATATGAAAGCAAATGTTTCAAATTGGCCTTCATCGAACACGAAACATGTTCTGAGCCATCACCGTGTCGGGATTGATGGGGCTCGGGTGCTGCCTATGATGGAGTCATACCGTTAAGCGAGCGCCCTGATGACTTCTGCCCGAACCCTGTATGACAAACACATCGATTCCCATACGGTGTGCCGCCTCGATGACCAGGGCCATGTGCTGCTGTATATCGACCGCCAGGTGATCAACGAATACACCAGCCCCCAGGCCTTCAGTGGTTTGCGTGAAGCGGGCCGGGACGTGTGGCGCCCGGGTACGGCGCTGGCGGTGGTCGACCATGTGAACCCTACCGCGCCCAAGCGTATTGCCGCGATGCCCGACCCGGGCGGTGCGCGACAAGTGTCCTACCTGGCGGAAAACTGCCGGGACTTCGGCATAGAGCTGCTGGATATCCTCGACAAGCGCCAGGGCATCGAGCACGTGATCGCTCCGGAGCAGGGCTTTATCCTGCCGGGCATGGTGATCGCCGCCGGCGACAGTCACACCACTACTTACGGTGCGCTTGGAGCGTTCGGTTTTGGTATCGGCACTTCGGAAATCGAGCATTTGCTGGCCTCGCAAACGCTGGTCTACAAACGCCTGAAAAGTCTGCGGGTGACAGTGGACGGCAAACTGGCTGCGGGCCTGACGTCCAAGGATGTGATCATGGCGCTGATCGGCAAGATCGGCGCCTCCGGCGCCACGGGTTATGCCATCGAGTTTCGCGGCTCGACCATCGATGCCTTGAGCGTCGAAGCGCGCATGACCATCTGCAACATGGCGGTGGAAGCCGGGGCGCGGGGTGCATTCATGGCACCGGACGAGAAAGTCTTCGCCTACCTCAAGGGCAAACCACGGGCTCCGAAGGGCGCGTTGTGGGAGCGGGCGCTGCTGGAGTGGCGCAAGCTGCACAGTGACGATGACGCGGTGTTCGACCGTGAAGTCGAACTGGACGCCAGCGCCCTGGAGCCCATGGTCACCTGGGGGACCAGCCCCGACCAGACTGCGCCGATTGGCGCCCGAGTACCCGACCCGCAAGACGTCAGCGACCTGATCCAGCGCCAGGACATGCGCCGCGCCCTGAACTACATGGGCCTGGAACCCGGCATGCCGCTGAATGAAATCATCATCAGCCACGCCTTTATCGGCTCCTGCACCAACGCACGGATCGAAGACCTGCGCGATGCCGCGAGCGTAGTACGTGGCAAGCACGTGGCCGAACACGTACGGGCCATGATCGTCCCCGGCTCCACGCAAGTACGCGACCAGGCCGAAGCCGAAGGCCTGGCGGCGATCTTTATCGACGCCGGTTTTGAATGGCGCCAGTCGGGTTGCTCGATGTGCCTGGCCATGAACGACGACGTGCTGGAACCGGGCGACCGTTGCGCCTCCAGCACCAACCGCAACTTTGAAGGCCGCCAAGGGGCGGGCGCCCGCACCCACCTGATGAGCCCGGCGATGGTCGCGGCGGCGGCCATTACCGGGCGCCTGACGGATATTCGCCACTTTGGAGACCGCATATGAGCCTGCAACCCTTCACCATAGTCACCGGCAAGGCTGCGCCGATGTTGGCAGCCAATATCGACACCGATGTGATCATGCCCAAGCAGTTCCTCAAGGGGATCGACCGCAATGGCCTGGACCGTGGGTTGTTCTTTGATTTGCGCTTCCTGCCCTCGGGCGAACTTAACCCCGCTTTCGTCTTGAACCAGCCCGGCTGGCAAGGCGCGAGCTTTATGGTGGTGGGGCCGAACTTCGGCTGTGGCTCCAGCCGTGAGCATGCAGTCTGGGGGCTGAAGCAGATGGGCATCCGGGCGCTGATCGGCAGCAGTTTTGCCGGGATTTTCTATGACAACTGCCAGCGTAACGGGGTGTTGTTGATTACATTGGAAGAGGCGGTGTTGCAGCACCTCGGGCGGACTGTCAGCCAGCCGGACCAGGCGCAGATCAGTGTGGATCTGGAAGGGCAGATGATTCGGTTGGAGGGTGGCCAGGCGATCCCGTTCCAGATTGATGCCCTGCGCAAGACCGCATTGCTGCTGGGGCTGGATGCGATTGGCACGACGTTGCAGCGCCGTGAGCAGATTAAGGCGTTCGAGCGTGAACACCTGGCGGCCAACCCCTGGCTTAACTGACACGCTGCCCATCACGGCAGGGATTGATATTCATCCGTTTCGTGTCAAGGTGTGTGCTCAACTCAGCAGCCCGACTCCGTCGGGGACTCACCAAATGGATGGGGTGTTTATGCTCTTTACCGGCTCATGATGGCTTTATCGACCCGAAACGCGCGCCTGATTATCTTTGCCAGAGGCGTTTCGGATTTTGGTGCGTTCCTCAACATGGTTGCGCTGTCCACCTACGTTTATTGGCTCAGCCATAGCGTGGTGTTCGTCAGTATTTTTCTGGCGTGTCGAGTGGTGGGTGGCATCGTTGCCAGTGTGTTCGGGATCCCGTTTTTCAGGCGCTTTGCCGGTCGTGGGGCGTTGGCCGGGTTGGACCTGTCCAGAGCACTGTTACTGTCGCCGCTGTTGTTTCTGTTGCCTGAGCATCAGCTTAATGTGCTGCCCTTCATCGCGTTTGGCATCGGATTGTGCAATTCCCTTTTTGCCATTGGGCTGAATAGCCAGCTGCCCACGTGGGTAGCACCTGACCAGCGTGTGGCAACCAATGCCTGGATCACCTCTGCTGCTGCCACAGGGGCAGTCTTCGGTAGCTTGCTGTCAGGGTTGCTGATCGCAACGTGGGGATTTGAAGCGGTCTTTGCTGCCAACATCGTGACGTATTTGCTGGCCGCCAGCCTGATCCTCCCGTTGCGAGCGTTGTACTCTGCCGTATCAACGCCCGCGCGCAAGGGGTTCTCCGGTGAGTGGCACGAGTTGACCCGAGGACTGCGTGGGGCGCCGGTGCTGGCGGCCATGTTGGTCATCAGCCTGCTCGATACCCTTGGCAGTGCGGCACATAATGTCGGCTTCCCCGTCCTGTCCCAGTACATTGACCCTGATACGGCGAAAACCGTCATGGGGTATCTGTTGGCGGTCTGGGCACTGGGTAAGTTTGCGGGAGCACGCTTGGCCAGCACCGTTTTAAAAGGTCGTGGCATTCAACGTATGGAACGCCTGTTCCTGGCGGGGGTTGCACTGATGTCGACGGGTTTTATCCTGACCTTTCAGCAAACCGAACTGTGGCCGGCACTGGTGCTGATCGTATGGGCGGGCCTGGGGGATGGGGTGGCTGAGGTGGCATTGGTATCCCGTGCTCAAAGTGAGCCGGATACCCTGCGTCTTCCGCTGTTCAGTCTGTTGACGCTTATTCAGATGACGGGCTTTGGTGTGGGGATGCTTCTGGTGGGGCCATTTTATTTGGCGTGGACGCCGGCACAGGTGATTGTTTTGTTCCATGGATTGCCGTTAACCGCATTGGTGGTCATGGGAGGATGGATGTATTGCATGCGTCGGCGGGTTCCTTCGAAGACCCTGGTGGAGGAGTGAAAACCCACCGCTTGCAGCTCACGGTTGGGGTGTCAGATCGACAACCCCTTGAAATGCGCCTGCAAAAACTCCACACACGCCCGCAATTTCCCAGAGTGTGCCAGCCGTGTCGGGTACACCGCCCATACGTTGGCGCTCTGGCTGTAGTCATGCAGCACCTGTACCAGCTTGCCCTGCTCCAGCAGTGGCTTCACATCCCACATCGAACGCAGCAACACGCCGCGTCCGTCCAATGCCCATTGCAAGACAATTTCGCCGTTGTTGGACGATAGCGGCCCGCGCACGCGGACATTGTCTTGCACGCCATCGCGTTCCAGGTTCCAGATACCAAAGGCGTTATCCCGCTCCTTGATCACCAGACAGTCGTGTTGCTCCAGGTCGCTCAGTTGCAGTGGCGTGCCACGACGCTCCAGGTAGGCAGGTGCCGCGCACAGCACCCGGCGATTGCTTACCAGTTGGCGGCCGATGTGCTGGCCGGGAAGGTCATCGCCTACGCGAATCTCCAGGTCAAAACCTTCGCTGACGATGTCCACCACCCGGTCGAACAGGTCCAGGCGAATCTCCAGGTCCGGGTACTGTTCGGCGAGCAACGACAGCGCCGGAGCTACGTGATTGCGGCCGAAGCCGAAGCTGCTGCATACATGCAGGCGCCCACGTGGGCTGTCGTGGGCGTCGCCGAGTTCATCGGACAGTTGCTGGAAATCTTCGAGGATGCGCAAGGCCCAGCGTTGCACTCGCTCACCGTCTTCGGTCAGGGCGACACGCCGGCTGGTGCGGTGCAGCAGGCGAGTGGCGAGGGTGCTTTCGAGGATCTGGATGCGCTTGCTGACGTACGCCGGGGACAACCCCAGTTCATCGGCGGCCGCCGCGAAGCCGGCCTTGCGAATCACCGTCAGGAATACCCGCAGGTCTTCAGGCAAAGGGGCGGTATTTCTGTTGTGGGTCATGAGAAGCACGCATGGCGGCATGAGCCGCCAGAATAACACCGGATCGGCGGGCGATCAGGCCGGTCGCGTGATCTCTTTTTCCGACACGATGATCTTGTTGACCAGGCCATAGTCCCGCGCTTCCTCTGCACTGAGCCAAAAGTCGCGCTCGGTGTCGGCGCTGATTTTCTCTGCCGTTTGGCCGGTGGCTTGAGCGAAGATATTGTCCAGGCGCTTCTTCATTTTGACGATTTCATGCATGTAGATCTCGATGTTGCTCGCCGGCCCCTGGATGCCGCCTGACGGTTGGTGAAGCAGGAACCGGGTGTTGGGCAACGAGTAGCGATTTTCTTTTTTCGCCGCGGCGTAGATCAGTGCACCGGCGCTGGCGACACTGCCCGAGCCGATCATGACGACAGGGGCTGAAATGAAGCGAATGGCGTCGAAGATCATGTCGCCTGATTCAACGTGGCCGCCCGGTGAGTTGATGAAGACGTAGATCGGGTCTTCATTGATGGATGAGAGGATATGCAGCTGTTGCACGACATCCTTGGCCATGCGCTCATCGACCACACCGGTGATGAAGACCTTGCGGGCCTTGATCGCATATTCCATCAACTTGGCGCTGACGGCGTCTTGTGGTGCCTTGTCTTCCTGTTCTTTTTCGTCGTTGTTCATAACGTCTCCGGGAGTGGTCAAAAAATCCATGTTTGGCGTATCACTTCATACACCTGCCTTTTCGCCCACGGCACGCGGCCGACTCCTGAGCATTCGCCTCTGGGACTGTAGGCGTAGTCGTGTAGAAGTCAAAGGCCTTTGGGCGAGTCGCTTTGGTCAACCACTGCGGCATCGATGCCCGTTCAGCACAGGAATTTCAAGGCTTCGTCCAGTAACAACTCGGGGGCCTCTTCAGCAAGGTAATGGCCGGACGGCAGGGCCTTGCCACGTACGTCGGTTGCCACCTGCTGCCATTCCTTGAGCGGATCAAAACAGCGACCAACGGTGCCTTCGGCGCCCCACAGCACCAGGAGCGGCAGGTTCAGGTGATTGCCGGCAACAATGTCGGCGCGATCGTGTTCAAGGTCGATGCCGGCCGAGGCGCGGTAGTCTTCACACACACCTTGGGCAGCCCCCGGCAGCTTCAGGCAGCGCAGGTACTCGGCGAAGGCTTCGTCGGTAAAGGGCTTGAGGCCGGCGCTACGGCTACCCATGACACTGCGCAGGTAGAGCTCGGGGTTGGCCTCGATCAGGCTTTCCGGCAACGGCGCCGGGCGAATCAGGAAAAACCAGTGCCAGTAGGCGCGGGCGAAGGCTTCGTCGGTCTGGGCGTACATCGCCAGTGTCGGCGCGATGTCCAGCAGCACCATGCGTTGCACGGCCTTGGGGTGGTCCAGGGCCAGGCGATGGGCGACCCGGGCGCCACGGTCGTGGGCCAGGATCGAGAACTCGTCGAAGCCCAGGGCTTGCATCAACGCAACACTGTCACGGGCCATCTCCCGTTTCGAGTAGTTCGTATGGTGGTCGCTGGCCGGTGGTTTGCTGCTGTCACCGTAGCCGCGCAGGTCGGCGGCGACCACCGTGAAGTGTTCGGCCAACTGTTCAGCGACCTTGTGCCAGATGACATGGGTCTGTGGATGCCCGTGCAACAGGAGCAGGCCGGGGCCTGTGCCGCCCTTGCAGTAGCTGATGTCCACACCGTTGACGTGGCGCTGGTCTTTTTGGAATCCGGCAAACATGGAATGACTCCTTGTGATGAGTGCCGGCATCCTGAAATCACCTGGCGCGGAGGGCAAGGGGGAAAGCGTGGAGGGGGTGTTCATGAAGTGTGTTGAAGGGGCCAAGCCCCTTCAACTCGGAGTTTCAGCCTTATTTGAACAGGTCTGCGGCCCGCTGCCGAATTTGTGCTTCTGTCAGTTCCTCCTTGCGCGTTGCCAGAAACCACACGTGCCCGAACGGATCTTTCAACGTCCCGGAGCGGTCGCCGTAAAACTGATCCTTCGGTTCTGACACGGCGATACCGCCGGCCTGGATGGCTTGGGCGAACTGCTTGTCGACATCCTGTACATACAGATGCAGGCACACGCTGGGATGCTCTTTGCCCGGACTGCCGAAGGACATTTCAGCGCAAGGCGAAGCCATCATGATCGCCGAATCACCAATACGCAGCTCGGCATGGCCGATCTTGCCGTCGGGCATGTCCAGGCGCATCACTTCAATGGCGTCGAAGGCCTTCTTGTAGAACGCGATGGCTTCGACGGCTTTGTCGATTCCCAGATAGGGCGTGATGCTGTGGTAGCCCTCGGGGATGGGTTTAACGCTCATTTTGTTCTCCTTGATTGTTGTTGTGGAAAAGAACCCGGGTTTTTCCGGTCTTTTCACTATAGGCCACGTGCACCGTCGCTTGCGGGCAGCCGACGAGGTGTTCGCCAGGCAACAGTAAACCGGCAGTTTGCTGCGCCTTGGGCGGCTACGTGCCTGCAATACAGGCTCAACCCCCTGAATCCACGGGCTCGGGCCCTCAGGCACAGAAGCTGCAATACCCAAGGCATTCCCTCCGCCCGAGAGCGTTGTATGCCTGTTCTGCCTGTGTCTGCCGATTATCCGATTCATCCCCCCCATGCCGAGTTGATTCACGACGAAGCCCAGGCCCTGGCGGTCGCCCATCGCGTCGCGGCCGTGTTGCTGGAGCAGGATGCCGAACGCGACCGTACGCGCCAGGTACCGGCGGATATCGTCGATCTGTATTCCAACAGCGGCTTGTGGGGTATCAGTGTGCCTCGCGAGTTCGGTGGGGCGCAGGTGTCCTATGCGGTGCTGGCCCAAGTGATTGCGATCATCTCGGCGGCCGACCCCTCGCTGGGGCAAATTCCGCAGAACCATTACTGCCTGCTGGAAGACATCCGTTTGCAGGGCACACCTGAGCAGCAGGCGTACTTCTTCGGCCTGGCGCTGCAAGGGCATCGCTTTGCCAATGCGCTGTCGGAAACCGGCGGCAAGAATGTCCAGGACATTCAGGCGACTATTCGTCGGCAAGGCGATGGTTATGTGATCAACGGTCGCAAAGGTTATTGCACCGGTTCGCTGTACGCTCACTGGCTGGCAGTGCTGGCGTTGGATGAGGCGCAAAATGCGCAGTTGGCGTTTGTCCAGAGAGGCACTGAGGGTCTGGTGGTGATCGACGACTGGGACAGCATGGGCCAGCGCACCACCTCCAGCGGGACGGTGTTGGCTGAAGCGCTGCGGGTGCCGGCGTTCAACCTGTTTCCTACCCATCGCTCCTACGATTCGCCGACCTTGGCCGGTCCTTTCGCGCAATTGACCACAGCCGCCATCGACGCCGGGATCGCCCGGGCCGCGTTGCGCGATACGGTGCAGTTCGTCCAGCAATTCGCCCGCCCATGGATTGATGCCGGTGTGGAAAAAGCCAGTGAAGATCCGCTGACCATCATTCAAATCGGCGCGTTGGACATTCGCCTGGAAGCCGCCGAAGCCTTGCTGGAACGGGCCGGTAAAGCGCTGGACGCCGCGCGCCCGGCACCGGATGAGGACAATGTCGCTCACGCCTCCCTGGCCGTGGCCCGAGCCAAAGTGCTAACCACTGAAATTGCCATCGAGGCCAGCAATAAACTCTTCGAACTGGGCGGCACCCGCTCGACCCTGAAGAAGCACAACTTTGATCGCCACTGGCGTAACGCCCGGGTCCACACCTTGCACGACCCGGTGCGCTGGAAATATCACGTGGTCGGCAACTGGCTGCTCAACGGCACCAAGCCACCGCGCCACGATTGGTCGTGAGCCATGGGCGAGTGGCTGAAAAATATCTATTGGGCCGACATCGGCCAGGCCTGCCTGGAAACCTTGAGCATGCTGGCGGCCGCCCTGGGGTTTACCGTGTTGCTGGGCCTGCCGCTGGGGGTGTTGCTGTTCCTCACCGGCAAGCGCCAGTTGCACGAAGCACTGGTGGTTTATCGGTTGTTGTCGGTGGTGGTCAACGTGTTGCGGTCACTGCCTTTCATCATCTTGCTGATTGTGCTGATCCCACTGACCACCTTGTTGGTGGGCACCTCCCTCGGGGTGCCGGGCACCATTCCACCGCTGGTGGTGGGCTGTACGCCGTTCTTCGCGCGACTGGTGGAAACCGCATTGCGCGAAGTCGACCGAGGCGTGGTGGAGGCCACCCAATCCATGGGAGCCAGCACCTGGCAAGTGATCCGCCACACCCTGTTGCCGGAGGCGCGGGGCGGCTTGCTCGCAGCGGTCACCGTCACCGCCATCGTGTTGGTGGACTACACGGCCATGGCCGGCGTGATCGGTGGCGGAGGCCTTGGCGACCTGGCCATCCGCTACGGCTATCAACGTTTCCAGACCGACGTGATGGTGGTCACCGTGGTGCTGTTGCTGGTGCTGGTGCAGGCCCTGCAAATGACCGGTGACCGTCTGGTGGCGCGCTACAGCCGCCGTTAATTTTTCTAACTGCTTTGGAGCCTTCATGAAAAAGACCCTGGCCATTCTGGCCGCTGTGCTGTCCCTCAATGCCTTCGCCAACGAGAAGCTGGTGGTGGGCGCAACCCCTGTGCCCCACGCGGAAATCCTCGAGTTCGTCAAACCGGTGCTGGCCAAGGAAGGCGTGGATTTGCAGATCAAGGTCTTCACCGATTTCATCCAGCCCAATCAGCAATTGGCGCTGAAGAATATCGACGCCAATTACTACCAGTACCGGCCGTTTCTTGATGACTTCAACAAGACCCGGCACACCGACCTGGTGCCGGTGGTGGGGGTGCATATCGAGCCATTTGGCGCCTATTCGACACGGATCAACGCTATCTCGGAATTGAAAGACGGTGCCTCGGTATCGATTCCCAACGACCCGGTCAACACGGGACGTGCGTTGGTGCTGCTGGATGAGGCCGGGCTGATCAAACTCAAGGACCCGAGCAATACCTTGAGCACGCCACGGGACATCGTCGACAACCCCAAACACCTGAAAATCCGTGAGCTGGAAGGCGCTTTACTGGCGCGTTCGGTAAGTCAGGTGGACCTGGCGTTTGTGTTTGCCAACTATGCGCTGGAAGCGGGGATCGACACCAACAGTGCGTTGATCGTCGAGAAGGGCAAGGACTTGTACGTCGAGTACCTGGTGGCGCGCCCGGATAACATCAACGATCCGCGCATCCAGAAACTGGCCAAGGCGCTGAACTCCGATGAAGTACGCCAATTCATCCTCACCCGCTACAAGGGGCAGATTGCGCCGGGGTTTTGAAGGCGAGCGCCGAGCAAATGTGGGAGCTGGCTTGCCTGCGATGCAATCGCCTCGGTGCATCAGTCAAACCGAGGTGTGAAGCATCGCAGGCAAGCCAGCTCCCACATTGATCGGGTTTCCACATCAGGGCTTGGTTGTGGGTTCCAGTAATTGTGCTCCGGGCCCGCGTTCACCGAGCACATCGTCCTGATTACGTAACGGGCATGCTTCCATCGACAGGCAGCCACAGCCGATGCAGCCATTGAGCTTGTCCCGCAGCATCACCAGTTTATTGATGCGCTCATCCAGGTCTTCACGCCACAGTGCGGATAACCGATTCCAGTCGGCGGCCGTTGGTGTGCGGCTATCAGGCAAGGTTTTCAGCGCCTCATGAATCGTTGCCAACGGAATACCCAGGCGCTGGGCAATCTTGATCACTACTACCCGCCGCAGCACGTCCCGGGGGTAGCGCCGCTGGTTGCCGGCATTGCGGTTGCTCTTGATCAAACCCTTGGTTTCGTAGAAGTGCAGGGCGGTGACGGCCACGCCGCTGCGGGCTGCCAGTTGGCCGACGGTGAGTTCTTTGCTGATCATGAAAAAAACTCCAAAAAAGACTCTTGACCTCGAGTTAACTAGAGGTTTTACCCTGCGTGACGTTGGATCGCAAGATCGCGCCTACAGCTAGAGGGGAATATTCATGCAGTCATCAGCGAAAAGTCGTGGCTTTACCCAACTCATCGAGTTTCAGATCGAGCCCCGCCAGCAATCCGCACTGGTCTTGGCGCTGTCCGAGCAGACGGAGCGCCTGGCCCAAGGGGGTGGCGGGTTTCTCAGTGCCAGTGTGCAGGTCAGTGATGACGGGCGCCGGGTGCTCAACTACTTGCAATGGCTGTCCCGGGAGGACGGAGAGGCCGCGTTCAAGCGTTTTGAGCAGCAGGGAGAGGATTTCTGGACGCTGATCCGCGCCCATCAGGCCACGGCCGTAACCTTCGGTTCGTTCCAGGTGCTGCGCAGCATCGAGCGCAGCCACGACGACGCGTTACAGTGCCGCCTAAATGGATAGGTGCAACATGCGTTCTCCTTGTACGTTCTCTCCGGGTCGCCGCTTGTTCACCGCCAACTCGCCGATCTTGATCAGGCGGGTGCGGGTGACGTTGCGGCTCAGGCCCAGCAGGTTGGCGGTGTGCACCTGGTTGTAATGGCTGAAACGGTAGGCGGCGCGCAACAGCGCGTCTTCGACCTTCTCATGCAGGGCGCCGGCCTGTTCTTCGAACAGCTTCTGAAAGGCCCGCTCCAGAAAGGCTTCGGCGCTGTTATCGGCGCCGTACTGGCTGTCGTCCTGACGCTCGATGCGCATGTTCGACAGACGCAGGTCATCGCGCTCGATCAGGCCGTTGCGGCAGATTAACAGTGTGTGGTGGATAACGTTTTCCAGCTCGCGGATGTTGCCCGGCCAACTGTAGCTTTTGAGTTTCTGCTCGGCTTCGCGGCTGATGGTGATCGGGCCGTAGCCCAGGCGTTGGCTGTAGGCCTCGATAAAGTGCCGGGTCAGCGGCAGGATGTCACCGGGGCGTTCGCGTAGCGGGCTCAGTTCCAGGCTGACCACGTCGAGGCGGTAGTACAGGTCTTCGCGGAAATGCCCGGCGTTGATGGCTTTTTCCAGTTGCACGTTGGTGGCGGCGAGCACCCGCACATCAATGGGAATGCTTTTGCGTGAGCCCAGGCGCACCACTTCCCGCTCCTGCAGGACGCGCAACAGCTTGACCTGGATGGCCATCGGCAAGTCGCCGATCTCATCGAGGAACAAGGTGCCGCCGTCGGCTTCTTCGAACCAGCCGGCCTTGGCGCTGAGGGCACCGGTGAAGGCACCTTTTTCATGACCGAACAATTCCGCTTCCACCAGGGATTCGGAAAACGCCCCGCAATTTACCGCCACGAACGGCCGGTTGCGCCGGGCACTGAGGTTGTGGATATGCCGGGCCACCAGCTCTTTACCGGTACCGGTTTCGCCGATGATCAGCACACTGGCTTCACTGGGCGCCACCTGCTGGATGTGCGCCAGCAGCGCCTGGGATTTCGGGTCCTCGAAGACTTGGGCCGTGGCGCGGATCGAGGTCGCGAGGGCGGGCGAGGGCGGTAAGGTTAAAAGCTGCATGGGCACCTCTTCTTTACAAAGCATTCAGGAATAGAAGGTCGGAATCGGCAGGGACTGGTTCAAGGCCCAGTCACCCAGTTCGTGGAGTTTGTAGTCCACTGGATCGTGCAAGGTTTGTGTGCGCAGGTTGCGCCAATGCCGATCCAGACGCAGGGACGCGTGAGTGGACCGCGCGCCGGTGACTTCGAACAGGCGGCTGCACAGCTCCAGGCCATTGCGAGTGGCGGCGACTTTGGCGGTAGCGATGGCGATAGCCAGTTGGCCTCGCTCGCTTTCGCTGAGGCTCGGGCCCTTGGCCCAGGCCTGGTCCAGTAGTTCGGCGGCGCGTTCCACCAGCAAGCGCACGCCTTCCAGTGCGACCCAGAATTCACCGTAATGGTTGAGCACATAAGGGTCCTGGCGCACGTCCTGGACTGTGGATTTGTACCAGGGCCGGGTTTCGGTCAGGGTGTAATTACGCGCTTCTTCAAAGGCCCCTTCGGCAATGCCGAGGAACATATGGGTGAAGGTCAACTGGGCGATCAGTGGCCGCAGGCAAGCGAAGGGCGTGCTCAGCGGGCCGGGATCCAGCAGCAACTCCGACTCTTCGACACGTACGCGCTCGAAGCTGGCGCTGCCGCTGTCGGTCTGGCGTTGGCCGATGTTGTTCCAGTCGTTGTGCAGGGTGATACCACTGCGACCGCTGGGGATGGCAGCGATCAGCAATTTGCCGCCGGCGCTTTCATCCACCGCCGAGGCGATCAGCATTTCTGAATCGCTGGCGCCGGAGCAGAAGCTCTTCTTGCCGGAAAACTCACGCCAGCCGCCGAAGTCCTTGACCACCGTTCGGGTGTCCAGTGGGTTGAGCGCGTTACCCCAGAACCAGTTTTTGCGGGCGGTCTGTTCGAACCAGGGCTGCCATTGTTCCGGGCGGGCAAAGAGTCGCACGGTGGCGAGCATCAGGTGATGAAAGCCAAAGACGTGGGCGATGGAGCTGTCGACCTTGGCGAATTCGCGAACGATC
This sequence comes from Pseudomonas spelaei, assembly GCF_009724245.1. GTDB lineage: Bacteria > Pseudomonadota > Gammaproteobacteria > Pseudomonadales > Pseudomonadaceae > Aquipseudomonas > Aquipseudomonas spelaei. The sequence continues at coordinate 9,546 of NZ_WNNK01000036.1, read as the reverse complement.
TCCAAGGTCTCGCTCCAGCGAGCGCCGAGGCCACCGTATTGCGTGGGAATGCTCAGGGCCAGCAGGCCACTTTGGCGCAAGGCGTCACGTTCGGCCTTGGGTGTGCCACCGCGCTCGTCGCGTTCGACGGCGGTGAGGGCGAATTCGGTGGCCAGCAGTTTGGCGGTCTGCAAAGGTGAGGGCAGGACGCTGTGGGGTTTGGCTGTCACGCGGGTGTTCCTCGATTAGGTCAAATGCCGTGCGCTACGTATGAAGCAACGAAGATCGAATGTGGGAGCTGGCTTGCCTGCGATAGCGTCGGCACACGCCTGGCCCGCCGCATCGCAGGCAAGCCAGCTCCCACATGAAGCAGATCTCAGGGGCTTCAGGCTTTGGCGTTGGCCGGCAGCACATCGTTGGCAATCATTTCGCCAAACGGCCCGGTTAAATTGGTGATACCGCGTCCGGCCAGGCTGGCATAGGGCTCCGGCAACAGCGGGAACACCAGCTCGGCAAAGCGGTATGCCTCTTCCAGGTGCGGGTAGCCGGAGAAAATGAAGCTCTCGATTCCCAGGTCCGCGTATTCCTTGATCCGCTCGGTAACTTGCTGCGGGTTGCCCACCAATGCGGTCCCCGCACCACCGCGCACCAGGCCGACGCCCGCCCACAGGTTGGGGGCGATTTCCAGGTTGTCGCGGCGCCCATCATGTAACGCAGCCATGCGCCTTTGGCCTTCGGAGTCGAAGCGCGAGAAGGATTTTTGCGCGGCAGCAATGGTCTCGTCGCTGATGTGCTCGATCAATTTGGCGGCGGCTTTCCAGGCGTCTTCTTCGGTCTCGCGCACGATCACGTGCAGGCGAATGCCGAACTTGACGGTACGCCCGTGGCGGGCTGCACGCTCACGCACATCGGCGAGCTTTTCGGCGACGGCGGCGGGCGGTTCGCCCCAGGTCAGGTACACGTCCACCTGTTCGGCGGCAAGGTCGTGGGCCGCGTCGGAGGAACCGCCGAAGTACAGCGGCGGATAGGGCTTCTGCACCGGAGGGTAGAGCGCCTTGGCGTTTTGTACGCGCAGGTGTTTGCCTTCGAAGTCTACCGATTCACCTTGCAGTACGCGGCGCCAGATCTTGAGGAACTCATCGGTCACTTCATACCGTTCGCTGTGGTCGAGGAAGCTGCCGTCACCACGGTTCTCGTCGGGATCACCGCCGGTGACTACGTTGATCAGCAAGCGGCCATTGGACAGCCGGTCGAGGGTCGCGGCCATGCGTGCCGAGACGGTCGGCGAGATGATTCCTGGGCGGATCGCCACCAGATAGCGCAGGCGTTCGGTCAATGGCACCAGGGCCGAAGCGATCACCCAGGAGTCTTCGCAGGAGCGGCCGGTGGGAATCAGTACGCCGTGGTAGCCGAGGTTGTCGGCGGCCTGGGCCACTTGTTTCAAATAGTTGAGGGTGACCGGGCGGGCGCCTTGAGTGGTGCCCAGGTAATGACCGTCGCCGTGGGTGGGCAGAAACCAGAAAACATCCATGACAAATCCTTAAGCGATTTTCAGCAGGGAGGTGGGATGCGCGGCAAACAATGGCGCAGCGCGTTCCGCTGCGAGGCGAATGCGGGCTTTCAAGGGCTCACTGGTGATTTGGTAGTCGGTGAAGTCGGCTTCGGTGGCATAGACGCCGATGGGCAAGGTCAGGGCCTGGAAGAAACTGAACAGCGGCCGTAACTGGTGATCGAGCATCAAGGCATGGCGTTCGCTGCCGCCGGTTGCGGCCAGCAGCACCGGGGTGTTGATCAGTGCGTTGAGGTCTACCAGGTCGAACAAGTGCTTGAGCAGGCCAGGGTAGGAGCCGCGATAGACCGGCGCGGCCACGATCAGCAGGTCAGCCTGTTCGATGGCGTGCAGTTGGGCTTCGACCTCCGCCGGCAATTCCGTACGCGAGAGCGCTGCGCCGAGCGGGCGGGCAATGTCGCCCAGCTCTATCAGGGTGGTCTGGATCGGCAATTGGGTGGCCAGTTCGGCCAGCACCGCTTGGGTCAGCACCAGGGTGCGGGACGGGCGCCAGGTTCCGCCGGAGAGGGCAACGACATTCAGGGGACGGGTCATGAACAGTTCCTTTTTCAACAGTGGCTCAGAGCGAGAGCAGTAACGGGGCTTGAGCAAGAGCTGTACCAAACGGCACAAGCCTTGATTTACATGGGCTCCGGACCGGCTGCTGGAAAGTGCTGGTGTTGTCTACCTGGTGTTTTGTTGAATGGCTGTTGCCTGGGCAACAGTTGCGTGGCCAACAGTGGCTGAGGCGTTGTGGCCATTTATAGAGGGTTGCATTTATTCCGTAAACGAACGTATTTCCATATTTATAGGTCGTTATGGAATATGAAGGATGGCTATCGAAGGGAGTGTCTAGGTTGATAGCGACTATCACGGGCGGTGATTTTTCTCTGAGGGGGACCGGGAGTAGCCTGTGTTCATTGACTACAGCCCAGTTCGCAGGTCCTTCGCCATGAACCATTTCCTCGCTATTTCCTTGTTGCTTGTCGCCTCTGTCCTCGCCGGTTGTGCGACTCATCCGGCACCCGAGTTGCGACCTTTTTCGGCCGAAGAGAGCAAGGAACTGGCGCTGGAGGCGTTGAGTCGCCGCGGTTTGTCCTTTGATGAATATCAACAGAAGAAAGCTGAGCTGACCGCTCAGCCACAGAAGGCGTTTGGATTTGACCATCAGGGTGAGATGAACGCAGAGCGCAGTGTGACGCTGCATGGTCGTCCCAGTTGAACCAAGGAATTGTTTTGAAAAGCCCAGGGTTTCCCACAGGAACCTTGGGCTTTTTGTTTTCCATCCCTTTCCCCGAGCCTGTTAAGCTGGATTTCAGGAGCGTTCCTACGCACTTTTAAATAAAGTGGTCTTTCTTTAACGGCACCCGATCAGGTAAATCAGACGATCTCTCTTCTGGTCGCTGCCCCTGGGACACCGCTCTCGGGAACAAGCTCTGCGAGTCTTTAACGTCATGAATAAACGTCCTCTGTATTTCGACTACGCCGCCACCACGCCGGTGGATGAGCGGGTCATTCAGGTCATGGTCGAGTGCCTGGGGTTCAACGCCAATTTCGGTAACCCAGCCTCCAGTTCCCATGTGTTCGGCCAGCAGGCCCGGCAAACGGTTGAGCAGGCACGGCGGCAGGTAGCCGAATTGGTAGGTGCACAGGCTGAACAAATCGTCTGGACCTCCGGTGCCACCGAGTCCAACAACCTTGCGCTCAAGGGCGTGACGCAAGCCCGGGGCGTATCGGGTGGGCATATCATTACCAGCCAGATTGAGCACAAGGCGACGCTGGACACGGCCCGCCAGTTACAGGAAGCCGGGGTTGCGGTGACGTACCTGGTGCCGAATGCCGAAGGGCTGATCACGCTCGAGGCTGTGAGCGAAGCACTGCGCGAAGACACTTTTCTGGTGTCGCTGATGCTGGTCAACAATGAACTGGGCACCCTCAACGATATTCCGGCCATTGGTGCGCGGGTTCGTGAGCACGGTGCGCTGTTCCATGTGGACGCGGCGCAAGGCGCGGGCAAGGTCGCCATTGATCTGGCCTTGTGGCCGGTGGATCTGATGTCGTTTTCAGCTCACAAGCTGTATGGCCCCAAAGGGATCGGTGCCCTGTATGTCGGCCCGCGTGCTCAGCAAAAAGTGTTGGCGCAGATTCATGGCGGAGGTCATGAAGGCGGGCTACGCTCTGGCACGCTGGCGACCCACCAGATTGCTGGAATGGGCACGGCGTTCGCCTTGGCGGCCGCTTCATTTACGCAAGAGAAGGCGGTGATTGCTGCATTACGCCAGCGTCTGCTTGAGCAGTTGAATACGATTGCCGGCGTGCGCTTGAACGGTAGCGCCACTCAACGCATTCCCCATACCCTGAGCCTGACGTTCAGTGAGGGCGAGTTCAATTCTGCTGCGTTGAGTGCGGGCATCGCCTTTTCAGCCACGTCGGCATGCAACTCGGCGAGCAATGCACCGTCCCACGTGCTCCTGGCGTTGGGGCATGATGCGCGCAGCGCAAGTCGTACCATTCGCTTGAGCCTGGGCCGTTTTACTACCGAGCAGGACATTGATCAGGCGGTACAGCTGATCAAGGACTCGCTGGCCAGCGCGCCGGCCTTCTGGGCGGTTTGATCCACATCCGCAACACATAACAATTATCAGTGGTTAGCAGGAGAAACGATGAGCACGCAGCCTTTGACCCATGGAACGGTTCCCCAGCGCCTGGCGCACACCCGTGAACTGATGAGCCGAGAGGGCATTCATGCCCTGTTGGTGCCGTCGGCCGACCCGCACTTGTCCGAATACCTGCCGGGATACTGGCAGGGGCGCCAGTGGTTGTCGGGTTTTCACGGTTCGGTGGGGACGCTGATTGTCACTGCCGATTTTGCCGGAGTCTGGGCGGATAGCCGTTATTGGGAACAGGCGACCAAGGAACTCAAGGGCAGCGGCATTGAGTTGGTGAAGCTGCAGCCGGGCCAGCCTGGGCCGCTGGAATGGCTGGCCGAGCAAACCCCGGAAGGCGGTGTTGTGGCGGTGGATGGTGCGGTCATGGCCGTGGCGTCGGCGCGTACCCTGGGCAGCAAGTTGGCGGAGCGTGGCGCACGCCTGCGTACTGATATCGACCTGTTGAACCAAGTCTGGCAAGACCGTCCGGCGTTGCCTGATCAGCCGATCTATCAGCACTTGCCACCCCAGGCTACCGTCAGCCGTGGCGAGAAACTTGCCGCCTTGCGCGAGAGCTTGAAGGAGAAGGGCGCCGACTGGCATTTCATCGCCACCCTGGATGACATCGCCTGGCTGTTCAACCTGCGTGGTGGTGATGTTTCGTTCAACCCGGTGTTCGTGTCTTTTGCGTTGATCAGCCAAAAGCAGGCCACGTTATTTGTTGCCCTGAGCAAAGTCGACGGGGCGCTGCGAGCCGTACTGGAACAGGACGGTGTGACGCTGCGCGATTACAGCGAAGTGGCGAGTGCCTTGGGGGCAGTGCCTGCGGGTGCGAGCGTGCAGGTTGATCCGGCGCGAGTGACTGCGGGGTTGCTGGAAAACCTGGGTGATGGCGTCAAGCTGGTCGAAGGTCTCAACCCGACTACCTTGGCCAAGTCCCGCAAGAGCCTGGCCGATGCCGAGCACATCCGCCAAGCCATGGAGCAGGATGGCGCCGCCTTGTGCGAGTTCTTCGCTTGGCTGGACAGTGCCCTGGGCCGTGAGCGCATTACCGAGCTGACTATTGATGAACACCTGACGGCTGCCCGGACTCGCCGTCCGGGTTATGTGTCGCTGAGTTTCAACACCATTGCTGCGTTCAATGCCAATGGCGCGATGCCTCATTACCACGCCACAGAAGAAGAGCATGCGTTGATCGAAGGCGATGGTTTGCTGTTGATCGATTCAGGCGGCCAGTACCTGGGGGGTACTACCGACATCACGCGGATGGTGCCCATCGGTACGCCGAGCGAAGAGCAGAAGCGCGACTGTACGCGGGTGCTCAAAGGTGTGATCGCCTTGTCCCGTGCACATTTCCCCAAGGGTATTCTGTCGCCGTTGCTGGATGCCATTGCTCGTGCGCCGATCTGGGCCGAAGGTGTGGATTACGGCCACGGCACCGGTCATGGTGTCGGGTATTTCCTCAATGTTCATGAAGGTCCGCAGGTGATTGCCTATCAGGCCGTCGCGGCGCCACAAACCGCTATGCAGCCGGGAATGATCACCTCTATCGAGCCGGGCACCTACCGCCCGGGCCGTTGGGGGGTGCGTATCGAGAACCTGGTATTGAACCGCGAAGCGGGCAAGACCGAGTTTGGCGAGTTCCTCAAGTTCGAGACGCTGACCTTGTGCCCGATCGATACCCGTTGTCTGGAGCCATCGTTGCTGACGCTGGATGAGCGCCAGTGGTTCAACGACTATCACGCACAGGTGCGTGAGCGCTTGAGTCCGCTGCTCAGTGGTGCTGCGTTGGAGTGGTTGCAGGTGCGTACGGCGGCTATATAAGGCCCGAGGGCCGCTTGCATGTTCTGCGCAAGCGGCAGGCGCTTTAGCTCAGGGCTTCTCGCACAAAATCCAGGCGATCCTGGCCGAAGAACAGCTGGTTGCCGACAAACATGCTCGGGGCACCGAAGACGCCGCGCTGGATAGCGTCTTCGGTCTTGTCCTTGAGGGCGGCTTTCACTGCCTCGTCCTGGGTCAGCGCCAATACTTCAGCGGGATCAAAGCCATGTTCAGTCAGGACTTGCGCAACGATTGCCGGATCCCCGAGATGATGTCCTTCTACCCATAGTGCGCGGAACAGGCAATCGATGAAATCGATAAAACGTTCTGGCTGGTGCATCTGAATACCGGTCACAGCGCGCATTAGCGTCAGCGTGTTAATGGGGAAGTTCGGGTTGAATGTGAGCGGGACGTTGTAGCGTTTGGCATAGCGTGCCAGGTCCAGGAACATGTAGCGACCTTTGGCCGCGATGGTAGCGGGAGAGGCATTGCCGGTGGCCTTGAAGACACCACCCAGCAGCATCGGCTGATAGATCAGTTGGGTGCCGGTTTCAGCACACAGGCCAGGTAACTGCGTGTAGGCCAGATAGGTGGCAGGGCTACCGAGGTCGAAGAAAAACTCCAGGGTTTTACTCATGGTTTGTGCTCGCTGCTTATTGTTATGGGGGCGTGCTTACCAGGGCTCATTCCAGGGGCGCAAGTCCAGTTCGAAGGTCCAGGCATCCCGTGGCTGACTGTGCAGGTACCAATAGTTATCGGCAATGTGCTCGGGGTTAAGAATACCGTCCTGGTCCTTGAGCGCGTATTTTTGCGGGAAGTTGTCACGAATGAAGGCGGTGTCGATTGCACCGTCGATTACTACGTGGGCAACGTGGATATTACGCGGGCCCAGTTCTCTCGCCATGCTTTGTGCCAAGGCGCGAATTCCGTGCTTGGCGCCTGCGAACGCCGCAAAACCGGCAGCGCCACGTAAGCCGGCGGTGGCGCCGGTGAACAGAATGGTGCCCCGTTGGCGGGTAACCATTCGCTTGGCCACTTCCCGGGCATTCAGGAAGCCGGAAAAGCAGGCCATTTCCCAGATCTTGAAATACTTGCGGGCGGTTTCTTCCAGGATGCTGCAAGGCACGTTGGCGCCAATGTTGAAGACAAAGGCTTCGATGGGGCCTAACTGGGTTTCGATCTGTTCTATCAGCGCAATGACCTCATCTTCCTTGCGCGCGTCGCAGGCAAAACCATGGGCCTCACCTCCGGCTGACAGAATACTGTCCACCAGCGGTTGAAGTTTGTCGGTGCTGCGCCGAGTGACGCACGCGACATAACCTTCACGGGCAAAACGCCTGGCAATTGCTCCTCCGGTGGCATCGCCAGCGCCGACGACCAGTACGATTTTTTTCTTGTCAGTCATGGGAAGATCCTTTGGTAAACGATCGTTAACTAAACGAACGTTATGCTACGATCTGCTGAGCGTCAAGGTGACAAATCCAGTGGAGTATGAAATGCGGTATTCAGCCAGTCACAAGCAGGAAACCAGAGAGAAGCTGTTGCACAGCAGTGCGGCCATGGCCAAGAAAGAAGGGTTTGCCAGTGTCGGTGTGGATGGTTTGATGAAAGCTATCGGCTTGAGCGGCGGTGCTTTCTATAGTCACTTCTCTTCGAAGGACGAGTTGTTCAGTTCGATTGTCGAACGGGAGCTGAGTCACAGCCTTGAACGCTTGAACGGCAATGGCATTCAGAGCCGTGAGAGGCTGGATCGCTGTCTCAAGTTCTATTTGAGCATGGCTCACGTGGAGCAGATGGACGCGGGCTGTGCTCTGCCGAGCCTTGGGGCTGAGATCGCACGTTCCGATGTTGCAGTGCGCCAGCAGGCGCAGGACTGGATTTGCAGGTTGCAAGTGGGTTGGGCTGCGACGCTGGGCAGCGACAGCCTGGCTTGGGCCGTTCTGTCGCAGTGCGTCGGTGCGCTGGTGGTGGCGCGGATGATGGTCGATCCGCTGGTTCAAGCGCAGGTGCTGTCATCGAACCATGAAGTGCTCAGCCAACAAATGGCAGGCCTGTAGTTATTTGCAGATGACGATCATGCTGCGACTGGTATAGCCAGCTGGGTTGATGCCAAACGGATAGTCGCCTGGATCTTCGGCGTTATCGCCTGACTTGGCAATGACTCTATAGCCTTTGGCGCCGCACGAGTTAGCTGCACTGCTATAGCACTGGTCCCAGGAGGAGGACAGGCCGGAACAGTTGATGTGCAGCCCTTTTTTCCCCCGTTTTACTTCTGTCTTGGTGGTCGCGGCACAACCGGCGATGGCCATGACGACTAACAGTATCAAAATTCGCTTCATTCCCATCCTTAATAGCCGCTTCGCAGAGATGCCCGAAGCAGGCTTTGCTCGCTCTCGATTGTAGCGTTCTTGATGTCCCTATCGAAATTCTCCATGACTGACATTGGGTTACAGTCTAAACATGGCCTAATTGAGCGGCAAATACCAGAGCTACGTTAAATCCTGAATCAATCTGACGGGACTAGTGGTTTGGATTCATTACGCATGGTCAGGGTTGCACCAACAGAAGCCAGGATGATGCAGGTGATGGCCATCCATTGTGCTAAGGACAAGTGTTCCTGAAGGAAAAATAGCCCGGAGAGCGCACCGAAAGCGGGCTCGATACTCATTAAGGTGCCGAATGTACGGGCGGGGAGACGAGTCAGGGCAACCATCTCCAAGGTGTAGGGCAGGGCAGTGGACAAAATCGCGACGCCAATGGCGATTGGGATCAGTGAGGGAGTCAGTAAAGTTGTACCTGCATGGACTATCCCGATCGGTGCGACAAACAGTGCGGCAATCATAACGCCCAAAGCCGCTGTTTGAACGCCGTTGTCTGCTCCCGCCTTCTGGCCAAACAGGATATAAAGCGCCCAGCAGATGCCGGCGCCTAATGCATAGGCCGCGCCCGTCAAATCGATCCCGCTGCTGGTTTCTCCGATGGGAATCAGTAGCAGGAGACCGATGATCGCCAGGCCGATCCAGAGGAAGTCGACGGCACGACGCGAGGCGTAAATAGCGACGGCCAATGGTCCAGTGAACTCGAGCGCTACAGCTATTCCCAGGGGAACGGTCTGCAGGGACATATAGAAGAGGAAGTTCATCCCGCCCAGCGCCATTCCGTACACGATTACGGTGCGTAGGGATTTGGCGGTGAGCCTGGCCCGCCACGGGCGTAATAGAAGCAGCATGATGATACTGGCGAACACAAGACGCAGGGTGGTGGTGCCTTGTGCGCCGACGATAGGAAACATGCTTTTTGCCAGCGAGGCGCCGGACTGTATGGAGGCCATGGCAATCAGCAGCAGGCCGACAGGGAATAATGCCGAGGCTAGGCTACGAGGCGAGGTGGTCATCGAGGGTGTTCGTCCGAAGTCATATAAAGAAGCAGAGGCGCCTATGATGCTTAAGTGTTGAGAGTTGAGCAATATATTGCTCAGTCGGCTCTCTTCTTGCTCTCTATATAGAAGGGATTTGTTGTTATTCCTGCATATCGATAGAAAAGCTAAAT